>CAYLQY010000032.1:0-3181 GCA_964386325.1 uncultured Erysipelotrichaceae bacterium | reverse complement strand
CTGCGGGTCTTGCTATATCCGAAAAAATGCGCTCACAGATACGCGGCCTTAACAGGGCTACGCTAAACTCTCAGGATGCTGCTTCTCTGATACAGACGGCTGAGGGCGCGCTGCAGGAAGTGCACTCCATGCTGCAGAGAATGAACGAGCTGGCAGTACAGTCTGCTACGGGCACCAATCAGGATTTTGACCGAACACAGGTAGCCAAGGAATTCGATCAGCTAAAGCGCGAGATAAACGACATAGCAGAGCAGACCACATTCAACAATATGAAAATATTGGATGGTTCCCTGTCTGTTGAAGGCCTCCAGAGAAGCGCTGCCACTGTTGGATTGTATGCTACAAGCATGGGCGATGCCGCTGCAATGAAGGGCATAGTATCTATAGTTCCCGGAGCTACAGGTGCTACAAAGGCAGACTTTATTACAACCGCAGTATTTGCAAGCGCAGCTTCAGCAGGCAATTATGTAGGTGCGGGAACAGAAGTAAGCATGACAATAACTACGGCAGATGGCAAAACAAATACCATAACCAGTAAGTTCACATCTGATGTTAGCGCAAATACTGCGGATGACGTATCAAAAGCAGGAGGAGCGCTTTTCAACGGAATGACTGTTGCAGACGGTAATGGTGATAAGTATACTGTTACTTTTGCTGCGAACAAAATTCAGCTTGTTGCAACGGAAACAGGAAAACCAACATCTGCAGTTACCAATGTATCAATGACTCTGGGAACAATAAAAGATCCGGCAACCGGTTTGGCTAAAGCCACCACCTCAATAACGGGCGGCGGCGCCGTTACAACGACTGCTCCCGGCACGGCAGGTAAGCTGAATAATACGGTTACGCTTGATTCGTCTAAGATGAGCGTGGGTGACACTCTCATACTGGGTGACAAGACGTATGAGCTGGTAAGTAGTCTTGCTGATACAAAATCCGGTAATATAGGTATATTGTTCTCCAATGGCGTTACGTCTTCAAATACTCTGGCAACGGCGTTGGCAGCTGCGGTTCCGCCCTCCGGCACTGCTATAACAGCAGCGGCGAATACTATAAAAATTGAGCAAGCTACTGCCGATACAAGCTTCAGCGTAAATGCAAGGCATGTATCCACCGCTATAAAGGGAACGAAAATAGAATTTGACCCCGCGAAGCTTAAGGCGGGAGATCAGATAAATATAAAGATTTCCGGCAAAACATACACGGCTGTTTACAATGAGGGTGATAGCGTGCAGGATCTGTTCAAACAGATGGGCACAATAAACAATGTTTCATATGTAAAGGATAATTCTATAATAGTGGACGATGTTAAAGCAGAAGTCTCACTTACAGGTACTGCAATAGCGGATAGCGAATATGGCGAAATGAAGATACAAGTTGGTGCACTTGAAGACGAGCAGCTCAGCATAAACATAGGCGCTATGAACACAAAGGGTCTGGGATTGGATGATTCCAGTATATGGTCACAAGATGATGCAGGCAAGGCAATAACTGCTGTTCGTGATGCTGTAAACACAGTTTCAGATCAGAGGGCTCTTCTGGGTGCTATGCAGAACAGGATGACCTACAAGATAAACAACTTGAAGATCTCCGCAGAAAACCTGCAGGCAGCAGAAAGTCGTATCCGCGACGTAGATATAGCTTCCGAAATGACGAACTTCACAAAGAGCAACATAATGGCGCAGGCGGCAACAGCAATGCTGGCGCAGGCAAACAGTGCTCCGCAGAACGTTTTGTCACTGCTCAGGTAAAAATTAGAACAAATAAAAAAGAAGCCGCAAGGCTTCTTTTTTTGCTATATATCAGGTGCGAACAAGTACAGACATATATGCCAAGGTATTGAAGTTGTTGCTTTCAAACCAGAATGACATAGAGTTTATAAGCATAGAGTTGTGTCCGAATATCGCTCTGTGAAAATTGGAAATTATATTTACCACTTCATCGTTGTTTAGCCGGCGCGCTTTGTTTATACCCACAAAGTGAAATTTGAGCATACGGTAGGTTATGCAATAATTCATGTAAATTTTCCAAAGCTCTTCTGTGCTTTTTTGTAAAGTCAACTTGTTTACATCAAAAAATGGGAAAGGATCTGAAAAAATATAATTTACCATATAGTTTTCAAAAACATGCTCCCAATCTTTATATATTTTTTCATATTCTATAAGCGCATCAAAATATGAGAGCGCTTTTTCTTTTAACGGAACATCAGGATAAAAATTTATACCTTTTAGAGTAGTGTCCATCAACTTAAGATATTCGGGTTGATTACTTATACCACGCGCAAGGCTGATGGTTTGTATTATTACAGAAAACTGAAAATCAGGCATTTCGGGCAATTGGAAAAATTGCTCTGCAACACTACGATCGTTCATCATATGTTTGATTGTGCTGATGGTTTCTGAAATGTGTTTAAAGTTGTTTTGAGTAAGTTTTTGAATAAACATTCCTGCAAGTATCATACGCAATTCAAACATATATCTTCTATCTTGCATTATTCCTATGAGAAATTCACGAACCGTGTGAAATCGCTCTATATCCTTGCTGCTCTTATTGTTTATTGCACTATTCAATATTATATCGGCATCTGCGTGGGTGAATCGCATTGGCTCTTTGCTTAGAAAGCCTTTTCGTACCACCTCTGGACAACTGGGAGAAAGGACTAGCTCAAAACTGTTGTCTATAGCAGTTGACTGTCTTGGGTAGGAGCTGCATGTTTTGGATAAGAAACCCTCGCCAAATTTCAGTTGCAGCTCGCACATTTTTTCTGTGTTTAAAAAGGGACAAAGAAGGGTCTCTTCGTCAATTTTAATTTTTGCAACGAACAAGGGATTTTCAAACGGCTCTAAACTTTGCTTAAGTTTTTCTCGCATAACAAAATCGCTGCAAGTGATATATTTCTTGTATGTTTTTTTTTCTATTCCTATGTCCCATTCCTTGCAACAGGTATTTTCGCACGTTCCGCCTATACAGTGAAAATTCTCTGCGTATGCGGGCATCAGCACATTCTCTTTTTTAGCCATATTATGCCTCCCAAGATGTAAATTTCTATGTTAAAATTATAACATAATTTGTCCATATCATAACGGATATTTTGCAAAAATCAGATAGAATAAAATGCAGCAAAAAAATTTTTTATAAAAATTACAATTTTATAACACTCCGTTCAATCAAAGATGTTATA
>CAYLQY010000031.1:0-3286 GCA_964386325.1 uncultured Erysipelotrichaceae bacterium | reverse complement strand
CGCCAACATTTAAGTTCAAAGTCTATGAAGTTAAGTTTGTGGATTGGGACGATACAGTACTCAATACGCAACAAGTAACCCATGGAACAAGTGCAACAGCACCAGCAAATCCAACACGAACAGGGTATACATTTACGGGTTGGGACAAAGCATTCGATAATGTAACTGGAGTGATGATTATTAAAGCGATGTATACGTTGAATCCTGTACCACCAACAGATTGGCAACCAAATACTCCAAATGGAAATGAAAATGTTCAAACTGGGACAACAAATAATCAACCAAAACCAAGTAAAGTACCTTCTTATGAAATCAGTCATGAACCTGGTAATTTTGTACCAACATCAATACCAGAAAATGAATCAACACCGACACCAACACCAACAATAGAGCCAGATGAAATTATAGTGCTAAAAGAACAAGCAGCAGTCAATATTATAGCGGTAGTAGTGAATGTGATTCTGGGACTTGCGTTGTGGTTAATGAAAAAGAAAAAAGAAGAGATTGATGAAGAAAGTGGCGAAGTTAAAATGATATATACTCGTCATGCAATCTATCGTTTAGCATTAACAGCATTGTCAATATTTATAGTGGCTTATCTCATAGTGACACAAGACTTTACAGCACCAATGATCCTAGCGGATAATTTATCAATCACATTTATGATTTCAACAATTGTATCTTTAGTACTATTCTACTTTGGGGTGCAATGGAAAGAAGAACAAAAATAAAAACTAAACCTTACCTAGATAGCAATATTGTTTTCTTTCAAGAATCAAAATGTTGTGGAAACTTAAGCGGGATAATCTATACAGAGATGTATATGATTATCTCGTTTTTTTTATATGAATTTCTATCTAAGTGAGAATTAATTATGGTGAAAAATGAGTAAGAATTTTTTGAAATTAAAAAGATTTTTCTAAACTTTTAATTTATTATCATGAATTTTAAAATTCATTAATTGTGTATTAAAAAAACTTTTATGAAAGTGTCACTTTTTTTGTCTCCTTATTATCCTATTAATACTATGAATTGATTAGGAAATTCATGTTAATTATAAATGCGGAAAATATCAGGGTTTATTTTTCTAACTTATTTAGAATAAGAATTCTGAATTCAGTTTACGCAATTGATTTAGTTGAAGCGGAGAGGGAGAAACTTATGAAAAAGATTAAAAGGAGAGAAAAGTATTTTAAATTTATACTTTGTCTTTCAATGGTGTTTTGTTTGTTTTCTACGTTGAGTTTTCCAGTTAGTGGAGAAATCGATGTACCAACAACAGAAGGTGGTAAAGAAACGGAGAGTCCAACTGGTGAGCCAACAGTTGTTCCGACAAGTGAACCAACTATTGAACCGACAATACAACCTACAAAAGAACCATCAATTGAATCTAGTGATGAACCAACATCAGACCCGATGGTTGATTCAACACCAGATAGTAGTGATAAAGTTGTAAATGATTTAATGGGTAGTGTAAAAGCTATAGATATGGATATGACATCATCTGCTTTATATGATGGAGTAACTTATCAAGAAAATGAGACGATTCCATTTGTGAATGGGAAGTCTGCGATATTTACTGTTGAAGTAAATAGTACTACTGCTTCAAAGAGAACGATCGAAATTGATATTCCTGAAGGATTTGTTTTTAAAAATTCTACAGGTATTGCATCATTGACTAGCTCAGGGTATACAAAAAAAGATTATAGCCCGACTGAAGTTTTAATGTTTGATGGATATCCAACGTGGACAAGAGCTCCAGAAAAAACGATTACAGGAGTTACGCCAATATCAACTGTTACTGTAAGTAATGGTAAACTTGTTTTTAACCTTAAGGATGGTATTTCATATGCAAAATTAGTATTTGAAATAACACCAGATGCTAATTTTATTAATAGTAATAGTACAAGTTCGGTTGTAACAACATATCAACCTGTTTTAATAACGGCTAAAGGTGAACTTGCAGATACGACAGCTGTTACGGATACTGCTTCGTTTAATACGAAGACAACTGCACAAGCAGATGTAAAGAAATATACTACGATGACTGTTACAAGTAAGATATATGAAAATCGTAATGTAACTATAAAAGCAGGGTTTCAATTACTGAACAACCCCGGAAATGTTGTTCTTCCAAAAAGTGGTAATTATGAAATTAATTTTATTCATGCAAAGGAAACTGCGATTGAAAGTTCATCTCTTCCAAGTGGATTTCGTATTTCTGGTATTGCTGATAATGGTGATGGAACAGCGACAACTACGATTGCATATGTAGGAATGAAAAATCAGTTATCCTTTGATTTTAGTTTAAGCATGTTTTATGATGCAACAAAGGGATTTGTGGTTGGAACCACATGGGATGTAACTCTTAAAGATTTTAGCTATGACCGTCTTTTCTATGATGAAGGTACAAAAGAATTAAAATTCGTAAGAGAAAAAGTTGAATTTAATACTAAAAAATCAACAGAAATTATTACACTTCCTAAAGACTATACTGTTAGTTTTGTAAACACAACTGCAGATACTGAAGAGTTCAATGACTACACTACAGATGACAAACTGTTGTATAAAACAGATAGAAGAATTGGTAATACGATATATACGCCTGTTCGTTATCGTGCAGATTTAGATACATTGGATAATGTAACAAGTGTCTATTTTTCAGCACCATGGTTGGGTAAGGAAGTTGATGAGGTTCGAGTAAAAAAAGTAACGGTGAAGTATAAAGGGGAACCAGAGACGGTAACCTACGATGGTACATGGTGGCCAACGGACAGATATAATGGTACTTATGAAGAGAGCCGTCAGGGAAATATTCCTGGTGGAGGATATTATGCTGCGAGAGCACCTATCTATGGAACTGTAGCTGCAAGAATAACATTTACTGCACCAGCTGGAAAATATTATGAATATATTGAAGTTGAATATGATGGTGATAATAATAAGAATATTAGTAATGGTAGCTCTGGTGTCTATGGTCGTCCTGAAGATCCAGATTATACGGGAATATATAGTCGTCACCAATTTAGTGTTTCAATACAAAATGAAATGGGACAATGGGTGAAGAAAGCTTCAAGTCCAGCAGCGGGATTTCGTTGGAAACAGCCGGATATAAGTGGATTTAAATTGACGATTGAAGGAGTTGATTTAGGAACTGAAACGTATACCTACGGGCGTAAAGAGGTTCGTCATTCTCACTCGTTTTCAGATTCAAGAAATTCTTCACCTAAACCAATTGGCGAAGTTAAAATCACAAACAAGACAGGTTCTAAGTCGGATGAATATA
>CAYLQY010000030.1:0-3502 GCA_964386325.1 uncultured Erysipelotrichaceae bacterium | reverse complement strand
GATATATAAGCGCCTGCTACAGGATCAGATACCGTCAGTTTAGCAATATCGGACTCTACAGTCTCGCCTTCCTGGCTTGTAACTATGACCATATACTGAGTCATGTTGTCTTTAAGTGTCAGAGCGGGTGTTGTATAGCTCTGAGCAACCGCACCGGGGATAGCCGTCCATACGCCGTCACTTCCGGCCATGAGCCACTGGTAGGTGAAGGGACCGGAGCCGCCAGCCTCTACATCAAATGTAGCAGTAGCGCCAACAGCAACAGTTTGGCTTGCAGGCTGTGTTGTTATAGAAGGAGCAACAATGTCTGTTACCGTAAGCTTAGCGCCCTTGGATGTAGCCTTGTTACCTTCCATATCTGTTACTACTACGCGGAAATATTTTTTGTCCATATTGGCCTTATCATCAGCCTTGAAGGAGTAGATTATTTCCGAATCGTCTGTGCTGTCAGGATAGACTACAGCAGACGGAGTATCGGGTTCACCTGCCGGGATGCCGCTTGTGGTCCAAGTGCTTTCTTTTTCCGGAGTAAGCGTCCACTGCCACTGATAGGTGAATGGTGCGCTTCCGGCCAAATCAACCTTAAACATAGCATCTCTGTTTAATACAACAGACTGGTCTGTCGGATCTGCAGCTATAGATACCTTTACAGGAGCTGTTATTTCCGTCAGTTTGGCAATGCTTGATGTTACCGCTTTGCCATCCAGATCTGTTACGATCACTTTGTACTGCCAGCCAACCTTGGCTACTGTATCCGCAGCTTTGGTTGAGGTTAGAGTAACATCATTAAAGTAGCTATAGGGGCTGTTTGTTTTGGGGTCTGCCCAGTAGCTGTCTGCCGTCCAAGTGATGCCGCCTGTGCCGCTGTCTGTGTACAGAGCAGCAGTGAAGGGCAGTGTGCCGGCTACGCTTACTGAGAACTTGGGATAGCGGCCTTTTACTGCCGCTGTATCCTGCGGGCCGCTTGTGAATGTCAGCGGAACTACCGTTGTGCTTACATTCAGCTTAGCCGCTGCAGAAGTAGCGGATTTGTCCGTATCGCCTGTGCCCTCAGATATGCTAAGTCTGTACTGATAGCCGTTCCAGTTTTCTTTTATATTGCTTTGGGCAATATTGAGAGTGCAGCTGGTTATACCGTCTTCTGTTTCATCGGTTTTTGTATATACGCCGTTTCCAACAGGAACCGCAAACCATATTGCGCCGTTGTCTGTGCTCATTTCCCATTTTTCAGTCACTGCTTTTGAGTTTGTGTAAACAGCGTTGAAAGATGTAGCGCGGTCTACAATCACATCGGCGTTATCGGGATTGGCCAATATTGTGGGAGCAACATAAGACGCAAGAGTAACCGTAGCTTCGTTGGAATATACTTCTGTAGTACCAACTGTTGCAACAGCTCTGTACTTTGCGCTGGTCTTTCCATCCGGCACAGACGCGGCATATGTAGCGCCAGTAGCTCCGCTAATATCTGTCCACTTGCCGGAGGTGCTGCCCCATACCTGCCACTGATAGGTTATGCCGTTGGCGGGTGTTTTAGTATAACGAGTGCTGGCACTAGAACCCCAGTTTGAATAACCGGCAAATCCTATGGTCTTTGTAGCCGGGGCTACTCCGCTTACAGAAACGCTATAGGGCTGCGTTGTAAACGTGTAAGCGTCTTTGGGTGTGAGATAGAAGTTGTCTATTCTCTTGCTGCCAGCGATTACATCGGCCGCCGTAACTGTTATGTTTTGTGTTACGTTGGCGTTGTACTGCTTGAAGGGTTCAGAATTGCCCCAGAAAACGTTAACATCGTTGCCGAGTTTGTCTTTCAAGGGTATTTCCACTACTTCTACAACATAGTTTCCGGGAATCAGCTTATTGAATGTATAAGATCCATTAGGACCGGAGTTTGTAGTTGCCAAAGCTTTTTTATTATCGCCTTTAGCAAACTCTTCCGGTGTGTATATCTTTATAGCGTCTCCCGTTACAGTGTTTGATCTTGTTGAGCCGATGGCTGTTGCCGTCGCGCCGGAGCCGGTCATAAGAGCGCCGGTCACATCTACGCCTTTAGCAACGTTAAGCATAGCAGTGGAAGAAGCCTTGAAATCAGCATTTGCTCCGCCAACAACATATGTGCTGTCGTAGCCTGCCTTTTTTACGCTTACTTTCACGCGGAACTGCGCGCCTGTGGTGTTGTAGGCATTTACTGTTCCGGTGGAACCGTCAGCTGCAACGAGCGTTACTGTTTGCAGTGTAGCTTCATTAGAATTGCCTGTGCACTGGGTGGTAACTACCGTCCATGTACCGGCGTTGTTGTATTCCCACTGATAAGCAAGGTCGTTTTCGGGATCAAACTCTTCATCTGTGAAGCCTGCCGCCGTAACGTTTGCCGTTATTTCAGCTTTTTCGCCTATGGCGCCGTTTACAGTAGCGGGTACGGTGATAGTGAGGTCTTTTAGGCTGGGAGCCTTGACCATGTCTATCTCTACAGGAGCGAAGTCGCCTGTAATATTAACAGATTTGCTGGCTCCATAGTACCTTACGTTGTTCCAAACGCCGCCCTCAACCACGAATGTGGTGTTGCCTGTAAGACCAGCTGCTGAAAAGTCCGCAACACCGTTTACATCGGTTTGAGCAGTTTTGCCTCCAGTAGCCGTAACAAGCGCAAACGCAACAGGCGTTGTGCCGTTCATCAATATAACGGTGTTTTGGCCTCCAACGGTTATGTTGTTTGTTATAGCCGCAGGGGAAGCAAGAGTAACTTTGACCTGCTCGCCTGCAGTTACAGCGTACTTAGTAGGCGGAACGGGAGACAAATCATAGTCGCCTATACCGCTTTCTGTACCATCAAACGTGAAGCTATATGCGCCTGTGCCGTTTGTGTATGTGGTTTTTGGTGTTGCTGCACTACCGGTAAGGTCATTAAAAGCCACTTGAAGCAGCATGTTTGTAACCGGGTTGCCTTTAGCGTCTTTTACCACGCCGGATATTGTGCCTTTATAGCCTATTTCGACATCTGTTTTGGCGAGGGGTATATCCTTTGCGGCTGTGTTGGTGAAACCAACGTCTGCATAATCCACATCAAAAGCTGCGCTTGTTAATACAGCAGGGTATACCAGCGGGGAAGTGCCAGCGGACAGAGAGGCATTTATTTTTCCGGTGCTGGCTCCCGTGCCTGGCGTAAGCGTGTACTTAACAACTATTTTGCCGTTGGCGTCAGACTTTGTGCCGAAAGCAGCGTCTGCAGTCGTTAAATTTTTAACGCCTGTGCCGTCCGCATTTGCGGCTGTCAGCGTAGCGCCTGTCCCCAAAGTCCCGGTATACTTCAAGTTCAACTCTGCGCCGGGGATAGGTGTGCCATCAGCTGCACCAGCACTGGTTTCTTTAGACTTAACTGTATAAGTTACAGTTGCTGTCTTTACTGCCGCAGCGTCCGCAACAGGTTCTTCCTCTACTGCCGTAACCTCTGCAACAGGTTCTTCCTCCACAACGGGAGCTTCCTCTTCGGGAACCACCGCCGCTT
>CAYLQY010000029.1:0-3762 GCA_964386325.1 uncultured Erysipelotrichaceae bacterium | reverse complement strand
AACGCGCAATCATACCCACCAGCGGTTTTTACGAGTGGGACGCGGGCAAGGTCAAGCATCTTTTCAAGCGCGATGACGGGCAGCTCACATATTTGGCAGGGCTATATGGCGAATATGAGGCAGCGGACGGTTTTTACCCAGTGCGGTTTACCATTGTGACCACCGAGCCGAACGAGATCGTTGCGCCTGTGCATAACAGGATGCCAGTGGTATTGGATGAGAGCGAGTTTGGAGTTTGGCTTGGCGGAGCGTAGAAAGAGATGGTTGGTTTTGAGACAAGAGTGCTTCTTAAAACTGAGGTGGTATAGCTTTTAATAATTCGTCTGCCAGTATGTTAAAGTATTTTGCAATTACCAGCAATTCGATATCTGTGACAAAGCGTTCACCGCTTTCGATTTGTTGGATGGCATTTTTGCTCATGTCAATACCCAGTAATTGCAACTGTGCTGCCAGTGCCCTTTGCGACAAGCCTTGCTGTTTTCGTAACTCGCATATTTTTTTCCCACAGATGTTCAAACTTCCGTCTGCATTTTTGTTTTTAAACATATATATTCTCCAACAAAATTGACATTCACTGCTTGTCATTGATATAAGTATATGTTAATATAAATTGGAATATGACCGTCACTGCTGGTCAATAAATTTAAATGATTAACTGTGCTACAGCAGAGGAAATATTGATGTGAAATTCTATAATATTAAACATAATGCAACGAAGTTGTGAAATTAGCGTTAAGAAGGCATGAAATGGGGTTAAGAACGTATTAGCTATTTGCGGATAGAATAGGATTTTGGTATTATGGACTTTTTTTATGGAGTTAAAAAGCTGATATTCAGAAAAAAATATAAAGAGTATTTGAATGTAAAGCGGCAATTGAAGAGCAAGCAAATTCAATCCTCTGCCGTCTTTGTAGCAGTAAAGACGGATGCCAAAAGGAGTACGGCAGATGATCCGGAATTAATAAAAATCAGCAATGAAGCGAACCAGCTGGCTGTAAAGCTGATGGAGTTAGAAAAAATATTTGGGGACGGCCAACGCTGATATTCAAAAAAATTCTCTAGCTATTATTGTGGGAGTTCCGAAAATTTTGCTGTAGATGGGCGATGATACAGAGCGCGGTTGCGGAGAACATCCCCAATGCCGCAGTTTGAGATACCCATAAAGGCAGCAGTAAGAAAAACAAGATTATTAACGCACTTTCCACCAATGCTACAAAAATGCCAATTTTTCTAACCCTAGATATATGTTGCTGTGAGGCAGGATGATTGGGGTGTACAAAAGGTGCAAAGAAAAATGCTACAATGAGTGTAGCTACTACTTCCACTACAATCAACATAAACCAGCTTTCTATAAATGGTGCTACCAAAACGCACCCAACAGCCAGGGCGGTTGAGTATATCAGGCAGACGGTGTGGCTATTTGCATGGTGCCCGCCAATATTTACCCTAAGAGGAAGCCAAAATGCCTGCCATATGAGCATCTCCAGCGGCTTGCCTATAATAAAGGCTATAGTAAAAACAATAATATTGGCAATAACCTCGCTCATTGTGCATTCAATACCGTAGGCAATAATATCCTTATCGCTGGTGGCACCATTTTCTATCATACGTTCGGCAAGTTTTGAAGCAAATTTTTCCATTATACACCTCGTTAAAGTTGGCGATAGGCAGTCAATAGATCATTTAAATAAGATTCACCAATTGGAATAATTGTATTCGGCGTGGTACGCATATGCAGATTTCGTCCTTCAATCATTAAAATGTGCTTTAGGTTTACAACATATGAACGGGCGCACTGCACAAATGGTTTGGGCAGTTCGTCTATCAGAGAGGTAAGCTTACTTCTAAACCTTTGCTCTTTGTTATTGTCATTGACTGTTCTAACAATAGTGTAATTTCTATCGCTTTGGAAAAAGACTATATCTTTATAAGGCAAAATAATTTGCTCCTTATTATATTGATATATAAATTGTGTGTTGGCGGGTATGAGCTCCATGCAAGTTCTCACTTTGTCCAAAGTGATGGGTTTAACAAAATAACGTAATGCCGATATATCAAAACTCTTTTGAACTATATCAAATTCTGTATGGCTGGTAGTGAAAACGATCGCGTTTTCATAACCTAGCTTGCGCAACGCTGCGGATACTTCCAGCCCGTCTTTTCCACCCAATTGCATATCCATAAATATAATATCCCAGTCAATTTTCTCCGCTTGGTATCGCCTTATTATCTCTTCACCAGTATAAAATGTGTGTAAATAAAAATCTAGCTTGCTTTTGTTCCATTCCTGAAGGGTGGCAACCAAGCTGTCCATAAAAATTTTCTCATCTTCAACAATTGCAACATTCATATACTATACCTCTCTGTTTGTATTTATACACGGCAGGAATACAAAGACTTGAAACTCGGTTTCAGTAGGCTCTATTTGCATATTTCCATGGCATGATTCTACAATCCGCGTAATATGCTTTAGCCCCAATCCGTGCTGACTGCCGGTTTTTAGCGAAATAAATTGGTTATCATCGGTTTTTTTGTATTTACCGTTAAAGCTATTTTTCACAATGATCTGTAAGTTGTTTTCTACTTTCTTTATCTCAAGCTGGATATACCTTCCACCGTCCGCTTTGCCAAGCTTAACACAGGCTTCTATGGCGTTATCCAGTAAGTTGCCAAGAATAGAGCACAGATCATATTGTGAAATAGTTAAGCGCTCTGTATCCAGTAATATATGGTGAAATGGAATGTTATTCGCCTTCATTATAAGCGCCTTGCTATAAATAATACTGTTTAATGTGCTGTTCTGGGTCAATATCAAATCAGTTTTTGAATCCAGTTCGCCAACCATATCCTCAAAGTAGCAAGAAAGTTCGTTGTAGTTTTCGCCGGCAAGCATTATTTGCATAGCATTCATATGGTGTTTGATATCATGCTTGGCTTCTCGCAACTCATCTATAGCGATTCCCATATTGTTAAAATATTCGTGCTCCAATTTGCTTTGCTGCGATTCGAGGGCATACTCCATATTTTCCCTTGTTAGCACACCAACCTTTATGACCAAAATCAATGAAAACAGAATTATGAACAAGAAAGAGATACTAAGCATAAACTCCCCTACGTTCATTATAGGGTTTTGGTTTGGTGTATGAATAAAGAGATTATCTGTTATAATATCCAGTGAAAATGTGCCCAATACAAGCATTGCGATTAGCAAGTACCTGATATACAATGGGATAAACATCTTTTTATGGTCTTTGGAGCGTATATTTGCCAGCCAATAATACGCCGCGAGGCTAAGTACCAAGACAATTATTGTAGTCCAGAAACGACTTGGACCAAACTGTGCAACTGAGATAGTGTTTACGTTTGTAATAGCTATTACTATCAAGAAAGATACAAAATCTGATATGCAAACTATGAACATGGAAACAAATGTCCAAAGTATTTTCTCTGACATACTGCCCGAAAACGCAATCAGCGTGAGTATGAATGTTAATCCGGTTGAAATAAGGCGGGTTGCATATATTGTGAATCCCGGTGCTATATATATCGCGGATTGTATATCAATATAATTTAATATACTAATTATGGCTATGTTTATACAAATGCCCAGCAGTACGATTTTTTGCTTACCATTTTGTATACCCAACTGCTTGTATAGCATATATGCTTCGCCTAAGTTTGTTACAATATTGATAGTAATTTCCCATACAAACCATAAATTCATAAAAAGCACCTCTTTTTACATTTTCCCAATTTAATAAT
>CAYLQY010000028.1:0-4342 GCA_964386325.1 uncultured Erysipelotrichaceae bacterium | reverse complement strand
TTTAAAAGCCGACCAGCGTACCGGCAAACGAACCGAGGGCATTGTCGCCCGTCTTTTAACAAAAAGCAGCTTTCATCCCCACGGCATAAAAGTGCAGCTTGAAGACGGACAAATCGGACGGGTACAGGAAATCCTGTAAAGGAAGAACAAGCAGTTGAACATAAGCCTCAGACCGCTGGAAGACAAAGATATTCCCCTGTTTAAGGAATGGCTGTACCGCCCTCATGTTGCAAAATGGTATGAATCCCCGCAAGACTGGATTACCGAAGTTGAAAACCGGCACGGCAAATTCAGCTGGCTGCATCATTTCATTGTTGAGGCTGACGGTAAGCCAATCGGGTTTTGCCAGTATTACCATTACCGCGACGGCAGCGAAACATGGCATGGAAAAGTACAAACAGACGGTACCTACAGCATTGATTATATGATAGGTGAAGCGGATTTTCTGAGACGCGGAATCGGCAAGACAATCGTTACGTCGCTGGTAAACACCATACGAACCATTGCGGGCGCTGCGCGCGTTATCGTACAGCCGGACGAAAACAACAAGCCGTCAGCTAATACGCTCTTGTCGTGCGGATTTACCTGCGATACGGCAAACGGGATTTACGTGCGTACGTTGTAAAGACACTGCGCCCCGCCTACAAAAACACGCCCCCGTCTTCCTCATAAAATCACCGCTTATTTTCATAAAAAAGTATATTTTATTTGCTTTCTCCATAAAGCCATGTTAAAATAATGCATATTCAAGATTAATTCCATACTATGCTCATCATTGCGGAGTACTTACAGGACGTTCAATAAAGTGAATACTCGTGTAAGTCTTAAAATCTGCTCCGGCTTATGCGGATAATTCAACAATACAAGGGGGAATGGTGACTGACCTTGCGGCCTCTTCGTGTTCAGCAAAGAAGGTATGATTCTTCCGCGCAAGCGCGCAGAGAAAGTTCTGTCACTCATCATTTCGCGGTTTACGGCGTTGCCGCAAACCATGATTAATGCGCCGTCCGCGGCGCGTTAAACCTCCGGTTGCCTTTTTATTGGAGGACTTTATGCTGAAGTATTCGCTCAGAGAGAACACACTGACAACCGATGAAAATGATTTCATGGCAAACGTAACGGATTCCCGTTCATATTCGATGAACGAGGTAATTGACCACATGGAACAACGCGGATCAAGTCTGACGCGGTTCGACATGACGGGGTCGCTTGACTTGTTCTCCGAGGTCATTGTAACCCTGCTTCTGCAAGGAGCTTCAATCAACACCCCGCTTTTCAACATCAGCTGGAGTATCAAGGGTGTCTTCCAGGGAGGAAATGACCATTTTGACCCCGCGCGCCATACCTTGCAGTGCAACATACATCCGGGCGTTCTTCTGAAAGACATTGCAAACCGCATGAAACTTGAAAAGGTGAACGCGATGGAAAACCTGCCGCATATTACCGCAATTATTTATGCGCTCACTAAAACGGCGCAAACAACCTTTGCCGCGGGTGATACCATAGAAATAACCGGTTCAAAGCTTAAATTTGATCACACCGACCCTGAGCAGGGCATCTTCCTTGTATCGGAAGAAAAGGCTGAAATCCCCTGCCCCTCAGTCATTGAAAACAAACCCTCGCGTATTATCACCAGTATTCCCGACGATGTTTCTTCAGGCAACTACTTCCTTGAAGTACGGACCAAATTGGACGCAGGGCAAAAACTGTTAAAACATATCAAGACAGGAAAATACGCAAAAGTTTTAACAATCCATTGACGGGCTTTTCCGCTCCCGTGCGTTCAACCGGTACGGGGAGCGGGATTTGATTAACGCGCGGTATCCGGGAATCTGCCGCGCCGGATACTGTTGTTGAGCGCGGGAAGACCAGACGTTTTTCCGCGCTCATTTTTTGTGGCAAACGCCTTGCCCTAGCCGTAACAAGCGTCATACCAGTATGGTGGTAAGCACCTTACCAGTATGGTGGTAAGATGTGTACCTTAAGCGTGGTAAAACGCTTACCACAAACGTTACGCCTTTCGGAACCAGTGTAAAAACAGTGTACGCATACCGGGACTGAAGATGTACAATCCGCATAATTTATCATATACTTTACACAAAGAAAGGAACCAACATATGATGGTAAACGATATCGCCTTAAAAGCAAGACTTGACAGGGCAATTGAGGCGGCAAAGAAGGCCGGAGCGCTGACAGTCAAAATGCGCAGCACGGTGCAGGTAAGCCAAAAGGGACTGAACGACTTTGTAACTCAGGCCGATAAAGAATCCGAGCTATGCATACAGAAACTGCTTTTGGACGCTTTTCCGGAAGACGGTTTTCTGGGAGAAGAAACGGGTGTGTGCGGTCCGTCGGAAAAAACCGGCGGCAAAGCGGGCGGTACCTGGGTTGTAGACCCGATTGACGGTACTTCAAACTACTTTCACGGGGTTCCCTGTTACGCTGTCAGTATTGCCTATGAACGCGAAAAGGGCTGCCCCGTACTGGGCGTTGTACTGAATCCGGTAACCGGCGACTTGTTTACGGCGGTAAAAGGCTGCGGCGCGGAACTGAACGGACAAAGGATAGAAGCTTCAAAATGCGCGCTGCCGGCAAAAGCGCTGGTTATTACCTCGCCGCCCGCGCGGGTTCACGAGCTGGTTCCCGCCTATTTCCGCACGCTTGAAAACGTTTTTACCCAAATCAGCAACATACGCGACTTCGGTACCGCGGCAATCGAAATGTGTTATCTTGCCGCCGGGTACTGCGACGCCTTTTTTGAATACCGCTTGCAGTATTACGATATTGCCGCGGGTAAAATCATTCTTGAAGAAGCGGGCGGCAGGGTTTCAATGACAAATCCGGATAACGGCATTGCTGTTTTTCTTGCCACCAACGGCAAGCTGCACGGCTGGTTTGAAGACGCGCTCGGCAATCCGTTTTAAGATCAGGGTATGATTTACAGTTCGCCGATGCGCACTTCGCGGCCAAGTCTGATTGACTCGTAAGCGGCTACCGCAACAATGCTGCTGTTGTAGCCGTCCTGTCCCGTAATTGAAAAATCGCGGCCGGTCTGGTAACACTCAATCAGGTCGTCAATCATCAGGGCGTCCTTGTCTTCACCGTAATAACTCCATTGCGCCTTGCCGGCTTTTTGCGCGTACACCTCATTGTGTTCGGCAAAGTAGTCGGCAAAAATGGTGCCTTCCGTACCGATAAGGGTGAGCGTCAAGTCCCGCCCGTAGGGGAAGACTCTGGTACGCGACCAGCTTGAGTCGAGCGAAACCATGAGACCGCAGGGATAGCGGAAGTTGACAAAGGCAACGTCTTCGCAGGTATGTTCGGGGAACAGCTTTTTTTCGGCGACCGCGTATACGGTTTCGGGAACTTCGCCGGTCAGCCAGTTCAAAAGGTCGGCGACGTGGACGGTGTGGTCAATTACGCAGCCGCCGCCGGAAAGTTCCGGCTGCACAAACCAGCCGCCGGGCATGGTTCCCTTGTTGGTGGCTTTAACCGCGACAAGGCGGCCGATTTTGCCGTTTTCGACCGCGCGTTTTGCGTCCAGAAAGGTGTGGATGTAGCGGTTGGGAAAGGTTGTCATGAGTTTGACGCCGTACCGTTTGCAGGCGGCAAGCATTGTTTCAAGCTGGACTTTGGTGGTGCCGAGGGGTTTTTCGCACACAACGTCGATGCCGGCTTGCGCTGCGGCGCATACCAGATCGCAGTGCGCGGTATTTTCACTGCATACCAGCACGAAGTCAGGCTTCAAGGTAAAAAGGTCCTGCGGCGAAGCGAAAAACGACAGGCCGAAGCGTGTGCTGATGTCGTTACCGCGCGTTTTGTCGGCATCGTAAAAGCCGAGCAGTTCCGCGCCGGGGTGGCGTAAAAAACGTTCAATATATGTTTCCGTGTGCACGTGGGCGCAGCTTAAAATACCGATTCTGATTTTTGTCACAGACTGCCTCCGCTGTTTTTTGAGGTTGCGATCGCCGCGTCAAGCACGCGGTGTGATTCAAGCGCTTCATGTAAAAGCGCCGCCGCTGTTCCGTCCGCGACCTTGCGCGCAATATCCTCAAACAGTACCCTGAAGGGATTGACAGCTGCGGTTTGGGGCGGCAAGTCAGAAGCGCAAGAGTCGCCGCCGCGGTTTGCGGCGCAATCAAAACGCACCGATTCGGCGGCTCCGGAATCAAAGCAGATGTTGCCTTCGGTACCGCTTGCTTCGTAAGCCGTGTACGGGCGCGAAACGGCGCCGTACAATGCCTCGATTTGCAGCAGGACTCCGCCAGCCGTCTTTGCCGTTATAACTGAATAATCCGTATTGGGGGCGGTTCGACCGGCGTAGAAGGCTTTTTCAAGGGGA
>CAYLQY010000027.1:0-6183 GCA_964386325.1 uncultured Erysipelotrichaceae bacterium | reverse complement strand
TCCCTTCGGTCTAAAAAAATGCACAATGCACGATGATTGTGTCCGCTTTGCGGACAAATTATATAAGAACACTTTGCGTAAAATTTCTGGTCTTGACCTTCAATTGTGCATTGTGCATTTTTAATTGTGCATTGCCCTTTCACATTTCCCTTATCTTTTTGCGTATAACGTAGGCGTACAAAAACGCCAATATAACCAATATTTCGCCCACTAAAAGCGACGCGCCCCACGCGCCGCCCACCCAGTCGCCCGCCGGGTTCAGCCACTCCTGCGGGTTTATTACGTACAGGTCGGTAAAATACCGCTGGGACAGTATCACCAGCACATAATACATTATGAATGGCGAGGCGTAGGCCATATATTTACTCATTGTGACCGCGGCTAAAAGCGCGCCCACAAGCGACCACAGCCCGCCGCACAGGAAGAAGGCCAGTGATTTTTGCATGAGCTGCACGAAATTGAGCTGAGCCGTGTTGTCGGCAGGCTGCTCTGTTCCCATAATCATTTGCATCTGCTGCTCATATTCGGAAAGCTCCGCCTCGGGCGGCGGCGTTTCCAGCGGCAGGAACATCACGGAGAACACGGTAAGCGTGAGGAACAGCCCTAAAAGCAGCGTCAACCCGCCCGATAAAAGCGTGGCCATCACCTTGGAGGTTATGTATTCGCGTTTGCCGGAGCGGGGCAGGTAGCTCCGCAGATACCGGCTTTTATAGTCGTCCAGAAAGGCGGGCGTGAAGGGCAGCGCGCACAGCAGCGGCAGCACCATCTTCACCACATCCGAATTGAGCGCGCCAAAGAACAGCTCCATCGTGAAGCCCTGCTGCATTTCCGCCATCTGCCCCTGAAACACGGGCAGCATCTGCTCGAACGCGCCGAAGAACGCCGCTATTGCGAACCCGGCGATCCCCGTTATGAAGCCCCACGATGTGAGCGCCCTTTTCATGTCTGTTCTATATGCGTCCATTAGTACCCTTTATTTCTGTCAATCAAACTTCCATCAATTGCGTTTATTGTTATTAAACTATCAAAACTTCCAGTTCCAAATAACGTCCGATTCTCTAGATGTCCAAAAAAATCCCATACTGGAATAATTTCGTATTGTCCTTGAGCATCTTTTTTAAATATTCTCATATATCCCAGTTTAATTTTATTTATGTTACACACTATGCTTGTTTCTACTTCTTGTGGTTCATGTTCACCCTTCTCCAATACTATAGATTGATCTTCTTGAATATATCCATATTTCGCTTTTGCGTAATTCAAAAAGCTATCTTTAATATCCTCAAAAGATAATAGCTCTATTTTTTCGTCACTTTTCTTTTGGGATATGGACCTCCCTGTCCACCTGATACTTTGTACACCATTATCGTTTATTCCTATTCTTAAAATATCGTAAGGACTAAATGCTAGCTCATAACTTGCTTCTTTTGTGGTTGTAAATGTTTCATTTATGCCATCATGACTTTTTGTATAGTATAAAAAATAACACTGATTATTTACATTATCCCCAATAATACCCAATCTATATGCATCACATGTATACCCTTTTATACCAAATTTTTTAATATATTCATCAATAAGGTCGATTGCTTCTTCAGGTGTCAATTTAATATTTATATTATTTGGCGTATTTGTAGCAATAAATTGATCATCATATAATAGACCTTTATATGCAATATCAAAATATAATGAAGACAATATAGTATTATCTACATAACTATTCACTAGTAACCGTGTAGGGTTTCCATCAATAGTTGCATTTGCATTTAATTCACTATACCCACCGTCACTATTATATTTCATTTTTGACGATATCACTGAGTTTTCAATTTCATTAGGAGCATTTAAATATTCTTTTTCAGCATTCAGTATACTGTTTTTCAAATCTTCAATAGTACTATCATAATTTTGAGGATTTCTCTCCATATCCTTTAAAGTATCATTCATACTTGATATCGTTTCCATAATTTGGTCTTTTGTCATTGGAGGATTTCCATCGTAAATTGGATTATCTCCAAACAACACTTTTACAAAGCTATCGACCTCTTCTTGCGTAAAGCCCAAAGGTTCATCTTCATAAATAAACCAGTCTGAATTGTTATTATAAACACTTGCATCGATTTTTATCTCTAATTTGTCATTGAAGAAAGAAAATGAATCGAGCCATCTTTGATTGACCGCTTTTAAATTTGTACCGCTTTTACTATTCAAAATATTATTTTTATTCACAACAAAATCTTTTTCCGGTGTTGCTTGACACGACACTATAAAAAATATGCTTATTATTAGTAGTAATACAATTGTTTTTTTCATTTCAATTCTCCTCAAATATCTTTGCGTATTGTAGTTTCCACTTTTATATGCTAAATTAGCTCACATCCGTCTAATTATTTTAAAGAACCCTTTATTCATGGGATACTATAAAAATCAACTACATCAATTTAAGCAATCCAACCATTTATTAAGCTTTATTTTATACAGAATTAATCCTAACAAACAAACCAACAAGTGGTCTTTTATGATAGATATGTAATTTGTGTTGATAAATGTTAATGTCGAATACGGCCAGATGTGCATAGATCCTATGCTAATAAAATTCACAAGAAATCCTATTGAATATATTATAGATGGGATAATATATCCTAAATACGAATTATTCGTAATTGCAAAAATACCCATGGCGAAAATTGCGTATACGGCTCCGAATATTGCGGCATTTACAAAAATAATAATGATAAAACCTGAAATACTATACTCATATAGTGGTGCAAAAGGAAATCTAGCATTAAAGTCATTAATTCTAACCGAGGGATTCTGTGTAATTACAAAACAAATAATCAATTGTATTGAAAAAATCAGAATAATAGTCAATGCTCCAGAAAACGCAATACTTAGTACTCGGAAACGAATATATCTTTTTATACCAATAGCAATAATTAAATTTTTTGCATAACCCTTCTTTATTTCATCAAATGCTCTTTTGGAATAAGGAATCGCCGGTATTAATGGTATAATTAAACTAAAGAATGGTGCCTCCAAAAAAAATGATCTTAAAAAAAGATTGTATGCACCATACTGTTTCAACAAAGGCTCAACTTCAAATGCTCCGTACAAGCAAATGTTCATTACTACTATACCTAAAATTACTGCAATCCAAAAGTTAAAAGATTTTATATATTCATCAACGTCTCTTTTTATTAGCTTAATCATTTTTTATACCACCGATTAATAATTTTCCCATCTTTAAGTTCGATAGTCTTATTACAAATTCTTTTTATCTCCTCACGCTGATGACTTGCAATAATTATTGTTCTTTTCTCATTTTTATAAGTATTTAAAACTTTATATAAATTTTCTATGCTATTATCATCAAGATTGCTTGTTGGTTCATCAAGAATAATCAACTCAGGGTTTCCAATAAAACAAAGAGCTAATCCTACTTTCTGCTTCATTCCAACAGAATATTTTCTTATGTGCCGTTTATCGCTAGGATCTAAACCAAATTCCGCCATAATCTCATTAACACTATATGATCCGTTATTTTTCGCAAATTCCGAGAAAAATTCCAATTGATTTAACGCACTATAATTTTCTAACAATCCAGGGCGCTCTATCAGTATTCCAGTTTTTTTTGCAACTACACCCTTATAGCCTACAATATCATTAAATACTTTTACTAGTCCACTCGATGCACATACTAGTCCACATATTATTTTTAGAAGCATACTTTTACCAGATCCATTTTCTCCAACAACCCCAATGCAATCTGCCTCTACAATATCTAGATCAATACTATCTATTACATTGTGCCCTCTTATAGATTTTATGCAATTTCTTATCTCTACAATATTGTTATTCATAATACTTCACTCCTATTATTCTAATCCCCAAGATATAATTATTCGATTTATGACTTTGCAACAACGCAACCTATTTATCAAATATATAATTGCAATCAAGGCACCCCAATAAATAAACGATGATGAGATTGGTGGTCGCTCTCCGTTAATTCCAGTTATGATTGAGTGCTCAAATGGCATTATCCATTGATAGTTAAACAGATCAACAATATCGTAGAAATATACATCTAGATACGCCAACGTTATAATAATAATTGTACTTAATGCCATTCTCTTCATTTTTCCATAAATCAACAGGCCCAGTTGAATCCAAAACACTATTCTACAAAAAAGAAGAAGGAAGGAATAATACCAACCTTGGATTGGCGTTAATCCAGCCGCGATTGCCGGCAAGAATGGTATGCCTGCAAAATCAAAAGTATTAATAGCTACATCAGTATTGTACTGGTAACTTGATGTGCTCCAAATATTACTAAATGAAAACCCTTCTATAGCCATTATTAATAATATCAATAAGTATAGAAGCGAAATAAATACTAGCACTTGTAATATTGCGACACATTCACTTTTGATAAACCAGGCAGATATCCTATTTGTTTTCAGTATTATCAAAGATTCATATCCATCTACTAAAAAAATTCTCATAATAATAATAATTGCTGGTATTGTAAATAGTGTCGTAAGATAAAATTTGTCAGAAACCAGCATGATTGTCAATTCAAATGCATTCATATCGCTATTTGTATACATACTAATAATAAATATTAATACAAAACCAATAACTCCAATCATTGGTATTAATATTTTAATTGCTATTTGAAATTTATACTTAATAAATTTTAACACAACGTTTACCTCACTAAAAAGAATAACTATTATCGTCAATATTAAAGTCTGGTTTTTGGATTGTTTCTATACCCTTTTCACTGTATAACAAGATTTGATTCGTTAACAACGATTTTTCATACCAAGAATCAATTAATACTTCATAGTTTTCGCTTACTTCTAAAAAAATTATAAGGTTATAATCGGTTGTACCCGAAATTAAACTAGAATACTTTATATTGAATTCATAGTTTGATGTATTTGCTTTTAAACACATTGTTAACGGTACTGCTATAATATTTTGATATTCAAAGGTTTTAAATGACAGTATTTCATTGTAGATTTTATATCCAGCAACATCTATATCTGTTTTATACTTAACAATATCTGAATAGAAATCAATGAGTTTTTTATTATTCTCTATATTATTAAAACACTTAAATGTGAACAGCGATTTAACTTCATCAGTGTCTCTTTGATTACTAAACGTATAATTTTGCCTGTACATACATTTTAGAAAATCATGCACAGCACTATTTATACTCTTTTGGTATAGAGCAGGTTTTCTATCCAGCAATTCTTCATTAATACCAGTTGCACCATAAAGAATACTTGCTATTTTCTTAGTATCTATATCGGGACTAAAAAAGGCTTCATTAACATATGTATTATCAATATAGTCGCAAATAATTTCTCTATTAGAGACTTCTCGTCCAATTACCATTGACAATAATACAGGTACTAATATAATTATTGTAATTAGTTTTTTCATTAAAATTATTTCCTTAATAGCTTGGCGGCAAGGGATTTTAACCCTCCACCGCCAAGCAAATTATTTATGGATTCTTAGTATCGGGAGAGTACGAACCCTTAGTATAATAGCGTTCATTCTGAGTATTATACATTACTAATTTATATGATCCAGTTCTATTAGTTATACTCCAACCAAGATCTTGACGATATTCATCATCTGTAATAGTATAATAAGGTGTTACTTTATTTCCGGACTGAACACCCAGAAGATGCATTCTAAGCGATTTGCCAGATGGAAATGGACGCGGTATTGACATGCTCGTGTTAATATATCCTTTTGATTCCGCAAGCAAATTATGATTCACATTCACACACCAGTTTCTACTTGTTGATTGTTTATCACGCTGGTTAGATGCCGTCCAAGTTTTTTTTGCCGTCATCTCTACATCAGACCATGTACCAATATCTCTACTAATTGAACTCCTCTCCGTTAAATTAGTCCTTGGTTTAGATTCATCTGTTTCTATTGTTTCTGTAATATTTATTGATTTTATCTGCGGCTTTAGATTCAAATCTTCTTCGTAATTACTTGCAAATGCGGTACTCGCAACGCCAAACACCATAATAACAGCCAATGCCAAAGCCAATATTTTCATTCCTTTTTTCATTTCCGTACTCCTTTCAATTTACCCACAAAATATTAATTATCTGTGAATCATGTAGAAAACCTATGGCAAAACGCCAT
>CAYLQY010000026.1:0-7212 GCA_964386325.1 uncultured Erysipelotrichaceae bacterium | reverse complement strand
TCTTCGCCAAGCAGATTCATTTTGGGTTTGTTTGTCATATTCAGTTTTCCTTATCATTTTTATTTTTACGAGCTTTCAAAAATATCATTCCGACAAATATGAAAATGCACAGACCTATTGATACCAAAAGTTTTGTATCCATGTTTCACTCCTTAGTTTGCACCGCCAACAGCACGATCCGTCCGCTGCGCCCATACCTACTGCGGTCGCAGGTGGATAGCGTCAACGCTCTATTGATATTGGCGGTGGATATATTCGTTTGCGCTATAGAGAGTTCTTTTGCTGTATTGAGCCACTCCGTAAATTCGGCTGCATTACTGAAAGTCTGCTGCAAGTAATTGAAATCCGATGTCGCCATGTTTAAGTGCAGCACGGCGAACACCTGCCAATCGCCTATTTCTTCGGGTGTTTCAAACATCACGTTCGAGTGTGATTTTGCATATTCCGCATCCTTGTACAGAAGCAGCCCGCCGAACATATCCTGCCTGCCCGCGCCCATGTTGTGCCCGTATATTATTATGTTTTTGTTCGGTGGGTCTATGCTATTTTGGCTGTCCACAAAGAGCGCACCTGTTTTGGCTGGTTTTCCGGAAAATGATGTGCTCAGATATTTTATATTATCTTCGTTCTGAACAACCGGGTAGTTTATCTGCGTGTCCGGCACTGTGAGCCAGCCTACTGTGTCGGGATTTATATCTTTCAGCGCTGCAAAATCTATGCGCTTTTCTGTATTGACGAGGTTACTTTCCGGTGTTTTGGGCTGTGGTGTATCGGCAGGATCTGTTCGCGCCTCGACCGTGAATTGTTGCTGCAATGCTGTGTATTCCTGTATCTCGGTTTGCGCCGCCGCATACTCGTGCCAAAAGAAAAAGCCGCTTATCGCGGCTATGCTGTACAGTATTATTGGTAGTATTATTTTTCTTTTCACTTTTCCTCCATTCGGTTTTTTAGGGATGGCTTAGGCTTAGCGTACAGTATAAACATAATTGGAAGTTAAAATACACAAACACAGCTTGGGGATTATAGAGCGTTTACAGCTCGCTTTGTATATCCTTTTTCATTCCATCTAAATCAACATAATCTTCTATAAACTGCTTGCGCAGAAGCTCATTCGGCACAAAGTCATTATACTTGAAAGGTATCTGAGCATTGTCTTTGTACTCAAAATACAATTTATCAATGTCATTTTCAACAACATCCATTATTGCCTGTTGCAATGCATTTTTTCCTTTTTTTGAATCGGCAACTAAATATACTCCTTTGCTAACAACGGAAAAACCCTTACTTTCCAATGCGAACGATAAAGCACATAGTTGCTTGCTACCTATCCAAGGGAAGATGGCAAATTGAGAGTTTGACAATTCCGTTATAAGCATAGAGGTGAAACCAGATTGTTCGGCAATGTTACGCATACTGGTTAATTTTACGATGCACCGCTCACTCAAATATGCATAGTTCACCTCGGAAGTGAGTACTTCTTTCATTTTTTTCATGACTTTTGTATGGAATTCATACTCTGCAGGGCTTATCCAGTCAACCCTCGAAATCCCTTTAATACGTTTAACAAAAATTGTTTTCGATTTTTCATCGACATCAATGCACTCCCATGCTCGTCCTGCGAGAGCAAAATGTCCTCCGATTGGTGGGACTTGTTGCAATGTCCCAATTGCTTGATTTTCATTTTTTACGAGATACTCAATGGGTGATTCAAATACAGCATAAAACTCAAAATGATTTATTAGCTTTTCACTTTTCCTCCCAACAATCAAACCTCCACGCTCTGTCTGTTGCAAATGTTCAATTGCAATAAGATGCTGCAAAAGAGTACGATAGTCGCTCTGTGATATTTTTTTGAATGCTGAAAGCATGAGGATGTCTTGAGCTAAAACAGCCGCAGAAGTTTCACCTCTTGAAGCAAGATGTGACATTGTTTGATGGTATAGCAGAGCAAACGGCATACTTGTAGTAGTTATAGGCTCAACCCATTTTTCTTCCAAATATAACTGTATTATTGCAATGGCTCTAAGAAACTCCCAGTTCATTTCAGACAAGGCATCTGTTGGATTTTTTTTATTTTCAATGAAGGTGAAAATCATTTCGGCTCGTTGTCCACGCCGCCCACATCTTCCTAAACGTTGCGTATAGCTTGACACAGTAAGCGGAGCACCAATTTGCACTATTCTATCAAGTGAGCCGATATCGACTCCCAACTCTAAAGTTACTGTTGCCCCTGTAACAATCGGTTCTTCTGACGATTTCATTTCCTTCTCGGTCTCTTCTCGTAAAACCGCAGATATATTCCCATGATGCACTCTATAAACGTCTTTTGTGTGATTATCCTCTGCAATTTTTTTTATACTGGCAATGGTATATTCAACAACACCACGAGCATTTGCAAAAATAATTGCTTTTTTGTGTAGCGTGTTTTTATATAGATACTTAAAATGCTCTTGGTCGCCTGGGTCAATGGTTTCTTGTGGTTCTTCAAACTGCCTTTCAAAGAGTTCCATTGCTATTCCTAAACTACGTTTTCCTCCATTTACAACAGGTGTACTGCATTTCACATTTGTCCCAGAATTAAGCCAGTCCTCTGCAATTGCACAGTCTCCCAAAGTGGCAGACAGTCCTATTCTTCTTGGGATTACACCAACTAACTTCTGTATTCTTTCTAATTCGCACAGTAACTGTATTCCTCTTGGACTATTCATGAAATAATGGACTTCATCTATTATAACAAACCGCAAGTCTTTGAATAAATCAATACAAGTATTACGCTTGTTTATTAATAAAGCCTCGAGCGATTCTGGTGTGATTTGCAAGACACCTTTCGGATTTCTAATTAGTTGATTTTTAGAGGATTGTGGTGCATCACCATGCCATTTGCAGACTGGCACATTTCCCTCTTTTAGAAGGTAATTTAATCTAAAGAATTGGTCGTTTATTAATGCCTTCAGAGGACTAATATATAATATCCCAACTGATGAGGGTGGGTGTTCAAAAAGTTTTGTTAAGGTAGGTAAAAACGCAGCCTCAGTTTTCCCAGAAGCTGTTCCTGTAGATAGCAATAAGTTGTTTTCAGAATTGAAAATAACATCGCAAGCAGCTACTTGCACTTCTCTCAATTCATCCCATCTTTCACGATAAATAAAATCTTGAATATACGGTGCTAACCTATCAAATGCGTTCATTTCTACACCTCAAAATCTGCAAACTCTTTGTGTATTTCATCGTCAGTTATTTCGTTTTTTGAAAACTCAAAGGTGTCTGCACCCATAATTTGAGTAATTTTTTTCTGTGGGTTTTGAAAAGCAATGTTTAGGAGCTCTATGAAATCTCTAATTATTTCTCTTGGGGTAATATTAGTCGTTGTCCCAACTCGTGCATATTCCACTTTCAAAAAATATTCTAAGTCATCGTCAGTTATATTAAGCTTGTAACCATACAACCCTGCGTGAATTTTAGCAAGTTTTTCTATCAACACATACATTTCTTCATTTGTTAGTGGGTTTAGTCGAATGATTGGTGCAAGCATATCTTTAATATCGCTTGTTGCGAACCTGCCCTCGCTAAGTCGAGAGCGAAGAGCATCGTAGCTAAACACGCCTTTATGCTTGTCTTCAATGCATTCTGGTGTGCCACCCATAATAATTCCCACATATTGGGCTTTTCCTTGCAATGCATCGTTATACATCATTAAAATTTTCTCATAGTTATATTGGCGAGTAATAGAGTGAGGTATCTTAAAGATATTTACAAGCTCATCAATTAAAACGAGCAACCCTTTATATCCTGCCTTTACCAAGAAGAAGGCGAATAATTTTATAAAATCATACCAGTTATCATCTGTAACAATTAAATTAACGCCAATCTCTCGTTTTGCCTCTGTGCGTGTAGCATATTCACCCCTAAACCACCTAAGCACTGCAGACTTTTGTGCTTCGTCTCCGTTTTTATATGCCTGCCAGTATTGTGTGATTGCTCTTGAAAAATCAAAGCCATTTACCATTCCTTCAACTTCAGATATTATTTTATGTATTTTAGCTTCTGCCGCTCTTGAAAACGCAACATCGTCTGGGTCAAGCCCTGTTTCGATACTTACTTCGGAAAGAATGGTAGAGATCCATTTCTCTAATATAAGTGGCAATGCACCTCCGTCCGGCTTTGTCTTTGTTGACATGTTTTGAATCAACTCTTTATATGTTGAAAGACCTTGTTTATTCGTTCCTTGCAAACGCCTTTCTGGTGAAAGGTCAGCATCAACAAGAACAAAGCCCTTGCTCATAGCATTATTTCGTATGGTTTGAAGTAGGAAACTCTTTCCGCTACCATACTTGCCAACAATAAACCTAAACGTCGCACCACCCTCAGATATAATGTCAATATCGTGAAGAAGAGCATTAATTTCATCGGTTCTCCCTACAGCTATATGCTCCAAACCGACCCTTGGAACGACACCCCCTTTTAGCGAATTCATAATTGTTGTAGCTAATCTTTTTGGGACTACTCTCTCCATATTCATTCTCCTTTTATAAATTCTTGCAGTGCATCTATGTATTCGTCATATACAAATGGCTCACCCGCAGTATCAATGATATTGTCGTTGAGTGTGTCAAGTGAAAGTTCGTTGATGCTCTCAAGTAAAATTTCTGGCATTATTCTGTATGTTTGAGAAAGCTCGATGATTTTTGACATGTTGTTGCCGTTGAGTATTATAGTTAATGCCTTTCTTTGAACATCTGATAGAACACCGAAAAACGCATCAAATGAATTTAATTCTGATGACCTTGTATCAACACTTGATATGTCGATTTGTTCGGTATTATCTTGCATTATAAAATCATACTCAACACCGAGCTTTTCACGTACTGCATCAGCCTCAGTTCTTATTCTATCGAGCTTACTTCTGTCAATTTCAACTTTAGTCTCTGGGTTTTCTTCTGTGAAAGACCTTGTTTGTACAGGTTTTGTTTCTTTGGATATTTTTGCTGATTTCGTAGTAAATTGTTTTATTAGTTTTTTAGCTGTTGCTTTTTTGCGTGTGTGTTCTCCAAATTTTCCGTTTTCTTCACAATATGACACAACAGCTTTTTCTATCATTGATGACAATATTTGTGTTGTTCCTTCGTACTTCAATTGCCATGGGTATTCATATAGCTTTCTCATAAAGGATTCTGTGCCTTTTATTATTTCTGTGATAATGGTTCTATCTATTTTATGTGAAGCAATAGCATATTGCCTCCAATCCCCTTTTTCGCAGGAGTAATATTCAAATTCGTTGACTCTGATATTTGCCTCATTGGTGGTTTTGTAATTAAAGAACACAGCACTTCTATATGGACACCACGAAGAAGGCAACACCGCCCCAAACATTTTTTCAACTAAAGTGTTTTTCCTATTTTTTAAATAGAATGCTTCAAGGTGTTTATATGTAAGCAATAGTGCGTTGCAATAGTCGTTCTTATAATCTCGAAAGAACACGCTTTTGTTAATGTTGTGATATGAAAAAACGTTTAGAAGCTCACTAAAACGAGCACTATCCTCGGCATTCCTCGCCTTTATCAGCTCTTCCATTCGATCAGATTCGCTGAAAAAGAATTCTTTTTCAGCGTTTGATATTTCTTCAAATAATTTGTTGTATATGATATAGTCATGAATCCACGATTTCAAATATCTTTCTACTTTTTTGTCATACTTTGAATAGTTATTTGATAAGGAACAAAGCTTCCTATATCCGTCCATCGGTGAATCTGAGCCAATTTCATGAAGCAACTCGTAAATATACACAAAAACGTAAGACAAAGAAGTTTCTATAACAACACCTTTTCTAACTTGGGTTCTCCACGAAAAGTATGTTCTCAACTGATGGTCATTCATTGACATATATGTTGGTGAGTACATTTCAAATTCAGCATACTCTTCATAGCTGTCTTCAAAACTTTCCATAAACTTTGCTTGCTTATAAAAAGTGCCCGCACCTCTGTCATAATAAAAGTTGTTTGCAATTTTTCTCATTTCGGCAAAAAGTGAATAAGGATGCGATTTTGGTGAAATAGCTTCGTTATGATAATGTGAAGGCTGAACATCATGCGTGTCATAAATAGCAAATACGCTATTGTTTTCTACTTGAACTTTAATCTTTATGTCTTTTGACTTTTCAACAATCACTCGCTCAATCTTATTCTCGCTCCACTCTTGCGCTTTAAAAATAGAGTGATATTGCAAATAGTATCTCAAAATCATTATTTCTACGTTTTTTAATTTGACATCACTATTGTTAGCAATATATTTTTCGATAACTTCGTCTACTGTTGTACAATCAGCAAACAGTGTTTTATACAGCTCGATTTTTTCTTGAATTCGAGATTTGTTTAACGTTGTAGGTGCTTTTGTAAATTCCTCATTGAGAGTTGTACCAGCCATATCGGTTGCCGCTCTATTTAGCTCATAAACCAATGAATTAATTAATTCTGTTTTATCTGTTATCTTGTTTGAATCATCTACTACGGGCACGATGGTCTGCGACAAAGAAACTGCTTCTTTTACCCTGTTTGTTAGGTCTTCCCTTGTCCACACTTGGGATTTGAATTTAGAGTTAAATTCCATATAGTGTTTTAGTAAGCCTATTTCAGAGGGCTTAAAGTAAGTTTCTTCATCGTTAAAGGCAATATAACTATTAATTATTTCTTCTATTGTGGTGCAATTAGCAAATAGCTCTTTATATTTGTGCATACGCACCTGCATATTTGATTGTTTAATAGGAGCAGAGCTTTTCACAGGCAATGTCTGTACAGATGGTGTTTGTTTTGAATAAATTGGTGCTTGATAGTTTTGATGGGTGTTTGTTTGACCGTGTCTGTTAGAAGTACTATTTTTGTCACTATTTTGGTCGCTTTTAGCTTCCGATACGCCATACACAACCAGTCCTATGATCAGTCCTATGATTCCAGCAAAAAACAATATCCAAGATGCTGTTACGTTTCCCCCAGTAATCCAAAGACAAAAAAACAACCATAATATAAGTGCAATAATTATTGCCATCGAACAACTCCTTTCATAATTTTTTTGCGTCTCCTAAGCTGTATTGCTCATTTTATACTCCTGCAATTTTCGTCATGAATTCTCATTTTAAACATTATACAATTTTTCATCAGCTTCCCATTATTGCTATGTTAGGAATCATACTCTCGTATTATTTGCAACCTTTAAATAAAT
>CAYLQY010000025.1:0-9790 GCA_964386325.1 uncultured Erysipelotrichaceae bacterium | reverse complement strand
ATACTGAAATACATGCATATAAAGCAAATAAAGCCAGACTAAATGACAGTGGAAACATATTATTTTGAATTGTATTTTTCTTAATGTTTTGATAAGATTCTGTCGCAGAAATAATAAGAGGATAATCTTCAAATCCAAACTTTCTCAAAACATCTTTTATATATGCCCTTGCTTGTTCTAAATTACCATCATAATAAAAATTTCGATACATCATTGTTTTTACTTCATTATCTTTTCCATTATACAAAAATATCGAATTTTTAGAATAGTATGGATCTGCTGAGAAGAAATCTCTAATACCAAATAAATCTGAGTCAACTCTTTCCATTTTATTTGACCTATATTCAATAATATCGACATCATATTTACTTCTAACATAATCTGACAGTTCAGTTTGATTATAAGTTATCATTGTATTTTTATCTAAATAGTCATCTTTCCAAAGGTTATTTCTTTTTAAATAATTCTCATCCACAAATATTACATCTTCTGTATCTACGTTTAAAATTGATGATTTTTGAGCGAAGAACAGATTCGAATTTACTTCTAATTTTTCCACAATCTCACTTTCATTCCCTACCACGTTAGTATTAAAATAATTTGAGTATTTGCCTTTTACACCAACAATCATATAAAGATTTTCATAAATCTCTAATTTTTGCTTTTCATAAATTAAGTCTTTTGCATAGTAGTACACAAAAGAAACACTCGAAACCATAAACCAAATGCTTAATACTAAAACTATAATTTTATTAAATTGTATATATTTGATGAATTTATTTATTGTATTTTTTCCTTTTAAAAATGTTACTATTTCTTGATTTTTGATAAATAAATACAATAATACAATATATATTACTAATCCTAAAATATAAATCAACAAGTAAATAGCAACTACCACATAATATAGCATTGCATTTAGCATTGTTAATGGAACAAACCAAAACATCAAAACGAAGAGCCCAGTGATTAATGCAATTAGATGATATTTTATACTATCGCCACATAAATATTTTAAAATATATAAAGAACCATGTCCCTCTATTTTCATCAAAGCTACTTTTTTCATTTCTTTTAGTAAATAGCTATTTAAAATAACGAATAATGTCAATCCACATGCAAATAAAGCCATGATTGCTTCAGACATTTCATCACCAAATAATCTCCACTTTTCAACTTGAACGATTTCATATTTTATATCAGCATCTTTGATTTTCATTTTTATGTTCGTAATGAAACTTTCAATTTCATCTGAATTAGCATTTACTATGTAAATATTATTTATTGATGTATCTTCATCACGATTTAGCATTGAAAGAATCTCAAAATTAGTGTTATTACCTTTAAATATCTTATGATTATTTTCTGATTTTATTATTTTATATTTACTTGAATCCAATAAATACTCTTTATTTATTAATAGTTTTTCTGCATATTTCTTAAAATCGGAAACATAATATCTTATCACTTCTTCTGCTTCACTATATTCTCTTCGTATAACTTGTATTCTTTTAGCAACGCTCCAATCAGATAGCATCATTAAAAATTTTTCTTCGTTCTTGGAATCTATATTTGAAACATTCATCATCATTAATAAAGAATGTCCTTCAACATCATTATCCGATAATGTCGATCCATTTAGGTTACTGTCAATATAGCGAGATACGGTTATATTAGAAAATGATAATATCAACAAGATAGCTAAAACAGAAACAATTATTGCCTTATTCTTCATAATAGTGCGCTCCTTTGGAGTTATTATCTATTCAGATGTATTTCTCAATTATTCTTTAAAAGTTAATTTGTACCTGATACTATGATTTATTTAGTGTTCAAAAATATTTTGAATTTTTAAAATTTTCTTCCATATAAAGTAATATATAAATTGTGTCTAAATACTCTGCTTTATTTATACCTATTATTTCCAACATTCATTTTTATTTAAATTCATATTGGTTATTCTTATAATTAAATAAGTGTAATAAAACTACTGTTCAAGATTAATACTTAAATCTTTGAGAGTTAGTCATTCAATGTATTCAATACTTTTTTATTCACTCCTTGAAATGAAACTATTATTTTATAACTGTATTTATATGAATCACTTTACTAGTAGAGCACACTCGATTTAAACTATCTATAAAGCTGATGTTCCGATAATTCTACAAACATATCGTACTCATAATAAAATTGTTCATAACTTCCTTTAATAATAATTTTAATTTCAAAAAAGTATAATTAAATCTTAAAAGAGTTCATTCTTATTTGACAGTTTTATGATTTAATCTGGTCCGTACTCATGACAAAATGGAGTTATTATAATTCCTTTGAAGAATCATTTAGAATTTTACCATTTTCATCATAGATACAAACTGGGCGATAACTAAAATTTTCTAAATCTGAAAATGTTCTTTCCGTATTACTTTGTGTTGTAAGCATCATGATTAATAAAATGCTAATTATTCTTTTCATCATGTCTTCTACTACTTCTCTATTTTTAGATTATATCATGACAAATCCATAAAATCCTTTAAACATTGGCTATTGCACACATTAGAATTAAAGTCTAGAAAATAAAATCATATCAACATCATATCATTTCTGACTTAAGTATGAAAAAATCCCAGTTTATGGGACTTTAATTACAATGGTTTCCTCGAAAGAATTACTTAAAATTGTGTACTAGATGTCATATTGTTCATTTTTTGACACTAAATCCGTATAGTTCAACTAATTCATCCAGTACACATAAATTCACATCATCATTATTAACAATTACTTGATTTTCAATTATTCAAAAACTATTCCCACCAAACTAACTCAAGATCACCATTAATAACTTGCTCTTTTAAACTCGTATAAGTATTTAAATTCTCTTGATCTAAAACAGAATCAATAGATTCAATAGATTCAGCAAAATATCCATTTTGTTGAGATGAATTATATACTTTATTTGCCTGTACAATTTTATCATCGTAATCATCTGGATAAATATTCCATCCTGTAAATAACATTGAACAAGTATCAGAGTTACAACCTTTAGGTGCATAATCTATAGTAATAGTTAAGTACTGCATATCATTTTCTTTAATAACAGAAATATCATTTAACACCAATGGTTCAGGTAAATCTTTTTTAACGGATATATTAAATTTTGAACCATACAATGAATAATGACGTATACCATCTAAATCATAATAACTAATATTATCATCAATCACTACTACTTCTTTAGTAGTTGATTGATCATTAGGAGATTCATTTTCATTGGAAGTATTAGTTTGGTCAGTAGATGATTCCTCAGTCTTTATATTTGTATCACTTGTACTATTAGGTTTTGATTTATCATTTGATAAACTACATCCTGACAAAAGTAATAATGATACTAAACATATTATTAGCCTAATTTTCATATTTTACCTATTGGAATGTGTATATTCTAGTAATATACCAATCTTTCATATAGTCTTCAAGTGTTCCATAATCATTATACCCTTCAGGATCATAAATAAAATGTAAATATGAATTACTTGAGTATTGCTCAAATCCATAAACTAACACAAAGTGACTTTTATTAGAATCGGTTACATGTCTCATACCCACCATTACAGGTTTCGAAGTTTTTAAACCACCTCGTATAATTTGTTTTGCTGTCGCTTCCATTTGAGAAGATGCAGCAAGAATGTTTGCCTTAATGCCATATTTAGAAGCGGAGATGTTAGCATCAAATGCACAAGCATTAGTTCCTAATTTTGTATTTACATCAGGTGGCGTAACATAGAATCTATTATTGTAAGTTAATGCCATTGAAAATGATGTAATAGCACAACCGGCGCTTCCAATTGTTGATGATGAGCACCCACCTAATTTAATCCCAGCCCATCTTGAATCACGTTGATTATACTTAATGATTCCATTAACTGCCCATGCCTGATCAATAACTCCTGCGCGACCGAATCTATTATTCATCGAAGGCAATTTGTCAATATTGATATAACTTTCAGCTAACTCACTATTAACAGGTACACTAACAAAATCATTCATTGTAGGATCATATCCCCAAACTTGATTTTTTTCCTCTCCTTGTGGAGGATCTTGCGCGAAAACATTTGTTACGGCTAGCATATTAAACGCACATAACATACACAATGATATTTTTATTAATCTTTTCACTCTAATTTTCTCCTTTTTTTCTAGTTTTAAATTTCTTGCGAACATTTTCATTCTTCTGGTTCGTACCAACCAAATAATGAAGCACTTCCATTTCCAATAGTAGCGAGTAAGAAAATGGCACTACCTAGACATGCTAATATTTTTTCTTTCATATCAGATACCTCCTTTTACTGTATTATATTAAATTATTTCACTTTTTAAATAGGTTTTGTTTGAATAGACAGATTTATGTTTGAATAGACAGATTTATGTTTGAATAGACATGCGATTATTAACTTTAGGATATATAATTAAATTGAAAATTTATGTGTTAGAATTGTACTATAAGCTAGAGAGGTGTTCTATGCATAAAGTTGCTGTAATAGATGATGATCCCCTATTTCTCGATAAGATGAAGAATATTTTAGAAAAGGTTAGCGAATTCGAATCCTATTTTTATAGTAATCCCTTAGATTTTATAGTTGATCATTCTATTTATCGATTCTCCTTGATTTTTTTGGATGTAGAAATGCCAAATCTAAACGGATTAGAAGTACTTGATAAACTCCAAAAATTAGGGCTTGAAATTCTAGTAATTTTTATTACGAATAACGACGATCATATGATTAACTGTTTCAATAAAAATGTAATTTCTTTTGTATCTAAATCTAGAATAAATGATACAATTCATAGTCATATTGAAAAATCAATAGCTTTGCTTACACCCAAAATGTACTCTTTTCAAACCGAGTTTGGTTTTAAGAAAATTGCAGAATCTGATATTACCTTCATAACAATTGAACTAAGAAAAATGATTTTAATACTTAATAATAATTATCAAATTGTATTACAATATAAAACATTCTCAGAGATTTTAGAAATTTTAAATTCTAATTTGTTTTTTCAAATCAACAGATCAACAATTATCAATATATCCAAGGTAACTAAGTACATTAATAATAATGATATATATTTATTCAACCATTTATCACCCTTACCATTAAGTAAATATAGAAAAAAAGATTTTATTGATGCTTACTTCGATTATAGTTTAAGGAGAAAATAATTATGATACTTATGAATACTGCATTTTGTATATTAGAGTTATTTTCGTTATTCTATTTATTATTTCACCTATCTACTTTAAGATTCAACAAGTGTATATCAATCATCATTTTGATTTCATTTTCTATATTAAATTCCCTAATTTCATTAACAGTATTTAATACTTTTGCTACAATCCTATTAATATTTAATTTTTTTATACTCACATTTTTACTTTTTAGATCTAATTATACAATTTTATTTATTCATACTGTCATTTTTTGTCTTATTGCAGGTTTCATTTCAATACTTTCTATCAATTTGATATCCATATTCACTGATTATACTTCAGTTGAATTATTGAATAATTCAACTATCTTTCTCTTTGGAGGATTGTTTAATAAATTAACTCTTTTATTTATTTGCATCGCATATGTTAAATATAAGATATTGATTAATTCAAATTTCAAATTGAATTTATTATTATTCCTAATATTATCATTATTAGTATTTCTCTGTATTTATTTACAGTTCTCATTAGTTATACGAATTAATCATATTTATACACAATTATTAACAATTTCTATGACTCTATTGTTAATAATTATTTTCGTTATTATTCTAATCATAACCATTAATCATTCCAAGGTTGAAGAAGAAAAAAGGAAATTGGAGTCGACTAATTCTTTAAACATCGTTTTCAAAGAATACAAAAAAGAAATAGAAGATAATATGAATTATCTAAGAACAATAAAACATGACTATACAAATCACTTTAATACATTAACAGATTTAATAAAAGAAGGTCATATAGACGAATCCTTAAAACTTCTATCAGGATTGAATAATCAAGTAAGTTCACTTAACAAAAATATTTGGTGTTCAAATTTCATATTAAATAGCCTTATAAATAATCATGTCAATAACACCCCAAATGTTAATTTTGATATTCATATTTCTACAAATTTGTCAATGCTTAATGAATTAGATACCTCTATTCTATTTGCAAATTTATTAGATAACGCAACTACAGCTGCAAATGAATCAACTAAAAAAATTATCAATATTCAAATTGCAGAAAATGAATTTTTCTACATAATAGAAATAGAAAATTCAATATTATCGAATAATATTAACTTAAATAAATCTTCTAAAAAAGATTTTGTAAATCACGGTTATGGTTTAAAAAATATTAATAATATCATTATAAAATACAGTGGTAATGGATCAATTACTATCTCTAATTTTTTATTTGCTTATCGCATTTTATTGCCAAAAGAGGAATTAAAGAATGTATAACTTTGAACAAAAACTTGCGAATATACTAAATAATGCTTTGGATAATAGATATCCGTTAAATAAGCTTCGTTATGGAATCGAGATACTATTCACTCAGTCTATTTTAGTAATCTCAATGACTCTTTTTTCTATTATGAGCAATGATCTGTTAGAATTAGTTTTCTTTATGATACCTCTTATACTGATACGCACATTCAGCGGTGGTTATCATTCCAAAACCTTTTTTGAGTGTTTTATAATAACAAATTGCGTCTGTTTCATCTCAATATATTTAAGCAAAATTATAGATAATCATTTATTTTACATTTGTATTACCATAATATCTTACATTATTATTTGCTTATTTTCACCAATCACAAATAAGAATTTGACTATAAATAACTTAAAATTAAATAAACTATTCGCCATTATTTTTTCGAGTATTTTCACTCTCCTAGTATTATTTAATAACGTTCTTAGATTACAAGTAATAAATATATTCAGCTTTGTATTATTTGCAGTAGCCATTTCATTATTAGTATCACTTAAATTTAAATAAATGAAATTTGAATATTTCCACCTTTGACCCCATTATAAAATGCGACAAACTCACTGTTTATCGTATCAATTTACACTATTCAGGTTTTTCTGACCCCAACAATGACTCCACACCACTTATTGTGACCCCATTTATTTAAATCGTTGAATGTTTGAATAATCCTTTAACAGTCGGCGTTGCCGGCTGAAGTGAAGTGTGGTGAGGATGATTTTGATCTCACCACTTTAACCTGCAATAATGTAAGTGTGAGTAATTTTCAGAAACAATGAACAATACTAGATTCAGTTTAAATCTCAATCGAACAATTGAATATCGCCACACATCGCTCACGTTTGTTCAACAACCTTATCATCGAGTATTTATCCCACCTTTTTCTGAACGAGCCACACGAGGACTCAAACTGCCCTCAAGCAAAAAAATACCCTGCGTACAAGGTCAAGTAGATTCATATTTTTCTAAGTCGGTACTATTTACATTCTTCGATATTATTAGACTTATCTGCTCCAAATCTTTGAATATATTTAAAATCATCTCAATTATCATCTTTATAATCATGAGATGCACTTTGTAATTTTTTAGACTCCTTACAAAATTAATATTTTCTTATTTTTAACTCACAAAAAACAATTGTTAATCATTATTCCTTGTTAAGTCAATTAAGTAATTAAATCCATTTATCAATTTAATCTTTATCTATTTCAGTGATTTTTTCAATTGTCTTTTGACTGCTCTTACAAGTTTAATTTTCCAACCATTTCCTAATTCGCTACTATATTTAAAAGTAAAATTCCAATTTAAAAAATATGCTGAAAGTTTTATCTTTTACTATTAAGTATGTTATCTGGTAATAGTTCCCATTCACTTGTATAATTATTAAGAACTTCCAAAGTAAATAAAGAACTAAAAGAATTAATTGAAGAATTATCCATACTACGTAGTTCTCGTAATCCGCCTTGCCATCCAGAAAATATATAATGATTTTCTCTTGAACTATCTTCTGTTGGCTGTTTCAAATAGACAAGATATGTCTTTCCACCTTCAATCAAAATATCTTCTTCAAAATGAAAAAATACATAGCTTTTATTATCCTCATTTTTAACATTCAACGTATCAGCAGGAAGAATTCCACCACTTTTAATAAAAGGAATTATCGTTAAAGGTTCTTCATTCCCTTTAAATATTTGGAGCAGTTGAATTGTTCCAAAAGTATAAGGAAGGATTTCTTTACCTTCTCTATTTTTATTATCACCACCATCAACCGAAGATACAAAAGCAATCGCAACTAAATCACTTTTTTCAAACATCAGTTCAGGATTACTTGGATCACCCTCATAACTTGGCATAAGACGCGAAAAATCTAAAATATCTTGTGGATTAAGTGATGCATACTTGTCTATAAATGGCAAAGAATTATTTGTTGGAATAACTTCATTTTCTGGTTCTTGCGTAGTTGCACAGCCAGTTATAATCAAAATGATAGATAGTAAAATAAATCTAAAATTTTTCTTCATTTCTTCTCCATTCTAATGACATGTATTCCTAAGTATATTCAAAAATATTTAGGAGGCTTTCATCAACGTCAATCAATCTATTCCTTCATCAGTAATTATGCGTATTCTTATATCGTTTATATCTTGGATACTCATTTTTCGCTATTTCATATTCTCTTACTATTATTAACAAATTTTATTTTGTATCTATTAAACAATATCTTCTAAAAAATTATAAAAAGTAAAATAGAACCACAAAAATAGCAACTAATTCACCAGCGAGAATGATCCATGTCCAACCATTTCCGAGGTTCATTGTCCATGAACCCAGTCCTTTTCGTCTCACATAAATAGCCGAATCATTGCGATTAAAATATATACGACCCGTCATTAGTTGAGTAATTTCATCTTCACTGTATTTTCTCTTTATCATACACTCACCATTTAATCTTCAATTGTGTTTATTATATCATGGAGATAATAATTTGGTGAAATGTTATTTTCTACTACAATTTTATCTTAAAGCACCATAGGTAATTGATTGAAGACAATAATTTCTGATTACATGTTACCGATTAAGCTACATTTGTTGACCCTCATATTTACTTTCCTTTGCCCAAGACCATAGATGAGGGTATTTTTCAAAAGTCATGAGTAATATTACATTCAGTTTAAATCTCAATCAAAGAATTGAACATCGCCACACACCGCTCACGTCCGCTCAACAACCTCACCATCGAGTATTTATCCCGCCTTTTTTTGAAACAGCCACACAAGGGCACAAACTGCCCTCAAATAAAAAATATATCTTAGACACTTACAATGATTCTCATCCTGATGATCAATTACCCAAAATTAGAATTCATGATTTTAGACATTCACATGTTTCCATGTTGATAAAATCAGAAGTCGATACCGTTACAATTGCAGAACGACTTGGTCACTCGAAACAAATGGTTGAGAATGTCTATGGTCATCTATTTTCAAGTAAGAAAAAAGAAATCCTAAACGTTTTAAATAATGTCAATTTAACTCCTCAAACTCTTTTTTAATTGAGGAGTTTTCTTATGTGCTTAGAATTGGTAAATTTTCTATATTTTGCGTCAAAATACCCAAAAATCCCAAATATTTTGAATACGTATCAAGATTTTGGAAGGTGATGTGTAATAAAGGCTTTAAACATTGATCACTGCACAGATTGAAATAAAAGTCTAGAAAATAAAATCATATAATTTCTAACTTAAGCATGAAAAAAGCCCCTGTTTAA
>CAYLQY010000024.1:0-10085 GCA_964386325.1 uncultured Erysipelotrichaceae bacterium | reverse complement strand
AACGCCGCCCCAACCGCAACACCATTATACCACGGAGGGCGTTTTAATTGCAAGAAAAATACAAAATAGACAGAGATACACGCACATTACTGCTAAAGTATATACGCAAGTATGAAGAATATCTTGCGTGGTACAGGTTAGAGCGTGAACGGATAACAGAGCCGTCAAGAGTAATATCAAATTTACCCACCGGCAACAACGGCTCTACTTCAGATCCCACATTAACAGCAGTAGAACGGTTAGAAAAATTAGAGCATAATCATAAAACCAATGTTATAAGGGCAATAGACCAAGCCAAACTGTTTATAGGCGTTAATATCCCCGATGAAAAACAAAGGCTTGCAATGCAAAGGGCTATTTGGCTATCCTGCCTTAACGGCAGAGAATATAATTTTGAAGTGTTTGCTGGAATAGTTGCATGCGAGAGACGCACGTTTTATAATTATAAAAATGCGTTTCTAAATGACGTAAAAAAATATATTGGGTTATAAAATATCTATTGATTTATGATGGCGTATGTGATATTATATATACATACAAAGAGAGGGCATACAAATGGAGTTGATTTTAAAGAAACAACCGCAAAAGTATTTAGCTTCCGTTGATAAAAACGTTAGAAATAAGCTGTACATTGCAATTGAGGGTTTAAGGGAGTTGAGTGGTGATATTGTGAAATTAAAGGGAACTAAGAATTTTTACAGATTAAAAATTCCGCACTATCGCATATTGTTTACATACGACAGCAAGAAGGGTGAAATTATTGTTATCGAGACGATTAACACAAGGACAAACATTAAATATTGAGGTGATAAAAATGGATAAAAAAGCATTTGATAAAAAAATAGCATCATTGCCACAAGAAGAGCCCGACGAAGTAGATGCGGCTATGATAGAAGTGGCAATTAATGATAGCAGTGCAGGAATGAGCATAGAGGACTTTAAACAGCTTATGGATTACAGTGGGAATATATCATTGAGAGTTCCTAAAAGCCTTCATAAAGAACTTGTGGAATCTGCAAAAATAGAAGGTGTCAGCCTAAATCAATACGCACTATATAAACTTAGCCATTAAATATAAAAAGAGTGCACTCCACGTCCAAAAACCATGATATAATACTACCATAGAAAACTACGCAAACACCAAAGGCACCCAAACGGGTGTCTTTTTAACGCCATCGGTGAAGCGAAAATATGAGTAATTACAAAAGCCCAATATGTTGGATGGGCGGAGCTTATTATTACTAATTATTGAGAGGTGAGATATTTGGGCAGGGCAAGAAACCCAAACAGGGAAAAAGCGCATGCCCTGTATAAAAAACATAACGGTAAAATAACCAACAGAGAAATCGCAAGTATATTAGGCGAGGACGAACGAATAATAGCGGTATGGAAAAAGAGAGATAACTGGGATAATTCCAATGTTGTACAACATTCAAAATCAAACCAATGTTGTACAACAAAAACTGCCCGAAAAATGTTAGAGAGTGTAGAAGAAAACGAAGAGCTTTCCGAAAGAGAAAGGCTCTTTTGCTTTCACTACATACGCACCTTTAATCAAAGGACGGCATTTATAAAAGCCGGCTATTCGGATAAAAAAATAAATGCCTACCAAATAATGCAACGTCCTAAAATTATAAAGGAACTTAAAAGGTTAAAGGAAATACGGCATCAAGAGTATTTTGCCGACGGAGATGATGTCATAGACCTGCTAATGCGCATAGCATTCGCTGATGTAACGGATTTTGTGAACTTCGGTAAAAAAGATATGATAATCGAAGAAGAAAGCATATCTGTAAATTACGTGGATTTCAGAGAATCGGAAAAGGTAGACGGTCAGTTGATTTCAGAGGTTAAAAAAGGCAAAGACGGAATATCCGTAAAGCTTGCTGACAGGCTTAAAGCACTGCAGATGCTGACGAATTTCTTTGATATTAACCCCAAAGATAAACGCAAAGGAGAATACGATAAGCACAAGATGGAATTGGATAAAAAGCGTTTGGATTTGGAAATACAAAAACTGGAAAATGGCGGTAGTGAAGACGCCTTACATAAACTTGATACAATTTTGGAAGGCATAAACAAGGGTATAAGCAATGATTGATTTTAGTAACAAGCAAAAAGAAGTATGGAGAAACACCATACAAAAATATCATCGTTGGAATGTATCTTACGGTGCAACGAGGTCGGGTAAAACGTACCTTGATTATTACAAAATACCCTACCGCATAAGAAATGCAGACAAAACAGGGCTTATTTTACTGCTGGGCAATACAAAAGGAACTTTAGAGCGAAATATTTTAGACCCTCTTAGGCAGATATGGACGGATAGTCTTGTTGGTTATATCGGCAGTAACAACAAAGTAAGATTATTTGGAAGAGAATGCTATGCCTTAGGTGCGGACAAAATAAATCAAGTTTCTAAATTGCAAGGCTCCGGGCTTGCTTATTGTTATGGTGATGAAGTTACTACTTGGCACCCGGACTTATTTCAAATGTTAAAAAGTAGATTAGACAAACCTACTTCTTGTTTTGATGGTACATGTAATCCGGATAACCCTAACCATTGGTTTAGAAAGTTTCTTGATGGCAATGCCGATATTTACAGTATGAAATTTACAATAGATGATAATCCGTTTTTAACTAAAGATTTTGTGGAAAATCTAAAGCGTGAATATTTAGGAACGATCTACTATGATAGATTTATTTTGGGTAATTGGGCCGTAGCGGAAGGCCTTATATACAGGCAGTTTGCGGATAATCCTGACAAATACAGAATAAAGGTAGATAAAGAGCACCTTAAAGATGTAAATTTTGTAAGCATTGGTATAGACTTTGGTGGCACACGTTCCCTTACTACTTTTGTGGCAACGGCAATACACAATAACTACAAAAAAATTACTATACTAAAAGATTATAATATACAGGGCGAAAAGGGAGATATAGATGCAGACAGGTTGTGCAATGAGTTTGTGGGATTTATTCAAAGATTGAAAACACAATATCCGTATTTGTATATTAAATATGTGTTTGCCGATAGCGAAGCGCAATATCTAATTAACAGCCTCAGAAAAACAATTACAGTAAACAATTTAGGGTTTGGGATTGGTGATAGTGCTAAAAGACCTATAATAGAGCGTATCATAGCAACAAACACCTTGCTTAACACAGGCAAGATGTTCTTGTCGCAAGAATGTAATTTGGTGGCAGACGGGCTTGCAAATGCAGTGTGGGAAGATAAAAAAACGGATACAAGATTAGATAATTTTTCATCGGATATAGATATTTTAGATGGGTTTGAGTATAGTTTCGAGCGTTTCATTAAACAGATGTGTCCGCTAATAATTAATAAGAGGTAAATATGAATATTACAACTGTAATCAATAAAATTGAGGAAAAACTAAACATAAAAATCAATACAGAATATTATAGCAAAATTGATGATTGGCATAAATGGTGGTGTGGCTATAATGATTCTTTTCACAAATATACAGAGATGGCAGACAACGGCAAAAGAAAAGAAAGAGATATGTATTCTTTAAAAATGGCGAAAAAAGTATGCGAGGATTGGGCGGCATATTTAATCAACGAAAAGACCCGAATTATAATTGATGACAAAGCATCTTCCGAATTTGTACAGGGAGAAAACGAAACGGGCGGAATATTTGCCGAAGTTTCCTTTTGGCAGGAAGCCAATATGTTAGTGGAAAAAGCATTTTACAGCGGAACAGGCGCATTTGTATTAAAAATTGACAATATGCCCACAATTGCTAACGGAGCAGTAGTAAAATCAACCAATACCAAATTGCGTATGGAATATTTGCCGGCATCGTGCATTGTTCCTATAACAGTTAAAAATGGGAATATCATAGAAGCTGCTTTTGTGTCCGAGGATATTGTTAAAGGCAAAAAACACGTTTATGTAGAACTGCATACTGTTGAAAATGCCATGTATGTAATAGAAAATATGTACTTTAAATATGAGGGTGGCAACATAACAAAAGCAGAAGTTCCAAACGGGGTTGCACAAAAAATCAACACAGGCTCTCCATATGCGTTTTTTGCTATAATCAAGCCTAATATGGTAAATCCTAATTTGAATAATGCAGGGCTTGGGTGTAGTGTATTTTCGCAAGCCATAGATTGTTTAAAAGGGGTAGATTTAGCGTACAATAATTTTTGCAGAGATTTTTGGTTGGGGGGTAAAAAAGTATTCTACAACAGAGAACTAACAAAAACAATAGGCGTAGATGAAGATGGAAAAACCATATATATTACTCCGGATGATATGATGCAATCTCTTTTTGTTTCTGTCGGCGATGAAGTTATCGATGAAAAAAAACTAATACAGGAATTTAATCCGGATTTACGTGTAGAGGATAACAGCAAGGGAGTACAATCGCACCTTGACTTTTTGGCTTTCAAATGTGGTATGGGTACAAGACATTATAAGTTTAGCGGTGATGGCAAAATTGTTACAGCCACACAATATGCAGGGGAAAAACAGGAATTAAAGCAAAATGCCACCAAACACGGTATAGTTATAGAAAAAGCATTAACAAACATTACAAAAGCTATACTGTGGATTGGTAATAACATTTTGGGATTACCTGTAAAGCCTGACGCAAAAATAACAGTAGAATTTTCTGATGGGTATATTGTTAGCGATGAGGAAAAGAGAGAAACAGACAGACGGGATATTCAAGACGGCATTATGCAGCCTTGGGAATATCGTGTTAAGTGGTATGGCGAAGAAGAGGAAACTGCAAAGCAAATTACACAAGAAAAAACAATAGATACGTTTGGTGGATTTAAATATCCAGTCGGTGAGGACGGTTTATAATGCTAACACTTAGACAACTTGACGATGCACCTACTTCCATTATCAAAATTGTTACGGATGCAGAAGTAAAAATAATCAAGGATATGGCAAATAATATTAGTAAGTTAGGCTATGTTGACGCTAATGTTTCATGGCAGATGGAAAGGCTGTTAATATTAGGTAAACAAAAAGATTTTATTATTAAGGAGTTAAATAAAACCCTAAAATTAAGCGAAGAACAACTGATATACCTGTTTGATGAAGGAGCTACAAGGGCATTAAAAACAGATGAAAAAATATACATGGAAGCAGGGTTAAATCCAACTCCTTTTTCGGAAAATAAATATATGCAAATGATTGTGGTGTTAGGCGCTTTAAACAGCCGGGAAGAGTTGAAAAATACCATCAGAAATACCGTTAATAAAACAATGAATAATTTTGAAAAAGTACTGGACAATTCCTATGCATCTTTGTTTTTAAAAGGGCAAAGTTATCAGCAAGTGATTATAAAAGCACTTAAAGATATAAGTGCTAAAGGATTGCTTACCTTTACGTATCCTAATGGCCGCACAGAGAACTTATATTCAGCAGTAAGACGCTTGGTACTAACCGGTATTTCTCAAACGGTGGCAAATTTACAGTTAAATCAAATGCAGGAAATGGGTGTGCGGTTAGTAGAGGTTACAGCCCATGCAGGAGCAAGACCTACTCATGCAAAGTGGCAAGGGAAGGTGTTTCAAACAATAGGAAATTCCCCTTATCCTAATTTTTACGAAAGTACAGGTTACGGGACGGGTGCAGGGTTGTGCGGTTGGAATTGCAGACATAGCTTTTATCCGTATTTTGAAAGCCTATCAAATAGAACATATGATAGTAAAATGCTTTCAGACTATAATAATCGCACTGTAGTGTATAATGGGGAAAAAATTAGCTTGTACGATGCTACACAGTATCAAAGACATATAGAAAGAAAAATACGTGAATGGAAGTATGGCAAAGCTGCTCTTGAAGGTGCAAAGTTAAATACAAGTAAAGCTGTGGTTAAAGTAAGGCATTGGCAAACAGTGCAAAGGGATTTTATAAGCCAAACCGGATTAAAGAGAGATTACTTCAGAGAAAGAACAGTAGCTTAAAAGGTACTCGTAAGAGTGCTTTTTTAGTATAAAAAATATCCCTTGTGCAGGGAACAAAAACAGCACACCGCAATACCGGGACTGGCCGGAAAAAAAGGACAGCGGAAAGGAGAAAATATGCTTGAATGGTTAAAGGAAATCTTACAGGACACTTACACGGAAGACATCGAAAAAAAGGTTTCGGAGGAAATTGGAAAAGGTTTTGTTGCAAGAGGAGATTTTAATGTTTTAAACGAAACAAAAAAAACTCTTGAAAAGCAATTAGGAGAAGCTAATGTTGCAATAAATGATATGAAATCACTTGATGTTGAAGGTATTAAGCAGGCGGCAAAGGATTGGGAAGAAAAATACAACACAGATACTGCCGCTCTAAAAGCTGATATTGAAAACACAAAATACAATCATATTATAGAAACCTTGGCATTAAAAGAAAGTTTTTCCAGCGAAGCTGCAAAAAAAGCTTTTGCAAGTGACCTTATATCCAAAAAACTACCCTATGAAGAGGGAAAAATAATTGGTTACGAGGATTTCAAAAAAACCTATATGGAAAATGACCCGGGTGCTTTTGCACCAACAAAAGAAATTGCTCCTACAACCATAAGTACAGGGGGCGAACACAAAGAAACAGGCGCATTAAACGCAGATGCTTTTACACAAGCAGCTATGAAAGGCGCACAACTTACAGGAAAGGAAGGATAAAAAATGCCAAACTCATTAGAATTAGCAAAAAAATTTGAACCCATTATAGACGGAATATATAAATATGCGTCTGTAACGCAAGGAATGGATTCCCCTACACAAAAACCAAGTTTTTTAGGGGTAAATGAAGTAAAAGTGCTTAAAGTTTCAACCACAGGTTTAGGAGATTACAGCCGTGAAGACGGATACCCCAAAGGAGATGTAACGGCTACTTGGGAAACTATGGTGCTTGAAGAAGAAAGAGGAAAAGAAATCTCTGTAGACCGTATGGATGACGAGGAAACCTTAGGGCTTACCTTTGGCACAGTAACAGGCGAGTTTATGAGAGAACACGTGGTACCGGAGTTAGATGCATATCGTTTTGCGAAATATGCTCAAGCTACTGGCATATCACAAGCTCCTGCGGCGGCCGTGCTAACTAAGGATACAATTCTTGCAGCTATTGACGAGGCCGTTCGTAAAATGGATGAGGACGAGGTTCCGCAAGAAGACAGACGTCTTTATGTAAACAGTAATTTAAAGCCTATTTTAAACAATGCATTGCAACGCCAATGGGGCTCGGACAATACGGTTAATACAGTGCTTGCAGGATATAACAATATGCCTATTATATATGTGCCAAATTCACGTTTCTTTACCGAGATTACATTAAACAGCGGTGCAACTAACTGGGGGTATACAAAATCAGCAGGTGGCGTAAGTATTAATTTTATGATTGTTTACCCAAGGGCGATATTGCAGGTGACAAAATTTGTATTACCTAAAATTTTCTCGCCGGATATTAACCAAAAGAAAGATGCGTGGATGTTCCAGTTTAGAGAGTATCACGATGCTTTTGTATTTGAAAACAAAGCAAAGGGTATTTATCTCCATAAATCCAATGCGTAAGGAGGAGTTAAATGTTAGTGGTAAAAAACAAAATTACTCGTAATATTGCGGATAATAAGTTAGATTACTATAAAAGTAAGGGCTATTTAGAGGTAGAGAAAACCAAAGAAGATAGGCCTAAAAAAGAAAAGGAGTAGCTATGACACCGTTTTCAACCTATGAGTATTATAAGACCCAATACTATGGGAAACTATCTGAAGATGATTATAATGCAAATGTGCTAAAAGCATGTAGCAAAATAATTTCCAACATTAATGGGAGTGTTCCCGAAATAATGTTGGATAATGTAGCTTTATGTGAATGTGAGCTAACAGACATTATATTTGATTTTGCAAAAATACCTATGGGAGTGTATTCTGTAAATAATGACGGATATTCCGTTACCTACGGAGGAAACTCCAACAATAGAACAAACAGCGAGCAAAGTATTTGCAAAGCGGTTTGCGCTAAATACCTTCAATCCCCCATAAATCTAATGTGTAGGTGGGTATAATGGATACATTTACCGCAAATATCACAATATATAACCATAGGTATGATGGTAGGGATATATGGGTAAAAACGCATATTAAAGGTGCAAGCTGGTATGGCGGACAAAAAATAACTGTGGGAGAAAACGGGTACTTTAGCGCAAATACATACACAGTACGAATCCCCGAAAGCAATTTAGGGGATTTTGTACTTCCTGAGGACTACATAGGGGAAAAATGGACGGTGCAAAGCGGAGACATTATTGTTTTAGGGTTGATAGACAAAGAAATTGCCAAATCAAGCGACCTTGACAATATTTCACAAAAATTTGTTGTTACAGGCTGCCACAATAACACTAATGCTGTACTGCTTAAACATTTAAAAATCGAGGGTAAATAATATGGCAAATCCAAAGCTAAAAATATCTACACCAAGAGGCACAATAATACAAACTGCAACCAAAAACGGAAAAGTGAGAGCGGAATTAAAATGGAACGAAGGTTTTGGTAGCGAATGGACCTCGAGATTTGAAACTGCACAAAAATTTGTAGACAGCGAAGTGTTAAGATATTGTGATCCACTCGTGCCATTTCAGACAGGTATGCTTAAACTATCGGGTAAACTGGGCACGGTAATTGGTAGTGGAGAAGTAAGGTACATTGCCCCATACGCTAAAAAAATGTACTATGGTACACATTTTAAGTTTAATGATGCGCCAACAAGGGGGGCATATTGGTTTGAACGTATGAAAATTACCCGAAAAGAAAGTATATTGAAAGGAGCTGCAAGAATTGCAGGTAGAAAATGAATACAATTATTAAAGCACTACACAAATATTTTTCCGATTGTCCGCTTATGGCTGACGGTAAATTAAATGTAGATTTTTTACCGGAGAAAGCAAGAGAGTATTCCATAGATACGATACCTGCCGAAGATGTGCTAAAGCACTATATAAGCGGAACGGATAAATGTCAGTATGTGTTTGCCATTCGCTCTGTTACAGGTTATGGCCAAGAAATATTACAAAACTTGGACAACAGCGGTTTTTTTGAAAATCTAACAACGTGGCTAAGAGGGCAAAACAAATTAAGGCTTCTGCCGGTGCTTCCAAAAGAGTATACGGCAGAAAAAATAGAGGCACAGAGCACTGCATATTTAGTAAATGCAGATGTAAGAACTGCAAAGTATCAAATACAATGCAGATTAATTTATACAAGAAAAGGAGTAAGATAAATGAAATTATCAGAATTAATGACAGGAGTAACGCCCAGCCCAACATATAAAGGAAGCGTTACAGCAGATGATATGGTGTTGGCTATTAACATTGCCGACACTCCTGCAACAGATGAAAGCGATTATATTGTGGTTGATGATGGTGTAACTGAGCAATCGGGGGCACTTGAAACACAAAACTCGGATAAAACGCACTTGCGCAGAGGTAAAGTGGTTACTAAAACAGGTACGGCAAGAAGTTTCTCAATCTCGGGAGACAGAATTGTAGGTGATGATTTTCAAGATGCCGTGCTTTCTCATACCATGAAATTTGGGAGAGGCAAAACGGTTGTAAAGGACTACATTTACTTTTGTATACTTACGGGTAAGGGAGAGAAAGGCAAAGTTTCCATTGCAGTTGAAGACGATTTGGCAGGTGCGGCAGGAGAAGATGCAACATTTAGCGTAGCACTTTCATCTCAAGGCGAACCTACAGAATACCTCTATGCACCTCCTTCACCGTAATTGAGGTGATAATATGAAGGTATTAATAGCTTTTACGGACAATGAGGATAATAACCACGTATACAATGTGGGAGACGAATATCCAAGGGAAAATGCACAGGCAACAGATGAGCGTATAGCTTATCTTTTAAGCGATAAAAACAAATTTAAAAGACCTGTATTAGAGCAAGAAAAACAAAGGAAAGGAGTTAAAAAAGGGGGTTAAACTCCCCCTTTTAACACTATGATTACTATTAGAGGAAAAGAATTTAATTTTAATGTAATGAATGCAGACCATATACAACAATGGGAAGATGCAAGAAAAACCGTACAGGAAAAATACAACGATATTGCAGAAG
>CAYLQY010000023.1:0-15301 GCA_964386325.1 uncultured Erysipelotrichaceae bacterium | reverse complement strand
TTTATCCTTTTTTTGACGTTCGTTGTTTAATTTCCTATTCAGTTTTCAAAGATCAATCACACCCAAGGTGCCTTACTATAATATCAAATGGTGTATACACTGTCAACAAGTTTTTGAACTTTTTTTAAACTTTTTTCATTAAGTGTATACAACCCTTTAAATAAGCCTTTAAATCACTTCAAATCCAATTTCATTTGCTCTTGATAAATCTTTTTATTAACATACATTTCTCTATCCGCATGAGCAACTAATTCATCAATCGTATTAATCGTTGGATCTTTGAATGATGCATACCCAATACTTAGAGATAACTTAAACACTTCTTTATTCATATCATTGAATTCCGCAATCTTTTCATTAATAAGATGAATCAGTTCTTGATGGTCTATATCTTTACATACAATAATGAATTCATCACCACCATATCTCGCTAAGAAACTTTTATGCTTATTACAACATTCTTTCAATATAATACTTGTTTTAATCAATGCTTCATCACCAACTAAATGTCCATATATATCATTAATAGCTTTAAACTTGTTTACATCTATTAATATGAGTCCATCATCTTCTTTTTCATCTTCTATAAGAAACACTTTATTAAGGTAACGATTAAATTGATATCTATTATTTAACCCCGTTAACATATCCGTAGTAATTTGACTATTTTGGATATTAATAAAAACCATTAATATAGATAAGGTTGCTCCTATCCATATAAGAGATACCCCATAGACTTCTATTTGAACAATTGCACCCAAAATAGGAAGCACCATAAATGTCATCATGGTTTTCATCTTTCCTCTTTCTTCTTCACCAACTACCACTTTGTATTTTCTAAATATTACACACGCCGCAAGCACTAAATAAAGAAGTGCCAAAATTGAAGGAATGATAAATAAATCTCCTCGAATATACACATTTGCTTCATCTATATAAAACATCCAGTGAGTAAAAAAGTTAATTATAGTCATTACAGTATTAATTAGTAACGGTAAAACCAAAATATATCCTCTTTTTGTTTTAAAATACCGTTGATACAAGTTGCAATAAACAACGACATAGAAAAACCAACTAAAGGGTACAAAACAATTAAAGAAGTAATATAGAGTTGAAGCTATCCAATTCAACGCGAATGCTCCTATGAAATCATATCCATCCACAACCCACATGAGGGTATCCATTATCACAACCATAATTACACTTGCAATGATAAGATTAAACGCTTTTTGTTCAACTGTTCTCCCTAGTTTTTTTCTTTCATTATTAAAAAGAATGCCCAAAACAATAAGTGCTATGATATTTACTTCCAAATAGTATAAGTTAGATGACATCCTGGAATCCCCCACAAAAATCTAGGAACATCATACACCAAACCCCTCTTTCTACACAAGTTGAAAAAAAGTATGAGAGAACTCATACTTTTTAACGTTTGTACATTTTTTGATAAATCTTATAATACTTGTTTATAGTTTCATCATTAAATGGATCTTCCATCTCTTTGATTCGACGAATCAATTCTTGCATTTGTGATTCCACAATCATTTTAATATCATCTGGATAATTCATCTCTTGTCCATGTTCTTGATATTCATCTTCATCTAAAATTTCATATTCGCCATTTGGATAAAGTTTAATATCTAAATCATAATCAATGTTTTTAATTGCTTCACCATCATATAAACTAGGCGACGCTAAATTACAATAGTAATAAATACCTGTTTTACGAATCATCGTAATGATATTAAACCAACAATCTGGATAAAAGAAACAAATCGCAGGTTCACGCGTAAACCACTTGCGTCCATCTGCCTCTGTTACCCAAGTTTTATTTGTAACTGCAACAATTTGTTGATCACTCGCTTCAATCACGAACCCTTTAGCCCATGTGCGATGTAAAGAACCATCATGTTTGAAACTTTGAATATACACCATTGAACCTACTTCAGGTAACATGTACACTCCCCTTTCCAATCATTTAGTTCTATAATAAAAAGCCGTGTCTATTATAACACATAACCCTATATTGTTTAAAGTTTTCCAAAAAAAGAAAAAAGAGCTAAAATTAGCTCTCTCTTACTCCGACAAATTTGAAATGATCAGAATTTAGTCTCTTAATTAAAATTGGGATGATAATCGCCGCAATTATTAATGTTACAAAATTGAAACCAAAATTATAACCAAACGAATAAATCCAAGCTCCGGTACTTCCTGCTACTTCATTAGCTGGCCAATAATATACACCTGACACTACTTGTGCTGTAAAGCGAATAATCATTGTGATTAACATGCCAACATAAACATTTGAAATCTTTCCAACTTTTGGAAACAAGCTAGCCATGCCACAAACTGCTGCTGGAATAATATAGTCTAAACTATATTGGATTGGATTTAGATACCAAGTTCCCATTCCAAACAACAAAGAAACAAACCACCACAATAAGCCAACTGCTAAACCTTTTTTCCAACCTAGATGATAAGATGCTGCATAAACCGCAATCAATGACAATTCAATACTTCCACCACTAGGCATTTGTAAGAATGGAACCATTTCACTTACATAAGCCAATACAAGTGATAGCGCTACATAAAGCGCCATAAAACTAAGATCTTTAACGTTAATTTTCATAAAAAAACACCTCCGTAAGTTTGAGGCGTAAGGATAAAAATAAGAACTCCCTACGCTAGTATTAACTAGATCAGGTGATAAGGGTTATTTCTCAGCACAATGTGCACCCCTGTTCACGTATGCATTATAACACGCTAAAGAATATGATACAATGTAAAACAAAGGAGAATTTTTATATGACCAACTACGAATTATTAATTGCTCAAGTTCAAGGATTACTTGAAGAGAAAAATAAAATTGCTGCTTTAGCTAATGTAACTGCATGTATTAATGAAAATATGAATACAATCAATTGGGTAGGATTTTACTTCCTTGATAATAATGAATTAGTGCTGGGACCCTTTCAAGGAAAAGTTGCTTGCACGCATTTAAAAATTGGCAAAGGTGTATGTGGTACAGCAGTTTCAACTAGACAAATACAACTCATACCTAATGTTCATGACTTCCCTGGACATATTGCATGCGATAGTGCATCAGAAAGTGAATTGGTTGTTCCAATATTCTTAGATAACCAAGTCATTGCAGTACTTGATATTGATTCCCCTCAACGAGAACGATTCTCATCTCAAGATGCATCATGCTTTGAAGTTATATGCAAAAAAATAAGTGAAGCTTATTCCACACACAACTGGAAATAAGTTTCACTTTTTCTTTATTTTAATAACTCTACTAAATCTTGTATAGCTTTTATTTCATCATTCACTTTGTTTTTATAGACTATCCCTTGTTCATCAATCGCTTTTTGATAAATTGCAATTTCTTTACTAAAGTCGCCGTTTTCTTCATCATATCGTAAGAATAAACTTCGTGTTGCTTCCTCTACATCCGCCTTCACGAATCCTTTGTCTGTTCCCCAATATAAATTATCTTTGTTTTCATTTGACCATAACATTGCATCTTGAACATCAATAACTTCTTCTGAAAAATACATTGCATACCATTCAAGAACATTGTTAATTGTCCAAGCCACTTCATCTACCGCTGTCACAACATCCCCTTTTTCAAGATACATAATCACTTCTTGCGATAAGCGAATATTTTCTTGTGGTGCTACATGCGGTACAATCGGTCTTTCATACATTAATCCTAACAGTGTATTTTGAGCAAATTCAAATGCTTTCAAATTCTTATCTGTTAACTCTTTTCCTTCTTTTCTTAATTTCTCCATAGTTACTGTATCATTTTTCTTGGCTGCTTCTATATATTGATTATTTATTGATTCTGTTTTTGATAATCTATCTTGAGAAGCAACACTCAACGCATTAATTGCACTAAATAATCCATCTACATCAATATCAAATTCACGCATTAATTCTTCATCAATTGAATCTTTGATACGGGTAGTTTGAGAACTAAAATCCAAGTATAAGGCTGGCATTTGATCAATATACATTGCAAGTGCACCATAATATTCAAGATTAAATTGCATTACATTAGCATTATAAGTCTCTGGTGTATCATATTGTGTATGATAGATATTTAAATAGAAGTCAAATACTGTTTCCATATCTTGTTGTAGTAAAAAACCATTTACTGTGGAAGGAACGCCAGCAGCATAATACGAGAAATCATCTGAATAAGTATAGGTTTGATATCCTTCTGTTAAGATGCCGTCTTCAAAGCAATCAACAGGATCTGGTGAATAATCATAATTATTCGCATAATAATTAAGCATCTTATACATTTCTGGCGCACTATACGTGCTTGTATAAGTATCAAACTCATATGCAGGTAATTCAAAGTTAATGAATGTCAATGTTTTCCCTATCCATTCTGGATGAACATTATTAATCATCTCCCATGCTCCTACTGTCCAATCATATTGCGTATTTGATGAACCCCATTCTTCAGCACCATGAAGTACAAAAACAATATCGTTTTCAGGTTGATAGTCAGAATCGAGGAATGCTTTCGCCATTGCAAGAACTAAACCTGTTGCAGCGTTATCATCTTGAAACCCTTGGAAATACATATCATAATGTGCTCCCACGACGATTTGATGTTCACTACTTTTACCTGGAATTTTTCCAATAACGTTATAAGTAGTTCCCTCATTGATGCCTACGATGTTATCTACAACAACCGTCGCTTCAACTGTCCCTTGTTTTAATTGTTCTTGAATCTTTAAAGAATCTCCTAAACCAATTGATAATGTCGGTATCCCAGTAGGCGCACAAATATCTTGTGAATTTAATGCATCATCCGCAATTTGTGCAAACCCACCCGTATTAGCAGCAATAACAACTGCAGCTCCTTGGAATTGCGCTTCTAACATTGGGTATGTAATCCACCAATTATCTCGTTGATTAATATCAATTAAGACAATTTTGCCTTTTACATCTACATTCTCATAATCCCACATTGTACCTTCATTCATATAAACAATTTCAGCCGTTATTCCATTCTCAGGTGTTGGGGCAGTTGCATATGAATGAACATTGAAGGTTTCTTCCCCAATAGTAAGCGAAGCACCATTAAATTGCCATAAGTCACAATCAGCTGCTTCTTTTTCAACATCTTGTAACCCGATTTCTTTCATTGTTTCAGCTAAATAATCAGCTGCTGCATGCTCTGCATCACTGCCAGCTGTTCTTGTTCCTAAATCTGAACTTAGAAATTTTGTATTCGTACTAAGTTCTACCGCGACATCATAACCAAATTGATGATCTGCAGCATTCATATATGCATTGTAATAATCCTCCAAAACATTTGTTTCTGATATCTCTTTTTGAGTTGTACTACACCCAATAAGACTTACTACTAATACTCCCCCTAATAAAATTTTCAAAACACGTGTCATAAACATTCCCCTTCATTCTCTACAAGAAAAAAATGCAAGCAGAAAATCTCACTTGCATCAATATAGTATATCGTCTACGCACTCCACGTGCTAACTCTGTTTCTTGCGGGTTATTTTCCTAAACAAAGATGACTTTTACTACACTATATTGATTACATGCAAGTTGAATTCTCAACTTTTTGAGTGAATTACTCAAATCAATAAAGGTAACAGAAGTTACCAGCCAGCATTACCTGGCAGTTCGGCACTTGACCCGGCTGTCCGTATGGCCTCAGTCTTTTTCAAGACGGTCAAAATCTTTGATTGGAATATCCAACCTCAGCGATACTCATTATAGAAAATCTGAGGTTAAATTACAATACATTTTTTTATGTTCTCATTTTATTTTTTATCAAGGCCAAAAGAAGTTGGAAATGAATTTAACCCAAAGTCTTCTGCGAACGCTACCGCCCATTCACGATACTTCCAACCATATGCTGTTAAAACTTTATTATCCAGTATATAGTCATCAACAATAGTTCCATTTTCTTTTAGTTTTTTCATTTCTGGAACATCAATTAAATATTTCATTTGTTCTTCATCTAAAAGTAAATTCTCATCTTCTAGAAACCATAGTTTATCAACACCAGCTTGAAATTTTCTATTTTTCATAATGTTCGCTTTACACAAAACCATGGGTCCTGATGAAATAGCTGCGATTAATTTCCCTTCTTTTTCAAACTGTCGTATCACTTCCATTAATTTCTCATCCCTAAAGTTATGATATAACCCTTCCGAAAAACTTCCCGAAAGTACCAATGAATCACACTCTTCTAAAACTATATCATCAAATGTACAATCTGGTATGACTCGCATCCCTTCTTCGCAACGAACCGGATTAATCTTATTCACCACAAAGACAACTGGTTTTTCATTTAGTACTAATATTTCCAATAACACCGAAATTTCATAATTACAAAATCCTTCAAATAATAATACTACCGTTTTTTTCATAGTACTCCTCCAGTTATAGAAAAAGATAGACGCATCTATCTTTAACGATAATATTCATAAGTATTGCGCGATTCAAAATAACGAACCGCTTCATCAATCGCAACATCAGCACGGAAAAGCTTTGCTTCGCAATTACCGATTTTTGTACTTCTAATTGCTCCTTTACCTTTTAATTCAATTTCAATCGCAGGGAATTCATCACTGTTTACATCAATATCCAAGTATTTTTTCCATACGCGTCTTCCTTCAATCTCAACAGCTGCACCTTGTAATAGAATCGGACGACAATCTGAACGGTATTCTGCTAAATGCAATAACGTACAATTATCAAACCCAACTCCTAAAAGTAAAACATATCCTTTTAGTTCATATAAACGGGCTGTCGGAGATTCTTCTGATAGTGAAAAATGCAAAGAATGCCGATTACACAATAACTTAGCATATTTTCCCCAAGCTACATAAGCACTATTAGGATGATTGGATATAACTGCCCCATCACGTCGTCTTAAATTTTCAACAATTTGTCCCATATAACGCGTATCCATTTCCTTCTTATGATAAGCAGGCATGTTTTCACGTATCGTTTGAGCTAATCCACAATCACATGGTGGATTCACCCAAAAAGTTGGTTCAGTGTTATCGCTACAATGTAGTGGCATTAAAATAGTTCCACTATATCCAACAACATCGATAAGCGCATCAACTACTGATTGAGCACCACCAACGACAAATCCAAAAGAAGAAAGTGAGCTATGTACTTCTAGAATCATCCCAGGTTTTACCCCTAGTTCTATTAACTTAGCCATAATTTCTTTTTTTGTACTTACTGATGTGATAGGTCGTTTATTATTCACAGCAATCCCCTTTTTCCTTTGAATGAGCAATTCTACTTGCTGCACTTGCAGCAATGGCTCCAACGATATCATCTAAAAATGTATTACATTGTTTTCCATCATGTTCGTTTAATCGACCAATAATTCCTGGTTTAACACGATCAATGTATCCATAATTTGTTAACGCAATTGAACCGTATATATTACATATACCATAAGCTAGAACTTCGTCAACACCATAAAGTGAATAATCCTTTAAAAGTATATCTTCTAGTTCTTTTGATTCTAGACATCCTTTATCTGCCATAATATCTAAATTGATACCCGTTATTACCGCATGTTGAACTTCTCTTTTGCATAAAACTTGTTTAACATCTTCGATTACATCGTCAACTAATAAATCTGGAAAGTATTGTTTTTGTAACATAACTGAACATTCCGCAATATCTCTTAGTTCTACGCCTCTTTGGTGTAATAATTGAACACATACATCATACATAAACTTACCTCTTTAATAGACAAATTTCTTTTGCAATTTCTGCGCCTACTTTGGCATTATTGAAAACTAATTGAATGTTTGAATCCAAACTCTTACCACCTGTTAACTCTTTTATTTTCGCAAGTAAGAATGGTGTTGATTCTTTTCCATGTACACCTAGTTTATTCATTTCATCAATAGCTTCATTGATTGCTTTGTCCATTTCTTCTTTATCCATAGCATATTCTTCTGGGATTGGATTTGCAATCAATACGCCACCATTTAATCCCATTTCACGCTTAGCTACAATTGCTTCGGCAATTTCTTTTTCATCGTCCATTTTATAGTCTAGGTTTAAGCCCGATGTTCTTGTGTAGAATGCCGCAAGTTCTTCCGTCTTATAACCAAGAACTGGAACTCCGAATGTTTCTAAATATTCTAATGTTAATGGTAAGTCAAGAATTGCTTTTGCACCAGCGCAAACAACACTAACATTGGTATGTGCTAATTCTTGTAAGTCAGCAGAGATATCAAATGTTTCTTGAGCACCACGGTGAACCCCACCAATACCACCAGTTACAAATACTTCAATTCCTGCCTTTGCCGCAAAAATCATTGTCGTTGCTACAGTAGTAGCACCCCATAATTTTCTAGACATAATTACTGGTAAATCACGACGAGAAACTTTAATAATTCCTTGTCTTTTACCAAATTCTTCAATTTCTTCTGGTGTCATTCCTACAACACCTACTCCATCAATAATTCCAATTGTTGCTGGAACTACTCCTCTTTCTCGAAGGATTGCTTCTACTGCAAGTGCCGTCTTCACATTTTGTGGATAAGGCATCCCATGAGAAATAATTGTAGATTCTAGGGCTACAACTGGTTGATTGTTATCTAATGCATTTTGTACTTCTGGATTTACTCTGATCATCATAATGATTCCCTTTCTATATCTAGTTCTTGGATTTTTTCTTCCACTAGTTTAACACACAAATTTGGATTTACTGTTTCAATACATGTCACGGTACATACTGCTGATGCAATCGCGAACTCAACTGCTTCATAAAGTGATTTATTTTTTAGTCTTGCAACTAAATATGCCGCAAGGAAGGCATCACCGCCACCTGTTGCATTTGTTACATCCACCATTTTATGAGAAACCCAAATCTTTTCATCTTTGTTTGCTGCAATTACACCACGTTCACCCATACTGATGATAGGTTCTTTAACACCCATTTTCAAATAAGCATCTAATGTCGCAATTGCTGTTTCTTTATCCACAATTTCTATACCCGTAAATACCTTTGATTCATATACATTCGGTTTTAAAATTGTGAATCTTCCTAATTCATCTTTAATCTTATCGGCTTTTAATGTAGAAATTGGATCAATCGCTACTGGTGCCTTCGCATGAGCTAAGATGAAATCAATATATTTCTTTTCTAAATTTGTGTCAATGACTAATAAATCATCTTCTTTCACATGAGATAATGCATTCATCAGCATATCTGTATCCATGTTTTTTAAAATATCCATATCACTCATTGCAAGTTGCATGTCATTATTCTCATTAAGAATTGCTAAATAAATAGAAGACCTTGCACCTTTAACAATTTTAGAAAGCGAACAATTCAATCCAACTTCTTCACAATACGCTTTCAATTGTTTGCCATATAAATCATCCGCAAACACAGTAACAAAATAAACCTCTTGACCAAGACGACAACAATTCTCCGCAATATTTCTACCAACACCACCAAAGGATGTTGTGATTACACCAGGATTCGAATCAAAAGCGCGAAGTTTTTCATGGCTTGCACCACAAATATCAATATTTGCTCCGCCTATAATAAATATTCTACTCATACTTCACCTCGTATACTATCTTCTTGAAGTTTTACTTTTTTAGACGCAATTAACTTGGCTGCAAATGCAATTGCCGCCATTTTTAACGCAATGTCATTTTCATCTATATTCTTATCAAAACTTGTTGATTTGATTGAAGAGTTTATTGTCGACATAATAATTCGCAATGCCTTTTCCTGTTCATCACAAAAGAAATTATATGCTTTGTGTGTTCCTTCTACTTTCGCTTGGAAAAGAATTCCTTCTTTTACTTCCTTAATTGTCATTACTTGTTTAAGTATTGTAATCGCAATTAAATAAGCAAAGTGAACACGATTATATTGTTTTTTTCGATTGGGTGCTGGAATCATTTTCCATTTTACATAATTATTAATCATTGATGGTGTTAATATTTTCTCTTCGGCTGTCATTAACCCACCAACATACTTTTCTATCAACGTTATAACTTGATCTTTATATAAATCCATGTCAGGAAGTTCTTCCCATCGTGGTAAATGGACATTGTAGATTTGCTCACTCCAAGCTTCTAATTCTTTGTTCATGTAAATACCTCAACTATTTGTACTCATTTTATCATACTTTTTTAGTAATATTGTTGTTTTTTCGCTATAATATTTCTAGAAAGTGAGATTCATATGAAAAATAAAGTATTGCTTTTGGGTGGTTTATGTATTGATGAAACTCTTGAATGCACAAATCTACCTGAAGTAGGACAAGATATCATGATTCATTCCAAACAAACACAATTAGGTGGCTCTTGTTTAAACGTAGCTACACTACTCAAACGTTTGAATAAAGAACCCCTTATTTATTCCGCGATTGGTGATAAGGATTATTCTGATGCATTTCAATTATTTACCAGGGAATATTTCGATACTTCTTGCCTTTATCGTGAGAATGGACAAACTGGTTCTTGCACAATACTTGTTGATAAAACCAAAGAAAGAACATTCCTCACCTATCGTGGAGTTGAAGGAAATTTTGATGAAGAACATATCCCACTAGAATTAATGAAAGATGTTGAATGGATTTATTTATCTGGTATTTATTTAGTCTATGGTTTAGAAAGTCAAAAGATTGTCCCTTTTTTAATTCGCATGATTCATCAAGGAAAAAAGATTTTCTTTGATTTAGGTTCATTAGTAGACCAAATTGAAATTAATTTATTAAGAGAATGTGTAAGTCTATCTTCAATTATAAAAGGCAATGATTATGAAATTAAAATCTTAACTGAGCAGTTACAACTTAAACATATTACAAATATTCTAGATTCAACTTTGCGAATCATTATTAGAACAATGGGAAAAGAAGGTTCAATAACTTATCTTAGTGAAAATACATTAACGATTCCTAGTGTTGATGTTGATGTTGTTGATACAACTGGATCTGGTGATGCTTTTGTTGGCGCATTCATCGCAAGCATGATTGATAATCTTTCAATTCAAGAATGTTTAGAGATTGCTACTCAATATGGTTCAATCGCAACGACTCACCAAGGTGGGCGCATACCACTAAACACAAAAGAAGCCTAATGGCTTCTTTCTTTATAATAATGGATCGATAATATCATGATTAATTTTCTTTAAAGTTTCACTACTTTGATTAAATTTAGCTTTATCAACATCACTCAAATCAAGTTTTACTATTTCTCTTACACCTTCGCGATTAATAACCGCGGGTACCCCAATATACAAACCTTCTTGACCATATTCACCATTTTGATATGCCGATACTGTAAGAATAACATTCTCATCATTTAGAATAGCTTGTACCAAACGGTTTAACGATAAACCTATTCCATAATAGGTCGAATGTTTACGTTTAACAATTTCATATCCCGCTTGTTGAACTTGCGTATAAATATTATGAAGGTCTGTTAAATCTCTTCCTTCCTCATCAAGAAGTTCTAATAATGGTTTGCACCCAACATAAGCATTACTCCAAGGTACAAAACTTGTATCACCGTGTTCTCCCATAATATAAGCGTGAATATTGCTAGAAGATAAACCTAAATATTCACTCATCATAAAACGTAGACGTGCAGTATCTAACATTGTTCCTGAACCAATAACACGATGTGAAGGTAGACCACTCACTTTTTGTGCTACATATGTCATTCCATCCACTGGATTACTAGCAATAACAAGAATGCCATCAAAGCCACTCTTCATGATATTTTCAGTAACATCTTTAATAATAATCGCATCACGTGTTGTTAAATCTAATCGCGTTTCATCTGGACGTTGTGTAACTCCAGCTGTAATTACTACAACCTTAGCACCCTTACAGTCTGCATATTCACCAGCACGAACAATTAATTTATGTCTAGCGTATGGTAATCCATGTTGTAAGTCCATTGCCTCGCCTATTGCTTTTTCTTTATTAACATCAATTAACACAAGTTCATCTAATCCACCTGTTGTCAAAAAACTATACGCCATACTCATTCCTACTGAACCTGTACCTACGAGTACTATTTTTCTTGTTTCGTTCATATTAATCCCCCTCTTAAAGCTAGTTTATTATACCGTATTGTGACATGAAAAAATAGTGATTAACTATCACTATTCTTACTTTTACATTTTCTTTAAATAGTTCATAATTTCACGAGTACAAGTATCTATAATTTCTTGTTCACGTGAGGGATTCTGAAGCATCATATATCCCTTCATTAATAGTTCTTTGAATTTAGTCTTATCATCATCACTTAACTTGTCTAAGTTTACATTACTTGTTGCCATGAGAACTTGCTTGAGAATCTCACTTTTCTTAAATATTTCATGTTCTAATCGCACTTCGTTAAATAAGTCAGCTAGTTTCCAATTTTTATTATGCTCTGTTTCAATAATTTTAATGCCACCATAAGGTACATCATGTTCTTTCAAGACATTTAAATAGTTCAACATTTCATCAGGACTAAATCCTTGAAATATCATAAACATTTCTTCACAATTCTTATTTTCTTCAAATTGCGAATCACATGCAAATATTTCATTTACCGTTTTATTTAAATCACTATCAACAATTGATGATATATCAACCTTGATTGTTGAAGAAATCATTTTATATGTTTCCACCATTTCTTTAGGACATCCATAAAGTCTAATTTTTTTCATTTTATCATCCTCTTACTATACATTTATTGTATCACGAAGTATTTGTTTTTTTAAAATTTATGCTTTGACATTAATTTGAAAATGGCGCTATAATTAATCGAAATCGTGTTGCACATGCATAAGTCCAGATTGGGATTTATGCGTTTTTTTATGGGAGGAAATTAAAATGCCACAAACTCGAAACGAAAAAATACTATTTTCACTACTAATGGCCATCTTCATGGTTTATGGAATGGAGACTTACAATCATTTATTGATAAGTAATTCATTCTCATTTTCCGTTTTTTTAATTAATCCAATCGAATTATTATATCTAGTTATTATTGTAATTGTACTAGAAACATTTATCGGTGGACCGCTAGCAAGAAAAATTGCATTTAGGATTTATTCAACTCCAAAGTCTCAATTATCAGCAATTATAGTTACCCAAATATGCACTGTATTGCTAATGTGCCCAATGATGAGTTTAGTAGCCACAATTCTTTTTAAAACTGGTTTATCAGCTTCTATCTTCAGTGTTTGGATTGATACTTTCTGTATAAATATTATAATGGCACTGCTATGGCAACTATTTATTGCTGGTCCTCTAGTAAGAAAAATCGTTTTTTCGAAATACTAATTAATTGTTAATCGAATCTTACTTACTAATGCTTCAATTTCATTTCTTTTTTGCTCACTCAACATTTTCAAACTTTCTACAAGATACCTTTGCCATAGACAAGCATTGTCAAATTCAGTATAGAATCTATCATTCATTTTAATATCCATATTGAATCTACCTAAATCTGGAATCGCCACCTTAACAAATAATGCAAGTTGATCAACAGTGCATGTATTGAAGTACTCTATATACTCCATTTCATAGAAGATTTCATTATCAAATAAATCTAAGATATCCAGAAGACTGACTTCAAAATCATGAAGATAAGCAATTTTGTCTGTTATTTTATCCAAAGAGAGAATATCTTTCAATAATTTATTAAAATTAGGTGAATTGTTTGTATCCGTAAGTATTACACTGTACTTTTCATCAAAAACTTTGTCATACACTAATATTTCTATATCTTTCTTATAGAAATGTACGAATTGATTCACTACCTCACTTTTGAATAGACTAATATATCCAAAAATCTCACTAGGGAATATTGTATTCATTTCTGTATAAACTAAATCAATTTTCTCTAGATAGTTGTGACCAAAACTTTTGATTAATTCTTTCTCATTGTATGTTAATAATAAATCTTTCTTTTGAATCAAGCGATTCGCAACATATTGTATTAAACATAACTCACAGAGATTTATATTTAACAATGTGATTTCAATATCCTTGCATAACTCATACTGTTTAATAAGTTCTGGCATCTTCAAACCAAATAAGTTACAAAAATCATTTTCAATTTTAAATCTTCGTAAGTAATACAATACTAAGTCTGTTCCATCACTCATATACATATCATGATCAAGTGGTAGTCCATCAATCAATGGATAGTCTAAATCCTCTTTTGTAAAACAGGCATTAAAACTACCTCGATATTCATCACAAGTTTTTAGGAAATTAGGAATTTGCTCATCAAGTATACTATTGTAACGTTCATTGCTCGTCTTAATGCGTTTTTGTTTACTTTGTTCTAACAAATCCTTTATTTCATGAATATCTTTATTTACTCCCAAATAACCTAAATCAAAAAAGTGATGAATTCCTTTTTCTATCAATTCATTCATCTTGTGATTCATAAACCCATGATTAAAATAATAATTGAGTGTATTAATCATAAGTTTATAATTTTCTAAACTTATTGAGCTACTTTTTTTATGATTGTATAGATTTACAAGTTCATTTATTACATCATAAATTTCAAGACAGAGTGATTGATATCTCTTTGTATCTATTTGTTGTTCCGTTAAAGCTTGTCGAAGAATTTCATCTACGCCTTGTTTGTGTGTACTAGTCAGATTGATTATCACGATTTGAATAACCTTCTTTCTTTAGCCGAGCAAAAATTTCTCTTTTTAAATCTTTATCAATAATTCCATACGCATTTAGATATGAATCATAAATTATGCGAATCAATTCATCGTCACTAATATGCCAATCAAACTTAGAACGAACCCCATAAAACAGATGAATCGCATTCTGAAGTATTTCTAAATAATTATTAAAGAGTAAATATGGTGATTGTGAAAATGGTTTAATGACACTCAAAAACTTCATCTTATCCATTTCCACCATTTCATTTTGGGTACATGCAAAATCCTGAGTACTTTTTAGTTCTACTAAATCATCATTTGTTAATTCAAATCCTTTTGTTAGTAAATAAGTTTCAACTTCTGCCAATTCAAATTCGACTGGTTCTACTTTTTGTAGCTTCATCTTCGTCCCCCTCACCTCGTGAGATTAGTTATATCACCGTTACTATAACCATACAACTCTTGAAAAAAAGCCGTTTTTGTGGTAATATAAACGTATAAATAAAGCGAAATGCAGTGAAATATCACTGCATTTTTTAGTGTTTTAAATATATTTGAATATTCTCTAGAAATTAATTTTCTCTTTTGTTTAATAGAGTTACATTTTCTACATGG
>CAYLQY010000022.1:0-18124 GCA_964386325.1 uncultured Erysipelotrichaceae bacterium | reverse complement strand
TGAAAAAAGCCCCTGTTTAAGGGACTTAAATTTCAATGGCGTCCTCGAAAGGATTCGAACCTTCGACCGTACGCTTAGAAGGCGTATGCTCTATCCAACTGAGCTACGAGGACACTGCTATATTATAATAACAAAATGAGTTATAATTTGCAACCAAATTTGTACTCAAGACGCTTTGTTTCTATATTATTACCTTCAATTGTAATAATTGCATAGCTTGTTTGTGATCCATCTCGGTTTCTTGATAGACTTCCTGGATTAACTAATACGATACCATTGTGCATTCTGTTCTCAAAAACATGTGTATGGCCAAAACAAACTATATCACAGTTAAGTGATTTAGCTTTATTTACCAACATCTCTCTATTGTCCAAGAACATCATACGATGACCATGGGTTACAAGAATTCGATGTTCGTTCAAGTCGATAACTCGATATTCTGGTAAATCACCATAAAAATCATTGTTTCCTTTTACAGATACATACCCACTCAAATACTCTGATGGCATTTCACTATCTCCACAATGTATAAATATCTCTGCATCTTGATGCATCATTAATATATCTCTAAGTGGCTCTAAACGTCCATGATTGTCACTTACAACTACAATTTTCATATAATAAATAATCCTCTTTAAATAACACCATTATATTTTCACAAGAAAAGTGAGATTTTTCAAGAATTTCTTATCTTTTATCTCACATTTTGATATAATACTCTTGAGGTGTGATAATGAACCAATTTCTAGATTTCTACACAACATATGTAAGTCCTGTTGTTTATATCATTTTATTCATTACTGTTATTATAACATCTTTTTATCTTGTCAAAATGCTAATTCAAACAAAAAAGCTTGCAAATACAATAAATATTCTATCAGTTTCTCAAGAAAGTCTTCAAGAAAAGCTTAATACTTATACAAAAACAAAGAATGAAGTTAGTAAATATTATCGTAAGAAGAAAGATCAATTACATTTATTACTCTCTACAATCTTCTTTCTTAAATTTCTAGAAAAAAATAAAGGTGAAAAATAAATTTCACCTTTTTAATTTGTTGCCATGTCAGACAAAGTTAAATTATTTTCATGCAAATATCGTGCATATTCAAATCCTACGAATCGGAAATGATAACTTTGCTCAGATTTATTTGTTACTTGCGAGTTAGATGATTGATATGTTTGAAGTAAACCGTATTTATAGGCGTTTTCAGTTAGCCAAGTGTATTGCTCTGTCTTTGCGAAATTACTGTCGTCTAAGCCCTCTAAAACAAAATCTACAGCTAATCCAAGTTGATGTTCACTATGACCAGGTTTAAATTCAATCATATCAACATTGTCACCATACTTTTCACTAGCAGCTTTATATAATACATCTTGATCAGCATAAGAAATATACCCGTTGTTTACAAGTAATCCACCACAAGGACGATCAGTTTTAATATCTTCACTTATCGCTGTGCACAAAAGCTTTAGTGGTGTTTGAAGTGCAACATCTATTTGAATTCTCTTATCATTAAAAGTTGGTATCTCTTCACTAATAATTTCAAGATTAAATGGTTTCCTTGTACTTATGGTATGCTTATCATCAACATATGCATTTGTATTTCCAGCATTTGTTACAAGAATTGCATTATCAACATAAGGATCACCATGTTGAATCCAATATAAAACTTCATCATAGCTATAATGCACCAAATAATTCGCAAGTGTCATTACATCCATTGATTGACGAGTTTGTTCAACCATTTTTACAATATTCGAAGGAGTTTCATCCCATAATAGTTTATTTAAATCTCGGTATTCCGCAGCATGATAAATATTGAAATCTCTTTCTTGGATATACGCAATAAATGTCGTTGGCGCAATGGAGTATTCAATAATATATTCTATTTCATCATCTGTTAAGTACTCACGAATCAAGCGATTACTTTCTTCATTTTTATATGGATAACGTGATAATTTATCATAATTAACATTCATAAATGAAAGACATAAAACAGAAATAAGAAGAATCATACTTACAAAGAGAGTACGTTTTACCTTCATCTTCTTCACCTCTTGGTTAATTATAGCATAGAACTTATTCCGATGTCGCATCTTTTAAAATTTCATATAATTCTGTTGCGACCTCTAATGGTAGCACTTCACTCAACGCCTCAATGGACGCAGATTTAATACTTTTGAAGTTTCCAAAATGTTTCAATAGCTTCTTTTTTCTTACTTCCCCTATTCCTTCAACTTCATCTAAAATAGATTTAGTTTGGGCTTTTTGACGAAGTTTACGATGATATGTTATAGCGAAACGATGTACTTCATCTTGCATACGTGTTAGAAGAAAGAAGAATGGGCTGTTTTTATCAATTGGAATTAGTTGACCATCACGATTCATTAAATCAGAAGTATTGTGCTTATCATCTTTTACTAATCCCAAGATTGGTAAATCGAGTCCTAATGCATCAATGATTTCTTTTGCTACTTCTACTTGTTGCTTACCACCATCGACTAAGACACAATCAGGCATTCGGGCATCTTCAATAAGCAAACGATAATAGCGACGATATAATACTTCTTTCATTGAATCTACATCACTATTTTGTGTATGGAGCTTGTAGATACGATATTCTGCTTTATTTGGTTTACCATCATCATAAACAACACATGCTGCCACTGTGAATGAACCAGAGATATGACTATTATCAAAGATTTCCACACGATGAATATCTCTTCCTAATATTTGACTGAACTTTTCCATCAATGTTTCATCATTCTTACTTTTTGCTTCAACAACATCAAACTTGAGGTATAATTGATTCTTAGCGTTTGCTTGAGCTAAATCCAATAATTTTTTACGATAGCCTTTCATTGGCACAAGTATTTTGGACTCCAGCGTTTCTTGTAATACATCCATGTCTTGTTCCTCTAACTTCGGTAATACAATTTCAACAGGTGATGGATGTTTTTGATAATATTGTGTAATGAAAGAGACAAATTCTTCTTCAGGATCACCATAAAGTGGACTTAATGATAATTCGCGTTCTAGTAGTTTCCCGGCACGAATAAAAAATCCTTGAATTGATAAATACCCTTTATCACAAAAATAACTGAATACATCGCGATTCGAACGATCTTCTATTTGAACTTGTTGTTTATCACTAACATGTTCTACTGATTGAATAAAATCACGATATTCAATGGCACTTTCATAATCTAATTTTTCTGTTGCGACTTCCATTTTATGTTTTAAGTCTTGTAATATTTCTTTATTATCACCATTTAAGAAACGAGTTATTTTATCTAACATCTCTTGGTAAACCAGTGGATTCACTTCAAATTCACAAGGTCCTAAACATTGCCCTAAGTGATAGTATAAACATACTTTCTTTGGCATTGTCTTGCACTTTCTTAGTGGGTACAGTGTTTGTAATAGGCGTATTGTTTGATGAGCTGCAGTTGCATCAGGAAAAGGGCCGAAATATTTACTCTTTCGATCTTTTTTTGTTTCTCTTACTACTGTTAGAGTTGGATATGCTTCCTTCGTTAATTTAATATATGGATATGTTTTATCATCCATAAACATGATGTTAAAACGTGGACGATGTTTCTTAATCAAATTGATTTCTAGTAATAGTGCTTCTTTCTCCGTACGTGTAATAAAGAAATCAAAGTCATGTACCTGACTAACCATCTTTGTTGTCTTGAAATCATGTGCACCAACAAAATATTGATTAACTCTATTTCTTAACTTCTTCGCTTTACCTACATAAATGATGGTACCAGAAGCATCTTTCATTAAATAGCAACCTGGTTCCATCGGAAGATTTTGTAATTTTGCTTCTAATCCATTTTTCATCATTTACTACTTCCTCGAAACAAAACAACTGTTGCGCCTGTTGAGCCCTCTGTTGGTGTTCCTAAGCGATATTCTACTACATCTCTATCTCTTTTTAAAACTTCATGCACTGCTTTACGTAATGCCCCTGTTCCATCACCATGAATAATCCTTACCGATGTCATATGATTGAATTTAGCATCATCTAAATACTTCTCAAGTACTTGTAGTGCTTCTTCTACACGCATGCCTATTAAATTACATTCCATAGAAAAACCACTTAATTTCGATGTTTTGATAGCGAAAACTTTCTTTGGTTTTATAATCTTTTTGTTGGTAGGTCGAAGTTGTTCAAGTTTAGAACGAACTGTAATTCCATTTAAATCAAGTGTACATTGATTTTTAGTAATTGATAAAATCTTTGCGACTTGATTAGATTGTTTAATTTCTACAAAATCACCAACTTTAAATGACTTACTATCATGAACTTCTTCTTGTACTGGTTCATCTTCTAAAACTGAAAGTTTATTCTTAATTTCTAATAGCTCATGATATTTAACTTGTTCTTGTTTTGAACGCATTTCTTCAAGAATTTGATTAGCTTCTTCTTTTACTTGTTGAAGATAATCATTTGCTTCTTGTTGGAGTTTATCTTGAAATTTTTCCTTTTCTTTTTCTAATCTATTTTTTTCAATCATTAATTTTTCATTAAGTTCTTGTACTACAATCTCTTTTTGTAAAACTCTTTCTTTAATTTGTTCATTTTCCAAAATTTGTTTTTCTAAGCGATCAATCAATTGGTCTTCTTCTGTTTTTTGTTGATTCTTTAAAAACTCTGCATTTTTAATAACACTTTCTTTTAAGTTAAATCGACGGGCAATTTCAAAAGCATTACTTTGTCCAGTTAATCCTTCAATAAAATGATATGTTGGTATTAATTTTTCAACATCAAACTGTACTGAAGCTACTAAGGCATCACTATGTCGTTTACCATAGGCTTTTAAACGTCCGTAGTGAGTTGTTGCGACAACCAAACATTTTCTATCACGCAATTCGTTAAGGACTGCTATAGCTAGGCTCTCCCCTTCCTTAGGGTCTGTTCCAGATCCTAATTCATCGAGTAAAACAAAACTTTCGCTTGTCGCTTCTTGTGTAACAATTGCAAGTTTTGATAAATGTGCACTAAATGTTGATAGTGATTGTAAAACAGATTGATCATCACCGATATCGATAAAGACATTATCAAAAAATGGTACTGTTGCTTCCTCAGCACAAACTGGCATTCCGCAGTAAGTCATTAATACTGCCAAACCCAAACATTTCAAACTTACCGTTTTACCACCAGTATTGGGTCCAGTTATTAATAACACCCGTGTTGGTTCGATAATTCGGTAAGTATTACAAACTACCTTTTTTCGATCAATTAAAGGATGTCTTGTACTCTTAAGATAAATATTTCTTTCATTTGTTAGGGTTGCGACAATCGCATCTTCATTTTTACCCCATTGTGCTTTCGCAAACAAAGCATCTAAGATTGCACAGGTTTCTAAATTATTTAAACAATCAACTGCTATATCACTTACCATACCACTACATGCACGACATATTCTTTCAATCTCTTCTTGCTCTTTTGATAATGCACTTTGTTTTCGATTATTGAGTTCAATAAAACTAGATGGCTCAATGTATGCCGCTTGTCCAGAAGCACTTTCGCCATGCACAAAACCACCAAAACTATTCTTATCAGATACCTTCACTAAAACAACAATCCGATTGTTTCTTGTTGTTACAATATTATCAATCATTGAAGCTGCATGTTTTTGCATGAATTTACTTGATTCATTCGCAATCTCTTGGTCAATCTTCAATATACTTTTTCGAATTGATTTCAATTCCGGACTTGCAGAATCTAATAATTCACCATATTCATTAAAACAATTCTCTAAATGTTCTTGAATTTTCTTAAATACTTGAATTGATGATACCAAATCATCAATCTCTTCACATTCTTCTTCAATTTTATTCTTATAACTTACGACTGCTGCACAAGCACGAATATGCTGAATTACTGCCACAAAATCTAAGGGAGTCAACAATATTCCTTTATGTGCCGACTCTAATAAAGTACTTATATCTTTTAATCCATAAAAAGGCATTGAACCATATTTAATCGTGCATCGTAGTGCCTCGTCAATACGCTTATTTTCTCTTCTAAGTACAAGTGGACTAAAACTAGGTTCTAATTCCATGATTTTATTTGAACCAAGACTAAAAGCACAAAGAGATGCCATTTGTGTTTTTATTGTTTCTAATTCTATTCCACTAAACATTTTCATTTTATTTTCCAACCTCATCTAAATTATTTTCTTCAAACCATTGTTTAAGTTCTTCTCGATCATTCTCTGATAAGTCATTCATGTTGTTTGCTAGTTTTGCAAGTGCATCATTCTTCTTCAATGGTTCTTCTAATTCTTTCACAAAATTTGTAGCTGTATCTAATATTGGACGCATCCATGATTTTTGTACAACTTGCTGCCCTTCACTAAAAAATGGAAGTGTTAATATAAAAGATATTAAAATTACCCATACAGTGGAAGAAACAAAGCTAAACAATGCGCCTAATAATCCATTCAATTGTTTAAGAAGTGGAATTTGTTGTAGCATTTTTATAACTGGTCTAACGATTAAAAGTAAAAGTTTGATGACTACAAGTATAATGAAAAACCAAACAAGTTGATTGATATAATGACTAATTGCAGTACCAAAAATAGTATCTTGTAATGGTACCATTGATTTAGGCCATATTTCAAAATATGTAGCAAGTACAGGTGCAAATAACCACGCCAAATAAATTGTTACTAACAGACCGATAATATCAACAACTTGTAGTAAAAATCCTTTTTTGTAACCTGCAAAAAACATTATAATATAAAACGCTAAAATCAATATATTTACAATCATGATAAATGATCCTGAAACATTCATTTGATTACCTCTCAATCCCTATAATAATAACTAATTATACAAAGAAGTGCAAATCTTATGGTATGATAATACCGAGGTAAAATCATGTCTACAATTACACTTTTATGTACCCAAAATCAAATTGATAAAATTCATTCTACATTTCATGATTCTTTGAGTGATAAAACACCTGCTTACGCACAATTCCAATGTAAACTTGAAGGATGTGTTATCACTGCTTATCAATCTAAGAAAGTAGTTTTTCAAGGTACTGATGCTGAAATTTTCGCATCGGCATTTATGAATACCGATAAATCAACTATCCAAGCGCATGCTGGAAGTGATGAAGTTGGAACTGGCGATTACTTTGGTCCTATTTGCGTTTGTGCTTGCATCGTCCCTGAACACGCAATCTCTGCCATACAAGCTTATGGTATTCAAGATTCTAAGATGATGACTGACGATATAATTGTTAAAGTTGCTCCTGATATTATGAAGTTATGTCCCCATAGTTTACTCATTCTTCCAAACTCAAAATACAATGTTGTTCATCAACATTCAAATATGAATGCGATTAAAGCAAAACTACACAATCAAGCTTATATAAACCTTAGTAAGAAACAATCTTTACCTGAACTTGTTGTTGTTGATCAATTTGCGCCTGAAGATTTATATTATCGCTATCTTTCAAAAGAAAAAACGATTATTCGAAATATTCATTTTGAAACAAAGGCAGAAAATAAATATCTTGCCGTTGCTTGTGCATCAGTTATTGCACGTTATGCTTTTTTAGAAAGTCTTAAAAATTATGAATCACATTATAAGATGACTTTTTTGAAGGGTGCAAGTGATGCAGTTGATCGTAATGCTGCTGAATTTGTCAAAAAATTTGGTGAACAAGAACTGCATAATGTTGCTAAAGTTCATTTCAAGAATACCGAAAAATTAAGGGAATATCTCTAGATATCCCCTTTTTCTATATTTACACTTATTGATATTTTCTCAGTTAATTGCACACACTCAACACCTGCTGCTCTTAACATTTTTTTACTTGCTTTTACGGCATCAGTATCCGCATATTTATCACATTCATAAACAATACGACAAATACCTGATTGAATAATTGCTTTAGCACATTCATTACAAGGAAATAATGAAACATAAATTGAACATTCTTTCACTGGTCGTGGGCTATTTAAAATAGCATTTAGTTCCGCATGAACTACAAATGCATATTTACTTTCTAACATTCCACCATCTCTACCCCAAGGGAATTCATCATCATTACATCCTCTAGGTAATCCATTATAACCAATGCTGACAACACGATTTGTACTGTCAACAATAACAGCTCCTACTTGTGTAGATGGATCTTTTGAACGTAACGCAGACAAATGAGCAAGTCCCATAAAGTATTGATCCCAATTTAACACATTTTCCCTTTTCATAGTAATCTCCTCTTTTTATTTGATTTCAAAACCATAAAATTTATTTAATTTTTCAAGCATTGATTGGCTGTATCCTTTAAAACCAACCGCATCCATAAAATCTAAAACTTGAAGATCAGTTGTATAATAAACAGGTGAAACTGTAAAGCTTTTCGTTGCTCGATAGCCAACAAAAGCTAATAGAATAGCTAATGCAATAAGGGCATTTTGTTTAAGTAATTTCCATGTCTTATTTTTAGTAATGAATAAGGCGATGAATAATCCACCTACGAATCCACCCATGTGACCAAAAAAGGACACACCTGGTAAAAAGCTAATCATAATATTAATCAAAAATGTTGATATAAAACTTCTCGCAACTGCAGGATTGTAAATGACCTTTGAATCAAAACCATAAACCAATAACGCTGCCATTAGTCCATAAAGTCCGCCACTTATTCCAACGACAAGAACATTACCTTGAGCAACAAATACAAAGATACATCCCGTAATTATTGATCCTAATAAGATAAGTAAGTATTGCGTACGACTGTATACTTTCTCTAGTATTTGGCCTAAGTTAATCAATGCCATCATATTCACAAGTAAATGAATCATATTATAATGAATAAATCCTGATGTTAAAAAACGGAAGAATTCTCCACCTACTACAATAAACGCTTTGTAGTAACCACCGACAATAATAGAAGCAGATGCACTTGCATTCCCATTACCACCTAGAAGTCCCGTTATATAATTCACTAAAACAAATACAGCCAAACAAATCATCGCAACCACTAATGAAACAACGGGTTTTTTATCCATAATATTATTCGGTGCTTTATTTCTAGACATTTCTTTTAATTTATCCATTGCATTAAATTGTTTCTTCTCTTGTTGATCATTTGAAAAAGTTAAAATATCTGGAAACTCTTGCGTGATATCTGCTCCTTCGATTTTATCATCAACAATTGTAACTTGAATAAGATCATCTTCACTTGAATCAATTGCCTCATCATCAATATGAATATCCAATAACTTCGCTTTTACATTAAAGAATTTGCAAATTGTATCATGAATTTCAAGTAATCTTGTTTTATCAAAAAATGTTGATGAAATTGTTGAACTTGAAATACGAATAACAGGATACTTATCACTATGAGTTGATCCTAACCATATCTCTTTTGCACTTCCTTGAATTTCGACAATCTTATATTGATATTTAGCCACAAAGTATTGAGCTAATTTATAGGTCGTAATCTCTTTTTCAGAAACCATATTATTCACTCCTCAATTCTTCAATTAGTTTTTCAAAATATGGTGGTAGTGGTGCATTAAATGTCATTGTCTCATTTGTTGTCGGGTGTACAAGTGTTAATGCTTTCGCATGTAATACTTGTCCTTCTGTATCTTGACGAGTATTACGTAATGAATACTTTGGATCACCTACAATTGGAAAACCAATATATTGCATATGAACACGTATTTGATGTGTTCTTCCAGTTTCTAGTTTGAAACTCACTAATGTATAATTCTTAAATCTTTCTTCCACTTTAAAATGCGTAACTGCATCACGTGCATTTTTATCTGTCACAACCATTTTTTGACGATCTTTTGGATCACGTCCAATAGGTGCATCAATCGTTCCACTTTCGTGTGGAATAATTCCATGAACGATTGCAATGTAATCACGCGAACAAGTTTTATTTGATAACTGTTTTGATATTGCTTCATGTGCTTTATCATTTTTACATGCAACAATACATCCTGTTGTATCTTTATCAATACGGTGAACAATTCCTGGACGTAAAATTCCATTGATTCCTGATAAATCCTTACAATGAAATAGTAACCCATTAACAAGCGTATTATCTGGATTTCCCGCTCCTGGATGAACTACCATTCCTTTTGGTTTATTAATAACGATAATATCATCATCTTCATAAAGTATATCTAAATTCAAATCTTGTGGAATCGCTTCAAGTTCCTTAACCTCCGGAATCTCGACAACAATTTCATCCCCAGCTTTGACCTTATATTTATTTTTCTTCACTTCATCATTTACATGTATACATCCATCATCAAGTAACTGTTGAATGCGTGAACGTGATAATTCCTCACAGTAGTCACGAATAAATGTATCAATTCGCGTACCCTCATTTGTTTCATCTACAACTATGTTAATTTTCTCCATGCGTCTCCTCCTTTTTGAAGATAGTTTGAAGGATAAGTAAACCTATCCCAATACATAACGCCATATCAGCTATATTGAATATTGGAAAATCATATCCAAAAATATAGAAATCTAAAAAGTCACGAACATAACCAAAGAAAACCCGATCAAACAAGTTTCCTGCTGCACCCGCAATCATCACCGCTAAACAAATTCTTCCAAAGTTATCTTTTTCTGGCGTTTTTACATACATAAAACTAAATAAACCTACACCAACCAATGAAGTTAATGCTAGGATGCTTACTCTACCAGAGAACAAACTCCATGCGGCTCCCGTATTTTTTGCATATGTAAGATAAAAGAAATTCTCAAGTATTGGAATTTGTTTATGCAATTCTAAATTTGTTTGCACAATGTATTTTGTTCCTAAATCTAAAGCTAATATAGCCAATATAATCAATATATCTCTACGTTTCATATTTTCACCAACCTTTGACTATTATAACAAAAAGACTAGTTTTAAACTAGTCTAATAATAAATCCTCTTAAAGTGATTGTTTTGCTTTAATGAATTCTTCTAATTCATATGGCTCATAACGTTTTTGCATCTTCGTCAAGGCAATATTGAATGCTTTTTCATCATAATCATTTGTCCGTTGTTCACGTAAATTATGCTTGATATCAAGACTCATTTGCGCTGAAAGTGTTGATTCACGACGAGCACAAATTTCATTATTTTGATTAATCAGCAAGAATAAAGCGTTATAGTTTTGATTATCCTTCAATGTATTCAAGAATTCCTTATTTGCATCTAAAATACAAAAAGGTACATCCGATATTTCAAGCATATCATCAATTTCTAACAAAAAGCCATCAACAATTCCTTTTTGAAAATAACTTAAATGAATTTTATTGCGTTTGAAGTTTTGAATTTCTTCTTCTTGCCAAACGGTATCTTTAATAAAGTAAACCCATGTTTGTTCTAGAAAATCTAACCAGATTCCCTCTTCAATAGCACATTCAATTTTGTTATCAGTTTTGTACGAAATCATTTTTAACCCCTTTGTGTAATAATTGGTTTTCAAGATCTTCATTGAATTGATTAGAATATAAACGATAATAATATCCTTTTTTATCTAATAATTCTTGATGTGTTCCTGATTCAACCACAACACCCTTCTTAATAACTAAAATTATATCCGCATTTACGATTGTTGACAATCTATGCGCGATAATAAAACTAGTATGGTGAGTTAAAACATGATCAATTGTATATTGTATTATTTGTTCCGTCTCTGTATCGATAGAAGAAGTAGCCTCATCAAGAACGAAAATTCTTGGATTAACCAACACTGCACGAGCAAATGATATTAATTGCTTTTGCCCCGTAGATAACTTTCCTCCACCTTCGCCAACTTCAGTATCATAGCCATTTTCTAGTTTAACAATAAAGTCATGCGCATTTACCAATTTACATGCATCAATGATTTCTTCATCAGTTGCATCAAGGCGACCAAAGCGAATATTTTCTTTAATTGTTCCTGAGAATAAATGTGGTGATTGAAGAACATATCCTAAACGTGATCTCAACCATCCTAATGAACGGTCACGATATTCAACACCATCAATACAAATTTCTCCTTCAACTGGTTCGTAGAAGCGGCAAAGTAAATTAACGATTGTACTTTTACCAGATCCAGTTTCTCCAACTAACGCAACCGTTTGTCCTTCTTTAACTGATAAATTAAAATTTTTCAGTACTGGCTCTCCTGGTAAATAATGGAAAGATACATTTTTAAATTCTACATTTCCTTGGATGGGTTCATAGTTTTCCGTCTTCGGATCAAATAATGTTCCATACTTCTCAATAACTTCTGGTTTATCAACAATTTCTGGTTGTGTATCTAATAAGCTAAGCACTCGCTCAGCACTTGCTTGCGCCATTTGTAATTCTGCAATTAAACGCGCAATTTGACGAAGTGGTTCAAAGAATTGCGTTGCATATTGTGTAAACATCATCAATGTCCCAAATTGAAGTGTACCCAATAAAACTTCATAACCACCATACCACAAGATTGCAGCAGTACTTATTGAACCTAAACCCATAACAATTGGCATAAATAAAGCTGATAACGTTGCCGCTTTAATACTTGATTTACGCATAAGCGTTGTTTCTTGATCAAACTCTTTAAAGTTCTTTTCTTCTAGAACCAATGTTTTCGTTGTTTTAGCACCAGTGATGCCTTCATTAAATCCACTCGTAATCTTTGAATTGATTTTTCTTACTGAACGATAACTTTTAAGAATTCTGATTTGAAACCACACACTTAAATAAGCAAGTATTGGTACAACAATTAATACAAGTAATGCAAGTTTCCAGTTCACTGCAAACATAACAATTGTGACGCCAATCATAACTGAGAAACCCCAAACTAAATCCATTAAACTCCATGATAAGATTTCTGCTAGTCGTCCAATATCACTTGTCATACGTGCCATTAACCATCCAATTGGAGTCTTGTCAAAATATGAGAATGATAATGATTGTAATTTATGAAATGCTTTTTCTCTTACTTCATAAGCAAAATTCATTTCAATTTTACCAGCTTGAAGGAAGAATAAGTAAACAATTGCCGCTTGTGCAATAATACCGATAATAAATATAATTGCGAAAAGTGTAAGTTTATAATCAATGATTCCATTACCAACAAAATAATCAATAGCAATTTTATTCATATATGGAAACGCTACATCGAGTATTGCGATAAAGAAATTCAGAAAGAATAATATATATAAATTCTTTTTTTGTGATTTCATCATCCCTAATATCTTACGCCATAAACTTGTATCCAGTGATTCTGTATTATATTCTTGTTCTTGGAATTGATTAGTCATTGTCATCACCCCCTAGAATAAATGAACTTTGGATTTCAAAAATACGTTTATATAAGCCATCTTCATGAATAAGTGACTCATGATCACCCACTTGTGTAATTCTTCCATCTTCAATCACAAGAATTTTATCAGCATCTTGAGCCGAAGAAACACGTTGAGTAATAATAATTTTAGTTGTATCTTTATTTAAATCATTTAACGCATGTCGAATATTTGCATCTGTCTCTGTATCAACTGCACTTAAGCTATCATCAAAGATTAAGATAGGTGTCTCATTAATAATTGTTCTCGCGATTGCAATTCTTTGTTTTTGCCCACCAGAAAGTGTTACACCTTTTTCACCAACAAGTGTTTGATATCCTTGTTCAAACTCTTTAATAACTTCATGTACTGATGCTACACGAGCTGCACGTTCTACTTTTGTATCATCTGAAAAACGATTTGCTAGTCGAATATTTTCATGGATTGTCTTAGAAAATAAGAATGGTTCTTGTAATACTATTCCAATATGTCGACGAATATGTTCTCTTTGAATTTCATTTAATTCATGACCATCAATTTTAATTGATCCACTTGTATAATCATATAATCGTGACAATAAATGCACGAGTGTAGATTTACCTGCTCCTGTTGGTCCAATAACCGCAACTGTTTCACCTTTTTTAATTTCAAATGAAATATCCCTAAGAATTGGCTCACTTGCGTCATGATATTGAAAATCACAGTGTTCAAATACAATATGTCCTTCAATTTTTGGTGTGATTCCTGAAGTAATATCTTCAACTGGTTCATTTAAAATTTCATTCAAACGTCCCACTGAAACTGTTGCTTTACCAATATCCGCAAGAATTCTACCTAAATTTCTTATTGGCCATAAAATCATAGTTTCATACGATATAAAGACAAAAAAGTTTCCTACTGATAAATTACCATCTATTGCAGTAAATATACCAACAATCAAAATCAATAAAATTTGTCCTAAACAAATCAAGTCACTGGTACTCCAATATAAACCAAGTAAACGTATTAATTTAAAGGTTAATTCTTTAAATACCGCATTCTTTTTCTCAAAACGATCAATCTCATAACGTTCACGATTAAACGCTTTGATAACTCGAATCCCCGATAGGCTTTCTTGAATTGTTGTTGTCATTACACCTTCTGCTTCATCGGAAGCCAAGAATGTTTTTTGGGTATTCTTGAAAAAGATAAAAGCATAGAAAATTAGTAATGGCATACTAATAATTGCTAAAACAGCCATTGGTGGATAAATAGAAAATAAAACAATGATGGCGATAGCTGCAGTCGCAACTGAATAAATCATTTCTGATAATTGACCCGCAAAAACTTTACGAACTTGTTCAACATCACTTGTACATCGTTGTACTAAATCCCCTGTCTTTGCAGATACATGATATGCATAAGGTAAGTGTTGTAAATGATCATACAAATCATTACGAATATGGTAACTCATATTTTCTGAAATCACCGCATTCATACGTCCACGTATAAATACACCTAAACATACAAACACATTCACAAACAATATACACGCTGCCCCAATCCATAGATTGTTTCTAACATAATCTCTACCACCTAAAAAAGTAAGAATATCACCAAACAACTGATTTGTGATTGGTTTATTATCAATTATGTTATCAATAAAAAAACTAAAGATTAGTGGCGAAACTAGATTAAGTAATGCATACACCAAGGTTACTATTACCATTAACAAAAGTTTTCCTTGATTGCTTTTACAATACTTTTTTATAAAACCCCATTTACTCATACAGTTTCCCCCTTTAATAAAGTAAAATAAAAAAACACTTGCGTGCTTTTTACATAATTAGCGTATTTGTTCCGCTAAACATTTCGCGATTTGATCTGGACAAGAAGTACTCTTGTTTCCACAAGCAATCCCGTTAAAAGCACTTATGACTTCTTCGACGGTCTTGCCCTTAATAATACTACAGATCCCTTTGAGGTTTCCATCACATCCACCAGTAATAGTGAAGTCCTTAATAATATTATCTTCCAACTCAAATTCAAAGAGTCGTGAACAAGTCCCATTCGGTTTATACGTAAATTTTTTACTTGACATGATGACACCTCCTTTTCTACAACATGTTTATGATAACATACTTTTTTTCATGATTAAATACTTTTTTTAACGATTGAAACTTTTATCAAATTTCTTGAAAACAAGATTATCTGCAATTACAAGCAAACGATCATTTGCTTCAATAATATAATCAGCACTTGGAGAAATTGATAAGTGCTCACCTGGTTTCTTACGAATACCCAATACATTGATACCAAAACTTGTTCTTAAGTCTAAGTCTTTCAATGATTTATTGTTCCAAATTTCAGGAGCAACGATTTCAATTACACTGTATTCACTATCAATTTCAATTAAATCAACAATACTTTTTGAAACTAATTGCTTAGCAACACGTTCACCCATTTCCTTTTCAGGACGAATAACGCGGTCAGCACCAATCTTTTCAAAGATTTGCATGTATTTCTTATTTTTTGCTTTAGCAACAATATAAGGAACACCAAGTTCTTTTAAGTTCATGATAGCCATAATACTATCTTCTAAATGTGATCCTGTAGCTACAACAGCACAATCACAATCTTGCACACCAATTGCACGTAATTGTTCAATATCTGTAATATCTGCTTGAACGGCATTTGCTGCAAATTCAGCAATACGATCAACACAAACGATATCACGATCAACTGCGATAACTTCATAGTTAAAATCTGACAATGATTTAGTAATTGTTGAACCAAAGATTCCTAATCCTAAAATTGCAAATGTTTTGTTTTTGTTTGACATAATTTCTTGCTCCTACCCGATTAATATATCGCCATGAGAATATGCAATCTCTTTTTGTTTTTGTTTTGCTCCTACTCTGAAAATAGAAACAATAATTGTTATTGGACCTACACGTCCAATAAACATTAACAGTATAATAACAACTTTTCCAATACTCGACAAGAGCGGAGTTACATCCATAGATAAACCCACAGTTGCAATTGCAGAGAAACTCTCAAATACAAGAGCAAGGAAAGGTAAATTTTCAGTAATACTTAATATTAATACCGATATAAATAACGCACCCAGATACATCATGGTAACCACATAGGCTTTCATAAAGTTTATTCTTGGAATATCTCTTTTCATAACATTAATATGATTGTCATTTCTTAGTATAAAGATAACAAAGATAAATAGCATCGCAAATGTTGTTGTTTTGATACCCCCTGCAGTTCCTCCAGGAGATCCACCAATAAACATGAAAATACACATAATAAATTGTGTAGCTGGTTTAAGTGCAGAAATTGATACTGTACTAAATCCTGCAGTACGAAGTGTCGTTGATTGAAAGAAAGCTGCCATCCATTTTTCAAATTCACCCAAAGGACCTAAAGTCGATGGATTATTGAATTCTAGTACATAAATCAATATTGTACCTATAGCTAGTAATGCACCTGTCATTAATAGTACGAGTTTAGTATGCACCGTAAGCATTTGTTTAACTTTTTTCAACACGCATTTCTTTTTGAAAGCTGCCGCAATATTATTTCTTAAATCAAGCCATACAACAAACCCTAGCCCCCCAGTAATAATTAATCCGCAAACAGTGAAGTTAATTAGTGGGTCATTCACAAACGGTGCTAAGCTTGTAACAGTCATATTATCCAATCCAGCATTACAAAACGCTGAGACAGATAAGAATATTGAGTTAAAGAGTCCTTCCGATAGTCCATAAGATGGAATAAAACGAATCGCAAAGAGAATTACCCCTATTCCTTCAAAAACAAGCGTATATTTCACAATACTACGAATAAACTTAGGTACATCTCGTAAATCTGTTTTACTTAATGAGTCTTGAATGAGCTTTTTCTCTTTTAACATTAGTTTATGTTTCATCAATGAAACAACCAAGAACAAGATTGTCATTAACCCAAGTCCCCCAATTTGCATTAAACAAATAATTACGATTTGTCCAAATCGATTATACTGTTCAACAACAGGAAAAGGAACTAAACCAGTAACACAAGTAGCACTGGTTGCTACAAATAAGTTATCTAAATAACTTTGTGGTGCTATATTGTTTGAGATTGGTAACCATAATAGGATACTTCCCGTTAAAATTACAAGAACAAAACTCAAAGCCAGCAAAGGCATTGGTCCAAGCTTTTTAAATAGTAGCTGTCTAAACGACAAATTTGATTTATTCATAACTATCACCCTTAATCAATAGCAATCTCTAGTGTACTCCTTTAAAAATAAAAAGCAATACTTATCCAGCAAGTGAAATTAATAACTATTATAGCACATTCTATACTTTTCCTTATCATTATGATATAATATGCGCTTGGAGAAAAAAATATGAAATTTATTGAATTAAACTTATCAAAAGAATTACAACGAGCTATCCAAGATTGTGGATATCATGAAGCTACTTACATACAAAGCGCATGTATACCAGTTGTGCTATCTGGTGGTGACATTATTGGTCAATCGCAAACGGGAACTGGAAAAACTGCAGCTTTTGGAATACCTATAGTTGAAGGTTTAGAAATCACGAGTCACAAGCGTCCTCAAGCACTTATCGTTACCCCTACACGCGAACTAGCTTTACAAGTTATGGAAGAAATTAGAAAATTCGCAAAATACAAAGAAGGAATTCGCACTGTTTGTTTATATGGTGGAACTCCTATCCAAAAACAAATACAAGATCTTAAAAAAGGTGTTGATATTGTTGTTGGGTGTCCTGGCCGTATCCTCGACCACATTAATCGTCATACATTAAAAATGGACCA
>CAYLQY010000021.1:0-20670 GCA_964386325.1 uncultured Erysipelotrichaceae bacterium | reverse complement strand
AAAGTTGAAGGAATTTTCAATCATTTAGAACGTCTGCTCATAAAGCGTGATTTATCTAATTCAAGTGATCAATCTATTGCCCGCATGAAAAGTCTTGTCGTTGAGCATGAATGCCCTGATTGTAGGGGTAAAAGACTTTGTGAAAAAACAAGGTCATGTAAGATTAATGGGTATAGTATTGATGAAATGTGCGAGATGGAATTTACTCAATTAAGAACGGTACTTCAAACAATTAATGATCCAAGGAGCATAACGTTAGTGGAGACATTAGTTTCATCATTAACGAGAATGATTGATATTGGATTACCTTATCTGAGTATGAATCGTGAATCAACAACACTCTCTGGCGGAGAAGCACAACGATTAAAACTTGTACGTTATATGGGAAGTTCATTAACAGGAATGACATATATTTTCGATGAACCAAGCACAGGAATGCATCCTCGTGATGTACACCGAATGACGGAACTCTTACGAAGCCTACGTGATAAAGGAAACACAGTTCTCGTGGTTGAACATGATAAAGATGTAATTTCAATTGCTGATGAAGTGATTGATGTGGGACCAATGGCTGGAAGAAATGGGGGAAGAATTCTATTTCAAGGAAGTTATGAGGGATTGCTTAAATCAGATACATTGACAGGAATAGCCATGCGAGAAAATGTTTCTATCAAACAAAATACACGCTTACCAAAGAGCTTTCTTCCTTTACGGGATATCACAATCCATAACTTAAAAAATGTATCTGTAGATGTCCCTGAGAATGTGCTTTGTGTAGTTACAGGGGTTGCGGGTTCGGGGAAGTCTAGTTTATTTCGTGATGGGTTTGCGAAAGTATATGAAGAGCGAGTAATTATAGTTGACCAGTCTGCTGTAATGGCGACTAATCGTTCCATGCCAGTAACATTTTTAGGATTCTTTGATGAATTAAGAAAACTAATTGCGGATGAAAATAAGGTAAATCCCTCATTGTTCTCATTCAATAGTAAGGGTGCCTGTCCAACATGTAAGGGTAAAGGAATCCTTGTAACAGAACTTGTTTTCATGGATCCAGTTGAAACAGTATGTGAAGAGTGTGAAGGGAAAAGATATAGCAAAGAAGCATTAACTTATCGCTATCATGGAAAAAACATAGTTGAAATTTTAGAGATGACAGCAGAAGAAGCATTGGTGTTTTTTCAAAATGCGAAAAAAATTCATAAGAAAATCATGGCGTTGAATGAAGTAGGCTTATCCTATCTATCACTTGGACAACCTTTATCAACACTTTCTAGTGGTGAGTTACAACGTTTGAAACTTGCGAAATATTTAGATCAAAAAGGAAATATCTATTTATTAGATGAACCTACAACAGGTCTACATGCATCGGATGTTAAGAATATTATGAAATTACTTGAGCGCTTTGTTGAACAAGGAAACACCGTAATTGTTATTGAACATAATTTAGATGTAATGAAATTAGGTGACTATATTATTGATGTGGGACCCGATGGAGGGACTGGTGGCGGTGAAGTGGTATTTACCGGAACGCCACAAGAAATGGTAGATTCAGCTACAACAATCACAGCAGAGTATCTACGGAAATCACTTTGTAAGTGATGATGTTGTCTAAGCAAGACATCAACTTGTGGTGAATTGTTTAGAAGTGTTACTAGTAACTTTAAAATAAGAAAAACTACACGTTTTTACTTTGAGTGAAATAATGTGTAGTTTTTTTATAAATTTAATATATATTATTAAGCAAAAATCATCGATGCATAGCAAAAAAATTTAAAGATTTCATCATTTATTTTCACTTCTAAAACTTGAAAATAGTTAATAACTTTCAATCGTGAATAATTGATTATCTACATACAATTCTAGATTTGTAGTGTTTTTGTTTTTTGAAATAGCTACAATTTTATTATTGTTTATTTGAAATGTCAGAATTTCCTTATTTTCTATTACTATAGCTGTATCTTTTCCATCAAAAGAATAGAGTCCACAAGCTAAATCTATAGAATTTTTTCCGCAATTAGAGATAGATGAATAAATAATGGCGTTATCAGCTAAAGCAAAATCATTTACTTTAGCTTCAACTAAAATTTTTATCTCGCCATTATCTTCGTTGTATGAATATAGATTTCCTTGTAACAAATCTGAAGAAACCTCTTTACTTGATTCCTTCAAATAGTAAATTAGATTTCCGTCATCAATAAAATAAAATACATTTTCATCAATGTAATTTGATGTTATTTGATTTAATCTTTCATCACTATCTTTAGAAAGGGTTGAACTAATATGAATCAACTTCCCGTTTGAATCATCGTTTATTAAGGCATAGTGTCTGTCTTCGCGAACGGAAAATTGAAAAACTGGAAAATCTAATAAAACAAACTTATTTTCTGTTTCTTGGTGAATTAATGAGCCTAGGCCAATAGAATTACTGCGCATCATGACATTAGCATCAAATCGATCTTTATTAGAAATTTGGTATAAATACATGCCGTTATTATCGCATTCAAATTTAATATAAAATTCATCTAATTTTTTGCGAGACTCAAGATTATAGGTAACAACAGTGCGATTGTAATTTTTAATATCAGGAATAATTGCTGAATTGCTAAATGAATAGAAGATATCTAAAAAATCGATAGTATTATCTTCTTTTATTATATGAATGACGTTATTTGATATAGAAAAATTGGTAACTAAATCCTCAACAAATAGAGAAACATCACTATTGTTAGATATTCTAAATAAATGATGTGTATCAGTATTTAAGACAAATAGTTCATCGTTGTAAGCCTGTGTTATTAGTTTTTTATTATAGAAACTTGATTCTTCAAATAGAAACTCATTTTCATCGTATTGTTGCTGTGCAAATATCAATATAGAGCATTGGGCAATACATAAGATTGAAGAAATAATCAAGAATAGACTTTTTTTCATAATTGCTCCTTTCACAGATATTTAACTTTAAAAGTAATAGTAAATAATGAGTATTGCTTAATTAATTCTAGTTTATCACAAATTTGTATTGATATAAAACGTTCGGTGAGTGAATAAAAATTCCTTGCTGAAAATCATGATTTATATTATGGATTCTTAGCTAAAACAGTAGTATTTTCATCATCAGTTTGTCTCTAACCATGATTGTAAAGGATATTCAATAATTGTGTCAGTCATAAAATGACTCCCATTTTAGACCCTCACAAATCATCTCTTATTTCCATTATATTTTACTCATGCTTTCTTTCAATGCCCAATTTAACTTGATAATCTACTAAAAATTAAAATAGTGTTGACAGCGAAATGGTTTATAAGTAAAATGACAGTGTAGCGTGCAACTGAATAAATATCAGGCAAGAGCTCATTAGATTACAACGTAATTTAATGGGCTTTTTATGTTCTTTCTGGAGGAAAATATGATTTTTGATAAATGGAAAAAAAATAAAAAACAAGAAATAAGAGCAGTGTCGAATGGTGAAATTAAGAATTTAGAGAATGTAAAAGATGAAGTTTTCTCGAAAGGATTAATTGGTAAAGGACTTGCGATAGTTCCTGAAGAAAGTACTGTTCGATCGCCAATAGATGGAGTATTATCAGTTGTTTTTCCAACCGGACATGCGTTTGGTATTACTGGAAAAGACGGCGTAGAGATATTAATTCATATTGGGATAGATACTGTTAACTTAAAAGGTGAAGGTTTCACAATACTAGTTAAACAAGGGCAAGAGATAAAACAAGGGGAACCACTGGTGAACTGTGATTTCAGACTTATAGAAGAGAAAGGGTATCAGACAGATATATTGATAATTGTCACAAATCATGAACAATTTTGTTTAGAACAAGTACGTCATGAGAATGAACATGTTGAAGCACAACAATCAATAATTTATCACTGTGGAAGAAAGAATGAATAATTATCAAATCAAAAAAGTTTTAAATAATAATATAGTCCTGTGTTTTGATATACAAAATGAACAGGAATGTATCGTAGTTGGAAAAGGGATTGGATTTCAAAAAGGAAATGGTGAATTTTTGGATGAAGATAAAATAGAAAAAATTTATTTTAGAAAAGATGATAAGAAAATTAATCAGTACTTAGATTTACTTTCTCGTTGTGATGAACAGTTGATTGTACTTGTAGAAGAATTGATAAATACAATGGAGCAGCGCTTTGGGAATCACTATGATGAGTATATTCACATTGCACTTTTAGATCATCTTAATTTCTCGATATATCGCTTAAAAAATAATGTAAAAGTAAATAATATTTTTCTTGAAGAATTTAGTGTGATGTATGAGAAGGAATATATTTTTGCGCAAGATGCACTAGCGATGATTAATGAGAAGTTAAATATTGAACTACCAGAAGTCGAAGCAGGTTTTATTACTTTACATGTACATGCGGCACTCAATCGTGAGAATGCATCAAAGTCAGCGTTATACATGCAGATCATTAATGACTGCATTAATTATATTGAAGAAAGTGTTAAGCAAAGAATTCCTAATGGTAGTTTAGAAAGAATGCGATTAGTAACTCATTTAAAATTTGCGTTAGAGCGAGCAGGTAAGAAACAAACACTGAACAATCCAATTTTAGATAGTTTAAAAAATCAACTTCCTGAAACATATCAATTGGCCTGTGATCTATCAAAAATGATAGAGAACCAATTTGGTTTACAGTTGCATGAAGGGGAAATTGGATATTTAACATTACATATTCAAAATATAATTACACGGTTAGAGGAGGGGCGAAATTATGTTGGATAAAATCAAGGGTAAACTAATAGTTTCATGCCAAGCATTACCAGAAGAACCTTTACATAGTAGCTATATCATGTCAAGAATGGCAGTAGCAGCAAAAGAGGGTGGTGCAGTTGCGATTCGTGCACAATCAAAAGAAGATATTCTAGAAATTGAAAAGGTTTGTGACTTGCCTATTATAGGTATTGTGAAACGCAACTATGAAGATAGTGAGGTTTATATTACACCAACTAAAAAGGAAGTTGATGAGTTGTTGGAAACAAGATGTGAAATGATTGCGTTAGACGCAACAAAACGTAGTCGTCCACATGGAGAAAAACTTCAAGATTTAGTTGGTTATATTCATCAAAACAATCGTTTAGCGATGGCGGATTGTTCAACGTTAGAAGAATGTATTGAGGCAGAAAAATTAGGATTTGATGTTGTATCAACAACTCTTTGTGGGTATACATCATATTCAAAAAATATAGACGGTCCTAATTTTGAATTATTAAAAGAGGTGGCAAAAAGCGTTCATGTGCCATTGATTGCGGAAGGGAAAATTAACACACCAGAAGATTTAGCTGCATGTATAGAATTAGGCGCCTATGCAGCGGTAGTTGGTGGAGCAATTACACGCCCTAAGCAAATCACAGAGAGATTCGTAAACGCTTTAAAATAAGGAGGATAACGATGTTTAAAACATTACAAAAAATTGGTAAAGCATTCATGCTACCGATAGCAATCTTGCCTGCAGCTGGATTACTACTAGGTATTGGTGGAGCGTTATCAAACCCAACAACGATTGCGGCTTATCCTGTTCTTAATGTTCCATTCTTACAAGCTATTTTCCAAGTAATGAGTGGCGCTGGGAATATTGTATTCGCAAATCTAGCATTATTATTATGTATCGGTTTATGTATTGGTTTAGCTAAAAGAGATAAAGGAACAGCAGCGCTTGCGGGGGTTGTAGGTTTCTTAGTGATGAATGCATCCATTGGTTCATTATTGGCAATTTTTAATCCAGGTGGAAATCCAATTGATACAGGAGTAGTCGGTGCGATTTTCATTGGAAGTGTAGCTGTTTGGTTACACAATAGATATCAAAACATTCAATTACCATCCGCTTTAGGTTTCTTCGGTGGTTCACGATTTGTACCAATTGTTACATCATTTGCGGCGATTTTTGTAGGAGCTATCTTCTTCCTTGTATGGCCGCCATTCCAAAACTTATTAATTAGCACAGGGGATGTTATTTCAAAAGCTGGTCCAATAGGAACATTCTTCTATGGTTTCCTAATGCGTTTATGTGGCGCTGTTGGATTACACCATATGATTTATCCAATGTTCTGGTACACAGCACTTGGTGGTACTGAAATGGTTGCGGGAGTTATGGTAGAAGGAGCTCAAAAGATTTTCTTCGCACAACTTGCAGATCCAGCACATGTTGGTTTATTTACTGAAGGTACACGTTTCTTTGCAGGACGTTTCTCTACAATGATGTTTGGTTTACCAGCAGCATGTTTAGCAATGTATCACTGTGTTCCAAAAGATCGTAGAAATAAATACAAAGGATTATTTATTGGTGTTGCTTTAACAAGTTTTATTACAGGTATTACTGAACCAATTGAATTCATGTTCCTCTTTGTTGCTCCATGGTTATATGTAATTCATGCATTCTTAGATGGTGTATCATTCTTTATCGCAGATATTTTAAATATTGCGATTGGAAATACATTCTCAGGAGGGGTAATTGACTTTACTTTATTCGGAGTATTACAAGGTAACGCATTTACAAACTGGATGATTCAAATTCCTTTAGGTATTGCATGGTCATTCTTGTATTATGGTATATTCAGATTCTGTATTACAAAATTCAATATCGCAACACCAGGTCGTGGTGATGATGATATGATTGATGACAATGAAGAAATTAAAATTACAACAAAAGATACATTGAAAGAAGAAGCGATTCTCATCATTGAAGCACTAGGTGGTGCTGAGAATATTGAAGATGTTGATGCATGTATCACACGCTTAAGAGTATCTGTAAAAGATGTTGGAAAAGTTAAAAAAGATGTATTGAAAAAGATTGGGGCAACTGATGTTTTAGAAGTAAGTGGTGGAATTCAAGCCATTTATGGTGCCAAAGCAATTCTTTATAAAAATATCATCGTAGAAGTACTAGGAATTGATGATTAAAATAAATAGTTAGTCATGGAAGAAGTAATTTCAAAAGAAATTGCTTCTTCTTTTCTATTTAAATGGTGAAAGTTTGATATAATTAAAACCGATTAAGCAGGAGATAATTATGGAAATAAGAAAAGCTGAACTAAAAGATAAAGAAGAAATCTATAAGATTATTCAATATGCACAAGCGTACTTAAAGCAACAAGATGTACCACAATGGCAAAATGGATATCCTAATAGCGAAGTAATAAGCAATGACATTGAAAGTGGTCATAATTATGTCATGATTGACGAAGGAAGGATTGTCGGCTCTTGCATGATATCTTTTGAAGAAGATAAATATTATAAGAAGATAGATGGACAATGGTTAGCGGATAAACCATATGCAGTCATTCATCGAATAGCGATTGATCCAGCGTATAAAGGAAAAGGTTTAGCTAATCACTTTTTCGATTTTGCACAGTTACAAGCATGCCGTAATGGTGTAAACTATATAAGAGTTGATACGCATGAGAAAAATAGTTCGATGCGTAGATGCATTGAGAAAAACGGGTTTAAGCAATGTGGTATTGTTTATGTTATGGATAATGCCCCTAGAATTGCTTATGAGAAGGAGATAGAAAATGAAATTCAATAAAAAGTACACACTTGATATTGCGGAAAAAATCCTCAAGATTGATAGTCCTTCAGGATTTACTTTTCATGCGGTAGATTTCTTGAAAAAAGAAGCAGAACGTTTAGGCTACAAAACTTCACTAACACAAAAAGGTAATTTAATTATCGAAGTGCAAGGAAAGAAAAAAGAAGGTGCACGCGGAGTGTGTGCACATGCAGATACATTGGGTTTGATGGTGCGTTCAATCAAAAGTGATGGAAAACTAGCGGTTACAAAAGTTGGTGGACCGATTATGAACACATTAGATGGCGAATATTGCCGTATTTATACCCGTGAAGGAAAAGTATTTACTGGAACAATATTAAGTACATCACCAAGTATTCATGTATATAAAGATGCGAGCACTTTACAGCGTGATCAAGATACAATGGAAATTCGTATTGATGAAATCGTGAAAACAAAAGAAGACGTAGAAAAATTAGGTATATGCAATGGCGATTTCATTGCGATTGATACAAAAACTGAAATTACCAAAAGTGGATTTATTAAATCAAGATTCTTGGATGATAAACTAAGTGTCGCTATTTTGTTTAGTGTTCTCGAGTCAATGGCAACAAATAAAATTGTACCTGCAAAGAAAACGTATTTTATGATTACAGTTTATGAGGAAGTGGGTCATGGCGGTTCATGGATTCCTAGCGATATTCAAGAATTGCTTGGTGTTGATATGGGATGTATTGGTTTAGATCTTGCATGTACTGAATATGATGTATCTATTTGCGCAAAAGATAGCAGTGGTCCATATGATTATGAAATGACAAATAAATTAATTGAAATTGCAAAAAAAGAAAAACTAAGTTATGCAGTTGATATTTATCCAATGTATGGATCAGATGTATCAACCGCATTAAGTTCATCTAATAATATACGTGGTGCCTTAATTGGACCAGGTGTGCATGCAAGCCACGGAATGGAAAGAAGTCATATTCAAGCAGTTGAATCTAGCGTTAAACTGGTTCTTGAATATATCAAACAATAAGCATGGATATACTATTACCGTTATTACTTCAAATACTCAAAATGTTCATGTTGATGGGCGTGGGTTATTATTTATATAAGAAAAAATTGTTTGATGATGAAGTTGTCAAACAACTAGGTAATTTCTTATTAATGTATGTTATTCCAAGTGTACTGGTGACGTCCTTTATTCGTGAATTTAATATTCAAGAATTTCAATATTTAGGGATAGCGTTTGCGTTAAGTATTGGCGCAATTGCAATAGGTATTGTTTATGCTGGTATTGTATATAAGAAGGAACAAATTCTAGAAAAGTTTGCATGTATCTTTTCAAATGCATCGTTTATAGGTATTCCTATTATTGTCGCAATGTTTGGACAAGATGCAGTGTTTTATTTAAGTGCTTATGTTGTCACATTTATTATTCTTGTATGGACATACGGAATTTATTTAATGACAAATGATAAGAAAGAAGTGTCAATAAAAAAAGTATTAATGAATCCCAATACAATAGCTGTTATTATTGGATTGTTGTTGTATTGTACACCATTAGAATTACCTGTAATTGTCGTGGATGTATTCAAAAGTATTGGTTCAATGAATACACCGTTAAGTATGATTGTATTAGGAACGTATCTTGCGAAAGATTCCATCTTTAAATTATTCACAAGTAAAAAGTATTATATAGTCGCAATGAATCGATTATTAGTTATACCATTACTAACTATTTTATTCTTAAAATTTATTCCAAATGAATACATGACACTAAAATTAATTGTATTGGTTGTGAATAGTGTTCCAAGCGCAAATACTTTGGCGATACTTGCACAACGCTTTGGCTATAACTACACCAGCGCAGCACATATGATTTCATTCACAACGCTAGCTTGTATTGTGACTATTCCATTAGTAACAATACTTGCGCAAATGATTTGGTAACAAGACAGATAGAAAATATTTGTCTTTTTTTAAAATAAAAGATAAGCAGTTGCTTATCTTAAGAATGGAATATAATGTTTGATGATGTAGGAAAGAAGTAAAGTAGGTATAAGAACTGAGATAAGTCGGAAGATACCACTATCGAAATAAAATCCAATATGAAATAAATTAAGAAGTATAGGGATTAATTCTAGGAAAATACCATGGCTGAAATAAATGATTACACTATACTCGCGTAAATCAGCGAAATTCCATTTCCATTTGAGTTGAGTCGTCGCAAGAGTGATAAACCAGAAGAAACTAAAAGGTACCACCATGAAATAAAAGTTGTAATCAATAGCTGATCCGAGTGAGCGTATAGCGAATGCTTCAACACATAATGCAATAAAGAATATTCCTGAGAATATCCAAGGCTTTTTGACTTTGTCTTGGATATTATTTTTGGCAATAAACATTCCCATGGATACAAATAAAATTCCAAAGAAAAGACCATTTCGAGTCGTAAAGAATAGTGCAAGATAGATATTAAAACCTTGCTTAATCATTCCTTCAGGAATGAAACCATAATAGGTTTCAAGACATCCAAGAGTAAATAAGATAGCCCCTAAAATTAATAGGGATTTAATTGAAAATTTCTTTAAGTAGAAATAACAGAATACAATAGCGAAGATAAGTGCTGCCATATACCATAAGTGAAAATAAGTGCCAAAATTAACAAGCGCTAAAAATGAACCTGCCGCCCAAAGCACCGGAGTCATTTCCATATAACCATTCAGTAAGTGAATTCCTAGTGGTATATAGAGGATACTCCAAATTAAATAAAGCTTAACAAGCTTGAATACATACTTTTTAAAACGTTCTGGTGTTGGATTTCCCTTTTGAAAGAAGTATCCAGCCGCGATAAAAAAGAATGGAATTACGACCCTACCAACAATGTTACTTGTAATAAATCCAAGAGTAGGAACGCTAGTATAAAAAGGATATGTATGTACTAGAATAACCAAGAAAGCTGAAACGAATTTCATCAAGTCTATGGCGTTATAATTTTTCTTCATTTGATTACCTCGAAACTATTATACTACAAATTTAATAATGCTAAACACTTTGAATAATATTGGAGTTAAATTTATTGCGTAAAGAGTTTTCGTTAAACTTATGGTAAAATAAAAAAGGTGATAAAATGAAAATAATTATTTCTCCAGCAAAGAAAATGATTGATACAAGCGACGAATTTAATCCAACTACCTCGCCGCTTTTTTTAAGTGAGGCGAAAGAGCTTCATCAATATATGAAATCATGTTCAAAAAGTGAATTAAAGAAGATATTAAAATGTAATGATCAACTCGTTACATTGAATCATGAAAGATTTCATACCAACAACATAGAACAATCTAAGATGATGGCTCTTGTTACTTATCAAGGGTTACAATACCAGTCGATGGCACCACATGTCTTTACGGATGAGGAATGGAACTATGTAAATGAAAATTTAGTTATACTTAGTGGTTTATACGGTATGTTGAAACCAACAGATAGTGTTATTCAGTATCGTTTAGAGATGCAAGCAAAAATAAATCATAAGAAATATAAAACGTTATATGATTTTTGGGGGACAAAAATTGCTGAAGAATTAAATAATGAGAAAGACTTTATTTTAAACTTAGCTTCAAAAGAATACAGTGATGCTGTTGAAAAACATTTGAAGACGAAAATGATTACTTGTATATTTGGTGAACTTAAAGACAATAAAGTTATTGTTAAGGGAACACTTGCGAAAATGGCTAGAGGTGCAATGGTACGGTATTTGGCTTCTAACAATATTAAAAGTAAATCAGGAATAAAACAGTTTAAAGAAAATGGATTTAGGTTTAATTCAGAATTATCAAATGAATATGAATTTGTATTCATAAAAGAATGAAATATTATTATTTGCAAAAATATATGACAGAAGATGGCATAGTATAGATGGTATGATTTTAAGATAATATGGATGTTTTAAATGAGCATCAATTTAAGCGAGAAATGATAGGAGAAAAATAATGTCATTAAGTATATTTGGAGAAAAAGCAATTCAGCCCAATGAGAACATGTTGGCTGATGCATTATGTGGTCGGATAGAGTTATGGAATAGTATTAAAAAACAACTTCTTGCAATAGATGAGAATATCCAAGAAGAGTGGAAGTTTTATAGTAAAGCAGCTGGTTGGACACTAGTGCTGAAGAGTGGAAAACAAACGTTGTTATATCTTATTCCATTAGATAATTATTTCAAGATAAACTTTGTTTTTGGTGAAAAAATGATTACGCTAACTAAAGATTCAGATTTACCTAGGTCAGTTATTACACTTATTCTAGATGCGAAGGCTTACATGGAAGGTCGATCATTCATGATAGATGTAAATACAAAGGCAGATGTAGATGTGATAAATAAGCTAGTGGAGATAAAAATGCATAAATAAGTTTTGTTGTAAATCGCTTTTATAAAAAAATAATCTCGAATGAGATTATTTTTACTCTTGTGGGTCATCGATGCGAATCAATGGCTTAAGTTTAGATATCTTAACACCTAATTGACTGATGGCATCAGTTATATCTTGTGGTGCGTTTATATCAGTAATGAGATGATTGATTTCGGTTACTTGTCCAGATATAAAGCTGTGTTTAATTCCTATTTTTGTATAGTCAGCGAGTACGAATACAGGACCGTTTGTTCGCTTAATCATTGTTTCGTTGATAGAGACTTCGTTTTGAATGGCGGTAGTGATACCATCATCGATACTTATTCCGCTACAACCAATAAAACACTTATTAGCGGTAACACGATTTAAATTATTTAGACAAAATTCTCCAACCATAGCTTCTTTTGGAAAGCGCAACTCTCCTCCAGTAAGAAATATAGAAACGAGTGGATCGTGTTTCATAAGTAGTGCTTTGGCATTGTTTGTAATTACGGTAACTCGTTTATTTTGGATGTATTGTAAAACGAGGAGTGCAGTAGAAGATGTGTTAATAAAAACGGTATCTCCTTCTTCGATAAATTGAGCTGCGTATTTGGCGATAGCGTGTTTGTAACGGTCGTTAGTAAAGTTGGTATTATTGTGGTTAACCATATGTTGAACAAGCTTAGCTCCACCATGATAACGAATAATAGCTCCACGATCTTCCCAATACTGTAAGTCCCGACGGATAGTAATTTCGGATGTATTGAATTCTTTTGCGAGAGTTTCAACATCGACCTTACCTAACTTTTGAATTAGGACCATGATGTCATCTCGGCGTTGTTGGACAATTTCATAATTTACTTTCATAATGTTCACCTAGCACAATTTATTGACGGGCAATAAATTGCATACCTTATCTAATTCTTGCTTGATTTGGTTGGCTTCCTCGGTTTCTTTGTTTTGTAACAATGACTTATAATAGAATAAATAATATTGTGTTTTTTCTTTGTTGTTCATATAGAGTGGATTTACATTTTTATAAGCTTTACAAGCTTTATCGAAATCGTTGCTAATGTAATAATGTAGTGCTTCTAATTCATCCCAATTATAGAGTGGTGATAATTTCTTTCCTTTTACTTTTGCACCCTTTAACTTGATAATTTCAGGGTATGCTTTTTTAGCTTGTGTTTTATTATTGCTTTCAACATAAGCGATAAATAAAGAAACATTTCTAATCAATAAAGCATCAATATTCAAACGAAAGTATTTATCGTTGTCTTGAATAAGTTTAATTGCGGTGTTTGGTTCATAAATTGCAAGATTATAAATTGTATCGAATAGAATACGATTATTTTTATATGATTTAAAGAAATCAAACTTTTGAAGTTTATCGTAGATTTCTTTCGCTTTCTCAGGGTTACATTCATAATTTAATGCCTTGATTGCTTTCTCTGATAAGTATTCTAAATATTCGGCAAAAACAGCGATTGTCAAGAATATTATTGTAATTGTGATATATGCTATTTTTACTGCAACTGATGGTGCTTGGGCTATTAAGTAGATGGAGTAAAACAAGAAAATAATGTAAATGATAATGTGGATGGTTCTTTTTGCTTCAGCGCTGAATGTATAATTTGATAATTTTTTCATATGATATACCTCTGTTAAGGTAATTAAAGGACAAATAATCATAAAAGTCAATATTTTATGAATGATGAAACAATGAAAACGCTTGTAAAATGAAAATTGAGCATATAAACGATTAAACAATCATATAAACAGATTGTAAATGAACACACAATCATTTACGATAAAGTCAAATAAAGGAGAGTTGATTGACATGCCGAAAATAAATGACATTACACGAGAATCATGGATTCTTGGTGCTTTCCCTGAATGGGGTACTTGGTTAAATGAAGAAATAGACCAAGAGGTAGTAGAAAAAGGAACATTTGCAATGTGGTGGATTGGCTGTACAGGTTTATGGATTAAATCTGAAAACAATACAAACATTGCGATTGACTTATGGTTTGGTAACGGAAAACGTTCAAAGAAAAATAAAGAGATGGAAAAATATCACCAAATGAGAAATATGACAGGTGGTATTATGACACAACCTAACTTACGTGCAGCTCCTATTGTATATGATCCATTTGCAGTGACAACAGTAGATGCAGTGTTAAGTACACATTATCATAATGATCATATTGATCCATTCTTCGCTGCAGCAGTGATAAAAAACTGTGCTGAGGATGTTCCGTTTATTGGACCATTAAAGAGTGTTGAGAAATGGTTGAGTTATGGAGTACCTGAAAGTCGTTGTAAGGTGGTTAAACCAGGCGATGTTATCAAAGTAAAAGATTGCGAAATTGTTGTATTAGATAGCTTTGATAGAACTTGTTTAGTTACTGATGAAATGGATATTCGCGGAGTTTGCCCAACAAACATGGATGAAAAAGCAGTTAACTATTTAATTAAAACACCAGCTGGTAATGTCTATCACAGTGGAGATTCACACTATTCAACTTATTATGCTAAACATGGTAAAGATCATAAGATTGATGTTGCTTTAGGTTCTTATGGCGAAAATCCTGCCGGTAATCAAGATAAGATGACAAGTGTCGATATCTTACGTATGGCAGAAGCTCTTCAATGTAAAGTTGTAATTCCATTCCACTATGATGTATGGACAAACTTTAAAGCAGATCCAGCAGAAATCTTAATGTTATATGATTTCAAAAAATATGTTCTTGAATATAAATTTAAACCATTTATTTGGGATGTAGGTGGAAAATTCATTTATCCAAATGATGCCGATAAACGTCAATATCATTATCGTAGAGGATTTGAAGATTGTTTCACTGAAGAACCAAATGTACCATTCAGAAGTATTCTATAGGTGACGATATGTTAATTCAAAAATTTCTAGAGAATAAAGTAACGAGCTATAAAGAGGGTTTTAACACATGGCAAGAAGCTATCAAAGGGAGTGCAGAAACATTGATTGAACAAGGATTTGTTGAACCAGTTTATGTAGATGCTATCATTGCTTGCGTGGAAAAATATGGGCCTTACATTGTCATAGCACCTGACATTGCAATGCCACACTCAACTGAAGGAGCAACAGGAGTTCTTAAAACAGGAATCAGCTTTATGAAAGTTGAGAATGCAGTTCACTTTGATCCAAATGATCCTGAAAAGGATGCAAGATTATTCTTTACACTAGCAGCAGAAAATCACGAAGAACATCTTAATAATATGATGGAACTTTCTGAGATGTTAATGAATGAAGAACTTGTAAAAGATTTACTAGAAGTAAAGAATGATGAAGATTTAAAAAAAGTGGGAGAAAAATACACACTATAGTGAAAGGGGAAACTTATGGATTTCTTAATGTCAATTTGGACGTTCTTTGCGTCTAACATTTTAACACAACCAGCATATTTCATTGGATTAATCGTATTAATCGGGTATTTACTACTTCGTAAACCTTTATATGAAGCGTTTGCTGGATTTGTAAAGGCAACAGTTGGGTACTTAATTCTGAGTGTTGGATCAGGAGGTTTAGTTAATAATTTCCGTCCGATTCTTGTTGGATTAAAAGATCGTTTTGATTTAAATGCAATGGTTATTGACCCTTATTTTGGTCAAAATGCTGTTACAGCAGGTTTAGGAGAAGTGTTTGGAAGAACATTCTCACAAGTTATGTTATTACTATTAATTGCATTCATATTCAATTTAATTCTTGTTCGTTTGAAAAAATGGACAAAGTTACGTGCAGTTTTCACAACTGGGCATGTACAAATGCAACAAGCTTCAACAGCATTCTGGTTAATGCTATTCTGCTTCCCAACATTAGGAGATACACCAATTCTTATTTTAATGGGTATCGTACTAGGTTTATATTGGGCAGTAGGTTCTAACTTAACAGTTGAATTAACTCAAGATTTAACAGAGGGCGGCGGCTTCTGCGTGGCTCACCAACAAATGTTCGGTATTTATTTCTTCTCAAAACTATCTGAAAAAATTGGTGGTAAAGATAAGAAACGTTTAGAAGATATTAAATTCCCAGGATTCTTATCTATATTCAATGAAAACATGGTTGCAACTTCAGTTTTAATGTTAATCTTCTTTGGTGCAATTCTTGTAATCTTAGGTAAACCATATTTAGTAGAAGCGGGATTCTTAGGAGCTGATAAAGATTTCTTCTTCTATATCTTAACAACATGTTTCAACTTTGCAGTATATTTAGCAATCTTGCAACTTGGCGTACGTACATTCGTTACCGAGTTAACAAACTCATTCCAAGGTATTTCTAATACATTCTTACCAGGAGCAGTTCCAGGTATTGACTGTGCAGCAGTTTATGGATTTGGATCTCCAAATGCTGTAACTATTGGTTTCTTGTTTGGTGCTTTAGGACAATTCTTAGCAATCTTAGCTTTAATTGCATTAAAATCACCAACATTAGTTATTGCAGGTTTCGTTCCAGTATTCTTCGACAATGCAACAATCGCAGTATTTGCGAATAACCGTGGTGGTGTAAAAGCTGCAATGATTATGCCGTTTGTTTCTGGATTATGCCAAGTGTTTGGTTCAGCTTTAGTTGCATCATGGGTTGGTTTAGCAGTCTATGGTGGATATTTAGGAATGTGGGACTGGGCTATTGTATGGCCAATCTTCACAGGCTTAATGAAGTTCTTAAGTTATGCAGGTGTGGGATTAGTTGTAATAATTTTAATTGCTATTCCTCAACTTCAATATCGTGCTCATCCAGATACATACTTCTTAATTACAGAAGATTATGATGCATACAAAGAAAAAATAGGAAAAAAATAAAAAGAAATGGAGATAAAATAAAATGCTTAGAATATTAGTTGCTTGCGCAAATGGTGCAGGAACCTCATTAATGATGAAAATGAGAGTTGAAAAAGCTACAAAAGATTTAGGAGTTAAAGTTCAAACAATTCATCACTGTTCTCTATCTGAGGGGAAGAGTGCAGCAACACAATATGATGTAGTATTTTGTCCTTTAAACTTCGTTAATATGTTTGATGATGCAGCAAAAAGAGGCATAGTAATATGTGGAATGAAAAATGTATTATCAGACAAAGAAGCTCAAGAATTATTAATCAATAGCGGGCTAGTTGAAAAAAACAAATAAGTTGTTAAGGCTACCTTTAAGGTAGCCTTCTTAAAATTAAAACGGGAGGTATCTATGAAATTTAGAAAAATTCATTGTGATGATATAACACGTTGTTATTGTGCTAGTCATATTGAAATTGATGGAGAGCTTGTTGCACTTTTTGCAAGTGAAGATCCAACGAGTGTTTGTCATGCATATTCAGGAGAAAACTTTGAGCATAAAGAAGTTGTTTGGGATAATGCTGGTGGTTGTATGTCTATCATTCCAATACCAAACAAGAAAAATGAATTCCTTGCAGTGCAAGAATTCTATTTAAAAGTGAACCCAAGTTTAGCAAAAATTGTTTGGGGTAAATATGAAAAGGAAACGGGATGGGTAATTAAAGATGTTTTACATTTACCATATCTACATCGTTTTGATATTTATCATAAAAATGGAATTAATTATTTTATTGGTGCAACGATTGCAGAAGATAAAAAAGATAAAGAAGATTGGTCAAAGCCAGGACAAATTGTTGTGGGTAGTTTACCAGATGATCCAACAAAAGGTATAGAACTTACCAAGATTGTAGATGGATGTTTTAGAAATCATGGATACTGTCGTGGTGAATTTGAAGGAAGTATTTGTGGATATTTCGCAAGTGATCAAGGAGTTTTACGTGTTACACCTCCGTATGCGATAAATGGTGAGTGGCATGTGGAAAAAATTATGGATGGTAAAATAAGTGAAATTGCTTTTGTAGATATCGATAATGACGGTATTGAAGAAATGATGACAATTGAGCCATTCCATGGAAACAGCATGAAAATATATAAATTAAAAAATGGACAATATGAATGTGATTTCGTATATCCAAATGAGATTGATTTTGCACATACATTAGTGGGGACAAAATTCTGCGGAAAGAATTCTTTTCTTGGCGGTGTTCGTCGTGTGAATGCAGAGTTATTTATAATTCAATATATTAATAATAAGTATGAAGTTACGATTGTAGAAAATGGTGTGGGGCCAGCTAATATTGATGTAGTTCATCGTGAAAATGATGACATACTACTTGCCGCAAATCACACAAAAAATGAAGCAGCAATTTATATTGCGACAGCATAGGAGGAGCATATGTTAGAACGTTTAAAACAAGAAGTTTTTGAAGCAAATTTATTATTGCCTCGGTATGGTTTAATTACGTTTACATGGGGAAATGTTTCTGGAATTGATCGTGAAACTGGTTTGGTTGTTATTAAACCAAGTGGCGTTGAATATGACACTATGACTGTTGAAGATATGGTGGTTGTGGATATGGATGGAAATCGTGTAGAAGGTAAATTAAAACCATCCAGTGATTTGATGACACACTTAGAATTTTATAAAAAATTTCCGGACATTAAAGGTGTTGTGCATACACACTCACAAAATGCTACGGCTTGGGCACAAGCTGGATGCGATTTGCCTGCATTAGGGACAACACATGCAGATTATTTCTATGGAACGGTTCCATGCACTCGTTGTATGACTGAAGAGGAAATAAAAAACGATTATGAATTAAATACAGGAAAAGTAATTGTAGAAGAATTTTTAAATAGAAATATAGACCCTAATCAAATGCCAGGAGTACTTGTACATAGTCATGGTCCTTTTACTTGGGGTAAAGATCCATATGATGCAGTACACAATGCAGTAGTGCTAGAAGAAATCGCAACGATTGCATTAAAAACAAAAGTTATTAACAAAACAGTTGAAGATATGCAATCTACGTTACTTGATAAACATTTTTTGAGAAAACATGGACCTGGAGCATATTATGGACAATAAAAAATATTTATTAGGTCTCTATGAAAAATCAATGCCAAATACATGTAGCTGGGAAGAAAAACTTCTTAACTGTAAAAAATTTGGATTCGATTGGTTAGAGATTAGTGTAGATGAAACAGATGACAAATTAGCTCGTTTAGATTGGTCTGAAGAACAAATCAATGAACTAAAAGAATGTATCACAAAAACAGGAGTTCCAATTAAAACAATGTGTTTAAGTGGTCACAGAAAATATCCATTGGGTTCACTTGATAAGAAAACGATTGAAAGAAGTTTGGATATTATGAATAAGGCAATACAACTTGCAAGCAAGTTAGGAATTAGAATTATTCAACTAGCTGGATATGATGTTTATTATTCTGAAGGGAATGAGAAAACAAAGGAAACATTTATTCATAATTTAAACATCGCAGTAGAAATGGCTGCCAAAGAAGGAGTTTTGCTTGGGTTTGAAACGATGGAAACAGCATTTATGGACACCGTCAAGAAATCGATGGAGTATGTAAATTTAGTGAATAATCCTTATTTACAAGTCTATCCGGATATGGGTAATTTAACGAATGCATCCGTATACTACGGGCATGATTTAGTTGAGGATATTCAAAGTGGTAAAGGTCATCTTGTAGCAGCACATCTAAAAGAAACAAAACCAGATCATTATCGTGAAATTCCTTTTGGAACAGGACATACTGATTACAATAAAGTGATTACTTGTTGCAAGAATTTAGGTGTAAGAATGTTTGTGGGTGAATTCTGGTATGTTGGACAAGATAATTGGGAAGATGACTGCATGTATGCAAGTCGTTTCTTAAGAGAAAGACTAGATAGTGTGTTCAATGATTAAACTTGTTGTAGCCGATTGTGATGGAACAATCTTAGATGATCATAAAAAGATAGATAATCAACTAAAAGAAGTAATAAAAAAGTTAGAAGAAAAAAATGTAATATTTACACTTGCATCAGGCAGAAATAAATTTTTAATGGAAGAAGTTGTACAGGCTTTAGATTTAGAATATCCTTATATAATTAACAATGGCGCAAACATATATCAAAAAAATAAAATGATTGAAAACTATTCCCTTCCTAAAGATGCAGTTCAACCAATTTGTAGTATTTTGGAAAATGAAAATTTTCCTTTTTTAGCATATAGTGAAAAAGAATTAGTAATATATTCGAAACATCAATTGTTAGATGGTTTTAAAGAAAAGTTAAAAAATAAATGCGAACATGTTGAATTCAATGCATCAACTAATTATTCAAATGTACCTTTTTTCAAAATAACAATCGCGACCGATAATGTGAATGACATTGAGGAAACAAAAAAGCGGATTGAAGAATTATTTCCAACAATTAACTTTAAACGTTCAGAAGGAACATTATTCACAATTACTAGTAATGAAGCAACTAAAGGAAATGCAATTAAAACGCTAGCATCTATGTTCGGTATTAATAATGATGAGGTTATGGTGTTTGGAGATAATTATAATGATATTACGATGTTTGATGTTGCAAGTGTTGGTGTAGCGATGGGCAATAGCGACGAAACTATTAAGCAATGTGCAACACATGAAACAAGTGATAATAATCATCATGGTGTAAGTGAATTCTTGAAAAAATATTTTGGTCTTTAAATTGTGTCAATCACAAACAAAAATTAAGCTTTTAAAATTGTCCAAATTGTCTTAGTATATATTGGAATAGAAATGAGGAAAAAATGGAAATAAAAGATAAAATCAAAGGAATAAGAAAAAGTATAATCGAAATGGTAACGGCAGGGAAAT
>CAYLQY010000020.1:0-31337 GCA_964386325.1 uncultured Erysipelotrichaceae bacterium | reverse complement strand
TTATCAAGTATCTTTATTGCTCCACAAATTTGGTTCTATATTCGTACCCATATGAAAGATAAACCAAAGAAAAATAAGAAAAACAAAAAAGAAGAATTAGATGAATATACAATCAAAGGTATAAACGCATAAATAAAAAATGGTACAATATAGTTGAACTATAAAGTACCATTTTTATTTTGTAGTGTGAAGTAATGATTAAGCATTTATCTTTTTAAAAGATGAAGTAATTGAGTTATACTTATAAACGAGGAGTAAATTGTATGAATTTTTTAGAACTTAGAGAACAATATCCAACATTTATTTATCATGGTTTTGTAATTGAAGAAACAGACCATGAATTTAAAGTAACCTATGATTTTGAAACGGTAGGGCTTGAAAGATTCAACCCTACATATACATTACCTAAACGTGGGGATACACACTATCGCAATTTTAAAGTTGTTAAAGAGATGGTATTTTCATTAGGAATGGTAGAAATTGCAAGTTATTGGAAATGTACATGTTCGCCCCAATTAATTGTGAAATGTGGAACATTAACAAATGAACAAATTGCATGGTGGAAAAAATTATATTTTCATGGCTTGGGTGAATTCTTTTATATGAATAATATTGAACCAAACATGGAAAATTTTATCAATATCTATTGCGAAGGAGAAACAATTGTTGGAGAAGAACTATTTCAAACAAACCATGGTCAAATCATTCCGGTAGGTGGTGGTAAAGATTCTTTTGTAACTTTAGAGATTTTAAAAGATATTGAAGACAATAATACATTTATTATTAATTCAGTAATGTCTGCCATCCATGCAAGTGAAGCTGCTGGTTATAAAGACAAATTACTTTATGTTGCAAGAACACTTGATCCTAGAATGCTAGAACTTAATAAACAAGGATTTTTAAATGGTCACACTCCATTTTCTGCAATGGTGGCATTTTCCTCTGTTTTGACAGCAATACTTAATCAAAGAAAATACATATGTTTATCAAATGAATCAAGTGCAAATGAATCGACTGTAGCAAATGCAACGATAAATCATCAATATTCAAAAAGCTTTGAATTTGAAAAAGATTTTCATGAATATTGTGAGAAATATCTAACCAGAGATGTACAGTATTTTAGTTTGTTAAGACCATTAAGTGAATTACAAATCGCAAAAATATTTAGTACATTGAAAGAATATCACGCAGTATTTAAAAGTTGTAACGTAGGTAGTAAACAAGAAATTTGGTGTAATAACTGTGCCAAATGTTTATTTGTGTATATTCTGATGTCAGCTTTCTTGGATGATGATGAATGTATTGAAATTTTTGGTGAGAACTTATTAGATAATCAAGAACTGCTTTCTATTTTTGAAGAACTGTGTGGTTTAAGTGAGAATAAACCATTTGAGTGTGTAGGTACACGTGAAGAAGTACAAATTGCACTTTCACTAGGAGTTATAAAACGTGAAATGGAAGGTAAAAGATTAAGTTGGTTGTATCGCTATTATGATTCATTAGGATTAGTTAAACGTGATGTTGATTTACGAGAAATTAAATATGAATGGAATGATGAACATTTTGTTCCACATGAATTTATTCTTTATATCAAGGCAAAGTTGGAGGAATGTTTCTAATGAAAAAAGAAGAATTAAGTAAACTGTTTTATAATAAAAAAGTTTTGATATGGGGATTTGGATTAGAAGGTAAATCAACACTTAATTTTTTAAAGAAACATGGTGATGATACGACAATAGAAATTGCTGATGATAAAGAAATTCAAGTAGAAGGCATAAAGACAATTCTCACTGCCCATGTTGATTTTAATAGCTACGATATAATTATGAAAAGTCCAGGAATTGTGATTAATGATGACACCTTTCCATTTGATAAATTATACAGCCAGTCGCAATTGTTTTTAGAACAATATCGTAATCAAATTATAGGTATAACTGGAACGAAGGGAAAGAGTACTACAAGTTCGCTTTTATATCATGTATTAAAAGAAAATTGTAATTCGGTCTTTTTAGTAGGAAATATTGGGGTACCTTGCTTTGATATAATTGATGAAATCGAAATTGATTCTAAAATTGTATTTGAAATATCATGTCATCAATTGGAATATGCAACTGTTTCTCCCCATATTGGAGTTCTATTGAATTTATATGAAGAACATATTGATCATTATGGTACATTTGAAAAATACATTGCAGCAAAAGAAAAAGTATTTACTAATCAAGGTGAAGGTGATGTAGCAATCATTAATTCACAATGTATTAATCAAGTTAAAAAAGCACCACACTGTTTGACATGTTCAATGGATAATCAAGGTGATATCTATGCAGATGGTAATATACTAGTAAACCCATTCTCAAAGATTAGTGTAGATGAAAATAAAGTTACTTTGTTGGGGCATCATAATTTTTATAATATGGCAATTGTCTATATAATTGCACATCATTATTTTGGTGTAAGTGATGAATCATTCACTGAGGCGATTGCAACATTTAAGACATTACCACATCGTTTACAAAATATTGGAATGATTGATGGAGTACGTTATGTAGATGATTCTATTTCGACGATTTGCCAATCAACAATTCAAGCTATTGAATCATTGAATGATGTTGATACAGTATTGGTGGGGGGATTAGATCGGGGCATTGACTACAGTCCACTAATAGATTTCTTAGCAATAAGCAACGTTAGAAATATTATATTTATGTATGCTTCAGGCAAACGTATTTATGATGAATGGAGCAAAAGGGTGGACAAACCTGCCTTTGTTGTAGAAAATTTAGAAGATGCAGTGAAAATTGCAAAGAATGTGACAATGAAAGGCAAAACATGTTTATTATCACCAGCTGCAGCAAGTTATGGCTATTTTAAAAACTTTGAAGAGCGTGGTGATGTGTTTCAAGAATTGGTAAAGACAAATGCGATATAACAAAATAGAAAATGATTATACAAGATATGCAGAACAAGTTAAGACCAGCACTTTAGTTAGCAAAGTGTTGGCTTTTCGTAATTGTACAGAAAATGAAATCAAACAATTATTCTATCGACCTGAACACTTAAGTGAAAATAATTCACCAATACTTCAAAGAATTGTTGAACGTATTCAACTTGCTAAACAAAACAATGAAAAAGTATTTGTTGGTGGTGATTATGATGCCGATGGATTATGTGCGACTACAATCATGGTAGATACACTGAATCGATTGGGAATAGAAAATGGATATTATATTCCTAATCGATTTAAAGATGGTTATGGACTGAATACAAATGTTGTAAAACTAGCGCATGAAAAAGGATATCAACTTATCATCACGGTAGATAATGGTGTTAAAGCCTATGAAGCATGCGATTTGGCAAGTGAGTTAGGTATTGAAGTTATTATTCTAGATCATCATGAATTAGAGGAATTACCAAAAAGCTATGCAATTCTCCATCCTGATTATTTAAATGAACAATTTAAGGGATTATCAGGAGCGGGAGTAACACTGCAACTTGCAAAAGTATTAGTAGGTGAAAATGATTTACATATTGCCTTAGCGGCTGTTGCTACATTAGGTGATGTCATGACTTTGTGGAATGAAAATAGGATTATTGTTCGATTAGGATTAAAACTTATTAATGAATCTAAAGTTCCGCATTTAGCAGCATTACTTGATGCACCACATAAGATGGTAACGGAAAAAGACTTAGCATTTCAAATTGTTCCTAAATTAAATGCGGTAGGGCGACTTCAAGAAATTGCGAATCCTAATAATGTTGTAAAATACTTCTTACAAAACAATCCACAAGAAATTCAAAAATTTGCTAGTCAAATGATTCAAATTAATAATCAAAGAAAAGAAATTACATTGCAAATGAATGTATTAGCTGAGAAAAAAGATTTGAATGATGATTTCATTGTTCTTCATGATGAACGTTTTCATGAAGGTTTAGTGGGTTTATTAGCTGGTAAGATTGCAAGTAAATACAATAAACCAACACTCATATTTACTGAAAATGAAGGATTATACAAAGGAAGTGGACGTAGTGCACTTGGCTTTGATTTGTACACATTCTTTCAAGAAGATTTTGAAGAATTCAAGAGTTTTGGCGGTCATCGCGATGCGATAGGGTGTTCAATTGAAAAAGAAAACTTTGATTTATTTTTACAAAAAGTTAGAAATAAATATAGTTTAATCGAAATCAATCGTGATCCTGTTGAAGATGTATGTTTAATTCATAGTGATGATATTACACTTGAATCAGTTGAAGAATATTTACAACTAGCACCTTTTGGACAAGGATTTAGAGATGTGTGTTTTGCAATAGAAGGATTGAAAATAAAGAGTAAGCAACTTATCAAAGGAAAGTTCTTAAAAATTACATTTGAGAATAAGATTGATTCAATTTGGTTTGATTATGATGGCACATCAGAAATTGATGAATTAAAAACAGTTTTTGGTGAATTAAGTATTAATGAATTTAATGGGCGCAAAAAATGTTCAATACTCATTAAAAACATAGATTAAAGAAGTTTAATGGTGTATAATTATACCGTTATTAGGAGGCTTACAACCAATGGATTTAAAGAAATATATAGCGGAAATTCAAGATTTCCCAATTGAAGGCGTATTGTTTCGTGATATTACACCATTAATGAATGATGGTGCGGCTTTTTATGAAGCGACTCAACAAATACAAGCATTTGCCGAAAAAGTAGGTGCAGAAGTTATCGTTGGTCCTGAATCAAGAGGGTTTATTTTTGGGTGTCCGGTAGCTGTAAATATGAAAATCGGATTTGTTCCTGTGCGTAAGCCAGGCAAACTCCCTCGTAAAACGATTAGTTACAAATATGATTTAGAGTACGGTTCAAATGAATTACATATGCATGCAGACTCAATCAAAAAAGGTCAAAAAGTATTAATCGTTGATGATTTACTTGCGACTGGTGGAACGGTTGAAGCAACAATTAGACTCGTTGAAGAAATGGGTGGAGAAGTTGTAGGATGTGCATTCCTTATTGAACTACAAGGATTAGAAGGTCGCAAAGCATTAGAAAACTATAATGTCTTTACGGTTATGTCTTACGAATAAATAACCGGAGAGAAATCTTCGGTTTTTTACAAGAAAGAAGGAGGAACTATGTCGACATCTACAAAGAAAATGGTTGTTAAAGAAGATATCTTAAATGCTTGTAAACAATATATTCATAATGAGGATAGTTTAAAGCTTATTGAGAAATCTATCGATTATGCAACACAAATGCATGATGGGCAATTCCGTAAAAGTGGTGAGCCATATATTATCCATGCCCTAAATGTTGGATATATTTTAGCTGTGCTTCATTGTGGTCCTAGAACGATTGCCGCAGGAATGCTGCATGATGTTTTAGAAGACTGTGATATTCCTCGTGAAACTCTTGTAAAGGAATTTGATGAAGAGGTTACTGCACTTGTTGAAAGTGTTACTAAAATTGGTAATATTCAATTTAAAGATGAAAAAGAATATTTAGCTGCCAATCATCGTAAAATCTTTATTGCGATGGCAAATGATATTCGTGTTATTTTAATTAAACTTGTCGATCGTTTACATAATATGCGTACACTTCAATACATGACTGAAGAAAAACAGAAACGTATTGCGGCTGAAACGCTTGAAGTTTATGCACCTATTGCGCATCGACTTGGTATTAGTGAAATAAAAAATGAGTTGGAAGATCTAAGTTTCTTTTATTTAGATCGTGAAATGTATTATCAAATTGCTCATCTTGTTGAAGCTAAAAAAGCTGAACGTGATGAACAAGTTAAACATATGATTTCTGATATATCAAATTTACTAGGAAAAAATAAAATAGAATTTAGAATTTTCGGCCGAAGTAAACATTTGTATAGTATCTATAAGAAAATGAAAACAAAGAACAAACGCTTTGAGGAGATTCTAGACTTACTAGCAATTCGTATAGTGACAAAAACTGAATTGAATTGTTATGAGGTTCTCGGCTATATTCATGCGACATATCGTCCAATTCCTGGGCGATTAAAAGATTATATTGCAATGCCAAAGATGAACATGTATCAGTCTTTACATACAACCATTGTGGGTGATGATGGAAGAATATTTGAAGTACAAATACGTACTGAAGAGATGGATTCAATCGCTGAACAAGGGGTTGCTGCTCACTGGCGTTATAAAGAAGGTTCTAAATATGATTCACGCCGTGAACAAAAAGAAATTGAAGAAAAACTTACTTGGTTTAAAGATTTTGCGATGTTGATGGATGGTCAAGAAGACGATAATCCAGTTGCATACATGGATACTCTTCAAAAGGATGTTTTTGAAGCTAATGTCTATGTTATGACACCGAATGGAAGAGTTATTGACTTACCTAATGGATCTACGCCAATTGATTTTGCGTATCGCGTACATACAGAAGTAGGACATGCTTGTGTAGGTGCAATTGTAAATGAAACTTTGGTTCCTTTAAATACGGTTTTAAAAACGGGTGATGTTGTGCAAATTAGAACATCTAAACAATTCTCAGGACCAAGTGAAGACTGGTTGAAAGTTGTTAAAACAAACCAAGCAAAGTCAAAAATCAAGAATTACTTGATGAGAAAAGAAATTGAACGTCGTCAAGAAAAGATTGAAGTTGGTGAACAAATCATTCGTGATGAACTAAGAAAACGCGGATTTGATGATAAAGAATATATGGAAAAGAAGAAATTCGAAGCAATATTCAATCATTTCCAAGTTAGCAGTTATGTTGATTTCATGTATGCTGTGGCAGTAAAATCAATTTCACCCCCAAGTGTTGTGGAAAAATTAACGAATCAAAAACGCAGTGTCCTTGAGACCAATGCTTTATCGAAGTTATTGAATAAAGAATTCTCATCGAAGAAATCAACATCAAAGTCTGGTCTTAAAGTAACAGGTGTAGATTCAATGATGATGTCATTAGCGGGATGTTGTAGTCCAGTATTGGGAGATGAGATTATTGGATATATCACAAAGGGACAAGGTGTTAAAGTTCATCGTGTAGACTGTCCGAATGTTCAAAATACAAAATCAAGGTTAATTACAGTTGAATGGGATGATACAATTTCTAAACAACAATATGAATCAAATTTAACGGTATTGGCACATGATCGAAATTTCTTGCTTACGGATATTGTTACAGTTATTTCACAATGTAAGGGAAATATGACTGCAGTCAATTGTGTTGTTAATGGAGAAGATTTAACAGCAACCGCAAAAATGAGTATACTTGTAAGTGATATTGATCACTTGAAAAATATCATCGCAAATTTGAAAAAAGTAAATAGTGTAATCTCTGTAGAAAGACAGATTTTATAGGAGGAAAAGAAATGAAAAAATTAGTCGTATTAGTAGCGTTAGCAGCACTTCTTGCAGGATGTAGCAGTGCACCTAAAGAAAATGTAACATCATGTAAACAAGCAATGCAAGGAATTGAAATCACATCAAATTTCATCTCTGATGAAAGTGGTAAAGTAATTCGTTTAGAACAAACAAGTGTTCAAGAAGTGCCAGAAGATCAAATCGAACTAGCTAAACAATCATTAGAAACGCAAAAAGCAAGTTCTACAAGTATGGATGGAGTTACAATGGATTACACAATGAATGGTAATCAAATTACTGCAAATGTTACTTATGATCTTACTAAATTGAGTGATGATATGTTGTTACAATTTGGATTTGTTGATGATTTTAAAGATGAAAATGGAAATATCAATATTGATAAAGTTACTGAACTATACTCAACAATCGGTGTTGAGTGTACCAAGAAATAAGCCTTGTCGTAACTATTTTTCCATGATATAGTATAGGAAATTCGATGAAAAAGAGGTTGTTTAGGGAACTAGGTAGAGAAAGAAACAAATTGGTGAAAGTTTCTATAGGGAAGTAAATAATTGACACTTGTGAGAAATATTTCTGAAAGTAGTAGGAAATATCGTATTCCGCGTTAAGGAATTGAGTGCATGGAAACATGAACTAAGGTGGTACCACGTTAAACAAGCGTCCTTAGATTATTAGGACGCTTTTTATATTCTAAAGGAGGAAAAAATTATGGCTTATCAAACACCGCGAGGAACGTATGACATTTTACCAACTGAGGTTAATCGCTGGCATCAAATGGAAGATTTAATTCGCAATATGTGCACGGTTTACGATTACAAAGAAATTCGTACACCAATTTTTGAAGATACATCCGTATTTAAACGTGAAAATGATAGTTCGGATATGGTGAATAAAGAAATGTACACATTCCAAATGAGTAGTGATTCTTTAACACTTAGACCAGAAGGAACTGCTGGGGTAATTCGTAGTTTTGTACAAAACAAGATGTTTGGAAGTATGGAAATGCCTGCCAAACTTTATTATATTGGTCCAATGTTTAGACATGAACGTCCACAAAAAGGAAGACAACGTCAATTTAATCAATTTGGTGTAGAAAATATTGGGGTTAAAAACCCAATGGCTGATGTTGAAACAATTGCCTTAGGATATTCATTAGTAAAAACAATCGGACTTCAATCAATTAAAGTGTTAATTAACACTTTAGGTGATGATGAAAGTCGTAATGCTTATAAAGAAGCATTAAGAGAACATTTCAAAGATCATGTAGAAGAATTATGCGGAGATTGTAAACGTCGCTATGATCAAAATCCTTTGCGTTTACTTGATTGTAAAGTAGATCACGATCACCCATCAATGAAAGATGTACCACTTCTTGAAGATTATCTAACCGAAGAATCAAAAGTATATTTCAAAAATGTATGTGAAGGTTTAGAAGCTTTAGGCATTCCTTATGAAGTTGATCAACATTTAGTACGTGGGTTAGATTATTATACACACACTGTATTTGAAGTTGTTTCAACGCATGAAGAAGCAGGAAGCCAATCAACGATTTTCGCAGGTGGACGTTATGATGGGCTTGTAAACTATTTTGGTGGTCCTGAAATGTCTGGTGTAGGATTTGCGATTGGGCTAGAAAGATTATTGTTAATGGCTCAAGCAGAAAACTGTGAGTTTTTTGAAGATGAGCCAACATTAGATGTTTATGTAATGAGTTTAGGTAATGTCGGAAGTGTACCTCTTCAAGTTGCGACAATGTGTCGATCAGCAGGCTTTATCACAGACTTTAATATTCAAGAAAGATCAATGAAGAGTCAGTTTAAATCAGTTGATCGAAAACAAGCTAAAGTATGTATTATTGTGGGTGAAGATGAAGTAAAAAATAATCAAGTTAATCTGAAACACATCGAATCACAAACACAAGTAACAGTTTCAATTGATGAAATTATTGATACATTAGACCACTATTTAAATGAAGAACATGAATGTCATTGTGGACACGTGGAGGAATAGAATGAAAAGAACACATCATAATGGAGAATTACGACTTACTAATGTTAATGAGAAAGTTACTTTAGTGGGGTGGGTTGCAAAACGAAGAAATTTAGGATCATTAGTTTTTATTGATTTAAGAGATCGTTCAGGAATTGTCCAACTTGTATTTGATGAAACTATGGAAGAAAAAGTAAAAGATGTTCGTAATGAATATGTATTACAAATTGAAGGAACTGTTTCTGAAAGAAAAGATAAAAATCCTAAACTTCCTACTGGCGATATCGAAATCAAAGTCGAGACTGTAAATATTGTGAATACTGCCGAAACTACACCGATAATTGTTGCGGATGAAACGGATGCTTTAGAAGATACACGTTTAAAATATCGTTATTTAGACTTGCGTAGAGGACCAATTAAAAATAATTTAATGCTTCGTCATGAAGTGTGTTTAATTGTTCGTAATTTCTTAGCTAATTTAGGATTTATGGAAGTTGAAACACCAATTCTTTGTAAGAGTACGCCTGAAGGAGCACGCGATTATTTAGTTCCAAGTCGTATAAGTAATGGTAAATTTTATGCTTTACCACAATCACCGCAATTATATAAACAATTATTGATGGTAGGTGGTATTGAACAATATTTCCAAATTGCACGTTGTTTCCGTGATGAAGATTTAAGAGCGGATCGTCAACCTGAATTTACACAAATTGATATTGAAATGAGTTTTGTGGATGAAGAAGATGTATGGAGTGTTGTTGAATCATTAATGAAAGAAATCTTTAAGAAAGTGAAGAATGTTGAACTATCATCATTTGATCGCTTACCATATGTTGATTCAATGAGTCGTTATGGTAGCGATAAACCAGATACACGATTTGGATTAGAACTAAATGATGTAAGTACACTTTTTGAAAATACAACATTTGAAATTTTCAAGAATATCTTAGATGCAAAAGGAATTATTAATGCAATTTGTTTAAAAGGTATGGGGGATAAGTTCTCACGTAAAGATTTGGACAAACTTCAAGACTATGCGAAAGTATATGGTGCAAAAGCACTATCATATTTGAAATATAGTAATAATGAATTAAGTGGATCAATTGCCAAAGTTGTAAGCGATGAAGAAAAGGCAGCACTAATAAATCATTTTGGATTGGAAGAAAATGATATGTTGTTATTTGTTGCGGACAAAAAGAAAGTGGCACAAACAGCATTAGGTGCTGTACGTCTTAAAATAGGACATGACTTTGACTTAATTGATACTTCTAAATTTAATTTCTTATGGATTACTAACTTCCCAATGTTTGAATACGTTGAAGAAGAAGGTCGTTATGTAGCGGCTCACCATCCATTTACATCACCAAATCTAGAAGATGTAGATAAACTTATGACAGACCAAGAAAACTGTTATTCAAGAGCGTATGACCTAGTGCTAAATGGATATGAATTATTGAGTGGGTCAATCCGTATTCATGACCAAAAGGTTCAAGCGAAGGTATTTGAAGCGATTGGATTAAGCGATGAAGAAGCGAAAGATAAATTTGGTTGGTTCCTTGAAGCCTTTAAATATGGTACTCCTCCACATGGTGGTGTTGGCATTGGTCTTGAACGTTTAATTATGATCTTATCAGGTACGGATAATATCCGTGATGTTGTGGCTTTCCCTAAAACTGCAAGTGCCTCTGATTTGATGAGTGAAGCGCCAAATGAAGTAGATGCAAAACAATTAAAAGAATTAGGTATTGGATTAAATAAGTAAGCAGAATGAAAATTCTGCTTTTCTATTGGAGTATATTTGTTGCATGTGAAAGGGGCTAGCATTATGATTAAAATGACAATATGTGGAGGAAAATTATGAGAACCTTAAAACTCAAAGAAGGCATTACTTGGACAGGGGTGTTAGATCCTAATTTAAGAGTATTTGACATTATTATGAAAACTGAATATGGGACAACGTATAACTCGTATTTAGTGGAAGGTAGCGAAAAAATTGCATTAGTAGAAACAGCAAAATTAAAATTTTATGATGAGTATATTGAAACATTAAATTCACTTATCGATGTTTCAAAGATAGACTATATTATTGTTGATCATACTGAACCTGATCATGCTGGCAGCATTGAAAAATTAATCCAACTTAACCCGAATATTGTGGTGGTAGGAACACCCGTTGCGATTAACTTTTTAAAGGATATTATCAATAGAGATTTCTATAGTATAGCTGTTAAGGAAAATGAAACATTGTCTTTAGGAAACAAAACACTTCGATTCATGATTCTTCCAAATTTACATTGGCCAGATACCATGTACACGTATGTAGAAGAAGATAAAGTTTTATTCACATGTGACTCATTTGGATCACATTTCAGTGATGAAGGTATATTAAAAAGTAATGTAACCAATGAAGAAGGATATCAAATTGCGTTAAAATACTACTTTGATAACATTATTGGACCTTTTAAAAATCCATACATGGTTAGAGCGTTAGATCGTATTAAAGATTTAGAAATAGATATGATTTGTACTGGGCATGGACCAGTGCTTGATTGTGATTTAGATAAAATTATGAAACAATACGCTGAGTGGAGTACACCTAAAGCACCACACGAAGTTAAGACAGTTTTAATTGCGTATGTAAGTGCCTATGGATATACTGAACAATTAGCTTTCAAGATTCGTGATGGTATCAAAACAAGCGGTCGAGTTGACGTGAGATGTTTTGATTTAGTTACAAGTGATATTAATGAAGTCATGCAAGAATTAAACAATGCCGATGGTATTCTTTTAGGAACACCGACAATTATTGGAGAAGCACTTGCGCCAATTTGGTCATTAACAACAGCTATGTTTGCGCCAATTCATTCAAATAAGTTAGCGTCAGCTTTTGGTAGTTATGGTTGGAGTGGAGAAGGAGTTCCACACATCATTGAACGATTAAAGCAAGTGCGTTTAAAAGTTTTAGATGGTTTCCGTGTAAAATTTAAACCAAGTGATGCTGATTTAGTAGATGCATTTGATTTTGGATATAATTTTGGATGTGTTTTATTAAATAAAAAGAATGAAAAAACTGAAGTTAAAAAAGGTAGTGGAAAAGTTAAATGCTTAATTTGTGGAGCGATTCTTGATGAAGGTGAAGAAATTTGTCCAGTTTGTGGCGTAGGTAAAGAAAACTTTGTCTCTGTGGATGATTTAACGCTTACTTATCATTCAGACTCTAAAGAACATTTTGTAATACTAGGTGGTGGTTCTGCGGCTTATAATGCTGCTCGTGAAATTCGTTTTAGAAACGATACATGTAAAATTACAATTATCTCAGAAGAAGCTTACTTACCATACAACCGTCCAATGTTGACAAAAGCGTTACTTGCAAATTTTACAGGTAATCAAATGGCAATAGAGAACGAAAATTGGTATAAGAATAACAAGATTAATTTAATGTTGAATACAAAAGTAGTTGCATTATATCCAGATAAAAAAGAAGTTGTTTTAGACAATGGAACAATTACTTATGATAAGTGTATCTATGCATTGGGTGCAACATGTTTTGTTCCACCAATTGAAGGTAATACTTTACCTGAGGTTGTGGCTATACGTAGTGCAAGCGATGTACATAAGATTACAGGAATGCTAGAGAGAGTTAAACATGTTGTGGTTATCGGCGGTGGTGTACTTGGTTTAGAAGCAGCATGGGAATTGAATAAAGCAAAATGTACGGTTACTGTATTAGAAATGTTACCAACATTAATGCCACGTCAATTAGATGAAGGTGCTTCTGATTTATTATGTGCAAGTCTTACTAAAAATAATATGAATTTACGAACAAGCGTAAAAATAAAACGAATTGTGGGCGAGAGTCATGTTGAAGCTGTTGAATTGGAAGATGGAACTCGAATTCCAGCGGATTTAGTAGTTATTTCAGCAGGTGTTCGTGCTAATTCAAAGATTGCTCAAGAGGCTGGAATTACAGTAGACAAAGCAATTGTAGTTAATGCAAAAATGGAAACAAACATTTCCGATATTTATGCAGCTGGTGATTGCGCAGAATTTGAAGGTGTTAATTTCGCTTTGTGGTCTGAATCAACAGAAATGGGTAAAATTGCTGGTGCTAATGCAGCTGGTGATGACTTGACTTATACAATGGTACCAGGTGCACTCTCATTCTTTGGTTTAAATACAAATTTATATGCAATCGGCGATACTGGGAAAAATACAGAAGTTTCTTATAAAACATTAGAAGTAAAAGATATGCAAAAAGGTACTTATGAGAAATTATACTTTGCGAACAATTTACTATGTGGTTTTATCTTAATAGGTGACTTAACCAAGATGAAATCTTTGAGTGAAGCATACGCACAAAAGAAGTCATATTCAGAAATAATGAAAGCATAGGCTTTGACAAATATATCAAAAAATGTCACACTTAAACTATAGGAGGGTTTGACGTTATGGATAAATATCAATGTCCTTGTGGATACATCTATGATCCAGCAGTAGGCGATGAAGATCATGGTGTAAAACCAGGAACTGCTTTTGAAGATGTACCATCTGATTGGGTTTGCCCAGTTTGTGGAGCTCCAAAAGACTTGTTTGAAAAAATGTAATTTAAATAAAAATCCTGTTTATAATTGAAACAGGATTTTTATTTTGTGATAATAAAGTAATTAGATGCCAAGATAATCTTTTTAGCTTTTAATGATTGTGCTTGATGAATCATTTTCATCTTGTGCTGAAATCATAATTTTAAGTATAGATTTTAAATTTATTGTGTTAAAATCAATATGGTAGATTTTACTTGAAATTGGGGAGACAAAATGGGAATAGAAAATATATTTGCTCTTTTAGGTGGACTTGCATTGTTTTTATATGGAATGCATATGATGAGTATCAACTTAGAGGGTATTGCCGGAAATAAATTGAAGTCTATATTAGAAAAATTGACTGCAAATCGCTTTTTAGGCGTTTTTGTTGGAGCTGGAATCACAGCATTAATTCAATCTTCTTCAGCAACAACTGTCATGGTTGTTAGTTTTGTAAATTCGGGATTAATGACACTTCAACAAACGGTTTGGATTATTATGGGTGCCAATATTGGTACGACAATTACTGGACAATTAATTGCCCTAGATGTTGGGTTAGTTGCCCCATTAATTGCCTTTGCTGGTGTTGTTATGGTGATGTTTTCCAAGAGTAAAAAACTTGGATTTATTGGTGGAATTATAGCAGGATTAGGTATTTTATTTATTGGGATGGGAATTATGAGTGACTCGATGTTACCACTACGTGATTCTCAAGCTTTCATTAATTTGATGACTACTTTTAAGAATCCATTTTTAGGTATTATGGCAGGTGCCTTATTTACAGCTGTGATTCAATCTTCATCCGCGTCAGTAGGTATTCTACAAGCTTTAGCGTTAAGTGGTCTTATCGGTTTAGATAGTGCTGTCTATGTATTGTTTGGACAAAATATTGGTACTTGTATTACTGCGGTTCTTGCATCAATTGGAACAAATCGTAATGCGAAACGTACCACGGTGATTCACTTGTTATTCAATATTATTGGAACAATAATATTTATGGTGATTTGTATGACAACGCCATTTGTAAGTGTAATGCAATCATTTACGCCAACTAATCCAGCAGCTCAAATTGCTAATGTGCATACTGTGTTTAATATCGCCACAACGTTATTGTTACTACCATTTGGTAATTATCTTGCAAAATTAGCGATATTAATTTTACCAGATAAAAAGAAAGAAACAGTTGAAGATGAAGATCGTTGGTTGGACGAAATCATGAATTCAAACTATGTTTTAGGAACTTCTATTCTTGCTATTCACTATATAGGACAAGAAATTGCAGAAATGTATAAACTTGTTTATGAAAATATTGAAATGAGTTTTGATTTACTACAAAACTATGATGAAAATAAGTTTGATAAAGTAAAAATGAATGAAGACAGAATCGATCAATATAACTATCAAAGTGCTAAGAAAATTTCAAAAGTATTATCAATTGAACAATCTTATAAAGAGGTAAAAGTATTAAATGATTTCTTTAGAACATTGACTAATCTAGAACGTATTGGCGATCATGCAATGAACTTTGCAGAATATGCGCAAACAATTGATAAGAACGAGTGGGATGTTACTGATGCAGCTAGAACTGAATTGAATTTAATGAAAAATGATTGTTTAAATGGATTGGATATATTTAGACATAATTTAAGTAAAGAAGAGTTATTAGTGAAGGCAAGTTCAATTGAACAAATTATTGATGATAGTACAACTAAATATCGTTCTAATCAAATTCAACGTATGAATGATCATGCGTGTCAAATTGAGACTGCAATTTTGTATTCTGAACTACTTTCGGACTATGAAAGAATTGGGGATCATATTCTTAATCTCGCTGAATTACACACAAATTTACATGAATTACAATTAGAATTAAGCCAAGGGGATTGACCAATAAAAGTCAATTCCTTTCTTTTGTTTTTTACTATGCTATAATGAAATCCCAAGAGGGAACACATATATTTCCTACATTTTGATATAAGGGAATTCAGATGTTAAGATAGCGAGTGAAAGCTTAGTACGACTAAGAATCCTAAACTATATTACAGAATACCCACCTGTAAATAACAGGGGATACATATCAACCCTTTTGGGCTTTTTTTATTGTAAAATTCATCAAAACCATATAGAATGATAGAGTAAATGTAAAAGGTGGTGTTAGATATGGATATGAATATGTTCTGGACATCTTTAATTAGTTTAGTGGTTGGATTAGTTGTAGGTGGTGGATTAGGTTTCTATTTCACTCGTCGTCAATTTGAAAAACAAATCAAAGAAAATCCTCCAGTAAATGAAAAGATGATCCGCGCTATGTTTATGCAAATGGGACGTAAACCTTCTGAAGCACAAATTCGTGCTGTCATGAAATCAATGGGACAATAATAAAGGGAGAATATCCCTTTTTTATTTTTGAAGAATTGTGTATAATGAGACTGTATTATATAGATAATACAAGGAGAAGTTATGAAACTATTTAAAAGACTATTACTACTTGTGTTAATCTTGATAATTGCAATTGGTGGATTTTTGGGTTTAGAAGGGTACAATCGTTATCGTGAGGCGATAAAGTCATTACCACTTAAGCAAGCGGTATACAATATACAAAATGATCCAAACTATGTACCTTATGAAGAAATTGATGAAGATTTTGTACACGCATTGATTGCAATTGAAGATCACCGATTCTTTGAAAGAAAAGGAATTGATATTGTGGCGATTGGACGTGCGCTTGTGTCTAATGTGATAAGTAAAGAAATTACACAAGGTGGAAGTACAATAACCCAACAAGTAGCTAAGAATATTTATTTTAGTAATCGTCCTTCATTGACACGAAAAATTGCAGAAGTTTTCTTTGTGTGGGATTTGGAAGCAGATTACACAAAAGAAGAGATTTTTGCGATGTATGCGAATATTATTTATTATGGTGATTTATATTATGGTATTAAACCAGCCAGTGAAGGATATTTTAATAAATCGCCGAGTGATTTAACTTTGTATGAGGCGACAATTTTGGCGGGATTACCACAATCACCAAGTCGATATCAACTTAGTAATGGGTATGAACTTATTAATCGTCGGCAAAAATTAGTGCTGGAATCGATGGTTCAATATGGTTATATTACAGAACAAGAAATGAATGATGTCCTTGCACAACAACCTAAGTAACTAAAAGGGATAATTCCCTTTTTTAATTTGTATAATGAAGAACTATACTTTTGGCATAAACTAGTGTAATTTTCTTTATTTATGTTATGATAATGAACGTGAGGAAATAGATATGAAAGAAATCGTAGATGCAATCGGAATGTCGCGTTCAATTACTCGTATCGCGCATGAAATTTTAGAAAAAAATAAAGGGACAGATAACTTGGTTTTGATAGGTATAAAAACTAGGGGTGAATATCTCGCTAAGCGTTTAGCTGAGAAAATAAATATGTTTGAAAATGTGCAAGTTCCTACTGCGGCATTAGATATCAATTTTTGGCGTGATGATGAGAAAAAAACAGTTGGTGAAATTCCAAGTTTAAGTATTGATTTAAAAGGGAAAATTGTTATTCTAGTTGATGATGTTTTATACTCAGGGCGTACAATTCGTGCAGCGATGGATGGTATCATGTATTATGGTCGTCCAGAAGAAATTCATCTTGCGGTATTGGTTGATCGTGGTCATCGTGAATTACCGATTCGAGCAGACTATGTAGGTAAAAATTTACCGACTTCTAAAAAGGAAATTGTCTCTGTAAAAATGGTTGAAACAGATGAAATTGATAGTATTTGTATAGAAACATAAAATACCGTGAACATTTCGGTATTTTTTTTGTTAAATGTTGCGGTTAAACTTTCAAAACAGAGATATTTAGTCTATAATAAGTATGTTTAAAACACTAGGAGGTTTATGATGAGTAAGACATCAAAAAAAGTTTTCCAATCGATGGATGGAAACACTGCCACTGGTCACATCGCGTATGCGTTTAGTGAAGTAGCAGGAATTTATCCTATCACACCTTCTTCACCAATGGCTGAAGTAGTTGACGCTTGGGCATCACAAGGTCGTAAAAACTTATTTGATACAACTGTAAAAGTTGTAGAGATGCAATCTGAAGGCGGAGCAGCTGGTGCTGTTCATGGAGCTCTTCAAGGTGGAGCATTAGCAAGTACGTTCACAGCTTCTCAAGGTTTATTATTAATGATTCCTAACCTTTACAAAATGGCTGGGGAATTATTACCAGGTGTTATTCACGTGGCAGCACGTGCATTAGCAGGTCGTGCATTAAACATTTTTGGTGACCATGAAGACGTATATGCTTGTCGTCAAACAGGTGTACCAATGATTTGTTCTCATTCAGTTCAAGAATGTATGGATTTAGCTGGAGTTGCTCACTTAGCAGCAATCGACGCATCAGTACCATTTATTCATTTCTTTGATGGATTTAGAACTTCTCATGAAATTCAAAAAATTGAAGTAATGGATTATGACTTCTTAAAGAGTCAATTAGATATGAAGAAAGTGGAAACATTTAAAAAGAATGCATTAAATCCACATACAAATGCAGTAACACGTGGTGGTGCTGAAAATGATGATATTTTCTTCCAAGGTAGAGAAGCTCAAAACGAACACTATGGAAAAGTTGCTGATGTTGTTTCAAAATATATGAAAGCTATCAGCGAACATACAGGTCGTGAATATGCTCCATTTACATACTATGGTGCTAAAAATGCGGATCGTGTTATTATCGCTATGGGTTCTGTAACTGAAACAATCAAAGAAACAATTGATGCTTTAGTTGCTAAAGGTGAAAAGATTGGTTTAGTTAAAGTTCACTTATACCGTCCATTCGCTACTGACTATTTATTAAAAGTATTACCTAAGACAGTTAAAAAAGTTGCTGTTCTTGATCGTTCAAAAGAAATGGGTTCTCGTGAACCATTATACTTGGATGTATTAAATGCACTTAAAGCTAACAAGAAACTTGTTATCGTTGGTGGACGTTATGGTATGGGATCTAAGGATACTAACCCAACTCACATCAAAGCTGTTTATGATGAATTAAAGAAAACAAATCCAAAAGAAGAATTTACAATTGGTATTGAAGATGATGTTACTAAATTATCATTAAAACCAGCTAAATTAGTTATTAAACCAGATTATACTTCATGTTTATTCTATGGTTTAGGTTCTGATGGAACTGTTTCTGCAAATAAGAATGCAATTAAGATTATTGGAGATAACACAGATTTATATTCTCAAGCTTACTTTGCATATGACTCTAAGAAAGCAGGAGGAGTAACTCGTTCTCACTTACGTTTTGGACCTACTCCAATTCATTCTACTTATTATGTAGATAATGCTGACTTTGTTTCTTGTTCACTTGATGCTTATGTATTCAAATATGACATGATTCGTCCTCTTAAAAAAGGTGGAACATTCTTATTAAATACAACATTTGATGCTAAAGATATCGTTAAACATTTACCTAAGCGTATGTTAAGAGACTTAGCAGATAAGAAAGCTAAATTCTATATCATTGATGCAACTAAGATTGCTCAAGACATTGGAATGGGACGTCGTACAAATACAATTCTTCAATCTGCATTCTTTGCATTGAATGAACAAATTATGCCTTATGCTGAAGCAGTTGATTACATGAAAGCTGCAGCTAAGAAATCTTACTCTAAAAAGGGTGATGAAGTTGTTCAACTTAACTACAAAGCAATTGATGCTGGTAGAGATGGATTAATTGAAATTCCAGTTGATAAAGCTTGGTCAAACTTAAAAGTTAAAGATATTACTTCTAATACTAAAGATAAATACTTCGATGAACACGTTGCAGTTATCAATGGTTTAGGTGGATATGATTTACCAGTTAGTGCATTCACTAAGAATAACTTACTTGATGGATCAATCCGTAATAATGTTGCGTTTAAAGAAAAACGTACAATTGCTACTCAAGTTCCTACATGGGATCCAAATAACTGTATTCAATGTGGATTCTGTAGTTATGTTTGTCCTCATGGAACAATTCGTACATTCTTATTAACTGACAATGAAGTTAAAGATGCACCAATGCCATTCAAGACAATCCCAGCTATGGGTAAAGATTTAGAAAAATTACAATACCGCGTACAAGTTTCTCCTGCAAACTGTGTAGGATGTGGACTTTGCGTAACTGAATGTCCAGGTAAAGCTGGTAACAAGGCTCTAGAAATGGTTGATATCAACGCTAAACTTGATCAAGAACCGCTTGCAGATTACCTATACAATGAAGTTGAATATAAAACTCAATACTTCCCAACTACAACAGTTAAGGGTTCTCAATTCTTAAGACCTTACTTTGAAGTTTCAGGAGCATGTCCAGGATGTGGAGAAACTCCATATTATAAACTAGTTTCTCAATTATTCGGACGTGATATGTTAGTGGCAAATGCAACTGGATGTTCAATGATTTACTGTTCATCTACACCATCTACTCCATTCACAAATGATAAGAATGGTGAAGGTGTTGCTTGGGCTAATAGTTTATTTGAAGATAATGCTGAATATGGTTTCGGTATGGCTGTAGCACAAAATGTTAAAGAAGCTAGAATCCTTGAAATCATGGAAGCAAACCTTAATAAAGTTGAAGCTCCATTAAAGAAAGCATTTGAAGCATATGTTGCTGCAAATGGTGATCGTGAAATTCAACGTACACTTAAAGATGAAATCATTAAGGGTGTTAAGGCTTCTAAAGTTAAAGAAGTTAAAGAATTAGCTAAATTCGAAAGAGACTTAATTGGTAAGTCAGTATGGATTGTTGGTGGAGATGGATGGGCTTATGACATCGGTTACGGTGGATTAGATCATGTTCTTGCTAATGACCTTGATGTAAACATACTTGTACTTGATACAGAAGTTTACTCAAATACTGGTGGACAATCTTCTAAAGCTTCTCAAGCTGCTTCAATTGCTAAGTTTGCTGCAGGTGGAAAACCAACTGCTAAGAAAGACTTAGGACAAATTGCAATGGCTTATGGTCATGTATACGTAGCTCAAATCGCTATGGGTGCAGATAAGAACCAAACATTAAAAGCAATTAAAGAAGCTGAAAGCTATAAAGGACCTTCATTAATTATCGCTTACTCACCATGTGTTGAACACGGTATTAAGGGTGGATTATCAAATCACCAAAGAACACAAGCTAAAGCAGTTGAATGTGGTTACTTAGCTCTATATCGTTATGATCCTCGTAATGAAAAACCACTTACAATTGATTCTAAAGAACCTCAATGGGATAAATTCCAAGAATTCTTAATGAATGAAACTCGTTTCAACCAATTAACTAAGTTAAAAGGTGACGATGCAGCTCAAAAGATGTTCGATAAAACTAAAGAAGATGCACAAAAACGTTACAAAGCTTTAGTTGAAAGAAAACAAGACTAGTGTTTAGTAAAAGCTACCTTTTAGGTAGCTTTTCTCTTTAATGAGGAAGATTGCTGTGCTAAAATTAAAAAAGAGGTGAAGAATATGACTCAAACTGTAAAAGTATTAACAAATTTAAATGATTTTGAAAGAATTGTACTTGCACATAAGAATAATGAAGGTGTAGTACACATCGCACACTCTTTTTTCTATAATGGACGCGATGGATCAGAATATCTATTATTCTTATATAAAGATGCACTACCTGAAGGTAACTTTATTGAAGGGTGGAATTACTTGGATGAAAATTCATTCAATACAACAATTGTTGGTGTGAATAATCATGAAGTAGCGGTTGAAGATTTCTTAGCATGTTGGGCTCCTGAAATGAAATGGAACCAAATTCAATATTATGAAGTAACTGATTTCTCAGAAGTTGATAATATGTATGCTAAAATTAAACTTGCAAATAATTCTGTTGTAGCATTTGGTATTACTAAATAAGAAAGCCGTAAAGGCTTTTTTTCTTATATAATAGACTATAAAGAAAAGGAGTATTAATATGAGTATTGAAATTACAATAAAGAATAATTCATTTCTAAAAAAAGAATTGGATTTAGATATCATCACAAATAATGAATTAAAATATGGACACTATGAAAATAATATTTTTAGAGATGGTGTGGCTGAAGACTATATCGCCTTATATTCTCATCGAGCAATCGGGCGAGGATTTACCATTGAATGGAAAAAAGGCGAGAAAAATCAGGTTGTTCTTCATTTACCATTACCATCAACAAATGAAGAAATTACAGAATTTTACAATTGTGTAAAACGAATTTGTGATTTTTGGAAAAGCAAGAAATTCAATCAAGATGGTATTGAATGTAATGTTAATGTTATTAATGAACTAATTCTTTCTAACGTCGATGTTTCTCTCAATGCCATTAAAGGGTTTATACAAACAGATGAGTATTGTTTGCCATGTGCGTTATATCCTATATATTTGGATATTGAAATGATGAACGAAATATCATTATTTAATTCTTTGACTTATTTCAAAGAACTTCTTCATGAAATACAAAGTCAAGATTACTATTTTGCTAAGCCTATGGTTTATCAAAAGAATGATACGGGAGAACTTTTTGTGCGATATGCAATCACTGAAGATACTCGAACGATACTTCCAATTAAACCATTTTTACCTTACGATTTAATAAATTTGGAAAAAGAAGTTGGACCGATAACTGATTTTGGTGTACTCTTGGTTTCCACGACAGAAAATAAAGCAATGGGTGAAGTTCCGTACACTGTTTTTGCAGAATATATTGGCATTGAACAATTAGCTAAACAAGATGCAAGGCACAAGAAATATGCTGGAATTACGCTAGTAGAGATAAAGGATATACTAAGTAAAGTTTGAGTTTTTTGAACTTTCGACTTATACTATTGGTAGGTGATAAAATGAAAGTATTATTATATTTTGAAAGTGAGAAAGCACTTCAAAATTCAGGCATTGGACGTGCAATGAAACATCAAATGGCGGCACTTACGTCAGTCGGTATAGAATATACAACAGATCCTTGGGATGATACATATGATATTCTCCATATTAATACCTTTGGTTTTAATAGTGAAGCAATTATCAAAAAAGCCCGCTCATTAGGCAAAGCGGTTGTTTATCATGCTCATTCGACAGAAGAAGATTTTAGAAATTCGTTTGTATTGTCTAATCAAATTGCACCGATTTTTAAGAAGCGATTAGTTTCTTTATATACACAAGCAGATGCAATTATTACACCAACACCGTATTCTAAGTCGCTTTTGGAAGGGTATGGAATAGATTTACCAATATATGCTGTGTCAAATGGAATTGATTTAAATCGTTTTGACTATAATGAAGAAAAGGTTAAGGCGTTTAGAAAGTACTTTAGTTTAAAAGACGATGATAAAGTAATACTTTCAGTAGGATTGTATTTTGAGAGAAAAGGTATACTTGATTTCGTAGAAATTGCGAAGATGTGTCCTGAATATAAATTTATTTGGTTTGGTTATACAAATCCGGTAATGATTCCAAAACCAGTGCGTGATGTTGTGGATGAATATCCAAACAATGTAATTTTTCCAGGTTATGTAAAAGGTCCTATTATTGAAGGTGCATATGCTGGTGCCAATTGTTTCTTCTTTCCTTCATATGAGGAAACAGAAGGGATTGTAGTGCTTGAAGCATTAGCAGCTCGTCAACAAGTCTTATTGCGTGATATTGGTGTGTTTGATCCATGGTTAATTGATGGTGTAAATTGTTATAAAGCACATGATAATCAAGAGTTCATTACTAAGCTTCATGGAATAATCGATGGAACATTAAAAGATACGAAAGTTGAAGGAAGAAAAACTGCTGAAGAAAGAAGTATTGAAGCAGTAGGGAAACAACTTAAAAAAATATATGAGAGTGTTTTAAAATAGAATTGTGGGAGAGATGAATGAATCAGAAGAAAGGATTTACACTAATAGAGCTAATTACGGTAATAGCAATTTTATCTATTTTAACTGGCGTTTTAATTCCGCAAGTAACAGGTGTAATTGGCGGTTCTAAAGATTCTGTTTGTCTCAATAATCTTGCGACATTAAATCGTATTTATAGACAACAAGTGGCTTTAGATGAAAATCTAAAACCAGAAGATATTATTACTAATTTAGATGGTAAATATTACGCAGGGGTTGCGCAGTGTCCAAGTGGTGTTGAATATCAAGTTGAAAAAAATACAATTGTTTGCCCTAATCATAAAACAGAAATAGAAGATCCTGGTGTTGATTTACCAATGTATGAAGATATGTTGAAAAAGCAATTGGAGGTTGAAAGGTGTTTAGCATTGCCAAGTGGTTCTAGTGATTGCCTTAATGATTTGTATGGAACATTCTATTTCAGTAATGATAAATTTTGTGAATATTATTATGCAAAGAACGGAAATAAATGGGATTTAATTGATAAAGAACTAGCGCAAAAAGCAGGTCTTAAAGGCGATACTAATTATTATATTCGTCCATTCTTTACAGAAACAAAAGTCCCTATGTTATTTGCGAGCACATCATCAAATATCAAAGGTTCATGGAATGCTGATATGATTTATTATGGTGGAACATGGCATAAACTGAATAGTACAATTCAAATGACATTATTGAGAGATATGTCTCAAGAACAAATAGAAAAATATATTAATGAAAATTCAACGATAGTAAAGTAGAAAGTCTACTTTACTATTTTTGTTTCTTTGAAGAAAAAGCAAAAAACGGCTTAATATTGGACTAAATTCAAGGTAATATATCATGCTTAATGGTTTTAAAGGTAATTTATTTATGTGTATTTTCCTAATTCTAAAGAATTTCCAAACAAAATTGACATTGGTTGTTTCTGTATGGTGCAAGTGGTATAATTGTCACATGAAAACATTAAAAAAATTACTAAAAAGCTATACTTTCAATATACTCTTGGTTGTTGTATTTACGGGGTTAGTCTTATGGTTGACACTCAAAGATAACTACAAAGAAATATTATCAATGCTTGCAAGTGCAAATTTAGGATGGTTACTACTTATTCCACTCCTTGCTATTTTATATCAAGTGATTATTGGCTGGATTTTGCGTAAACTTACATTGTTAAGTAATCCTCATTATAAGCTATCACAAGGTATTGTGAATGCTTTTGTGGCAAGCTTTTTCCATGGAGTTACACCAAGTGCTTCAGGAGGACAATTCGCACAAGTTTATATTTTTAAGAAGCAAGGTGTTCGTATCAGTGATTCCGCAAGCATACTGTGGATGGATTTTATTATTTATCAAGCAACTATGGTTGCATCAGTATTTGTATTATTGTTGTTGAAGTTTTCATATTTCTATCAACATTATTCTCAATTCTTTATTCTTGTATTAGCGGGATTTTGTGTAAATGGTGCAGTGATTATAGGATTATGGGCCTTGGCAACTTTTCCAAAGGTTTATACTTGGTTGAGCACGAAGGGTTTACTTATTGGTGTTAAGTTACATATTGTAAAAGATAAAGAAAAAGCATTGAATAATTTGAATATTCAGTTAGAACGTTTTGGTAGTGAAATAAAGAAGCTTAAACATCATCGTAAGACTATCATCCAAGTATTAATTGCGAATTCAATTCGTTTATTGTTATATTATAGTATTCCTTATTTTTGTGCGTTAGCACTTAATATACAAGTGGATCCTTCTTATATTTTAGATATTTTAGCATTATCGTCATTTGTATCGATGATTAATTGCTTTATCCCTATTCCAGGAGCAAGTGGGGGAACTGAAGCTACATTTATTCTTATGTTCTCTACAATTTTTGGAAGTATTGCTGCTTCAAGTATTATGATTTTATGGCGTATTGCAACGTATTATTTCGTTATGATATTAGGTGGATTAACATTTATTTATGCAAAAGCTAAACCGGATTTAGTTGAATAGGAGTGACAAAAATGCGAATCGGATTATTTTCAGATACATATTTGCCAGAGATTAATGGTGTAGCATCAAGTGTTCACACATTACGTGTCCAACTTGAGAAAAATGGTCACATTGTTTATGTGATAACAACAAAGACAGAATCAAATTCTGAGGATGATGATCCTTTTGTTCTACGTTTATCAGGTATTGAATTAAAGAAGCTATATGGATATGTACTGACAAGTCCTATTCATATCAATGCATATAATGAAATCAAAGAAATGCAACTTGATTTAGTGCATGCACACACAGAATTTAGTGTGGGCATTTTTGCGCGTATTGTAGCTAAGCTACAAGGTCTTCCATTGGTTAGTACGTATCACACAACTTATGAGGATTATACGCACTACATCAATTTAATCAACTCTGAAACAGTTGATAAGTTAGCGAAGAAAGCTGTGGCTAGTTTAAGTCGTATGTATGGTGACTCTAGCACAGAAATGATTGCCCCAAGTCAAAAGACAAAAGATATGTTGTTGCGATATGGTATAAAGAAGAATATTTATGTAGTACCAACAGGATTAGATTTAGATCGTTTTAATGCGAAAAACAAGAATAAAAAGAAAGTAGATGAAATCCATAAAGAAGTTAATCTACAAGAAGGCGAAACTTTAATTATTTTTGTTGGAAGAATCGCAAAAGAAAAAAGCATTGATTTAGTTATCGATGGTTTTGAAAGAGTTAAAAAAGCAGGACTTAAATGTAAATTTGTAATTGTCGGTGGTGGTCCGGATGAAGAGGTACTACATGAGAAAGTTAGACAATTGAATTTACAAGATGTTGTTGTTTTTGTTGGTAAAAAACCGGCAGTGGATATACCTTCGTATTATCATGCTTGTGATTGTTTTGTTTCCGCATCAATTACAGAAACACAAGGAATGACCTATGTTGAAGCACTTGCAAGTGGATTACCATTATTTGCTCGTCCAGATGATGTTTTATCAGAACTTGTCCTTGAAAATGAAACGGGTTATTATTTTACGACACCAGAAGAATTCTGTGAGAAAGTGAAAACGTATTTAAGTTTAAGTCAAGATGAAAAGAATGCTTTATCACAACATGCTGTTCAACATGCTAAACCATATGATTCACAAGAGTTCTATCGTCATATTTTCCATGTATATGAGACAGCAATCGCAAATTACTCTGAAATGTATGTGATTGAACAAATTAGACCTAAAAGTGATTTTATACAAATTGTATTAACATCACCTAGTTCTGAAGATATTAAAATTTTAGTTTCGTTAGATCGATACTTTAATAATGGTTATCGCAAAGGATTTAAATTAACACAAGAAGAAATTGATGAATTATTAAAAGAAGAAGAAGCTGTAAAAGCATATCAAACATGCTTAAGAAAGCTATCTATTAAAGATCGTACAAGAAAAGAAATGTATGATTGGTTAACTCAAAATACTGAACTTAATATTGAAGTCATAAATAAATTGATTGAGAAATTAGAAGAACATGGATTTATTGATGATTTAAAATATACCAAAAATGCTGTCTATGCAATGAAATTAACACTCATTGGTGAAAATAAAATTATTCGTAATTTAAAGAAAAAAGGAGTTCCAGTTGAAATGATTGAAGAGGTTCTTCAAGTGGATGATACTGAAACAGAGGAAAAAAATGCATTGCGTTGGGCAGAAAAAATAAAACCAACAGTTAAAGAAAAATCAGTGAAAATGAAAAAGAAAATTCTTGTTCAAAAACTAATGGGTCAAGGTTTTGGCTCAGATGTGATTGATAAAGTAATGAAGAGTTTGAGCTTTGTTGAAGAAGAAAGACAAGAAATTGATAACTTGCGCAAAGTTGCAAATAAAGCAAAGAAAAGATATGAAAAGAAGTATAGTGGATTTAAACTAAGAAATACAGTTTATCGCTATTGTGCTTCTATGGGATTTGATGTAGAGGATATCTATGTCATATTAGATGAAATGGAGTGGAAGAATGAGCAATAAAAAAATTAATGAATTTGTTGAAAAAGAGAGTTTAGAGATACCGTTATTAGTAAAAAGTTTAACTAAAGGGGTAACGCAAAAAGGGGCTCCATATGCATCCGTTGTTTTACAAGATAGTACAGGAACAATTGATGGTAAGATTTGGGATATTAAACCAGAACAAGAAGCAATTATTGAACTAGGTAAAGTACAATTAATTGTTTGTGAAGTATTGAAATATAACAATGCTCTTCAATTACGTATTCATAAAATTGAAGCATTGAATCAAGCGGAGATTAACTTAGATGAGTTTGTGATCGCATCTAAAGTATCACGTGCGGATTTAGAAATGGTAATTAATAACACAATTTCTTCAATTGAAAATGATAACTATAGAAAATTAATTGAAGGTTTGTTTGAAATGATTGGTAGCGAGTTTTATAATTATCCAGCAGCAAGTAAAAATCATCATAGTTTCTTAGGTGGACTTGCGACACACGTTGTTGAAATGATACATCTTGCAGATGCACTGTGTAACTTATATCCGCAATTAAATCGTGATTTATTAGTTTCAGGAGTGTTGGCTCATGACTTAGGAAAAATGTTTGAATTATCAGGACCAATTACAACTGAGTATACATTAGAAGGTAAGTTAACGGGACATATTTCTATTCTTCATGGTCGTTTGATGGAAGTTGCTTCTAAATTAGGCTTAGCTGAAACTGAAGAAGCAGTGTTACTACGCCACTGTATTCTTTCACATCATGGTCAACTTGAATATGGATCACCAGTATTACCACTCGTCCAAGAAGCTGAAGTACTTGCGTTTATTGATAACTTGGATGCAAGATTGAATACATTAGAGACTGCACTTTTATCCGTTCAACCAGGAGAATTTACGCAACGCATTTTCGCAATGGAAAATCGTTCGTTCTATAAACCTAAAAATGATTGATGTTCATTGTCATGTATTGTTTGGTGTAGATGATGGTGCTGGTACCCTGGATGAGTCATTATCGATGATTGAAGTGGCACTTAGTCATGGTATGACTAAAATACTTTGTACACCACATTCGATTCCAGGACATCGTTTCGAAATAAATAATTTCGAACGATTAAACAAGAATTTTGAAAAACTTAAAGCAGCAGTAAAAGAAAAAGGTTATCCAATAGAAGTATACTTAGGCTCAGAATTTCAAGTGTCAGATTCAGCATTACCTTGGATTGAAGAGAAAAGAATTGTAACATTAAATAATACGAATCGCATATTAGTGGAATTGCCATGGCATTATAGTGGAATAACAACTCATTCAGAAGAGTTTTATCTTCAAACGTTACTTGATAAAGGCTACCGTATCTTAGTAGCTCATCCAGAGCGTTATAAGAGTGTTATGCAAGACTTTGATACAATAAAACGGTGGCGTGAAATGGGGTGTGCTTTTCAAGTAAATAGCACAAGCTTAATTCCCGGTGAATCGCCAGAAAAGAATGCACTAGCATGGCGTATTGTAGATGAAGGGTATTGTGATGTAATCGCTAGTGATGCCCATGTATTTGAAGGAACTCGCATAAATAATTTAGAAACAATCTATAATGAAATTACAGATAGATATTCTGAAGAATTAGCAAAAAAATTATGCGTTGATAATCCTCTTAAATGTATTACTGGAGAAGCGTTTAATTAAGACAAGAGCAATCTTGTCTTTTTGTTTGGTTGATAAAAAAATTTAAAGGATAAATAAGAGTTGCATCTATAAATTCACTTAACTAATACAATTAGAAAAGGAAAAGTATTATGAATATGTATTATATGATGGGTTTTTTAATTCCTGCAGTATTTATATTGAATCAAATTCAAAACGAATGATTTTGAAACAAAAGCTGAAGTCTTTTCCAAATATTAATGTTAACTTTAGTTTTTCTTAAGTTTTCCCCATTATTATTAAAGTGTGATGGGGGATTAGAGAAATGAATTTTTTAAAACGTGCACTATATTATGTAAAAAGAAGAACTTCAAAATCGATACTTCTTGGAATTACATTCTTTATGATTGGCAATTTAGTTCTTGTTGGATTGGGAATAAGTAATGCTACTGAGAATGCAAAAGAAATTACTAAAAACCAAATGAAGGCAATTGTTGCCTATGAGTTTGACTACGATACTTTTTGGGCGAAGTTAGATAAGTTAGAATCAGATGAGGAAAGGAATGCATTTTTAGAAAATCAGCCTTATATTGATAATGAAGATATGCAAACAATACTGAAAGATAATCGCATACTAACAGTGAATCAATTGTTGAGTACAATGGTGTATTCATATGGTTTTGAAAATGTTCCACTTGGAAATGAAGATAGTAAAAGTGAGAATTCTTCAAATGGTTCAAGCTTTGATGAAATTACGGGTGAGGAATATATTTATGAGGAGGCAAATTTACTTGTAATGGCGAATGCATATCCAAATATGATTGAGTTTGAGGATGGAACATTTTCGCTTGTGAATGGAAGAATGTATACTCAAGACGATATTGATAATGCAAATCATGTGGTATTAATTACCAAAGAACTAGCTGAACATAATGGACTTTCAATAGGTGATACAGTCAAATATGTAATGTTCCAAGGTAATCAATTAGAACAATACAAAAGCACAATGAATTTAACAGACCAAGATTGTATCATGGAATTAGAAATTATCGGTATTTATACGACAACGAAAGATGTTGATCCTAACTCTGAACAATATGATTGGATGGCACCTTATGAGTCACCAAAAAATATCTTGCTAATGCCATTAACTGCTTATGCAGACTATAGTTATAATTTGATTACAAAAGTATATGATTACTTTGTTGATACTGGAAATTTTTCAATGATTGAAGGTCAAGAAAGACCAACAATGGATGACTATATGAAAACAAATAAAGCTACTTTTTTATTAAAAAATCCAAATGATATTCAGTCTTTTATAAGTGATCATAGTGAATTTGAAAGCGAATATATCAAATTCAATTCTAATGAACAAGACTTTAGGAAACTCGCAAAACCATTAGATACATTATCATTCTTTGCGAATGTAATAGTATGGATAGTTGCACTAAATGCAGTAGTTATTATCTCTTTAGTAACAGCATTAACACTAAAAACACGTGAGTTTGAAATAGGGGTTCTATTATCACTTGGTGTAAGTAAGTTTAAAGTAGTACTACAATTATTTATGGAATTATTAATCATTGCTGTAATTGGATTTACACTAGCGGTAGGAACAGGTAGTCTAGTTGCTGGACAAGTGGGTGATTTACTTTTAGAGAATCAAAAAAATAATAACGAAGAAGAGATAGAAGTTGAACCTAATTATACATGGATAGGAAATCAAAGTTACTTTACAGAAATTACGCAAGATGAATTACTTAATAATTATAAAGTAACAATTGATCCAATTCTTATTATTCAAATATATGGATTTGGAGTAGTAGTTGTTTTTATAAGTATTTTAATCCCTTCATTAATGATTATGAGACTAAATCCAAAACAAATCTTGTTGGCATAGGAGGACGATATG
>CAYLQY010000019.1:0-44466 GCA_964386325.1 uncultured Erysipelotrichaceae bacterium | reverse complement strand
TTTCCACTGTCATTTAGTCTGGCTTTATTTGCTTTATATGCATGTATTTCAGTATTAATATTTAATGCATACTATCAAGCTAATTCTAAAAAAAATATGATTATGTGGGCAGCTGGATGGAGTAAATTTTCCTTATTTAAGGAAATAGTTATTGTAAATTTAGTGCTGCTTTGTTTAGTTGAAATTGGATGCAAGATTTTATTTAATATTAATTGGATTATAGCATTATCAATAGCATTTTGCTTTTTCGTAATTGAATTAGTTGGATTAGCAATTTATTTGCGTACATTGACATTTGATAAAATAAGGAGACATATATGAGAGTTGAAATAAATGGTGTTTCAAAAAGATACAATACGAAGAAAATATTTGATAATTTTTCTGCTGTTATTGAGCCACAAAAAATAACATGTATTTATGGTGCTAGTGGCACTGGAAAATCAACGTTGCTTTATATTATTGGTTTGCTAGAAACATATAATGGATGCATCAAGTATGATGGTAAAATAATTAATTCTGCTAAGGAGAAAAAGAGTTTTTTGGCAAAGAAAATTGGATTTGTCTTTCAGAATTTTGGCTTAGTAGATAATGAAACGGTATTGGATAATTTTAAACTTATAAAGAATTATAACTCTGAAAAAGATTGGTATATTAAAGTAAATAGCTGTCTAGAAAAAGTAGGCTTACACGGAGTAGAGAACAAAGTTGTTTACGAATTAAGTGGTGGAGAGCAACAAAGAGTATCAATAGCAAAAATACTCTTTCGGGAACCTGATTTAATTTTGGCTGATGAACCAACAGCATCTCTTGATGAAGAAAATAAAGAGATTGTCTTGAAGTTATTTCAGAAGATGTCAATGGAAGGGAAAACAATTGTAATTGTTACTCATGATCGAGACCTCATGAAAATTGCTGATCAAATCATTAATCTATAGTATATGAACCAAAACAAATAAAGAAAAAATAAATGAGATAGAAGAAAGTGTTGGATTTAAGAGTATAGATTTTAAGAAAAAAATATTATTTGATGAAGATTCATTGTTTAACGTGAATAAAACAGATGGTAATATAAGATCAATTTATGTGGATTGATTGTTTTTGATTATGAAAAAATGATTCTGTAATCATAAATATTTATATTAATTAAAATTTATGCTTGTTTATTTTTAGTTGTTTAATTCTAAGTCGAAAAAATTAATATGTTATAATTAAGTTGCTAAAAGGAGGATGTAATTTTGTGATTAAAATTGCTATAGTTGATGATGATCCATTATTTGTAGAGCGTATATACAACATGATCATGCATTTAGAGGAAGATAAGGCAATCAGAAAATATACAGATCCAACAATATTTATTAGTGATATATGTAATGATAGTCCTAATTTGATTTTCCTTGATATTGAGATGCCGCAGCTATCAGGTATTGAGATTTCTAAGTTTATTTCTAATTCTTTTGAGGATGTTTTTATAATTTTTTTAACAAATCGGGATGAATTAGTATTCAAAGCATTTAATAAAAATGTAATTGGGTTTATACCAAAATCAAGAATTGAAGAAGAATGGAAAAATATGGAAATTAAAATCAAAAATCTATTTGAAAATTGTTGTTCAATATTAAAAACTTCAGATGGAGTAATCTCGATGGCAAAAAAAGATATCTTGTTTTTCGAAAGAATTTCAAGAAAATTATATTTATATACAATAGATGGATTAAAGTATCAATTGTATTATTCAAGCATTCAAGAACTTATTCAATTGTTAAATTATAATCAAATATATTTAATTAATAAATCTGAAGGGATTAATTTAAAATATATTACATCTTATAAAAATCCAATTATTAGATTAAAAAATTGCACAAATGATTTTTATTTAAGTAAATATCGCAAGGATGACTTTCTATTAAAATATTTTAATAGTAGAAAGCAAAGTTTATGATAATGTTATTAGAATATATTTTGTGTTTTTTGGAGCTGCTTATTCTTTATATTGTTTTATCGAGATTTGTTAATGCTAAATATTCATTAAAGATAATTATAATCGTAATTTCACTCTTTGCATTAATAGAACTCATTATAAGTGTTTTTGTACAAAGTCAAATAGCGAATTTTATTTATCCATTAATTATTTCTATATTTGGTTTTATTTGTTTCCAAGATAACAAAGTAAAAATATTATTGATCACTCTAACTTTTTACTTATTTGAAGGAGTATTATCAATATTAACAATTAATTTATTTGGAATCATATTCAAGGAAAAAATAGATGTATTATTGAGTTTAAATAATACTCGTTATATTTTTGGATTTCTTAATAAACTGTTAAGTGCTACACCTTTATTATTTATTTCTCCTAAAATAAAAGGGTTTGAAGTTGCTAAAATAGAAAAAGGATTTGCTTTAATTTTAATGTTGTCAATAATTTCCATAGTGATTTGTGTTTTCATTGGCTATGATATATCATTGCAAGACTTATCAATCAATGTTAAGGAAATACTGATAATATTCGTTGTTATATTATCATTTACTTTACTAGCTAGTTTAATTTTGACAATCATACATATTAGAACCTTGAATAAGCTTAATATACTTCTCTTAGAAAAAAATAATAATACGTTGATGAATGGGTGGTATCAAGAAATTGAAAGCAATCAGCATGAAATATCAAAAGTAAAACATGATATTAAGAATACGTTACAGTCTATTCGAACTTTGCTTAATAATGGGGATCAAAATGGTGCTATTGGAATTATTAACGAAATAACAAATTCAACAGAAATAGCAAGTACAATTAGTTGGACAAATAATTCGCTATTTGATAGCATTATATTTCGTAAATTGATTAGAAATAGTGATATCAATTTAAATATAGGAAGAGGTTTGATTCCTGATTATTTATCAAAAATAGATTTAAGTTTATTATTCTCAAATTTAATCGATAATGCAATTGAAGAGACGAAAAAAACTAATAATAAAGAAATTAAAATAGAATTTGATTACAGTGAACTAGGATATTTAATAAAGATTACAAATAGTAGTAATAGATTAGATATAGATTTTAGTAAGACGCTCAAAGAAAACGAAGGCGAACATGGTTGGGGAATCAAAATAATAAATAGCATTGTAGAGAAATATCATGGAGAAATAGTGTACAAAGTTGTACCTAAGTTCGTGCAAGTTTTGGTATATCTACCTATCGATTATGAATAATAAATTTATTTTTTCTATTGCTTTAAAAATCTCAACAAAAACAAAATATGATGATGTAAAAAAAATTCAATATGGTATTACTGTATTTTGTTTGCAGTGCTCACTTTTTATTTCAATGCTAGTTCTATTTGGCACATATTCAAAAGTATCTTATATGTTATGTTTTATGATTCCTTTAGTATTTGTCAGAAGATTCTTAGGAGGATACCATTTCAAAAAATTTTCGCAATGTATAATAGCCACCAACATGATTTGTGCAATATCGATATACATTAGTAAATATATGAATTATAATCAATTCGTTTGTTGTAATTTGATCAGCACATCTTTTGTACTATTATTTAAACCGATTGCCGATAATACAAGAAAAAGTAGAATTGTAAATACGAATGAGAAAATGGGGAAAGCTATTCTAATTGTTTTATTTTTATTAATAATTTTATTGGATTATTCAAATTTTAGAATATATCTTAATATCATTTCTCTTTCAATTACCACAGTTGCAATAGCATTGATTATAGAAAAATGTCTATTGAGTCAATGAAAATATTTTTTAAGACATCGAATCTGTTCTTTGTCTTTTTATTTGCTAAAATGTGATTACAAGGAGGATGTTAACTATGGAATATGTTTTAGCAATAATAGGGAACATAGCAATGTATTTCGCGAGTAACAGTTTAAATACAATGTCACATTGGGGGTTCTATCAATTAGAAATGGAGGATGATGCCAGTGATTGTGTAAATGTGAATTAAATTGATTCAATAAGATTGAAAGAATTAATTCCTGGAAATATACTATATAAAATTATGAAAATTTCATTTTCATAGAATGGCTATAATAAAACTCATTTGTTATTGTAGTTACTTTAGTATTTATTAAATATTAAACTTTTAATTAAACAGAAAAGATGAGAAATAATTGTTTATCTGTTTAGAATAGAGGTATAAAAAATTAAATACTTAAACATTAAATGATTGCAATTTATTGAAAATAGAAAGAAAGAGAAAAATATATGAAGAAAAAAAATATAATTATGTCATTATTATTAGCATTATTATTGTCAACATTACCTGTATTTGCTGCTAATTTTAGCTATAATGTAACTGGGATGAGTGTAAATTACTCTGATAATCCATCTGAAGTTTCAATTCGTTCAACGGTTGGTCTTCGACAATCAACTCCATATGGTGCATGTGCTGGTTACAATCATGGTGGTTATAATCGTGAAGATTGTTCTGCATTTAAAACAAATGGAGTTGCTGCAAAATATGTATGGTGGGCAGCTCAAACACATTATGATAATCATGTTCACTTCATAATGGATAATAATTATTCAGTAAGTATGATTAGATAAACTGCAAAAGCACTGTTATGAACTCTTACAGTGCTTTATTTTCTATTAAACATTATTAGATTAGGAGAGTGCAGATGTTAAAAAAATATACTTTATTATTTATCTTCTTATCAGTTTTTAGTTTTTTAACTATCAGTGATTTTTATAATTCATCAATGGTTGAAAAAATAGGACAGTGGAAGAATTCAAAGACTAGTACTCAAATTGCATTTAAAAACACTGATGAAATAGATCCAATTAAATTTGTAGATTATTTTCGAGAAGTTGCATGTAAATATAATTTAACTATTGTACAGCAATTAAGCAACGATACTAATAATTCTACATCGTTATATATAACATCCAGTAATAAGCAGTATATGGATAACATTTTGCTTAGGGAAGGTAAAATTAACAGTTTAACCGAATTTGATTCATTTGATACAAATAATACCAACAGTAAAGCTAGAATATATAATTTGAACTTTGAAGAGAATATTTCTATATTACCTTTGAAGTATGATGGAGTGATGAGTCCATTTGGCTATTTTGGAATTTATACATCAAGTGGAAATCCAATTGATGAGGATACATTTCGAATGGTAAAAAAGGATATCTTAAAAGAATATTCAGATATTGAAATTAATTTTCAAGAATATAATGTAGCACATGATGGACTGAAAGAAGTGAAATTATCTAGATTTATAAGTTCTTTTGTAATCAATATGTTAATTTCAATTTTATTTACTTTGGTTATGATTACTGATATTTTAAAGGAACAAGTAAAAATTAATGTAATGAAATTAGAAGGATATTCAAATTTTAAGATATTCAAGGAAATTATTTTAAACAATTTGTGTATTGCTTATCTAGTATACCTTATGTCATTTATAATTATATTCAAGATTAATGTTCCATTTGGATTTTCAAAGGTAATTGAGCTTTACCAATTATCTTTGACTCTTGCAGTTATGAATTTATTTATGGTCATTTCGTTTAGCTATATATTATTTTTATTCGTTAAATTTGTTCCAATTAATGTCTCTGTAAAAGGTAAGTCTTTCTTATCTGTAGCATCTAACACAGTGGTATTTGTAAAATTGATATTGGTTATTTTGACAATTCCTTTAATTATTCAAAGTTCAATTGAAGTTAGTGGTTTGATGAACAGGCTAATTAATGAAGAAAAATATATTAAAAGATTTGAAAATTTATACAAAATTGCAAATGTTTCTTCTAGCTCCTCTATTAACACATTATTTGACTCTGAAGAATTTAGCGATATTGTAGGGAGACTTAGAAATGAAACAAAGGCGTTTTATTTTATGACTCAATATGAAGCTAGTAGTAATCCAAATTTAAAAAACAAATATTTACAATATTATGTTGTTGATCGACAGTATTTAGAAAATCAAGATATCAAAATTATGTTTGATGAAATTTCTGATAATTCTGTATTGATACATCAAAATGTTGCTATTGATGACAAAAGACATTTTCTTGAGAACTGCAGTATGCAACATTTGGGTAGTGTGAAGGAAATCGAGTATATTCGCTACTTAGGAAAAATGGAAAATTTTAGTGATTTGTACTTCTATGATGATTTATACATTAAAAATAATCCGATTTTCTTACTAGAAAGTGATTATATAAAATATAACGGTTTGTACAACATGTATTTCTATTACGATGGAGATCGAATAGATGCTCAAAATTACATTAATTCAAAATTCGAACAATACAATATTAAAGAGCCATATTACATCTCAAGTGTGAGTGAAAAATATGAAAACTTTATTACTAATTCAATTATTCGTAATTTTAAGGGTGTATTAACAACTTTCCTTTTAATCTTAATATATTTAGTTGTTTCTTATCAATATTTGAGTCTGAGCTTTAATTCAAGTATAAAACAAACATTTATAGAGAAAACAGAAGGAATTAGGATTCCACAATTCATTAGAAAAAGTATCACTTTAAGTTCAGTTATTATTTTTCTATATAGTTTCTTATTTATCTATTCATATGGATACATGGACACTATAGTGATTACTAATGTTGGAGTCATTCTGTTTGTAGAAATAATTCTGAATGTTATATTTCTAAAAAAAATTAGTAAACTGAAAGGAAGATATATATGAAGATAGATATTCGAGGGTTATGTAAGCACTACGGATCATTACAAATATTAAAAAATTTCAATTTAGAAATACATGATAATTTTCTAACCTGTTTATATGGTAAAAGCGGATGTGGTAAGACGACTTTGTTAAATATAATCGGTTTAATTGAAGATTATGATCAAGGTGATATTTTTTATGATGGTCAAAAAGTTTTAAAGTCTAAAGAAGTACGTAAATTCCTACGAAATAAAATCGGATTTGTTTTTCAAAATTTTGGCCTAGTAGAAAATTTGACTGTAGTTCAAAATATAAGAATTTCAGAAAAAAATAAAAAACTAAGCTTGGCAGAAATTGAGAAGGCATTGAACAAATTCGGACTAAGCAATATTTTATCAAAAAAAATATATGAATTATCCGGCGGAGAACAACAACGAGTTGCACTTGCAAAGATACTCCTAAAAGATGTAGATTTAATTTTAGCAGATGAGCCAACAGCTTCATTAGATGGTGATAATGCTTCTCAAGTAATGAATATATTACGTACATTTACTGATTTAGGAAAAACTGTTGTAATCGTTTCACATGATGAAAGAGTTAGAGAAAAGTGTGACTATAGTTATGATATAGAAGAATTTGGTTTACTTAAATCTGATAGTATAATTAAAACTATAAACTAGTTCTGACTGATAGTGAAAAGCATTTAATATTAGTAATTGCATATTTTATAATCAATGATGATAAAAATACTTAATTAACTATAATTGGAAATTCGACTTACTAAACATAATGATATGATATTAAAAAAAATTATGATTTTTAGCTACTTTTAAAGATTTAAGCAAACATTGTGAAAATATAGTGCTTATATAGCAAAAAAAATATCTCATTTAAGAGATAACAGAAGGAATTAAATAGATTTAATTTAATAAATAATGTTTCTTTATTTCTAAGAAAATCATACGAGTTAGACAATGAAACTACGTGATAGACAACGGATATTGTGATCTGTTGTCTTTATCTTTATCTTGAATATAGTTGCTATCACTGCTTCAAATATAACTATTAAAATTTCTTGTAATTTAGAATGAAGCAATAATTATAATCAACGTAGGATGCTATCTATGGAGAAAGAAATGGTTTAGATTTGCAAGCAATGTAGAGAAATGTTGGAATAGTGAAACTAGAAGTATGTAATGAACTGTTCGAAAAATTATATCTGATTTTATGTAATCCTTTCAATGAAGACATTGAAAATTAGCCTTTAATAATGAATACCTGTATGGATGAAATTGTTTGCTTTCTTCGTTTTTGCTCAATACTTTATTATTACTTCTTCTATATTGGATACTGCTATCTCCTTATTGAAGTATAAGTATGATTAAAATCAATTACTTGGATTTTTATTGTTCTTTCATTTTATTAAGTTAATGATTAAGAAGATATTGATTTATTTATAACTATGAAAACGTTTTTAAGCATATTTAAACGTGAAATGTAATTGATAAAATTGAGTGATACCGACAGATTACCGACAGTTAATTGTTATAATTTACATGGTAAAAGAGAGAAAATTTCACATAGAAATAGTTTTGATTATAAAATGTCGCTGCATTAATCAATATAAGTATAGGAAACTGAATTTTAAAGAGGTTATTATTTGAAGATAAATCAAAACATTTGATATTTTTTTGCTCTAAGCTAAAAATATTAGCTATTAAATTTATTTTTAGTAAATTGTATTGTAAATTAAAAGAGGAAAGTTATGAAAAAAAATATTGAATTTTGGTGCTATGGTGGAAATAGCAAAGAGTTTTTCATGAAGAAAAATTCTTTTATTAATGATTATAATGCTAAAACGATTGCTAGACTTTTAATAATTATGACAGTAATTATTGGTATGTATCTTGTTGCGAGCTTATTTAATGGGTTATTCTCCCAATATTTTAGCATTTATGTTCTTTTTTTCAGTATTTTGGTTGTTTTATTATTTTTGAATAGATTAACCCAAAAACCAAGTATAGTTCAAACAAAAATGAATATTTTTGCTTTTTCAACTGTTATGTTTGTGTTTGTATGTATATTAGGAACAATTTTTGAGCCAAATTCAAGGGCTACATTATTCATTGTCTATGTATTGGTTTTACCTATGCTTTTTGTAATACCGATAAACTACACATATGGTTATCTGATAATAGTCACTGTTATTTTTTCTTATTTAGCACTTGAATTTAAAGATATACAAATTGCACAAATGGATATTGCTCATAGTGTGACATGTTTAGTTATTGGATTATTTATAAGCCAACACATTCTTGAAAGTAGAGTATCATTATATGAAATTTATGAGAAGCTTGATAATAGAAATTATCAATTGGAGAATTTAGCTCGAAAAATTCCTGGTGGGGTATGTAAGTTTAAAAATGATGAGAAGTTAACGTTGCTAACAATGAGTGATGAATTTAAATCAATGTTAAATTATGATGAAAGAGAAATAGAAGAATGTTTTAATAATAAGTTTATTGATATGATTTATGCCAACGATAGAGAAAAAGTAAAGGTAGATATTTTAAGACTTATGAAAACAGGTCTTGATATGGAAAATGAATTTAGAGTGCTTTGTAAGGATCGTAATCTTATTTGGATTTTGGCAAAATTTCGCTTACTTCCAGATGGCGATGGCGGAGAATGCTTGTATGGTGTATTGATTGAAATAACAGATCCTAAGCGAAAGCAAGAAGAACTAAGATTGCGATTGGAACAATATCAAATTATTATGAATCAAACAACAGACATTATATTTGAATGGGATATTCGAGAAGATACTCTTACTTTTTCTGCAAACTGGAGTAAAAAATTTGGTTATGATCCAATTAATCGTGAAATTAGTTCACAAATACCATTATCTGAAAATATACATAAAGATGATATGGCTGCTTTTATGAAAATAATGAGTGATACTGCTGCTGGTGAGCCATATAGCGAAACGGAGTTTAGAATTAAGGATATTAAAAATAAATATCGTTGGTGCCGTATACGTGCTACTGCACAATTTGATAATGATGGTCAAGCTATAAAGGCAGTTGGTGTAATCTTGGATATTCATGCAGAAAAACGTGAAAAACAAAATCTTCTTAAGATGGCTCAGCAAGATCCACTGACAGGAATTTTTAACAAGATTACAACGAATAAGTTTATTGAACAGAAAATGAATTATTTCGATGGAACAGTAAAACAAGCATTGATGATTGTAGATGTTGATTATTTTAAATTAGTGAATGATACATATGGTCACTTAGCTGGTGATAAAATATTAAGTCAAGTTGCTTCTGCGTTGAAAGAAAATGTGCGTTCGAGTGATATCGTTGGACGTATTGGTGGCGATGAATTTTTAGTCTATTTGGCGGAAGTAGAGAGTGAAGAAGTAGCTGTTATTAAAGCAAAAAAACTTCATAATACTCTCGGTAAACTCTTACCTGAGATAGATGCTCCAGCAATTTCATGTAGTATTGGAGTCGCGGTTTTTCCGCACGGTGATATCGACTTTGAAAACTTGTATTGTTATGCAGATCAAGCACTTTATCAATGTAAATCAACGGGAAGAAATGGTGTTGTTCTTTTCAAAGAAAATAAATCATTCAGTTAACATTTTCGTAATTGATTATATAATGATTAAATGGATTTTAAGGTTACTTAGAATATTGACAATTTATTAGAAAAGAAATAGTGTAAAGCTAGATTTAGAATTCATTGATGAGAGGGTGGTAGGTATGGAAATAGCTAATGGTAGTTTAGAAATTTTCGCTGCATTAGTTATTTTTATTTTACTAATCAGTATGTACAATGAAAAAAATATTGATACATTTGATAAAAGTTTGAGTGCGATGGCGATTATTCATATTATTGTATTACTTTTGGATGCAACACATTGGTTTTTATACCAGCAGGATAAGTATAGTAGACTAATGATTATGTTCTCTGTTATTCCAACAATCTTGTCATTAATTGGAAATTCAATTTTTGTATACTTTACAATAAAATTTCTTTCACGCCGTGGACCAATTGCAAGAAAAATAACTATACCACTAATTTCTCTATTTATTTTTGCAATTGCTGTTTGGACAATTTTTATCTTGCATAATGGTATCTCGAGTGCTGCTACTATACAAACTGATTTTGTGACAATGAGATATCGATGGAGTTATTGGCTAGGTCATTTTGGATGGGCTTCAGTTTGTATTATTGGAATATGGATTATTTTTCAATGCCGAAAAAATTTGAAGAAGAAAGAACTATGGGCATTGCTTAGCTATTGTTTTTTTCCATTAATAGCATTAATTTTACGTTCTTTTTGGGATGGATCACAGATTTTTCTTTCGAATTCACTTTCCTTGATATGGATCTATGCTGTAATGCAAAGAGGGCAACGTCAACGAATGCAAGAGAATGAAAATGAGCTTACTGAAAGCCGTATGACAATGCTAATAAGCCAATTGCAACCACATTTCATGTATAATACACTAACAACTATTTGTGGATTATGTGATGAGAATCCCAAAGAAGCAAAGAATGTAACTGCTTTTTTTGCTGATTATTTACGACAAAATTTAAATTCATTAAATCAAAGAAAACCAATACCGTTTATTCAGGAACTAGAGCATACAAAAGTATATCTTTATATTGAAAAAAAACGTTTTGAAGATAAGTTAAACATAGATTATAATATTGGGCCAGTGAATTTTAATATTCCATCATTAACTATTCAAGTGCTTGTAGAAAATTCAGTGAAGCATGGTATTACTAAATCAAAGAATGGTGGAACAATTACAATATCCACAACTGAAAAAAACAATTATTATGAAGTTATAATAAAAGATAACGGTGTGGGATTTGATAGCGAACAAGTTCAGGAAGATACTAATAATCTGCATGTAGGTCTTGAGAATGTACGAACTCGCTTATGGATGATGTGTAGGGGTACTTTAACTTTAGAAAGTATAGTTGGACAAGGTACAAAAGTATACTTAAAAATACCAAAAGGAGATGTAGAAGATGAAGATTATTGCAGTAGATGACGAAAGAATTGCTTTGCAACTATTGATTAGCTCTATTCATGAAGTACTGCCAAATATAGAAATCTATGGTTTTAAAGACAGTCAGGATGCTCTTTCCTTTGTTAATGAAAACCAATGTAATCTTGCTTTTTTAGATGTTGATATGGGTGATATGAATGGAATTGAATTAGCTAAACATTTAAAAAAATTGAATCCTAAAGTAAATATTGTTTTTGTGACTGCACATAAACAATATGCTATTGATGCTCTTACTTTACATAGTAGTGGTTATATTTTAAAACCAGTTACAAAAGAAAAAGTAGAACACGAATTGAAAAATTTACGTCATCCTATAACATTATCACGCCAATATAAAATATGGTTTCAATGCTTTGGTAATTTTGAGGTATTTATTGATGGTGTGCCTATGAAGTTCGCATACAATAAAACTAAAGAACTGTTGGCATATTTAATTGATCGAAAAGGTGCCTATTGTTCAAATGGTGATATTATTGCTACATTATGGGAAGATGCTGATCGTTTAGGAAAAAGAAACTCCTATTTAAGAGACTTAAAGTCAGATTTATGGAATACATTTGCTAAATATAACGCTACAGAAATGCTTTGTAAAAAGAGGGGAGCTATTTCAATTGTTCCTAACAAAATTGCCTGTGATTATTATAGTTGGATGAATGGTGAAATTCACGCGATAAATTCGTATCGTGGCGAGTATATGACGCAATATAGTTGGGGAGAATTTACACTTGGTGGAATTGAGATGACAAACCACAATTAACATATACGTATATAATTTAATAGTATACCGATAAATGTAAACAAGCATTATTTTAATCATCAATAGCTTTTTGTCAGAATAGGACTTATAATAAAAAACATAAATACAAGAAATATGCTGCTGGAATTTTGATATGAGTTATTTATGACAATAACAAATTAATAGAAAGTGGATTCTAATCATGGCAAAGCTAAAATTTATGATAATGAAATCTTCTGTGAAGAATATTCATGCTATAGAGAGGAAAAGAAAATGAAATGTCCATTTTGTACTAATGAAATGATTGTTGGAAGTATTGCTCAAGATAGATATGCAATAAAATGGGTACCTATTGATCAAAATCGAGGTATTCTTAATTTTACACCGCTTGTGAAAGGGATTAAGTTAACATCAGTGACTGAAAATATGTCTGCTAAAGTTTTTTATTGTGAACATTGCAGAAAATTTATTATTGATCAGGATGATTTACGAATATAATTTTAAATTTGGATTAAGGTTTAAAATTTAAAAAAACTTTATTAAACAGTAATTTTAAAAGGTATAATAACTCTAAGATTAGAAATTCATGGAGATGATCAATGAGTATATATAAATCAAAAAGTGGAAAAGAAAAATCACTTAAATTATATGATAAACAACTTAATAAGTTAAAAAGACAGTATTCTGATATTTATGTTAAAACTTCTTTTGGCAATACTCATATTATAGAGACTGGTAATTTTACTGGGAAACCACTACTTGTATTTCATGGCGGTAATAGCACTTCCGCCTATAATTTACTGATGTGCCAATTTTTATTAGATGATTTTCATATATATGCTGTTGATATTATGGGGCATCCTGGAAAAAGTGATGAAGTATGTTTGTCTCATAAAGGTTACGATTATGGCAGATGGGCAAGTGAAGTAATTGATAATTTAGGCTATAAAAGTATTTTGTGTTTTGGTGGCTCATTTGGTGGTGGTGTATTAGCGAAATTAATAAGTGTTGCACCTGAAAAAATTAAAAAAGCTGTATTGATTGTACCAGCTGGAATAGATAATGCTTTGCCTATATCTTCAATAAAAATGATGGTTCCTTTATTACAGTACCAAATTACTAAGAAAAAGAAATACTTAATAAAAACTTCTCTATACATGGCATTAAATGAAGATGTATTAGACGATGATACCTTAGATACAATTAAAGATAGCTTCGATAATGTAAAAATTAAAGTAGGTATACCAACCAATGTTGAGAAAAGCAAGTTAGCTGCTTACAATTCTCCTACACTTGTGATTACTTCAGAAAAAGATTGTTTATTTCCAGCCAGTAGGGTTTTAACAAGATCAAAAGAAATATTTTTAAATTGCATAACTTATGAATTAAAAGAGTGTGGTCATATTCACATTTTACCTCAAAGTATGAAAAGAATTATAATTGATTTTTTAAATAAGTAGTTTGAAATAAGAAATACTTAAAGTGTTAGATTCATATGAAAAAACTCTGTTCTTTGCTGTTTTAAAGAACTATTCGAATTTTTTGTTTTCTCAAAGATTATTTTAGATTTTAACATTAAATAATGCAAGTTAGCCCAAATATATTGAATGAATCAGGCAATTATGACTATAATAAGTTAATAACTAAATACAGGGTATTTTTATAAGGAAATTCATCAATTTACTTCGATAAATTAAAAGGAGAAAACTAAAAATGAAAAAAATATTAGTTAATATGTTTGTGTTTATGATGATAATAGGGTCACCAATTGTTGCTTTTGCACAAGAAAGTTCGAGAAATAAAGGAAATGTTCATACTTTTTCTGAGAACTTTGAAGTATTTGAAGAACGTGGTCATACATATAAAGATAGCCCTACAGGTAGCGAACATGACAAATTAACTGCTGATGGAAGGATTGAATGTGTTCAAACTTACACAGCTAGATGTACAGAGTGTGGCGATTATTACTATTGGGATAAACACTTATATTGGTATTCATAAATAGAAATTGCTTATCAAACATTTGATAAGCAATTTTTACATCCTTAATCAATCAATTTTAAAAGTAGTTATTAAAATTGAGGAGTAAATTAGGATTTATACTTAACTATCTGGGTATATTTTTTTTATTTGGTAAGAATTAGATAACTAATTAAAGATATTTTAATTATAAGTTTTGTAGTTTCAAGTATATAAGTTTCTTTTAAATGATATAATAGTTTTACAAATTAGATGATACTGAGGTATGAGTATGATAACAGGTTATTACTGTACAAATATTTTTTCTAAGCAAGCTAAAGAGCTTATTGAATTTTATACACAAATACTAGAAATTCCTTTTATTAAAACCGATGATGATAATTCGAATGGAGTTTATCTTGGCTTTATAGAAAATGCACCTATGCTTTGTATTTGGGATTGTAACAAATATAAAATGTCCCCAACGGGATATCAATCCTTTGTATTTCAAACAAAAAATCTTGATTGTACAATGGAAGATTTGAAGAAAAAAGGGATTTCATTATCTTCACCTATTAGACATGATTGGGGAACTTATGAAGTTCGTTTAAATGATATTGATGGAAATGAAGTAGTAATAGCTGAGTTTATATAATTGAGATTTTTCAGTTATTTGGGTTTAATATTTTTCGTTACTAAAAATTACTTGTGAAATTACTAGTGTTTTGCCTTTGCACTTTTTCATTAAGGTGAGAAAGTTGACTTCTACTAACAATGTTAGAATCTGTAAATTATAGTAAAACCTCTGAATTATGACTAAAATCTGATGTAAATATAAAATGATGGTTAACAATAAGAATAACTATGTATAATATAGTTAGGAAAAAGAGGTAAAATATGAGTTCTCCTGATAAATTAGACAAACAAATAAACCCTAGAATTAGGGAATTAATGGACATTATTCTTGAAACTCGTTTCAGTGACCTTGATAAAGATTATGAAGCTTGTTTAGAACTGTTAGATATCTCAAAAGAAGAAAATGATTCGTATGCTACGACTTTTGCATATGCATATTTAGGAGATTGTTTAGTTGGGATTAATGAAATAGCGAAAGCAGAAGAAAATTTGCTTAAAGCAAGAGAATTATGTGAACGTTATGATTATATTGATTTACTTCCTTATTTATTTACATGGCTAGGTATTTGTTGTGAAGCACAAAATGATAGACAAATGGCTATGAATTATTACCTTGATGCTTTGGAACTTACGAAAAAAAATGGCGATATCTTCCGCCAAAGTGTTCTTTATAATAATATAGCGTCACAGTTTCATAATAGTAATAACTATGAAATGGCTAAAAAATATTACATTAATTCTTTTGATACATATCGTCAAACTGCAATGGCTACCAATCATGATCCGCATTATGCTCAATTATCAGCGAATATTATTAGTGCATGTTGTTCGCTGAATGAAATTGATCTTGCAAAGGAGTATTATGAGAATCTTAAAAACTCCGATGATAATGAAGATAATAGAGCTAAACTAACGTTATGTTTACTAATGATAGCTTCAAAAGAGGATAACATTAAAGTAATTCATGAGTGTGTAGAAGGTTTACTCAAAGATTTTGAAAACATGAGTAGAAAAGATCGTCAATTTTTTGCGACTTTTAGTTTTGTAGCAGAAGCAATGATTGAATTAGATGAACAAGAATATGCGCTTAAGATATTGAATGTATTAGATGAACTCTGTAAAGATGTTGAACTAATGAATCAACTAGCAGTTTTGACTTCATGGATTAAGTATTATGAAAAGTTTGGTGCTGAGCAAGAAAAAAATAGAGTATACAAGCAGTTTTATAAATTAAGACAATTAAGCGATGCAATGCTCAAAAAAAATCTTTCTGATGGCTTGTTATCCAAAGTGAGATTAAGAGAATCAATTGCTAGAAATGAAGAATTTAAAAAAGAAAAGGAAATATTTGAAGAGGCTGCAATGGTTGATGAACTGACTAATTTAGGAAATCGACGTTTATTTAGAAAAAAATCGGATCAACTTCTCAAGAACAATGCTGTTGATAAATTAGGTATTATCATGATTGATATTGACTATTTTAAACAATACAATGATACCTACGGTCATGCTAAAGGTGATGAGATACTGCGCAGTGTAGCTACATGTATCCAAGAAACTTTATCATGTAATGTTTACAATTTTAGATATGGTGGAGATGAATTTGTATCTATTACTGAAAATTTAGATGATAATGAAGTTAACGAATTGTTAAATAATTTAAAGAATACTTTAAAAAATATGGGAGTAGAACACTCAGCTTCATTGTGTAGTGATATTGTTACTCTGTCTATTGGCTATAGTGTTCATCAACAGCGAGCAGATGAAAACATTTTCTTGCCTGATCTTATTAACGAAGCTGATAAAGCTTTATATCGTGCAAAAAAAGAGGGTAGAAATTGTATCTGTCGTTATTTGGGTGAATAAGCAAAGATATATTTTTGATTATATTTTAACTATTAAAACTTAAGAAAGTGTTGCAATTGTTTCAGTAACTAGAATAATAGAGGTTTATTATATGGAAAAATTAGATAGCCTATTGAATATTGGTGAAGAAATGAAGAATAAACTCTTTTCAATCGGAATTTCCTCCTCTGAAGATTTAATTCGTGTTGGAAGTAAAAAAGCTTTTTTACAATTAAAAGAACGATATCCCAATGTTTGCTTAGTTCATTTATATGCATTGCAAGGAGCAATTGATAATGTATCATATGATAAACTTTGGATGAAGTTAAGCATGAGTTAAAACAGTTTAGTAACAGTTTAAAGTAAGTTTATATTGATATTTTAGTCTAACATCATAAATGTCAGATTCAAAATACCTCTTTAAGTCTAGAGAGTGGCTTGGGGAGGTATTTTAATTTCATAAAATATTTTTAAGTGCCATGCCTATTAATGGAGATAGTTTCTTGAGGTATAAGTAAGTTAAAATTAAATTATCTATGAAAGTTGATTTAAAGGAGAAAATAAAATGAAAAGAATATTTATTTTATTGTTTACTGGAATATTGATTTTTACAGGGTTGATTAATCTACAAGCTTCAGCATTGATAGAACATTCTAAACAATATGCAGAGATGGGTTATCTGGAATTAGATGAAATCTATAGTATGTATGGAAATGAGTTTAAATACAATTATAGTTCTATTTCATCAATGATTAATGAGAATAATGAAATGTTTGATGAATATACGCTTGTAGTAGTGCAACAAAGCACTAATAATAAATGGATTTATACCAGAAATTCAAGTTGGAATATACCACTTATATCAGGTAGAATATTTGATGAAGTAGAAAATGAAAGTTCTAAACAATTTTGCATATCTAATAAAGTATGTTCTAATCAAATAGGTAAACCGTTGTTAACGGATCAGTCAAATTATTACAATTTAAAATCATTAACAGTTAGTGAAGATTCTTTCGATATGTACTTATTCTATTCAGATGTTCCTTTGAATGGATTCGCAAAGTTAAATTATAATCCTAGTTATTATGAAAGACCAAATATGCAACTATATACAAGCATATATTTTCTAACGTGCTTTTTTCTAATTATTTTCATGTTTATGATATACTTTCAGCAGTCAGTAAATTTAATTGCAGTTCGAAAATTTTTAGGGCATTCCATGACATCGCTATTTTTTGAGTTTTCTAGCAATATTATTCTAATTATACTATCTAGTTTCACTGTATCAATTGTTATATTCTTTCTTATGAACCCAATGATGACGGAAATTGCACTATTTAGATATCAGATAGTTCAGCGAATGATTAATATAGGGATTTTGGTAATTGTTTTTATTATATTTACTAATTTGTATATTTTTTATAAATTAAAAACAACTAAAACAATACAGGTTTTAAGAGGAGTAGACTAATGATACTATTTGAAATATTGAATAAAAATAAACTCTTTTATATAGTTAAAGCTATACTATTGTTTTTGTTTATTATTTTATTATCGATGCTCAATAATCAAATTTTGAATGATTTGAAAAGGGCAGAAGATGTAAAATTTGGTATTAGTAAAATAGGTTATGAATACAGTATTAAATTTGAACGATATGAAGATATCTTAGATATTCCACTAGAAGTAAAGAAAACGATTATTAACGAAGTTTCTAAAATAGACTATATTAAGCTATATTATCATGAAGTAAGCACAACTGACCAAATAATAGTTATGGACACAGCATATGCTAAAAGACTTAATTTAAATGATGAGTATGGGAATGTTTTAAAGTCAGGGTGCGCATATACGAATGTAAACAGAAAAAAGGATAGTGGTCCATTATTCTTTAATGGTGAAAGTATCCAGACTTGTGGAAGAATGAAAGAGAAAATTATATTTTTCTCTAATACTGGTAAAATTTCAACAAAAAATTACTCAGTTTATGTAGTTGATCCTTTTTTTACAAATGATGGAATGAATGGAACATTAGCGTTTAGCGATTCTTTTTCTTATACTTTTGACGAAAGTAAGAACTATTCCAAAGATGACTTGATAAGTCTAAATAAGCAATTTGAAAAAGACTTTAATGTGATATTGGGTAAATATGATGTAAATGCAAAATATTTTTTAGCAAATGAATCTGCGGGGTATACTTCAGCAATGAAACATATCAATGATGGGTTCAAGACTACTAAGACTGAAACGGTTTGTTTAATTCTATTATTGATTGTTTACAATATTCTAGCAACTTACTATTTTCGTTTTAAAGTTCTTAGATTTTATTCGATTTGTCTATCACAAGGAATCAGTAAATATAAGCTTTGGTTAAATGAATTATTAGCAAATGTTTTAATTTTTGTGATTGTAATAATACTTTCAAGTATTTTCATTAGTTTCTTGCGTATTCCGGTTTTATTTTTTATTCAAATGGTAGAGTTTAGTGTATTATTTATTTTGCAAGTGTTATTAAGTGCTTTGTCAATTTGGAAAATCAAACCAATTGATATTCTTGAGCAATGTGCATCACGAAAGGGGTAAATATGATTAAATTAAATTTAGTTACAAAGAGTGTGAAAATTAGAAATCAAACTCGATATATTTTAAATAATATTAGTTTAGATATTCATTTTGGAGAGTATGTTGCAATACAAGGGAAAAGCGGAGCAGGAAAAAGCACTCTTTTGAATATTCTCTCAGGATTAGATAGTCCAACTTATGGGGAGTATTATTTTGATGATGTTCAAATTATGACGGATAAACAAAGAAACGCACTTATTCGTAATTCATGCTCGATGATAATGCAAAATTTTGCTTTGGTTGAGGATATGACGGTATTACAAAATATTCTTTTGAAAAGAAAAGATAAAAGGAAAGCAGAAGAATTACTCAAGCAATTAGATATATATCCAATAAGAACACAAAAAGTTAAAAACTGTTCAGGTGGTGAGAAACAAAGAACAGCTATTGCACGTGCGTTGATGAGTGAATGTAAAGTTTTGTTAGCGGATGAACCAACGGGTGCTCTTGACTCTGAATCCAGTGACCAAATTAAGAAAATACTAAAAGAGTTAAATAATAATGGAATTACTATTATTTTAGTAACACACGATGAAGAATTTGCAAAGCAAGCTAATCGAATCATTACATTAAAAGATGGAAGTGTGGTAGGGTGAATTCATGAATTTACGCAAAGTGAAATGAAAAATAGTAATTTAATATCTATTGTATAGTTTAGGAATAGAGCAAACTATACAATAGATAAAAACAATTGAATCAACTGAATTTTAAAAAGGTATTAGAAAACAGTGTTAAAACAATTTGATGGAGGACATCATGAATGAAACTTTTCAGACTATATTTTATTGTGGCAGAAGCATTTTACATAACTTTTCTTTATTTGAAAGTCAAAGAGTTAGGGTTTCGTGATGGTCTTGTAAATCCAGATAGTTTAATGATAATAATCTTATTATTATTTTTAATTGTCGTTGCAAAGGAATTAAAGAATTCCAAGTGATTTTGATTCTTTAATATTTAAATGAATTGTTTATTCTCTAAAAATTATATAGATACAACAATAGTAAATGATGAAAGTCCTATAAACTGGGACTTTTTTCATATTTATGCAATATTTGGTATAATTTTAATGGAATTGTGGTTCTTAGTGTATTTCCTAGTTATATGGAGTGAGCAATGTCGGATAATAATTGCATATAAAATAAAGAAATTTTGTAACGTTTCATGAATAATATACATATATTTGGTGAGGAGGGAGATAATGGAACAGTCAAATCAAAGTTACGAAGAAATTTATCGGTCTTATGCAAAACTGGTCTATGGTTTTCTTCTTAAAAAATGCCATAGAGATGATCTTGCAGAAGAATTGACTCAAGAAACTTTTGTAATTGCGTTGGAAAAGTTGCATACATATGATCATAGTTGTAAAGTCAGCACATGGTTATGTGGCATTGCGAATAACTTGTTGCGGCGTGAGTTTAGAAGAATTAAAGAGATTGAGTTAAATGAAGATATCATAAGCGAAAAAATTGATTGGGATTGTGTAGGAATCTTGAAGAAAGTACATGAATTACCTGAGCCTTATCGTGAAGTAGTATATTTGAGACTAGCAGCAAATCTATCATTTGCACAAATTGGTGAAATTATGGATAAAAGTGAAAATTGGGCAAGAGTTACTTTCTATAGAGGAAAAACAAGAATAAAGGAGGCAATTGAAGATGAAACTACCATGTAGCATTATTAGAGAAGTATTACCTAACTATGTTGATAATTGTTGTGAAAATGAAGCATCTATGTTGGTTAAAGAACATTTAAATGAGTGTGATAACTGCAAACAAATTTATAATGAAATGTTACGTCCAATAAATCATGCAAAAGATGGTGAGATTGACTACTTAAAGAAGGTAAAACAAAAAAATAGAAGAAAGATATTTAGCTCAATTATTGTTGTTGTGTTTTTGTTCGTGTCTTTTTTATTACTTAAACCTTATGTATTTGGATCTGTATCAAATGATGTTTCGATAAAAGGAAATATTGAAATTACCGAGGGTATCATTAAATATACAGGTAAACCAAATCAACCAGGTATGGTGATTAAAGATTATCACATTGATAATACTGAACAAGGTTATGAAAAAATAACATATACTTTAGTTAAAACATTTAGTTCACAATACAGTGAAAGTACAATAGAAATACCATTATCGAGTATTAATGATTTAATAAAGATTGGTAATCAAATTGTTAATTCTAAAACAAGTCAGATTTATACGGAACCATTTATTTCTTTGATTGATAATCGTATTAAATATGTGGGTAATAATGTGGGTGTTCATGATTTATTAGAAATAGTGGGTATTGATAACTTATCCGAGGGTGATTATTCTTTAATTCCAATGAATCAAGGTGGGTATACAATTCAACTACAAACTTCTAATGAACCCTATGAAATCAAAGTAATCTACAGCAGTGAGGTAAATAAATTAGCAATTCCTGATTTGAAAACAAAAGCAGAGCTTGTACTTTCAGTAATCGATAATTGTAATATTATTATTTTTGAAGATACAACGGGGGAGATATTACAGGTTAATTTCAGTGATAAGTTTAATAGTTATTCAGAGATTCAAGAATATTATCTTGAACAATCTTCAAAATAGAGTTATAGTGATGAACAATAATATGCTAAAAACTAAATTAGGATGGTAGAGAAAGATAGTTAAGAAAACTTAGGGTGAAGAATGAATTGGTTTAATATATATGGTGCTGGTATTATGGTGATTATTATGATACCGAATATAGTATTTGGAATAAAATACAAAAATATTGAAAACAAATATCAAAACAAGTTTGTTGAAATGATTGAACAAATTGGACGATTTGGAGCAATGTTTTTAATGGTCATAAATATACCAGTACTCTCTTATGGATATTGGTTGGTAAATGGTGATATGCTATACATTTTATCAAATGCTGTTTTAACAATAATGTATTGCTTAATTTGGATTCTTTACTTTCATAAACAAACAATCACTAAAGCTATGTTATTAGCAATTCTGCCAACATTGATTTTTTTAATTAGTGGTATACTTCGTATGCAAATTCTTTTAATAATTGTTGCGATTATTTTTGGGATTGGTCATATGATAATTACTTACAAAAACAATGAATAAAGGTTGAAATTAAAGATAGAAAAGTTAGATATGCTGTTATAATTGTATTTAATATTACTAGTTTACTGGTATCTTTGAAAAGGGGAACTTATTTATGAATATTTCTGATAAATGGACTAAATATTTAATAATCTGTTTTTGGTTATTTGGGGCTTTTCTATTAGAGTATTTTTCATTGTTCGTCATTGAAATGTGGATTTTTAAAATGGATATTTGGCATTATACTACAAATCAAAGAAGTGTCCATCATCTCATCATGGTTGTGCTTTGGACGATATATCTTATTAGTATTCTTGCTTGGAGTAATAAAAAACTTTCTTTTCCAAGAGAAAACAAGCGTTTTGCAATTACACCAAAAAATCTAATTGTTGCGATTATTTGTTTGATTGCTTGTAAAGTCATGACTTTTATTGATTGGCATACCTTAAAGGTAATTGGAGAAGCTTCTGGAAAGAATGCTTTTCAATTCATTACACAATATATGTATTATGTAATGGAGGTTGGAATTGTCTTATTAATAATCATGTTTGGCCAAAAAGCATTCGAAGTTCGTATTAATAAAGAAAGTAATATTCCATTCGGTGGAATTGTATTGGCACTAACTTGGGGGATATTTCATTTTGTTTCTCGTGGGGTTGGACTTGAAATTTGGAATGGAATTTCTTGTGTATTATTTTCAATACTAAGTGGAATAATGTACTTGAAATTAGGTAGAAGTAGTGCATGGAGCTATTTGTTTATTGCAATTGGTTATTTATTATAATATAAATAGTTTCTTGTTGGCCTCATTCTTTCAGGTAATGTAATTGACAAAGTTGTAGATAGAGCTAATTATCAAACAGACATTTTGGAACATGATATGTTGGAATTGATTAATGTAGATATTTACGAAATAAAAACAGTAGATTAAAATCTAAGTGAATTTTTTGAAGAATGGTAAAGGGTTCCATAAAAAGGGAACTTTTTATTATTGCGATTTTAGATAGATAAATTTTGTGAATTAGTATAAATTATATGTATTAAAACACTACTAATTTATCGAAATATGACAGATGTTGTCTTATTTTGTTTGTTAAACTTTTTTTATAAAATATATAGATTAAGGTGGAAATAAGTATGAGAAAAACTTTACAAGATGTAGCACAATATTTATGCGAAATTATGGTGCCAGAAGCAACGGATGCTTATTTAGTCAAATCTGACTATTTGAATTTTTTTCCAGGTGAAAGTATATATGAAGGTGTTATTGCGTTTAGAAGTTTTTTAAAACGACTATATACTGAACTAGACAGAACAGCTAATCTTTACGACACTAGTAAAAAAGTTGCTCACGAATATGAAAATCGAACAACACTTTCAGTTTATTATCCCTTTATTCATCATGTCAGTAGGATGCTAATGAAAATTGGTTACCAAGGTAGATTAATTGAAAATGGACAAGCTATCTTATGTGAGAATACAATATTTAATCAAAAGTTATCTCATTCGAAAAATTTAGAATGTTTACAGTTTCTAATTAATTGCGGGATTGTTGTTGAGGGTAATGTAAATAGTGAAATACAAAATCTAGCAGATAATGAAGTTTTGAAAGTTAGTTATCCGGATAACCCAGTTATGCTCATCGGTATGAAAATTATGGCTATTGCAGAAATTGAACATGGAACACTTGTTAATCAAGATATTTTCTTGCGTTGTGATTTCAGGGAGCTAATGAAAGATGAAACGAGTAGTCTTTCGATTGTTCAGGACACAATAAAACCTTTATCTAGTGAGGTGCAAAATTTTGTTATCCAACTTCATCAACGCTATTTAGAGAAAGGACTTACTTGTGTTGTGGAAATAAAAGGATTTCATATTTATATAAAGTATTGTTATAAACGTAAAGATTTATGGGGAATAAATGCATCGCTTAATAACGGTTATCATATAAATATAAAATCAACAAGAACACATGAGTATATGGACGTAGTTTCTTCTTTTTCAGTAATTTTGCAAGAGTTAATTGCGAAAGGATATGGTTGTGGTAGAAAAAGAGAGATTGGGCATTGTGATGGTGGTTGTAGAGGGCTTACCATACCATTAGATGATTCTGTTTTAAAAATAGAGGATGAAATTATAACATGGCTTGATCAAGAAATAGCCTGTTTATCAGGCAAATAATATGTAGTTATGAGTAAATGCATAAGAGTTTAGTAGTTTAAAATCAGTAGAGTATTAAATATCTTAGAAACAAAGTCTCATTAAGGGGCTTTTTTCGTGTCTCAGTATAATTTTAGATAACAATAAAATATGTGCAATAAAGGAAAAGTAATGTGGAATCTAAAGTTGGTATTTTTCGATAAGATTTTATCGGATTTAAAGGTACAAAATCTAAAATAAGTAGTACAATGTAAATAATGAATATTGTTTTTACATAATTTATCATTGGAGGAAAAATCATGGGTTTACAAAAAACAGAGTTTCTAATAAAAGCCTTAGAAACTTTATTTAAAACATCAGAAGATCTGCTGTTTATAAAAGACTCAAATCTAACATATATTAACTGTTCTCTTTCTTTTGCGAAGCTTGTGAACAAGAAAACAGCTGAAGAAGTCATCGGAAGGACGGATTTTGATTTATTTGATTATGAACTAGCGAAACGATATATAGAGGATGATAGATCATTAATGGAGAGTGAAGTATCAATAATAAATAATATTGAACCAATTCCAGATGAGAATGGTAGAAAAAAATATTCTTCGACAAGTAAGCATCTAATTCGCGATGATGATAATAATGTAATTGGCATTTTTGGGATTGCTCGTGATGTCACAGCACAAATTGAATTAGAAGAAGAAAAAGAAAAAAGTGAACTTTCTACAACGATGTTTAAGGACATTCTTGAAGCAGATTTAATGAAGAATCAAATGATACGTGCTGAAGGAGATTTGTGGAATAATTTAATAAAGAACTATCAACGAGTAGAATTTTCAAAAATGGTTAACTTAATTTCTACAGATTATATTCATAGTGATTATGTTGAAGAATTCAATTTATTTTACGATTTGAATAATTTGATAGATAAATATAATTGTGGTATCAAGGAATTCAGCCATATTACATTTATGCGAAGTGACAAGAAAGATTATCGCTGGATTGAATTCAAATCAAAAATGTATATGAGTAAAGTTACCAATTCGTTACGACTAGTTTCTTTTTTGCAAGATTCAGATGACGAAGTTAAGTTAAAACAACGATTAACCGCTAAAGCACAACATGATGATTTAACAGATTTATACAATCGACAAAGTATGAAGGATCGAATTAATAAATGTTTGCAAGAGCATCCAAATTTAAACAATGCTTTACTTTTTATAGATTTAGATTTCTTTAAAAATATTAATGATACGTATGGTCATCTTTTTGGTGATGAAATCTTGGTTACTGCTGCCAAAAAACTAAAAGAAGCTTTTCCTAATGAATTAGTAGGGAGAATCGGTGGTGATGAGTTCATTGTTTTAGTTGAAAATGTAACAGATATTGAAAAAATAAAACTTAAGGCTGAAAATATTGTTTCGCTTCTTAAAATACATAATGATAGTGAAGATATCGAGGTAACTTGTAGTGTTGGAATAACGTTGTTTTCATGTGGAGATGATTTTGATCAAGTACTAGATCAAGCAGATAAAGCAATGTATCAAGCAAAACAAAAGGGAAGAAATCAAGTTTCATTTTATTTAGATGATGCTTTGCGATAAATTCAAACTAAAAAAGAGACGGATATCTATGAAAGAAAATGTATTAAGTAATAGTACGAGTTTAATCAAAGACTTTTTAGGAAATGTAATTGAAGCGGATTGTTTAGGGTGTGCAATTGCGAATCATAGTATTGAAACACCAGGTGGATTAATCTATGAAGATGATAGATTTACAATTCAGCAAGATCCTTTAGTTCCAATTAAAGGGTTTATTATCGTTAATGTAAAAGAACACATTCAATCAATCACACAAATGGATGATCAAGATAGAACTAAATTGATGGAATTAATTAACAGTGTAATAAGATGCTTAAAGGAATTAAATGTGACGGATAAGATAACTCTTTTTCAAGAAGAAAACTCAAAACATCTGCATTTTTGGATTCTGCCTCACTATGCATGGATGGAGAATAAAGGTGATTTAAGAAGCATATGTAACTATGCAAAAGAAAATAGTACGAGCATAGAAATTGATGAAGTATTAGAAATAGTAAAACAGATTCAGACTAAATTTAAATATTAAAATACCTCAAAGAATGGGTGAACCTTTCATTGAGGTATTTTTATTAGAATTTCTCTTGAAGAGCAAGAATGAATTTTTCAGTGGCTTTGGAAAATACTTGATATTTTTTCCAAACAATACTCATACTTATATTTAATTTAGGGGATAGAGGTCTGAAACATAGATGACTATCACCTGTGGTATTTATAATTTTATCCAAGGTAATACAGTAGCCCATTCCCTCATCAACCATTAATGATGCATTAAATAGTAGATTATAGGTTGCTACGATATTTAGGTCATTAACATCTTTTCTTAACCAAAGAGGAATACCATGTTGTTTTATTGCTTGCCTTGAAACGATTAAAGGTTTATCCCATAAATCTTCAGGTGCTATAACATCCTTTTTTGCAAGTACTGAATCATTTCGCATTAAAACACCCCAAGTATCATTATAAGGTAATTTGATTGCATCAAATTTTGCAGTATCAATATCACCCAACAAGATACCAAAATCATAGATTCCCTTATTCAATTGGTCAATGATATCCACGGCATCGCCGCTAACAAGATTGAAATGAATATGTGGGTAGTGTTGTTGGATTTCTTTTGCTGTACTTGTGATTAATCTTAAGCCGTCTGTTTCTCCAGTGCCTATTGTGATATCACCAGAAATAAATTCATCAGAAACAGTAATCTCATGCTCAGCTTTTCTTACTAACTCTAAGATTTCTTCAGCACGTTTCCGTAGAATCATTCCTTCTTCTGTTAATGTTATCTTACGATTGCCTCGAATGAGTAGTTGTTTACCGAGTTCATCTTCCATATCTTTTAATTGTCTTGATAATGTTGGTTGTGATAAATGTAATGCTTCGGCGGCTGCAGATATGCTTTGTTCGCGTGTAACAGCCAAGAAATATTCAAGTACACGTAGTTCCATTTTTATATCCTCCACTATTAATTTACCTTTGTTTATATATAGCTGTCAAGCATGGCAATGTATTTGATATAAGTATTTGTTATTGAAATTAACGGGTGCTAGAATTACCTCAATCAACAAGGAGGGTGGGAAGAATGACAAAAGACAAGCTAAAAGAAGCAATAGAACAGAACCTTAAAGATGCTGGATGTGATTCTGAAACGATTGATTCTTTTATGATTTGTAAAGAAAAGGGAAATCCAAAAGACCAAGTAAAATTACTTTCGAAGCATCGAATGAAGTTATTAGATAAAGTACATGAGAGTCAAAAATGTATCGATTGTTTGGATTATCTTGTGTATCAGATAAATAAAGAAAAAGAGGAAAAAAATGAAGAAGATTGGGATACTTATTAGTTTAAGTTTGTTATTACTTAGTGGATGTACAAACGCAAACAATGAACAAACAGATCTATTGCAACAGATAAAGGACAAGAATGAAATCATTATTGCTACTGAAGGGACTTGGCAACCATGGTCATATCATAATGAAAACAATGAATTAGTTGGTTACGATGTAGAATTAGGTCAACGAATTGCTGAAAAGCTAGGTGTTAAAGCAACATTTGTAGAAGCGGAATGGGATAGTCTATTTGCAGGGCTAGATTCCAGACGATATGACATCGTTATTAATGGTGTTGAGGTTACCGAAGAAAGATCAGAAAAATACGATTTCTCACAACCCTATGCGTTCATCAAAACTGCTATCATTGTAGAAAGTGAAAATAATGAAATACAATCCTATGAAGATTTAAATGGGAAACAAACTGCAAATACATTAGCAAGTACATATGCTACACTTGCGGAAAATTATGGAGCTACAACAACGGGTGTTGATGATTTGAATCAAACAATCGAACTTGTTTTACAAGGAAGAGTGGATGCAACATTAAATGCTGAAGTAACTTATTACGACTACATGAAGATACATCCAGAAGCACCTTTAAAGATTGCAGCATTAACTGATGAAGCTTCTCTAGTGTCAATTCCTATGCGCAAAGGACAAGAAACTATTACACTAAATCAAGAAATAAATAAAATTCTTGATGAGATGATTAACCAAGGAGAATTAACGGAGTTATCAATAAAATACTTCGGCACAGATTTAGTAAGTGAATAGATAGATTATGGATAATCGTATACTAGAAATACTATTAGATTCGTTTTGGAAAATTGCACTACCAGGATTAACCATGACAATTCCACTTACAATATTATCGTTTGGTATTGGTTTATTTATTGCGCTTGTTGTCGCAATCATCCAAGTGTCAAATATAAAAGTACTTAAGCAAATTGTGAGAGGGTATGTTTGGATTATTAGAGGAACACCTTTATTAGTACAACTCTATGTTATTTTTTATGGATTGCCAAGTTTGGGTATTTTATTAGAACCTTTTCCAGCAGCGCTCATTGTTTTTTCATTAAGTATTGGTGCCTATGATTCGGAGACAATTAGAGCATCGATAGAAGCAATACCAAAGGGTCAATTTGAAGCTGGGTATTGTGTAGGTATGAGTTATATTCAAATATTATTTCGTATTGTATTACCGCAAGCATTGAGAGCGGCATTTCCACCTTTAAGTAATTCATTAATTAGTTTGGTTAAAGATACTTCACTGGCATCTAATATCACAATTTTGGAGATGTTAATGGCTACACAACGTATTATCGCAAGAACCTATGAACCTTTTGCTCTTTATTGCGAAGTAGGATTAATATATTTACTACTTTGTACGATTCTATCCAAACTACAACATACTTTAGAAAATAAATTTAAATTAGAATACTAGGTGAATAATGATAGAAATTAAGAAGTTAAGAAAGTCTTTTGGTGATAATGAAATATTGAAAGACATAAATATAAAAGTGAATAAAGGCGATGTGATAAGTATTTTAGGACCAAGTGGTTCTGGAAAAACAACATTATTAAGGTGTATGAATTATCTCTGTAAGGCAGATGATGGTCAAATGAGTTTTGATGGTGTTAACTATGAAATGAACAACGTGAATCGTAAGGAAGCGATGTCTATTCGCAAGAGAACAGCTTTTGTATTTCAAGGCTATAATTTATTTCGTAATAAAACTGCACTTGAAAATGTCACTGAAGGATTAATCGTTGTCAGAAAAATGAATAAAGAAATTGCAATTGCACTAGCTAAACAAGCTTTGGATAAGGTAGGGTTAGCTGATCGTTATGAATACTACCCGCACCAACTATCTGGTGGACAACAACAGCGTGTTGCAATAGCACGGGCATTTGTAACTAAACCAGAAGTTATTCTTTTTGATGAACCAACCTCGGCACTTGACCCAGAACTTATTGAAGAAGTTTTGCTTGTTATTCGACAACTTGCAAAGGAAGGGATGACGATGATTATAGTGACGCATGAATTAAATTTCGCAAAAAATGTCAGTAATAGAATAATCTTCATGGATCAAGGTAAAATTGTCGAAGAAGGAACACCAAAATTTATTTTCAACTCACCACAACAAGCAAGAACCAAAAAATTTTTGAAAATGTTTGATCGTGATTTGGTGGTGTAGATAATGAAAATGAAACAGGTAGGAATCGCAGTTTTATTAATTATATTAATAGTTGGCTGTCAATATGAGTTTTGGAAGCAAAAAGGAGTTGAAAACGAAATAACACATCAAAGTCCACCAACTTTAATGAATGATAAAGAAGGAGTGACTGATAATATGAAGTTGGAGATAACAGTAGAAATTAATGGTGAAGTATTTAATGCGATACTCTATAACAATACTGCATCAAAAGAGTTTTTAAAGATGTTACCGTTGACAATTAACATGAATGATATGAATGGTAATGAGAAATATTATTATCTTGATGAAGGACTAACAACAGAATCTGTTACACCTAAGAAAATTAATAAAGGTGATTTAATGTTATTTGGGTCTGATTGTTTAGTTTTATTCTATGAAACATTTAATACATCATTTAGTTATACTTCATTAGGTTTTATAGAAAATACCGAAGAATTAAAAGAAACGTTAGGTAAAGGAAACGCAGTGATTACATTTTATAAGTGATAGGAGAGAAAAATGGATAATTATTATATAGCACCATTAAGTAACAATGTTTCTAGACAACATGTAAGATATAAAAATAGATATGGGTTAACAATTTCAGGTGATTTGTATACATCAAGAGAAAAAGAGAATACAAAAAAATATCCAGCACTAATTGTTGGGGCACCTTATGGAGGGGTAAAAGAACAAGGTCCATGTGTATACGCTAATGAGTTGGCACAACGTGGGTTTGTAGTGTTGACATTTGATCAAGCATTCATGGGAACATCTGATGGAGAACCTAGACATGTTTCTTCACCAGATATATTTACAGAGAATTTTAGTGCAGGGGTCGACTATCTAGGATTATTGGATTTTGTAGATAGAGATAAAATAGGTGTGATTGGTATATGCGGATCAGGGGGATTTGCTCTTAGTGCTGCTCAATGTGACACTCGTATTAAAGCGATTGCAACAGCAAGTATGTATGACATGACTATAGCTAGTCGTTTTAAAAAGAGTAAAGAAGAAATAGAAGAGATAAAAAAACAACTAGCACAACAACGATGGAAAGATGCGGAAGAAGGTACACCAGAATATATTCCAAATTTCCCAGAGGTTCCTTTTAATGAAGTACCTAATGATGTTCCAGAACCCGCAGCTGAATGGTTGCGATTCTACGCGACAAAACGTGGTCATCATCCAAATGCCCGTGGCGGATTCACAACGACATCGAATTTATCAATGATGAATTTTAGACTACTAGATTATATTGAAGAGATTGCTCCACGCCCAATTTTATTTATCGTTGGGGATCGAGCACATTCAAAGCATTTCAGTGAACTGGCATATGAAAAAGCTGCAAAAGAGAAAGAAATTTTTGTGGTAACTGATGCCGAACATATTGATTTATATGATCGAGTTGATAGAATTCCTTTTGATAAATTAGAAGCATTTTTTAAGACTAATTTATGATAGTAAGGTCTCTTGGATAGAGACCTTTTTTGATGTATTGTAAAAGTAGTAATTTATAATAATATTATTAGAAGAAATAAAAAATTCACTTTTTTTGTCACAATCAAACAGATGGATTGTCTAATAAAGTGAATAACAAAGAAAAAGGAGGCAATTTTATGCAAAATGAAACATTTGAACTTGTAGATAAGGCGGTAGAAGGTGATAAGGAGGCTTTAGAGAAGTTACTGATGAGTGTTCAAGACATGACATATAATTTGTCTTTGCGTATGCTTGGAAGTCCTCATGATGCTGATGATGCAGTACAGGAAATTATGATTAAGATAATAACTAAACTTTCTACTTTTCGTAAGGAAAGTTCATTTTCAACATGGGTTTATCGTATTGCGACCAATTATTTAATTAATTATAAAAAATCTATGTTTTCTATGCAACATCTAAGTTTCGAGTATTATGCAGAAGATATAAATGCTGGTTTTATACCAAATACTGAAGATTTATATCAAGGCGAGGAGTGTGATAATCTAGCGGAGGAACTAAAGCTTTCATGTACAAATGTCATGCTTCAGTGCTTAGATCCAGAAAGTCGATGTATTTATGTTTTAGGATTAATGTTTAAAGCAGATAGCAAAATCTGTGGTGAGATTCTAGGAATTTCAGCAGAAGCTTATCGTCAGCGTCTATCACGTATTCGTAAAAAGGTAGCTGATTTTTTGAGTGAATATTGTGGACTTTCTGGTACAGGAAAATGTAATTGTAAAAAACGTGTTGGTTATGCTATAAAAACACACCGTCTTCAACCTAAAAACTTAGAATATAGTCATTTAGAAAAAATAAAAGAAGAAGACTATTATCGTTTTATAGAAGCCATGGATGAAATGGATAGAATTTCTGATGTATTCTCAGAACTTCCTAAATACAAGTCACCACTGGATGTCAAAATATTTTTAGAAAAATTACTATTATCTAATGAGATGAAAGTTGTTAAGGGTGAGTAATAATGACAAGAGTACTATTAGGAAAGCAAGTCGAAAACATCCGGCTTGCGAATGGATATGGTGGCTGGATTTATTGTGAACATTGTGGAGAAAACATAGGATATTTGTGCTATGTGACATATAGTCGATTTTATTTTGAATTCAAATGCAATTGTGGTGGTACTGGAAGTTTAGAACTTTTTTTCGAAAATAATCAAGAACCTAAAATTTCAAAAAATAGTCTTCAAGTTGTGAAAAACAGACTTTGTTGTCCAAATGATAAATCGCCATTATTGACGATAAATAATAAAAAACTAGAAACTTATTTTTATGAAATTACATGTGTTGAATGTAATATAAAATATAGAGGGGGAAGTAAAGATGAATGATTTTTTTGTGACATTATTGATTGGTATTGGTGTAGGTACGTTAGATATTTTACCCATGATTAAAATGAAGTTAGATAAATATTCAATTGGTTCAGCGTTTATTCACTATTTGATTTGTCCATTTATAATCTTCAATATCGATTTATTTGGAATGGTATGGTGGTTGAAGGGTGGATTGGTGTCGCTACTATTAGCTATTCCTGTTATTGTTATCGTTGCGAAAGATGATAAAAAATCGATTATACCAATGACAATAACATCTGTTGTTTTAGGGACTGTTATAGCATTATTAGGATATTTCATACGATAAATAGTTGTAGGTATATTAAATTAGAAAATTGCAGTAAAAAAAGTATAGTTTTATAAGAAATAATTTATGTGAATACTGTAATTGTCTTTGTTTCGTTAATTACAGTCATCGTATATAATAAAAGAAGATAAATTCAAATTGCATGAAAAATGTTTTTACTAGTTTTGAAATATTACATCAGGAGTTAATGATTGTTTAATTATTGAATTTACATTATATTTTGCGCTAAAGTCCATAATTACTTAGTGACTTTAAAATTTTAAAGTGGTATCATTTTATAAATGGATAAATTATACCTGCTTTAAAACTAGTGACAATTATAGAAGAGGTTTGTGTAATGAGTTTGAACAATCTTTATGGGTGTATTGAGTCCCCAAATGAGTTATGGATTAAGTCACAATATGATCGTGTTGTTGAATCCAAAGAAAGTGGCTATTGTTTAGTCAGTTTAATGCTTAAAAACTATGAAGCAATCAGTCATAAAATTGGAAACGATGAAAGTGAAAAAGTAATCCAAAATGTATTTGAGGTTTTAAAACAACTTCTAACTGAGGATGAATTTATAGTTCGTATACATAGCCACTATTTTAATTTGTTAATCAAATGTGAACCATCAGAAGAGGCTTTGCATCCGCGTGCACAAGCTTTTCATTTTGCAGTTAGAGATATTATAGAAGACAAATTAGGAAAGAAACTCTACATCGGTATGGGATTCTATCCTATGATAAAAGATGGAATCGATTACTATACGGCTCGGTATTTTGCAGATTTGTGTCGTACAAGAAGCATTCACCAGTTATATCCTGAAAGTAATTATGAAATGTATTATGTTTCATATGTTGATCAAAAAGAAGAATACTCTAAATTTCAAGAGCAAGTTGATCACGCATTAGCGAATGGTGATTTTAAGCTTTATTTACAACCTAAAGTTGAACTAGCTACAGGAAATGTATCTGGTGCAGAAGCATTAGTTCGTTGGATAGATCCGAAAAAAGGAATGATACCTATCACAGAGTTTTTGCCAAGCTTAGAAGATAATGGAGCCATTCGTGATGTTGATCGATATTTGTTTAATCAAGCTTGTTCTTATATAGAACGTTGGATAAAAGAATATAATAAAGAATTTACCATTAGTTTCAACCTATCTAAAGCTTATTATAATGGTCAGTATTTTATGCCTGAATATAAAGAAACTTTTAATCAGTATCAAATTTCTTCTAAACTAATTCGTATTGAATTATTAGAAAGTATTGTTTTGAGTGATTTGGACAAGTTAAAGCCATTAGTTGATGAAATCTATGATTTTGGTTTTAGTTGTGCTTTAGATGACTTTGGAAGTGGTTTCTCATCTTTTGATATTCTAATTAATGTACAGTTATCAGAGTTAAAGATTGATCGCTCATTGTTCCAAGACTTTAGTAATGAAAAAGAACGACGTGTAATTCAAGGGATTATTGATATTGCCCATAATTTAGGGATGAAGGTTGTTGCTGAAGGAATTGAAAATAAAGAGTATGTTGAATATTTAACTGAAATTGGTTGTGATTATATTCAAGGGTATTATTTTTATAAACCTATGCCCATTGATGAGTTTGAGAAGAAATTTGTAATTGATTCTACTGATTTTTAGAGAAAAAAGATTAATGATAAATATCTTTAGATATAGAGGTAATCAATAATGTTCAAAGAAGTTGAAGAAAAATTAAAAAGAAAAAATGCAATCTTATTTTCTAGAGATAGTGCATGTTTACAGGAATTAATTTTTCTTATTCAAGAACAGACCCATCGCGCATTAGTGTTATGGGCTTTTGAATGTGTACAAATACCATTAGCGACCTTAGAAAAGAAATACCCAGAAGAATTTAGAGCTCAGGATGCGTTTGAAATTTGTCAACGATGGGCAAAGGGTGAAGTTAAAATGCCGGTTGCTAAAAGAGCAATCCTAGAATGTCATGCCATATGTAAGGAAATTAATGACAAAAGTGATATTGCGCTTTATCATGCAATAGGTCAAGGTTTGTCAACAATTCATGTAGAAACGCATGCAATTGGTTTACCGATTTATGAACTGTCTGCCATTGTATTTAGTAATCAAGGAAATTATCAAAGTAAAGTTCTAGAGAAAATTGAGTTTTATAAGAAAAAAATCAATGAATGTAAAGAAAAAATAGATGAAATTGATATCAAATGGGCAGATTTTTTAATGAAAAATGAACCCAATAAAGAGAAGATACTCGCAATGAAAAAGAAAAGTGTTTAGAAGGTGATAAGATGGCAAACTATATCATGGATTTACGTAAAGTTGTTGGTCATCGACCATTACTTCAAGTTGGAGCTAGTGTAATCGTTGAAGATAGTAAAGGAAGAATACTACTTCAAAAACGTAGAGATAATCATTGTTGGGGGTATGCTGGTGGATCGGTTGAACTCGATGAAGTTGTCGAAGAAGCAGCTAAGCGTGAGTTATTTGAAGAAACTGGACTAATTGCGCATACGATTGAATTATTTGGCATATTTTCAGGCAGTGATACACATTATACCTATCCAAATGGTGATGAAGTATCCAATGTTGACATTGTATTCATATGCAAAGACTATACGGGACAATTAATGATGCAAGAGTCAGAGGTAGAAGATTTAGATTTTTTTAGCTTTGATTCACTCCCTAGTGAAATATTTCCACCTACCGCTAGAGCATTGTATAAATGGGTTGAGATGAAGAAAAAAAGACATTCATCAAGAAAATGTGAAATGCTACTTGAAAATATTGATAAAATACAGACTACAGAGTTGGGAGTACAAAGAATTAGGAAAAATTTAAATTTACAAGTAAGTGATGTAGTAACTTGGTGTAAGACGGTTGTACAAAGTGCTTCAAAAATTGAATCAATAGGTAAAAATTGGTATGTATACAAAGATGATTATTTTATTACGATTAATGCTTCTAGCTATACAATAATTACTGCTCACAAACAATAAATGATGAAAGAACATTTTAATGAGATGTTCTTTTATTTATATCAATAATCAATACTATTTGTTAAAATAATTCTATTGGATGTAGGAGAACTACCATGACACTTTTAGATTCTTTTATTAGTTTAATAGAAGTTAGTATTATTTATTATTTCTTAGTTAACTATTTAAGAAAAAACAAAAAATACAAGCCAGCTTATTTATTTGTTTCATGTTTTATGAGTTTCATAGCTCTTACTATGTTAAATATCTTTATTGATTATAAAGGTGTCTGGGTGTTAGTGGTTACAGTTATTCCTTTGATATTTCTTCATTTTTGTACTAAAGGTACATTTTTTGCAAAGCTTTTTGCGACTACTTTTATTCATGCTTTACTTATAATAACAACAACGGTTATGCTAGTTATTTTTAATGTGCTTTTCAACCAAAATGGTGACATTGAGTTATTATTATCTTCAAACTGGAAAGCACTTATTATGTTTATTGCGAATGCATTGCTGTTTTTAATTTCATTACTATTAATTCATACTCGAAGAAAATATGAATATAAAATAGAGAATAATCAACAAAGAAGTATTTTCTTCTTAACACTACTCATGTTTCTAATTGCATTACCTTATATAAGATATTTCATGACTCATCAAATAGATGGTTTCTTATTCATAATTGGTTTATTTTCAATGATTCTGCTTGTACTTGGAACGGTAATTGGATATATTGAATTTCTTAAAATAAATGATCGTATCAAAGAGGATGAGTTGAAATTAGTAATTCAAAATGATCAACTTGATCGTTTGCTGGGTGTTAAAGAACTAAATGATGACATTAGAGTATTAAAAGAGGAATTGAATCAAACTCTGAGTCAAGTTATTGATTATATCGATAAAGGGGATGTAGATTCTTCCATAGCAATCGTTGACAAATATGCAATATCTGTTTCGCGGACAAAAAGTGTGGAACTTACAAATAATCCGACATTGGATTATATACTAAATTTATACAAAGAAAAGTGTATTGCACAGCAAATAGATTTTACCTGTACAATCAATTCAGCGTGCACATTTGACATAAGTGATAATGATTTATTAATTCTGTTAGGAAATTGTTTCTCAAATGCCTATGAAAATTGTGGTGGATTAAATTTTATTCGAGTTTTTATTCGCGATTTCACAGAATATTCCTCACTTATTATTGAAAATTCTATTGATGAAGAGAGATTGGATATTGATAAACTAACAACAAAAAAAGATTTGAATATTCATGGTTTTGGATTGAAAAGTATAGAAAACACAATGTCTAAAATTGGTGGAAAAGTTCAACTCGAAAGTAAAGAATATATGTTTGTTTGCAAGTTGTTGTTGAATCGAAAAGTATCATGCGAAAGTGAGAAGGTGACTAAATGAAAATGAATGTGGCAATTAATGATGATAGAAAAGAAGATATAGATACTCTTAAAGAAAAATTATTAACATGTGCTATAGGGTGTGAAATGGAAATCTTTACATACTCAGATATAGAAATAGACTTTTTACTTGAGAAAAGAGCAGATTTATATTTTATCGATATTGATATGCCTAGCATCAATGGTATCGAAATAGCTGAAAGGCTTGAAGAAATTCAGGAAAATACTTTGGTAATTTTTTATTCATATCGAGAAGATTTAGTGTTTGAGTCACATAAGGTTAATTCATTGTATTTTGTACGCAAAGCACACTTGGAAAATGATTTAATAATCGCTATGAATAAGGTTTCGAAAATCATTGCAAAGAAATCAAGAAAAATAAAAGTCGAGGGGAAAGAAGTTGCGCTGATTAATATTATGTATATTAAGAATGATAAGAACTATGTCAACTACTATTTGGATAATGGCACGATTTTAGAAACCCGTGATTCTATTAAATCGCTGTATAAACAGCTTGAACAATATCATTTTCTACTTATTTATCATGGTATTTTAGTAAATGCTTATTATATTCATAAAATTGATAAAGAGTGGTGTCGTTGTGTACTGAAAAATAAATGTGAACTTGAGATAAGTTATCGGAAGTTTAAAAAAGTTAAAGACAAATATATGAATTATTTGTTAGAGAAAATAGTATGAATTTGTTTGAATATGGAATTAATATCTTTGAAATAGCTACAATTTATTATTTTATAACGGGATTTTTGGGTCGAAAAGAAAAATGCAAACTAGTACATATATTTTTATTTGGATGTTTATCATTTTCTATCGTTACTATTACAAATATTGTATTTGTTTATGAAGGGATATTTGTATATATCAGTGTTGTAACAACTTTTATTTATGCACTGTTGTACTTAGAAGGTTCCTTAGCAGAAAAAGCGTTTGTATCGAGTTTTATTTTCATTGTTTTGCCGACTATAAATGCGTTTAGCTTTATTATTGGTTGTTTTGTTTTTTTTGGTCAACTAGAAATAGCAACTGTATTATTTAGTGAACATCGTGAAATAGTAGTGCTATTTTCAAAAGTTCTCTATTTACTTGTTTGTTATTTCTTAGTTAAAGCACGACAAAAATATAAAAAGAACTTTGATAATAAGCAAATCATTATGATGATGATATTTGTCAATTCATTATTATTAATTAATTTACCATTGAATGAATTATTAATGATGAACCGATTGAATATGTTCACTTTTTTTATAGGTTTAATTGGAATTATGGTCTTATTGATTTTATCAATTCTTGGTTTTTTTGAGCTTTTAAAAATTAACAACCAAATCAAAGAGGATGAACTTAAATTAATTGTACAAGAAGATCAACTCGAAAAAATGTTAGAAATTAAATCGTTGAATAATGAAATTCGTGTACTAAAACACGATATGAAGCATATCTTAGGTTATGTGTCTATGTATCTTAAGAATAATGAAATTTCATCTGCTAAGAAAATTATAGAAACTTATTTAAGTAATGTTCATCATACGCAAGCAATTGAACTAACCAATAATGCAACACTTGATTATGTTTTAAATGTATTTAAAGCAAAGTGTATTGATGGGGGTGTTAATTTTACCTGTTTTATAACCTCGAATTGTCTTTTTGAAATTAGTGATAATGAATTACTCGTGCTTTTAAGTAATTGCCTTAGTTATGCGTATGATTGTTGTGGGGGAAAACATACAATAAGAATTGATATTCAAGATAAGAATAACTATTCATTCATTACAATTAATAATAGTTTAGATACTGAGTTTTTGAATAACGATTTTTATACTGTTGCCAAAAATAAGAAGAGTCATGAAGATCAATTAAGAATTATTAGAAATACGATTGAGAATGTCGATGGTGCACTTTCTTTTCACAGTGCTGATTATGTGTCGAGTATTCGTATTATCTTAAATACTAAAACACTTATACCAAATTAAATACACATATCCCAATTGCATTGTAATGAATGATGGTGTGATAAATAATCATTGTAGGGGTGATTATAAGATGAAGTATTTAATCATATTTTGCTTTATTTTAACAGGGTGTACGATACAAAATGAACAAACAAAGAAAATTGATAATAAGCAATTTAATGATTGGATAATTATTAATGAGAACTTATCTTATCTTAATCTGTGTGAACAGACAGTTTACCGTGTGTTTGGGGATGAATTTAGCTTTACAGTAAATCTATTTTTACCCAAGACAGTATCATTTATAGCACCATCAATTATTAATGATGAGGATGGAACAAGGATTGTTTTTGAATATGATCATGTTGATGTAAATCATAAACGTACTGTTTTGGTGCAATGGACTATTTATAAAAGGGATAAGAATAAAGATGTGAAGACGGAAATGGATGAGGCGTTATCGATACAAGGTGATTACTTTGTTGTCGAAAGTATGCGATTAGAAAGTGTAAATGATTTAAATGACACTGATGAAAATCTAGCTATTATTAGCCGTATTTTAGATGAAGAATTCATTATTTGGGATAATGTAATAAAATAGTTTTTAAAAAGCTAAGATATGGTATAAAATATTACTTATCCTGAGGTGAACTAAATGAATAATATTGATGAATTATTAGAATTTAATAAACGTTTTATTGAAAATAAAGAATTTGAGAAATACAGTACAACAAAATACCCAAGTAAGAAAATAGCGATTCTTTCATGTATGGATACAAGACTTACTGAGTTATTGCCTGCAGCTTTAAATATTCAAAATGGAGATGTAAAAATGATTAAAAATGCGGGTGCATTAATTAGTAGTCCACTCGGAAGTGTTATGCGTAGTTTAGTAATTTCGATTTATGAATTAGGAGTTGAGGAAATTATGGTCATTAATCACTATGACTGTGGAATGCAAAATATTGATTCAACAGCAATTATTGAAAAAATGATTAAACGAGGAGTACAAGAAAAAGATATTGAATTAATGAATTATTTAGGCATGGATGTTAAAAAGTGGCTTAAAGGTTTTGATAATCCGATTATTTCAGTTAAGGAAACAGTTCAAAACATTAAACAACATCCACTTATTCCAAAAGACATAAGAGTATCAGGATTTCTTATGGATCCAAACACAGGAAGATTAGATTTTATTGAATAAAGTACAAAAGCCATTGAAATTGGAAAACAGTTTGGTATAATACATATGTATTGACGTGACCCATACGTTAATTAACGCTTTGCATAAAACATTGGAAACTATCAGAGTGTAAAAGGAACCCCGGGTTCCTTTTTTGTGTGAAATGGAGGTTTTCGTATGAAAGAAAACAAAATGGGCAGTATGGAAATAAAAAAATTAGTTACTACCATGTCTATTCCAATCATTATCTCAATGTTAGTTCAAGCTCTGTATAACATTGTGGATAGTATCTTTATTGCAAGGGTGTCAGAATCGGCACTTACTGCAGTGTCATTATGTTATCCGATTCAAATGATATTAGTTGCGGTTGCCTGTGGAACAGGGGTGGGTATTAATGCACTATTATCGAGAAATTTAGGACTTAGAAAACAAAAAGAAGCAAATCAAGTTGCTGTTCATGGCTTATTTTTAGCGGTTATCAATGGTATCGTATTTGCACTTATTGGTTTCTTATTTTCTAAGCAATTTATTCAGTTATTTACAAATGATCCAGAAATTTTAGCTATGGGTATCAGTTATATGCAAATTTGCATGATATTCTCATTTGGAATATTTGTCCAAATTACCTATGAAAGAATTATGCAAGCAACTGGGAATCCAGGCTATAACATGGTCGTTCAAGGTGTGGGAGCATTAGTAAACATAATTTTAGATCCTATCTTTATCTTTGGTTATTTTGGTTTTCCTGCAATGGGTGTAACGGGCGCAGCGATTGCGACAGTTATCGGTCAAATCGTAGCGATGCTTTTAGGAATCTTTATTACTAAACATAAAGTAAAACTTGTTCAAATTCATGTGCGTGAGTTTAAAATGGATTTAAAGTTAATTAACAGTATTTATAAGATTGCGATTCCAGCAATTCTTATGCAATCAATTATGAGTTTTATGACAGTATTTATGAATATGATTTTGGTTTCATTCTCAACGTTGGCAGTTTCAGTATTTAGTATTTATTTTAAACTACAACAATTTGTATTTATGGCGGTATCTGGAATTACCAATGCGATTATTCCGATCATATCGTTCAACTATGGCGCTAAACATAAGAACCGTATACTAGAAACAATCCGTTTCTCATTAATTTTGGCGGTAGGAATCATGTTTGTAGGTACTATTGTATTTCAACTTTTCCCTGAACAATTACTCTATTTATTTAATGCAAGTGAAGATATGTTGATGATTGGGATACCGGCATTAAGAATTATCAGTATTTCATTCATTTTTGCAGGGATGTCGCTAATTCTTTGTTCTGTCTTCCAAGCGTTGGATCATGGTAAAAATTCTTTAGTGGTTACTTTGCTTCGTCAAATGATAATTTTGGTACCTCTTACGTATGTGCTTGCACACCAATTTGGGTTGAATCTATCATGGATATCATTTCCAATTACTGAGGGTATTTGTTGCGTATTAAGCTTATTCTATTTGAATAAAGTTAAACGAGAAACTATTGATAATCTTGATAATGATGAATTAAATGGAGAAACTGTATTAAATGTTTAATCTAAGATGGGTGATAAAATACCCATCTTTTTATATAAAAAGTTGAATGTTTTAGTTTATATAGTGTAATATCAAATTAAATAAATGAAAAATAGGAAGTGTTAGGTAAACTATGAAAACGATATATTTGTTTCGACACACAACACCACAAGAAAATTCTGGTTATCATAATGAAAGTATACCTGTATCTAAACAAGGAGTTATAGAAATGGAAGAGTTATTGCGAAAACTACATGTTAGTTTTGATGGTATTCTTTGCTCACCTTATTTGCGAGCAGTACAAACAGCCCAAATAATAAGTTCTAACTATTTTGTGGATGAACGTTTACGTGAAAGAGGACTAGGCAAAGAAGAAGAACTTGTTGCTGATTTTTGGATTCGTCAATACATGGATCATGACTATAAAAATATTGGTGGAGAATCACTCAATGATGTGCGAAAGAGAATGGTTGATGCTATAGAGTTTTATTTGAATCGAATTAATGAGAATCAAACAGTTGCGATTATCACTCACGCAACAGCAATCTGTTCATACCTTTTAGCGAACTGTGCAATTGCAGTAACTGGTGTTAGCAAAAAAGAAAGAAAAATCGTTTTTGATGGTAATGTAGTTCTTGATGGCAAAATTAAAACACCAAGTTGTTTTAAATTGGTGTTTGATATTGAAAAATTGGTTGAAATTACTTACATAGAATAGTTATTTTAATTTGTGATAATATCTTCAGTGTAGGGGTAACTATTTATTCCACCTAAATCATAGACATTTTTGTAACCCATATTAATTAATTTATTTGCACTTGTACGACTACGATTGCCACTACGACAATAAACAATAATTGTTGTATCTTTGTTTGGAATTTGTGATGCGATTGTGGTTTCAATATCATAATCAGGAATTAAAATAGCACCTTGAATATGTTTTTCATTATATTCATCAGGTGTTCTTACATCAAGCAAGACTACATTTTCAAAGGTAGTCATTTTTTCTTTTGCGTCTTTTGGTGAAATTGTTTTATATCCATTTGTTGTGGAGGTGCACCCAGTGATAAACAAAAGAGAAAAAAGAGCGAGTTTACGAACTAGTTTCATGATTCTAAAACCAAAGCTTTCTTTGGACAAAATTGCACACATTTACCACAACGAATACATTTATTTAAATCGACAACAGGTGCATCATATCCTTGTTGACTTAAGGCATTTGTAGGACAAACACGCATTGCGGGACATTGATGATTTTTAGGACAACGTTCATTGATAACAATTAATTTCATAATGATTTCCTCACTTTTGTACTCATAGTATAAATATTTTCTATAGGATTCACCGTGACTATATCACAATCCGTTGAGGATGGGCATATTAGATTACAAATAGGAGTCTAGTCGTTAGAATAAAAGCATAGCTATGAAAGGAAGGAGTGCTATGAAAAAAGACAGAAAAGTTGTATTGGTAGGAACAGGATTTGTAGGTATGAGTATGGCATATTCATTTTTGACAACAGGTGGTGTCGATGAATTAATACTTATTGATGTAGATAAAGAAAAAGCGATAGGGGAGGCTATGGATTTACAACATGGATTACCTTATGCTCGAAATAAAATGATTATTAAAGCAGGAGATTATGCAGAATGTCGGGATGCAGAAATTGTCGTTATAACTGCTGGAACGGCGCAAAAACCAGGACAATCGCGTTTAGATATGACTGCAATCAACACGAAGATAATGAAATCAATCGTGAATGAAATTATGCAATCAGGATTTGATGGTGTACTTGTAGTTGCGTCAAATCCAGTTGATTTGATGACGTATGTGGCATGGA
>CAYLQY010000018.1:0-46717 GCA_964386325.1 uncultured Erysipelotrichaceae bacterium | reverse complement strand
ATCAGATCATCGTGTATTCTTACAAGATGGTAAACTAATCGATATCGAATAAAAAGAGTTATTACGAAATAGATGATTTAAATCAATCATCAAAAATCGTAATAGCTATTTTATCGGGTAGTTTCTTGGCATCATCAATTGGTCATCAAATGCTTAATCAACAGTTAATTGCTAACCCTGAAGTAGTTGAAGTTGATGAATCTCAACCATGGACGGGTGAACGCACTTATTTTACAGAGTTGAGTCGTGATGAAGTTGTGGAATACTATCACATTTCGATTCGTTTATCTCTTATAATTGAAATTTATGGAGTCTGTTTAATTGTTGTGTTCATAAGTATAACGTTACCTACTTTAGCTCTTTTGAGATTTAATCCGAAGAAAATTATTGAATAAAAAAACGGTTAGCATAAGCTAGCCGTTAATTGTTTTTAATACATCAGATAATTCAGGTTTAGTTGTTTCGTTAAATTTTACAACAATTGCATCATCTTCTTTGTAGCGTGGAACAATATGGAAATGTAGATGATCGACGGTTTGTCCAGATATTTCACCTTGGTTACTAATAATATGAGAACCTTTGGCGTTACAACTCGCTACAATCTTATTGGAGAGCATTGGGAGGACTTTAGCGATGTGTACCATCGTTTCCTCGTCAGCGTCTAAAATATCGTTACAATGCTTCTTAGGGATTACTAGGGTATGACCATATGTAACTTGCGCAATATCAAGGATTGCGATTACATGTTCATCTTCATAAACTTTGTAAGAAGGGATAGTACCTTCAATGATTTGACAAAATATACACATAAATATCTCCTATTTCAATACGACTAGTTCGTATTCTCTAGACCCTAATCCTATTTTTTCTGCATGCTCAACGCATATTTCCCAATTTGTGTCAGGGTGAGTATCTTTAAATGGATCATGGTGGTGATGTTCATGCTTTGATAAAATGCTACCTTCTATGATAGGTGATTTCAAACAAGCATCTGCACACGCTTGATCTAATGCAACTGGATCAAAACTTGCGAACATTCCAACATCTGCAATAATAGGAATATCATTTTCCGCATGACAATCACAATTTGGGGATACATCACAAACAACACTAATATGGAAACATGGTTTGTCTTGTACAACAGCAAGGGTATATTCTGCGATTTTTTTGTTTAGAATATCATTTGCTTCCCAATCAATTGTAGAAATTGCATCAAAACCACAAGCACCAATACAACGACCACAACCTGCACACTTTGTTGTGTCGATGTGGGCTTTTTTATTTTCGTTGAAGTGAAGGGCATCGTGAGCACATTGTTTTATACATTGTCCACATGTTTGACATGCATTTTCATCAACAATGGGTTTACCGCTACTATGCATTTCAAACTTACCAGCACGTGATCCACATCCCATACCGATATTCTTTAATGCTCCACCAAATCCGGTAGATTCATGACCTTTGAAATGTGTTAGTGAAATAAAAATATCACTATCCATTACAGCGCGTCCAATTTTAGCTTCTTTTACACATTCTTGGTTGATTGGAATTATTGATTCATCTGTTCCTTTTAAACCATCACCAATTAGAATATGACATCCTGTACTAAATGGGCTATAGCCATTTTGATAAGCACTATCAATATGATCGAGGGCATTCTTTCTACCTCCTACATAAAGTGTATTGCAATCGGTAAGAAATGGTTTTCCACCGTTTTCCTTAATAATGTCAACGATTGTTCTAGCATAGTTAGGACGAAGAAATGCTAAGTTACCTGGTTCGCCAAAATGGATTTTAATCGCTACGAACTTATCTTTCATGTCGATTGTATCGATACCAGCTTGTTTAACAAGTCGTGCTAATTTCTTTAAGTGACTATCATTGATTTCTGTTTTAAAGTCTGTGAAATATACTTTTGATTTTGTCATGTTTCGTTTCTCCTTGTTTATCTACTATTATAAAAGGTAAAAGGGTAAAAGAAAAGGTGCTAAGCACCTTTAGTTGAATAAATAATCAGGATAGTTTGCTTCTATGTTGTCGTATAATTCACGATCATAGATTTTAAATCCATATTTTTGGAAATAGAACTTATCACTGTCTGTAGCTGTAGTAGCCATACTAGCAAATACTGTGATTACATCATCTTTAATATTGTTAGGATCAATTTCATTCACTTCCACAATATAGAAGTTTTCTACATCTGTTCCAATAAGTACATCTGAAATACCAGGAGCAGTAGCGTTTTGAATAAATGATTTAACTGAGATGTCTAAATCAGTATCGGTAGTAATGATACGTGGAGAACCAGCTGAACTAGAATTAAAGTTACTTGCAACTGTCATTGCATCAACACCACTTTCTAATTCTGCCTTTGCATTTTTAGCGTCTTCTTCTGTACCAAATGTTAATACTGTAGCTTGTCTTGGCTCATATTTAGTTACTAATGCATCAAAGTTTTCATTTACATATTTTTTTGTAAGTTCAGTAAGTTGTGCGCTTAGCACTAAAGAATTGTTGTAGAAATCATCAACATCTTTATAACCATAGCTTTGTAAGGCAGCTTCTAATGAATCACCATAAGTAGCTTTATAAGTTTCTAAGCTTTTTGTAGCTTCAGCAGTAATTTCATCAGTAATTGGAACTTCTTTTTCAAGAATTGCTTGAGTAGCAGTAGATAGTGCTACATATCCTGATCCTTGTTGAATCATTGAATTGTAGATATCACCTTTAGTGATTGTTGTATCACCAACTGTAATTAATGCAGTATTTGCATCTTTTAGTTTTGCATGTGCATCAGTACATCCAGCTAATAGAAGTAGAGCACAAAGACTAAGTAATATTTTTTTCATGTGTTTTCCTCCTATTCGCTAATGCCCATAAAGTCAAGCAATTGAGCTTTCAAATCATCATTACCTGCAAAGTCTACACCAAGTTCTTGTGCTTTAGCCCAAATTACTTGTGATTGAATTTCAGGGTAAATTGTAAGGAATTGATTATAAAATGCATCATCATCTTTAAATGTATCAAAATTAGTAGAATCGATTTGAATTAAATGGTAACCATAGTCTGATTTAACCCATTCACTACGTTCACCTTCATTAAGTGCTAAAGCAGCAGCTAAGAATTCAGGAACAAATTGTGTAGTAGAATCCATAAAGCCTAAACTTCCACCATTTACTGCAGAACCAGTATCATCTGAATACGTTGTCGCAACTTCTGCAAATGTTTTACCTTCAGCTAAAGCTGCATCAACTTCTGCCATTTTAGCTTTTTCTTCATCTGTAGGGTTATTTGCATCAGCCATTTTAACTAAAATATGACTTGCAGTACGTGGTTTATATTCTGCCTCATATGGAGTATAAATTGAATCTTTGTTGTCTAAAACATATTGTTTTAATAATTGATTTCTTTTTTCACCTTGAATTAAGTAAGTTTCTAAATCTTTAGAATCATTATATCCAAGTGATTTAAGAATTTTAGTTAATTCTGCTTCATAAGTTGCACCATATTGAGATTGATAGTTACTGATGATTGAATCAGCCGTTTCTTTAGCTAATGTTTTCATTTCATCAGTTGTCTCAACACTTGCATTAACAACTGCTTTTTCGAATGCTTGATAAACGGATTGAATACCTAAGTCATTGTATAGTTTATCGTAGAATTCATTAGTAGTAATGGATTTATCATCAATTGTAAATACAATATCTTCACCATTAACTTGTTTGCCTGGTATTAAACCTTTTGATTGATCGATAGCGAAGTAAGCAATAATTGCGATGAAAAAGCAACTAACTAGGATTACTACGCCGTATTTTTTGAACATGTCTTTCATGTTTTCCTCCTTTGAAACGCTTAATTATTATAGGGTATTTCTATGTTTTTTGCAATTTATCTATCTGAATTTTATCTGAACAATGAAAATTTGCCACAAAAAGCGTATTTTTCAACAAAAAAGCGATATTATGCTATAATCTTGCTTAGAGTTTAGAAAAAGAAAGGTGATTTAAATGGCAGAATTGAAAATCGAGAATCTCCACGTCGAAATCGAGGGGAAAGAGATACTTAAAGGAGTGTCTTTAGTAATTAAATCAAATGAAATCCATGCTCTTATGGGACCCAATGGTAATGGTAAAAGTACATTGCTTGCGGCAATCATGGGACATCCAAAATATACAGTGACTGAGGGGAAAATCTTGTTAGACGGACAAGATGTTTTAGCGATGTCAATTGATGAAAGAAGTCGTGCTGGATTATTTTTAGCAATGCAATATCCACAAGAAGTACCAGGAGTTACAAATAGTGATTTCTTAAGAGCTGCAATAAATGCTCGTAGAGAATCACCAATGCCTTTATTTTCTTTTATAAAAGAAATGGAAAAGACGATTAAGGATTTAGAAATGAAACCAGACTTGGCTCATCGCTTTTTGAATGAGGGTTTTTCTGGTGGTGAAAAGAAACGTAATGAAATAGTTCAAATGAAACTATTAAAACCATCTATTGCAATGTTAGATGAAATTGATAGTGGTTTAGATGTTGATGCTCTTAAAATTGTCGCAAACAGTGTTGTCGATATGCAAAAAAATACGGACTTAGGTTTAATTGTAGTTTCGCACTATGAACGTTTTTATCAATTATTAAAACCAACACATGCCCATGTACTTGTAAATGGAAAAATCGTCATTGAAGGTGCAGATGAATTAGTAACTAAAATTGATACTGAAGGGTATGATTGGTTATACAAAGAATTAGATCTTCAACCAGTTGAGGAAGATAAAAAGCAAATGGCTTTCTCTCTTGGTTCTTGCGCTGCATCAAGTAAAGGTAAAATAGTATGAAATTATTCGATGTAGGTGGGAAGGTTAATCAAATCATTCAAGATGGTTATGAAGAATGGATTGTTGATACCCTTGATCCATTAACAATCGACATCGTGTGTGATGGTCATTCAAGTATTTATTTGAATGTTAAACAAGGTTTAGATTTAAAGTTTAATGTTACAGTATTAGAAAATGCTGGATTAACATTGCTTGTTTGGAACAATGCAATTGAACCGATTAACTTTGAAGAAAAATATATTGTGAAGAAAAATGGAACATTAGACTTGGCTTATGGCGAATGTAATGCAGCAGATGTTAGAAGAACAAGTCATGTTAGCTTAGAAGAAGAGGGTGCAAAGGCAACAATTAAGAGTGCAACTCTTTGTCAAAATAAAAAACATATGACAATCACATGTTCATCAGATGCACCATATACTGAAGGACAAATGGAAAACTATAGTGTTGTGCTCCAAGATGCTGATTATGTATTAACCGCAACAGGTAAGATTGTTAAAGGAGCGCATGGTTCTAAATCACATCAAACATCACGCGCATTAACAATTGATGAAAGTCAAAACGCAACCATCATTCCTATGTTATTAATTGATGAAAATGATGTAGAAGCAAGCCATGCAACAAGTGTTGGTCAAATTGATGAAAATCAAATGGTTTATCTACAATCTCGTGGATTAAATGAAAAACAAGTTATGAATTTAATTACAATTGGATACTTAATGCCAATTACAGGTTTTATACAAAATGAAGAATTAAAAGAAGTATTAACAAATGTCATAGAAAGTAAGGTGACTGAATCATGTTTGATGTAATGAAAATCAGAGAAGATTTTCCAATGTTTAAAAATAATCCGAATGTAATTTATCTTGATAATGCGGCTACTACATTTAAACCACAATGCGTTATTGACGCAGTCAATAACTACTATGTAAATGAAAGTGTAAATGTTCATCGTGGCGATTATGATTTATCGTATCAAGTTTCTAAAGAATACGAAGATGCAAGAGAAACTGTTGCGAAATTTATAAATGCTGAATCAAAAGAAATTGTCTTTACATCAGGTGCAAGTATGTCATTAAATTTAGTTGCATATGGGTATGGACGTAAATTTTTAAAAAAGGGTGATGTTATTCTTTCTACAGAGGCAGAACATGCATCGAATATTTTACCTTGGTTTAAAGTGTGTGAAGAAGTGGGTACAACCATTGAATATATTCCATTAACAGATCAAGGTGAGATGACAATTGAAGCATTCAAAAAAACAATCGAAGCATTTCCAAATGTTAAGGTAGTGGCAATGGCGAATGTATCCAATGTACTTGGTTATCTACAACCAATTGAAGAAATTACTAGAATTGCTCATGAACATGGTGCAATTGTTGTCTGTGATGGTGCGCAATCTGTTCCTCATGTGCCATGTGATGTTAAAAAATGGGGTGTGGATTTCTTAGCGTTCAGTGGACATAAAATGTGTGCTCCGACGGGCATTGGTGTTCTTTATGGACGCTATGATTTACTTCAACTTACTGATCCATTTATGTTGGGTGGTGGAAGTAATGCTCGATTTGATATTTGTGGAAACATTTTATTAAAAGATGCACCTTATAAATTTGAATCAGGAACTCCGGCAATTGAAGCGGTACTTGGTCTTAAAGCAGCAGTTGAATATTTACAAAGCATCGGTATGGAAAATATCTATAAATATGAACATGAGTTAAGAGTGTATGCATCAGAGAAATTACAAGAACTAACAAATATTACATTCTTTAATCCACATGCATCTACTGGAATTCTTACGTTTAATGTAAATGGTGTATTTGCACAAGATGCTGCTAGTTATTTAAGTTCAAAAGGAATTGCAGTTAGATCAGGTAATCATTGTGCAAAAATATTGATTGAACTTATAAAAGCATCTGAAACTATTCGTTCATCATTTTATTTCTATAATACAAAAGAAGAAGTAGATAAGTTTATTGAAACATGCAAAGATATCACAGTTGAAAACTGTGTAGGCTTGTTTTTCTAGAGGGAGGATTAAAATGAATTCATTATTAGATGATCCAGCAGTATTACGTGAACTAATCATGGACCATTATCAATATCCTCGTAATCATAAATTAAAAGAAGATGATTCATATGCTTCAGTGCATATGGCATCAGATTCATGTATTGATGATATTACAGTACAGGCGAAGATACATGGAAATACGATTGAAGATATTTGTTTTGATGGTATTGGATGTACGATTTCAACAGCTTCTACATCGATGATGAGCGAATTACTTATTGGAAAAAGTATTGAAGAAGCAAATCAAATTATTGAAAACTATTATGCGATGATTAATGAAAAAGAGTATGACTCAGAGATATTGCAAGAAGCAGTAGCTCTTAAAGGAGTTTCTAAACAAGCTAATCGCATTAATTGTGCAACCATTGGTTGGAAAGCAATCCGCCAAATGATTGATGAAAGTGAGAATAAAAAATAATGACTCAAGATGATGTACTAAAAACACAGGATGAGTATAAATATGGGTTTAGTGATGAAGATGTCAGTGTCTATAAAACAAAAAAAGGTCTAACTGTTGACACGGTTCGTGAAATATCAAAGATAAAGAATGAACCTGAATGGATGTTAGAATTGCGTTTAAAGGCTTTTGAAATTTTTGAAAGAATGCCTATGCAAACATGGGGACCGAGTTTAGAATCACTTAATTTTGATGATTATACGTATTATATTCGTCCAAGTAATGAGAAAGAAACAAAGTGGGAAGAAGTTCCTGAAACAATCAAAAATACGTTTGATCGTTTAGGAATTCCTGAAGCTGAACAGAAATTTTTGGCAGGGGTATCCACTCAATATGAATCAGAAGTTGTTTACCACAATATGCTTAAAGAAGTTGAAGACAAAGGTGTTATCTTCTTAGATACCGATACAGCACTTAAAGAACATCCTGATTTATTTAGAAAATATTTTGGAAGAATTGTATCAGCGGCTGATAATAAGTTTGCGGCACTAAACAGTGCGGTATGGTCAGGAGGGTCATTTATTTATGTACCTCCAGGGGTTAAGTTAGATAAACCATTACAATCTTATTTCAGAATTAATACAGAACGTATGGGACAATTTGAACGTACATGTATTATTGTTGATAAAGGTGCTGATTTACATTATGTAGAAGGCTGTACAGCACCTACGTATTCAAAAGATTCATTGCATGCGGCAGTTGTTGAAATTTTCGTTGAAGAAGGGGCAAAATGTCGTTATTCTACTGTCCAAAACTGGTCAGGTAATATCTTAAATCTTGTGACTAAACGTGCAAAGGTTGAAGCTCATGGTGCAATGGAATGGATTGATGGAAATATTGGTTCACATATCACGATGAAATACCCAGCATGTATACTTGCGGGAGAATATGCTCGTGGTATGACAATTTCAATTGCTGTTGCCAGTGAAAATCAAATACAAGATGCAGGAGCTAAAATGATTCACCTAGCACCCCATACATCAAGTACGATTATTTCAAAATCAGTAGCCCGTAAAGGCGGAGCTGTAAACTATCGTGGTCTAGTAATGCATGGTAATCAAGCAGCATATAGTAAATCAAAAGTAGAATGTGATACATTGATTCTGGATAAGTTATCAACAAGTGATACGATTCCAACAAATACAAGTAGAAATCGTACAAGTACACTTGAACATGAAGCAACAGTATCAAAAATATCAGAAGAACAATTATTTTATTTAATGTCTCGTGGTTTAACAAAATCACAAGCTACAGAAATGATTGTAATGGGATTCTTAGAGCCATTCACAAGAGAATTACCAATGGAATATGCAGTTGAATTAAATCAATTATTAAAATTAGACATGGAAGGATCAATCGGTTAAGATTGGTCCTTTACTTCGTGCTATAATAGATACAAGAAGAGGTATTCTAATGGAAAAAAATGAATTGAGAACATTGGCACTTAAAAAACGTAAAGAGTGCCCTGAAAAAAGTGATAAAAGTCGTGTCATTGCACTTCGTGTGCTTGATGAAATCAAAGATAAGCAAGTTATCGGACTTTATGTAAGTAAAGGTGATGAAGTAGAAACCCATGATTTAATTCAAACTTGTTTAAGCCAAGGTAAAACTGTAGTAGTGCCTAAGGTTGTTAAAAAAACAATTATTTTCGTTGAAATAAAATCAATGGATGATTTAGAACCGGGTGTATTTGGTTTGTTGGAACCAAAATCAAGTGATGAATTTGATTTCTCAAAAATAGAAATTATGATTATTCCAATGGTTGGTTTTGATTCACTCAAACATCGTATTGGATATGGTAAAGGTTATTATGATTCAGTCTTAGATAAAATACAATGTGATTTTGTAGGTATTGCATATGCATGTCAACAAGTTGAAAATTTCATTTGTTCAGTACATGATGTTCCAATGACGAAGATTCTTACAGAATATTCAGAGTTTTAGGTATAGAAAAGAAGTGAATCGCTTGAAACGTTCTTCGCAAGTTTCAGACTCTTTAAGTCTAGGATTACTGTTAACGCTTAGTGGTGGATTTATGGATGCTTATTCATATTTATTCCGAGGTAAAGTTTTTGCCAATGCTCAAACTGGAAATATTCTTTTATTGGGAATAAACATCTTTGAAGGACAATGGGGAAATACAATTAAATATTTAACACCAATCATTGCCTTTTCAATAGGGGTAGCACTTGCGGATATTGTAAGAAGAAAACTAAAAGAGCGAAAAAGTATTCATTGGAGACAAATTGCAATCGTGACAGAGGCGATGATTTTACTTCTTGTAGGATTTTTACCACAAGATTTTAATTTGATCGCTAATAGTTTAATTTCACTAGTGTGTGGACTTCAAATAGAAAGTTTTAAAAAGATACGTGGACTTGGAGCAGCAACAACAATGTGCGTTGGAAATCTCAGATATGCAACGGAATGGATTTGTGAGTACGCATATACAAAAGAGAAAGATGCGATTGAAAAGGGTTGGCTCTATCTAGTAGTAATTCTATTTTTTGTCCTTGGTGCAATACTTGGAAGTATATGTATAAAATATTTAGGACAATACGCAATCTTTATTTGTTCAATGATTTTAATAGTAGGTTTTATCAGCATGTTTTATGATAAAGAAAAAGGGTTACAATCAAAGCAAGAATGAAAATTCTTGTTTTTTTTGTTATGTACATTGACAGTTGTAGGTGAAAGGTGTATCGTTTAGTTACCGACAAGTGTAAGTGAGGAGAGAACTTATGGAGAAATTACTTAGTATGCTCATTGAAGTATCGATAACAATGGCGATTGTTATTTTAGCAATGCTCCTTTTAAAACCACTCTTTAAAAAAAGATATGGAGTTGTTGTACGTTATTTCATATGGATGTTCATTATGGTGCGCTTACTTTTACCTTTTAATATTTCATTTCCTAAAGCAATTCAAATCGAAGTACCCACTTATCAACAAGCAATTGTTTTACCTATTCAACAATTAAATTCTGAAACGAAACGAGTTACACCAACGTCACAAGAAAATCAACCAAAGATAGACTCATATCCAACTGAGAATAATTCACCAGTTGTAAATAACCAAGAATCATCAATAAATCAATCACTTTCATCATGGGAGTGTTTAGGTATAATTTGGTTAATTGGATGCGTAATCTCTTTTCTTTTTCATAGTAGCAAGTATATTTATTATGCAAAGAAAGTTAAGAAAACAAATACTACTTGTAAGGAAAATACTCATTACTTAATGAATGAAATATTAACTAAATATCAAAGTCATGCATCGATTCAGCTTTATGAAAATTCACAACTATCAAGTCCAATGGTGATGAGATTTTTGAAACCTATTATTATCATCACAGACTCTTCACTACCTGATAATCAACAGCGAATAATACTTGAACATGAATTCATTCATTATAAGCGACATGATTTACTATTTAAATTAGGATTATTGCTGGCAAAATGTATCCACTGGTTTAATCCACTTGTCCATATAATGTTTAAGGAAGCGGATAAAGATATTGAATTCTCATGTGATGAAATCATTTTGAAAGATGCTTCACCAGCATTTAGAAAAGAATATGGGAATACAATACTTACAATATTGCGATCCAATGTAGTGAAGAAACCAAATCTTTTAACCACGAGTTTCAATGGCGATAAAAAAACAATAAAAGAGCGATTTAGTTTGTTGACAGATACTTCAAGAAAAGCAAAAGGAGTGAAGATAATTTTTATATCATTACTATCGATTATTCTTGTTGCTTCACTGGTGTCTTGTGTAAAATTTGAAAAAATTAATAATGTAGTTTCTGTCAGTGACAAAAACAATCAAACAATATATACCTTCTTCAATGAACTGCAGTTTTCAATCGATAAAAAGAGTGGTCTTACACTAAGTAATGTTGACATGGATAGCACATTAAAAGAGGAAAATGTGACATTTACACTTTCATACTTAAATGAAAATAAGAAGCCTATTGATATTAAGATGATCATAATAAAAGGAAATAGCGATTATCTGCAGAACGAAAAATACGATAGGATTTATTTTTCTAATTCTGAATACAAAATCTATTACGAAGACACACAAGAGATTGCATTATATGGATTTAAAGGAAAATTTGATTTCATTTATAAAGGGTTAAAATATAATGAAGAAAATATGAATAAAGCAATTAATACTTGTATTATCGCAACAGTCAATAGTGAATCCGATGTTGAACTTTCTTATCTGGCGGAATATTCAGAAATGGTGGATGAGTTAGGAGTAGGTATTGAAATTTTAGTCGATGGTATTGCGAAAGATATTAAGTCTTTTGGATATAAAGTGAATGATGATTTACTTCGAGAATGTAATATAAAAGAGAATGATTATGAATATATCGGTGTCTATAAACTAAATCCAGCACTTATTGATGAATTGGATACGCGATTAAGTACATTAGAGTTTTCAACATATAGTCCTATAAAAAGTGCGAAGATAAGTGTAGATAAAGTTGTCTATAATGAGAATAATAAATTTCAACTAGAAAAAACAATTGAAGTTTTTAGTGATTCGTACTCAAAACAATTAGATGATCAAAAACTAGAAGCTGTTATTGTGGATGGATATCGTGAATATAGACTAGAAAATTCTAATAATACCATAATTAGAATTCAGGATATATTGGATGAAAAGGTTTGCGTTTCATATGATATGAATACAAGCAAATTATGGATTTATCTATCGGTAGGAAATGATACAACTAAAATACCACTTACCGTTTATGAATTTAATTTCAATGATAGTGGATATATGATGACCACAAGTTTACCATTGGATAAGCACTCTGATTATCGATATAAAACGAATAATAATTTAGTCAAGGTCGAGTCAAATCTAACAAAAGATGAAGAAAGAATTTTTACTGAATCTTTTAATTTACTTGTTAGACAACGTGATATGCTTGATGTTGATTGGGAAGAAGATAGTAGGTAATGAAGAAAATGAAGAAAATACCAGAAGCAGAATTAGAGGTTATGAATGTATTATGGAAAGCAACTAAACCTTTGAAAACGAGTGAGATAGTAGAACTTTTAGACAAAGATTGGGCGATGTCTACTGTTCAAGCATTGTTAACACGCTTAGAACAAAGGGGTTATGTTGTTGGGGATAAGGAAAAGAGACTAAAGTATTACCATCCTGTTTTAAAAGAAGATGATTATAAAAGGGCTGAAACGACATGGCTTTATACTAAAATTCATAATAGCTCAATGAGAAGTTTAATATCATCGTTGATAGATACTGATGGGCTTAGTCATGAAGATTTAAATGAATTAGAAGAGATTTTAAATAAATTAAAATAAAGCAAGAAAAGATTGAGGAAGGAACTCAATCTTTTCTTATATTGACAAATGTAAATATAATAATTATCATTAAGTTGACAAGTGCAGATTAAATTGAGATTTTAAGATAAAAATTAAAACGTGAGGGTAAGACAATGAAGAAAATACCAGAAGCAGAGTTAGAAGTTATGAATGTATTATGGGATGCAGAGGGCGATTTGAAGACAAGTGAGATTGCGGACAAAATTAGTAAAGATTGGTCGATGTCAACAATACAAGCATTACTATCAAGACTAGAAGAACGAGGCTTTATTACCGGAACTAAAGACAAACGGCTTAAGTATTACCGTGCCCTTGTGAAAGAAGCGGATTATAAAAAAGCAGAAACGAACAGGTTTTTTACCAAAGTTCATAATAGTTCAATGAAGAGTTTAGTAACATCACTTGTAGATTCAACAAAATTAAGCAAAGAGGATATTGATGAATTAGAAGAAATTTTGAAGAAAGGTAGATAAGTGAATATGAAGAAGAGCTTGCGAAGAAAAAAAACAGGGATTGAAAAATATCTATTATTACTTGTATCAAGCGCTACAGTCTTGTTTTTAACATCATGCGAAGCGAAGCCAAGTGAGCCTGTCATTACAAATATTGATTCAAATATTCAAATTATCTCAACAAAAGAAGATACAACTTATTTATTCTATGATGGATTAGTAGGGTTAAAGATATCCAATGATTCCAAATACACAATCAGTGAACCATACACACTTCAAGAAATACAAGGGGATATGGTTGCAGGAGATATTGTATTTGAAGTTGTGAGTCGAAGTGATTCTTCTGAAAGATATGCTGGAGCAGTGCGAAGAAAGGACTACCTTCTTGGATATGACAGCGTTTTTTGGAGTCCGTATGGAAATATTTGTATAGATTTAGCTGACCAAAAAAATAGTGATACAATCATTGAAAATATGGTCTTTATTCATAAAGGTGAACTTCAAGATACACCTACTATTTTGAAGGCGATTGAATCTTGTGCGGTGGTAACGCCAATAAACGAGAAAAACACAAATATTGCATTCTTTCATGTTTATCCAGTAGATTATCCCTATTACAACATTATGGAAGACGAGCCTTATCAGTTTATCTTTGATAATGAGGTAAAGTTTTATACTCCTGCAAATGAGTTGTTCAAAAAATGCAATATAGATATGACGAATAAAAATGCAAGCTATACAATGTTTAATATCGATAATAATAATCAGAATTTAGCTCAAATAAAGAAGATTGTAGAAAATGTAGAGTTTGTAGTTTATGAACAACGACCTATTACTGAACAATTCAAAATCACCAATATTCAAGAAGGTGAATCATATGATGAACCAAGTGAATCTGTTCAAATTGATTTTTATCCGCAAGAACTTGAGTATGAAATCAATGATAATGGAGATCGAGTTTATCAATTAAGTAATGATGAATATGAATTTTTTGAAATGATTCTCCCTAATGATTTAGGAACAAATATTCTCGTTGGTGAATACAATGAATCTAGTGTGTTTGGAATCTATTATATAAGTGAAACAGATCCAACAAACTATGAAGAAATTGTAGAATATCGAATTGGAGAAGGAATGAATAATGCAAGTGGTTGTTGCAACTCTAATGAGTATTTTTCTAACTTAATTTTTCAATTTAGTAATGGATATAGAATTATCGAGGCAAAAAATATAAGCTTTGATTTATTTGATGAACAAGATAGAAAGAATTATGAGATAGCTGCATCATTCTTACAAGATAAAATTGTATTTATTGAAAAATAACAAATGAAGAATTATATTAGCTTTTGTGATTTGTTTATTAATCAGTGTTTTAAGGATAATGATTCATATAGGTGAGGTTGATTAAAATGAAAAAGATAATACTTTATGCACTTTTGATAGTCATGATATTGAGTATGTCTGCATGTGCCAAAAAAGAGAAATATACGACAACAGTGTTTGATGATAACATCAAAGTAAGAGAATATAAAGATCGCAATGAATATCTATTTTTTGATGGGATGGCTTCTCTAACAATACCCTTAGATTCACAACTGAAAATAAATGGCTTAGTTACACTTGAAGAAACGGGTGATATTTTTATTCCTGATATGGAACAATATGGCGACATTAGTTTTTATGTTTATAATGATGAAACAAAATTTTCGTGTTTATATACAATTACTAAAGATACGTTGATAGATTATTATACGGTCTTGATTGAAAATGATCATGTTATCGTGGGTAAACATTGTGATTCAGATTCAAATGAAAGTGATATTGAAGGATTAGAAAGTCTAACATTTAAACTAGACTAGCAAGGGAGATCAATATGGAAGCATTGATGAAATCGGTATTAGAAGTAATGATTTCTATGACATTATGTATTTTAGCAGTTAGTCTTTTTAAAAAAATTTCTGGTAATCGATATGGGTTTAGAATTCGATATATATTATGGTATTTTATTGTCATACGATTATTAATACCAGTTAATTTTTCACTACCAACAGCTTTGAAAATAAACCAACCCAATATTCCTGTAATACAAGTTACAAACTCTTCTAATACAAATCAGGAAACTACTTACGAAATTGCCTCAAAACAGGTTGTGGTAAATAGTTTTGAAGATGCAGCTACAATGAAAACACTAGGAACAGATATTAGTATTGTTGCAGTTGTTGGTTATATAAGCTTGGTGATTACATTCATAATTTTATTAATCAATATTATTAAATACATCTCTTTCTTACAATATGTAAAAAAATCACGTGAAGAACCGAGTGAAGAATTAGTTGTTTTATTTGATAAAATTAAAAAGAGTATGAAGATTAAAAAAAATATTCCAATTTATGTTGTTGAAAATCTAAGTTCGCCAATGTTGATAGGTATCATAAAACCTTTTGTGATAATTCCTAATATGAATTTATTACCATCACAAATTAAAATGGTGTGTATGCATGAACTAATGCATTATAAACGCCATGATATCTTCTTGAAATGGTTACTCATGTTTGTGAAAAGTATATATTGGTTTAATCCGGTAATGTTGCTTCTATTTCATGAAACGAATAAAGATATTGAATTATCATGTGATGAATCAATACTTAAACATAGAACAATGGAATACCGCAAAGAATATGGTAATACTATTTTAGAGGTTTTACGTATTCAAACAAAAAGTCCGACAATTATTTTATCGACAAGTTTTAATACAAATAAATATACTGTAAAGGAAAGAATATTGTGTTTACTCAATACACATACTAAACAAGTAAGTAAGAAAATAGTAGTAGGATGTATGTCAATTATATGTTTGAGTTCGATGTTCTTTGCGTTTACTTCAGCTAATGCACAAAATACTGTTCCTAATCGAAGTATAGATCGTCTAGAAACAACTGATGCAATTGAATACTATTTTACGATATATAATAATGAATTAGGTATTAAAGTTTTTAAAAATGCACCTTTTGTGATGACTGTACCAAAGGTTATTGAAGCGGATGATGGAATTTTAATAAAAGGAGATATTACATTCGAGTTTGTGGATAAGGAAACAAATCAAGTTTTGAAAAAATTTGTTTATTCAACAAATCGACATTTTGAAATTGATAAAATTTATGATGAGTACAAGCGTTATCTATATGCATATGAGGGAATAGAAGATGCGTATGCTTTGATTCAAGATTATGTTGTGATTCATAGTGATTACTACTTAACTGATGAATTCTTGCGTGATAGTGCGAGTGCATGCGTAATAATTCGCGAAAAAAATGATGGGACGGTAGATTTGGAACTTAGTATTCAAAATCAATATGATTTACAATTACCACATTCACCTATTGTAGATATTCCTGAAAGTAATATTGAAGCACCTACAATCAATGTAGATGATAGAATGAAGGCATCTGAATTGCGGGCAAAGGAATGTCCGACATTTGATAATATGAAAAGTTCGAATGTCTCAATTAATTTTTATGAAGGTGTTGATGCTGTTGAATTATATGACTCCATGGATAACTTAAAATTACAAATGGTGACACCATTTGGTAAGGTGCTTGAGGGTAGTTCAATTGATGCAGTAATTCATGTAAATCAAGAATATGAAGTAATTAATAAGAAATAATAACTGAAAATAGAAAAAATCTAGATATTGTATGAGTTAGATAACGATAACTTATGCGAAAAGTTTAGAGGAGCTATTTAAAGAGTAATTGGTGCCAATTACTTTTTTTTCTCTTTTAGTTGTTCCATATGATAAAATAGTTGACAGGAGGATGCCTATGAACTTAATTGAATGTTGGATAGAATACCCTACATATTTCTTGGATCAAACATATTCATATATCTCTGATGATGATTCAATCGTTCCGGGTGTTCGTGTTGCAATCGAGTTTAATCATAAAGAGTTGATTGGATTTGTTGATTCCGTTACAAAATATAATTCTAAAGAAGAAATAGAAAACATGAAAGGGTTTGAATGCAAACCCATTTTGCGTCGTATTGATGATGAACCATATTTAACAGATGAGTTGATTGATTTGGCTAAATGGATGGCCTATGAAACAATTTCACCAACCATTAGTTGTTTTAAAACAATGCTTCCTTCAAAACTAAAACCAAGCAGTAACAATCAAAAAATACTTCTAGAAAAATGGGTGGAAGCTACTGATAGTGAAGTATCACTCACACCTAAACAATTAATTGCGTATAGTGAAGTTGTGGAACAAGGAAGAATGCGCTATTCTGAACTACGCAAGAAATACCCTAGTTTTGCGAAAGTTCTCCTTGATAAAGGTGCGTTACGTTTGGTGGAAGAAGAAAAGAAAGCGAAAGCGATAACCGATATCGAAATAAAAAATGCACTTATATTGTCGGATTGCCAACAAGAAGCAATTGATAAAATTAGGAATTCCAAAAAGAATGTTGTGTTACTTCATGGAATAACGGGAAGTGGCAAAACTGAAATCTATCTACAGCTGACAAGTGAAATTATTGAAAAGGGTAGACAGGTATTAATATTAGTTCCAGAAATCAGTTTAACCCCTCAAATGGTAGCTCGTGTTCAAAGTCGTTTTGGTGATGCGGTAGCTATTTATCATTCAGGATTAAATGATCAAGAAAAGTATGAACAATATCAACGTGTTAAATTAGGTGAAGTGTCTGTTGTGGTAGGAACCCGTTCTTCCATATTTATGCCTTTTGAAAGTTTGGGTTTGATTATTTTGGATGAGGAACATGATTCTTCATACAAACAGGATAATACGCCTCAATATCATTGCCGAGACATTGCGATTCATCGAGCAGAGTACTTTGGGTGTAAGGTATTATTAGGCAGTGCTACACCTTCGCTAGACTCTTATGCAAGAGCTTTGCGCGAAGTGTATGATTTAGTTGAAATGAAACAACGAATTAATGAATCATTACCAACAATTCATTGTGTTAATCTAAAAGATGCGATTAAAAAAGGACAATCTTATATTGTAAGTGATCGACTTAAAGAAAGAATTAGTAATTGCTTGCAATATGGGAAACAAGCTATTTTATTACTTAATCGCCGAGGGTACAATACATCGCTACGTTGTAATGCGTGTGGTGAAGTATTGTATTGTCCTCATTGTGATGTGGCATTAAGTTATCATGCTTCCGATCACAGTTTAAAATGTCATACTTGTGGAACAACAATAAGACACGTAAATGAGTGCCCTAAGTGTCATTCGCACAGTGGGTTCTCAGCATTTGGCTTTGGTACACAAAAACTTGAAGAAGAAATTCATCAATTATATCCACAAGCTAGAGTCTTAAGAATGGATGCGGATACAACAAGTAGAAAAAATAGTCATGAAACTTATTTAGAAGCATTTGCGAATAAACAAGCAGATATCTTGATAGGAACACAAATGATTGCGAAAGGATTAGACTATCCAGATGTAACATTAGTCGGTGTATTAAATGCCGATGCAGGATTAAATCGAATTGATTATCGAAGTACCGAGGTGACTTTTGATTTAATTGTACAAGCCTCAGGGCGTAGTGGTAGAAGTGAACACCAAGGAGAAGTAATTCTTCAAGTATTTGATGATAGCCACTATACAATTCAAACAGCGATACGCCAAGATTATGGCAGTTTCTTCAATCAAGAAATGCAATTTAGAAGAGCAGGGGGATATCCTCCTTATACATATATGGTTGCGATTCTCATTCAAGATAGAGATAACGATAAAGTAAAGACGTGGGCTAGGAAAATTAAACAAAACTTACAAGGAGATTTTAAAATCCTTGGACCTTCTGAATTATTAAAAATGAAAGACTTATATCGCGTACGACTTTTATTGAAAGGTCGAAATAATCAAGAAATGAAAACAGAAGTATCAAGAGTAATAAAGGAATGTATCAAGGAAAGAGGATGTCCTACAATAAAAGTAGATGTTAATCCGATGATACTAGATTAGGAGATAAAATGAACGCAAGGAAGATTGCATATGAATGTTTAATAAAAGTAATTGAAGAGGGCCAATATGCCAATTTGATGATGCGTTCTTCACTCAATCAAGCTTCGGAAATCGATAAAGGATTAATAACACAAATTGTTTATGGAACACTTCGTAACTATCGTTTATGTCGTTTTCAATGGGAGCATTTTGCTGAAAAGAAATGCAATCCAAAGATAGCCATTTTACTAGATATGAGTGTATATCAATTATTTTGGTTAGATAAAGTACCAACATATGCCATTGTGAATGAGATGGTAGAACTTACACCACAATCAAGTAAAGGCTTTGTGAATGCAATTTTAAGAAAAGTACTAGAACAAGGAAAACGTGATAGTGATAAAATTGCAATTCAAACCAGTCACCCTGATTGGTTAGTTGGGCTTTGGACAGCACATTATGGCAAAGAGATAATGGAACAAATATGTTGGAGTGATTGTATGGATGCCAATGTCGTAGGACGTATAAATACGATAAAGTGTAGCAAAGAAGAATTGGAAAAAGATGAAAAAATTAAATTTTTAGATGATACAGCATTTGTAGCGGAATTTAACCTGGTTCAAAGTGATTACTTCAAAGAGGGTAAAATCGTGATTCAAGATGAATCAAGCCAACAAGTTGTGAAAATGATGGATTTGAAACAAAATCTTAGGGTACTAGATTGTTGTAGCGCCCCAGGGACGAAAACATCACAAATAGCGATGATGATGAATAATACTGGAACTATAATTGCTGGTGAACTACATGAACACCGCACAGAATTAATTCGTACATCTATGGAACATTTGGGTGTAACTAATGTGGATGTTAAACAAATGGATGCTTGTTTTTTGCATGAAAACTATGGTGAAGAATTTGATCGTATTCTAGTTGATGTTCCTTGTTCAGGGTTAGGCGTATTAAAACGCAAACCAGATATTAAAATACGCTGCACTCCTGAAAGTATTGATGAAATTGTCGAATTACAATGTGAAATTCTACAATCTGCTTCACGATGCTTGAAAAAAGGTGGAATTTTAGTTTATAGTACATGTACATTAAATAAAAAAGAGAATGATAGACAAATTGCAAACTTTTTAAAAGGCAATGATGATTATGAATTACTTTGTGAAAAAACTATCTTTTCAACAGATGCAAATAAGGATGGCTTTTATATGGCGAAGCTGTTTAAAAAAGCATGATTTATGGTAGAATAGTACAGTGGTGAAAAAATGAAAACAATTTATGATTATAACTATGCCGATTTAGAAGCGTTATTTCTAAGTCTGAATCAAAAAAAATTTAGAGCTGATCAATGTTTTCAATGGCTTTATCGTAAACGTGTTTCTTCATTTCAAGAAATGACGGATTTAAGTAAAGAATTAATTGAAACATTATCATCATTATATTGTATCAATCCGTGCGAGTGTGTTGAGAAACAAGTTGCGAAGGATGGTACGACAAAATATTTATTTCAACTTCAAGATGGTGCACTTATTGAAACAGTTTTAATGCATTATGAATTTGGAGAAAGTCTATGTGTTACATCGCAAGTTGGATGTAACATGGGATGTAAATTCTGTGCATCTGGATTATTGAAAAAACAAAGAGATTTAACAAGTGGTGAGATGGTTGCGCAAATATTGTATGTTCAAAAGGAACTCGATCAAGAGAATAAACGAATTTCTAATCTTGTGATTATGGGTACAGGGGAACCTTTTGATAACTATGATAATGTCATGAGCTTTTGTAAGACAATCAATCATGATAAAGGATTAGCGTTAGGTGCTCGTCATATTACGATTAGTACGTGTGGTTTAGTACCGATGATTGAGAAGTTTTCTAAGGAGCATGTGCAATACAATTTAGCGATTTCTTTACATGCACCAACCGATGAATTACGTTCTAAAATTATGCCTATAAATCATGCATATCCACTTCAACAACTAATGGATTCATTGCGTAGATATAGTGAAGAGAATAATCGACGATTAACTTTTGAATATATCTTACTAAAAGGCGTAAATGATTCTGATGAAAATGCAAGACAATTGGCAAATCTTATTCGTGGTATGAATGCATACGTGAATTTGATTCCATATAATCAAGTGGATGAACATGGCTATAAGACTTGCGATGCTAAAACAGCGTTGCATTTCTATGATTGTTTAATGAAGAATAAAGTAAAAGCAACATTACGTGCTAAACATGGTGATGATATTGATGCAGCATGTGGGCAATTACGTGCGAAACACGAAAGAGGTTAAAGATTAAATGCGTTATTACTGAGCCAAAGATAAAGGGCTTGTCCGCAAAACGAATCAAGATAATTACGTCATTGCTTCTAATGAAGTCGGTGATGTTTTTGCGATTGTTTGTGATGGAATTGGTGGTGGCAAAGCTGGCGATGTTGCTTCAAAGATAGCAATTGATTATTTTTCAGAAGTATTTAGTGAAAATAAAGGATTCAAAGATCGACAAGATGTTGCGATTTGGATTCGCTACCATATTTCTAAAGCAAATGATTTAATTTTTGTAAAGTCAACAACGACAAATGTATACAAAGGAATGGGTACTACACTTGTAGGGGTACTACTATGTAAAGTAGGACGATTTATTGTTAATATAGGTGATAGCCGTGTCTATTGTACCTACCCAGATGGTCGTTTTATTCCTGTCACAAAAGATCATACACTTGTAAATGATCTAATAAAAACGGGCGAGATAACCAAAGAAGAAGCTGAATTTCATCCAAAGAAAAATGTCTTAACAAATGCTTTGGGTGTTTGGGACAATGTCCGTATAGATATTGAAGAACATCCAGAAAGCATATCTTCTTTCTTAATTTGCAGTGATGGACTCTATGGTTATGTAGAGCATGATGTAATTAAGAAAGTAATGACAAGTAAAGAGTTAAGCACAACACTGAAAGTTAGAAATTTACTCAATAAGGCTTTAAGAGTTGGGGGATATGATAACATAACAATTATTTTGATAGAATTGGAGGCAAGTGATAATCGATGAATGAGACGATAGCGAATCGCTATATCTTGACGAAACATATTGGTCAAGGTGGAATGGCAGATGTTTATGTAGCGGTAGATATTATTTTAAATCGTGAAGTAGCAGTAAAAGTATTACGTGGAGAACTTAGTAGTGATCCGGTAGCACTTTTACGTTTTCAACGTGAAGCGAGTGCATCTACAGCCTTAAGTCATCCAAATATAGTTGATATCTATGATGTAGGGGAAGATAAAGGGAGACACTTTATCGTCATGGAGTATATCCGTGGAAAAACATTGAAACAATTAATTAATCAACGTGGAGCTTTGTGCAAAGAAGAAGCGATTGATATTATGAAACAGCTTGTAAGTGCAACGGTTGAAGCCCATCGTAAGGGAATTATTCATCGTGATATTAAGTCACAAAACGTAATTGTGAAAGATGATGGCACAATTAAGATGCTGGATTTTGGTATTGCGCTTGCACAAGGTGCCTTACAATTAACCCAATCAGATTCAGTTATGGGTTCAGTACATTATTTAGCACCAGAATTAGCCCGTGGTGAGTCTGCAACAAATCAAAGTGATATTTATTCACTTGGAATTGTATTCTACGAACTATTGACAGGCGAAATACCATTCCAAGCGGATGCTCCTGTTCAAGTAGCTCTAAAACATATGCGTAATGAGATACCGTCTGTCCGTGATTTTAATCCATCATTACCACAATCAGTTGAAAATATCGTAATCAAAGCAACTGTAAAAAATAAATCATACCGTTATAATTCATGTATTGAAATGTTAAATGACTTGAATGCGTGTCTATTACCGAAACATGCGAATGATAAAAAACTAGTATTTACTTCTAAAGCAAATGGTACTCAAACAATGTCATATCGTCAACTTGATGATAATGATGATGAGTCCCAACCAAAGTCAAAAAAGAAGGTATCAGTTAAACGTAAGAAATCAATATTACCAAAGATTATTGGATCATTAATCGTTGTGCTTACGATAGGTGTAGTATATATGTTAGTGACTTTAACAGGTATTCTAGACCCAATTACAAAACGTTATGTGGTACCAGATATACTTGGTATTGCGGTTACTGAAGCAAAAACAATTTGCACTGAAAATAGCCTTGTTTTAGATACATCAAATGTTACTTATCAATTAACAGATAATGTACCAAAGGGACAAATCATAGCGGTGAGTCCAGAAGTAGGAACATCCGTTGATAAAGGATCTCGTGTTCAAGTAACCGTATCAAGTGGTATTGGCGTAAATATGAAGAATTATCAAGGATGGAATGTAAAAGAAGCGAAGAATGATTTAACACAATATAAAAACATGCGAGTTTTAACGATTGGTGAAGATAATGCTGATGTCCCTCCAGGACAAGTTATTCGTCAAGAGTTATTATTACCAGACCAACAATTCAATCCTGAAACGGCGACTGAAGTTCGTTTGGTATTCTCAAATTATCCAAGTATTGTTATTCCATTCAACATAAAAGGAATGATGATTGAAGATGCAAAAACTACATTGGAATCATTAGGTGCTGAAGTTATGCTTAGTACACTAGATACAAGTAATTTAACAGATGAAGAAAAAGCTAATCTCTCTTATGGCGTTGTGATTGATACAAGTCCAGCGTTAGGAAGTGCTTATACTCAAGAAGAAGGTACGTATATTATTCTTTACTACTATTAGGAGAACGGATGAAAGCTAGAATTATAAAGATTGTCTCAAATCAATATACAGTTGTTACTGCCAAGAATGAAAGATTTCTTTGCGTTGCAATGGGGAAAGTTCGTCTTCAGAAAACTCCTGTAGTTGGTGATTTTGTGGAGTTTGAAAACTATCAAGACAAATATGCTATTGAAAAAATTGAAGAACGTAAGAATTCGATGGTACGTCCTGCGATTGCGAATGTAGATCAAGCAATTTTAGTGATGTCTTGTAAGGATCCTGAATTCAGTACAGTCTTAGTTGATCGTTTGTTATTTCTAATACAAATGGCAAAAATTCATCCAATTCTTTGTGTAACAAAGATGGATTTAATAGAGGAAAATGATCCGGTTTATGAACAAATAGAAGATTATCGTAAATCAGGATATCAAGTATTATCGTGTGGTAAAGAGAATTTGGATGAGGAACTTGCGAAAGTTCTAAAAGGAAAAATCACCGTACTCACAGGCCAAAGTGGTGTAGGTAAATCAACACTCTTAAATACCTTGGATCCAAAATTCGAATTAAGAACACAAGAAACATCGAAAGCTTTAGGTCGAGGAAAACATACAACACGTCATTCTGAACTTCATGAGATTGCGATGGGATGGGTAGCAGATACTCCTGGATTTTCTTCTTTGGATTTTACTCAATTTACACCAGAATATCTCGCAGAATCAATTTTAGAATTTAAACCATATATTGGTAAATGTAAGTTTAGAGATTGTATTCATCAAAATGAACCTGGTTGTGCGATAAAAGAAGCAGTAGAAAAAAATATAGTTTCAAGAACACGTTATGAACATTATCTTCAATGTATAGCATTGATGAAAAAATAGGAGGTACTTTATGATTGTTGCACCATCTATCTTGTCACTAGACTATAGTCAAATGGAAAAACAAGTAAAAGAATTAAACGAATCAAAAGCTACATGGTTACATTTTGATGTCATGGATGGCCACTTTGTTCCAAACTTAACATTTGGACCAGATATATTAAAAGGGTATCGTAAGATGACACCGTTATTACTAGATGTGCATATTATGGTTGATAATCCAGTTTTCTTTGCGGATGTTTTTATGGATGCTGGAGCAGAAGTAATAACCTTTCACATAGAAGCACTGGATACTATAGAAGAATGTATTCAATTAGCGCAACACATCCGATCACGTGGTGTAAAAGCAGGTATAAGTATAAAACCTAAAACGGATATTTCATTAATTAAGGATCTATTGACAGAAATTGATTTGGTTTTAGTGATGTCGGTTGAACCTGGATTTGGTGGACAATCATTTATTGCTGAATCACTTGAACGTATCCAAACACTTAAAAAATGGATTAATGAAAAAAATCTAGATGTATTAATTGAGGTTGATGGTGGTATCAATCAAGAAACGGGTAAGTTATGTAAAGATGCCGGTGCCGATGTGCTTGTAGCAGGAAGTTATGTATTTAAAAATAACATTAAGGAAGCAGTGGAGTCATTATGTTAAAGCGTGTATTACTTGTAGCGAATTTGGCAGAAGAAATTCCAGTTTTAGATATGGATTATGTTGGGATTGATCGTGGTGCACTCCGTTTAGCTGAACAGGGAATACATATGAAATTTGCGATTGGTGATTTCGATTCAATCAGTGATGCAGAAAGAAAGCTTGTGGCAGCTTTTGCGGAAGAAGTGATTCAGCTTAATCCGATGAAAGACGCAAGTGATAGTCAAATCGCTATTGAAGAATGCATTGATCGTGGTTATGAGAGTGGTATATTCTATGGTGCATTAGGAAAGCGTCTAGATCATCAATATGTAAATCAGAAACTATGTATGTTAGATACGTTTGATTGTACATGTATTGATTCATTTAATAAAATGTACTCGCTGAATAAAGGAAGTCATACAATAGATAAATTAGATTATACGTATTGTTCGTTCTTTGCAGTGGATGATGCAGTTATTACTTTAGAAGGTTTTAAATATCCGCTTAACGAATACTTTATAAGTACAAAAAATCTCATTGGTTTGTCCAATGAGATTCTAGATAAACATGCAGTGATTCATGTGTTGCAGGGAAAAGTTCTTTGCATACAATCAAAAGATTAATAGTGTTTAACATATTATTCCTCTTCTACTTTTGTAGAAGGGGATTTTTTAATCATGCTAGAAGACAAAAAAAAGAAGTGGTAGACACTTCTTTTATTTTGCAGCTTGTTCAGCTTTTAGTGTTTTTAAAGCACGAGCGGAAATACGGATTCTTTGAGGTTTCCCATCAATCATCACTTTCACTTTTTGTAAATTTACGTTCCATTTACGACGAGTTGCACGTAAAGAGTGTGAACGTCTATTTCCAGATAGCGCTTTTTTGCCGGTTACGGCACAAACTTTTGACATACCGTAGACCCCCTCTCTATTTCATTAATCGCTTGTAAACTATAACATATCTATTAATTCTTTGCAAGTGAAAATCTATAACTTATTTTTAAAAAATGCAAAATATCTTTTTATCATGCAAGAAATATGTTATTATAACATTGTGAATTCAAAAGGGGGTTCCTAAAAGACATGGATAAACAAATCTTTGCTGCCCTAGAAATAGCAGATCACGAAATTCGTTTGATTATTGGTGAGTTTTTTAACACTCGCTTTAATATTATAAAGGTTGAGAGAGTTCCAGTGTTTGGAATTGAAAAGAATCGTATTGTTGATTTTGAAGTAATAGAAGATGCGATTAAGAAGGCAACTGATAATGCAGCGAGAACTGTTGGCGCTAAAATAGAGCGAGTTTTATTATGTATTCCTTCAGTGAATATGCATCGTTATCCGCTTAAGGTCAGCACTAAAGTAGAATCTATAGAAAATGTTGTAACTTTACAAGATATTAGGCGTTCCGTTAAAAAGGCAATGGCAACTAAAATTGATGATTCATTAGCACTTATCCAAGCAGTATGTGTTAAATACACGTGTAATGGTATAAGTACTCGACGTATGCCACTTAATGAGCGATGTGATGATTTGGTAGTAGATGTGGATTTATTATGTGTTGAACGTGAAGTAGCTTTTGACTTAGTACGTTGTGTTGAAAATACGGGTCTGCATGTAATGGATGTTTATATTGATATTTATGCGATTGCTAAGGAAGCAGCTTTGTTTGAACAAACTGTTGACCAAAATGTTATCGTTATTAAATTAGAGCGTCAATCAACAACTTTAGGATTATTATCTAAAGGTAAGTTGATGAATAGTGATATTTTTGAATATGGCTTAGGTAATTTCATTGATTCAATTAAGGCTAAATATGATTTGCCAATTGATACAATTTCAAAACTATTGAAGTATAATGCTCGTTTAGATGAGTCTACTTATAATGATCAACCAATATACATTTGGGCAAATCATGGTGATACATTTACAATGTCTGAAAAAGAACTTTGTGGATGTGTGCAAAATGATGTTCAAAAGTGGTTGGATGATATGAAATTAATTTGTGATCCAATCTTGAAAGCAAGCAAGACGACTGTTATGATTACTGGTGAGGGTGGAGAACTTCAAGGTTTAGCTACGCGTTTAAGTAAGCACCTAGGGGTTGAAGTTAAGAACTATACGCCTGAAACTTTAGGAGTTCGATATAGTGGTTTATCAACTTGTTTAGGGTTATTCTTTGCATACAAAGATCAGCTTCCTATAAATGGAAATACGGATAACAGTGTGGATATGGAACAATTTGAAAAGACCGTTCAGTATAAAGAAAAAACTGAAGGTTCTGAAGAAGAATCAATTACAAAAAGATTAAAGGGAATGCTTTTTGAAGCGAGAAAGTAAGAGGACTTAAGAGATGGCAGATTTAGCTTATAATCAAGTTGCAAAAATTAAAGTATTTGGTATCGGCGGAGCCGGTAATAATGCGGTCAATAGAATGGTGCAAGAAGGTGTTCAAGGAGTTGAATTCTTTATTGCAAATACTGACTTACAAGTATTAGATGTTTCTCCAGTAGAAAATAAAATTGTATTGGGAAAAGATGGCTTAGGTGCTGGGGGAAATCCTGCAAATGGACGTAGAGCAGCTGAAGAAAGTCAAGAAGACATTAAAAAAGCTATGGAAGGTGCAGATATGATCTTCTTAACTGCTGGTTTAGGTGGAGGTACAGGTACTGGTGCTGCCCCATTATTTGCAAAAGTTGCAAAAGAAATGGGTGCTTTAACTGTAGGTATTGTTACAAAACCATTTAGTTTTGAAGGTAAGCGCCGTATGATTCAAGCAGAAGAAGGGCTTGAACAATTAAAAGAATATGTAGACAGTTTAATTATTGTTTCAAATAACCGTGTATTAGAAGTTATTGGACATATTCCATTTGAAGAAGCATTCAAAGAAGCTGATAACGTATTACGTCAAGGTGTACAAACAATTACTGACTTAATTGCTGTTCCAGCATTGATGAACTTAGACTTTGCGGATGTTCGTTCAATTATGGAAGGTCAAGGATCTGCATTAATTGGTATTGGGATGTCTCAAGGTGATAATAAGGCACAAGAAGCTGCTCAAAAAGCGATTCAATCACCATTACTTGAAGCTCAAATTACTGGAGCTAAGAATGCCATTGTTAACGTAACAGGTGGAGCTTCAATTTCAGTATATGATGCAAGTGAAGCGGTAGAATTTATTCGTGAAGCTGCTGGTAATGATATTGATATTATTTTTGGGGTTGCGATTAATGAAAAAATTGGTGATGCAATTATTGTAACTGTAATCGCTACTGGATTTGATTTACCTAAAGCGAAAATTCCTACACAAGGTAAACCAGTAACGCAATCAACATATCATGCAAGAGAAACACAAGAAGAAGTTATTATCGAAGAAGAAGATGATAACCAAATTCCAGGTTTCTTCAAATTACGCTAAACTAAAAGAAGAGAAATCTTCTTTTTTCTATAGTATGTTATAATATGGAAAAAGGAGGAAACATATGGATCAATTCAAAAATCGCATGATGAATAATATGAATCGTGATGAAGCGAATTTTCAACAAGATAAATATAATCGAGAGAATCCCAAAGTATATAAGGGTTCAAAGAGAAAGAACTTCTGGCTATATGTTACTTTAATTATTTTTGTAGTTGCGATTGTATCGGTATTTTTTTAAAAGACACTTATTATGTAAGTGTCTTTTTCTTGTGAAGGAGCCTATTTAATTTTCTTTTGGTACGACTCAATAAGTGTTTTATATTAATAAAGTTATGATAAGCTTTTTCATTGATAATATAATCAAATTCACCAATATATTCTACAAACCTTGGATTAAAACTACTTTTATATTTATATAAACCATAATAAGCATCTGATTTATCAACGACACCAGAAAAACCAACCATATCATAATACAAAACACCATGTTTTTGCATATCTTGAATCGCAAAGATATGTAGTGAGTCACAGGAATGAAGCATAGGGAAATGTTTGTTATTATAAATATACAAATCCCATGCTTGTGTATGAATACGTGCAAATATCCCAGCAGCAACTACAACGGATTCACCGTATAAGTTCTTCCATTGCAAGGCTTGATCATATTCGCGTAGTTTTATTTCGGCTGCGAGTTTATCGACTTTATATTTTTTAGTTTTTAGAAGTTCTTCAATACCAGATAAATATTGATTAATGTTGAATTCTGTTATGTAAATAACTGCTTTATCTTGTAAATGATCAATTATTTTTTCAAAATAGGAAATTGATTTAGGTTTAAATCCTTGTTTAACTGAAAGATGTTTTTCAAACAATGCAACGTATTTTAGATCTTCTCTATTACCGATACGAGTTGATAAACCTTGTGTAGGTAAGTTTTTGATATGAACCTGTTTTCGCTTATCTAATCCTGAAATGATTTCATCAAGTGATTTGCTTATATCAATGATTAAAGTAAATCGATTTACCCAACTACCATTATATGCATATCCATAACCTTTATGAGTGAAGCCTTCACTAAGTAAAGTTGTAGTAACGAACTCATTTGAAAAATCATCATTGAGCAGTGTGCCATCTAGATTGTGATGAATGCGTTCGACATTAAAATCAACTTTAAGAAAATCGGCATCACTACTTCTAACATAGTTTTTAACTGCCTGTAAAAAGAAATGTAATAATTCAATATCTGCATAATCACAACAAAATCCCCAAGGAATATAGAAATAGTTGATGAAACTAGTCTTTTTTTGAAGTAAGAGGGCTGTAGCAGCGAGTTTATTGTTTTTTATGACACCAACGTAGTGTGGTTTCAATTCCTCACAATCAGCTTTATATGAAGCCCACGAAGAAGTTTTCATATAATGACAATGTGGATGTTTTGATACAAATTCATCATAGTGTTCCATCTTTATTTCGACTATAAAATTCATACATGATACTCCTCTAATTGTAAGTCTATAAATGTAGACCTTTAACATTAGTCTACATGTATAGACCTATCGTGTCAAGATACAAAAAAAGAGTATAAATGATTTTATACTCAGTTACTGTTTCTTCTTATAGCGAAGTGAATGAATTTTTCTTTTTACGCGACTTATAAAGCGAGTTTGCTTTTTAAAGTTAAGTGTATCTTTCTCATTTAGAATATAATCAAATTCGCCAATGAATTCAGTGAATTCACTTCCAAATGTTCGTTTATAGCTATATAAGCCATAATATGGATCATCTTTATTGGTAACCCCTGAAAATCCACACATATCGTAATCAGTTACGCCAAGATTTTTCATATCTTGCATAGCGAAGTAATGAAGGTTATCTACAGGTTTAACAAAGCCAAATTCTTTTTTATTGTAAGTGTATAAGTCCCAAGATTTATTCCCAAAATACAAGAATAATCCGGCAGCAATGACAACAACATCACCGTATTTTTTTTGTAGTAAGAGGGCATTCTCAATTTCATTTTGCTTGGAAGCTAATGCTTCTTTATCTTTAGCGTATTTTTTAGAATTGATTTCATCTGAAAGCCCTTGAACCATTGTTACTAAGCTAATTTCTGTGATGTAAAGACGAGCGTGTTCCTTAAATGAGCTAAGCAATAAATTAAAGAAAGCTTTGCTATGTGGCTTAAATCCTTGCGATGCTGTAAGTTCCTTTTCAAATTCACATAAAGAATCTAAGTCATCATTTGTACCCAAACGCGTAGTTACACCCATTATTTGATGACGTTTAATTGCAGTTTGACGAGGTTTTGCGTAAGATTTGAATATTTCTTCAACCGGTTTAGAAATATCAGTAATTAAGGTATAACGATTTACGAGGCTACCGTTATAAGCGTATCCATATCCTTTATGTTGAAAACCGCATTCTTTGATAATTTCGGTAATATGTTCATTATTAATGCCTTCAATTTGATTTCCATCAATATCTCTGGTTACACGTAAAATATTAAAATCAATACGAAGCATAAAGCAATCTTCAGATTTTGCAAACTGTTTCAAGAGTTCAAGACATTCAAGAAGTCTTAAAGAATCATGATAATCAATACAAGGTCCCCAAGGAACATATAAATAGGATTTATTTGCCCATTTCTTTTTTAATACAAGAGCAGTTCCAATTAAATTATCTTCTTCTTTAAATCCTACAAAAAATGGAATTGTATTCTTTTCTTGAGTATTTGCCCACATACTTGTTTTCATGTAGTGATTTAACTCATGATGTTGTACAAATTCATCAAATTGTTTACGATTTAAATTATTTTCTAACTTCATAACAATGCCTACTTTCCTGCATTATTATAGCATAATTTATGGTGTAAGACTGTTGTTTTCTTGTAATAACCAGTGTTTAAGTCTATAATAATCAAGATGAAGCGAGGAATACAGATGAAGAACTTAATTGACTTACATACCCATACAATTAGTAGTGGACATGCTTATAGTTCACTTCAAGAAAATATCCATGAAGCAAAACTTAAAGGCCTTAAATATTGTGGCATGAGTGATCATGCACCAGGTATTCCAGGTGGAACGCATTTTTTTCATTTTAAAAATTTAGAAGTTGTACCTGAGATTATAGAAGATGTACGAGTTTTAAGAGGTTGTGAACTAAATATTATTGATGAAAAAGGTACTGTTGATTTAGATGAGAAAACACTTAAAGATTTGGACTATTGTTTAGCATCTTTTCATACGCCATGTTATAGTACTAGTCACACACTTGAAGAAAATATGAGTGCCTATGAAGGGGTGTGTAAAAATCCACATGTCTTAATCATTGGACATCCAGATGATGATCGTTATCCTTGTGACTTTGAAAGATTAGCAATTATGGCTAAGGAAAATGGAAAATTGATTGAGATTAATAACTCATCACTTCGTCCAAATGCAAGTCGCATCAATGGTCCTGCCAATTGTCGTAAAATTTTAGCTGCTTGTAAGAAAGTTGGATGCATGGTGGTTTTAGATAGTGATGCGCATATCTCATTTGATGTAGGTAAAGTTAATTATGCAGAAGAATTAGTTAAGGAATGTGATTTTCCCGAAGAGTTGATTCTTAATTATAATGAAGAAATGATAAAAAAAGTATTAAAGTTGAAATAATTTTCAGAAAAGTATTGACAAGAATGTTTCAAGAGAGTAAATTACTGTTAAAGACATTGAAGAGAAAAGTAATGTCAACGGAAATTTGTAGAGAGTCCTGGTAGCTGAAAAGGGATAATGGAAGTTGAGATGAAAATGGTCTTGGAGTTGCATACCGAGGGAAACTTAGGCTATGACGGATTCACCCGTTAACGTGATAAAGTATGTATGTACTTGATAAGGTAATTATCGTGAGGTAATTATGAATAAAGGTGGTAACACGAGAAATTGCACTCGTCCTTAGTATAGGACGAGTTTTTTATTTATAAGGAGGTTGGAAAAATGATACAAATACAAGATATTGTGAAAACATTTTCTTCTAAAGGTGAAGATATTCATGCGGTACGCGGTGTTAATCTTGAAATCTATGATGGTGAGATATTTGGAATTATTGGGTATTCAGGGGCTGGTAAAAGTACATTAGTTCGCATAATCAATCAATTAGAAAAACAAAGTAGTGGAAAAATTATTATTGATGATGAAGAAATGGGAAGCTTAGGTTCGCGCCTACTTCGCAAAAAACGTCAAAAAATCGGTATGATATTCCAACACTTCAATCTCTTATGGTCAAGAACTGTTGAAAAAAATATTGCATTTCCACTTGAAATTGCAGGTGTTCCAAAAGAAGAAAGAAAAGAGCGAGTGCAAAAACTTATTCGCCTTGTTGGTTTAGAAGGAAGAGAAAAAGCCTTCCCTAGTGAATTATCGGGGGGTCAAAAACAAAGAGTAGGTATTGCTAGAGCATTAGCAAATAATCCAAGTATTCTCTTATGTGATGAAGCTACTTCAGCTTTAGATCCAGAAACAACGGATTCAATCCTTGATTTATTAAATCGGATTAATCGTGAATATGGTATTACAATGATTGTCATTACTCATCAAATGGAGGTTGTTCAAAAACTGTGTCATAAAGTTGCGGTAATGAGTGAAGGAAAAGTTGTTGAACTGGGTACTGTAAAAGAAATATTCGAACATCCACAAAACGATGTAACTAAACGATTCGTTCAAACTGTCGATGGAAAAAATATTGATTTGATTAAAAAAGAACTAAAGAAACTTTATCCATATGGTCAAGTCATGCGACTCAACTTCACAGGAGATATCAGTAATAGAGCAATTATTGCAGATGTCATACGAAAAACAAAATTACCAGTAAGTATTGTAAATTCAAATATTACCCACTCACAAGTTGGACCCATGGGTGTTATCTATGCTCATGTATCTGATGGAACTGAGGCAGAGTATAAAGAATTCTCAGAATTACTTGAAAAAGAAGGGGTTAAGGTGGATGTGCTATGAACCAAATATTAGAACAAATTAATGTTGAACAACTTGTAGCTGCATTAAATGAAACCTTATTCATGACTTTCACTTCATTAGCATTATCGGTAGTCTTTGGACTAATTATTGGCGTGTTACTCTTCGGTACACAATCAGAAGGTTTGTATAAGAATAAAGTATTAAATGCTGGAACAGATTTTATTATCAATGTATTACGTGCGATACCGTTTATTATTATTTTGATTTTAGTTGTACCGTTTACAAAGATGTTAGTTGGAACAATGCTTGGGGCCAAAGCTGCAATTCCATCTCTCGTCATTGCGGCGACTCCCTTCTACGCAAGGCTTGCAGTAATTGCGTTTACGGAAGTTGATAAAGGAACAATTGAAGCAAGTAAAGCTATGGGTGCAAGTCGTTTCGAAATTATTACGAAAGTACTTATTCCAGAAGCATTACCAGCTTTAGTTTCAGGTATTTGTGTTACCGGGATTTCATTAGTATCCTATACGGCAATGGCAGGTGCCATTGGTGCAGGTGGTTTAGGAAATCTTGCTTATCTCTATGGCTTTGCCAGAAGAGATAATGTTGTACTTATTAGTGCAACAATTCTAATCATCATCATAGTCTTTATTATTCAAGGAATTGGTGATGCAATTGTGAAAAAAATAGACAAACGTTAAAAACAGGAGGAAAAGAAAATGAAAAAAATTCTAAAAACATGTTTAGCAGGATTATTACTTGTAGGTCTTGCAGCTTGTTCATCAAAACCAGCAACAACTGAACCAACAGCAACACCAGAAGCAGGAACAACAGCGGATAAGACAGTTTTAAAAGTTTCTGCAACACTTGATCCACATGCAAAAATTCTTGAATTTGCAAAACCAATTCTTGAAGAAAAAGGAATCACCCTTGAAATTACAGTATTAGATGATTACTATATTTTCAACAAAGCTCTAGATGATGGTGAAGTTGATGCAAACTATTTCCAACATCTCCCATTCTTCAATGGAGAAGTTGAAGCAAACGGTTATAAAATTGTAAATGCTGGTGGTATTCATATTGAACCATTCGGATTCTATTCAAAAACAATTAAAGCAGTTGAGGAATTAAAAGATGGTGCAACAGTTATTATTTCTAACTCAGTTGCTGACCATGGACGTATCTTATCAATTTTAGAAAAAGCAGGTGTTATTACACTTAAAGAAGGTGCAGATGCATTGAACGCTACTGTTGAAGATATCGTAGATAATCCTAAAAACTTGAAATTCCAAGAAGTAAAACCAGAACTTCTTACAACAGTATTTGAACAAGGTGAAGGCGATTTAGTCGCAATCAATGGAAACTACGCAATCCAAGCTGGTTTAAACCCAACAAAAGATGCAGTTATTCTTGAACAAGCAGATGCAACAAATCCTTATGTAAATATCGTTGCAGTTAAAGAAGGAAATGAAAACAATCCAGCAATCGTAACTTTAATCGAAGTATTAAAATCTGATGAAGTAAAACAATTCATTTTAGATACATACAGTGATGGATCAGTTATTCCTGCTGAATAGAAAAGTATAAAATTAAGAGAGATTATTCAACTTTGAAAATCTCTTTTTTTGTTAATAAGTATATTTTGTATTGTTTAACTAGAGGTTAATTATAAGACATATAAGTTAACTAGGTTTCGATTGTCTATCGGGATATAACATTTTAAAATTGTGCTAATGAAGGGAGATACGAAAATGAGTAAAATAGAGGTCAAAAATATTTGTTACTCTTATAAAAATGAATTAGTTTTAAAAGATATCACGTTTACATTTGAAGAGGGTAAGACATATATTCTTGCAGGACATAATGGAGCAGGTAAAACAACTTTGATACGTTGTATTTTGAATATTCTTAAATGCAAGAGTGGTTCTGTTTTAAATCTTGATAATTTACGGTATTCATATATCCCTGATTTTGATGGTATATACAATTATTTAACAGTGAAAGAAAACTTGGAAATATTTTATAAGTTAAATAATTATGACATGAAAGACAGTAATACTACTTGTAAAAAAATGATTGAAAAATGGAAACTAAATGATAAAAAGGATGCACGCGTTAACTCGCTTTCAAATGGTCAAAGAAAAAGACTTAGTATTATGACGGCAGATACACACTATTCGAATGCTATTTTCTATGATGAACCTACAAATGGAATTGATATTACATCAAAAGAATTATTAATAGAATTTATAAGAGAGTTAAAGAAAAAATCTAAGATTCAAATCATTGCAACACATGATATAGATTTAATGAAATCAATTGGAGATGTAATTTTAATTATAAATAATGGAAAATTGGTTTACAGTGGAGAAATAAAAAAAGTGGTAGATTTAGTTGAACTATATAATGATTTTACAGATAGGAGTGGTGAAGTTGAAAAATATTAAAACGTTGTTGTTAAAGGATTTCTATGAATATAAAAACAACTATTGGAAAATAATGTATGTTTTGATTATCGCGATTATTTTTCCCAACTTCATGTTCAGCATAATGGGAAATAAGGAGATGATTCTTGCTGATCAATTTGTTATGGTAGAAGTAATTATATTGGTATTTGTCAGTATTCTCTATGTTGAAACTACTTTATTTCAAGTTCACCGTGATGTGAAATCTGGTATTTATGAGCGATTTTTCATAAATACTTATCTAAAGAAGAGCCAGATTGTAATTAGCAAATTCATTAGTAACTTGATTATGACATTTATAGCTCTTATTCTTTTATTTATTGTTAATCAAATTCTTTTGACACTCATTGATATAAAAACAATTTCAATGTTTAATATCTTGTTTATTAGTAAAGTATGTTTTGCATGCGTGATTGGCACAACAATAGGGTTTGCGTTCTCATTACTCATTCATGACGAGAAAAATGCAAGTTTATATGGGATAGTGTGTTTTTCCATTTATTTTCTTGTTTACAAAATATTTGAAATAATGGGAATGAATAGCGAGGCGATTGAATTAATAGTTCTTTTTATTATTAGTGTAGCTTTGCTTGGTTGCGTTGCAATTTTGTTCAAAAAAAATAAATTTATTTGTCGAAATTAATTATAAGTTAAAAAAATATGCTTTTAGTTAACTAAAGGTCTATTGTGCTAATGACAATTGCTCGTTAGAATTTAGGTAAGCAATGGCCATGCTTAGACTGGAGCTATTATGAAAATAAATGAAATAATTTCAACAAAAAGAAAAGAATTAGGATTTACGCAAGAACAAGTTGCATCATATTTAAATGTTTCAACACCAGCTGTAAATAAATGGGAGTCTGGAAAATCGTTTCCTGATATATCTCTTCTGCCTGCATTGGCGCGATTACTTAAAACAGATTTGAATACATTATTATCTTTTCAAGAAGATTTATCTGATTTAGAAATTGCAACATTTGTGAATGAACTGAGTAATGATTTTTTCAAGTGTGAGTTTGAAACAATTTATGATAAGGCAATTGCGAAAATTAAAGAGTTTCCTAATAATGATCGCCTTAAGTATACAATTGCTACAGTGTTATTAGGTGCTATTAATTTCAATATACCACCTAATCAAGAGGAGTATTTGGTTAAATTAAATGATTTACTTATGCAATGTGTAGATAGTAAAGATTTGCAGATAAGTAACTTTGCATTACATATGTTAGCTGCTAATGCTTGTAAAGCAGATAATTATCGTGAGGCAGAAGAATATTTGAATAGAATTATTGATTTTTCCATAGATAAAACAGCATTGGAAGTAACAATACTTTCAAATGAAAAGAAATATGAGGATGCATTAGAAAAATTAGAAACTAAGCTTTTAGCAGAAGCGGTAAAGATTCAAAACTTACTTGTATTGTCAATTAATACCCTTGCGGAAGTTGGAAGACTTGAAGAAGCAGAGTATTTTTCTAAAAAGTTAATGAGTCATACGGAATGTTTTGATCTTATGCATTCTTATGCGGATATTGCAGAATACCGTATTGCTGTAAAGAAACAAGATAAAACGCGTGCTCTTGAAGTGTTTGCAAAAATGATGGAGAATATAACAAAACCGTGGGAATTAAAGTCAGCATTATATTCAAATGTAAAAGTAAAAGAAAATAATATGTTCAACGATGAACAACTAAAATCTATCATTGCATCTTTAGAGAAAGATGAAGAAGTTGATTTTATAAGAGATACTTTGGAATTTAAAAAAATCATTGAGAAATTTAAATAGAGTGTCCTAATTGGACACTCTATTTTGTATTAATGTATACATGAATGAAATGATAATAAAGAGATAAAGAAATAGAATAAATACTGCATGAATATTCATGTTGAAAAATAATTCAAATAAATATACAAATTCGTTGCATCCAGGAGTTCGCCCGAGGGTGATAAAAATTTGATAGGGTAATAGTATTAAAATAGCTGCAAGCGAGATAATTGAAATAATTTTGAACTTTATATTTCGTAGAGATGTCATGAAATAAAAAATTAAGAGAATAACTAACATATAATAGAAAATCCAGAATAGGGGAGGCAATGTCGTAAAGTCCATGGTTAATCTCCTTTGGCTCTAGTATTGCATAGTTATTCCTTGAATAAACTTAAAATATCTTATGAATAAAGTGATGCATAAATAGAATGCGGATAAGATTACCATTCATTGATAGCGTAAAGCAATGCTAAACGTAGCTGTTTCAAAAGTTCACTTGAATATTCTTCGTATTCTTTATCAAGATGTAATTCGTAGGCAACATAAGGTGGACTATCATTCCATGATCCCATTGCTCCAAATACATCAGCGATAGCGGTAGCTATGAATATGGATGAATTTTTAGGTGGAAGTTTAAGTAATGGATAATTATAAGTGTTTGAGAATTCATGGCTTCCTTTGAGTGTCATGAGTGATTGTTGGAATATATCTGCGAAATATGGGAAGTTCAGTGTTTGTGAGAAATCTTTTATCGTTGATAGAATATCAATGAATGCGGGTGTAGTATCTTCAAAAATAGGAGGAAGTGATGGAACATTTGGCCATTCATGTTCGGTATAAACAATATTCCAACCTTGCTTAAGGGTATCGAAATCCCATTGAGTAGAAAAATAAGTAGTATGATTTTCGTGAAAACAGACAAGAATGTTTTGAGAAGTATTTGAAAACCCAAGGATATTACGATCATTTATATTAACTGGCGCAAGTAGTTTGAAGTCTTTGATTTTATTTTTATGACATTGTTTAAACCATTCATTAACATCATGGGTGATGAACGGTTTTGAATGAAATAGCATTTTTTTAGATAAAAACTTAAAGGTAATTGTATTTTCATAAGGGAGTGCAGTATAGTCTAGAGTAAGTGTTTTTGATTTTAAAGCATTTTTAGCTGCCACAATAAGATTGCATATTTGATAAGTTTCGCCGTTCATTGTCAATTCTCTCGCTTTCTATTAAGCCATTATACTAAGAAATGACGAAGAATTTGCACAAAAATAGCGGTGATGATATAATAACCTCAAGTTTTGAAAGGATGTGTCAACGTTGGACGAGTCGCCCTTACCGATCTGTATTGGTGAAGTATATTATTTTATCTCCCAAAACAATCTCAATTCTAGAAGAAGAATCAAGTTGCATTTTATGCGAGCATAATTTGATGAGTGTTTTTTTACGTTGAGAGAAGGAGATATTGAAACATGGATAGTAGTATACAGACGTTAATTATAATTTTATTTATTTTGATTTTGTTTTCAGGTTATTTTAGTGCCACGGAGACAGCTTTTTCGTGCTCTAATAAAATCCGCTTAAAGAATATGTCGAATAACGGAAATAAGACAGCGGATCGAGTTTTAAAACTTTTAGATAATTATGATAATTTAATTTCAACAATTCTAATTGGTAACAATATTGTGAATATCGCGTCTGCATCAATTGCGACAGTTATTTTCACGAAGATATACGGGGATGCCGGAGCATCGATTTCTACATTGGTAATGACCATCGTTGTTTTGATATTTGGTGAAATTACACCAAAAAGTTTGGCGAAAGAAAAACCAGAGAAGTTCGCGATGATGAGCTCAGGTTTTATTAATATTTTAAATCTTATTTTTATTCCGCTAAATGCGTTATTTACATTATGGAAGAATTTAATTAAAAAATTATTCAAGTTTAAAGAAGAAGATTCAATGACGCAGGATGAATTAATCACAATGGTTGAAGAAGCTGAGAATGATGGTGATTTAGAGGCTCATGAGAGTGATTTAATATGTGCAGCAATTGAATTTAATGATTTAGATGTTAAGGATATATTGACACCACGTGTTGATTTAGTGGCAGTTGATGTGCGTAGTCCGTTAGAAGATATAGAGAAAGCATTCCGTTTTAATTCGTTTTCACGATTACCAGTTTATGAAAATTCGATTGATAATATTGTGGGATTCATTCATGAAAAAGACTTCTATAATCTTTACTATAATGAAAAAGGTCCTTTAAAAACAATTATTAAGACTTTGATTTTCACAAACTTGCATGTAAAGATATCAGGATTACTTCGTCAATTACAAAGTTCTAAAACACATATGGCTATTGTCCTTGATGAATATGGTGGAACTTCGGGAATTATTACATTAGAAGATATTCTTGAAGAACTTGTGGGTGATATTTGGGATGAGCATGATATTGTTGTTGAGTATTATAAGCAATTAGATGAAAATACATTTTTGGTTGAATGTGACGCTGACCTTGAAGATATGTTTGAACGCTTTAATGTTAAACCAGATGAAGATTTTGAAATGATTACAGTGAGCGGATGGGTGATTCATCAATTCGAACATATTCCAGGTATTGGAGAACAATTTAGATATCTGAATATTGAGGTTGAAGTTACAAGTGCTGACGCTCGAAAAGTTAACGAAATCAAAGTATCACTACTTCCTGAAGAGGTAGAAGATGAAAAAGAAAAGAAATCAAAAAAATAATCTTTAAAAATAGAGTCCTTGTGCTATAATAAGTGCAAGGATTCTTTAATTTGACACGAGATGTCAAAAAGAGATAGTAACTACGTTAAACGATAAGGATCCTAGAATGGGGTCTTTTTTTCATGAAAAGGCCAAAAAAATGAGGAGGATAACATGTCACAAAAAGTACAAATGACACTTGATGTCGATCAAAAACCAAAGCCTGCACAGTGGGCGCTCTTGAGTTTCCAACATGTATTTGCGATGTTTGGGGCAACAATCTTAGTACCGATTTTAACAGGATTTCCAATTTCGGTAGCTTTATTTGCATCAGGATTAGGGACAATTATTTATTCAGTAATTACAAAATTTAAAGTGCCCGTTTATTTAGGTTCAAGCTTCGCTTACATAAGTGCAGTTGTTATTGCAGTTGAAGCAATGGGTGGTAGCGTAAGTGCTTCTCAAACAGGATTAATGTTAGTTGGATTAATTTATGTGATTGTTGCGATTGTTATAAAGTTTATAGGTAAAGATTGGATTGATAAGTTATTACCACCAATCATTATTGGACCAATGATTGCGGTTATTGGGCTTGGACTTGCTGGAAACGCGGTTGCGAATGCGGGATTTGTTGAAGGTGGTAACTGGCAATCAATGTTAGTTGCAATTCTTACATTCATCATTACAGCATTAATCAGTACGAAGGCAAAAGGATTCTTCAAAATTATTCCTTTCTTATGTGGAATCTTAATGGGGTATTTAATTGCGTGTGCATTAGGAATTGTTGATTTCTCTAAAGTTACTGCAGTTCTTGAATCAGGTAAATTCTTTGCATTTCCTGAATTCATTCTACCTTTCAAAGTTGGAAATTTTAAAACATATGATTTATACTTTGGACCTGAAACTTGGGCAATTTTACCAGTAGCGATTGTTACAATTTCTGAACATATTGGTGATCATACAGTGCTTGGTAAAATTTGTGGGCGTAACTTCTTAAAAGATCCAGGTCTAGATAAGACATTAATGGGAGATGGTATTGCCACAGCAGTTTCAGCATTTCTAGGAGGACCTGCTAATACAACGTATGGTGAAAATACTGGTGTAATTGGTATGACTAAAGTTGCATCTGTCTATGTAACAGTAGGAGCTGCATGTATTGCGATTCTATTGTCATGTTGTACAATTGTTGCAGCCTTTATTCAAACGATTCCAAATGCGGTTCTTGGAGGGATGAGTATTCTACTTTACGGGGTTATTGCTTCAAATGGTTTACGTGTACTTATTGATAACAATGTTGATTTTACAAAACAAAGAAATCTTATTATTGCGAGTGCGATGTTAGTTATTGGACTTGGGGGAGCATTATTACCACTTGGACGTTTTGTAACACTTAGTGGAACAGCGCTTTCTGCAACAATTGGTATCATCTTAAACTTAATTTTGCCTAAAGATGGCAATGATGCTGAAGTTTTATAAAAGAAAAAAAAGCTAGAACGATAACTACAGTGCAGATTGATTTAATCTGCACTGTTTATTATTGTGTAAATCCTTTTTATTTTAAGCGTTTTTTGGTATTATATACGAGGTGATAAATATGCAACAGTACTTTATATTAGAAAAAATTGGCACAAGCGATGTGATTTGTTTTGATGATGAACAAGCACACCATATAAGAGATGTTCTTCGTATGAAAGAGAATACTGTTGTCAGAATAGTAGATCAAGATAATCAAGCTGCATTCGCAACTATTTTTTATGAAGGTAAAAAAGTCAAAGCTTCTAACATTCAATGTGATTTAGATAATAATGAAATGACATGCAAGATTACATTATGTTTGGGATTGATTAAGAAGGAAAAATGGGATGTAGTTCTTCAAAAATGTACCGAATTAGGAGTAAGTAGAATTGTTCCTTTTGAATCATCAAGGACGATTGTAAAAGCAAAAGAAGATAAATCAGTGAAGAAATTAGAGCGTTGGAATAAGATAATGTTAGAAGCGGCAGAACAATCTAAAAGAAATTGTGTGCCGATGATAGTTGAATCAGTGCAATTCAAAGAATTAGGTGAATATAAATCGGATTGTAATTGTGTTGCGTATGAGGATGCTAAAATAAGTGGAGAAAAATTGAAAAATATTGTCAATGAGAAGAGTATGACAATTGTTATTGGTCCAGAAGGTGGACTTTCAAGCGATGAAGTTGAGTTTTTGATGAATCAAGGATTTCATTGTATAAGTTTGGGTAAAAGAACATTGCGTGCTGAAACAGCTGCAATGTATGTGTGTAGTGCAATAGATGCACTTGTAGAGTAGAGAGGAAATGTCTGTGGTTCGTTATGCTATATCCTGTTTAGGATGCAAAGTTAATACATATGAAGCGGGAAGTATCCAACAAGCATTGAATGCAAAAGGATACAGCGAAGTTGATTTTAAAGAAGAAGCAGATGTTTACCTTGTGTTTACATGTGCTGTTACAAATACGGCTGCGAGTAAATCGCGTCAAAAAATAAATCAAGCAATACGTCAAAATCCCAATGCGATTATTTGTGTTGTTGGTTGTTATGTGCAAATCAATGCTGAAAACATGAAAGAAAATGAAGCGATTGATATCTTAGTTGGATCAAGTCATAAACATGATTTGCCTGATTTAATAGAAAAAGTTATAAAAAACAATGAAAAGATTGTCTTGGTGGATGATGTTAGAAAAGAAGCAGAGTTTGAAGAAATGCCGCTTACACATTTTGAACATCAAACACGTGCGTATATGAAAATACAAGATGGTTGTAATCAATTTTGCAGTTATTGTATTATCCCTTATGCAAGAGGTAAAGAAAGATCATTATCACTTGATAAAGTGATTGAGAATACAAAACAACTTGCGAAAAATCACAAAGAAATCGTTCTTGCAGGTATCCATACTGGAAGATATGGTGCGGATAATGGTGAGACATTAGCTCATTGTATTAAAACAATGTTAAATGAAGTTCCAAGTTTAATGAGAATTCGTATTTCTTCAATTGAAATCACAGAAATAAGTAATGAATTAATAGAACTGATGAAGTCGAATTCACGTATTGCTCGGCATCTTCATATTCCTCTTCAAGCGGGATGTGATGAAACATTAAAACGAATGAATCGTCCATATACAACAAGTGAATTTTATGCTCGTGTAGAAGAAATAAGAAAGAGTTTACCAGGAATATCAATAAGTACGGATTTAATTGTAGGTTTTCCACAAGAGACAGAAGAAGAATTTAATAAGACGGTTGAATTTTTAAAGAAATGTAAGTTTACTTTCCTGCATGTATTTCCATTTTCACCAAAAACGGGAACAGCTGCAGAAAAAATGGTTGGTCAAGTATCAGATTCTACTAAGAAACAAAGAGTTCAAACTTGTAGTAATTTATCAAAGAACCTATACTATGAGTATAAGAGTTCATTTGTTAATAAGAAAGTTTCAGTTCTTGTTGAAGAAATTCAAGGAGAAAATTCATTTGGGCATTCCAGTGAATACTTACCTGTAACAATTGAAGGTGTACAACAAAAAAATGAAATAGTAGAAGTTACGATTTCGCATATGATTAAAGATAATTTAGTCGGTAAAAAAGAGGGGTGATAGGTGTATGAAATTAAATTCAATATTTGAAAATGCACCAGAATTAGAGATTCAAGGGTTAATGTCAGATAGCAGAAAAAAACGACCAAATTCAATATTTTTCTGTGTTAAGGGAATGATGAATGATGGACATCGATTTATACCGCAAGCAATAAAAAATGGTGCAGTATGCGTTGTTTATAGTGATCCACTTGAAGAAATGGATCCATCAGTAACCTATGTTCGTGTTAAAGATGTGGTAAAGGTATATAACCAAGTAGCCAATATCTTCTATAATAGTCCTTCTAAAAAGATGGTTATTTTTGGTGTAACGGGAACAAATGGTAAAAGTTCAGTTACAAGTTTAATTAAAAATTTATTGAATGAAAAAGTCCCTACTGGTTATATTGGGACAATTTCAATTGAATATGGAACAGTGAAATTACCACCTTTATTAACGACACCTGAAATAGATGATCTTCATGGAATTCTTCATGATATGGTAGAAGCGGGTATGAAGGCTTGTACATTAGAAGTAAGTAGTATTGGTATTGAACAACACCGAATTGATTCAATTAAATTTGATGTCGGCGTATTCACTAATTTAACACATGATCATCTTGATTATCATGGCACAATGGAAAACTATTTCGCAGCGAAAAAAGCTTTCTTTGATCATTTACCTGAAGAAGCGATTGCGATAACAAATGCCGATGATCCATATGGCTTGGCAATTGTTGAAGACTGTAAGTGTAAAGTATTGACCTATGGAATTAATAAACCAGCTGATTATCAAGCGTTAGATATTCAATTACAAAAAGACAAAACGGTATTTACATTGAAATGTATTGATAAAGAGTATCGTGTTGAAACCAATTTAGTGGCGTTGTTTAATATATACAACTTATTGGCTGCGATATCTGCACTACATTCCAAAGGAATTCCAATCGAAAGTTTCTTGATGAAATTGAATCATTTTGATCAAATTGAAGGAAGAATGGAACGAATTGATGTTGGACAACCATTCAATGTTATTGTAGATTTTGCACATACACCGGATGGCATTAAGCAAGTTATGGAATATGCTGCTCGAATTACACCAAAAGAAAATCGAATTATTGCCGTTTTTGGTTCAGCGGGTAAACGTGATTTCAAGAAACGTCCAATTTTTGGGGAAATTGCAGATAAATATTGTGATATGATTATACTTACTGAAGATGATCCACGTGATGAAAATGTATATGACATCGCACAGGAAATTGCAGAGGGGATTAAGAAAACGAATTACATTATTATCGAACGAAGATTTGATGCGATTCGTCAGGCAATAGAGATGGCGAATGAAGACGATACTATCTTGATTCTTGGCAAAGGTGATGAAATATTCATCTATGGAGAATTTGGTAGAGAACCTTATTTAGGTGACCATCGCATTGCAAAAGAAATGATTAAAAAATATTACTTTGGTGAAGGAGAAGAAAATGAGATTGAATAAAACAATTGACCACACATTATTAAAACAAAATAGTACAGAAGCACAAATTAAGGAATTATGTAGCCAAGCAAAAGAATTTGATTTTGCAACTGTATGTGTTAATCCTTGTTGGATTGAATTCTGTAAAAAAGAATTGGCGGGTAGTGACGTAGGTGTATGTACTGTTATTGGTTTTCCTTTAGGTGCAATGACAACAACTTCAAAAGTATTTGAAGCTAAAAATGCAATAGAAATTGGTGCTGATGAAGTAGATATGGTACTTAATATTGGTGCATTAAAAGATAATAAAATGGATTATGTTGTAAATGAAATTAAAGCAATTAAAGAAGCTGTTGGTTCTCATGTACTAAAAGTTATTATTGAAACATGTTTATTAACAAATGATGAAAAAGTTCGTGCATGTGAAGCTGTTGTTGCAGCTGGTGCAGATTTTGTAAAAACTTCTACTGGTTTCTCAACATCAGGCGCAACTGTTGAAGATGTTCGTTTAATGAAGGCAACAGTTAAGGATCAATGTAAAGTGAAGGCAGCGGGTGGAGTTCGTAGCTATGATGATTTACTAGAAATGATTGAAGCTGGTGCAGACCGTATTGGAACAAGTAGCGGTTGCGCGTTATTACAAGGCAAAAATATTGAAAATAATACTTATTAATATTGCAATTTGTGTTGTACTTCGATATAATATCAATGCATGCATCAGAAGGGGGGTTAATTAATGCCAAGAGTTGTACTCAAAGAGAACGAAGGTTTGGATGACGCATTACGTCGTTTTAAACGTCAAGTATCTCGCAACGGGACCCTTGCTGAGGCTCGCAAAAGAGAGTTTTATGTAAAACCAGGCGTCCGTCGTAAATTAAAGTCGGAAGCTGCAAGAAAAGCACGTCGCTCAAAATAAGGA
>CAYLQY010000017.1:0-53115 GCA_964386325.1 uncultured Erysipelotrichaceae bacterium | reverse complement strand
TTATTAAATATTACCCCTTATAGTTGTATACCAAAATAAACCGAAAGGGTTGAAATATGCTAACTTATAGGGTAGAATATGGATGATAGTCTGAAAACTGCCTATAAATGGGCTGCTTTATGGTTCGATTTTTAGATTGATTCTAGGTATATATAACTATGAGGAGGAAAAAAATGAAGAAAATAGCAATTTTGTTCATAAGTGCATTATTATCACTGGGTGTACTTACAGGATGTTCAACAGAACAAAAAAACGAAGAATCTAAAATACCAGAAAAGCCTACACTCATGACTTTTAATGAATCTAAAAGTTATGAAGAAAGTGCAACTTACGAATCAGGTATTATCACAGTAAGTGATGTTGTACTAAAGAATGCAACTTTCAATGGTGATTTAACTATTGATAAAAGTGTAGGAGAAGGAGACATAACTTTAGATAGTATTAAAGTAAACGGGAAATTAATTATTCAAGGTGGGGGATCGAATTCTATTCATATTGATAATAGTGATATTAAATCAATGGAAAGTAGTAAAGAAGGAACACCTGTTAGAATCGTAGTTTCAGAAAATACAGTAGTTCAAAATGCTGAATTAAGTGGACATACTAATTTAGAAGTAAGTGGTCAAATCACAAGTTTAAATGTTAATCCAGAAGCTAAGGCGACAGACATTGCACTTCAACCTAATTCAAAAGTAGAAAAAGTAGAAGTTAATGCTCCTACTAGTTTGCTTGTGCAATCACCAATCACAGATTTGAATTTGAAAGCAGAAAGTAAAGTTAGCTTAGAAGCAGCAGTAGAAAACGTAAGAGTTGAAACAGCGGCTCAAAACACAACAATTAATGTTGCAAAAGATGTTGTAGTTGCAAACCTAGCAACAGAAACAAAAGTAGAGGTTTCTGGAGAAGGAAAACTAACAACAGTGTTAACAACAGATACAAATAATGTAACTGGAAATATTAAAGCAGAAACAACAACAGTAAATGAAAATCCAATTCAAGAATCAAATAAGGAAATAGTTGCTGCGACGCCAACACCAGTTGCGACAAATGCACCAAAACCAACTGCCGTTCCTACAAAAGCACCTGCAACACCAGTGCCAACAGTAGAACCAACACCAGTACCACCATCAACACCATCAACACCAAAACCAACTGCAGTACCAACGGCTACTCCGATACCATTGACACCATGGGATGGAACAACAATTGATACAAGTTGGTATAATGAAACTGCTAGTAACTTCACTATTTATAATGGTGCTCAATTAGCAGGACTTAGAAAACTTGTAAATGAAGGAAATAATTTTGCCAGCAAAGTAATTAACCTAGGTGCTAATATTGATTTGAATATGAAAAACTGGTTGCCAATCGGAGTAAGATATGCTCGTGCAGGAATGACAATTGAAGGAGAAGATGCTGGAGAAAATTATTCAGAATTTTGGATTTATTACAATACATTTGCAGGAGTTTTTGATGGAAAAGACTACACAATAAATGGTTTATATTCTGCGACTGATAATTTAGCAACTGCCAATGATGGTGCTGCACTATTTGGGTTTGTCAGTGATGCAACTATTAAAAATTTAAAATTTACAAATTTTTCAATACAAGGGAAGAGTCGTGTAGCTGTAGTAGCAGCATATGCGCTAGGTGGATCAGTATTTGAAAATATTGAACTTTCTAAAGGAGATGTTTCTGTAATTAATCCTACATCTATTTATAAAGATTGTACTTCATGGTCAGTAGGTGGTATAGTTGGACAAATGTGGAATTATCCTACTTATAACGTCTCTAAAAACAATGCAATTTATAACTTTAAAGATTGCACAATAAATAATGATGTAAAAATCAGTGGGGAGAGTAATGTAGGTGGAATTTGGGGAAGTATTACAGAAGCGACATCTAAGCTTTCTACTAATACTATTGATGCTTCATCAGAAGTGGATTATCCTTATTGGAAGGGTGATAAAACAATCACTTATTCAGGTTATGATGCAACAGTAATCGTTGAAAACTGTTTGAATGCTGCAGACATATATGCATCATTAGTTAATGCAGGAAGCTTAGCAGGATGGGCTTATACTGCTTCAATTGATATTAAATCATTTGAAAATACTGGGAAAATATTTGTCAATAATATTGAGCAACAAACACCAAAAATTATTAGCGGAAATACAACAGTAACTTCAGTGCCATTCTATTTTTCAGATAAATCTACAACAAAAGTGGTACAAAATAGCGATCAACTTGTTGCTGCACTAGCAAGTAAAGCAGCAAATATAGAAGTTAGAGGAACTATTGGAAGTGAGTCGGAATATTCGATATATAAGATCAATGCAAAAACATCTATTAAAGGAGCTGAAGGTAATAAAATTTATGGCTCATTTATTGTAGATGCTGATGATGTTGAGATTGATGGGCTAGAAATTCATAATGAAGGATGGGTTACAGGTAATCCTGTTGATGCAAGGCGAAATGCAATTACAATTGTTTCTAATAAAGTTTCTATTGTTAATAATAATCTAATATCGTCAGCTATGGTATCTAGCGATAGTGCGATTTCTAATGGGATTGTACTTTATGCTGGAACTGATAAAAATACATCAATCAAATTAGAAAACAATAAAATTGTAGGATATGGCTATGAAAATGATGCATGGTCAAGCACAGGAATCATGTTTGTCGCTGGATTAGATTTCCCTTATAATACAACAAATAAACAAGGTTCGAAAAAAGCAGTTAATTTATCAGTAAACTATTCAGAATTAGCAAAATTAAATATGTATGAGAGTAGCTATAATGATTTTGTTTATGTTGATTATGGCAGTAATACAGGTAACAATGTGTACAAATATTCATATTCATCAAATGAATATGGTATTCTTGATGGACTCTATTATGCTCACCCTGAAAAATCTATAATAGAAGTTGCTACAAAGCAAGAACCATATACTTTCAATCGTCAAATTACTCATTCTGAAAAAGATGAAAATAGATTTACAATTAAAGAAAATTCAGAATTAATTATTCCTACTTCTTCAATAGTTAATGTAGCAGATGATACAGAATTAATCATAGCAATCGGCGGCAAATTAACAGGAACATTTAATGGGGTAATCAATGATTTAGCAGCACCTACTGTCTCAGATGCAACAATTGTATATAGTGCAGATAGTCAAAATCTACTTGTTGAATTCAAATTAAACAATGGATATGTACTAAATGCTCCAGAACTACTACCAGAGGAACTAGGTGCGGTTTATACAGATTTATTAACTGGAGATGAAAATGCATCGAAAGTAGCTGCAAGTAAAATTGGAAGTGATTTAATTTTAAATTACTACTATATAAATGATCAAAATCAACATGTTCCATTAATGACAGCAGGAACAAATGGACCATCAATTCCAGTAATGAAGAATAAATACTGGGATGGGTATTTAAATTACTACAATATAGATGGAACTACTACCAAACTTGTGAGCGGTGCTATAGCGAATACATTGCTAGGTGTTGAAATACCAAATGATAAAACATGGACAACATCTACGAATATTTATACGGGTACAGTTGCAGAAGGTTGGTTAGATGATGCAAAGGGTAGAACTGTATATGTAGATATCATTGTTTTATATAATGGTAAAGTTTCAAAAACTACAGTATCTGTAAGCATTCCAGCTAATGTAACAAACGAACAAGTTGTTGAAGAAAACAATGTTACAAATAAAGATTCTCTTGAAGTAGTAGAAGAAAAACAAGAGAAAGTAGAATCAACAGAAGTAAATGAATCAAACACAGATTCTCAAGATAAAGAAAATGTACAAGAAGAACCTACATTAGAAAATGAAGAAAAGGTAGATTCTGAAAGTATAGAAAATTCAGAGCCACCAGTAGAAACACCTTCCATAGATTAATGTTAAGCATAAAGAGACCTACGTAAGTAGGCCTCTTTATGTAGGTTAATAAAACAGCACAAGAATGTATATATTTAATAAAAAGGATATTTTCTGGAGTATAAGTAAAGAAATTGGGTTGAAAAATGTGAAAAAATATTGGTTTTCTGTCGTTTTTCTAAGTTTTTGCTAGTCTTAATAAGTGAGAGTCAAATTATCACTTGGAGGAAAAGAAAATGCGAAATTTAGTTAAGAAAATAAAATATGATTATGAGACTAAACAATTTTGTATTTACTATCAAGCAGTGAAAGTTTATGTTCAAGAAGAATATTTTTCAACAGAATTACTAAAAAGAATAGTTATCTTTGTTGATTCTTGCAATGCGGAGAAACCTACTGAAGAAATCATATATAAAGCATTTAAAGTCGGTGAAGAGATTTGTTTTGAAAAAATGAAACGTGAGATGATAGAATGAGATTTTCCAAAACTAGTGAAGTAAAGAAGAAAGTTCTTGTGGTTTTTGATTTATTCACTATGGATATGAATTTAATGGATTTAGTAGAATACAATAAGAATGAATATATTCTTGATTTTCCAAACTTGCTAAGCTTTTATGATGATAGTGATAAGAGTATAGATAGATGGATAAAAAATTGTCACTTGTATCTAGGAGATTTAGCGAAAAAATATGACGAGGTTAGTCTTTTAGGTTATTCAATGGGAGCGATTCTTGCAGGAAATTGCACAGCACTTCCTTTTATACAAAAGGTGATACTTATTGAACCGTGCTATTGGTATATGGAATATCAAGGGGATAAGAAAACTTTTTACTCTAACAAAGTGAATGAACTCTTGGTTAATGAAAACATAAATGCTGCGTTATTTTCGATTATTTATACCAAATTAATTAATGAATTTGATGGGCAAATTAAACAATCAGCGGCAGCGATATTAGCACTTCAAAAACTTGATGATTATTCGATTGAATCAAAAATGATGAATAGATTATATCGCTATTTAGATAAGCAGAAAGTAAAATTAATTCAATTTGGAACACAAGAACAAGATTTTTTATTAGATGAAAAAACTAGAAATATGTTGAAACTAGTAATCAATGATTTTTTAGTTAATTGGTAGGAAGGTGAAGAAATGAGAAATATACCCGATTGGGTACTTTATAATTTGGAACGCTATAATAATTGTTTACTTGAAAAGAAATTAGTAAAGAAATGTGGAGTGCCTACAATTATAAAAGAATTAGAAACAATAGGGTTTAAAGGAAGTACCATTGAATTAAGAAATGGTAGTTATATTGCAGAAGTTAAGCAAGTTGATCCAGAATTACGATTAAGTTTAAATAAATTTTAATTGTTGGAAGCTATGGAAAAGATAGTCACTTATAATCATCTAATATAAGCACTATCTTTTTTTGTTGAATTAAAAAAGCTAATAAATTTATTATTAGCTAAGTGTTACTTGATAAATGTTCAGTTTTTTGCAAATCGTTTTGTACACATAGTTTAGTGCTTACACTAAGAACTAAATTCCGTATAATGTGTACTGCCTCTTTACCTTCGTCTAAACTAGGTGTGTGTTTAAAGGGTTGTCTCAAACACAAACTTTTTAAACAAAGTTCGAATTCATTAATGAAATAATTATAAGCTTGTTCATCAGGGTACAAAGAGACTTGGTAACGAAAGAGTGATGAAATCTCTTGTAAACTAAATACCTGTTTCATAATACATACCACAATGAGATAAGCTAAATGTTTGTTTGAGTATCTTTTGTTTTTAGGTGCTTCAACAATTTCTTGATTTACATAATTATTAATCATTGTTTTTGTGATGAAGCTATCTTGTCCAGAAATCATTAAAAAATTTAATGTTTGTTCAAGATAATCAACAACTTGATCCATATATAAATTTAGACTGGGTAGTTCATTCCAACGTGGAAGATGTAAAGATTTAATATCTTGTTCAGATAAGTACATAGCGGGTCTTCCTTTCTTTGTAATCATTATAAGTAATTTCGATACGTATAGTCAAATAAGAGAAGAAGTGAAGATAAAAAAGGTGTATAGTTAAAACAAGAAATGGAGAATAATTGATGAAGAGATATACTGTTAAGATAAATAATAGATACACAGTTGAAAATCTAAATAATGAACATAATCAATTTTTTGGTGAAGCAATTGAGCAACTTGCGAAATATGAAAATATGATAGAAGTACTTCTTCAAGAACAAAAAGATTTGCAAGAAAAAATTGATAGTTTAAAGGATCCAGATTCTAATAAAGTGCATTGGCGTATTAAAGAATTAATGGGAAAGAAACTTACAAACAAGGGATTATTACTTGCGCTTAAATATCATGGAATAGAGGTTGAAGAATGAAATTAAATGAAAAGACATTAAGTAAGAAAATTGTGTTTGAAGGAAAACTTATTTCGGTTAGACATGATGAAGTAGAACTTCCTAATCAAGAGCATGCGATACGAGAAGTAGTGGAACATCCAGGGGGCGTTTCAGTAGCGATGTGTAATGAGCAGGGTCAGTTTTTTATGGTATCACAATATCGCTATGCACAGCAAAAAGTTCTCCTTGAATTTCCAGCGGGTAAACTAGAGTATGGAGAGGATGCAATTGATGCAGCTAAGCGTGAAATTGTTGAAGAAACAGGATACAGTGCGAAAGATTATGTTTATTTAGGAAGAATGGTTCCTACAGGAGCTTATTTGGAAGAAAAGATTGAAATGTATTATGCTCATGTGGATGAGTATAAAGGACAAAATTTAGATCACGATGAATTCATTAATGTTTCAATGAAAACAATAGATGAATTAATTGATATGATTATGAATAAAGAAATTGAAGATGGTAAAACAATTGCAATGACTTTCATGATTAAAGAAATCATGGAAAGAGAAAAGAAATAGTGATACACTAGTACAGTCAGTCGCGATTCCCTGACATAAAATAAAACAAGGAGGTTTTTTTCATGAACAAAAGATTAAAGGAATTTACCATCGTAGCGATGATTGCGGCAATTTATGCAGTTACTTCGGTTGCATTAGCACCAATCTCTTACGGACCAATTCAAATTAGAGTTTCTGAAGCATTAACGTTATTGCCAATTATTTATCCACCATCAATACTGGGTGTTACCTTAGGTTGTTTCATTACTAACTTAATAGGGGCAATGACAGGGATGAATATTCTTGGTTTCCTGGATGTGTTTATTGGAACATTGGCAACTTTCTTAGCGGCTGTATGCACATATAAGCTAAGAAAAGTTGAGTTTAAAGGTTTACCGCTATTAGCAGCAAGTATGCCAGTTTTATTTAATGCATTGTTTATTGGAATGGAATTAGCAATTGCGTTTTTCCCAACAACATTAATGATGGGTTTTGCAATCAATGCATTCCAAGTAGGTTTGGGAGAATTACTCGCTTGTTTTGTAGTAGGACTTCCATTAATAAACATTCTAAAGAAAACAAAATTATTTAACGAAAAGATGTAGAAATTGAGGGCTTCCTCATTTCCACATCTTTTTTGTAAGTTTGATTTTCTACTTCTTAACTTGATCTCCATAAATATCAGTTGGCGTAAAATAACCACTATCAATTAATATCTTATCGATATTTTGTTGGGTTACGACTTCTCCGGTAATTAAATTAGATGGAATTGGTGAAGAATAACCATTATCAAATTCGGCATTTACTTCTACTTTATTGCCCTTGGCAAAGTTATAAGCTTGTTGAATGGCAGTTTTTGCAAGGGTGCGTAAATCCATGTAGACAGTCATATCTTGAGTTCCGCTTACTATACGTTTTGCGGCATCAATTTCTGCATCCATACCGGTAATAACTACTTTGTGATCAATACCTGCTTCTGCTACGGCTTCTGCACATGCACCCGCAATTTTGTCATTCGGTGCTAAGATTGCGTCAACATTGCCATTGTTATTGGCGATGGCTTCTGCAACCATCTTCTTCGCTTCTTCGGCAGACCATCCAGGAACAGATGATTCAAGAATCACATTAATATTTGGTCTAATTGGGTCGATATAGCGTGCGGCACCGTTGACGAGTAATTTCGCGTTGTTGTCGTTTTCATCACCACTAAGAATAATATAATCACCTTCATAAACAAGTTCAGATAAATATTGTCCCATCATTTGTCCGATTCGTGTACTGTCATAACCAACGAATAAATCTACAGGTTTATTCAAAACAATTCGTGCGTAACTAATTACAGGCACATTTTTGCTTTTTGCGTATTCTAGAATTTCATCTACTTTATTTACATCGCGAGCAGTAAGTATTAATACATCGATTCCATTATCAATCATTTCAATGCAGTCTTCTGCTTGTGTTAGCGGTGCATCTGTTTTATTTAAACGCACTTCAATATTAATACCTAATTCTGCCGCATATTCTTCCATATAGGTTTTCTCTGCAACCCAGCGTGCGGCTTCTCCAACACCAAAAGAAACGCCGATATGTATTTCTTTCTTTTCCTCTTTAGGTGTACAGCCAACTATGCTTACTAACATAAAGAGTGTTAGTATTCCTTTAAATAATTTTCTTTTCATAGTTTCCCTCTCCTATAAATAGTTAAGAATTGATTTTGCTCAAGTGGTCTAGAGAAATAATAGCCTTGTGCAATATCGCATCCTAATTCTTTCATTAATGCTAAATTTTCTTCAGTTTCAACACCTTCGACAACAATCTTAATATCTAATTGATTTGCCATTCTCGATAATGATTCTAAAATAACCTTTTGCTTCTCATTTTTTTCTGTGCCTTCAATAAAGCCACGGTCGAATTTGATAACATCAATATCAATATCTTTCAACATGTTTAGTGAAGAATAACCACTTCCGAAGTCATCCATGGATACTTGTAATCCATTAGCGTGAAGATTTTTTATAAATTCTTGGACAGCTTGGTAACTGTCGAAAATAGTTGTTTCTGTCAATTCAATTTCAATTAAATTTGCAGGAACATCATATGTTTTAATTTTATTCATAATGGTTTCTATAAAATCATGATTAATTAGATGAATTCTTGAAAAATTTACCGATATAGGTACGCAGTGTATATTTTTGCTAATACAAGTTTGAAGGAAACGAAGTGTTTTCTCAAAAATTATCATATCGATCTCTTTTACTAATCCAGTTTTTTCGCATAGAGGTATGAACTCACCAGGTGGAATAATCGTACCATTTGGTGTTACCCAACGTGCCAAGGCTTCTGCACCTTCTAACTCAAGTGTATTGATATTTATTTTAGGTTGGAAGAATGGCACAATCAAATCATTGTGGATAGCTTGTTCAACAGCTCGTTTAGCTTGTTCATTCTCAATCAGTTGTTTATCTAATTGTTGGTCATAAATTTGTACATCTTTATAATGCTTTCCTTTACCAGCCTTTGCGGCCATATTTGCTTTATCAACCATCAAACTTATTCCTTCAGAATAATCAGATATCTTGTAAAGACCAGATGAGAGATAAAGTGTGATATTGTCGAATATCAATTCAGAACTAAATAGTTCTTTTAATCTTGATGGTGAAACATCTTCGAGTAATGCGACAAAGTGATCACTGTAAATACGAGCACATCGTTCATTTTGGTGCATGGCTTTTGAATACAATTGATGGATATAACGAAGAATACGATCACCAATATCAAATCCATAATAATTATTAATATATTTAAAGTTATCGATATCAAAAGTGAAGATATAGAATTCTTTATTTGGATAAGTAGAGAGTATCTCAGGAATATCTACGCTAAATTTAGCAAATGTATCAAATCCAGTAATAGGATCAACGAATGCTATTTTTTGGAGTTTCTTTCTTTGTTTGCTATTTCTATACAAAATGTATAACGATGTCACTGTGAATGTGAATGCAACTGCAAATAAAACAACATAGAATATCTTTACTACATGTTGTACATTGGATAATACTGAATTTTTTTGAATACTTGAAATTAAATACCAGTCATAGACATCATCTAAAGGTGTATAGGCAGAAAACACTGGGTTACCATCAACAACAGCTTCCATAAATCCATTTTGATTATTCGCAATATCTGTTGTGAGTTTTCTTGATTCTTCAGGGTTGTTAAGGTAGAGCATTCTAAAGTAATTATCGGATTCTCGGTTATATACATCAAGTTGTGAACTTAATATAATGTAACCTTCACTATTTATAATATAGGTATATCCTTGATTCGCATAAAGGGATACAGCACAAATTTCAACCATTTGTTCAAATGTATATTGACGTTGTATAGTTCCAACAATATCAGTTCCGTGATAAATAGGAACGCTTATAACAAAAAGAGCATTACCATCAAAACGTGATAACAGTCTCTCGGAGATATTTTTTTCTCCTTGTAACGCAAGGCGATAGTAATTACGTCCTGAAATATTTACAACTTGATTAGAAGGTAATATTCCTTCTCCATCCAATGTGCCTAAGAATAGCTGAGAATCACCCTTATCGCGAACATATTCATGGAATACTTCTACAAGATTCTTCTCAGTAGATAAAGAATAACGTTCACCTAATTGATTTGCGACAAGAACTAGACTATCTAATTCATTATTTAATTTATTATTAATTGCTTCTTTATTTTGAACAACTATTTCAGTGAGTGTTGTGCTTATATCTGAATTTAATAAGACACGAGCATAATTCATCAGAAAAAAAGTGGTTATGACTAAAATGATGTCCACAATCACAGTTATAAGTAAAGGAATGTTTTTCGCAAAGCCTTTTCTTTTCATGATGTTATAACCTCTCCCAGGTAATAGTACACTGATATTATTATAACAAAGTTTTAATAAATACTCTATATATAATAGTATGCAGCAATGCCTAAAATATATAGTATAGAATGATAAATGCACAAGCATAGAGAAAGATGACCTATCACTAGATAAGTCCTGTAAAGTATCACCTTTAACCTCATCATCATGATTAACGGCATCTTCAAAGTTTGTTAATGTAACAACATAATTATTGGCTTCTAATTTACCAGATTCTTTTAATTCGTCATTTGGAATACCTTTAATTAATATCCCCGTGTATTACCTGCTATGCAACACCTTGGATTTTAATCGTTTTCTCTTTGTCAGTTACATCTTTTACGCTTGAACATCCAATTAATATTGATAAAACAAGTGAACATGTAAGTAATATTTTTTCGTTTTTTCTTCTCTTGTAAGGTATGCGTTGTATCACTTGAAGAATTTAATGAGTAGTCATTGATTTTCGTAACTTTATAGTAGGTTAAAAGCATGGTATAATTGGTGAGAAATGATGGTGATAAGTATGAAAAAAGGAATTTTTATTACATTTGAAGGACCGGATGGTAGTGGGAAAACTACTGTTTCAAAAGGTGTTTATAATAAATGCTTAGAAATGGGTATTAATGTAATCTATACCCGTGAACCTGGTGGCATTGAAATTGCTGAGGAAATAAGAAAAATTATTCTTGATCCAAAGAATGTGACCATGGATAGTAAGACAGAGGCACTTCTTTATGCAGCTAGCCGTCGTCAACATCTTGTCGAAAAGGTAAAACCAGCGCTAGATGAAGGTAAAGTAGTTCTATGTGATCGCTTTGTGGACAGTTCATTAGCGTACCAAGGATGTGGAAGACATTTAGGTATTGATGAAGTTTGGAGTATTAATAATTTTGCGATTGAAGGGTTTATGCCAACAAAAACAATTTATTTAGATATTTCTGCTGAAGAAGGGTTAAAACGAATAGAAACAAGAGAATTCAAAGATCGTTTAGACCAAGAAGCAATTCAATTTCATTTAGATGTGCAACAAGGGTATAAACAAATTGTAGAAAAGTTTAAAGACCGCATGGTTATTGTGGATGCATCGAAAACTGTGGATGAAGTTATTGACGAGGCTACAAAACGCGTCTTGGAGATCATTCATGCTCAAGGATAAAATCATAAAAACGCAGCCCATAGTTTATAAAACATTAAACAATGCAATCCAGAGTAAGAAGTTTGCCCATGCTTATTTATTCACAGGACCAAAGGGAACGCCTAAAAAAGAAGCAGCATTATGGTTTGCCCAAAGTTTGATATGTGAACATAGTGAAGATGGATTTGCATGTGAAGAATGTGATACATGTCGCCGTATTCGTGAAGAAAATTATGCCGACTTAATTGTATTAGATGGGTCAAAGACTTCAATAAAGAAAGAAAGTATATTACAGCTTCAAGAACAGTTTTCAAAAACCGCATTAGAAAAAAGCGGAAAGAAATTTTATATATTAGATACCGCTGAAAATGCAACAACAGAAGCTTTGAATAGTTTATTAAAATTCTTAGAAGAGCCAAATGGTCATGATACCCAAGCGATTCTAATCGTTGACAGTATTGATCGATTATTACCGACAATTATTTCAAGATGTCAGATTATACCTTTCAAGCCATTGAAGTCAGAAAATTACTATGATGAGGCAATTCAAGGGGGTATGGATATCTTGGATAGTTATATCCTAAGCAATCTTGTAAAAGATATTGATTTGATGCGACAAACCCAAGAGACTGAAGAGTACCAGACTGCTCTTGTTGCAGTGGAGAGATTTGTTTCGCAATTTGATTGTGATATGGATCGTTTCTTAGTTTGGTTTGAAACTGAAATATTAGGAAATAAAGATAAAGACAAAGATATTTATAGAATGTTTCTTGATATTTGTTTATTATTCTTCCGTGATGTTGTATCGTTAAAAAGTGAACAAAGCGGTTGGTTTGGTAAAGAAGTAAAACGCGTTTCACAAAAGAATTATGCAATTGATAGAATATTATTAATATTATTAGAAAGTAAAGATAAATGTAATCGAGCATATAACTTACAATTACTAATAGAACAAATGATTTACCAAATAAAGGAGGTCTTGTAGATGGAAGAAGAAGTAAAAGTTACGGAAGAAGTTGAACAAACTTATACTGAACAACATTTTACGCATGTTGTATCAATACGATTTAGAAATGGGAATAAATGTTATTCATTTGGTACAAATGATACGACAATTGAATATGGAGACTATGTTGTAGTAGAAACTGCAAGAGGAACTGAAATGGGTGAAGTTGTTAGCTCACTTCGTGAATTCGAAACGGTTCAAATCAATACACCACTAAAACCAGTACTTCGTAAAGCAACAAAAGAAGATCGTGATATCTATGCTGAAAATATTCAATTATCTAAAGAGGCACATGAATTTTGCCAAAAAGAAATCGAAGAATTACAATTAGATATGAACTTAATCAGTGCGGAATATACATTAGACCGTAGTAAAGTGTTATTTGTTTATGTTGCGGATGAACGTGTAGATTTTAGAGAATTACTAAAACGTCTAGCAAGTGGGCTACACTGTCGTATCGAGTTAAGACAAATTGGTTCTCGTGATAAAGCGAAGATTATTGGCGGAATAGGACCATGTGGTATGGAAACTTGTTGTTCACGATTCATGGATGAGTTTGATGTTGTTTCAATCAATATGGCAAAGAATCAACTATTAGCACTCAATGTCCAAAAGTTATCAGGACAATGTGGAAAATTAATGTGTTGTTTAAAATTTGAGGATGAAGCCTATAAAGAATTAAGACAAGGACTTCCTAAATTAAATGCTCAAGTTGAATACGAGGGAAATACATACCGCGTTACTTCAATGAATGTCATTTCTAAGCAAGCAAAACTCGAAAATAGAGAATCTGTTCAATTTATCACATTAGATGATTTATTAACAAAAGCGAAAGTTAAAAAAGTTGAACAAAATCAACCGAAGAAAGGGGCTGAATAGCCTTGGCACATCGTCAAAAGAGTTTTGAAAATGAAATGCCAACGCTATATCTAGTTCCTACACCAATAGGTAACTTAGAAGAAATGACACCGCGAGCTGTTGAAATATTGAAAACAGTGGATGTGATTGCATGTGAAGATACTCGAAATTCACTAAAAATATTTCAACATTTTGATATTCATACACGCTATATTCAACATCATAATTTCAATGAACAAGAATCAACAAAAGGGATACTGCAACTACTATCACAAGGGAAAAACATTGCGATAATTTCGGATGCAGGGTATCCATGTATTAGTGATCCAGGACAAATCATAGTGAATCAAGCAATTGCAATGGGGTACAATGTAGTGCCTTTATCAGGTTGTAATGCAATGTTGAATGCATTAGTTGCATCAGGATTATCAACACAACCATTTACATATATTGGATTTCTTCCTGCAAGTACAAATGATTGTATAAAGGAATTAAATAAATATAAAGAATTACCGATGACACTTGTATTTTATGAAGCACCCCATCGTATTGAGAAAATGCTGAAAAATGTACTTGAAGTACTTGGTGATCGAAAAATATGTGTTGCACGAGAGCTTACAAAGAAACATGAAGAATTTATTCGTGGACTTTGTAGTGAAGTAATTGAGGAAGTAAAAGAAATTAAAGGTGAAATTGTAGTTGTTGTTGAAGGAAACAACAATGACTTGAAACCGGCAATAGACATGGGCGAAATCGTAAAGCTAGTCGAACAAGAAATCGCTGAGGGATTAAGTAAGTCAGATGCGATTAAGTCGGTAGCCAAAAAGACCGGAATGTCAAAAAATGAGATTTACAATTTTATTCATCAAAATTAAGACCTTCGGGTCTTTTCTTATAGGTAAATTGACATCTTTAATCTACTCTTGTAGACTAATGGTATAGTAAGAAGCTAGACTCTGGAGGTATCCATGAAGTTAAAATCAATGGTAATCAGTATAATACTGATAATTTTGCTTATATTAATCATCGCAATTAGTTTTGAATTTATACCAAGATTTATGTAGGGGGTTTCATGAATAAAATAGTAAAGTTTATTTGTATATTTTGTTGTGCATTACTTGGATATAACATTTTGATGGGAATACTCACATTTCGATCAGAAGACGCAAGATTACTTGTACTTGTTGGAATAGTATTAAGTTTTAACTGTGTGGTAGGTTGCTTATATACAATCCATTTTGATGAAAATGTTAGTGGTAAGAAAGGGTTTATTTTTATTATTGCATTTCCGTTGCTTTTCTATTGGATGGTACTTCAAGTAAACTATAATCCATTGCAGGAAGTTGTGAAGAACATCTATTTAGGAACTTCTATCCTACTTTGTATAAGTTCATTCACTTTAAAAGATGATACTATTAAGCCACATGTTATTACAGAGATACTAGAAAGTAAAACGTTTACGATTCTTGTTACTGTATGTATTGGGTATTTACTTACAACCTATGGTATTAGAGTATTTATCTATTCTTTGACAGATAAACCGATTACAGTGGAAAACTGTGTCTTAGATGTTTATCTAGAAGGTAGTAATAAGAAGACATTCATTACAATTGATTACAACTTCTATGAAGATACGATTGAATCCGCAAAATGTAGCGCTGCACGATATGATGTAATTGTAAATAATCAACACGGAGAAGAATATCCGGTGGTTGGAATAAGTGGATTAAGAGAAGGCGATGTAGTTACAATTAAAATGATGCCAAGTTGGCGTATTTTGAATATGGAAATCGAAGAATCTGAAATGATTGTAGAGATTAAGGATCGACCCGTGGTGATAGAAGACTTTACACCTTTGCTTGAATCTAAGGTGAACGAAGTCATAGCAAGGGTATATCCTGAATTATTAGGCAAAGAAGTCACTGTTGTTTTTTATAGGGAAAGTATTGAAACAGTTCTTTCATTCTTTGTACTTCAAGATAATGAGGTCAGAGAATATGGGATAGTCAATCCATATGAAAACAGTGATGGAAGTATTAACTATGATTCAAGAAAATATAAAGAATATGAAGGTAGTAAATCAATTGAAGATAGAAAAGTAATAGGGAATAAGAAAGTTATTGCGATAATAGAGGGTACAGTTTATGAATAGAAAAAAAATTAATATCCTCCTATTATGGATTGTTCTTGGATTATTATTTATTAGTATTGTATTCAATCCGTATCTTTTTGTTGCCAACTATTTCTTCAAATAAGGTAGAATAGAAGTATAGTTTATGGAGGTTGTTTATGTGGGGATTGATTGCGACATGGAGAATGTCAAAAGATGGTGTTGAAAAAGGAATAGAAATTCTTAAAAATAATGGAAAAGCTGGCGATGCGATTGAAATAGCAATCCAAGAAGTTGAAAATTATCCGTTATTTAAATCTGTTGGATATGGAGGACTTCCAAATGAAGAAATGGAAGTAGAACTCGATGCAGCCTATATGGATGGTGATACATTCGATGTTGGATCAATTATGGCAATCAAAGATTTTGCGAATCCAATTCGTATCGCAAAAGAGTTAAGTAAAGAAAAAGTGAATTGTGTTCTTGTATCAACAGGAGCGGAGAAATATGCACAAAAAGCAGGATTTGAACGAAAAAATATGTTAACAAATCGGGCAAAAGCTTTTTATAACGAAAAGAAACATCTTATCGATAAAGATGATCTTAAAGCGTATGATGGTCATGATACAGTCGGTATGGTATGTTTAGACAGTTCCAATACAATTGTATCTGCAACAAGTACGAGTGGATTATTTATGAAGAAAAAAGGTCGTGTTGGTGATTCGCCACTCATAGGTTCGGGGTTCTATGCAGATTCCTATGTTGGTGGTGCAACAGCAACTGGCTTAGGAGAAGACTTGATGAAGGGATGTATTTCTTATGAAATCGTGCGCCTTATGAAAGATGGTTATGATCCGCAAGCTGCATGTGAAAAAGCAGTTCTTGATTTAGACCAAGAACTTAAACGAAGAAGAAAACAAGCTGGTGATTTATCAGTAGTTGCGATGAACAAAAATGGTGAATGGGGAGCAGCAACCAACATCAAAGAATTTTCATGTGTTGTGCAAACTGAAACTGATGGTTTACAAGTATATGTCGTAAGAAATAATGAAGGGCATATTGAAAAACAATTAGCTACAGAGGCGTGGACAGAAGAATATATGAAGAATGAAATTGGCTATGTTGATGAAGAGAAGTGGAGTAAATAAATGACAAAAGTAGAAATATGTTGCGGTAGTGTTGAAGACTGTATTGCAGCTTACTTAGGTGGTGCAAACAGAGTAGAACTAAATAGTGCACTTCATATGGGTGGATTAACACCAAGTATTGCGAGTTTGCGTCTTGCGAAACAATATACAGATATTCCAATAGTAACAATGGTACGTCCACGTTCAGCTGGTTTTTGTTACAGTGACAAAGATATTGAAACAATGTTTCTCGATGCTAAACTATTGCTTGAAAATGGAGCGGATGGAATTGCGTTTGGATTTCTGCATGAAAACGGATCGATTGATATAGAAAATACAAAAGCAATGATTGAATGTATTAAATCATATGGCAGTGATAAAGAAGCCGTATTTCATCGTGCGTTTGATTGTGTGTCTGATCCATATGAAGCAATTGAACAATGTATTGATTTAAAAATTGATCGTATTCTAACAAGTGGATTAGAAAATAAAGCGATTGAAGGAAAAGATTTAATAAAAACACTTGTCGAAGAGTATGGAGATGAAATTGAAATTCTTGCCGGTAGTGGAGTCAATGATACCAATGTAAAAGAATTTATTGAGTATACGGGTGTTAAACAAATTCATTCATCTTGTAAAGATTGGTTAATTGATAGAACCACGACGATGAATAATGTGAGTTATGCATATCATGAAAAATATGATTATGAGATTGTGAGTGAAGAAAAAGTTAAAAAGTTAATGGTTCAATGTAAATAGACTTTGTTAAGTCTATTTTTTAGTTGAATAAAAAGCACTTGCATTTATAGTAACTAGTTACTATAATATAGGTAACATGTTACTTGTATAGAGGTGAATTCATGGATATTAAAGATTTAAGTAAAAAACATTCAAACACACGTGAAAATCAAATCAAAGGAATTTTTGCCAATTTATTTTTAGTGCAAAATCGACTTCAAACAGAATTTGATAACAAAATGGATGTGATAACATTAAAGCAATTTATGTTGCTAATTATGATTAAACAAGCGTATGAATTTAAAGAAGAGATGACACTCACTAAGTTAGGAACGCTCTTAGGATGTTCAAGACAAAATGTTAAAAAGCTAGCATTACAACTTGAACAAAAGAAATTTATAAAGATAGTACCAAGCAAAGTAGATAGTCGTGCAAGTAGTATTCAACCATTGAATCTATTGCACAAATATTTTAAAGAGCGGAATGAAGAAAACATGAAAATGTTAGGGCTTATTTTTAGTAACTACTCCGATAAAGAAATAGGATTATTCTACAACTTGTTAGATAAACTACATGAAGGGGTAGAAAAATTGGAGGCCTATGAAAAAGATTAAAATTATTTTATTTGCGGTGATGTGTTTTATTGCACTTGTGATTATCGGAACATCGATTCTTGCGAATCAAAGTATCAAATCAATCCAAATAAGTACTGTTGATTTATCAATGATTGAAGATGGAACCTATTTAGGTGAGTTTTCTAATTCGCCAGTGAAAGCTCGTGTTGAAGTGAAAGTTGTTGATCACAAAATAACGGAAATCAATTTGCTGGAACATACTTACGCACTAGGTGAAAAAGGTGAAGTAGTCATTCAAGAAATCATTGATAAACAAACATTGAATGTGGATATGAAAACAGGTGCAACAGTAAGTAGTATGACAATTACAAAAGCAATAGAAAATGCTTTAGAGGGAGAAAAATGAAAAAAGGAATCGTAATATATGGATCACATTATGGGGCAACAGAACAGTATGCAAGAGAAATAGCGAAACAAACAGGATTTGAATGTATACCATTTCAAGAAGTAAAAAGTCTAGATGGTTATGATACGGTAGTCGTGGGTGGTGGACATTATGCAGGAGGAATTACAGGAGTTGAAAAGACCATACAAAAGTTACCTAATACTCCTGTGGAAGTCTTCGTTTATAGTGTTGGTTTATCAAGCAGGACAGAAGAGAATTTAAAAAAGATTCATGAAGATGTAAGAAAAGTTGTCCCAGAAGAAATAGCAGATAACGCTCATATTTTCTATTACCGTGGAAATATGAATATGAAAAAATTAAGCTTTATGCATAAGACAATGATGAAGATGATGATTGGGATGGTGAAGAAGAAACCTGAGAATGAAAGAACGGGTGATGATAATAATATAATCAATCTTCCAAATGAAGCCGTTGATTTTGTCGATGTTAGCCAAGTAAATGAATTGTTAGCGATGATTAAGGGATAGAAATATCTCTTTTTTAATATTAAAAAGTAGAAATATGAATATTTTGTGAAAAGATTATAAATTTAATATTTACTATTGCAAAAGGATAAAATCATGCTACAATGATAATGGTTATCAATAATGAGGTGAGTGTTATGATCTATCGACAAACCAAACAGCGTCAAGAAGTGTTGGATGTTATCCGTGGCGTTAATCACCATATGACTGCTGATGAAGTCTATCAAGAAGTGATTAAGAAGAATCCTAATGTAGGAATTGCGACAGTTTATCGTAATCTTAATCGACTTGTAGAATTAGAAGTAATTAGTCGTATTGTAGATAAGGATATAAGTTATTTCGATGGCAACGGCGAACCGCATCATCATTTGCGTTGTGTCCGTTGTGGAAAATACCAAGATGCACCCCTAGGATACAATTCTAAATGGGATAAGCAAATGGCTGAAGCAAGTGGTATCGAAATACTAGGTCATAGCATCACCTTCGATTGCATTTGTAAAGAATGCAGTCAACACCACGAAAAAAATTAATAGGAGGAAAACAAAGATGGAATTAAAAGGATCTAAGACAGAACAAAATTTACAAGCAGCATTCGCTGGAGAAAGCCAAGCAAGAAATAAATATACTTACTTTGCACAAATGGCTCGTACAGAAGGTATGGAACAAATCGCTGCGATTTTCGAAGAAACAGCACGCAATGAACAAGAACATGCACGTTTATGGTTCCAAGCACTTCATGGTGATAAAATGCCAACAACAGCTGAAGGTTTAAAAATGGCTGCTGAAGGTGAAAACTATGAATGGACTGATATGTATGCAGGTTTTGCAGCTACAGCTCGTGAAGAAGGTTTCACAAAAATTGCTGCTCAAATGGATATGGTAGCAAAAATCGAAAAAGAACATGAAGAAAGATACCTAGCTTTACTTAAGAATGTTGATGAAGGAACAGTATTCGCTAAAACAGATGCAGTGTTATGGCAATGTGAAATCTGTGGATACACAATGGAAAGCAAAACTGCTCCAGGTGCTTGCCCTCTTTGTGGATATCCTAAATCATTCTTTGAAGTTAAAAAGTTTAACTATTAATTATTGAATTAAGATCTATTTATATATAGATCTTTTTTATGTTTTGTGACTTAGTCACATTTCGTAAAAATAAAGATTATATTAGTGGAAATTATTTTAAAGTAGAATTATTATAAAAATGTACCTGAGGTACATAAAGGAATCTGAAGATTTTCTAAAATCGAGTTGTTAAATATATTCGATATATAAAGGACTCTGAAAGTATTTCTAAGCTTTGCATAAACTTACCCAAACCGGTTTCGGTGAGAATGAAAAGTAGGGAAATTCGAATGAGTTCATATGAATTACACTTTTGATTCTAATCAGTGACCAAGTTTTATTCTAGACACCTAGATTTTACTAAAACCAGTAGTAAGCCAATACCCGGATATAGCAAAATACCTGTATGACTTTTACCTAGTAATATTCTAATAACTGCGCAAACAAACCCAGTACTATCCAAGATTAAGAGATATACGAAAGGCCGAGTAGTTATCTAATGTGCAAGAATGAAACTCTTATGAATCACAATTGAAAAGTCGATAGACTTAGGAGGTATCATATGGTTGATGATAAAAAAGTACAAGAAACCATAGACGAAACAACTGAAACGAAAGAAACTCAATACACAGCAAATCATTTTGTAGATAAAATTAATCTAGATGATTTGAGTGATGAGAAAGTAGCTTCCTATATTCAAGTTGTTGATGATAAGGGAAATGCAGTGGATGTCAAAGTTCTTAATTATACAGTCAAAAACAATAAATTACTCGTTGAAGTATTATTGCCAAATGGTAAGCAAATGGAAGTTGCTCTTAATGGAGAATCAACTGACTGCTGCTCTGACTGTTGTCCTGTAGAAAATAAGAAAACATTATACATTGCTGGAGGCGTAATTCTTGCATCAGCTTTAACAGTCTTAGGGCTTCTAGCTCTTAGAAAAAGAAGAAGAGACTAAAGAAGGGAAAATATCCCTTCTTTTTCTTTATAAAGTTTTAATGGGTTTCATGAATACACTTACACATACTTAACAACTTCTATTTTATGCTAGAAGTATGAAAAGAGGGGTTAATATGTTTAAAGAATTTATGGGATTAGAACAAATGTTTGATAGAGCAATGGTAGATTTAGCAAAAAATCATCCATTCATCTTGATATTATTTTCTTTCGTCATATTGCCAGCTTGTTTAATTATCGCAGTATGCTCTGGCGTTCAAGTATTAGAAATGCTTATAAAATAACTATCTTTATACAATCTTTATGTGATGGGGTATTTGTTTATAGAATATTAGGAGTGCATTTGATACACTGATAAGCATAAAGAGAATTTCTTGAAAGAATGTGTATGTGTCAATTAATGAAATAAGTATAAAATTTCTAAAATTGAAGTAAAGGATGATTCTTTTACTTCTTTAGTAATGTTATAGTAAAATTAGTATTAGTCAAAGACTTGAGGTGAATTTTGTGGTTACTGATAGAGCAAACCCAGAAGACTTACTTCGTATGATACGAAGTAATAGTGATGAAAAGAAAAAAGGTAACTTAAAGATATTTTTTGGCTATGCTGCAGGAGTGGGTAAAACCTATTCAATGTTGATGGCTGCCCATGAAGCAAAAAGACGTGGTGTAGATGTTGTGTGTGGATATGTTGAACCACATGCACGTCCTCAAACAACCGCTTTATTAGAAGGTTTGGAAATCATTCCACCAAAAGAAGTAGTATACAATAATATAAAATTACATGAATTTGATCTTGATGCAACAATCAAAAGAAATCCTGAACTAGTCCTTGTGGATGAGTTGGCTCATACCAATGTTGTGGGAAGTCGTCATGATAAACGATATCAAGATGTTGAAGAATTAATAAATATGGGTATTGATGTTTATACAACAATTAACGTTCAACACATTGAAAGCTTAAATGATGTGGTTGCATCTATTACCGGTGTTTTAGTTAGAGAGAGAATACCAGACAGTGTTTTTGATGGTGCGGATCAAGTAGGTTTAGTTGATATTGAGCCACAAGAACTATTAACACGTCTTAATGAAGGTAAGATATATCGTAGTGAACAAGCACAACGAGCATTGACCAATTTCTTTAATGTTGAAAATTTAATTGCCCTAAGAGAGATAGCCTTACGGCGATGTGCGGATCGTGTTAATAAAAGAGTAGAAGATGCACGTTCAAAAAGTAGAAATGATTATTTTACAGAAGAACATATTCTTGTGTGTCTTTCATCGTCTCCAACCAACTCTAAAATTATTCGTACAGCAGCAAGAATGGCGAGTGCATTTAAAGGAAGACTTACGGCTTTATTTGTTGAAACACCTGACTTTTCTTCGATGAGTGACGAGAATAGAAATCGTTTAAGAACAAATATGCGTTTAGCACAACAACTAGGTGCAACGCTTGAAATAGGTTATGGTGATGACATAGCGATGCAAATCGTAGAGTTTTCACGATTGTCAGGAGTATCAAAAATTGTAATTGGAAGAAACAGTGCTAAGCGAAGATTCTTCTTTAGTAAACCATCATTAATTGAAAAGCTATCAACGTATTCACCAAACCTCGATATCTATGTTATTCCTGATAAAGAAGTTGTACCGTATCAACAACGAAAGATAAAATTTGAACCGGTAGATTTCTTATGGAAAGATTTTATTAAAAGTGTCGGTATTCTTGCGCTTACAACAATTATTGGATTCTTCTTCTATGAATTAAGATTTAGTGAAGCAAACATTATAACAATTTATATCTTGGCTGTATTAGTTATCGCAATTGTAACAACGCAAAGAATATATAGCTTGGTTTCATCCATTGTGAGTGTATTAATATTCAATTTCTTCTTTACCGATCCGCGCTATACATTAAATGCATATGATTCAGGGTATCCAGTAACATTCTTAATTATGTTTATTGCAGCATTTATAACTGGAACTCTTGCCGTTAAAATTAAAAAGAATGCCAAGAAATCAGCACAGGTTGCATTTAGAACAAAAATACTTTTGGATACTAATCAATTATTACAAATGGAAAAAGACAAGGATGGTATTATTTCTGTCTTTGCGAATCAATTAATCAAATTATTGGGAAAAGATATCATTGTTTACTTAGCGGATGGTGAAACACTTGCAGACCCTCAAATATTTTACGCTTCAGAATATGAAAAAGATGATTCATGTTTAAGTGAAAATGAACGAGCGGTTGCGATGTGGTCATATAAAAATAATAAGCATTCAGGAGCTGCGACAAATACATTATCAAATGCCAAGTGCCATTATTTAGCAATCCGTGTTAAGCAAAATGTATATGGTGTATTAGGTATAAGGATGAAAGGCAATGAAATTCCAGATGCCTTTGAAAACAATATTATTTTATCGATTGCAGGTGAATGCGCATTAGCATTAGAAAATCAAAAGGTTGCGGAAGAGAAAGAACAAACTGCAATTCTTGCGAAAAATGAACAACTACGAGCTAACTTATTGCGTTCAATATCGCATGACTTAAGAACACCACTTACATCAATATCTGGTAATGCAGGTGTCTTACTTGCAAGCGAAGAAAAACTAACGGTAGAAAAACGAAGACAACTTTACACAGATATTTATGAAGATTCAATTTGGTTAATCAATTTAGTTGAAAATCTCTTGGCAGTTACAAAACTGGAAGATGGAACACTGCATTTAAAGATTACTGCTGAATTAATTGATGAAGTGATTGATGAAGCATTACGCCATATCAATCATCATAAGAATGAACATGAAATTGTGGTTCATGAGAATGATCAATTTATTTTAGCAATGATGGATGCCAAACTAATTGTTCAAGTTATTATCAACTTAGTTGATAATGCGATTAAATACACACCAGAAGGCTCAGTAATAAGTATAATTAGTTATAAGCAAGATAAGTTTGTTGTCGTAGAAGTTTCTGACAATGGACCTGGAATTAAGGATGAAGATAAGCCAAGAATATTTGATCGATTCTACACAACCGTTACTAAAGTTGCGGATAGTCACCGTAGTTTAGGTTTAGGATTAGCTTTATGTAAATCGATTATCAATGTCCATGGTGGAGAAATCACAGTTAAAGATAATAAACCTACAGGATCAACATTTAGATTCACATTACCAATTGAGGAGGTAGAGCTACATGATTAAACCATTAATTTTAGTTGTTGAAGATGATTCGGCAATTCGCAATCTAATAAGCACAACATTAGAGACTCATGAGTATCGCTATCATGTTGCGCCGAATGGACAAACAGCAATTTTGGAAGCATCTACTTATAATCCAGATATTGTATTATTGGATTTGGGATTACCTGATATGGATGGAATCGAAGTAATTAAAAAGATACGATCATGGTCCAATGTTCCAATTATTGTCTTGAGTGCGCGCTCTGAAGATAGTGATAAGATTGATGCATTAGATGTTGGGGCAGATGATTATTTGACTAAACCATTTTCAGTAGAAGAATTACTAGCTCGATTAAGAGTAACAATACGTCGTTTAGTAGCGAATCAATCTGGTTTAGGTGCTGAACAAGCTATCTTCACTAATGGTGATTTAAGAATTGATTATGCAGCAGGCTGCGCATATTTGAATAATGAAGAAGTACATTTAACACCAATTGAGTATAAATTACTTTGTTTATTATCAAAGAATGTGGGGAAAGTTTTAACTCATTCCTTTATTACTAAAGAGATTTGGGGTAGTTCATGGGAAAGTGATGTTGCCTCATTACGAGTGTTCATGGCTACACTAAGAAAGAAAATAAATAAAAAAGAATCCGAACAACCAATGATTCAAACTCATGTGGGAGTTGGTTATCGGATGACAAAACTGTAATCGATTATTAAAAAAACAAAGCGAGAAAATCGTTTTGTTTTTTTTGTTATTTATGGTCATTCAATATCTGTTTCTATAAAGTGATTTGCGTATTTATTCCAGTAGACTTTGTATATATTTGTATCTTTCTTATCAAAGTTTAATTGATACATGCGAAAGGTAACTAGTATATTTTTAGGTTTCCATAGTTCTTCATAAGAGTATTGATAAGTCATGCCTAAATGTTTCATAACTTCACCACTGCGACTATTCTTTATGTCATGGGTAGCTGTAATGTAAGGAATTCCATCTTTTTTTAGTTGCTCAATTACTGCTTTTCCTGCTTCAGTCATAATGCCTTTATGCCAAAAATCTTTGCGTAAACCATAACCAAGATCATGGCTTTCATCTGTACTAGCATTTATATAACCTATTGGAATATTATCTGTCTTTAAACAAATAGCGTAATTATAGCCGTGTTCTTCCTTATAGGTTTCTAAGTATCGAGAGTTTAGAAGTGTATGCGCTTCTTCTAGTGTTGAAATGGGGAACCAAGGTAAGTAGGTGTTGGTCTCAAAATCACTAAATATCATAAGTAGAGCTTCTATGTCATTTTCTGAGAACTTTCTTAAACGTAAACGAATTGTTTCTAGCGTTGGAGTATTAGCCATAATAATTATCGCCTCACTTTACTAATCTAGCTGTATTGTATCATTCTTTTAGTCCATAGATTTGGTAAAGTGGAAATAAGGGTACTTAATAAAAGTTATGGATAGTAAAATAGCCTACTTACAACTTTAGATATATGCTTAATAATAGGTAATCTTTATGAAATCTTAATACGGTTTGCATAATACTTACTCTACGTTTATGAGTCATAATCTATTATTAATATATTATCCAAAGAAAGGGTGGTGAGTGGGTATCGATATTCTAGTTTTGCTAATATTAGCTATCTGCTTTGGACTTATTTACTTGTTAATTAAGTGGTTAAAGAAACAAATGAACCGTAACGACTAAGGGAGGAAGAAATGATTATTTTATTAGCTTTAATTGCAGTATTTCTTTGTTTGTATTTAGTGTATGCACTAGTAAATCCAGAAAAGTTTTAATCAATATATAGGAGGAAAACACAATGCTTCAAATCGCTTTGACGTTAATCGTATTTTTAATTATCGTCATACCAACAGGTCGTTATATGTATCATATTGCTACAGGGAAACGTACATTTGCTGACCCAGTATTCAATAGAATCGATAATTTCATTTATAAGATAAGTGGAATTAATCCAGCAGATGGAATGAATTGGAAACAATATGCAGTGGCTTTAGTTGTAACTAATGCTGTTATGATTTTAATAGGGTATCTCATCTTAAGAATTCAAAGTATTCCTTTATTTAATCCAAATGGCATTTCAAATATGAATCCAGATTTGGCATTCAATACAATTATCAGTTTCATGACAAATACAAATCTACAACACTATTCTGGTGAGACAGGATTGAGTTATTTGTCACAAATGTTAGTTATTACATTTATGATGTTTGTCTCTGCGTCCAGTGGATATGCAGCATGTATCGCATTTATTCGTGGTCTTGCAGGGAAAACAAAAGATGATATGGGAAACTTCTTTGTTGATTTAGTTCGTATCACAACACGTATCTTAATTCCATTTTCATTGATTGGGGGATTACTTCTAGTTTGGCAAGGTGTACCACAAAATTTTGGTGGTAATATCATTGCGCAAACACTTGAAGGAACTTATCAAGTTATTGCGACAGGACCTATAGCAGCAGTAGAAATTATCAAGCATTTAGGTACAAATGGTGGGGGATTCTTAGGTGCTAACTCTGCTACACCATTAGAAAATCCAACAATACTAACTAATCTAATTGAATTATGGTCAATGATGCTTCTTCCAGGGGCATGTGTCATCATGTTTGGTAAGATGGTTGCGGTTAATAGAGAAGGTAAAAAAGAAGGATTTATTGACAAATTCTTCGGTCGTGAAGGTTTTACAGTTTTCATGGCAATGAGTATTTTGTTCTTAATTGGTTTAGGTGTTTGTTTCTGGGCTGAAAGTCAAGGTAATCCAATTCTTGGAAATCTTGGTTTAAGTCAAGGTATGGGTAGTATGGAAGGAAAAGAAGTGCGATTCGGTATTGCCCAATCGGCTCTATTCACAACTACAACAACATCGTTTACAACTGGAACAGTCAACAATATGCATGATACATTAACTCCACTTGGAGGTATGGTACCAATGCTTCATATGATGTTGAATGTTGTCTTTGGTGGTAAAGGTGTTGGTCTTATGAATATGATTATGTATGTCATTCTTGCTGTCTTCATTTGCGGACTTATGATTGGTCGTACACCAGAATATTTAGGTAAGAAAATTGAAGGACGTGAGATGAAGTTAGTTGCCTTAACAATTATTATTCATCCGTTATTAATATTAGGATTCTCAGCACTTGCAGTATCCCTTCAAAGTGGACTTGCAGGAATAACGAATCCAGGGTTTCATGGATTAAGCCAAGTATTGTATGAGTTTGCCTCATCTGCTGCCAACAATGGTTCAGGATTTGAAGGACTTGCAGACAATACGTTGTTCTGGAATATATCTACAGGATTAGTTATGTTCTTTGGACGTTATTTATCAATTATGTTACAACTTGCGATTGCGGGATCATTGATGCGAAAGAATTTTGTGAATCAAACAGCAGGAAGTCTTCGCACAAATACAATTTCATTCGCAATTATATTAGTTGTAGTTGTTTATATCTTTGCGGCGTTGACTTTCTTTCCATCGCTTGCATTAGGACCAATTGCGGAACATTTCGCACTTTGGGGTTAGGGAGACGAATATATATATGAACAAAAAGAATAAACAAAAGTTAATTACTTCAGATATTCTAAAACAATCAGTCGTTGGATCATTTGTAAAATTAGATCCACGATATATGATAAAGAATCCAGTTATGTTCGTTGTTGAAGTTGGATTTGTGATTACCCTTGTATTATCTTTTGTACCTGATTTATTTGGTGATGTAGGAAGTAACTTAAGAACATATAACATTATCGTGTCATTTGTTTTATTCATTACTTTATTATTCGCAAACTTTGCGGAATCAGTTGCGGAAGGTCGTGGCAAGGCACAAGCAGCAAGTTTAAAGAAAACACAAAAAGATACTCAAGCACATTTACTATTACCAAATGGAACTGAAAAAATAGTATCTTCAAGTGATTTACGTAAAGGTGATATTGTCTTAGTTTCAATGGGCGAAATTATTCCCAGTGATGGTGAAGTTATTGAAGGTATTGCAACAGTAGATGAATCAGCAATTACTGGGGAATCTGCACCAGTAGTGCGTGAATCAGGCGGAGACTTTTGTTCAGTAACAGGGGGAACGACTGTTGTATCAGACTGTTTAAAAATATGTGTTACATCCGATCCTGGAAATAGCTTTCTTGATCGTATGATTGCATTAGTTGAAGGTGCTTCTCGTAAAAAGACACCTAATGAAATTGCATTAAATACATTACTTGTTTCACTTACAATTATCTTCTTAATTGTAATCATTACTTTATATCCTCTTGGTTTATACTCTGGAGTACAATTACAAACATCAACATTAATTGCTTTAGCAGTTTGTTTAATTCCAACGACCATTGGTGGATTGTTGTCAGCTATTGGTATTGCGGGTATGGATCGTGTTACACGTTTCAATGTTATCGCAATGTCTGGAAAAGCAGTTGAAGCATGTGGTGATGTTGACACAATGATTCTTGATAAAACAGGAACGATTACATTTGGGAATCGTTTAGCTGCTGACTTCTTAACGGTTGGTGAAGCTGATAAGAAAGATTTAATTCGTTGTGCTGCTTTAACAAGTTTACAAGATGAAACACCTGAAGGAAAATCAACATTGAGTTTAGCTCGTTCAATGGGTGACAATAGTGAAGAAACAAGTGGTTCAGAGTTTATTCAATTTACTGCACAAACAAGAATGAGTGGTGTTGACTTACCTGATGGAACAAAAATAAGAAAAGGTGCATCAGATGCAATTGAAAAATATGTACTTGGCCAAGGTGGAACAATTCCAACGGATTTACGTGCTCAAGTAGATAAGATTGCTTCGCTTGGTGGAACACCATTAACTGTTTGTGAAAACAATAAAGTACTAGGTGTTATTTATTTAAAAGATACAGTTAAACCAGGTATGACAGAAAGATTTGAACGTTTGCGTGCAATCGGAATCAAAACAATTATGTGTACTGGGGATAATCCGCTTACTGCCGCAACAATTGCGAAAGAAGCGGGTGTTGATGGTTTCATTGCAGAATGTAAACCAGAAGATAAAATTGATGTTATTAAAAAAGAACAAGCTGAAGGAAAAATTGTTGCGATGACAGGTGATGGTACAAATGATGCGCCAGCACTTGCTCAAGCAAATGTTGGACTTGCAATGAATTCAGGGACAACTGCTGCAAAAGAAGCAGCGAATATGGTTGACTTAGATTCAGATCCAACAAAGATTCTTGAAGTTGTAGAAATTGGTAAGCAATTATTAATTACGCGTGGAAGCTTAACAACATTCTCAATTGCGAATGATATTGCGAAATACTTTGCGATTATTCCTGCGATGTTTATGCTTGCGATTCCAGAACTTGGTGTATTAAATATCATGCATTTATCAAGCCCATCAAGCGCAATCTTATCAGCTTTAATATTCAATGCAATCATTATTCCATGCTTGATTCCATTAGCGATGCGTGGGGTTAAATATCGTCCGATGTCATCAGGAAAAATGCTTGCGAAGAATATGTTGATTTATGGTTTAGGTGGAGTTATTACGCCATTTGTTGCGATTAAAATTATTGATATGCTAATTTATCCATTATTAACAATGTTAGGTCTATAGGAGGCTTTAGATTATGAATGAATCAAAAGGAAAAATGATAAAAGGATTACGACAAGCACTTATGGTATCAGTATCCTTACTTGTAATATGTGGACTATTATTTCCACTTGCACTTAGTGGAATATCTGCGATACTTTTTCCACACCAAGCAAATGGTAGTACCATTGAAGTTAATGGTGAAGTAATTGGGGCAGAGTTTGTTGGTCAAGATTTTACAAAAGATTATTTCATGAAATGTAGACCTTCAGCTTATCAATATAACACATATACAATTGATGAAAATGGGAATGAAGTATACAATGATGGAACAGAATTTGCAGGTCTTGCATCCGGATCAAATAACTACAGTGCTACAAATCCAGCACTTGCTCAACGTGTAGAAAAAGATATCCAAGATTTCTTAGATGCAAATCCAAGCGTGCGTATAGAAGATATACCAACTGACTTGTTGACTGCTTCTGGTTCAGGTTTAGATCCTCATATTTCACCGGCTTCTGCAAAGGTACAAATTCCGGCAATTTCACAAGCATCAGGATTAACAGAAGAACAACTTCAACAAATTGTGGATAAAAATACAACTGGAAAATTGTTTGGTGTACTTGGTGAAGATGTTACAAATGTAGTTAAAGTAAATTTAGATATTGCCCAAGCAATGGGTATTATAAACAAATAAAAACTGGAATTTAAATTCCAGTTTTCTTTTTACTCAACGATAACTGCTGTTCCTGAAGCAGTGACCATTAACATACCATTGTCAGCACCAAGCACTTCATAATCGAAATCTAGACCAACCACCGCGTTTGCTCCAACTTGAGTAGCGTTCTCTATAATTTCTCTTAAGGCTTGTTGACGTGCTTCTACAAGCTCGCTTTCATATCCTTCTGATCGTCCGCCAAAAAAGTTTCTAAATCCTGCACCAATATCTTTTACGAAATTGACACCAGTAATAACTTCACCAAAGACAATGCCTTTGTAATCAACAATCTTCTTACCTTCTATTGAAGGCGTTGTAGTAACTATCATGTTCATTCTCCTTTTTAATTAATTATAAACACTATTAAAAAAAAGTACAAAAAAAGGTATCCGAAGACACCCGTTTTTAGATTCAATATAACTAAATTTTAGTAACGTTAGAAGCTTGAGGACCACGTTCACTAACTGTTACGTCAAAGTTAACTGCTTGTCCTTCGTCTAAAGATTTGAATCCGTCAGTTTGGATTGCTGAGAAGTGAACAAAGATGTCTTGTCCGTCATCACCAGTGATAAACCCATAACCTTTTTCTGCATTGAACCATTTTACCTTACCTGTACTCATTTTGTACCTCCATTACTGTATCGCAACTCTATAAAAAAACACATCTCAATCAAATCCTTGATCTCAATGTGAAATCCGATGTTGCTTGAATACGTTTTCATAATAGCATGGTAAAGGTGTCGTGTCAAACTAATATCGTGTAAAGAATAAGTAAAATAGCGTTTTTGGTACGAATATGCAACTTAATGAGATAAATAGAACGTAATTATGTTTTACTAATAACATAACATCTTAAATGGAATGAAAAACTATATTATCGCTTGTAATTCTTTGTAAATATTGAAATGTCGCTTATAATTAAACTATGAAAAAAATTATGATGGTGTGCCATGGAAACATATGTCGTAGTCCAATGGCTGAGTATGTAATGAAGGATTATATACAAAAGAAGAAAATAGATGAAGAAATAATTGTAGATAGTTGTGGAACAAGCACAGAAGAAGTCGGTAATGGAATCCATCCAGGAACAAGGAGAATTTTAGATAAGCATCATATTCCTTATGACAATCATCGTGCTAGACAAGTTACACAAAAAGACTATGAAACTTTTGATGTGTTTTATTGTATGGATGATTTCAATTTGCAAAACATGCATAGAATATTCAAGGGTGATCCTCTTGGAAAAATTGAAATGTTGATACCAAATAAGGATATTGCGGATCCATGGTATACCGGTAATTTTGAAATAACATATAAAGATATTGTTGAAGGATGTAAGACTAGATTAAAAGAAATAATTGAAATTGATAAGAAATAGATTTGTTAGAGATCAGCTAATAAGTAGGTGACTGAATGAATGAGTATTTGAAATCTGTAGAGGAAAAGAAAAAGCAAATTCAAGATAGTGTAAAAAACAATTCTAAGAAGCAATTAGATTATTGTATGGATCTACTTGAATTGGCAACCAAACATTGTGATGATTTAAATTTAGGATATGCTTATATTTGGATAGCAGATTACTATTTTTATACTGTCTTTGACATCGAAAACACATCAAAAAATTTAGAGCGTGCATATCCTCATATCATCATCATTAAAAACTATGAGCTACTCATCAAGTATTACCGGTTAAAAGGGTTGGTAGATGAAGCATTAGGAAACTATGTGGACAAAGTTAAAAGTTATTTAGAAATTTTATCAATAATGAAGAAAACAGGAATTGATGATTATTATGCAATCTGTTATGGGAATATCTCCATATCATTTCAACAAGCGCAAGATTATGAAGAAAGTTTGAAATATTGCCGCATGAGTGAGGATTGTTTTAAAGTCAATGAAGATCGTTATACAAACATTCAATATCTAATTCTACAAAATAATATTGGTGATAATTTATATCATCTAAAAAATGTTGAGGAATTAGAAAAGTGCATTGAAGAAATAAGAAAAGTAAAAGATGATGTCAATTTAAAAAGACAAGTGCTTGCGATCATGTTGTTGCGATATAATTCATTAATCAAGGATGAAGAACGAATTGAGACATGTATAAAAGAATTGTATGATTCTGGAATATTTGACCATCCCAATATAATATTACGACTTGAATTTTTCGAAAGAATGTTTGAGTGTGCACTTAATATAAAAAGTGAATCTTTATGTAATCAACTGTTAGAAAGACTTGACGAAATTATTCCTCAACAAAGTCAGTGTATTGATATTAACTTGCAATTGAATAAAGTGAAATTCAGTTTAATGTTCAATGAAGATGAAGTAGATAAAAGATACAAAGATTTCTATGAAAATTATCAAATGATTAATCGTAATAGAAATGATAATACATTGAATGCAATTAATAATATTCAAACAATGATTGAAATTAATGCAAGACAAAAAGAAATAGAAGAAGCGAATGAATCCTTGCGAACAGAAGCTGTTTTAGATGGACTAACAGGATTATATAATCGTCGCTATTTAAATGAAGTTACAAGAATAATGAAAGAAGAAAGTATATCAAAAATTGGAATCGCAATTATTGATGTGGATTACTTTAAAGAATACAATGATTTTTACGGTCATGTGAAAGGTGATGAGGCATTAGTTACTATCGCAAAGATAATGCAGCTTAAGGCAACTGATGAAATCATTCCTTGTCGTTATGGTGGGGATGAGTATTTTGTTGTCTTTTTAAACAAGACAAGCATTGAAATTAGCAATTGGTTAGAGAGTATCACTAACGTTTTAAAAGATGAAAATGTAGAACATCAGTATTCTAAATGTTCTGATCGTTTAACGCTATCAATAGGATTTGATGTTAGAACAATGAGTGAAGATTTGGATTATATGGATATTTTTGAAACGGCAGATATGGCAGTTTACTTTTCGAAAGACAAGGGTAGAAATCAGATGACTCAGTATAGTAAAGGTAGAGTGACATTATGAAAAAATACCAACAAATTATAAAACAACAAATTCAACAAATTGATAACTACTTATTAAGCGATATTATAAAAGTAAAAGAAGCTGCTGAAAATTTATTGCAAATTTCAAATACGATTAATTATGATTATGGCAAAGCTTATGGGTATACGTACTTAGCATATTCTTATATTTATACGCAGAAAGGTGATAGCGTAAATTACACGCTTGAGTGTGCTTGGGATTTACTTGATTCAAGCGAAATAGAATTACTTGCAGACATTCATATTATAAGAGGTATATATTACAAAAATTGTAGTAATGAATATGCTGCTGCAAAAGAATTTCTAGATACAATAGAATTAGTAGGTAGTAGTAGGTATATAGAAGGATTATCCTTTGCATGCCTACAATTGGGATTGATCTATAAAAGTTTAGGTGAACAAAATAAAGCAGGTGTTTGTCTGAATAGAGCGTTGAAAGAAGTGAAAAAATTAAATAATGTAAAAGGACACTTAATTACGAAACAATGTTTTCGAGAAAATATTTTATTTCTTTGTGAGAAACGTCAATTAGTACAAGCGAAAATCTACTTGAAAGAAATGGATAGTTTAAATACATCACCTTATGATTTTGATGTGGAAGTATTGCGTTGTATCATTCAAGCTTTAGAAGGACATCCTTTTGAAGAAGATAGCAAACGATTCATAAAAGAGATACAGGAATATCAAGGAGATAAACTGTTTCTATTTGAGAGTGTAACTTATATGACAGAGTTGTTAATCAAGTTTAAGATACAAGAATTATCAGCACAGTGTTTAGAAATATTGGATGAAGAATTTCTAAAGTCGAAGTTTAATCAAAATAGAAAAGTTATTCAATTAAAGATGAATTATCAGGAATATTTTCATGTGAAATTGAATGTGAATCCATACAAAGAATTTTATGAATTGATTCAAACAAAATTAAAAACTGATAACATGGTAACTTCTACAAATCTAAGAAATGAAATACTTGTTTATGAGTTGAATGAAAAAAATGCAGTGGAAAAAGAAAAGAATCTTAAGCTAAAGAAATTAGCGAATATTGATGATTTAACACAAATATATAATCGGAGTTATCATGATAAATTCATAACTAAATTAGAATATAGTAATAAAGTAGATGTGGTTGGGTATGTAATGATTGATTTGGATCATTTCAAAGAGTTTAATGATAATTATGGTCATATGAAGGGTGATCAAACTCTTCGTGATGTAAGTAGAATATTATTAGCGAATGCTAAAGAGAATATTCTTATTTGTCGCTATGGTGGAGATGAGTTTGTCGCTGTGTGTACAAACATGAAAGATGAAGAGATTGAAGAATTCATTATAAGCGTCCAAGAAGAATTGACTGAAAAAGAAATATGCCATGATTACAGTCCAGTAGAAAAGCGAGTTACATTATCAATAGGGTATGATAATCAACGAGTAGATAAGTATTTTGATATGACTAGTTTAATTGATAATGCAGATAAAGCGTTGTATGAATCTAAAAGACAAGGTCGTAATACATGGATGCGTTTTATAGAAGATGGCAAAGGACAATAACTCTTTACATCAATTGATTTCCTATATATAATAACGGTACAAGCAAAGAAGAGAAGAGTAATTATCCCTGAAAGAATAGAGAACATATGGTTGGTGGAAATATGTGTGGATGTGATAATGAAGATGGTCTTGGAGCTGTTTATCTGATAGGTAAGATAAAACGAGTCTTCGCGTTAAGAAGTTTGAGTGTATACAAGAAATTGTATAAAATAAGGTGGTACCGCGCTAATAACGTCCTTTGTGAGGACGTTTTTATATTTTAGGAGGAATGAAACATGGAAAATAAAGGAAAGTATTATATAACGACTGCAATTGCATATACGTCAGGTAAGCCTCATATTGGTAATGTGTATGAAATTGTACTAGCAGATGCGATAGCTCGTTATAAGAGAATGGTTGGCTATGATGTTCGTTTTCAAACTGGAACTGATGAACATGGTCAAAAAATCGAAGATAAGGCAAAAGCCGCAAACAAATCCCCTCAACAATTTGTGGATGAAATTGCTGATATTATTAGAGGTCAATTTGATACGATGAATGTATCTTATGATAAGTTTATGCGTACAACGGATCCTTATCATGAAAAACAAGTTCAAAAGATTTTTAAGAAACTCTATGAACAAGGTGATATTTATAAATCTGAATATGAAGGATTATATTGTAAACAATGTGAAGCTTTTTTTACTGAATCACAATTAGTTGATGGTAAATGTCCAGATTGTGGACGTGAAGTAGAAATGGCAAAAGAAGAAGCATATTTCTTCAAAATGAGTAAATATGCAGATCGATTAATGAAACATATTGAAGATCATCCTAGTTTTATTCAGCCAGAATCACGTAAAAATGAAATGGTAAATAATTTCATTAAACCAGGATTACAAGATTTGTGTGTTTCTCGTACATCATTTAAATGGGGAATTCCAGTAGATTTTGATCCTAAACATGTAGTCTATGTTTGGATTGATGCCCTTACAAACTATATTACCGGTCTTGGGTTTGACTTAGATGGTAATCATGATGAATTATTTAAAAAATATTGGCCAGCGGATGTTCATTTAATTGGTAAAGATATTTTACGTTTCCATACAATCTATTGGCCAATCATGTTGATGGCATTAGATATTGAATTACCTAAACAAGTATTCGGTCATCCTTGGTTACTTGTTGGTGAAGGTAAGATGAGTAAGTCAAAAGGAAATGTGATTTATGCCGATGACTTATGCCGTTATTTTGGTGTGGATGCAGTGCGTTATATTATGTTGCATGAAATGCCATTTGCACAAGATGGAACAATTACTTATGAACTAATGATTGAACGCATCAATTCTGATCTTGCGAATATTTTTGGAAATCTTGTTAATCGTACAATTACAATGAGTAATAAATATTTTGGTGGTCTAGTTGAGAATACAAACTGCAAAGGTGAATTTGATGATGAATTAATTCAAGTCGCAAAAGAAACAGTAATCAAAGTAAACAAGAAAATGGATGAACTGAAGGTTGCGGATGCAATCGATGAAATTATTACTTTATTAAGAAGAAGTAATAAATATATTGATGAAACGACACCTTGGGCTTTAGGTAAAGATGAAGCGCAACACGAACGTTTAAAAACAGTACTTTATAATTTGTTAGAAAGTATTCGTATTGCGGCAGTATTAATTAAACCGTTCTTACCTGAAACATCAGAAAAAATCTTAAGTCAATTAAATACAAGCAAAAAAGACTATGACTCAATTCTTGAATTTGGAAACCTTGAACAAGGTATTCATGTGACGGATAAACCAGAAATTTTATTTGCGCGATTAGATGAAAAAGAAATGTTAGAAAAAATTGAAGCAGAGACAGTAAAACCACAAGTAAAAGTTTCTAAGTTACCAGAAATTACAATTGATGATTTTGCGAAAATTGAAATGGTTGTGGGTCAAGTAATATCATGTGAAAAACATCCAAAAGCAGATAAACTACTTGTTTCTCAAATTGATATTGGCGGTGAAGTTAGACAAATCGTTTCTGGTATTGCCACAAGCTATAAACCAGAAGATATGGTAGGTAAGAAAGTGTGTGTAATTATTAATTTAAAACCAGCTAACTTACGTGGTGTAGAATCACAAGGGATGATTCTTGCAGGCGCAACCGATAAACAAATCGAAGTTTTAAATATTCAAGATTTACCAATTGGAACGCAAGTTAAATAAAGCCTGATAATTCAGGCTTTCATTATGAGGAGACAAAGTATGAAAACATGTGCAGTAGTGGGAGCAGGACTAAGAGGACAATTTGCTTATCCCCCATATACAAAAGAAAAGGGTGGATTAAAATTTGTAGCTGTTGCGGATATTAATCCAGGAAGAGTAGAATCTTTTAAGAAGGAATATCAAATAAAAGATGAATTCTGTTTTAAGCATGCGGATGAATTGTTAGCACAACCTAAATTAGCAGATGCAATTTTGATTGCGACAATGGACCAAGACCATTATGAAGAAGTTATCCAAGCAATTAAGTTAGGGTATGATATTCTTTTAGAAAAACCAATTTCACCAAGATTAAAAGAATGCTTAGAAATAGAAAAACTTGCGAAAGAATATAATGCAAAAATTATTGTTTGTCATGTACTTCGCTACACACCTTTCTATAAGAAAATCAAAGCATTATTAGATAATAAGATACTAGGACAATTGATTAATGTGGAAGCCATGGAAAATGTTGGACATTGGCATCAAGCACATTCTTTTGTACGAGGAAATTGGCGAAATGAAAGTGCTTCTTCACCAATGATTTTGCAAAAGTGTTGTCATGATTTGGATATTTATACATGGTTAATTGATAGTGAAGCAGAACAACTTAGCAGTTTTGGTGACTTAACTTATTTTAAAAAAGAAAATGCTCCAGAAGGGGCACCACGTTGTTGTTTAGATGATTGTTTAAATCGTAATCATTGTCGCTATGATGTGTATAAAACATATTTAACAGAAAATACCGATTGGCCAACTAATGCAATTGGTACAGATATGACAATAGAAGGACGTACAAAAAGTTTGAGGGAAACAATGTATGGACGTTGTGTATTTCATTGTGATAATGATGTTGTGGATCATCAAACAATTAATATCAAGTATAAAAATGGAGTTACAATGGTATTTACAATGACAGCATTTACAGAAGATTGTAATCGTACTTTGCGAATAATGGGGACTAAAGGTGAACTTAAAGCTTCAATGAATGAAGGGTTTATTGAGGTAACGGAATTCCTGAATGGAACTAAAACAACGTATCCGATTGAAAATACTTCGAAAGGACATGGTGGAGGAGACTTTGGAATTATGGAAGACTTCATTGCCTACATAAATAATGAAATGGATAATTCGAATCCAATTAGTGCTTCTGTACATTCTCATGTTTTAGCGTTTGCAGCAGAAGAATCAAGAAAAAAGAAGAAGATAGTAATGATTGAAGAATTCGTAAAATAAACTTATTCTTAGAATAGAGAAACAGGCCAACGGGAGAGATTAAATGAGAAAAAAAGGGTTTACCCTAATTGAGTTGATTGTAGTGATAGCGATATTAGCAGTTCTTGCTTTATTGTTGGTACCGCAAATCACGGGATATATTGAAGAGTCAAAAAAGCGAACATGTGAATCAAATCGTAAACTGGTCGAACGAGCTTTAATTATTTCAAAAGCGCAAGATGATGCAGCGGTTTTGACGCTTGAAGGTTTAGCACAAAATAATAATGGGTATTATACTGGCGGAAAAGTTTGCCCAGATGGTAATCAAAATATAACAATTACTGGTTCTAAAGTAATTTGTAGTAAACATGGAAATACAACTGGTGGTGGAAATCCGACAGATGTTCCAGAAAATCCAAGCACTGGAAATACTACAGGGGGATTTTTGGTGGACAATAAATTTATACCCACAGTTATTGATAAAGATTTTGTCACTGCAGTATTTGGTGAAGGAAATGGTTGGGAAGGTATCGACTTAAAAGATGGGGATGTTTTATATTGGGAAGGCAAATACTACATTACCCATAATGCTCAAAGCCCAAGCAATAATTGGAGTGAACAAAGAAGAAAAGATTATCTCAATAATCCAAATTATTGTGTAGAAATAAATTTATCAAAAGTTTATGAGAATAAAAATGACTTAAAGAGTGGAGATATTTATAAAGAAAATGGAGAATACTATGTTTTCTTCCCTCGAAGCAGTACGAACAAAGATGATGTGAGTAATTATCAAAAGTTAAAAATAAAATAGTTTAAATTGATTCGCTACAATCCCATTAAAATATCAAGTGAAATGCAAATTTCATAGGATTATAAAAATGGGATTTTTTTACGGCAATGAATATATGACAGTAATTAGGGTGAAAAACTATTAAAAAACGACTAAATTAGGGTGATATTAGCAGTATTAATCTATACAGAAATATAAAACTAAGCAATACTTAATGATACAAAATACTCAATATGATTATTTACATGAAAAGAGGGCTAATTCATGAAAAGAAAAGGATTTACACTAATTGAGTTAATCGTTGTTATTGCTGTTCTTGCGGTTTTAGCGCTTTTAGTTGTACCAATGATTACTGGCTATATTGATGAATCTAAAAAACAAACATGTGCATCAAATAGAGCTTTAGTAGAGAGAGCTATTAAAGTAGCTCAAGCAAGTGATATTACTGTTACTTCACTAGATGAATTGAAAGACTTAGAAAATAGCTTGTATACAGGTGGTGAAGTTTGTCCATCTCATGGGGATATTGCGATTAATAAAGGAAGAGTATTCTGTACCGTCCATAATGGATTAACCATTGGGGTAGACAGTTTTGAAATTGAACATAACTTACAAGGCGTTGGAACAATTGGAGATATCGCCATTGGTAATGGTCAGGTTGTTTTCTGGAATGGTAATTATTATGTAAATGTAAACGGTAGACCAGGTCTATCACCAGCAGAAAAAGATAAGCTTGAAGCAATGAAAAAAATGACACCGGAACAGTATTTGAAAGAATATTGTGTAAAAATAAATTTTGATAAATATTATGATGGTGCAGCTGGTGTTGAGCCAAAGACAGGCGATGTAAAAAAAGTAACGACAGAGGGCAAGACATATTATTATGTCTATGATAAAAAGTATACGAATCCAGAATGGGAAGCATTTAATTGGGTATACATTGATCCGATTCCATTCAAATAAACCATTGATAATTTATCAATGGTTTTTATATGATAAGAAGACACTGAAAAGTTTGTGAAAAGAGGATAAATTTACTTGAGAGATATTCAAGTGATGGATATTCTATAGTATACTATGAGTATCATATTTTAAGATAAATTATTTCTTATAGCAAGGAAAGGACAATAAGATGAAAATACTAGAAACAGAAAGACTACGGTTGAGACCGTGGAAAGAATCCGATATAGATGACTTTTTTGAATATGCATCGATGGAAGGGATTGGTGAGTGTGCAGGTTGGCCACGTCATGAATCAAAAGAAGATTCTAAACTAATTCTGCAAAAATTCATTGAGAATAATCAGGAGTATGCGGTCGTTTATAAAGAAAACAATAAAGTGATTGGCTCAATTGCAGCACACAATAAAAAATTAGATGAATACAAAGAATTAGATCAAAGGATGTTAGGATATTGCTTGAATTCAAATTATTGGGGACAAGGCATTATGACGGAAGCAGTAAATCGGCTTCATGAATATCTTTTTAATGATGTTGGAATTGATATGTTATGGGTTGAGCATTTTTTAGAAAATAATCGTTCAAAAAATGTAATTATAAAAACGGGCTATGAATATATTCGTGATTCTGTATATAACGCTGAAGCATTAAATAAACAATTTGATTGTCATCAATATATTTTGACTAAAGAAAAATTTCAAAAGATAAATGGCATTAAAAAAGAATTTCCGATTCTTGAATTTGATGCGAATGAAAATGCATTTATAAATCCTTCAATACTAGTAGGTAATTATAAACCTTTTCCACCAAGATTAGTTATAAGTTTTTTCCACGATTTAATTGATCAATTAGTGGATGATGGAAAACTTGAATTATTTGAAGTAATAGCTGGAGAAAATAAAGTCTATATCTATAAATTCACTGACGATGATTGTCTAGTAGTAAAAGGATATGTTGGTGGTGCAGGGTGTGGTGGTGAACTTGAAGAGTGTATAGCGCTAGGGTCTAAACAAATTACTTTCTGTGGTGGTGCTGGTTCACTTCATCCAGATATCACAGTAGGGAAAATTGTGGTCATTGATGCTGCAGTAAGAGATGATGGATTATCTTATCACTATATGAAACCAAGTAGAGAAGTACTTGCGAATAGAGAAATGTTGACGTTCACACAAAATTATTTAGATAAGAGGAATGTTGATTATGTAACTGGCAAAGTGTGGACAACCGATGCCTTTTATCGTGAAACAAAAGATAAAATTCAATTACGAACTAAAGAAAATTGTCTTATGGTAGAGATGGAACAAGCGGGTTTATTAGCATTAACACAATTTAGAAATGTTAACTATGCAGCCTTAATTTATGGTGGGGATGATTTAACGAAAGATGAGTGGGATCAACGTGATTGGAAAGACCGTAAAGATGTAAGAGAAGAGTTATTGTATCTATGCAAAGATTTATCAAAAGAAATGGTTGAGAATTTCAAGGGATAAACCATGGGAAAGATGTGGAATCTATGGCATGGATGTCATAAGAAGAGCGAAGGTTGTTTGAATTGTTACATGTTTCGTGGTGATGCAAGACATGGAAGAACTGATTCCGAGAATGTTCATAAAACTAGTACATTCAATGCACCCATTCAAAAAACAAAGAAGGGTGAATATAAAATAAAATCAGGTTCAATGATTTGGACATGTTTTTCATCTGACTTTTTTGTGGAAGAAGCGGATGAATGGCGTGATGAAGCGTGGATGATGATGAAAGAGCGGAGTGATTGCGAATTTTTCTTTATCACCAAACGTCCAGAAAGAATCAGGGAACATTTACCAAGTGATTGGGGTGAAGGGTATGATAATGTATGGATTGCGGTAACGTGTGAAAATCAAAAGCGTGCAGATGAACGTTTACCCATATTTAAAGAACTGCCAATTAAGAAGAAAAGTATTATCTGTGAACCAATGCTAGAAAAAGTAGACTTTTCAAAGTATTTAGATGATACAATCGTACAAGTTGTATGTGGTGGAGAATCAGGTTATGAGGCAAGACCGTGTTATTATGATTGGATATTAGATGTGCGTAGACAATGTCGTGAAAAGGGTGTTCCATTTTGGTTTAAACAAACAGGATATCGATTTATAAAAGATGGAAAACTGTATATCGTTCCACGAAAATTTCAACATAGCCAAGCAAGAAAAGCTAACTTATAAGCCGATAAAATCGGCTTTTTGTTTGAATGAAAGAGAAGAAAATCATTTTCATAATAAAGCTGACATAGGATGTCAACTTTATGTTATATAATTAATGTGAGGTAAAACATATGTCAACAGAGCGCTTATTTAAGATTATTAATCGATTGATGGATGAAAAGAAAGTATCTGCCAAAGATCTAGCAGAAGATTTTGAAGTGTCAGTAAGAACGATTTATCGCGATATTGATGCCCTTACTTTAGCTGGGATTCCAGTGTATGCAACCCAAGGCAAAGGCGGTGGAATTTCACTTATGGAGGGATATGTTTTGAATAAAACATTACTTTCATCAAGTGAACAAGATAAAATTCTAATGGCTTTAGAAAATATACAGGTTACATCGAATCAAGTAGATGACTTGATTTTAAAATTAAAGAGTTTATTTCAAAAAGGCGGCAAAGATTGGATTCAAGTTGATTTGGGTGGCTGGGGTATGGATAAAGAAGAAACCCATAAATTTGACATTTTGAGAGAAGCGATTCTTTCAAAAAGATGTGTAAAATTAAATTACTATGATGCCGTTAGTAATTTGACTGAGCGGATAGTAAAACCAGCTAGACTTGTATTCAAAGGAAAATCTTGGTATCTACAAGCTTATTGCGAATTGAAACAAGACTATCGAACATTCAAATTATTTCGTATCCAAAAGGCAGTTATGTTGGATGAACAATTTGAAGATAATTTAGTACCACCAGAAATAGAAACAGATTCATTTTGCAACTTAACGGAAATTGTATTTAAGGCAGATAAAGGACAACGTGTAAGAATCTACGAGGAGTTTCACCGCGATGAGATAGAAGAATATGATGACTACATACTAATTAAGGTAAAACTACCTGTCGATCAGTGGATGCTTGGCTACATTTTGTCCTTTGGCGGTGGTATCGAAGTAATAGAACCAGAAGAAGTAAGAGAGTTCATAAAAATTGAAATCGAAAAATTACAAAAGGTTTATAAGTAAAGGAGCTTATTATGACTACAGTTGATTATAAGAAATTAGAAAAAGAGTACTATATACCAAAGACAAAACCAGAAATCATTCAAATTCCAAAGATGAAATTTTTGATGGTAGATGGAAAAGGAAATCCAAATACATCAAAAGAATACAGTGAAGCTTTAGAGATGCTTTATGGATTATCCTACGCAATTAAGATGACGAAGAAGTCAGGTAATACTCCTGTTGGATATTTTGATTATGTTGTGCCACCACTAGAAGGATTATGGTGGACAGAGAATGATAAATACAAAGGTGAAGGATTTCTAGACAAGGATAAATTTCTTTGGACATCAATGATACGCCAACCGGACTTTGTAACAAATGAAGTATTTGAAAAAGCAAAAGAAGCTTTGTTGAAAAAGAAACGACAACTTAATTTATCAAAAGTGCAACTTGTGGATTTTGAAGAAGGCCTTTGTGCCCAAGTAATGCACTTAGGTCCCTATGATGATGAACCTGCAACAATCGCTAAACTAGTGAATTTCGTGAATGAGGCAGGATATGTTGAGGATTTTGAAGTCCGTAAGCATCATGAAATTTATCTAGGTGATCCACGCAAGACAAAACCAGAAAATTTAAAAACAGTAATTCGTCATCCAGTAAAGGAAAAATAAATGTGGAATAAAGAAGATAGTAGCCAAGAACCATGTTTGTATGATTATAGCGAACATGTATGTAATAAAAATTGGGATGATTTTATTAACTATATGATGGAAGAATATAAAATTAAACCCATCTTTGAATTTAGTAAGTGTTGTCCATATGGTTGGAATATCAGTTTTAAAAAATCTGGAAGAGCCTTGTGTCGTTGTTATCCACTAGATGGATACTTCATTGTTCTTGTAGTAGTGGGGCAAAAAGAAAAAGAGCGAATTGAAAGAGAATATAAAACCTTCACACCAGCTCTACAAGAGTTATATGAAAATACAAATGAAGGCATGGGTCAAAAATGGCTGATGATTGAAGTTGAAGATAGTGAAATAATTAATGATATAAAACGATGTATCGCAATAAGAAACGAAAAAAAATAGCACTTATTTAGTGCTATTTTGCTGTTTGCCTTATCCAATTGGATAGCAAATTTCAGTTACAAATTGATTGGGGTCACTGGTTTGTGAGAAACCAACATGATAAATGGAGAAATCAGGACCACAGATTTCAAGGTTGTGTTCTGAAATCCAGTTAGCGATATGAATGCAAACTTCAGTGATGTGTTCATATCCACCGTTGTAAGTAACTGATGCAACTTTAACGGGTGGAATTTCTTTAAACTTAATTGTTTCAGTATCCTTGTATTCTCCTTGAACAGCGATTCTAATTTCGACATCGACGTCTTTTTCTTTGTATCCATCGTCATAAAATACTGCCATACTTGTACAATCATTTGGAATATTGATGTTTAAGTTTTTTTCTTGAATTTCACTCATTAACTCTTTCCAAAGGAAACCTTCATCTTGATAGGTTGGGATGATGCTGCGTTTACACATCATCAATTTTCCAGGTATTTCTTTAACTTCAACTTGATAATTCATTAATGTATCCTCCAGTTTGATTTTATCAATGGTTTTTGTCAAAGATTCAATTTTATCTATAAGTGTTGTTTGTTCATCTTGTAACTCTTCAAGATGGATGCGTAGATAGTCGACAATATCTTTGCCATCATGATAGGTTGATAATACTTTTCGTATTTTATTGGTTGTAAATCCAAGATAGCTTAAGTAATGAATGTGTAACGCAGTCATGAGTTGCGTAGGTTCATAATACCGATAGCCATTATCTTTAACTTCACTTGGTTTTAATAAACCTTGTTCATCATAAAAGCGTAGCATTCTAATACTGATATGAGACAACTTAGAAAAATCTGAAATCTTTAACATGGGAGGTCCTCCTTGAGCTCATTATTAGTTTAAAGTATATCACTGTGGTAGAGTCAAGCGGTAAAATAAAAAAGATTTCGAGTGAAATCTTTTGTTAAGGTTTTATGTAAGCATAACCACTGAATTGTTTCTCAGCAAGATAAACAACACCCGAAGGCGTAGTAGTAATATGCGGGAATAAATCAGTTGGTTCTATACTTAATCCTCGTAATGAATTTTGGCATGCGACGACAGTTATCGTGGGGGATAAACAATTTTCGATTTCATTTTTAAATAGAAATTGATTATCGGCGAGATCTTTTACTGCATGACTATTCACAAGTAATTCGATGTGGTAACTAGTTGAGTGTGCATCATAATAATTTATCATATTTTGTATATTACTTAATACTAGTTTCCATGATGCAGAATCATCAATATGAAAGATTATAAATTTCATAGTTATTCAAAAATTAATTGCCATGTTACATTAAAACGATCAGTAATCCATGCACATTTTCTAATCATTGAGCTGGAAGTTTCAACAGACTCGGGTCCCATTAAAACAGTGCCATTTTTTGCGAGTGCTTCAAATAATTTGTCGAATTCATCTTCATGTTCACAATCATAATAGAATGAAGTTGCCCATGAAGTTTGTGGACAGTATTCTCTTTCCATATCCATAGCCATGAACTCCAGTCCATTGATTTCAAATACGGCAGTTAATACATCTCCTTCAACACCGCGGTCACCTTTTTCAAAATAGGCGATCGAAGTAATTTGTGAATTTGGGAATAATTGCGTATAGAATTCTACAGCTTCTTTTGCTTGACCACAAAATGTAATGAAAGGTACTACTTTAGGTTCATTTGTTTTCATTTTAGAAATCCTCTTTTCCTTATCTCCATCGTAGTCAATAAAAAAGAAGAAAGCCATTAAAATGCTTTCAACTTTTAAACGTTTCGAATATAAATTTGGCAAATGTTTTTTTCATCCCATAGTTTTGGAAATGCTTCTAGTTCCTTGAATCCAAGGTGTTGATAAAAATGATTTGTTTTATCATAGTAGGGGTAAATCCCTTGCTTAACAGTTTTTACTTGGATAAATGAATAATTCTTTTCTTTTGCATAGGCGTTGAATGCATCAAAAAGTTGAGTGCCAATCTTTTTACCATGGTAGTTTGGAAGAACACCGATAACATAGATTTCACAAGTAAAGGGACTGGTTTCTTTTAATGAAATGAAACCAACTGTTTTATCTTCTTCGATAGCTACCCAAAAAGGGTAATGACGAGAATCAGTTGCGTATTCATCAATTGCTTCTTGGATACCAAACCAGTCGGGTAATTGATCTAAGATTGAACGAGTAATGCTTTCTTTTTGATCTTCACTAATAATTTGTACAATCATGTTAATACTGAATTTGTTTGAGAACTGTATCGGCAGTTTCTTTATCTATTAAATTTTCTATAATTTTACTCGCAAATTCAATAGCGGCTCCTAAGCCTTTGCCTGTTATAATGTTGCCATCTTGAACAACTTTATCTTCACTTAAAAGGGCGCCTGTACATTTGTCTTTGAATGTTGGGAAACAAGTTGCATGTTTACCTTCAAGGATTCCTAAATGCCCAAGAACACTTGGGGCAGCACAAATTGCACAAAGTAGTTTGCCTTGTTCAGCATGTTTTAAAAGAATAGATGCAAGACGTTCGTTCGCTTGAAGATGCGTCGTTCCAGGAAGTCCCCCTGGAAGAATGAGTGCATCATACTCACGAAAGTTTGCGTCCATAAAGCACTCATCCGCAATTATTTTTACATTGTGAGAACTGGTAACTTCTAATTCATCATTCATGGATATTATTTCAATTTCAATATTAGCTCTTCGTAGTAGATCAACAACTAGTAAAGCTTCACATTCTTCAAATCCATTTGCACAAAAGATTGCACATTTCATCGCTTTTACCTCGTTTCTAAACAGCGTTGTATTTTTGATTTCTTATTTGGGATATAAGTGATACCTGCTTCTTGCAGAATTTTTTTGAATTCTGCAAGGGTATCCACTTCAGGGTTGATTAATTCATATTCTATTTCATAATCAATATTACCATTATATTCGTTTTTATCCATACATAATTCAGCATTTTGAAGTTTCACAAGATAGCGTGTTGTTACAAGTACGCCAGCCTCTTGAACAGGCGGAATATGATACTTATGTAAAATGTTTTGAACAGGTGGATAATCTAGAGAAAAACTAGGTATTTCGAATTCAATTTCTTCATTTCCTCGTACTTCACGAATTTTGAGTGTGAAATAGTACTTATCATCGATTTGACGAATTCGCATTGCCATACCGCTTCCCCTTAATGATGGAATAGCATCAAGGTATGTGTTTGTTTGGATTATTGTTTCATGGTCTGGGTAAAGGTTAAGCAGTCGGTCAAATTGGGTTTTGGTGCACAGTGTTTTGTACTCTACTTCGAGTTTTGATTGCATAGCTTCACATCCTTCTATGATATAATATCATAGATAAGGACGTGATATCATGAAGACATTTACTATAGTTAATCGCCCTGAGGAAAACTCAAAAAAAGTGGCAGAGCTACTAAAAGAAAAATTAGAAAATAAATTAATATGGGATGAAGTAAACCCAGATCTATGTTTTACAGTAGGTGGAGACGGGACTTTTTTGTATGCAGTACATCAATATTTAGATAAATTGGATAAGATTCACTTTATCGGAATTCATGCTGGGACACTTGGTTTCTTTACAGATTATCGCAATGATGAAATTGAACAATGTATTGAAGATGTGATGACAAAGGAAGCAAAAATTGTAGAATCTCAATTACTTGAAATTACAATTGATAATTCGGCAGATAAAGTTTATGCATTAAATGAGATGCGTGTTGAGAATAGTCGTCGAACACAATTACTAGATATTTATGTCAATGATAAGAAACTTGAAACATACCGTGGAACAGGAATTTGTGTCTGTACACAAATTGGATCTACGGCATATAATCGTTCAGTTCATGGAGCGGTTATTCAAGAAGGATTACCAGTAATTCAAATTGCGGAGATTGCGGGAATTCATCATCGCGAATTTCAATCACTTGGATCACCGATTGTATTAAAAGAAGATTCAATTGTAAAGCTTGTGGCAGAAGATTTAAGTGATGCACTTTTATGTACAGATTCAGATAGTCAATCACTTGATGATGCACATGAAGTAGTTTGTCAGCTTAGTAAAAAGAGTGTCAAAATGGCACGTTATCGTGAGGTCTCATATATTGAAAGATTGAGGAGTCTATTTTAATGGAATGGTTGAAAGAAATTGAAGATTATACTCCCTTTGATGAGGAAGAAAAAGTCGCAAAAGAAACAATAATTGCATTTTGTAAGGAACATAATAATGTATTGTACCGAGCATGCCTAGATGGTCATTTAACAAGTACCGGCTTTGTGGTGAATAAAGAGCATAATAAAGTACTCATGGCTTTTCATAATATCTATCAATCTTATTCTTGGACAGGTGGGCATAATGATGGTGATAGTGATTCTAAACACGTGGCAGAGAAAGAAGTTTTGGAAGAAACAGGATTAACTTCTGTAAAACGTATTTCAAATCTTATTTCTTTGGATGATTTACCCGTACAAGAGCATGTGAAAAATGAACAATTGGTGAAAGAACATCGGCATTACAATCTTACATATTTGTTTGAAGCGGATGAAAATGATAAATTATCAATTAAGGAAGATGAGAATAGTGCTTTAAAATGGATAGATTTTGATGAAATTGACCTATGGGTAAGTGAAGAAATCATGATTGGTGTTTATGAGAAAATCATTAAGCGCATAAGGATGGGTGCCTATGAGCACATTGAATAGAAACTATAAAAATGGTATGATAATTTCCGAGGTGATCGTATGAAGAGATGGCATTCATTTTTCGAAGTCTTACAACAACCATTAAAAATGCTTTTTCTTGCGATTCTATTACTAGGGATAGGAAATTTACTGACAAATCCAGTATTTAATCCATATTGGACGATAAATAATCAATATGTCATCATGTTTGCGGAAGCAATTACAAGAATTGGGATGTTTCTTGTGATTTATTTTCCATTCTTTTTCTTCCTGCGTTTAGTGTCAAGAAAAAGTAATGGAATTGTGACGATATTAATAGGTTTACTGGGGTATTTCACCTTTATTATCTTCACAATATTTTTTGCAGGTGAAACATTACCACAAACAGCATTCTCATCCTTGTTTGGGATTTCTTTACCATCGTCGCAATTAACGGCATTTGCAGGTAAAGTACATTATCCAATTCAAACAGGATTAGTAGGGGTCATCATTATTACAATAACTACACGTTTGGCATATCAACAATCAAGAAATAAATCTTCTTATGGACTATTTGCCTTTGTGGATCGTGATACTTGGGGAATGTTGTTGAATTTCATTTATGCAATTGCAGCAGCATTTCTTGTAAGTTTAGCTTGGAGTTACTTATTCCAAAGTTTGGATCAGATATCCGCGTTTATTGCGAGTGATATATCAAATCCAATTAATATTTTCGTTTACGGAGTTACCGATCGTGTCTTATCTGTATTTGGTTTAGGAAGCTTTATTCGTCAGCCTTTCTGGTATGGAAGTCTGGGTGGTTCTTGGATCAATATGGTCGGTGAAAGTGTTGTTGGTGATGTATCAATTTGGACAACAATGGTTGCGCAAAACTTAGTTCCAAGTTCAGCAGGACGTTTCATTACTCCTTATTATGTTCTAAACATGTTTGCGATACCAGGTTTGATTTGGGCTGTTTATTCAATCTACACGGATAAGATGGAAAAAAGAAGAATCCGCTTATTCTTTATATTAGCAACATTAGTATCAATATTAATGGGAACATTGTTGCCGTTAGAAATTGCCCTAATTCTCATATGTCCACTCTTATTTGTATTTCATATTATGTATACGGGAATGTTGTTTGGTTTATTCCAGGCAGCGAAAGTGGCATTAGGATTTAGTTATAGTGGTAATGTAACGGTTGCCTTACCGGGTAATTTATTTGAGTTTTTAAATTTTGCACGTAATGCAAATTACAGTCATGTGATTTATACTATTTTGATTGTTGGAGCTGCAAGTTTCCTTATCTATTTCTTAGTAACACGTATTTATTTTAAATACTTAGCCTTAGATTTATTCAATAGCGGGTCATCTAGACGCTATGTTGATACAACCATTGAGGCGATGGGTGGAACTGCAAATATTAAAATGTTGCATGCATCAATTAATCGTCTTACTATCCAAGTGTTCGATAATTCCAATTTAAAACTATCCATGTTATCAGATTTAGGTGCTACAAGAATTGTGGAAACTAGAGCAGGTTATTCAATTGACTTTGGATCTGGCTCTACAATGATTAAACGTGGAATTGAAAAACAATTAAGAGCTGTGCAACGTTCAGCTTAGATTATCAAATAGTTAAGATATTACGAGGAGGCTTTCAATGAGTGAAAAAACCAACGGCGTTCTACCTATAGTATCAATTGTGATTCGTTATCTATGTTCATTCGCATGTATTGCGATTGGTGTATTTATTTGTTTGGGTGGAACCAATTCTTATGTAGGAGCAACAATGGCATTTTCATGCGCCGTACTCGTTTCTCCATTATTAGATTCAATACTTAAAGCACTAAATCTTCAGTTTGGTGTTTCTTATCGTGCGGTATTAGTAATTATTACAGTTTTCTTAGATATTTTTACTTCACAAATGAAGTATTGGGTTTTAATTAATGTCGGGGTAGTACTTGTATTCTTCATTTTATTCATCGTGCTATCAAACTTGAATAGAGATAAACGTAGTTCAAGAAATGATGAATATGAAGAAGAGGAAGAAGCTGAGCCAGAAATTATAAAACCAGCTAGAAAACAAAAGCCTAAGAAAGAAAGTAAGTTAAAATCACTGTTCCTAGTTGAGGAAGAGGATGATGACGAAGAAGATGATGAGGAAGAGGAAGAACTTCCACCACTTCCTAAAAAGCAACGAGTTCCTGAACCTGTTGAAAGACCCATGGCAAAACCAAGTCCTAAAGCTCATATTGCACCACCGCAATATGTTGATGACCACAAACCTACAGTAGGTAAATTTACAATCTTTGAAGAAGTTGAAGAACCTAAGAAAGAAAAACGAATTGAGTTATTAAACACACCTGAAGCAATGCTTGAATACGCTATTCAACATGGTTATGGTCAAGGTGCGGATGATAATTTAATTAAGTCATGTTTTAGTTTGATTTTAACGGCTTTGAAACCGGATGAAAAAGTATTAATCTGTTTTATGGGTAATAGCTTTTCGTTAAAAATGGGAGCAAATGAAGGATTTCATGGTTATGCCATAACGACAAAACGTCTACTATTCGCAAGAAAAGGATTTAACGGGCAAACCATTCAAGCTGTGTCACTTTCTAAGATTGAAAAAGTATCAGTCAAGAAAGGTGCCATAGAAGGTGTATTACGAGTTCATACATCAAGTGGAACATTAAGTATCGGTATGGATAATGATACATGTCTTAAGGTGGGAGCAAGAATCCAAAGATTTGTGGATGAAATTGCACGCTTAAAGATGAAATTAGCAAGTAACAAAAAAGCATAATGAAATTTAAAATCCTCGGATTGTTAGAAATTAAATAACTAAAGAGGATTTTTTTAATGACTAAAGGCAATAGATTATATAAATGGAAATCATAAGTAAAGAAGTGTAATATACAGATGCTGAAAATTGGATAAATCCATGTGTTATCAGCAGTGTTAGTAAAAAAACGGTTTCATAGAAAATATAATAAATGAGAGGAGGGAAAAATGAAAAACGTTGCATACGTACGTGTCTCTTCTAAAAGTCAAAACGAAAATCGACAACTTGATGAGTTGATTCATTCAGGAATAAAGATAGATAAAATTTTTATTGATAAACAAAGTGGTGCTAACTTTAATCGACCAGCATACAAAAAAATGATTCGTTACCTAAAACCTAAAGACGTTATGGTTATTAAAAGCATTGATCGGTTAGGGAGAAATTATCAAGAAATCATGGAACAGTGGAGATTTTTAACAAAGAAGTTGAAAATTCAAATCCATGTTATTGATATGCCAATTTTGAATACAGGTGAAAACCAAGATTTAATGCAGCACTTTATTAGTGATCTTGTATTACAACTACTTTCCTTTGTGGCAGAAAATGAAAGAGAGAATATAAAATCGAGGCAAGCAGAAGGAATAAGATCTGCAAAAAGTCGGGGTGTAAAATTCGGACGTCCTAGAATTAAGGATCCAAAGAACTTAGCAAAAGATATTTTATTATGGAAAGAAAAAAAGATTTCCTTCAAAGAATTGAAAGAAAAAACCGGAATGTCAGAGGCAACATTATATAGAAGAATAAAAAAATAAAACACTTCTAGAAGAGAAGTGTTTAAAAGTAAAATTATCAATAAGTACACTTTATGAAAAAGTATACAACTGTACTCTTATTATAGTGAAAATAGTA
>CAYLQY010000016.1:0-80548 GCA_964386325.1 uncultured Erysipelotrichaceae bacterium | reverse complement strand
CATAGTTGTGCAACTCGTCTTCTAAACTTAGGTGCAAACTTAAAGGATATACAGGAATGGTTAGGACATTCTACCCTATCCACTACAACGAGCATTTACACCCATTATAGCTATCATAACAAAGTAATCACCTCAAAGTTAATTGAGAGAGCATATGAAACAATCCCTGAACAAGCAGAGATTGAGCAGTTAGGAGGTACAATGGAGGTACAGATGCGGTAAATCGGCGGTACAGAGGAGGTGCAACTCCAAAATAGTGGAAGATATCCTAGTTTTATCAATACTGATGAATATGAAAAAAACGGCTTAATTAAGCCGTTTTATATGCAACTGGTGCGGGTGAAGGGACTCGAACCCCCACGCACGAAGGCGCTAGATCCTAAGTCTAGTGCGTCTGCCAATTTCGCCACACCCGCAGTGCTTATTTATTATAGCAACACACATGACAAAAATCAAGAAGTTTCTTGTAGGAAAGTTTGTTTTTAATATCAATAAGGGTATAATTAAATATGAGGTGATTTACATGTTAAATAGACACTATGATAATTTGTTTGAAGTTGATTTAGATACTGAAATAAAAGAAGAAAAACTGATTGATGGGAAGTATCATTATTGCTTTGAAGATACACTTTTTTATGTTAAGTCTGGTGGTATGGAAAATGACAGGGGACTGATTAATGAAGTAACTGTAGAGGATTTATATGTAGAAGATAATAAACTTTGGCATGTGTTAAATGAAAAAATAGATAATCCTGTGCATATACATGTTGATTTAGAGTATCGTCTCTTTAAGTCACAAATACATACTGCTCAACATTTAATGTGTACAATTATGAATACTGATTATCATGCAAAAACAATTATGTTTAAGACAGGTGAAGTAGAAAGTGAAATTGAAATGGGCTTTACTACACTTAATCGTGATATTTTAAATGCTATTGAAAAGAGATGTAACGAATGTATATTACAAGATATTCCTGTTGTAGTTAGCTATCCTACCAAAGAAGAAGCATTAGCGAATATTTGGGAGGATTACGGTGAAGATTTTGATTGGGATATTCAATTACGTTCAGTAGCAATTCCGGGCATTGATTATGACCTTTGTGCTTGTATTCATGTACCAAGCTTACGCTATTTACATGCGATTAAATTTTTGGGATTTGAAAAGACAACAAGAGGATATAAAATCAGTTTTGTTGCTGGACAACAATTAATTGATTATATTCAACGCCATTATGATGTGTTTCATGAAGCTAGCCGCTCATTGGCTGTATCACAACTGGAAATCAACGATAGTATTCAAAAGTTATTTCAAGAGAAAAAGGAACTTACAACATCTGTTAACGATTTTAAACAAAAATATTTTGAGTATTATGCAAAAGAAATATGCGCTGTTGAAGATACTTACATTTTTCATGAGTTTGAAGGATTTGATGTTAAATCTTTTCAACAACTATGTTCAATTATTATCAATCAATATGAAAAGGGATTTATTGGTTTACTTAAACTAGATGATAAATGTCATGTAGTGGTTGCCAAGAATAAAGTACTACCCATAGCGGCTAATGAAGTATTCAAGAGTATTGCATCTAAATTTGAATTAAAGGGTGGTGGAAATCCGGGTATTTCACAAGGCGGAGGAAATTACTCAAATGATTTAGTTATAGAATGTGAGAATGTTATTAAAAAAATGAATGAAGAATAACTTCATTCATTTTCATTAGCCTAAACGTGATCCGTTTGGAACAGGGAATTCAGGAACTGCAAGGACTGGTTTAATACCATCAAGATATCCAATGTCGAATATCATACCTTCAGATACTTCACCACTAATTTTCTTTGGTCCTAAATTTACAATAAATACAGCTTGTTTACCAATAACTTCAGCAGGATTTTCTCTTTCAGTTTTAAATCCAACTAAAATGTTACGTGTAAACTCACCAAAGTCTACTGTTAACTTAACCATACGTGTAGAACGTGGAACATCTTCCACATTAATTATTGTTCCAACACGTACATCAAGTTTTTCGATATCTTCAATTGTGATATTAGGTTTTACTTCTGCCATATGTTTTCTCCTTTTGTACTAGTGTTACATCTATTTTATCACTCCTAGACCTTTATTTCCATGCCAAAAAAAGTTAAAATGAAACATGAGGTAAATATACGATGAAAAGCGAATACGTACGACTTATACAAGATATTATTGTTAACCTATTCTTCTTAAGCATAGGTATTTTATTTTTTGTGCGTCATGAAACAGTTTGGATAGTTATCTACATTTTGACAGTTATTACATTAACATTATTGGGAATATCGCAGTTAATTGAAATTATAAGAAGTAAAACACCTAAAAAATTAAGAGATTATTTTCCTGTTATCTCAAGTTTTGGATTTACAATCTTTATTGGATTATTTCCAGTAAACTTTTTTAGGTTTGTACATATAGTCTTTGGATGGTATATATTGATTAATGCAATTATTCAAATGATTGATTATTATGTTTATCGTAGAGATTCTTTAAAAGGAGCTTCTCTTTTATTTGTTAAAAGTTGTATTGGGTTTGTAGTTGCAATCAGTTTGATTTTTGTACCACGAGATAAGTTGTGGGTTTTGTCTTTAGTAGCGGGATTCTATTTTATTTTTCATGCACTTGTTACGATAAGTGAAGATGTAAAAGATTTACTTCCAGATAATACAAAGAATAAAGTTAGAAAACATTTGAGTGTTTCAGCACCGGTATTATTAGCAGCAATGATTCCACAACAATTTTTCTTCAGTATAAAAGATATGATAAAACAAAATAAAATGGAGTTGGATTATAATCCATATGATGATAAACCAACAGATTTAGAAGTATTTATCTATTTGAAAGAAAGTGGTCCAGAATCCTTAGGACATGTTGATATTAGTTTTGAAAATAAAATATATTCTTATGGATGTCATGATCCTGAAAATAGAGAGTTGTTTGGTACTTTAGGTGATGGTGTATTGATAGTCTCAGATCGCAACAAATTTTTAGATAATGCTATTCATAATGATGATAAAACAATAATTGGATACAAAATTGAACTTACAAATGATCAAAAAGTAATTATTCAGAAAAGAATAAACAGTTTGCTCAATCGTTGTAGTGAATGGTCATGCAAAGCGAAAGTAGCATTTGATTCTGGTAAACCGATGGATGATTGTATGGATTATGCTTCACGCGTATTTAAGACATGTCGTGCCAAAATGTATAAGTTTACACAAGGAAAGTATAAAACATATTTTGTGTTTAGTACTAATTGTGTTTTGATTGCAGATTATTTAATCCGAACACAAGAATTGGATTTAATTAAAATAAGTGGTATTGTAACACCAGGAAGTTATATTAGTTTTTTGAATCAAGAGTTATTGCGTGAGAAGAGTTGTGTAATTGAAAGGACAGTTTACCAAAGGGAAATAGTATGAAACGATTAAAATTATTATGGCGGATATTAAGACTTACTGGTACTGACAAAATTGTTAGTGGGTTCATTGTTTTTCTATTAATGTGTACTTTCTTAATTATGATTGTTGAACCGGGTATTACTAATTATGGGGATGCGTTATGGTTTACATTTGCATCCTTTACTACACTCGGATATGGTGATATTGTTGTGACAACGTTTATAGGAAGAATAATCACCATGGTACTAACGTTGTATGGCATTGTGGTAGTTGCATTGATACCAGGTGTTCTAGTTAGTTATTTTACAGAAATAAAGTCAATGAAGGAAGATGAAACAATCATGCAATTCTTAGATAAACTAGAAAATCTACCTAATTTATCAAAAGAAGAATTGATGAAGATTTCTGTAAATGTAAAACAAAGAAGATATAAAATATAAAGACCGTTACAAATGTAGCGGTCTATTTAAATAATTTAATTGTTCCATCATCATTTAAATGTTTTAGTAATGACAATGTGATTGGTAATCCAAATAATCCGAGGAACCCAAATAATTGTGTTCCTACAAACATTGCGAGGAGTGTCACGATTGGATGTAATCCAAGTTGTGCACCAACAATTTTTGGTTCTAATATATTTCTTATAACAGTTATTGCAAGATAAACTACAAGCAATCCAATGGCTAGCATAAAGTTGCCTTGGAAAGCAACGAGAATCATCCATGGAATCATAATACCACCAGTACCTAATACCGGTAAGATATCAAAGAAGGCAATTAGTAACGCAACAAGAATGGCGTTTTCAACTCGAATAAGTGATAAACCAATGGATAACTCAATAAACGTGATTGTCATGATTAAGGCATAAGAACGGATGCACACAAAGAGTGTGCCAACAATATAGTTCTTAATATGAACAATTAAATTAGATACTTTTTCAGATAATTGACGTTTACCAAAAGATACAATTAAATCATAATCAATCGCAATGAAGAATGTTGATATGATAGCCATTAAAATTTTTATGAATAAGCCAGGCAGTGTACTTGCATAGTTGGATACAATTGAAAGGGCACTAACTGAAAGTGAAGAGAATAATTCGCCAATAGATTGTACAAAATTATTAAATACATCGCTGATTGTTTTAATTAAGCTAGGGTCTAAACTCCTAAATGATTTTTCAATCATATCAAAGAAATTGGTGAGAAGAGGGCTTAACTCAGTTTTATAAAAGTTAGGTAATTCAGTAACTAAATTTGCTAGGCTAGAGCCAATTTGAATAGTGATGAATACACATAATACACCAATTGTCGAATAAAATAGAATTACCATGATGAGTGAAACAGCACGATAAGGTAACTTGATTTTTTTAGCTACCCACTTTGTTGGTTTCCTTAATAAATATGCAATAACAAAGGCAATAAGGAAGGGTGCAAATAGGTCTAAACCATATTTAATAATCAAGAATACAAGGATTGCAATTATTGTATAATAGAATGAATTGATAATAAAATTTTTCTTTTTTTCTAGATTCATAGAAGTCCTCCACCAAAATAAGTTTGTAAGGGTATTGTATGGTAAGCGCAAATGAAAGTCAAATAAGGTAAATAAAAATTGGCTTTCGCCAATTCATAGAATGAAGTTTAAATAATAAGGTAATTGTTTACGCCACCATGGCCAATCATGATTAACATCATAGCCCCAATAATCAATTTGTGCAGGGATACATTTGATTTTAAATAGGTCTTCTATTTTCCTTGTATCGACAATCATGTCATCTTCCCATTCACCTTGCCCAACACAAAGAATAATCTTACGATTTCGATATAAGTCTAAATAGTAATGATCAGAAGGCATATTTTCAATACATTGAATAGGTGAATTCATGTAGACAAGATCATCGGAGTAGTCATGGAAGAAATGTCTTGCATGATAGATGCCGCTTAAGGCAATAACTGAATCAAATAAATCAGGTCTTCTTAGAAAAAAATTAAGAGAATGAGCTGCGCCCATACTGCAGCCAGTTAAAAGAATTCCTTTGAATTCATTGTTATTTGCGTCCATACTCATATGGCGAACACGAGGAACAAACTCATCGCAAACGTATTGATACCAACGTTCATGTTGTTCGATTCTAGCACGTGGTGATTTTTCGCTATCGGACCAAGTTTCTAAATCAATACTATCCACACAATAGAATTGAATTAATCCTTGTTCTATTTGTTTGCGACATGATTCAATCATTTGAAAGTTTTCAAAGTCGAAAAATCTTCCATCTTGCGCTGGAAAAACAATACAAGGTTTTCCACGATGGCCATATACCTTATATTCCATATCTCTATTTAGGTTGAAGCTATACTCTTTAAAATATTCTATTTTCATCATTTACCTCATTCCTTACAGCAATTGATAAATTCTGTAGCTTTTTTTTCAGTTTCAAAGCGTGCAGTAATCATTTGATTACCCATTGCATCTGCAAGAATATCGGGCATTCTTTCACACATACATATGGATTTATTGAATTTTGTAATTATTTGTGAAGCGGTGTATTTATGTTTAATATTATCACGACGACCATAGTATAAACAAATATAAGGGCGATGGCTAGTATCAAATCGACCTTCATTATAACAAACCATGTTTGCCCATATTTGGTAGACATCAATATCACTTGCAAAGTTCATCATATCTGGAGTATATCCACCAGGAGGACGCATATTAACTTCTAAACCAATAAGGTCACCTTTTTTGCCTAATCCTTCTTTATCATGAAGTAATTTAAAATATTCACAATGGAAAAATCTACTCTTTACATTGAATTCCTTGATAACACGTTGCCCTATTTCTTTTAAACTAGGAGGTATTTGTTTAAGTGAGTAATATGTAATTTCCTTTTTCTCGTTCACAATATCCATAATTGGAGTGGGGAAACGATGTGCTGTTTCATAAATAATATTTGAATGGTTATCACATATACCATCATATGAAAGTATTTCTCCTTCAATATACTCTTCCATGATGAATTGTCGAGCAGGTAAATTTTCAAAGAAACTTAATAGCTCACGATTGTTTGATAAACGATAAGTAGTTGATGCACCAACACCATTGTTAGGTTTTACAATAACAGGGTATTTGACTTCCGCAATAAATTTCTTTGCGTTTTCAAGTGTTGTAACAAGGGAGAAACGTGCTGTCTTAACATTAGCACGTTTATAATAGTCTTTCATTTCAGATTTGTATTTATATGCATTAACTTCATGAACTTGAACACCTGTTTTGATATTGAAGTCAGTTCTAAGCTTTGCATCTTGAATTAGCCAATATTCATTATTTGATTCTAACCAGTCAATCTTCCCATACTTAAATGAAAAGTATGCGACAGCACGAAATACTTCACTATAGTTTTCAAGTGAAGCAACTTGGTAATAGTCATCTAATGCGTTTTGGCAATTAACGGATAATGCATCTAAACTTTCTTCACCGATTCCAAGAGTTCGGACACCATTATTTTTTAGTGCCGAACAAAATAGATAATATGTCTTTGGAAAGTTTGGTGAGATAAATATAAAATTCATACCTGTCACCCCTTATTATCACAATTATAATATTGTTGGCGATACAAGGCTACACTTTTATAAGATTTAGATTATAATGTTAATAAATAGGTGGAGAAGTATATGACAAAATTAGATGAAGCTAGAAAAAATATTAATGAAATTGATGAAGAAATCGCCCAATTATTTGAGAAAAGAATGATGGCAGTTGAAGATGTAATTGCTTATAAAATAGAAAATGATCTTCCTATTTTTGATGAGAGTCGTGAAAAAGAAGTGATTAAACGAAATGTTGAAAAACTTAATAATAAGGAACTTCGTCCATATTACGAAGAATATCTACAAATGATGATGGATATTTCGAAGAAGTATCAAAAAGATATACTAAATAAAAAAAAGGGGTAATCCCTTTTTATTTTGAAAATTGCATATTGTAAAGTGTTGCATAGGATTGATTAAGTTGAAGTAATTCTTCATGAGTTCCTTGTTCAACAATTCCCTCTTCAGATAAAACAAGTATTTTTTCAGCATTACGTATTGTGGATAGACGATGAGCAATAACGAATGTTGTACGATTTTTCGCAAGACTTTCTAATGAATCTTGAACAACTTTTTCACTTTCATTATCAAGTGCACTTGTTGCTTCATCAAAAATAAGAATAGGTGGATTCTTTAAGAATACACGTGCTATTGCAAGTCGTTGTTTTTGACCACCTGATAATTTTACACCACGTTGACCAATATCTGTCTCATAACCGTCTGGTAAATCCAAAATAAAATCATGAGCATTTGCATTCTTCGCTGCTTGTACAATTTCTTCGTCAGTAGCATCAGGTTTACCATAACGAATATTTTCTAGTATTGTTCCAGTGAATAAGTAGACATCTTGTTGAACGATACCAACTTTAGAACGAAGCGATTTCATTTTCACATCGCGGATATCGCAACCATCAATTAGGATGGATCCTTCACTCACTTCATAGAATCGCGGGATAAGTGAACATAATGTTGTTTTACCTGCTCCACTTGATCCTACTAGGGCGATATATTGTCCAGGAGTTACATCTAAATCGATGTTTTTTAAAACATAATCAGATTTTTCATTGTATCTAAAGCCAACTTGATTAAAGGTTACGTGCCCTTTGATATCTTCTAATTCAATAGCATCTTTCTTGTCTTGAATATCGGGTTCAATTTCAAGGATTTCCATAAAACGTTCAAATCCTGTAACACCTTCTTGAAATTGTTCGGTGAAGTTAATGAGCTTTTTAATAGGATCAGTGAAATTACCAATATAAAGAATAAATGTAATAAGATCACCAATAACAATGATTCCATTACCTATAAATAGTGAACCTGCAACTACCACAACTACAGTAAGAAAAGTAATAAATGCCCCTAATCCTGAATGAAATTGTGCCATGGCATAATAACTATCTCGTTTACTATTTACATAGTTGTTATTTTCAGCATCGAATTTTTCAATTTCACTTGCTTCATTAGCAAATGATTTAACAACACGAATACCAGATAAGTTATCTTCAATACGGGCATTGATTTCACCAACACGCTTACGATTTTGACGATATGCCTTTTTCATTTTTACATTGCAATAATAAGCAAAGATAACCATGGGTGGTAGTGTAGCAAATACAATTAGTGTTAAATAAGGATTTATAGAGAACAAGATAATAAATGCCCCAATAAATTTGATTAAAGAGATGACAACATCTTCAGGACCGTGATGATAAAGCTCCGATAATGAAAATAAATCATTCGTTAAACGAGACATTAAAATTCCTGTTTTTTGATCATCATAGAAACTAAAGGATAACTTTTGATAATGTGCAAATAAATCATTACGCATATCATGTTCCATATAAACACCCATAAGATGTCCTTTATATGTAATAAAGAAGTTTGCGGCAAACTCAATACAAGCTAAACCAGTCATAATCGCACCAACAATAAATATTTGATTAAATGGTATTGGTGTTTCCAGTAAAATCGTGTTTGTGATTTGGCGTGTCAGTAGTGGTAAAGCTAATGAAATACCGGCAACAACGAGGGCACACCCCATATCAGCCAAGAACAGTTTTTTGTATGGCTTATAATACGAAAAGAATTTACGTACTCTGTTATTCATGAAATTCCCCCTAACATTTCTTATTAGTTTACGATATTTTAAGGAAAATTCATAGATAAAAGCATTGCATTTAGGTAGGAAAGTGTTACAATGACTATTGTATTAGTGTAATAATACAAAGGTATAACGGAGGATATTATGAAGAAAGTAATGAAATGGATTGGAATAATTGTAGGAATAATTGTTCTTGCGATTGTAATAGCGAATGTATTTTTTAAACCTACCCCAAGTGGAACTGATCAACAAAATAATGCTGCAATGATGGGTTCGATGATGTATGGGACAACAGAAACACAAAATGAAATTGTAGAGACTGAAAAGGGAATAGTTTACAATGGTAAAGTTATACCAGTAGAAACTTATTATTATACAAAAGATCCAACATTAACCTTTAATGATGTTTATGTCAAAGAAGGTGATATTGTTGAAGAAGGTGTCGCTTTATTTGATTATAAAGTTGATAGTAGTATTGATGCTCAAATTGATGTTTTAGAAAAAGATTTCCTAAATCTTCAACAACAACTTGATGATTATTATACCCGTATTCAAAATTTCAAAAATGACTTAGCTGCAGCTGATCCAAGTGATACAGTTTATGTAAATTATTTAAAAGTGGAATTAAATAATGCAGAAAAGAAAATCAGTGAAATAAAAGTTAGTTGGACGGATGCTGAAACAAAGATTACAAAATTAAAAGAAACTAAAAATGATAGTCATGTATATTCGGATATAAGTGGCTTAGTTTACAAAGTTAATGAAAGTAATTCTATTGCACCTACCAATTTAACTACAAGCTCATATATCGTGTTATATTCAAATCAAAAAATGGTGCGTATTAGTGTATCAGAATTTGAATATAAATTAGTTCATGAAGGTCAAGATGTAAATGTATCTATTGAAAGTTTAGGAAAAGAATATACGTGTAAAGTGTTACATGTTGATACAATGCCTAATAATCTAGATACCGAAGATACATCATATTACAACGTTGAAATCGCAATTCCTGAAGAAGTACCTTATGGTTATAGTGCAGTAGTAACGGTACCACGTCAATGAGTGAAATAGTTATTGAGTGTCGGGATATACGTAAAACGTATAATCCTGGCGCAAATGAAACTCATGCACTTGCAGGGGTATCTTTCAAAATTCATAAAGGTGAATTTGTATCGATTATTGGTGCAAGTGGTTCAGGAAAAAGTACATTGTTAAATACGCTAGGCTTATTGGATAAACCAACAAGTGGGGAGTATTTATTAAATGGTGAAAACGTTGTGAATTACTCAGAAAAACAATTAACATTATTACGATTAAAGAAGTTTGGTTTTATTTTCCAATCCTTTAATCTTATGAATAATATTACCTGTCTAAAAAATGTTGAACTACCTATGCTTTATGCAGGTGTTCCAGCAGTGAAGAGAAAAAAAGCGGCATTAGAAAAAATGGATCGTATGTTGATTAAGGAACAAGCAAATAAAAAGCCGATGACATTATCAGGTGGACAACGCCAACGTGTTGCGATAGCACGGGCATTAGTTAATAATCCTGAAGTTATTTTTGCCGATGAACCTACAGGAGCACTTGATTCAAAAACAACAAAAAGTATATTGGATTTATTGAAAGAATTAAATGAACAAGGAAATACTATTGTTGTGGTTACCCATGATATGAATGTTGCCAAGACGGCAAAAAGAATCATCACAATCAAGGATGGTTTAATTGAAAGTGATGTGGAAAATCTATGATTTTAGAATATATTAAATTATCCATACGGGAATTATTAAATAATAAATTAAGATCATTCTTATCACTGATTGGTATTGTAATAGGGGTAGCGGTTGTCTTCATTATTTTCTCAATTTCAGATATCGCAAATGTTGCGATTACAAATCAAATTACAGGTAGTAATGGTTCCGTTAATATTAATTATGTCAAAGATAGAACAAATCAAATGGAAGTATTAAACTCTTCCATGAATTCAAATTTTGGTGGCATGGGCGATAAGTCTTACCATTATGATCCTAATGATTTAAGCGATTTAGTCCTTGTTGAAGGAGTTGATGATGCTATAGCGGTTTACTCCTCAACACAACAAGTAAAGATTAATCGTGAAAAATTTGGATTATCAGTTCGTAGAGCTTCAGATAATTTTATGGATTTCTATGGCTTTAAAATGGTTGCCGGAAATCCATTAGAAGCATATCCAGAAGATGAAAGAATTAATTTAGCACTTATTAATGAGAAAGTACTAGACTACGATTTGAAAATGACTCCTGAAGAAGTAATCGGTCAAAAGATTCAAATTAAAAATCGACTTTATACAATTGTTGGTGTTACAGATACACCAAATCAAAGTTTAGGATCAATGGTAGTTATTTCTAAAGAAGCTTATGATTTCATGTTCTCACGTTCAACGATTCAGTATTTTTCAGTAAAAGTTAAATCAGGTCATGATTTAGATGCAACGGCACAACTTGCAGCAGATCGCTTAAATGAAATTCATAACTACACATCCACTAAAAATGGATATGCATTAGAAGATTTATCTTTCATTATTAGTCAAATCACTCAAGTAACAGGTATACTATCACTTGTTATGGGAATTATCGCATCGATATCTTTATTAGTTGCAGGTATTGGTGTTATGAATATTATGTTAGTAAGTGTAGTAGAACGAACTCGAGAAATAGGTGTTAAGCGAGCGATTGGTGCGGGTAAAGGTGCTATCCAATTCCAATTCATTGTGGAATCTTGTTTATTAACACTCATTGGGGGTATAATTGGGGTATTAATAGGTATTGGAGTAATTGAAATTGCTTTAATGGTGCTTAATATGAAATTACCAATTAATATCACCTATGTAATCTTTGCGTTATTATTTTCAATTACATTAGGACTGTTATTTGGATACTTGCCATCAAAACGTGCGGCTAACTTAAACATCATCGAAGCTATCCAATCTGAATAAAGGAGACGCTATGACATTTTTAGATGAATTACGTAAAGAAAATCTTCAAGCAATGAAGGATAAAGATCCAATTAGAAAAGGTGTATACTCATTATTGATTTCTGCAATTAGTCTTGCCGAAAAAGAAAAAGGTGAATCACTTTCTAAAGAGGATGCTTTAAAATTTATTCAAAAAGAAGTTAAACAATTAAAAGAAACGATTGAACTAACACCAAGTGATCGTACAGATTTGATTGAGGAAGCAAATAAGAAATTAGTATTATTAGAATCTTACTTGCCTAAACAACTATCACCAGAAGAGTTAGTAAGTGAAGTAGAAAAATTTATTCAAGAAAATAATCTTGAAGCAATTAAGAAAAACCAAGGACAAATTATGAAAGGTCTTATGGAAAAACTTCAAGGTGCTACCGATGGTAAGAGCTTGAATATTGCGTTATCAAAAGTATTAAAATAAACTAAAAAAGGATCTGTGATTATTCACAAATCCTTTTAATATCCCAACACTTTAATTATACCACTAAAAAAGAATAAGTATAGACTATGAAAAGAATAGTGTGGGTGTATTATAAAGGTGTAAAGAGATACTGAAAGGAGGTACTCAATTAATATGAAGAAGGTGTTGTTAGAATATTAATTCAAGTTTCTGAATAAATGCAGATTTATTTAGAAACGGGAAACTCAAATTTAGTATTAAATAATTAAATAGAAAGAAAAGTCTGCATGAGGGTAGACCAATGGACAGGATATCATAAAAATTAAATAGTATAATATTTCGATTATGTCGAAAAAATTTAGATATAGTTCTAAAAATAAATGTTTTAAAAGGCAATGTAAATTCTACATTGCCTTTATTTTATTTCCAAGAAACACAAGTCATACTTAAGGAACCATTAATAATTACATCATTGGATAAAGATGGTATATCATGATCACTGGCACCTAAGCAAACCAACAAAGGAAGATAATGTTCTTGTGAATTTACACTCATAAGTCCATTGTAGCCATCCTTATCATAATGAATTAAACTTTGATCATCACCATGTAGTAAAGCATGATTAACGTATTCCCTAAATTGTTTAGACCAAGGATATTCAGAGTAATACTCATTCCAATTCAATTCTCTAAGATTATGTACAATATTACCACTGCCAATAATTAAAACATTCTCATCACGTAAGATACGGAGTGCTTTACCAAGATTATAATGTTCTTGTAAAGAGGCTGTTTCGCTCAGTGAAATTTGAACAACTGGAATATCCGCAAGAGGCACCATATGTTTTAGAATAGACCAAACACCATGGTCATAACCACGGTTATTATTTGGTTTTAATTCAGGAATTAGCTCACAACATCTTCTGATAATTGATTCATCGGTATGAGCAGGATAATTGACGGTATATAATTCGCTAGGAAAACCAAACATATCATAAATCATAGAAGGATATGGGTTAGTGGTGATTTCATAATTAGTTTCCATCCAATGAGCACTAATAATAAGAATTGCTTTTGGTGTACAGTCTCCAATTAATTCTTTCCATTGATGAGTAAATTCATTATTTTCAATTGCATTCATGGGACTACCATGACCGATAAAATAAACAGGCATTTTCATAGTTTAACACTCCTTTACTACATTATAGTAACTTTCATAAAAATGAAGTAGTAAAGTGTTTGGAACATGATAAATGTAAATTTTCTATTGTAATCGTGGAAGTGGTTTTCCCTTCCGGTAAGCAAGGATAAGAAAGAAAATATTAATAATAAGCAGAATACTGGAGAAAAGAGATGTGAAGATAATACTCTTTTCAACTCTATCAAATGTTTCAGGGAGGGTTGTTTTATAAACCACGGTGAAATTAGCATCATCAAATTTCTTGATATTTGCATATTTTTCTATTTGTTTATCTGATGAAAGGAAACCATTAATCTGTGCGAAATCAATTTCTTTTTCTTCGACGTATTCCTCTAGAATATTGTCACTTTGTTCCTGATGAAAAGTATATATTTTCAAAAAATTCCTTTTGAAGGATGTATAGTCAGTTTCCGTCATTTGAAGAATGCGATTTGGTTTTTCAATGGTATATACTTGATAACAGATATTGCCAATAAACAAGAATAAAAGTAAAGAAATAAAAGCAAAGTGAAATTTATTTGCTTTTTTAATTAGATTAGAAAACTGGAAGACCAAAAAGGATGAAAATAATATAATTGGAAGTAAGCGTAAGTAATCAGTAAAGGTTATGAAAAATTGTGCATTGAATGTAACTCCATTCATACCCATCTCTACCCCATTGGCTAAAGGTTGCAGATTCATTGCTTGATTTAGTAACTTTATCATATCTTCGGGAGTAAGAATAAGCATGAACCCAATGCATGGAAAAATAAAAATGGATAAGCAAATAAAGTTTCGAATCCATTCAAAATAAATAAATTTTTTCTTGATATGATATTTTTTAAGTTTTAGTAATCCCAGCATTAGAAACATAAATGATAAACACATTAATGCTAAATAAATGAAAAAAGATAAAGAAAAATCTTTTGTGTAGAAATAAATGCTAAAGAAAATAAATAAAGCTATAAAACTCATAAATAAAGAGTATATCTTTTTCTTTTCGAAATCGAGCGTTAATAAGATTTCGAGTGAGTCCGTACACTTTATCTTTGTTCTTTCACCGGCAAGTAACTCATCAACAGATATATTGTAAAGTTCTGCTAAATCAATTAGTGTTTCAATCTCAGGATAACCTTCACTTCTTTCCCATTTACTTACTGTTTTGTTTGATACATTCAAGGCATCTGCAACTTCTTGTTGAGTATATCCTTTTTCTTTTCTTAGTTCGGCTAAAAAATTTCCTATTTTATTCATATGTTTTCTCCTTAACAATAAAATAAAATAAGTGCAATGATACGTACACTCATGATACGTGGATATTTCTCTACTTATCGTAGAATTAAGTTTATTGTACATAAAAACCAGTGAGTTTACTACCCACTGGTTCAACTTAATCGATTGAGATTACATCATAACCGGCATCTTCAATAGCCGCTTTTAGAGTTTCGTTTGCAACTTCTTTAGTAAGTTGAACATTAGCACATTTATTCGCAAGATCTACTGTTGCGTTTACACCATCAATTGTGTTAAGTGCTTTCTCTACTCTAGCTTGGCAATGTCCACAAGACATGCCGTCGATTTTAATTGTTTTTGTATTTGTTGTATTCATTTTTGCTTTCGCTCCTTTAAAGTTTTTTAATCGTAATGCATTTGTTACTACACTTACTGAACTTAAGCTCATTGCAAATGCACCGAACATTGGATTTAATTTCCAACCAAAGATGCCAATAAATAATCCAGCAGCTAGGGGAATACCAATAGTGTTGTAAATCAAAGCCCAGAATAAGTTTTGTTTAATATTTCTAAGTGTTGCCTTGCTTAATTCAATCATGGTGATAACATCCCATAAGTTAGATCGTGTTAAGACTACATCCGCAGATTCAATCGCAACATCTGTTCCAGCACCAATCGCAATACCAATATTTGCACTCATTAGTGCAGGAGCATCGTTGATACCATCACCTACCATAGCAACAATTTTACCTTCTTCTTGGAATTTTTTAATATAGTTTTGTTTATCTTCAGGAAAGACTTCAGCTGCATAGTTATTTAAGTTGAGTTGTTTGAAAACAGCTTCTGCAATGATTTTATTGTCACCTGTTAGCATTAATGTTTCAATACCCATCTCATGTAATTTATTGATGGCTTGAATACTATTTTCTTTGATAACATCTGCTACAGCAATAAGCCCAAGTATTTCCGATTGATTAGCAAAGCAAAGGGTTGTTTTACCTTCGTGAGAAAATTTATCAACAACACGTTTAATTTTAGATGTATCAATACCATTTTCTTCTAGTAATGCAAGATTTCCTGCAAAATATTGGGTGTCATCTAAGATGGCATTGATTCCTCTAGCGGAAATCGTTTTGAAGTTATCAAAATCAATTTCTTTGAATTCGGTATCCTTTAAATACTGAATGACAGCTTGCGCTAATGGGTGTTCGGATTTTTTCTCAAGTGAATAAGCAATGTAATAAAATTCACTTTCTTTAATATTTTCATTTACGATAACATCGGTAACTTTAGGTTTTCCTTCAGTAATTGTCCCTGTTTTATCAAGAACAATTGCATTAATTGAACATGCAGTTTCTAGAATATCAGCAGATTTAATTAAAATACCGTTTTCAGCACCTTTACCAGTTGCGACCATAATGGCTGTTGGTGTAGCTAAACCAAGGGCACATGGACAAGAGATAACCAGTACAGCAATTCCAATGCTTAATGAGAACTCAAGTGTTTCTCCTAAAAGTAACCAAATAATTGTTGCTAATAGGGCGATAATGATAACTGCGGGAACAAAGATACTGGATACTTTATCAGCCATTTTTGAAATAGGTGCTTTTGAATTAGCGGCTTCTTCTACCAAACGAATGATTTGAGAAAGCGTTGTATTTTCACCGATTTTGGTAGCCTCAAACTCAAAATATCCTGATTTATTAATTGTAGCCCCTACAACCTTAGAACCTGTTGATTTCTCAACGGGGATGCTTTCACCTGTGATTGCTGATTCATCTACTGTAGTAAATCCTTTTGTAACTGTTCCATCAACTGGAATTCTTTGACCTGGTTTGACACATAACGTATCACCAAGTTGTACTTCTTCAATAGGTATTTCAACTTGTTTATGGTTTCTAAGAACAATTGCTGTTTTTGGAGCTAAATCTATTAATTTAGAAATGGCTTCAGAGGTTTTACCTTTTGATTTGATTTCTAGATACTTACCTAATGTGATTAATGTGAGTATCATGGCACTTGTTTCAAAGTAGAGATCCATAATGAACATCTCAACCATTTTAGTATCACCTGTTTGTACACCAATAACTATCTTTACAATTGCGTACAAGCCATATAAAACAGCAGCACTAGATCCAATCGCAATAAGTGAGTCCATGTTAGGATTCAATTTAAATAGTGCTTTAAAACCATGGGTGAAGAACTCATGGTTAATAATTAAGACAGGGATTGTTAAAGCGAGTTGAGTAAAGGCATTTAGTAAAGGATTTGTGTGGAAAATTCCAGGTAATGGCCAACCCATCATGTGACCCATTGCTAAATAGAATAACGGAACTGTAAAGATGAGAGAAAGGATAAATCGTTTCTTCATTTTATCAGCTAACTTGGCATATTCATTGGTTTCTTTTTGGTCAGAACTGGGAAGAAAAGCGTCATAACCAACATCTTGAACTGCATGAATAATATCTTTATCACTAATGTTATCGTATTCAACAGTCATGTTATTTGCGAGTAAATTTACTTGACATGACTTTACGCCATCGAGGTGACTAAGTTTTCGTTCAATTGCTGAACTACATGCAGCACAAGTCATTCCTTTAATATTGAATTGTTGCTTCATCTTTTCCCTCCTTTAACTCCTCTTACAATAATGATAAAGTGCCCTTTTGTCAATTTAATTGCTTTAAAAAAATGTGTAGAACAGTTACAATAGATGAAGAGGTGAATACTATGATAGTTAAAGAAAAAGTAGCAAAACTAAGGGAATTGATGAAAATGGAAGGAATTGATATTTATTACGTTCCGACTGCTGATTATCATCAAAGTGAATACCTACCAGATTATTTTAAAGCAAGACGCTTTATGTCTGGATTTACAGGATCTGCAGGTACACTTGTGGTAACGATGAAAGAAGCAGGTTTATGGGCTGATGGTCGTTATTTTGTGCAAGCAGAAAAACAATTAAAAGGCTCAAGCATCACATTATATAAAATGGGACAAGACAAAGTACCAACAGTGTCTGAGTTTATCAAAGAAAAACTTCCTGAAAATGGTGTTTTAGGTTTTGATGGTAAAGTTGTAAGTGCAAGTACTGTTGATTGTTTCGAAAAACTAATTGCACAAAAAGGTGGTAAAACAAAAGAAGATAAAGATTTAGTTGATGAAATTTGGGAAGATAGACCAGCATTACCACAAGAATCAGCATTTTTACTTCAAGATAAATACACAGGTGCAAAAACTGAAGATAAGATTAAACGTGTTCAAAATGCAATGGCAGAAAAAAATGCGGATGTTTGCGTATTAACTTCTCTAGAAGATGTGGCTTGGTTACTTAACTTAAGAGGATATGATATTGAAGATACACCTGTTGTGTTAGCTTTTGCGACAGTAACAAAGAATAAAGTAACATTGTTTGTGGACAGGAAAAAATTATCAGCAGATATTTGTAAGAAACTTTCAAGTGCTAAAGTATCTATCAAAGGATATTTTGACTTAGGTAGTGAACTTTCTAATTACACTAACAAGAAAATATGGATTGATTCTACAGTGCTTACTTCATATTATAAAAAACAAATTGATAATTCTTGTACGATCATTGATGAGAAGAGTCCTATTGTTATGTACCGTGCTGTTAAGAATAAAACAGAAATCAAAAATATTCGTTATTCACATATCAAAGATGGTGTGGCAGTTACAAAATTTATTTATTGGTTAAAGAATAATATTGGCAAAATTGAAATTACTGAACTTAGTGCAGCGGCGAAATTACGTGAACTTCGCCAAGCACAAGAAAATCATATTGAAGCGAGTTTTGGAACAATTGCAGCGTATGGACCAAATGCGGCAATGATGCATTACAGTGCTACTGAAGATAACTTTGCGGTTCTTAAAAATGAAGGAATGTTGTTGGTTGATTCAGGAGGACAATATTTAGAAGGAACTACAGATATAACACGTACTATTGTCCTTGGTGCAGTGAGTGAAGAAGTGAAAACATACTATACTGCAGTATTAAGAAGTATGCTTCGTTTAAGTAGCGCAAACTTCTTATACGGTTGTACAGGAGCATCGCTTGATATTCTTGCAAGAGGACCAGTATGGGATTTAGATTTGGATTACCAATGCGGAACAGGACATGGTGTTGGATTTGTATTAGGCGTACATGAAGGACCTCACGGTATTCGTTGGTCAAATACAGGAACTGGTTTTGCGATTGTTCCATTAGAAGAAGGAATGGTAGTTACAGATGAACCAGGTATTTATCTTCCAAATAAACTAGGTATTCGTATTGAAAATGAATTACTTGTACAAAAAGGTAAGAAAAATACATACGGACAATTTATGCATTTCGATACAATTACATTAGCACCTATTGATTTAGATGCAGTTCGTCCAGAAGATATGTTGGATGATGAAATAGAAGTATTAAATCAATATCATGCCGAAGTATATTCAAAAATTAGCCCTTATTTAACACAAAAAGAAAGAACTTGGTTAAAAATTCAAACAAGAAAGATTAAAAAGGTATGAAATTAATCTCTTGGAATGTTAATGGGTTAAGAGCTTGTATTACCAAAGGTTTCTTAGATTTTTTCAAACAAGAAAATGCCGACATCTTTTGTCTACAAGAAACAAAGCTTCAACCTCATCAAATTGAATTAGAACTTGAAGGTTATCATCAATTTTGGCATAGTGCTGAAAGAAAAGGATATTCTGGAACAGCTGTATTCACAAAAGTTAAACCACTTTCTGTTCAAACTGATTTTGGTAAAGATGTTTTTAATGACGAAGGGCGAGTGTTAACGCTTGAATTTGAAAAGTTCTATTTAGTGAATGCATATGTACCTAATTCGAAGGAAGAACTAGCACGTTTATCATACCGTATGGAGTGGGAAGATGAACTACGCAATCATTTGTTAGAACTTAATAAGAAGAAACCGGTTGTTTATTGTGGAGACTTAAATGTTGCCCATCAAGAGATAGATTTGAAAAATCCAAAGACGAATCGTCGAAATCCTGGATTCTCTGATGAAGAAAGAGAAAAAATGACAGTTTTACTGTCTGCTGGTTTTTTAGATACATTTAGAACAATTTACCCTGAAGAAATTGCTTATTCTTGGTGGTCATATCGTTTTAATTCAAGAGAAAAGAATGTTGGATGGAGAATTGATTACTTTATCACATCAAAATCGCTTGAGAAAAAGATTCAAGAAGCACGAATTTACCAGGAAATAATGGGTTCAGATCATTGTCCAGTAGGTTTAGAAATAGACTTATAATGTACAAAGTACTTTAAAAATGGTAGACTAATAGAAAAATATTAGGGGGACCAAAATATGGATGTTAGAAAAGAAGTAGAATCTCATTTAGATGAAATATTAACGCACTTAAAGACACTAGTAAGTTATAACTCAGTTATGGGTAAAGCAGAGGAAGGCTATCCTTTTGGACGCGTTCCAGCGGATTGTCTTAATGCAGCACTTAAAATGTGTGACTCATATGGCTTTAAAACTGTGAATCTTGATAACTATGTTGGTTATGCAGAAATGGGTGAAGGAGAAGGTCTTATTGGAATTCTTGGGCACTTAGATGTTGTACCAGCAGGAGAAGGATGGAATACAGATCCATTCAATATGGAAATTATTGATGGGAATGCATATGGTCGAGGAACTACTGATGATAAGGGTGCAGTTGTTGCAAGTATGATTGCAATGAAGATTGTAAAAGATTTGAATATTCCACTAATTAAACGTATTCGTTTAATTATGGGTATTAATGAAGAAAATGGATCACGCTGCTTAGCACACTATGTAGAAAAAGAAGGTCATATTGATATGGGCTTTACACCTGATGGATGTTTCCCAGGGGTTCATGGTGAAAAAGGAATGATTCGTGCCAACTTTAAAAGCAAGAATACAAAAATTATTAACATTCAAGGCGGGGTTGCGTCGAATGTAGTATGTAATAAATGTACAATCCAAGTCATGAAGAATTCATTTAGCCAAAAAGTATTAGAAGATTATTTCAATGATCACAATATTACATATGCCTTCAACGTTGTTGGCGATATTGTGGAAATTGAGGCTAGAGGGGTAGCTGCTCATGCAAGTACACCAAAACTAGGAGTAAATGCAATTAGCCATTTACTAGTAGGCTTAAAACATGCAGGATTCCAAGATGACTTTACAGACTTCTATAATGAAAAAATCGGTACAACAATTGATGGTTCATTAATGGGAGCAGCATGTAAAGATGAATATGGATCACTTACATTCAATGTGGGTGTTATTGGTATGACAGATGGTGTAATTGAAGGAACAATTGATATTCGTTTCCCAGTGACACTAACAGTAAAACAAATTGTAGAAAAAATGAATCCAAATTTAGAAACAGCGGGTGGAATTGTAGAAATTATCTCTACGCATGAGCCACTGTACTTTCCAATAGATAGCCCACTTGTAACAAAGCTATTAAAAGCTTATCAAGAAGTTACTGGGGATATGGAATCTAAACCAATTACAATGGGTGGTGGTACTTATGCCAAAGGAATTAATAACTGCATTGCCTTTGGATGCGAACTACAAGGTGTTGATAACCACATTCATGATGCGAATGAATTCATTTCAGTAGATGCACTTGTTATGCAAACTGAAATTTATGTGAATGCAATCATAAAATTATTAGAGAATTAGTTATCCTTGGGATAACTTTTCTTTTATAATAGAGGTATGGAAATGAGATGAAATTATGAAAAAAATAAAAGTTGCGATGATGTATGATTTTGATAAAACCTTATCCCCTAAGGATATGCAAGAATTTACGTTTATTCCAGGACTTGGATATAAAAATACGAAAGACTTTTGGGAAGAAGTAAACAAAATATCAAAAGAGAATAAGATGGATTCGATTTTAGCGTACATGTATATGATGATTAAGAAATCAAAAGAAGCAAGTAAGCCTATACGCAAACAAGACTTTAAAGGATTGGGGAAAGGAGTAGAGTATTATCCAGGTGTTTTAACATGGTTTGATCGCATCAACACGATTGGAAAAAAACTAAACATTGAAGTTGAACACTATATTATTTCATCAGGATTAACTGAAGTTATTGAAGGAACACCAATTGCAAAAAAGTTTAAAAAAATATACGCATGTAAATTTTATTATGATGAGAATGGCGTTGCCACATGGCCATCACTTGTTGTGAACTATACAACAAAAACACAATATATTTTCCGTATTAATAAACAAATTTTAGATGAAAATGAAGATCGCGCATTGAACCAATACACTGAAGAAAAAGATCGTCCTATTCCTTTTAGAAGAATGATTTATGTAGGAGATGGTCTAACAGATGTTCCATGTATGAAACTTGTAAAAGAGAATGGTGGAAAATCAATTGTTGTTTACAATAAAAACAAGAAAAATACGAAAGATTTAGCAAAATCATTGATTCAACAAAAACGTGCAAATTACATGTCTCCTTCTGATTATTCAAGCCAAAAGGAAATGGAAAAACTAGTTTCAAAGATTTTGGAGAATATTCAAAAAGAGGCAGAATTAGAAGAGTTGGAAGGTGTTCGTTAATGGATAATGCACAACGCTTTTTATCGACGTTTGCACAAATAGAAAAACAGTTAAAATCAATTACAGGTAATTCTCGCTACACAAAATTCTATTTGATGTTAGAAGAAGCTTCACGAAGAAATAAAATCGTTTCACGCTACGAAATAGAACTACAAGAATATTCAGAATTAAGAAATGCCATTGTTCACCAGCGTGATGGCGAAGGTAAGATAATCGCTCAACCAACGGATGAGACAGTAGAAACAATTGAACATATTGCAGAACTACTTTGTAATCATAATCCCGTATCGAAATTCTTTTTAAAACATGTGATAACATGTCAAATGGAAGATAAGATATTGGATGTGCAAAAAGTAATGAACGATCATGATTTTTCTAAAATACCAGTCTATGATAAAAATAATATCGTGGGTATTATCACTGTAGAAGCTATTGCGAAATGGGCATGTAATGAATTGAATAATAAAACAAATTTAACACAAGTAAAAGATATTGTAGAAGATATCAGTGAAAATGAGAAAATCTATTTTCTATCAAAAAATGAGAGTGCGTATGATGTAATTAAAATTTATATTGATAGTATGAAAAAAGGAAATAAAGTATTAGCTATTCTTATTACAGAAGATGGTATAAAAACACAAAAACCTATTGGTATTGTAACAGTCAAAGATTTACCGCGAATTTTAGAGTATTTTTAGAATAAATATGCTAAAATACTAAAGCGTAAAAAAGGTGGATATAAAATGATAGTAAATATAGGTTTATTACTAGTAGGATTCTTGGCACTAATAAAAGGTGCAGATTACTTTGTGGATGGTGCTGCATCGATAGCATCATTATTGAAAATTCCTAGTGTTGTGGTTGGATTAACAATAGTTGCGTTTGGGACAAGTGCACCGGAGGCAGCAGTATCAATAACAGCTGCATTGAACCATTCAAATGCAATTGCGGTAAGTAATGTTATTGGATCTAATATTTTTAACTTAGTTGTTGTGCTTGGTATGACAGCAGTTATTACACTTATACCAGTTCCAAGAAGTATATTAAGAAAAGAATTTCCATTTTTGATTGCAGTATCATTCTTAATGGCGGTATTTATTCTTACTGGAAACTCATTAACAAGACCAGAAGGAATAATCTTCTTAATTTTAATTATTGGATATGTTGCATGGCTGGTAAAGGATTCATTATCAAAAAGAGCTTCAATTGAAGTTGAGAAGCCTGCATTCAATTTACCAATGAGTTTAGTGTTAATTGTGATTGGAATTTTTGGGATTATTTTTGGTGGAGATTTAGTTGTGAATAACGCCAAAGCAATTGCATTAACATTAGGGTTATCTGAGAAATTAGTAGGATTAACAATTGTATCAATTGGTACATCACTACCTGAACTTGTAACTTCTCTTGTAGCAGCAAGAAAAGGAAACGTAGATATTGCAGTAGGTAATGTAGTAGGTTCAAATATATTTAATATTTTATTCATTCTTGGACTAAGTGCTACAATTACACCAATCCCTGTCGAATTTGCGTTGATGTTTGATTTAGTGGTGATGTTAGCAGCGACATTGTTATGTTTCTTTGTAGCAAAGAGAAATGAAAAATTAGGAAAAAAAGAAGGAATAATATTTATTTTACTATTCCTTGTATATTTAGCATATATCATTGTTAGAAACTAGGTGAGGGTATGAGAGAACATGCTTTACGTTTAACATATGGTCAAGATTTAAAAAAAGAAATTGAATACTATTGTCAAAAAAATAAACTTCAATCTGTGTGTATTGTGACATGTGTTGGTTGTGTTTATGATTGTCATTTGCGATTAGCTGATGGTGTCACAAAGAAAAACTTTGACCATCATTATGAAATTGTATCTCTCACAGGGACAATTGCGAATGGACAAAGTCATATTCATATTAGTTGTAGTGATATAGATGGAAACTGCATTGGTGGACATTTATTAGAAGATACGCATATCAATACAACGGCTGAAATTGTTTTGTTAGAATTAGAGACTGTTGAGTTCACTAGAGAATTTGACGGTAATACAGGATATGACGAATTAGTAATTAAGCATAAGTAATTAATTGAGAACTCAAAACAAAGCTATTGTTTGAGTTTTTTTCTTTAGTTGTAAAAGATTAAATTGAAAAATCAAAATATGAGGGTAAAATAAATAGTAGATACAAAATAAAAATGCCGACTTAGCTCAGCTGGTAGAGCAATTCATTCGTAATGAATAGGTCGCAGGTTCAACTCCTGTAGTCGGCACCATTTAAATTAAATAAACCTATGGCTTCGGTCATAGGTTTTACTATGTTTTTAACAATAACTGAAATATATATCAGAAAATTTATTTCCTTATTTTTACATTCCTGATTTGATTCCCTTTTTCACTAAAAACCAATTCATAGGATAGGCTGTAATAAAGCCAATACACATTGCGATTTGCATCATAAACCAAAATTCAGGAGTTTGAATTGAAAATTTTCCAAATAATACAAATATAACAATAGCCATCCAGCCATACATTCCTACTTGCCAAGCTGTTAATGAAAGAAAGTCGATTTTGAGTGCTTTTATCCATGTTTTAATTCCTTTTTCTTTTAGCATGGGAGCAATTGCAGCATATTGGAATGTAGCTCCAATGATAAGGGCAATGAAAAAATCTAATAACCATTCTCCAAAAGTTAGTTGATGAAATAAAGTAAAAGGAATAAATGTGAATAGGACGGGACCGATTAAATCTGCAAGAGTACATCCCGCACCACAATGAAGAGTATCTACAATGATACCTTGCCAGTAACTAGCGTATTTATCTTTAGACTTGTGTACATCCATTTTCATTTGACTCATATCCATTGATTTCATACTCATATCAGGCATGTTCATGTCAGGCATATTCATATCGGGCATGCTCATTTTTCGATGTTTGCCAAGTGTAAAGTATGCCCATACACAAAATGGCCCAGCCCATAGTGCATTAATAGGCCATACTAAATTCATTACAGCCATTTCTTGTGGGTGTCTTAGTATATCGATTGTAATAAGTAATGCACAAAAGATGCCTAGTAAAATAAAAAATATTGATAATAAAGTAAAGTTCATAGTTGGTCTCCTTTAGTTTTATAAGAAGATCCATAAACAATCAAAATGCTTAATTATAATAAGTTGGTTGTTCAATATAGATCTAAGTTCATTATAAGATACAAGCTTAGAGAAGTGAAAAAATACGCTTCACAAAAAAAGAAAAGAATCTCATTTCACAATTCTATTATTGTTTAATTTTATAAGGATTAAAATATTGATAATTACTTTATTTCACATACGAAAAAAGTTTAAGTATTTATTCAAATCATTTTTATTATCATCAATAAGCGTTATTTACAATGTCATTTTACCTTTTTTTGTAGAAAATGATATTTACTTGTTAGTAACGAAAAGTACGAAATGTGCATTATTTTATTTCAAATAGAACACGAAATAGACTAAATAGCCCACTTCAAGTACAGCGAGATAAATATATGTTATGCTAGTAACAGAAATAAGGAGGAACGAAATATGAATTTCAAAGATGTAAGAGAAATAAATATAATGAATAATCTATCACTATCTTTAATTCATTATGCGGTACCACATGTAACTAATAACTTCAAATAATTAGAGAGTTATAAATTTTTGGAAGGAAGTCATACTAGATTGCTAAACGCTATATCTATATGAAGGAAAATAAAAAATGGAAATATATAATAGATCGTATACTTACACAGTGTAATTGATGAAATTATTAAGATGATTAAGAGAATATTCTATAATTACAAAAATAGATTAATGATTAACATGATGATGTTTGTTATCATGTTTTTCATCATTTTGTTGCTTGTTACATCAACATTTATAACAAGTACAGCGCAGAACACAAAGCAAAATATTCTTAATAAAATTGATATAAAACTAGTCTACACTGGTCGAATGAATGGTGGATTATCAAATTATGAATATAGTGATTTGGTGACAGTAGATGAATTCAAAATAGAAATGGAAAGATATTATACTTCAGTGCAAGATCTTCTTCGAAATTCAAATGTACTAGGTGTAAATTATTCATTCATGGTAACGGGTGGATTTCCGTTATTTGCTTGTGAGGACACAACGTTTCAAAGTTGTTACCAAACTATTAATCTAGCAGAAGACAATCAAATTAAAGAAAATTCAGTTTATGATGATTGGTCGAATCGTAATCCTGTTATTAGACCTGGAAATATACGCGTGAATGGTATACATAACAAGGAAAGTAAAAGTTATACACTTGTAGATGGAAGAGATTTTGAAAATGAAGATTTCACTGGCAATACTAAGATAACGGTTGTTAATGAAAATCTAGCAATTGTAAAGAATGATGAAGTGATAAAAGTACAGGTGGGTGATTACCTCCCATTAAACATTTTTCTTTATGATGTTGAGAATAAAACTTGGATTGAAGAGAAAACTGATTTTGAAATAATTGGACTTTATAGTAGCGAAGAAGTTGAAACTGCAGTATTCATTACGGAAAATGATTTTGTAGAATTAGGAAAAACAGCTGAAGAAATTATAAATGAGGATATTCCAACATATTGGTTGGATCGATATGTTGGAATCGATTCATTCAATCCGCATAATTTAGTTGGGATATCACCTGTCTTATTATCATTGAATTCGGCTGATGGAATCTTTGAAGTAGGTAATAGCATTCAAACTGATATTCTTACTCTTGGAGAGAGCTATCGTTATACAACGAATTTAGATAGTGAGATTACTACAATTGGTGATATTGAATCTATGGTAACAATGTTTAGATTTTTGCAGCTTTTCTGTTTAGGATTAACTTTTATATTTACAACTTTATTTTGTATTTTGGCAGTATTGGAACGACAAAAAGAAATTGGTTTGTTAATCTCATTTGGATTAAAAAAGACAACTGTTGCAATTCAGTTGTGGTTAGAAATTTTAATACTTTCATTTATTGCATTTATACTGGTTGTACCTACGAGTATCCTTATTACAGGCAGCTTAAATGCTACATTAATGAATTCGAATCAAGGAGCTAATGAAATTTTAATGGCTGATTCAGTTTCGTATTTCAATCAAGTTAATGAAACTAGCACAAGAAATATTAAAATTGAATTTGAAGATTTTATACTTCTTCTACTTGTTTTTAGCGCAGTTAATACTAGCGCTTGTATACTTGCGGTAAGAAGTGTGTCAAAAGTAGATCCTAAAGAAATATTATTGCGAGGTGATATTGGATGAAATTAGAAGTCAGGAACGTATTCTTTAGTTATATCGATGGGCAAATGGAAAGAATAATTCTAGAAAATATTAATGCAGATTTTGAAGAAGGAAAGTTATACGCTATTATGGGGGAATCAGGAAGTGGTAAAACCACATTTCTTTCACTAATAGGGGCTCTTTCGAAACAAAAAAAGGGTGAAATAATATTTGATGGAAAATCAATTGAGGAAATCGGCTATGATATGTTTAGAAGAAAATATTCATCTTTTGTGTTTCAAAACTATAATTTAATTTACTATATGAATGCAATTGAAAATATTGAAATTGCAATGAATATTAGTGATCCGAAAATGAGGGTTAGTAAAGAAAATATAATTAAGTTGTTGAATCGGTTTGGAATAAGTGAAAGTAATGCTAAGAAAAAAGTTAGTAAACTATCGGGTGGTGAACAACAACGGGTTGCAATCATACGTGCTATTTCAACTAACCCAAAAATTATTCTTGCTGATGAACCAACAGGGAATTTAGATTACAGCACAACAGATTCAATAATAAATCTTTTCAAAGTTCTAGCAAGAGAATATCAAAAATGTGTAATTGTTGTAACTCATGATATTGGCGTAGCGAATCAATGTGATATTGTATATAAAATAGATAATATTAACAAGGAATTGGTAAAGGTAAATTCAAATGATTAAGCGTATTTGGGTTTCAATTATACGCTTGTGGAGAGAGTCTCTATTACTTTTATTATCGTTTACACTACTAGCTACAATTTCTTCACTATTCATACGTGTAAATGAAACAAGCAATCAATTGATTGAATCAACGTTGGATAATCTTGTAGTAAATTATACGATTCAACAAAATACAAAAGATTCAGATCAGAATTTATTGTATTCGAATAGTACACTATACAGCGTTGATTTTCTGGGGTTAGTGGATGATATCAGTGAGTTATGTATGAAAAATGTGATAATGTGTAACTATTCATTACGTATGATGTTTGATTCAAATGATTTATCTTATGAATATTTTGAGAATTGGGGTGAGTTTTTTGAGGATGATACAATACGTTCGAAAATCCCAGTATATGGAATAAAATCAAGCCGATTTTTTGAGAAAAACAATATAAAAATTGAAGTAGGTGAGAATGGCAGTGTTGAAGAAATAAATAATGGAATGAATGTAGCTATTGTGCCTATCGATTTACTTCAAAACAAAAATGGGATTCCATATAATATTTCGATTGGTGACATAATAACGCTCGAAATTCCGAATTTTACAATTCTAGATGAAGTGGCAAATTCTGAAAATAAAGATAAAATTGAATTAGAAGTTATTGGACTTTATGATTTTGATTCGCAAAAAAAGTATTTAAAAGAAAATCCGATGCGTTATATTGAAGATAAACCAATTTTTATTTCTGAACAAATTATTAAAAATATAAGTAAGCAATATATTGTAGACAATCAGTTAGAAAATAGAGTGTGTACGGAAGATGGTTGTAAGTTAAAGATGAATACTTTGCCAATGATGGTAGACATTCAGTTATCGTTATCAAACACAACAAATGTTAATGGCTTTGAAAATAAAGTGAGAAATTTAGTTCAAGAGAAAAACAACGAATATAATTCGCTACTTAATACCCAAAAAGAATATTTTAGTATTGAAACAAATACGAAACAAATTCAATCAATAATCCAACCAATAAAAATGATGAGAAATATTTATTTGAACGTATTTATTTGCGTAGTTGGAATGACAAGCATGGTTGTATTTTTCGTAATTCTTTTTTCAATGAAGCGAAGAGAAAAGGAAATGCGATTATTTTACTTATTAGGGGAGAATAAATCACGCACAGGAATTTATGTTGTTTTTCAATATTGTGTTATTGCGATAGTGGCTTTAATTCTTTCAGGAATATTTGGGAATCTATTACATAAACAAATTATTAATCAAATGATAGAAAGCAATTCTCAAAAACAAAGAGAGATAGTTCGTTTAATAGATAATCAACAAATTAATAATAAAATAGTAGAAAATAAGAATAATACGAGATATCTTATCGATGATAAAGCAATTGAAAATAATATTAAAGTTAGTATTTTTGTGATAACATCAGTAATTATTTATATAGCAATTGGCTCAATTACTATTCAAAAAAGAAAATAAGTGGAAATCTTTTCAAAAAACACAGTTGTGTCTTCTAATCTTTTTTTGTTTTTAAACAGTGAGTAAAAAGTCATATTCATATCAGACATGTTCATTTTTCGATGTTTGCAAAGTGTAAAATATGCTATATATAAAATGCCTAGACCATAGTGTATTAATAAATCATACTAAGTTCATTATATGATACAAATTTGAAGAAGATAAGCTTCACAAAAATCTAAGAAAAATATTCTTTTCATTTTGATTGAAAATACGTAAGTAAAATTATTCTAAAGAATAGAATCAAAATTTTGAAAAAAACAACGTGCTTAGTTGCTGCAGGAATGTATCAATGTAAATTATTTAATTGATGAATAGATGATTAAACTTTTTACTAGTTATTAATTTTTAGAAATATTGATTTTTATTTTATATATGTTATCATTGATTGAAAAGTAAATAATTTTTGATTTTTGCTGCCGAGTAAAAATTAAATGAAGCATTCTATTCACTTACCAGTAGGCCATTGAAGGTATTGTGATTTGAGTGCTTTTTATTTGGAGGTAATTATGAATGTAAAAAGTATTAAGAAAATTTATATCCGCTATGTGTCACTGAATATTATTGGAATGATTGGGCTTTCATGTAATATACTTGCAGATACATTCTTTATTGCTCAAGGTGTAGGTGCTGTAGGTTTAGCAGCTTTAAATATTGCTATTCCCATGTATAGTTTTATACATGGTGTTGGTTTAATGATTGGAATGGGGAGTGCAATCCGATTTACGCTTACAAAAGCAAAAACTATTTTTACTCAATCGATTTACTATGCATTCGTATTATCCATTCTTTTTTTGTTGATGGGATTATTATTTTCCAGGGAATTGGCGACAGTACTGGGAGCTGATGGTGTAATACTTACGAACACATCAACATATTTAAAAGTAATTTTGTGCTTTGCTCCATTGTTTATATTAAATAATGTTTTAATTTGCTTTGTGAGAAATGATAACAACCCTCAGCTTTCAATGTTAGCTATGCTTGCGGGTAGTTTCTCGAATATTATCTTGGATTATATTTTTATCTTCCCATTAGGATTAGGAATGTTTGGTGCAGCTGTTGCAACTGGGTTGTCTCCCTGCATTAGTATTCTTGTTCTCTCTACTCATTTTTTAAAAAAGAAAAATACATTCAAACTACAAAAATGTATGCCACAATTAAAATCTATAATTGATATTAGTACCCTTGGTATTTCTGCCTTAATTACAGAATTATCTTCGGGGATTGTCATCATTGTTTTTAATATGCTAATTCTTAGTATTGCTGGGAATATTGGAGTAGCAGCTTATGGTATTATAGCGAATATTACTTTAGTTATTCTTGCAATTTTCACAGGAATATCGCAAGGTATGCAACCATTAATTAGTGGATATTTCAAAGAAAACAATAGACACTTTTTAAGAAAGTTACTCAAATATGGTGCAATAACGACGCTTACCATAAGTTTATTAGTATATCTTATATCTATTTTTTATGCGGAAACTATTGTATCTTATTTCAATAGCGAAAAAAATATAGAATTAGCGAAGATTGCAGTTAATGGACTTAGAATTTATTTTACAGCATTTTCATTTGTCGGGATTAATATCTTAATATGTGCGTTTTTTAGTTCAATTGATAAACCAAAGAATGCATTTATCATATCAATGTTAAGAGGATTTATTATAATCATTCCTGTAGCTTTCATATTATCCTCACAATTTGGATTGAATGGAGTATGGATGACTTTGACGGTTACAGAGTTAATAGTTCTGGGTATTTCATTTATATTTATCTATTACAATAGAGATTTTATCACTAATGATAAAAAAATTAGTTAATCACATTTATATGTATCTGAATTGTTAAAATTATTTTAAAAACTCTTTTTGAATTGTTTTAATGAAATTCTTGCTTAAACCACTTAATGATAATTAAGTATGGTTTAAGTCAAAACAAGTATATAAAGTAGATTATTCTAAAATAGCATGTGGGTAATAAGAGGTGTGAGTACAAAATACCTCTTTTAGTTTGCAAGCAAGAAAAATTATTTATGATATGCCTTCCGGATTAGGTATAGAAGATTTATCAGAATTAATTCTATTGGTAATAGAAAAGAAAATTTTGAGATTTATAGCTTATAGAACTTTTTTTCTTAAACGAATGAAATTAGAAGATCCATAGGTTATGGTAATGTAAGTTTGCTAAGTACTATTAATATTCTCAGTTAAATCATCAGATTGTTTTCTAGTAACATAGGGTCTCATAAAAGAATATATAATTTCTATATTCAGAGAAATTACGAAGTATATTTATTTTATCGAAAATAGAATTTTTCGCAATTTCAAAAAATAAGAAGATAATTCATAAAATTTATTTTTAGAAAAAAGTGTGAATGAGTTAGTTGTAATTCAAGAATAAAAGCAGGCTATAAAATATATTAAAACGGTTATACATGGTTATATTTAGTAAATTAGATTTGGCAAGTCCAAAATATGATGTACGAAAAAGGCTTATTTTAAGCCATATTTGAAATAAATTAAAATTAAAAATCACATTTCTTGCAGCTAAAAATACATAGTGTTAACATAAAATCAGCGATAGAGGTAGATGTCAACGCAAAGGTAATGATATAAATTATCGCATCTAGCTTCTATGGTTAAATAGATGAAATGTGTTTCAAAGCTTTAAGTAGCAAGGTGCAAACTAGTATTGAAAAATGCATTCATCGAGAAAGTGGAATCAATTTCCAAATCTCGCCCAGGAAAATCTAGGACTAAATTTTATAACTATGAGAATATAAGTGAAAACTTTAAACTATAATTCCCGTATTGTCCAAACTTCTAGATTCTATCCAACGACCTGTTCTTTCCCTGATGAACTCAAAAAGAATGAAAAAAAACAAATAATTTAAAATAACTGATGGAGTTTTAAAAGATGTTTTTATCATGCTCATTTTGAGACAAGCAATCCAAATTATTAGTTTCTCCTTAAAAACACATGCAAGAAATCTGTTTTTATTCCAAAAAATGGTAAAAGGAGGAAATTATGTTACATTTCAAAAAACCTATTAAGGATGAAAATTACGGAACTCCTAATTTAGCTGTATTCTCAGCTGATAACAAGCTCCCAAAAAACAAATTAAATAAAGATTCAATTCCATCAGAAGTTGCTTATCGATTGATCAAAGATGAATTAATTGATGAAGGTAATGCAAGACAAAATCTTGCGACTTTCTGTCAAACTTACATGGAGCCAGAAGCTACAAAGCTAATGTCTGAATGTCTTGCGATTAATGCAATTGATAAATCAGAGTATCCAAAGATGACGGAAGTTGAAAACTATTGTGTAAATATTATCGCAGATTTATGGCATGCACCAGATGAAACAAAAGTATTAGGAACTTCTACTGTTGGATCATCAGAAGCATGTATGCTCGGTGGTATGGCAATGAAATTTAAATGGCGTAAAGAAGCTGAAGCAGCAGGTATTGATGTTAAAGCTAAAAAGCCTAACCTAGTTATTTCTTCAGGATTCCAAGTATGTTGGGAAAAATTCTGTGTATACTGGGATATCGAAATGCGTACAGTTCCACTAGATGAACAACATATGAGTTTGAATATGGAAACTGTCATGGATTATGTTGATGACTATACAATAGGTATTGTTGGAATTTTAGGAATTACTTATACAGGTAAGTTCGATGATATTAAAGCTCTCGATAAACTTGTAGAAGAATACAACAAAACTGCAAAAGTTAAAATTGGTATCCATGTTGATGGTGCTTCAGGAGCTATGTTTGCTCCATTTGTTCACCCAGAAATTAAATGGGATTTCCAATTAAAGAATGTACGCTCTATTAGTACTTCAGGACACAAATATGGATTAGTATATCCAGGTGTTGGTTGGGTATTATGGAGAGACCAAGAATTTTTACCAAAAGAATTGATTTTCTATGTTAACTACTTGGGTGGAGAACAACCTACAATGGCTATTAACTTCTCTCGTTCAGGAAGCCAAATTATTGGTCAATACTACATCTTCATGCGTTATGGATTTGAAGGATTAAAATTAGTTCAAACTCATACTCATGATTTAGCTGTAAGTATTACAAAAGAAATCGAAAATATGGGCATCTTCGAAATTTACAACGATGGAGATAACATTCCTGTTATTTGCTACCGCTTGAAGAACCCAGATAATCATAAATGGACATTATACGAACTTGCTGATCGTTTAGCAATGAAGGGCTGGCAAGTACCTGCATATACATTACCTGAAAATCTACAAACAACAGTTATTCAACGTTATGTAATTCGTGCAGACTTCTCAGCTGCATTACGTGATGCTTTAGTACAAGATATGAAGATGGCTATCGATTATCTTGAAAAGAATACACATGAAAATACAGCTGGTAAAGAAAAATTAGGAAAACAAGGATTTACTCATTAAATAGAAATATTTAAGGATTAATAAAAGGAGATTAATATGAGTAACAAAAATACAAATTCAAAGAAACACTTGACCCTTTTTGGTTTCTTTGCAATTACTGCCACAATGGTAATGACTGTATATGAATATCCTACATTTGCATCATCTGGATTTTCATTAGTCTTCTACCTCATTGTAGGCGGATTATTCTGGTTCCTTCCAGTTGCATTATGTGCGGCTGAAATGGCAACCGTAAAAGGATGGGACACAGGAGGTGTTTATTCCTGGTCAGGTAATATATTAGGTGAAAAGTGGGGTTTCGCCAATATCTTCTTCCAATGGTTCCAAATTACTGTTGGATTTGTAACAATGATTTATTTCATTCTAAGTGCATTATCCTATGTATTTAGTTGGGAACCATTAAATAGTAACCCAGTAGTAAGATTCTTCGGAGTATTAATTATTTTCTGGGCATTAACATTCTCACAATTTAAAGGTACTAAATTAACAGCTAAGATTTCAAAACTTGGTTTCATAATTGGTATTCTTATTCCAGCGGTTATCCTATTTGGATTAACAATTGGATTCTTCTTAACAGGTGGTAAGAGCATCATGGCTTTAGATGTTAAATCACTTATCCCAGATTTCACTAAAATAAATACGCTAGTTGTCTTCGTTTCATTCATCCTAGCTTATGCAGGTATTGAAGCATCAGCAACGCATGCTAATGAAATGACTAACGTAAAACGCGATTATCCACTCGCTATTCTAGGACTTGTAGTATTAGCTATCGTCCTAAATACAATCGGTGGTATCTCAATTGGAGCAGTAGTTCCAGCAGATAAATTAGGATTATCAACAGGTGTTCTTCAAGGTTTCAGCGGTTTACTCGCTCACTTTGGAAAAGGACTTGATTGGATTGTAAGAGTTATCGCAGTACTTATCGCAGGTGGTGTCATTGCCGAAGTATCAGCTTGGGTAGTTGGACCATCATGGGGTATGCAAGTAGCAGGTAAGATGGGTTTAATGCCTAAGTCTTTATCTGAAACTAATAAAGAAGGCGTTCCTACAAAATTCTTGTTACTACAAGGACTTATCGTAACAGTTTGGACAGCAATCTTAACATTTGGTGGTGGAGGAAATAACAACTTATCCTTCTTCACAGCAATCTCTCTAACAGTTGTTCTATATATAATAGCGTATGTAATTTTCTTCATCGCTTATATTGTGATGGTATTAAAACATGATGATCTACCTCGTGCATTCCAAATTTCAAAGAGTAAAGTTATCCGTTTAATCGTAGGATTCTCAGGACTTATTCTTTCATTAATTGCATTTGGTATCTCATTCATTCCTCCTTCACAATTATCAGGACCTGGGGTTTCTACTACATATTTGACAATTCTAAGTGTAAGTTTCATCGTAGTATTATTTATCCCGTTTATTATCTATCATTTTATGAGAAAGAAAAACCCACTTCCTGCTGGCCAAAAAATGCCAGATATGAGTGAATATAACAAGGAATAAAAACAATTTGCGACCCCATAGATTACTATGGGGTTTTAATTTGCATGCATAAATAAGTATTTGTGAAAAAAATAACGTTTTTATAAAAGCAGTACATGTACTTTTTGAATATGTGATATATAATATCAATAGATATACCATAATAACTAAAAAAGGCATATAATATTCTATATAAAGGTGATTTTATGAAAAAGAAGACGGTTTTTGTTATTTCTTTGACAGTTATTTTAATAGCCTTTTTACTTGCGGTTTTCTTACAATTCAATACGCAAATTAAAGAACAACTCAATTTACATATAGAAGATCATCTTGAAGAAATAGTGAAACCGAATGTAGTCTCTTTTAATATGCAAATTAAAGAACAAATAAAACGTATTAGTACGATTTCAAAACTTATAGCTAATGATGGTTATGATATAGTAAGCCAAGAGCAAATGAATTTCTTGAATATAATCGTAGATGAGAATGCATATGAAGATTATATTATTGCATTACCAGATGGTACTACATTTTCGTGTATAGGAAATTCTATAGAGAATGTTTCTGATAAAACATATTTTAAGAAATCTCTTCAAGGAGAGATTTATGTATCTTTACCTGAGCAAAAAGAAAATATAATTGATCCAATGATTACGTTTTCGGCACCTATATTGAGAGATGGTAAAATTGTCGCAGTATTAATATGTAAATATCCAAGTGCAGAATTAGACTCAATTTTTAATACAAGATTTCTTTATAATTTAGGTGAAATCTATGTTGTAGATAAAGATGGAAATAAAGTTATTGGTCATTCAGTATATGCGGGTGAATCTACAAATTTATTTGATTTTTTATCAACCCAAAGTATTGAAAATGAAACGGATTCATTTAATAAATGGGCACTTAGCAAGGAGTCTAAAACAACAAGAATATTTATAAATAAAACTAGAAAAACTCTCTTTTTAACTTATACAGATTTAGATTATGGCGATTGGTACATGGTTGCCATGGTAGATGAAAAGGAAGCTTATAAATCGTTTGATAGCATATTTAATGAACAACAAATATATATTAGTTTGATATTTGGAAGTATCATTGTATATTTAATTATTTTAATAGCGCTTACTTTCAGAGATGTTAGAAATGTTGATAGATTAACAGGTGGTTTAACAATCAAAATGTTTAAACATAAGGTTACAAAAGAATTAAAGAAAAATCCTTCAGTAGCATATGTATTTGTGAAGATAGATATACGGAATTTTAAACTAATTAATCGTATTTATAGCTATGATTATGGTAATCAAGTTATAAAAAATATTTCGAAAGCATTAGAGACCTTAGTAAAAAAAGAAAATGGTATTTTTTGTAGAGATGCAGTTGATGAATTTATTATTATATTGCCTTTTATAAGTAGAGAATATTTAGCTGATGAACGAGCTCGATTTATTGAAATGTTTACTATGTTCATGGGAGAAGAGTTTAACAAAGTAGTATCTTTCCCTACAGGCCAATTCATTGTATATAAAGATGATCCAGATCGCTTAGATATAGATGGAATCATTGAAAAAGTAAATTTTGCTCATCGTGAAGCTAAGAAACAAAAAGGCGATATGATTATAGACTATGTAGAAGATTTAGAAAATAAAGAGATTTTAGCGAAGTCTATTGAAGATAAAATGAAATCTGCAATGGAGAATGATGAATTTAAATTATATCTACAACCTAAAGTTGATATATTAAACAATAATATCGTTAGCGGAGCAGAAGCTTTAATTCGCTGGGAGTATGATGGAAGATCCTTTATGTATCCAAATGACTTTATACCTATATTAGAGGCTAACGGTTATGTGGTTAAAACAGATATGTTAATGTTTGAAAAATCTGCTAAGTTTTTAAAAAATATGATTGATAATAATTTAAAGCCAATACGAATATCTGTTAATTTTTCTAGAATTCATTTGGCAAATAAAAATTTCGTAGATGATTTGTGTAAGATTGCGGATACTTATAAAGTACCACATGAATACTTGGAGGTTGAACTTACGGAATCCGTATTATCAGACAATATTGTAAGGATTCAAGAACTAACTAGTGAACTACATAAAAATAAATTTACATTAGCAATTGATGATTTTGGCAGTGGATACTCAAGCTTAGCATTACTAAAAGATATAGAAGTAGATGTTGTTAAAATAGATAAAGAATTCTTTACACAATCCAAAATTCCTAATCGTAGTAAAGTAGTTATTGAAAACATTATTACAATGTCGAATAATTTAAATGCGACTACCGTTGCGGAAGGTATAGAAATAGCTGAACAAGTAGAAGTGCTTAGAGATTTGAATTGTGATATGATTCAAGGGTATTACTTCTTCAGACCTATGAGTGAAGAAAAAATTGATTTAGAAATATTTAATAAGGAGGTCATTAAGTGAAATGTACTTACAAAAATTTAACTATTAGAAATGCGACTACAGAAGATTGTTTTTTGTTAAGTTCATGGTGGAATGATGGAAACATTATGGCTCATGCTGGTTTTCCACTTGGACTCAATACAAATGCTGATAAAATTAAAGATCAAATTGCAAATGATTCTGACGAAACAAAAAGACGATTAATTCTGGAGAGAGATAATAAACCAGTAGGGGAAATGAGTTTCACAGTTAAACAAAAAAGTATTGTTGAAATTGGGATAAAAATATGCGATGTTCATGAACAAAATAAAGGTTTAGGAAAACTGTTTTTATCAATGCTTATTTCGGAATTATATAAAAATAGGAATATAAGTAAGATTATTTTAGATACTGATTTAGAGAATAAGCGTGCTCAACATGTATATGAAACGCTAGGATTTAAAAGAATCAAGGTAAGATATGATTCATGGATAGACCAATTGGGAAATAAGCGTTCTGCAGTTGATTATGAACTTTTGAGAAGTGATTTTATCTCTTTCTTACAAGCCTAAATTAAGATAGGAAAAACAAATGAGAAAATTATTTTGTGAAATTTCTCCGCTAACATATAAAATATCAGTACTAAAATGTCGTTTGCAAAGAAATGTAAAAGACTTTTTAGCATTTCAAACATTCGCAAAAAATAAGAGTTCTGAAGAATTGTCAGTTTGTGTTATTAAACATAATTCCCTAATTAGAAGACGATTAGGAAACGTGAATATACAATTACAAGAAAACAAAGCTATAAATTTAACAATTGCTTCACCAAAGGTAAATAAGATATTGATTAAACCAAATGAAGTGTTTTCTTTTTGGAAATTAGTTGGGTCGACTGATCAATCAAAAGGTTATAAAGAAGGGCTTACGATTTCTAATGGTAAAGCAACGCAAGGGATTGGTGGAGGAATGTGTCAATTCACAAATTTAATTCATTGGATGATACTGCATTCTTCTATGACTATTGTTGAACATCACCATCATGATAGTTATGATTTATTTCCAGACTTTAACCGCAAAATACCATTTGGAACAGGAACATCTATTGTTTATAATTATTTAGATTATCGCTTTAAAAATACAACTGATCGAACCTATCAATTAATTGTGTATACAACAGATGAATATTTATGTGGTGAACTACGTTGTAGTGAGATACAGCCTGAGAAGGTACATATTATTGTAGAAGATGAGTTCTTTTCAAGAGAAAATGAGAAGGTTTATCGTAATAGTAAAATTTATAGAAATATAATTGATCGTAATACCGGAAAAACAGTCCAACATAAATTAATTAGGACAAATCATGCAGAAGTAAAATATGATACATCAGCATTACAAATAAGGTAATAAAAAAGGAGTTATTCGAAGATAACTCCTTTGAAGAATGTGCGTTCAAATAATTGCCTAAAGAATTGAATTCCAGGCCCTAAACAAAAGGCAAAGATAATTGATCCAACACCAAGTTGAGCGCCTAACAAGAACCCTAGAACTAATGCAGAGATATCTTGAATCATGCGTCCAGTTGAGTATTTGATTTTAGGAAATTTCTTATTCACAAGATGAGCAAGTGAATCCCATGGTGCTTGACCAAGATTTCCAGAAAGATAGAGACCACAACCAATACACACAACGACTATCGCAATAAACATAATACCAAATCGTAATGGTAAGGATAATACTGGAAGTGTGTTTACGAAGAATAAAGATGAATATTGAATGACATAACCAACACCAAGCATATTCACAAATGTGCCTAGATGAATCGTTTTACGCTCAATCATAAACATAGGGATAAAAAGTAAAGCATTTCCAAGGGATATACAATTTCCTAGCCCAATATTTACTATATTATTAATACCACTGAAAAAAGTTGTACTAGGATCAATACCCAAATCACAATATACAGTTAATCCAATTCCAACACCGATAATTATATTACCTAGAAAAACAAACAAGATTCTTTTTAGCATAAATATACCTCGAAAATAATTATATCACGCAATTATCGTAAAGATAGAAAAAAGTACCAAAATGGTACTTTAACGTTCAGTTGCGAAGAAGAATAAGGCAATTGTACCAGGACCTGAATGTGAACCGATAACAGGACCTATATCACTAATCACAATCTCTTTAACGTGTGATGTTTCAAAGATTTTATCGGCAAGGAATTGAGCATCTTCAAAGGCATCACCATGAGAAATAAATACGACTTGATTTGTTGGATCGGTAATAGTAGTAGCTAATTTGTCAGCCAAAGCATTTAAAGAAGCTTTTCGACCATGAGCTTTTGATACATTGACAAGATGACCTTCATTATCAACGTGCAAAACAGGTTTGATTTTTAAAGCAGTACCAACTAGTGCAACCGCTCCAGATACACGACCACCACGTTTTAAAAATTGTAAATCATCAACAGTAAACCAATGTGCTAATTTAAGAATGTTATTATTTAACCATGTTTCATTTTCATCAATAGCCATTCCATTTTTTTGATTAAGCAAGGCTTGATAAACAAGTAATCCTTGACCAGCACTTGCTGCAAGTGAATCGATAATAATAATCTTATTGTTAGGATATGAATCTTCTAATTCGGACTTGGCAAGTAAGCTAGATTGTAAAGTACCACTTAATCCTGATGAGAAACCTATATATAAAACATCTTTTCCTTCTTTTAATGTATTTTCAAATGTTTCTTTGAATATCATTGGAGTTATTTGGGATGTAGTGGACATGTATCCATTTCTAAGTTTTTCATAGAATTCTTTTGCACTCATGTTTTTAAAATCATGTGTGTGTGAAAATGTACTTGAATCAATAGTTACATCCATAGGGAGAATAGCTAGTGGATAGTTCATGTAAATATCTTTTGATAAATCACAAGTACAATCAGTAAAAATTTGGTATTTAGTCATAATAAGTCCTTTCTTGCGAGTTTATAGTTATATCATGAATGAGAAATAAATTCTTTTCAATAGATGTGCTTATTAAATTGAAGATTGCTTTTCAATGGCTTATAATATTAAAGTATGCCCCTATAGTTAAATGGATATAACAAGATCCTCCTAAGATCTAGTTACCAGTTCGATTCTGGTTGGGGGTGCCAAAAAAATACACGATATTTATCGTTTTAACCTTTTGATCAAGGTATAGATAAGAGTTTTTAAATTGAATAAGTATTGAAGGTAAAAGAAGACTACTCAAGTTTAATGGTAGCTGTTTTTACCTTTTATATTGCTTGAAATAATAGGTTTTTTTACACTTGAACTTAAGATTTTGGCTCTTGGAATTCTTTTACTTTTGCAAAGAATTTTTTCATGATTTCAGGATAATCTTGAGGATCCATATTTTTGTAAAAATACACATCATTATATTTTTGGGCTTCATTGAAGAACCAGCATTTGTATTCAATGATCTCCAACATCTCATTTAAAAGTTTTATTTGTTGTTTAACTTGATTTTTTTGATCTTGAAAAATCTTACCACGGGCAGCGATTGTTTCATTTCCTTGATTATATAGATCCATAAATTCTTTTATCTTAGCTAAAGACATTCCTGAATCTTTTAAACAGTGGATTGTGTATAGGGAATCGAAATCTTCTTCAGTAAATAACCGGATACCTGATTCACTTCTTTTCACAAACGTTAATAATCCTTTTTTATCATAGTAACGGAGTGTATGTGCTGACATTCCTGTTTTTTTAGATATATCTTTTATTGTGTAAAAAGATTTTTGCATAAATCCTCCTTGACTTAGACTATAGTCTAAGGTTTAAGCTGATGATATCAAATGATAAAACTACAGTCAAGGAGGACTAAAAGATGAGATATGTAACATTAGGAAATAGTGATTTAAAGGTATCTAAAGTTTGCCTAGGATGTATGGGATTTGGGGAATCAAGTTCTGGTATGCACTCATGGACACTGCAGGAATCTGAATCTAGAGAGATTATAAAGTATGCATTAGACAATGGGATTAATTTTTTTGATACTGCTATGGCTTATCAAGGTGGAACAAGTGAAGAGTTTTTAGGACGCGCAATTGCTGATTTTGCTAATCGAGCTGATGTCATAGTAGCAACAAAATTTAATAACCGTACGGATCAAGAAGTTCAAGATGGAATAACTGGAAAGCAGCATGTGTTAAATTGTCTTGATGCTTCATTAAAAAGATTACAAATGGATTATATTGATTTGTATATCATGCACAGTTGGGATTATCGTACACCAATTGAGGAAATATTAGAGGGTTTAAATGAAGCTGTGGAAAGTGGAAAAGTGAGATACATAGGTATATCCAATTGTTTTGCGTGGCAATTAGCAAAGGCAAATGCTATTGTCAAAGCACATGGATGGGCACAGTTTGTATCTGTACAAGGGCATTATAATTTGATATTTAGAGAAGAAGAAAGAGAAATGGTTCCCTTATGTAAAGAAGAAAATATTGCAATGACACCCTATAGTGCCTTAGCAAGTGGGCGTTTAGCAAAACATCCAGGTGAACAATCAAAACGTATATCTGAAGATCAATATGCAAAGGATAAATATGATGCAACTATGCAGGATGACCTTGCTATTATACTAAGAGTAGAAGAATTGGCTTTGCAAAAAAATAGTTCAATGACAGAAATATCATTGGCTTGGCTGATGTCTAAAGTAACATCACCTATCATTGGTGCTACAAAAAAACAACACCTTGATGGAGTTATAAAAGCAGTAGAGATAGAATTGAATGACAATGAAAAAGAGTACCTTGAAGAAATATATAAACCGCATGCACTAGTTGGAATGATGGCGGTGAAAAAATAAATGGAAAAATATACAACTATTGAAGGAATTAAACATGATGATTGTTTCAATATAGGAAATTTGATTGTTAATAAAGCAAAAGAAATAAATGCCACAGTAGCCATCCAAATTTATGTTGATGATTTTATGATATATCAATACTTCATGGATGGGAGAGATAGTAATAATCTTCATTGGTTAGAAGGGAAAAGACAGACAGTTTTGAAAACAGGATTTTCTTCGGCTTATATCATGGAGATGAATGAATTGCATCATAGTTATGATGAACTAAAAAGAGACAGGACATTAAAACTATTTGGTGGAGGATATCCACTCTATATTAACAATAAAATGAGTGTTATCATTTGCGTTTCTGGAATGGCTGATTCACTGGATGACCATAAATTAATAATTGAATCAATAAATGAATACTTTAATTAAGAGATGTTAATAGAGCCATATGTTATAATACCTCTATCAAGTGGAGGAGAATAAAGATGTTAAATCAGAATGTTTTGGAACAGATAACGCAAATGATGGAAAATCAATTCGTAGCGAATACAAATAAAAATATTTTCTGTAATACAAATCAACTCTCTTTTCACAAAAGTACGATGGCAACTTTATCCAAATTAAGGAAATATATTTGTTTACTTTCCAAAGAACAAATCAATTACATGGCTTATAAATATCAGGATCAGTTTCTAGACGAGTTTTATAAAGTTAATCAGTATATTTATTTCAATGAAGATTCACAAAGATATATTCGTACCATTTATTTGTCTTTGTTGAATGAACTTAAAGATTTACAACAACCTTTAAGAGAAATTGAAGAAAGGCATTATCAACGTATTTCAACATTTATTAAAATGAGTAATCCTTCTATTTATCAGATTAATCATAATGATAATAAAATGGCACAACAATATGTTTGTGCACAGTATTCAGGTGAGTTTTTATGCAAATTATTAAATATCGATGTGCTTGAAATAAACGAACCACTATTAGATATTGGCTGTGGTATGCAAGCGAATCTAGTGACGTATCTACGAAGTGTGCATATCGAAGCTTATGGTATTGATCGAGAAACTTCTGCATATGATTGTTCATCTGTTGACTGGTTTGTGTTTAACTATGGAAAAGAGAAATGGGGCACAATTATTTCTAATTTATCCTTCACCAGCCATTTTCTTTATCACCATTTACAAGAAGAAGACATCGCTAATCAATATGCTGCAACCTATATGAGAATACTAAGGTCATTAAAAAAACATGGACAATGGATCTATGCACCCTCTATTCCATTCTTTGAAGAACTTTTACCAAAGCATATTTATCAAATAGAAAGAACACCTATTCATAGCGATTTTTCGAAAACAGTTATTACAAAAATTTAATGATACAGATGGCGTTAGAGTTATTCATATTTCATAAATAATAAAGTCTAAGACAATGTATAATAGTTATAAAGATATATACGAGGAGGAGTTGCATGAAAAGAATAGGTAAGATTTTATTGACGATTGTTCTAATTATTACATTATCAGCATGTACAACGACGTCATCCAAGAGAACAAAAGATATTGCAGTTCTTTATACAGGGGATGTTCATGTGAATTTAGATAGTACAATTGGCTATGATGGTCTGGCGGCTTTTAAAAATGAATTATTGGCAGATAATGTTGATGTTATTTTAGTAGATACGGGGGATGCGATTCAGGGAACTCCGATTGGAAAGTTATCATCAGGAAGTATCCCGATAGAAGTAATGAATGAATTAGGATATGATGCGATGACATTAGGAAATCATGAGTTTGACTATGGACAAGAAGATTTAAAACTTCTTTCTGAACTTGCAACATTTCCATTCCTTTCGCTTAATTTCATTGATATTGAAACGGAACAACCTGTTTATCAACCATATAAAATTGTAGAAAGAGATGGCATCAAAATTGGATTCATTGGTGTATCAACTCCACGAACAATTACCTCAAGCACACCTATTTATTTTCAGAATGATAAAGGAGAATTTATTTATTCTTTCATGCAAGATGATAGCGGTGATAAACTTTGGACAGCTGTTCAAAACACCGTTGATGCGGTTCGTAAAGAAGGTGCAGATTATGTAATTGCGATGACTCATTTAGGTATAGATGAATCTACAGCACCTTATTTATCAACAACATTAATTGAAAAAACTAATGGAATAGATGTTGTTTTGGATGGTCATTCACATAGTATTGCAGAATGCATGCGTGTTAAAAATAGTGATGGTGAGCGTATCTTATTAACATCAACTGGATCAGGACTAGAGAATATAGGATATTTATTAATTGATAAAAATGGAAATATTACAACTGGATTAATCGCAGAAGTTAAAGAAAAAGATTCCGCAATGACAACTTTTGTCCAAGCAAGAAAAGATGAATTTGAGAAAATACTTATGAAACCAGTAACGACAATTAATAATGATTTAATCATTGAAGATTTAGTTTCAGGGAATCGTATTATCAGGACAACAGAAACAAATCTTGGAGATTTATGTGCAGATGCATTTAAAGAAGCAACAGGTGCCGAAATTGCAATTCAAAATGGTGGTGGTATTCGTAAAAATTTAATGCAAGGAGAAATTACATATGGTGATATATTAAATGTGCTGCCTTATGGCAATCAACTTTGTATGATTGAAGCAACGGGTCAACAGATTTTGGATGCACTAGAATTAAGTGTATACGCGATTCCTGCTGAATTTGGAGGATTCTTACATGTATCAGGTTTAACATTTGAATATGATAGTGAAGTTCCTACTCCAGTACTACGTGATGAAAATAATATGTTTGTAGGAATAGAAGGAGAACGCCGTGTCAAAAATGTCAAAGTAAATGGTGAAGACATTGATCCAAATAAGACTTACACAGTTGGTGGACCTGAATATACTTTACTTCAAAATGGTGATGGATATTCAATGTTTAATGGAAACAAAGTAATAGCTAGTCAAATTACCATGGATTATGATGCCGTTGTTAATTTCTTTAATAATCAGTATGATGAAAATTCAGATAATTATATAAATCCAACAGGTACTGAAAGAATAATTAAAATTCAATAATCTTAGAAAAATAAAATCTACATTTTGATGTAGATTTTTAATATTATTTTAAAAATATATTTGGAAGTTAATTATCATCTAATAGTTGAAGAATTTGACAAGAGAATAATAATTCATTAGCCAAAGATTGATCACTAATTTCCATATCTAATAATTCTTTTATTTTTTGAATTCGATAGTTAACGGTATTACGATGTATAAAGAGAAGTTCAGCAGTATCTTTTACACTGTGATTACATTCAAGATAAATACGAAGTGTTTTGATATATTCAGTTTTCTCATTCTTTTCATGTAGATAGAGCGAGTATAATTTTTGATTACAATAATAAGTCAATTGATTGGGAGTGAAATGACTAAACATATCATATTGTTTAACTCTCTCATAGAAGATGATATGCGATTGGGTAATAAGAAAATTTCTATAGCCAATGGAAGATTTGGCTTCATTCTCGAAAATCTTATAGTCATATAAATCTTGAAACGAATCACTGACCCCCATCACAAGATTTTTCTTTCTAAAATATGACTCTAGTTTTGCATTAAAAGGATTTGTATTTATATTCTCAATATCACATAGAATAATAAGTAATTGATTATTAATAATTAAATGCCCGGCTGGAAAGAAAGAGAGTATTTCATTTTTAAAGGTATCTTCATTTGCATTGAATGATGTGAAGTTGTTTAAATCAATACAAGCTACCTGAAATTTTGTTTGGATATTAATATGGCAACTGGATATGCGATCAATAAAATGAAGCTTATTAATAAAACTTTCATTGGATAATTCAAACAAGATTTCTTCGAATTTTGCAGGGCGATTAGAATAATCGCGATAGGTATATGCGATTTCTTTTGCAAGAAGTTCTGAAACAAACTGATAAAGACTTACATCAACTTCATCTAAACAGTCATTAACATCAGTAACATTAAGATAGCCCATGAGTTTATTTTTATAGATAAGTTTAAAAAAACGACGTGTATATTTACTGATTTCAGTAACTGTTACACAATCAATTGATTGCGTAGGGTCTGTGTGTTGATTCCAATTGTTTAAAGTCGCTCCAAATTCAAGTGTGATATATCCCCTTTTTGTAGCGTTAACCCATGCTATGTCATTGACAGTAAAGGTTTTAGAATAAGCAAGAATATTATAAGAATTACCAATGATAACAAGTGCATTATTTAAAACGTAAGAAGCAAGATTGACTAAGTCTGAGAAATCTTCACCTCTAAGGGTTGCTTCTACGAGTAACTCTTTTTTACTTTTAACCATAAATAACCTCCTGTGCTAACAGCACAAATTATACACCATTTCTTATGCTAGAGTAACATGTTAATAAATTATCAATTAAATTATAATCAACATGTGAAATAAATAGCATAAAATGCGAAATAGAGGAGGATGGTTTATGTTTGATTTTAATAACAAAGTTGCCATTATTACAGGCGCTGCACAAGGTATCGGTAAAGAAACTGCCCGTGGAGTAATTGAAGGTGGTGGAAAGGTTGTCATCTGTGACATCAATGAAGAAATTGGGAATGTTACTAAAAATGAATTTGGTGATTCAGCCTACTTTTATAAGATTGATTTAGGGGATTCTAAGAATATTCGCCAAGTAATTAAACAAATACTAACAGATATGGACCATGTTGATGTATTAATCAATGTTGGTGGTGTTATTAGTAAGAACTCATTTGAAAATATTTCTGATGAAGAATGGGAAAGAACAATTCGTATTAATTTAACAGGTACATTTACAACATGTAGTGAAGTATTCCCATATTTTAAAGAACAAGGAAAAGGAAGAATTGTAAATATCTCTTCAGTTGCTGGAAAAATAGGTGGTGGCTTATTAGGAACTGCAGCCTATGCAAGTAGTAAAGCTGGAGTTAATGGTTTAACTAAAGCTATTGCAAAAGAAGGTGGAAAATATGGCATTAGTTGTAATGCAGTATGTCCATCATTTACACACACAAGCATGACAACAAGTTTGTCAGAAGATGCTGAGAAGAATGCCAAAGTAATTAGTATGATTCCACTAGGACGTGCAGCAGAGCCTTCTGAAATTGCTCAAATGATTCTATTCTTCGCTTCCGATGCGGCAAGCTTTGTTAATGGCGAAATTGGGGACTGCGATGGCGGAATCGTTCTTGATTAGGTGATGAAGATGAAAAAATTTAAAATACCTAGAATTCCAGGAGATACAATTGTATATCCTATGATCATCGGCGTTCTATTGAATTCATTTATTCCCCAACTATTAAACATTGGGGGATTCTTCACAAGCGTTAAGAATGGAACAGGTGCATTAGTAGGTGTATTCTTATTTTTCCTAGGAGCAAGTTTGGACATAAAGAGTACTCCTAAGGCCATTAAAAAAGGTGCAGTTATTATCGTAACAAAAATTGCCATGGCAATTGTAATAGGATTAGGTATTGCATTCATTTTTAATGACAATCTACTAGGATTATCTTCACTTGCAGTTATTGGTGGAATATCAGTTGCGAATAATGCATTATTTTCTGGTATTACTGCGCAGTTTGGTGATGATAGTGATAAGGGAGCAGTGGCAATTACTTCATTAAGTGTTGGACCTACTGTGACAATGATTGTATTAAGTAGTGCAGGACTTGCAAGTATTTCAATTGGTCCGATTATTGGTTCAATACTTCCACTTATCTTAGGATTAATTTTAGGAAATGTATTCCCATTCATGAAAAAAGCACTAGCAAGTTGTGTAACAGGAAGTATCATTGTTGTTGGGTTTGCACTAGGAGCTAATATGAGCATTGTCCAATTATTCCAAGGTGGATTATCAGGTATTCTTCTAGGGGTAATTACTTCAGTAGTTGTAGGTGCTATTACAATTATCATGGATAAAGTATCAGGTGGGAGCGGAGTTGCTGGGGCAGCGATTTCAAGTACTGCAGCAAGTGCTATTGCTAATCCTGCTGCTTTAGCAGAAATAGATCCAGCATATTTGGTTATCGCACCAATAGCAACTTCACAAATTGCGGCATCTGTTATCATTACTTCATTTTTAACACCTGCAATCACTGGATTCATTTACAAAAGAAATCAAAAGAGACAAGAAAAAACAATGGTTTCTAGTGAAACTGTAATTGCTAAATAATAAATATAATTAGAGTAGATAACATTATTGAAGTGGTATCTACTCTTTTTAATTCGCTGAAGATATGAAATTAGGCTTATAACTTGAAACCTTGTATAATTGTATATATGGAGGATAGATATGAATAAATTTATAAAAATTACTTTAACAGCAATACTTGCACTGACATTAACGGCTTGTGGTGAAAAACCAATGACGAAAGAAGAAGCATTTCAATTTTATAGTGATGCGCTAACAAATACAGCAAAAGCAGATTCATATAACAGTAATGTAGAAATGAGCTATTTGATTTCAGATGGTGAAAATGAAATCAAAATGGGAATTGGAATGAATCTAATCTTAGAGGGGCAAACTACAAACAATCCTAAAGCGATGATGTTAGTAGAAACACAAATGTTTGGAATGGATATTGCTGCTGAAATGTATTATGCGGATGGCTATATTTATACAAATACATTAGGTGAAAAAACAAAAACAAAAGATTCAATTGATACATTAGAACAATTCAAAAATACTGCAATAAATATTAAGGATTTCGAAGATATTAAAGTTACTAAGAAAGATGGCATCACAACATTAGAATTTAAAATGAGTAATGATCAACTAAATCAAATGCTTGGAGAAAGCATGAATGATACTTTAGGTATTGATGCAATGAAGTATACGGATACGAATATCGTAGTTACAGTAAATCCAGATAATACAATTAAGGATATGATTATAAGCCTTGTAGCTACGATGAGTGTTGAAGCACAGGAAGCTAATATCAATGTGGATATTACAATGTCTTATACTGATTACAATACTGCAAAGGTTACTTTACCAGCGGATTTAGATTCATATACTTTAATGTACTAAAAGGATTATAGACCTCGCTATTTTGCAGAAATGTGATGAGTGAGGTTTTATTTAAATTATCTACTGATTTATCTTTGTTTAAGCGATATAATAATTATGTAGTGAAGGAGGAAATTATGGATAAAAACTTAGTTTTCTATATGAATGCACTTCGAAGTAGCTTTATGCAATATTATAAAGAAAAAATGGATGAAATAGGATTATCAAAAGGCCTTCATTACTTCATCATTGCAATTGGCTCAACAACAAAGTGTTCACCCAATGAAGTTGCTCAAAAGACAAAGATGGATGCAGGTCATACAACAAGATATGTGAATAAACTAGTAGATGCTGGCTATGTGATAAAGGAACCTAATCCAAACGATGGGCGTTCTTGTTATTTAAAACTTACCGAAAAAGGATTGAATGCATACACTCAATCTAAGAATATATTTAAGGATTGGACAGATAATATGATGTCAAACTTGACACCAACTGAAAGTGAACAGTTGATGTCCTTATTATCGAAGCTGTTCAACGGAAAAGAAAATCAGTTTATTGAACAGATTGATTTAACTGCCTATGAGAATCAAACACCAAAAAGTAAAGAATAGATTCAAATAAATTTATATAGTTTAATAGTACCTAAAGGAGAAATACAATGTCTAAAAAATATCTAGTACCTATTCTTACCATTTGCCTGATGGTGATTACTGGTTGCGCGAAGCAAATGGAAAGAGGTACATTTAATGATGGTATATATAAGAATACTTCATTGGGTTTAGAAATCAGTTTCCCAAAAGAATTTGAGAAGACAGATCTCGATACCATAATTTTTAATACGGGTTGTCAACCAAAGGAAAGTGAAAATTGGAAAGCTGCCGTAAAAGCATGTGAAGCAAAAGGATTATCAAACTACATATGGGATTTAAGCCTACAAAATAAAGACGGAAGAATTCAAACAGGAATATTAGTACAAGAAGTGAAATCATCAAATACAGTTCAAGAATTAATAGAACAACAAATAAGCAATGCGAAGAGTTGGGCAGGAGAGTCAGCATTTGTAACGGCTCCATATGAATTAAAGATTCAAGGGAAAACATTCCAAGCATTTTCGTACATTGCTCCCAATGCAGTAAATCCAACTGAAGAATATTTTGGAATGAACGCTATTTGCCTGGAAGGTAATTATGCAATACTTATTACAATATCAGTGAAGTCTAATAATAAAGAAGATTTCAACAATATGATGAAGATATATACTGCTGAAAATAAATAAATCCATGAAAATGGATTTTTATTTTATAGCCTAATGCTGAAAAAACGGCTTATATCTTCTTTTGACTTCTTATGGAGAAACCTGCAAAATCACATAAAATCAGACTTTCTTTATAATGGGTTGCCACTATTATACACACCATTTTTGCTAATGAACATTTTCAAATAAAACGAAGCAGAAATTATGATTATTTTGCTCGTCTTAGCAAATTCAGAACTTCATTTTCATTTGATAAATCATAGTCGCCCATAATACCTGATCTGTGATATACAATTCCATCTTTTGCGTTTCGCTCTAAATAACTAATGAATAATTGGATTCCATCTTCTTTGATACACCTTACAAATGCCCTTGTTTTAATTTTATCAGGTGCAAGCATATCCTTATCACAAGGGGAGTCAACGCATTCCCAGCAACCTTTTATACCTTTTGCAGTGCAACAATCATACTGGTAGCACCCTTGTGGTGATAACCTTTTTCCACAATGGTTTTCTGATTTACAACTACATTTTCCATCAGTACAGCAAAAGCTACAAACTAATCCGCAATATGCTATTGAGTTTTCAGTCATACGATTACCTCCAATCATATAAATAATCCCTTGTTCGTATTCTCTTTCAAATGCAAACATACTTCATATTTTCTCAACTATAGTACTTTGACCTGTAACTGTCAAATATAGCCGCATATCATTCTAGCAATGCATATAAGGTATTCCTTTCACTTGGCACCATTTTCCCATTTAGTCCATGGTCTATCCAGCAACCATACGCATTTGGGCACCACAACCAGCGGGTAAAAACTCTATTTTTTATAATGTTTATTATCTAAATGATGAAAATTAAGGAACCAATTGTACCGCTAAACGTGCAAATTATACCAGAATTATTTTAAAACTCTCTTTTAATATTAAAGTGTGTATAAAAAGAGGAAGAACTATGTTAAATAAATTATCATATCTTATTTATGATTTTTTGAATGAAGACAATAGAATTGCTGAAGATAAAGAGTTATTCATTCGATTACATTAATGATTCATGAAATTATAAATACTTTAGTTTTAATAGCACTTTCACTTGTTTTTAATAATTGTATATCCACTATTCTGAAGTGCTTGTTTCAGTTAACCAAGAAGTGTAGGTAAGTAAAGTAGGGTGCCAATGATACCTGTGCCAAATATGATAGTGATGGCGTTCAATTTATATTTTCTTAATAAAAAGAAAGCAATAATGAACAAGATAAATTCAATAGGTCTAAAATTATTCATCTGTATTCCTTGTAGATTCGTATTAAATAATCCCAAAACTAGTATTGATAGTCCAGCCGATGCAATCATTGCAACTACGGCAGGGCGTAATGCGGATAATACAAGTTGTACGCCACTGAAATTACGATATTTGTAATAGAAGTGGGCAAGTAATAAGCAAATGATGAAGGCTGGAATGATACATGCAAGTGTACATAGTATAGCTCCTAGTGGACCAGCTAATTGTGTGCCTACAAAGGTAGCGGAATTAATTGAAATAGGTCCTGGTGTCATTTCGGCGATTGTAATTAAATCAGTGAACTCTGCCATTGTCATAAGTTCATGTACCATAACAATTTGATTTTGGATAAGTGGTATAGCTGCATATCCTCCTCCAACTGAGAATAAACCAACTTGTATGAAACTAAAGAATAATTTAAGCAGCATTGTCATTGATTGCACCTTCTTTCCCCTTATTTAGATACAATGTGATTACTAAATCTAATAATCCAATAATTAAGCAAGTTAAGATAATTAACATTGCACTTATATTTAATACAACTGCACAAAAGAAAGCACCTATCATTAAGCAGATATAAAGGATTCGTTTTGTAGCTACAACATTTTTAGCAAGGTTATATACAACATCAAAGATAACAGCTGCAACCCCTGCACGCATTACTTGTAATGCGGTTGCAATATAAATATTTGATCTAAATTGTTCATAAAAAACGGCAATAACTGAAATGATAATCATAGGTGGAATAATGGTACCGAGTACTGCAACTAGTGATCCAATGATTCCGCCCATACGATACCCAAGTATTACAGAAGCATTAACTGGAATCGGGCCAGGTGATGATTGGGCAATTGCGGTTACATCAAGCATTTCATCTTCTTCTAACCAATTTAGTTTTTCGCAAAATTCTTTTTTCATTAATGATACAATGACAAATCCTCCACCAAAGGTGCAAGCACTCAACATAAATGTTGATTTAAAGAGCTGCCAAAGCATTTTTTTATTTATTTCTTTTTTCATTTTATCCCCCATCTAAACTCAAACATTAAAAGCATATCATGGGGTAATTATAATAACAAATTATGATATGTTATAATATATAAAGAAAACTTATAAGAGGTGAAAAATGTTAGATCAAAAGATAGAAACGTTTCTAAGCGTTGTTAAATATGGTAGTTATACAGCTGCGGCGAAAGCATTGCATATGACTCAACCGGCAGTGACGCAACATATTCATAAGTTAGAAGAATTTTATGGGTGTCATTTGATTGATAGCAGAAGACGAGCAATTAGGCTTACGGAAGAAGGAAAGCTTCTTTATCAATACTTAAGTCTTCAACAAGCAAATAGCCAAGAATTTTCATTATTATTGAGAAATACAATTAAGCCATTGTGCGTAGGAGCAACATTATCCATTGCAGATTATTATCTTCCACAATTATTAGTTAAGGAAGTATTAAATAAGGAAGAACGATTACGTGTGCTAGTAGGTAATACGAGTGATTTGATTGAAAAGTTGCATAGTGATGAAATAGATTGTGCCTTTGTTGAGGGGCTATTTGATACTTCATTTGTAGAAACAAAGACATTTTTAGATGCTCAGTTTATTCCTGTGGTTGCGAAAAATCATCCGTTAGCCAATAAGAAAGTAACACGCAAAGAGATTCATGAATATCCTTTAATTTTAAGAGAACCTCATTCAGGAACACGATTAATTCTAGAAGGATGGCTGAAAGAACGTAATGATAGTGTTTTATCATTCTCACAAACAATTGAATTAGGTAGCTTTATTCTTATCAAAGAATGTATTGCCCAATCACAGGCAATCACTTTTGTTTATAAAGGTGTCGTAGAAAAAGAGTTAGAACGTGGTGAATTAGCAACATTCGACTTAGAACACTTAGATATTGTTCACTCTTTGTTATTTATTTATCGTAAGGGCGATCCTCGATGCAAACAGTTTGATTCGTTTTTTAATTCATTAATTGAGGTTTAGTACCTAAAGATTTCTTTAAAAATCATCTTAATTTTGAAAAACGGGCAAAGTATTTAATACTTTATGTTATCATGTAGGTGGTTAAATATAATTACTTAGATTTGAGGTTATGATGGTTACGAAAAAAACGATAAAAAAGAAAAAAATTGCAATTATAGTAATTGCTTTCGCAATATTATGTGGGATTTCTGCAAGTATTCTACTGGCTATGAATTATGTACCAGAATATTTGTTGAAGGTGAAAGATCATAAAGAAGAGAATGTTAAGATTGATGCTTTTAAGAAAGTATCAAATCATCTCTCTGTTATGGTTTATTACCCTAAAATAGATAATGAATTGGGGAATACAATTAAAAGTATTTCAGAAGAACTATATAATCAAATCTTAGTAGCTGAAACAGAAAATGAAGCTAAGAAAATTATGGTTCGTGTTGATTATTCATTTCTCCCTATTACAGACGAGTTAATAAATTATCAATTTGAGATAACAAAATTGGTGGATGATAGTGAATCTTTTGAAATACAATCAATTTGGTTGAATAGAAGTGATGGGAAAGTTATTGATACTTCACTTATTTATGATGATATTGCATTACGACTTATGACGCAAAGTTTAAGAACGCAATGTAAACAAGATGGTGATTTACAAGATATTGCATATACGAAAGAGTTCTTAGAAAATACAGATAGAAATGGGCAATTGTTTACAAACTTTACATTAGATGGTAATAACCTTGTTTATAAAATTGAAAATCTTGCTCTAAAAACAATTGAGTTTAGCTTAGATTTAACAACAATAGCTTCGCATATTAGCATATATTTCGGTATTGATCAAAGTGTTCCAGATCCTATTATTTATATTCCTAATCGTTATGTAGATCCAAATCGCCCGATGGTAGCATTAACCTTTGACGATGGTCCTCATGTTACAAATACACCAGTAATTTTGGAAGCGTTAAGAAAATATGATAGTGCAGCAACTTTCTTTGTGGTTGGTAATCGAATTACTTCTAAAGGGAGTGCAGTTATTCTAGATGAAATTGAATCAGGTAGCCAGGTTGCAAGTCATTCTTATAGTCATCCAAATATGGCGAAGATGAAAAATCTTGAAGAACAATTCTATTTAACGTCGCAAAAAGTTTATGAAGATGTTAGTCAATGGTGTTATCAAGTTACAGCATTTAGACCTCCTTATGGAGCGATAAGTAAGCGAATGCGTGAAGAATCACCATATCCGTTTATTATGTGGAGTATAGATACACTTGATTGGAAAACTAGAGATGTTCAAAGTACAATTGATGAAACTATGAATAAGGCTAAAGATGGTGACATTATATTGCTTCATGATATACATGCTGAATCAAGAGATGCAGCCATTCAAATAATTCCAATGTTAATTGAAAAAGGGTTCCAAGTAGTTACAGTTGATGAAATGATGAATGCTAAAGGAATTCAAATGGAGAATGGTAAATCATATTACAATGCAAGATAAAAAGACCGTTAGGTCTTTTTTCTATAGTTTAATTTGAGAGAATATATTTCCTAGGGAATCATGAATGCATAAGTCTGCTTGATTATCAAAAGGAGTTGCTGTTTTATTAAGAAGGACAAGACTATTTCCTGAAAAATAACGAATAAATCCAGCTGCTGGGTAAACAGATAATGAAGTTCCACAAACAATCAATAAATCGGCTGAAGTAATCAGATTTAAGGCATCATCAATGACATTTTCATCAAGTGCTTCTTCATATAAAGTGACATCTGGTTTAATTATTCCGCCACATTCGCATAATGGGATTGATTCATTATTAATGATAGCTGATATAGAATGTGGTTTATGACATTTCATGCAAGTATTTCGATACACAGAGCCATGAAGTTCACAGACATGTTTAGAACCAGCTAATTGATGTAACCCATCAATATTTTGCGTGATGACACCAATACATTTTCCATTTATCTCTAAGTTGGCAATGAATTTATGTGCACTATTTGGTAAAGCATCAAGATACAACATATTTTCTCGATAGAATCTATAGAAATCATCAGGGTTGTTTATAAAGTAGGTATGGCTTAAAATAGTTTCAGGTGGAATTTTACTTGTTTGTTGATAGAGACCATCAGCACTTCGAAAATCAGGGATATTGCTCTCTGTAGAAATTCCAGCACCAGTAAAAAATACAATTTTTTGACTAGAGTCGATTAAAGTTTGAAGTTGATTAATTTCATTCATTGGGAGTTCCTCTAGCTTTATTATAGTATGGGAGGGCATAAAATGAAAGTAAGCGAAAAAATTGAAGAGTGGTATCGAGCGAATTATCGTGATTTACCTTTTAGAAAAACAAGTGATCCTTATGCAATTTGGGTCAGTGAAATTATGGCTCAACAAACCCGTATTGATACCATGTTACCGTACTATGAAACGTGGATGAATAAGTGGCCTACAATCGAAAAACTTGCTCAGGCGGATTTACAAGATGTGTTAATGGTATGGCAAGGTTTAGGATATTATAATCGTGCCCGTAAGTTACATCAGGGTGCTATCACAGTGATGGAGAATTATGGTGGAATCATTCCTAGTGATCCAACTGAAATACAAAAAATAGAAGGTATTGGCGACTATACAGCAGGAGCTATTTTAAGCATTGCGTTTGGTGAAGAAGTTCCTGCAGTAGATGGTAATGTTTTTCGTGTTATAACACGTTATTTTGCTTTAGATGATGACATTACTAAGCTTACTACACGAAGAAAAGTTACCGAAATATGTAAGACATGGATGAAAGATTCAAATCCATCACATTTCACACAAGGACTTATGGAAATAGGCGCAATGGTATGTACTCCGAAAAAACCAATGTGTAGCTTATGTCCACTTTGTGATGAATGTAAGGCACATGAATTAGGAATCGAAGAAAATTTTCCAGTTAAAACTAAAATGAAGGCTCCTAGAGAGTTAGAAGTATATACCTATGTCTTACTATGTAAGGATGAGATTTGCTTAAGTAGTGATGATCGTGATGGTCTTATGAAGGATTATTATCGACTACCACAATTTGATACACCTTATAATATCCAAGGTGAAGAATTAAAAAAGAGAAAACATGTTTTTTCCCATTTGATATGGCATATGAATTGCTTTCTCGTGTTTATGAATAAGAAGATTGAATTAGATGACTGCACATGGGTTAAAATGGAAGATATTCATAATTATCCAATGGTAACTGCTCATAAGAAATTATTAAAAGATCTTAGTAAACTTCCTGAACTTCATCAATTAAACGTTTAATATCTTCAATGAGTGATGAAGGGGAAAGTACTTTTACTTTCTTACCAAACTGTAATAACCATCCAATAAAGTTAGATGAAAGGGTAGTAGATAAGTTGATTGTAAATGTTGTAGGACTGACTTTCTGAATAAATACATCTTGTCCAAAGGTATCAAATACAATGTTAGTTAATGATAAATCAAATTCTAATGTAATATTTTCTATTTGTCCTAATGTCATATTGAAATTAGTTGTTTTATATCTTGATAGATTGAAATTCTTCTTTTCATTAAAATCATCAAGTGAAATAACTTGATCCATTTTATCAACACGATAGTGTGAAAAATTATTATGCTTGGATGAATAACCAATGCAATAGTAACGTTGATTTTCATAGAGTAGCGCATAAGGAATTAAATGATAGGGTGTCGAATCTTTTCGATACTTTTTTTGTTTGTCTATTGTGATGTCAAAATACATGAATTGTATTGACGAATTCTTGTTGATGGCACTTTGTATAGTGTCTAAAGAATAGAAGATATTTTCGTTCTTGAATTTATTAGGATTTTGAAAAAGTTGATGTTCAATACTTTTTTGATCATAGTGATTAATGCAACTCAATAGTTTTTTTTGAAGTTCAATTGTTTTTTTCTTAGTAAGAAAGTCACTAGATGCAATCGCATCAACGAGTAGTTTAATCTCAATAATATCAAAGTCGGATGATGCTAAGTAATAACCTTGAGGACGAATATAAAGAATATCAAGTCCCCATGTTTTAAGTGTATCAATATCTTCATAGAGTGATTTTCTTTCAGCTACTATTCCTTTTTCGTAAAGATAATCTAATATATCAGGCATTGTAACGGGGTTTGTTTCATTTGTATCCTGTTTAAATAAATCGATTAAGTATAATAATCTAAGTTTTGTTGTATTCATCTTATCACCACTATAATAATATCATACTGTACCAAAAATAGGACAGTACTATTTTCTTCCTATGGTAAAGTAATAACACTTGAAGGAGGAACACTTATGAAATTAAAAAATGCTTATATCTTTATTCTTGCTTGTACGGTATTAGCATGTGATTATGCCATTGCTGGATATCCCACGCCATCTCTATTTTTATCTTGCACTGCTGCTTTTCTATCATTGGGTGTTCTCAACCCTTCAAGAAAGATAATGGGTAAGTTTATTATCCATAACAGTTGCATCGCGATAATAGAGATTATAATACTCTTATTCATAGGTCATGCTAGCACATGGTCTTATACCTTCTTAGCAATAAGTATTGTAATCTCTTGCGGATGCTGGAAAGTAGTTTATTTACGAAGTAAAAAAGTTATTAAAAACTTTATTTTAAATTCGATTCAAGTTATGTGTGCCTTACTGATATTGGCGATGTTTATGATTCTTTTATTGCCATTATTGAGTACAAATATGCGTTTAGAAATATTACAATTCTTAATTCTTATGTTTTCTCCACTTTTAATAACAATATCCTTTACTTATCTTCAAAACAGTTTAAAATATAACATAAACCTTGAATCTAAGAAGGTTCGTTTACAATAAAATGAAGTTGAGAGGTAAGGCATGGTTAACTTTTTAGTTAAGCAATTTGTGAAGAATTATAATGATGTAGAGAATGAAAAAGTACGTTCAAGTTATGGTACTTTAAGTAGTCTTGTGGGTATTGTATGTAATGTTATTTTATTTGCAGTAAAATTATTTTTAGGATTTATTACAAACTCCATTGCAATAACATCCGATGCATTCAATAACTTATCAGATTCTGCAAGTTGTATTGTTACTTTGTTTGGATATAAGTTAGCTGCAAAACCAGCAGATCGTGATCATCCATTTGGTCATGGAAGAATTGAATACATTGTTAGTTTCATCATTTCAGTAATTATTTTATTAGTTGGTTTTGAATTATTTAAAACATCAGTTGATAAATTATTGAATCCTGAACCAGTAATTTATAGTACGGTGGTATTAATCTCGTTGATTTTATCAATCTTTGTAAAGTTGTGGATGAGTCTATTTAATAGAACATTAGGTAAAAGAATTAATAATTCTGCAATGATTGCGACAAGCAAAGATAGTTTGAATGATGTTATTGCAACCTCTGCAACAATGATAGCATTGGTTAGTTCATTATTCACCGATTTACCATTAGATGGTGCAATGGGTATTCTTGTTTCTATCTTTGTCTTTATTTCTGGTATTGGGATTATTCGATCAACCATTGATGAATTAATTGGTCAACCAGTTGAACAAGAACTTGTCGATAAGATAAAAGCAATCGTATTAGCGAATCCTAAAATTTTAGGTATTCATGATTTAATTATCCATAACTATGGTCCTGGAAATATGATTGGTAGTGTACATGTTGAAGTAGATTGTACCCAAGATTTTTTAGTTATTCACGATTTGGTTGATGAAATAGAAAGACGCATAGAAAAAGAACTGCACATCATTATGACCATTCATATGGATCCTATTCAGATTGATGATGTCGTAGTTAACTCTCATAAGGAATTAATGAAAGAAATTATTACTTCAATTGATCCCAAGTTATCAATGCATGATTTTAGAGTTGTAATTGGTCCAACGCATACGAATTTGATTTTTGATTTACAAGTGCCATTTGAATTTCATTTGACAGCGGACGAGATTAAAAATCGGATTGATGCAGAATTAACAAAGAGAGAAGATAATATTTATACAGTAATTACATTTGAGCATGGATATTATTAAAAAAGAGTTCATATTGAACTCTTATTTATTTGCATTAATCATCAAATCACAAATTTTGTTTGCATAAGCAATTGGATCTTCAATTGGTAATCCTTCAATAAGTAAAGCTTGGTTGTATAATACATCCGCATAATCTTTAACTTGTTCAGGATTTTTTTCATATGCTTTTTGAAGTGTTTTAAAGATTTCATGATCTGGATTAATTTCCAAAATTTTATTAGCTTTAATTCCTTGACTGTTTGGTGCTTGTGATAGAACTTTTTCCATTTCAAGAGAGATTCCTTCATCAGAGACTAAACATACAGGATGTGATTTTAAACGTGAAGAGATTCTAACTTCCTTAACTTTATCAGTTAAAGCATCTTTCATACTAGATAGTAATGATTGATTTTCTTTAGCTTTTTCTTCTTTTTCTTTCTTTTCTTCTTCACTATCTAAACCTAAATCGCCTTGATTTACAGATTTGAATTTTTTGTCTTTATATGTATTTAAGATATTGATAGCGAATTCATCAACATCATCAATGAAGTATAGAACTTCTAGATTTTTTTCTTGAAGTCTTTCCATTTGAGGGAGTTTCTTTATTGCATCAATCGTTTCACCACAAGCGTAATAAATTAAATCTTGTCCTTCTTGCATGCGATCTACATATTCTTCTAAAGTTATATATTTGTCTTCTTTACTTGATTTAAATAGAATCAAATTTTGAAGAGTATCTTTATGCATACCATAATCTTGATAGATGCCATATTTTAATGTTAATCCAAAGTTAGCGAAGAACTTTTCATATTCTTCTCTTTCACCCTTAAGCATTTCTTCAAGATTATTTTTAATCTTCTTTTCAATACTTTGAGCTAATACTTTCATTTGGCGATCTTGTTGAAGAATTTCACGTGAGATGTTTAGATTTAAATCATCACTATCAATTAATCCTTTAACAAATCGGAAATAGTCAGGAAGAAGGTCTTTTGCCTTATCCATGATAAATACACCTTTACAATAAAGTTGTAATCCTGGTTCATAATCAGCATTGTAGAAATTGTATGGTGTTTTTCCAGGAATAAATAATAAAGCGTTATATGAAATATTACCTTCTACATTGTAATGAATTACTTTTTGTGGATCTTCCCAATCCATGAACTTACTCTTATAGAATTCATTATATTCCTCAGGTTTAATTTTCTTTCGATTTTTCTTCCATAATGGAACCATTGAGTTAAGTGTTTTGTTTTCTAGTACTGTTTCAAACTCATCAGGATTATCACTCTTAGGTTTTTGCGTTTCAATCATCATTTCAATTGGGTAACGTACATAATCTGAATATTTTGTAACAAGTTGTTGAATTTGATAACTTTCAAGGAAGTCACTGTAGTTATCTTCAGTAGTATCATCTTTAAGTTCCAAAGTAATTGTAGTACCTACTTGATCACGATCTATTGTATTAATGGTATAACCATCTTCGCCTTCACTTACCCAAGAATAAGCAACATCACTGTCAATTGATCTAGTTTCAACAGTAATCTTCTTCGCAACCATGAAAGCAGAATAGAATCCAACACCAAATTGACCGATGATATCAATGTTTTTTGTTGCATCATCAAGTTCTTTTTTGAATTCTAATGAACCACTTTTTGCGATTGTACCAAGATTTGATTCTAATTCTTTTTCTGTCATACCGATACCAGTATCAGAAATTGTTAATGTTCGATTGGCTTTATCAGCACTAATATCAATTTTTAAATTCTTTTTATCGATTCGTTTACCATCATCCGTAAGTGATAGATAATAACGCTTATCCAAAGCATCTGATGCATTAGAAATCAACTCTCTTAAGAATATCTCACGATTTGTGTAAATAGAGTTAATCATTAAGTCAAGAAGTCTTTTGGATTCAGCTTTAAACTGTTTCTTTGCCATAGTATATTTCCTCCTTAGCACTCAATACTTGTGACTGCTAAAATAATATAACACCTATTTAAATAAATTTCAAGAGGTTTGCGAAAATACCTTTTATTTGTCATTTTAGACCACACACAATCTACAAAAATGAGAAATTAAAGAAATTGAAACGTATATAGTTTATACTGTGCAACCGAGGGGGGTTGTGATGATTTCATTTGGAACAAGAGTACAATATTTGCGTAAAAATAAGAATTTTACACAAAAGGAATTAGCAGAAATTTGTGGTGTTAGTGCTAAAGCGATATCACGATATGAAAATGACACAGCAGAACCGGATTTTGAAATGATGAAGAAAATAGCTGATACATTTGACACTGATATTAACACTTTAATAGGATATGATAATAAAAATAGAAAAATTCATAAAAATGACCTATTAATATCTAAACATGAAATGGAAATGATACTTGCATATCGTAAGTGTTCAAAAGAAAAGCGAAAATCAATTCGTCTGTTTATTGAAATAATAAGTGAAGGAGAAACCAATTATTCAATATCAGATACTAAAGTGTCACTGATCCATGAAAAGGAGTAGAACTCCTTTTTCTATGATATAATTTTGATGGTGATAATATGAAAGCAATTAGTGCATGTCTTTGTGGTGTATGTTGTAGTTATAGTGGGAAAAGTCATGAAAGACATGACTTTAAAGAAATGGTAGAAAATAATGAAGCTATTATGATTTGCCCAGAAGTTTTGGGTGGTTTAAAGATACCAAGAACGCCGGCTGAAAGAGTAAATAATCGCATACTGACAGAGCTTGGCGAAGATGTAACCGATGCATATATTAGGGGTGCTCAAAAAACATTGGAGCTATGCAAAAAACATCAAGTTACCGAAGTTATTTTGAAGGCTAAAAGTCCTTCATGTGGCGTGGATAAAATTTATGATGGCACATTTAGTCATACTGTTATTGAAGGACATGGTGTCACGGCAGAACTATTATTAAAAGAAGGATTTACAGTGATTAGTGATGAAGACTACATAAAGGAGATCTAATATGAACGATGTTGAAAAATACATTGCAGAATTTCCAGAAGAAGTTCAAAAAAAGTTGAATGAATTAAGAGAAAGTACTTTAGAATTAGCACCGAATGCCAAAGAAAGAATATGTATGCGAATGCCTACCTATGATTTAAATGGTAAATGGCTAGTTCATTTTGCAGCATTTACAAAACATATTGGATTTTATCCTCAACCAGAGGTTATAGTTGCATTTGAGGATAAATTGAAAGAATACAAAACAACAAAGGGAACAATTCAGTTTCCGCTAGATAAGCCTTTACCGATGGAACTTATTAGAGAAATAATTCAGTATCGTGTAAAAGAACAAACAAAATAAAACACCACAAGCGTGGTGCTTAAAGTTTCTTATAAATTGTAATATAGAAATCAATTGTACAATCGAGTTGCTGAAGACAATTGATTTTTTCTTTATCTTGAAGTGAAGTTTTAAAGTAATAGGGTGTCATCATAAATAGATTTTGAATATCTTCATTACAATTACAATGGATAGTGGAAGTAACACGATGAGTAATGATATGTGTTAAATCTATATCAATTTTGGGTTGTTCATTTAGATAAATGGTATCGTATACTGCTTTCTTTAATTCGAGTAAATGATTTTCGGCAGGGAATACCCCAATAAAATATCCACTTTGAGTTAGTATTCTACTAATTTCATCATTAGCTATCGGTGCGAATAAGGTGGTAACACAATCCACAGATTCATTAGCAATCGGACAATCGAAAATGGAAGCAACACAGTATTGCGTACTTTTGTCGTGTTTACTTGCATATTGTATAGCATCCTTTGATAAATCGATTCCAATTTTATTAGGACAATTAAAATCACGTGTATAGTACCCCTCACCGCATGCAAGGTCGACCAGTGTATTAGGATTTATTTGATTGATTTCTTCACGTAGTTTTTCTTTTAAAGGTAGATAGTAATCTTTTGATAAAAATGATGTGCGTGCTTGGATCATTTCTTTGTTGTCACCATGAGTTTTACTTTTATTGGTTAAATACAAATTAATATAACCACTCTTGGCTAAATCAAAGTGATGATTTTTTACACAAGAAAAAGAATTATCTTTTTTAATTAAACTATTTTTACATAATGGACAAATTAAATTCATACGATACCTCTGGATAATATTGTAGCATGGTTCATATTAGAAAGCGTGTTTTTAAACAAAAAAAGTTACTATGATATAATTCTTTTTGAAAGGGTGATAGTATGACGATTCAAAGAAAAAAATTTGGAGAGGGATATTCTTTTGAAAAAATATTTGCTTTCTTCATGGTAGGTTGTGTAGTGGGGGTTGTTTATGAAACGATTCTAGCATTCGCAAAACAAGGCCTAATACAACCACATGTAGGATTAATTTATGGTCCGTTTAATCCAGTATACGGAATTGGATTCTCCTTGTTTTATATTCTATTAGGCAAGAACGATTCAAAGCGTAATTGGTTTGTCACATATATTTATTGTTGTTTAATTGGTGGGGTAACAGAATATTCAATTAGTTATTTGGAAGAAGTTTTACTACATACACAAGCATGGGATTATTCTCATTTATTTTTAAATATCCAAGGAAGAACAACAGTTCCCTTTATGATGTTTTGGGGATTGGGAGGAATAATTCTCTTGAAGTGGGTTTATCCGTATTTAGCTACTTGGATTGAAAAAATACCATATCATTTTGGTAAGAAGGTAACAACATTTTTACTTGTATTCATTTTATTTGATAGTGTAGTAACATTTTCAGCTGAGTTTAGACAAAGTCAAAGAGACAGAGGAATACCTGCAACAAATTTAGTTGAGCAACTATTAGATTACTATTTTCCGAATGATGTGTTGGATAAAATATTCCAAAATGTGAAGGCGGTGAATGATTAATGAAGACGTTATTTAAAGTATGTAGTTTCATTATGTTGGCTTCTGGTTTAGTGAGTATTATAATTGCTGGAAGTGCTTTAGTTCTACAGCCATTGTCAGAATTACACCGTGCAGTAATCATTATTAGTTTTTTGGTTCCAGGATGTTTAACCTTTCTTACAGGTTTACTTGGAGTTATGAAGAAGTCATATCATATACTAATAACTTTTGGTACCCTTGCGATCCTTATTCGTTCAATGATTTCATTTCAAGGATACAATGGCATAATACCAATATTTCAGTATAATGATATATTACTTCCTGTGGCTTACACAGTCTTAGTTCTTTTTATAAATCATGATAAAATCGAAACGGATTTGAAAACGGATTAGTAAATTAGTAACAAATAATATGGTATTCGACCAATAAAAAAAGTATAATTGTGTCGAGGTGAAAGTTATGACAAAAATATTAGGAAAAATCACAATGCAAAATGGAGCAGAGCTTCCATTTGAATTGTATCCAGATGAAGCACCAAAAACAGTTGAAAATTTTGTGAAATTAATTGAAGAAGGGTATTACAATGGAAAAACATTTCATCGTGTAATTCCAGGATTCGTTTCACAAGGTGGTTGTCCTTATGGAACAGGAGCAGGGGATTTAGGATATACTATTCCTTGCGAAACTGTTAATAATCCACACAAACATCTTCCAGGAGCTTTATCTATGGCGCATCGTGGAAAAGACACAGGTTGTTGTCAATTCTTTATCGTACATGATCCACAACCACATTTAGATGGTGTACATACAGTATTTGGATGTGTTACAGATAATCTTGGTGCAGTTAGAAATATGCAACAAGGGGATGTAATGGAAAAAGTAGAAATCTTCAAAGACTAAGATATGAAAAAGCAATCTCAGTTACAAAGGATGTTCATGGTTCTTCTAGGAACATCCTTATTTTCTTTAGCGGTTAACTTCTTTATCATCCCTCATGGATTGTATAATGGTGGATTTGTCGGAGTTGCACAGTTAATTATTGAACTATTAAATCGCTATACATCCATTAATCTTGCGAGTAATCAAGCTGGAATTATAAATATGTTGATTAATATTCCACTATTTGTATTTACCTATAAAACATTAAGTAAAAAATTCTTTGTAGGTTCATTAATAGGGATGCTTGTTATTACAATTACAATGTCAATTATTCCAATACCACAAGTGCCAATACTACAAGATACATTAGCGTCATGTATTATTGGGGCAATAATTGGGGGATTTGGAATTGGTATTACTTTATTAAATGGAGCAAGTGGTGGTGGTTTAGATATCCTTGGTGTCTATGCAGCGCTTCACTGGAAAGGATTCAGTGTAGGTAAATTACAACTAATTATTAATGCTTGTATTTATATTGCCTGTGCATTCTTGTTTGAATTACCAGTGGCAATTTATTCAATAATTTACCAAGTTATGTTTTCCTTTGTAGTTGATAAAATACATTTTCAAAATATTGAGATTAGTGCGATGATATTCACAAAAAATCGCGAGATTAAACATATTATAAATAAAGACATGGTACGTGGAGTAACATACTGGAAAGGTATGGGTGCTTATACAGATGAAGAAACGGAAGTGCTAGTTACGATTGTAAGTAAATATGAAATTCCTCAACTTCAAAAAATAATTTATGATTTAGATCCTAAAGCATTCGTAATCATTACAGATGGACTTAAAGTAACAGGTGGTTATGAAAAGCGACTACTATAAACAGGTGATGCCTGTTTTTTTTACTATTTTTTACTATAAATTAAGGTTTAAACCGCTTACATTTGAAAATAGGTGTGTTACAATTCTTATAAAGAACCACAAGTGGGAGGAAAGTTATGCGAGATGTAATCTATGTAACAGGGCATAGAAACCCTGATACGGATTCGATTTGTTCATCAATCGCTTATGCAAATCTTAAACAGCAACTGGGACAAAATGCCATTGCCTGTAGAATTGGTGAATTAAACACAGAAACAGCCTATGTTTTAAAGAAGTTTGATGTAGAGGCTCCAAAATTAGTAGAAAACGCAAAATGTCGATTGGAAGATATTGATATTGATAGTGCATCATTAATTCACCCAGATTTAACGATAAAAAGAGCCTGGGAGAAAATTACCCTAGGAAAAAACAAGAGTCTATTTGTTGTCGATAGTGAGAATAACTTACTAGGTGTTGTATCAATGTCAAATATTTCTGATGTTCAAATGAAAGATATTGAACAAGTACAGGAGTTAATGAAAGATGTTCCAATATCGAATATTACAGAAACAATTGAAGGGAAATTGTTAATTAATCCAGTTCATCTTCATATGGATGGGGATGTAAAAATTATGATTTCTCGTAATAATAATTTCTTAGATGAAGAATTTGAGAATAGTGTAATTATTATGAGTGATAATGAACTTCTTCAAGAAAAAGCGATTGAGAAAAAAGCAGCATGCTTAGTAATAACTGAAGGAAAAGAAGTTTCACAAAAAATAATGGATTTAGCTATGGATAATGATTGCGCAATAATTACAACACCATATGATGCGATGAAGGTGGCACGATATATTTATCAAACTCCTCCTGTATCCATGATTATGACAAAAGATATCGTCACATTTAAGATATCTGATTATGTTGATGATGTCTCAAAAAGAATGAGTAAGACACGTTATCGTTCATATCCTGTGATTGATCACAAAGGACATGTTATTGGTGCGGTATCACGTTTCCATTTATTCTCATATACCCGAAAAAAGTTTGTTTTACTTGACCATAATGAAGCATCACAAAGTGTTGAATCTTTAGAAGTAGCAGATGTATTAGAAATCATTGACCACCATCGTATTGGTGATATTGAAACAAGTAATCCAATTAATTTTAGAAATCAAAACTTAGGAAGTACTTCTAGTATCATTGCTCTTATGTATAAGGAAAATGGAATAAAACCAACTAAGAAAATTGCGGGATTATTGTGTTGTGCTATTATTTCTGACACAATGAATTTTAATAGTCCTACAGCTACAGCTGTGGATAGAGATATAGCAACCGACTTAGCTGCAATTGCAGAGATTGATCTAGATAAATTATCTATTGAGATGTTTGAAGCAGTAGCAACATTAAGAGGTTTATCTTTTAGTGAAATTCTCTATAATGACTTTAAGGAATATTCAATGGAAGGATTTAGAATCGCCATTGGACAAATTAATATTTTAGATATTAAAGAGTTAGAAATTATTCGTAGAGAATTTGTATCCTATATGGAAAAAATTAATGCGATTAATAAATATGATTTACTTGTGATGACATTTACTAATGTTGAAGGTAAGGGTTCTAACTTTATTTACATGGGTAAACTTTCTTGGGTAATTGAAGAAATGTTTGATAGTTGTAAAGAAAATGATGTTTTATTTGCCAAGGATATTGTTTCAAGAAAGAAACAAATCATTCCAAGATTAGCGGCCGCACTTAAGCTCGCATAAATTAAGGTATCATGTGACCACGTTAGTAAAACGAAAGTTTGAAAGCGTGGTTTTATAATTAAAAAAAGCAGATGTTTATCTGCTTGTAGGTTATTAGACTAAATAAGGAAGTAACATGGTCGCAAGTCCTAAAAATGCAAAGAAACCAAGTACATCTGTAGCGGTTGTTACAAAAACACTGGAAGCTAAAGCTGGATCAATGTTCATTTTTTCTAATACAATAGGAACGGCATATCCAGCTACTGTAGCGACAATTAAATTGAATATCATCGCTGAACCAGCAACAATTCCTAAATATGGATTTCCAAAGAAGAAAGTACATCCAATGGCGACAACAATACCTAAAATTGCACCAGCAAGTAAACCAACTCCAAATTCTTTGAAGAAGACTCTTCTTGCATTTTCGCCCGTTAATTCACCCAACGCAATACCGCGAACGATAATGGTTAATGATTGAGTACCAGCATTTCCACCCATTCCAGCAATGATAGGATTGATAGCGGCAAGTGCTACAACAGCCTCAATTGTGGAAGAAAACATTGCTACAACAGATGCTGCTAAGACAGCAGTAATCAAGTTAACAGATAACCAAGGTAAACGTGATTTAATAGATTCAAGCAAAGTGCCATCAACTTTTTCTTCGGCGTTCAACCCTGCCATATGGTGAATATCTTCGGTTGCCTCTTCTTTGATGATATCGACGATATCATCAATTGTAATTACACCTTTAATAATATCTTCATTATCAACAACAGGAATCATGACGTAGTCATACTTATCGATGAGATAAGCAACTTCCTCTTGGTCATCATTGGTGTTTACAGTTTGAACATTGGGATTTGTAATTTCAGAAATCAGGGTATCAAAAGGAGAAGAAACTAAATCTCTTAGCGATACCACACCTTTTAGATGACCAACTGAATCGGTTACATATAAGTAATAAGCCATCTCGGCATTTTGAGCCACTTGTTGTAAATATTCTAACGTCTTTTGAACTGTTTTGTTTTCACGGATACTAATAAATTCTTTTGCCATAATACCACCTGCTGTATCAGGTGCATAAGACAATAGTTCTTTTACTTCCGCTACATCTTCTTTTGACATTTTACTGAGGATATCTTTACTTTCTTCTTCATCCAACGTTTGAACGAAGTCGGCAATTTCATCCGAACTCATTTCTTCAAGAATTTCTTTTTGACGATTTGCGGAGAATTGTTTCAATACATCATAGATATCTTCATCATCTTCTTCATCAAGGAGATGGGCAATTGTTTCATCAGAGAGCCGATTTAATATTTTGACAGCGTCATCATCATTCTCGTGGATAATGCTTAAAAGGTCCACTGGGTGGACAAATTCAATCATTTCTTGGAAATCGTAATCATTAGCGTTTAATAAAAAGTTTTTTAATTCTTGTTTAGATATTTCTAGATTCATCAAATTCCTCCTTTAATTAGGAAAGAACTTTACCTTTTGGCAAGAACTTTCAGTATTTCTCTGTCTCGGGTTATTATTATCCGTTTCCATTCTTACCACCCCATTTCATGCTCTTTTATTATAGCTTGTAAACGCGTTAAATGACACAAAAAAAGTGTAAACTTACACTTTTCTTTTTAGATATTCTTCATATGAATAAATACATCCACAATATTGTTGCCGATATAAATTATGCTCGACTGATAATTCTCTTCCACGATCTATTCCTTGTTTCTTTTTAAAGTCGGAATGAAAGTATTTTGTATTAGGGAAAAGAGCTTGTAAAGAGGTTCCAATTTCATTTAATTTTTGACTATCTTTTTGTCTTGAAATCGTCATCACGGTTGTAAAATAATCGTATCCATTTTTACTTGCATATTCAAATGATTCTTTTAATCGTTTGGTGTAACAGAAGAAACAACGTTCGCCACCTTCGGGTTTATCTTTGAGTGGTTCAAGTGTTTTATTATAGGCTTCATTATCATAGATACATTCAATTAATTTTACTTTATATTTTAATGAAGGATTCACTTCATCTAAATAACGCTTTAATTCATCTAAGCGACGATTATATTCAGTGCTTGGATAAATATTTGAATTGTTGTAATAGATTGTACAATCAAAAGTTTCACTTAAAAATTCGATAGGGAATGCTGCACAAGGTGCACAACATGCATGAAGTAAAAGTGATGGACGAAGACAAGATTGTTTAATCTTTTCAATTTCATCCATGCTTTGTTGATAATAGTTCACTTTGTTACTACTTTTTTGGATATTTGGGAATGTTTTATTCATTGGTAATGAACATACTGTCACCAAATGAGAAGAAACGATACTCTTCTTTAATGGCTTCATTGTAAGCCTTAAATATAAGTTCTTTTGTTGCGAATGAACTAATCATCATAATCAGTGTTGATTTTGGTAAATGGAAATTAGTGATAATGCAATCAACTGCTTTCCATGTATATCCTGGATAAATAAAGATGGCGGTTTCACCATGACATTCTTTAAAACATCCATACTCTGAATAAATAGCTTCACATGTACGCGTACTTGTCGTTCCTACCGTGATTATTCGTCTACCTTCTTTTTTCGCAAGATTTAATGCATCAGCGGTATCTTGATCCATCCAATACATTTCAGAATGCATGACATGATCTTCAACAGTATCCGTGTCCATAGGTCTAAACGTTCCTAGTCCAACATGAAGGGTTACATCTTTGATGATGACTCCTTTATCTTCGAGTTGTTTGAATAACTCTTCTGTGAAATGCAAACCTGCAGTTGGTGCGGCAGCACTTCCTCTAACTTTTGCATATACTGTTTGGTAACGCTCAGGATCATCTAACTTTTCTTTTATGTATGGAGGAAGTGGAACATTACCTAAACGTTCAAGTATTTCAATGAAGATACCATCATACAACATCTTCATTTTACGAATTCCTTTATCACCTATTTCAATACATTCAGCCCGTAGTTCTCCATCATGAAAGGAAATGATTGAACCAATCTTAACGACTTTGGCATTACCAACAAGACATTGCCAGATATCACCTTCTTGCTTAAGCAGTAATAGTTCGACATGAGCACCTGTTTCTTCTTTTGTTCCAAATAATCGTGCAGGGATAACACGAGTATTATTTCTGACTAATACATCACCTGGTTTGAGATAGTCTAGAATATCATAGAAATGTTTGTGTTCACATTCACCAGTATTTTTATGGACAACAAGTAAACGACTTTGTTTACGGTCACTTAATGGATGTTGAGCAATTAAATGTTCTGGTAAATCGAAATCAAATTCGCTTGTTTTCATAATTAAAATCCTCTTTCATCAAATGCATACTTCGCAAGGATTTCTTTTTTGAAATCACCAAAGCGATCTTCCATAATTGCTTGACGTGCTTGTTCAGTCAAACGAAGAAGAAAGCGAAGGTTATGAATAGACATAAGACGATTTCCTAGTCCTTCGTTACAACGATATAAATGATTTAGATATGCTCGTGTATGATTTTTACAACAGATGCAATCACACTCAGGATCTAAAGGTCTAAAGTCTTCTTTATAAATTGCTTTCTTAATATTGATTCTACCTTCACTTGTCATTAGTGTTCCATGTCGTGCGATACGTGTAGGTAAAACACAATCCATCATATCAACACCACGTTGGATTGCTTCAAGGATATCATTAACAGCCCCAACGCCCATAAGGTAACGTGGTTTGTCTTCAGGTAAATATTTTATTGCATATTCAATCATACGGTACATGGTTTGTTTATCTTCACCAACAGAAGTTCCACCGATGGAATAACCTGGGAAATCCATCTTAACTAATTCTTCAGCACAATGTTTGCGTAAGTCTTCGTAATCGCCACCTTGTACAATACCGAATAAAGCTTGGTCTTCTTTTCTTTCATGAGCATCTAATCCACGCTTTGCCCAACGTAGTGTTCTTTCAACACTATCTTTAACATATTCATAGGTAGCTGGATAAGGAATACATTCATCAAAGGACATAATCATATCTGCCCCAATTTTGTTTTGGATTTGAATTGATTTTTCGGGACTTAAGAAAAGAGTAGAGCCGTCTAAATGACTTTTAAAAGTAACGCCTTCTTCTTTTATTTTTCTAGCATCCGCTAAAGAGAATACTTGAAATCCACCACTATCTGTAAGCATAGGGCCTGAATAATTCATAAATTTTTGAACGCCACCTGCTTTTTCAACAATATCTTCACCTGGTCTTAACCATAAATGATAGGTATTAGCCAAAATAACTTGTGAACCTATTTCGTATAATTCTTCAGGCGAAATAAACTTCACAGTCGCTAATGTTCCAACAGGCATGAACATTGGCGTTTGAACATCTCCATGAGGAGTATGTAGGGTACCACAGCGGGCACCAGATTGTTTACAACGATGTGTAACTTCAAAACTAAAATTTTTCATAATATCACCGCGTATTATTATACAGTACTTGTAAATAATATGATAGAGAAACGTCGTATTGAGTGGTATAATTAAAGACAGTTAGGGTGATAAAATGAAGTCTAAAATATTAAGAATTAGAAATATTCCAAAAGAGCCACCAATAATCGCTACGGTAAGCGTTAAACCTAAAAATGGTTTAATCGTTATGATTTTTGCGAGCTTTATAATGATGATATTTAATGATTTATTTTCATATATTGGGGTTTTAATGTTTGGTATGTCATCGTTTTGCTTGTTTGTACTACCAGACCGTAAGTTAATAGATTTTACGCATGATTATATAATTTTATATAATTGTAAGGAAAGAGAAAACTGTAGTCTTATTTATTGGGAAGATATATTAACATGGCAATACATATGGCGCGCAGATCATGATGACTTAGAAATTGAACTAGTTGACCATACTGTAAAAACAATAGAATGTTTCTCTAGAAAAACAGTAGTGCCACTATTAAGAGCATTTGTACGCGATAAAGAAAAGGTAATAATAAAAGGAAAGCGAGTGAAGACCACATGAAAAATGTCGATCTAGAATCACAGTTTGAAGAGATGTCATTATTATTTAAAATGTTTTCCGATAGTACCCGTTTAAAAATATTGAATTTGTTATTTGAAAATGAACGTTGTGTTAGTGATTTTGTGGAAGAATTACAAATGAGTCAATCAGCTGTTTCACATCAACTAGCATCATTGAAAAAAACACATTTAATCAAATCAAGAAAAGCGGGTAAGAATGTGTATTATTCTTTAGCGGATGAACACATTGAGAGTATTTTTAAAATGGCTTTAGACCATGTGAATGAATAGGGAGATAAGAATGAAAAGAGAAGCAACACTTTGTAGACAATGTCCAGTATGCAATGGCTTTGCATGCCGAGGAGAGATTCCAGGTTTAGGTGGAATTGGTCAAGGGATTTCATTTATTAACAACGTTAAAGAATTAACTAAAATAAAATTAAATCTAGATGTATTGAACGATGTAAAAGATATTGATACAACAACGGATTTGTTTGGCGTAAAGTGTGATTTACCATTATGCTGTGCGCCAATTGCAGGAATTAAAAACAATTATGGGACAGATATCAGTGATTATGATTATAATACCGAGCTAGCCCTTGCATGTAGAGAAGAAAATATACTCTGTTTTGTAGGCGATGGTATCGATTTTGAAAACTATTTCCATTTACCTGCAAGAGCATTACATGAACAAGGCGGAAAAGGATTCCTAACAATCAAACCGTGGGAAATGGAAACAGTTAAGCAACGCTTTGAAACAGTGAAGGAATTTGATGTGTTGGGGGTAGCGATGGATATTGATGCAGCGGGTTTGCCATTATTAAGAAATGCGAAAACTCCGGTTGAAAACAAAGATGTTCATGCTCTTCGTGAAATCAAGAAGTTGTGTGGAAACAAACCATTTATTGTAAAAGGAATTATGACAAAAGAAGCGGCACTACGAGCTTTAGAAGCTGGAGCTGATGGTATTATTGTCAGCAATCATGGTGGCCGAGTATTGGATGAAACACCAGGAACGATTGAAGTACTTGAAGAGATTGTGTGTGCAATCGACGGCCGATTAACTATTCTTGTGGATGGTGGTTTCCGTACAGGTAATGATATTTTTAAAGCGATTGCCTTAGGAGCTGATGCGGTACTTGTGGGTCGTCCACTTGCGTTAGCCTGTGCAACAGAGGGAACTGAAGGAGTAAGAAATACGATTCAAAAACTTAAAAAGGAATTCATTCATGCGATGCGTATGACGGGATGTGAAAATATTTCTGCAATAACTCCACTAAAAGTAAGAAAATAAACTGAAAATATTTTCATTCATTTGAAATTTGTTTACATTCCTTTCATTTTTGCTATAATGGTAGAGTAAATGAGGTGCAAACATGGCAGATTTTGAAAATAATGCTTTTTTTTGGCAAAAAATAGATACTTTGTATCTTTCTTCCAAATTAGAAATTATTCGTGAAAAAGGTTCAAAACACCCAGAATTCGGAAATCTTGTATATCCGGTTGAATACGGAAGATTAAAAGATACGAGTACGTCAGATAATGAAGGAATTATGGTATTCAAAGGTAGTGAAAAATCAAGTAGTGTATCAGCAATTATTATTGCGGCAGATATATTGAAGAAAGATTTACAAGCAAAACTTTTAATTGGATGTTCCAAAGAGGATGAAGATAAGATTTTACGCTTCCTAAATCAAACAGATTATCAAAAAACAATCTTGGTGCGTAGAGGACAAGAAATACCTAGTTGGGGATTAACAGATTAACCTGTAGAAATGCAGGTTTTTTTAATCTCTCTATTGAAATTGAATACTTGTTCACATAAAATTCAAATTAAATTAAAAGACAAGCAAGGTGTGTTTTGGTATAATTCGTGTAGCATTTCAAAAGAAATGCTAGGAGGAAATATGAAAAAATTAGTTTGTCTTTTATCTTTAGCTTTAATTTTGGTAGGATGTTCATCAACACCAAAAAATGAAGCTACACCAACACCGGAGGCGACACAAACACCGAGTGTTGATCAAGGGGAGGAAGGGACAACAGGAGGCGAAACTGCTAACTTAACAGAACTTCAAAAGAAAATAGATGCTGTGTTAAATAGTGGAAAATATGAACTTCCTGGATTTATGATGGCTGATGAAGCTACTTTGGGGAATCTTTACTATCTTACTACTGAGGATGTAAATGATTATGCAATATTTTTACCAATGATGAATGTTCAAGCTACTGAAATTATGGTAGTTGAAGCAAAAGATGGTAAAGTTGATGCAGTAAAAGAAGCGTTAGATAAACGTCTTGCGGATTTAGATGCTACATGGGCACAATACTTACCTGCTCAATATGAACTAGTACAAAACTATGTTACATTTACAGAAGGTAATAATGTGGTTGTCGTTATTGCCGAAGATGCACAAGCTATCGCTGATGATATTCAAACTGCATTAAAGTAATATGGTTTTCAGTAGCGTAGTATTTCTATTTGGATACTTGCCGTTAACTTTGGTGGTGATGAAACTATCACCACTAAAGTTTCGTAATTTATTCTTGTTGCTTCTTAGCTTAGTTTTCTATGGCTGGGGAGAACCAATTTATATATTGATTATGTTACTATCAACAGTTGTCGATTATTTTAATGGCTATATGATAGATAAGCATAAAGATAATAAAAGGATTGCAAAGCGATTTGTAATTTTTTCAATATGTTTTAATTTAGGATTATTAGGATTCTTTAAATATTTTGATTTCATTGTATTAAATTTAAATCAATTAGGATTTGAATGGTTAAAACCACTTGGACTTGCATTACCCATTGGAATTTCATTCTATACATTTCAAACAATGTCCTATCCAATCGATGTTTACCGTGGACAAGCAGATGTTCAAAAAAGCATTGTATCTTTTGGTGCATATGTAACAATGTTTCCACAACTGATCGCAGGACCTATTGTTCGTTATAAAGATATCGCAAAACAACTTGTGCATCGTGAAGAAACAATGGATAAGTTTTATAATGGGGTGCAACGGTTTGTAACAGGATTAGCGAAGAAAGTATTACTCGCAAATAATATTGGTTTACTTTGGGAAACAATCCATACGTTACCTTTGTCACAAATGTCCATCGCTACAGCATGGTTAGGTGCTATTGCATTTGGCTTTCAAATTTATTTTGATTTTAGTGGATACAGTGATATGGCCATTGGTTTAGGTAAAATGTTAGGTTTCGAATTCTTGGAGAATTTTAATTATCCGTATATATCAAAATCAATTACTGAATTTTGGCGTAGATGGCATATATCTTTAAGCACATGGTTTAGAGATTATGTGTACATACCCCTTGGAGGGAATCGATGCAGTAAATTAATGAACTATCGCAATATTTTAATTGTGTGGTTTTTAACGGGTTTATGGCATGGCGCCAGTTGGAATTTTATTCTATGGGGTTTATATTTTGGTGTTCTACTAATGATTGAAAAATCATTCTTATTGAAAAAATTAGAGAAGTCAAATGCTTTACTTTCTCATAGCTATACCTTATTTTTAATAATCATCAGCTGGGTTATTTTTGCGTTTGATGATTTTGGTAGTTTGACACAATATTTACGCATGATGTTTGGATTTGAAGGATTATCACTCTTTAATTCATACTTTATGTTTTTTATAAGAAACAATATATTCTTGCTAATAACGCTATGCATTGCATCAACACCATTAGTCAAAAATTTCTATCATCGTGTTATTGAAAATAAGAAATGGGAGATTATGGTCCCAGTTTTAATTGGTGTAGGTTTAGTATTATGCACAGCATTCATTGTGGATGCAAGTTATAACCCATTCCTATACTTTAGGTTTTAGGAGGTAAGAAGATGAAAAAGAAAATTCAACTGATTACAGTCTTTACATTTTGTGCTTTTTTAGGTGTCTTAACAATTCTTAATTTTATGAATCCTGATAAAGAATTCTCTGAAAATGAAAATCGGTATTTAAAACAATTCCCAGAGTTCTCAATTAAGAAATTACTTTCCAATTCTTATACATCAGAATTAGAAACTTATTTAAATGATCAATTTATCTTCCGTGATAATTGGATTGGCATAAAAGCATACTCAAAAATTGGAACAGGCAGTATAGAAAATAATGGTGTTTATATTGGAAAAGATGAAACACTGATTCAAATGTTTTCGAGTATTGATGAAAATACACTGAACACATCAATTATGCAAATCAATAAATTTATAGAGAATTTAGATATACCAACACAACTTATGATTGTACCGACAGCGAGTGATATTGATAAGGATTCTCTACCAATGTTCTCGTTCAATTTGAATCAAGAAAATATCTTGGCATCAATTCATTCACAGATAAAAGGCGACTGGATTGATGTAACAAGTGCATTACTGAATCAAAAAGATGTTTATTTCAAAACTGATCATCATTGGAATTCACATGGTGCATATCTTGCATATCAACTGTATTGTCTTCAAAATATGATGAATGAAGAACAGTTTAGTTTTGAAGAAGTAACGACGGATTTCAAAGGAACATTACTGTCAAAAGCAGGTGTATTTTGGTATCCTGGGGATGCTATGTATAAGATGATTCCACAAAATCCCATCAAATCAGAGGTGATATTTGAAGACGGAACTTCAATGAATAGTCTCTTTGATGCACAAAAACTTGTAGAAAAGGATAAATATGCGTATTATTTAGGTGGTAATCATTCACTTGTTACAATTAAAAATGAAGGTGTAGTAGACGATCAAGGAAAGATATTGGTTGTAAAAGACTCGTATGCTCATATTTTTATACCTTATCTTGCCTCACATTATTCAGAAATCATCATGGTTGATTTGCGATATTATCGTTTACCACTGACGGAGTTAATTGCGTCTGAGGATATTGATCAAGTTTTATTTCTTTATAATTTAGAAAATTTTGTGACTGAAAAGAATTTTGCCTTCTTACGATAGGAGTAAAGTATGTTAAAACAAAAAATGAGAATTATTAAAATTGGAATCAATGGAGAGGGTATTGGCTATGTCAATAAAATACCTGTTTTTGTAGAAGGTGCACTCGTTGATGAATTAGTTGAAATTGAAATTCTAGAGAATTTTGGAAGCTACATGAAAGCAAAAACAGTGCGAGTAATAGAGAAGAGTCCATTCAGAGTAAAACCACGTTGTTCACTAAGTGAAAAATGTGGTGGATGTTCAATGATGATTTGTGATTATAAAAAACAACTGGAGTATAAAAAAGAATTATTAAGAGAAACATTAAAGAAGTATGCGAATATTGATGGTAAGTTGATTGAAGATGTTGTTCCAAACCCAACACCGTTTAATTATCGCAATCAATGCAAACTACCAGTTAAGTGGTTAAAGGGTACTTTATATAGTGGTATGTATGAAGCTAATTCTAGTCGTTTGGTTTATATGGATGAATGCCAAGTTCATGAAAAAGGATTAGATAAAACGAGAATGGCCATTATGAACGTATTGAATAAATTTGGTTTTAGAGACTACAACGATCAAATAGAACGTGGTATTCGTACAATTGTATTGCGTGGGTTTGATGGTAAATATCAATGTACTTTGGTTACTGGAAAAATGAAAATTGAAGAAGAAGTAATTGAAGAAATTATGAATATTGAAGGTCTTAAATCGCTTTATCAAAGTGTAAATATCAGTAAGAAGAATATTGAAACTTTCGGTAAAGAGTTTATTCATCTTGGTGGTAGTAAGACACTTGAATTAAAAATTGATGGGATTGTATTAAGATTATCACCTGCATCTTTCTTCCAATTAAATCTAGTACAAGCAAAGAATTTATATAAAACCGCAATAGCATTATTAGAACCTTGTGGAACACTTGTAGAAGCTTATAGTGGTATTGGGGCTATTTCATTACTTGCGAAAGATAAAGCTGAAAATGTAATTGGTATTGAATTTGTAAGAGATGCAGTAAAAAATGCGACGAATAATGCTCGTCTAAATCACTGTGAAGATAAAGTAAAATTTGTTAGTGGTGATGCTGGCGAAGAAATGAAATATATCGCAAAGAAAGGTGATATCGATGCACTCATTGTCGATCCACCACGTACGGGACTTGATGAAGCAATGATTGAAAATATCATGAAAGCTCGTCCAAAACAACTTATTTATATTTCATGCAATCCGGCAACATTAGGAAGAAATCTAAATGATCTATTAGATCGTTATGAAATTAAGAGAATCATTCCGTTTGATATGTTTTCTCAAACACCACATATTGAAACACTGGTATATCTTAGAAAAATTTAGTTATTATAGGAAGATTGAATGGTTTGAAATTCAATCTTTTTTTATATATTTCTTTGGAAAACCACATGCTATGCATGTGAGAGGTAAAAAC
>CAYLQY010000015.1:0-81314 GCA_964386325.1 uncultured Erysipelotrichaceae bacterium | reverse complement strand
CAAAGAGAAGGAGAGCAATCTCTTTTTCTTTATGTTGAGATGGTATAAAAGTGATGGTTAGTGAGTTTAAATTAGAACTGAATGATGATATAGTAAATGTACTAAGATAAGTAGTTCAAAAAGGAAAAGAGAGGAGTGTGATCCTCTCTTTCTTTTCGCTATATACTGGAATGTAACTACCTAATCCTTATCTTGGTTCTTTAGTAAATAAAGTAGGATTAGAACTAAAATTAAGTAGTTCATCTTTTTTATGTCTTTCATCACAAGCCAGCCGATAGCGTTCCTATTAAGAAGTGTCATAGGGCACCTCCTACGTATTTATAGACAATGATTTCTGTTTTCCTAATAAGGTGATAATAAAGAAGAAAGAAAATCTTATAAATAATAAGTGTGAAATAATAGATATTTTCTATGAGTGTAAACATTGTGTGTATGGTGAACAAAAATAAAACTTGTCTTTTAACTTCAAAAAGTTATGATAAACTTGAATAAGAATAAAGGGAGAAATATCATGGATAATAAGCTATATGCATTGATGAATTTACTCTGCAAGAATACTTATCTAACTTTAAAAGAGATTGAACAACAAACTTCATGCACAAGAAGACAAGTTTTATATCGACTAGATAAAATCAATCAAGAACTTATGAGTGCTAAGATAGAAAAAATTGAAGTGCTTCAATCTGCGATTACAATTACTCAAGAGATACGTAACAAGTTAAACGCACTTATTCTGGATAATACAGAAAAAGATTATTTCCTATCTTCAAGAGAGCGACAACTTACAATGTATCTTTTAATGTTTATAGAACTTCCATATCTTTCACTTAATCATTTTATAGATAGTTTAAAAGTATCGAAATCAACAGTTTTAAATGAGTTAAAAGAATTAGAATTAATGTGTAAAGAATATAGTATTGAAGTACGATATGATCGTAACCGTGGATACTTTATCTATGGGAAAGAATTAGACTTGAGAAGGTTCATGATGATTGAAGTCATTGAGACGTTTTCAAAAGAAAACAATGGTAAATTTTTTGATTTGTTCATCGAAGAAAATCATTTAGATATTTTTCAGTATTCCAAATTAGTTATTGATGAGTTGTCAAATAAACATGGCATGGAGTTTGTGGAAGACCGTTTAGGAGAATTCATTTATATCTTTATTTTCTTAAAAGCTAGAATTGTGAATTGTAGAAATAGCGATATTTTTAAAAGTGATATTGATCATTCAACAATTGATTTAATGAAAACAACAAAGGAATATGCTTTCGTGTGCGACTTAATTTTGAATTATAAACAAAGTGATTGCATTGCACAAAGTGAAATATTATATTTAACAGCTTGGATACTTGGTCTCTCAGTAGGCAATCCAGAAGAAGATACTACAGATTGCTTAACAATTGCGAATATTGTAGAAAGACTGATGTATCGTTTTGAAATTTTAAGTGGAGTTCAATACAAAAATAGTGAAGATATTTTTAGAAAATTATATTGTCATTTAAGACCGACTTATTATCGTTTGTTATATCATCTTCCAATTGTGAATCCACTAAAAGAAAAAGTTAAACAAGAACATTTTAAGTTATATACATTGGTATTAGAGACAGTTAAACCATTAGAAGCTTTATTTGGACATCCAATTCCTGAAGATGAAGTTGCCTATTTGACAATGCATTTTGGAGCTATCTATGCTAATCGTGCAATGGTGAAAATAGGAAATCAGAAAGTTGGTTTAATTATTTGTAGTAATGGTTTGGGAAGTTCAGCGATTCTATATTCTGAACTAACTTCGTTATTACCTGAAATACATTTTCTAAAACCATTAGAAAGTAATAATTTAAAAAATGTTGAAGAAGAGTATGATATTGTTTTCTCTACAACATTTATTGATGAAGATGCATTAAATGGTAAGCCAATCATTTATGTTCGCCCAGTTATGAATATGCAAGAACGTTATCAAGTTGTTCGTGAAGTTTGTATGAAACTTAAAAATACATTTAGTAATATTCCTAATATTGAACAAATAATAAGTCTTGTCAAAAAATATGGAACTGTTGAAAATGAAACAGGTTTAGCCAATGATTTAATTACTTATTTTTCGATGAGTGATTATTATGAAGAAAAGAAAGAAAGTTTAAAACTCTCTGAAATGGCAGATCCAAATTTAATGAACATACAATTAGATGCGACAGATTGGGAACAAGCAATAAGCTTAAGTGGGAAGAAACTTGTGGAGTACAATTATGCAACGGAAGGCTATATTCAAGAAGTAATTTCAACAACAAAAATAAATGGACCTTTCTATGTAATAACAACAAATATTGCTCTTCCTCATGTGAAGACAGAATATGGTGCACTTAAAATTGGTCTTGGAATTACAACGCTTAAAAAACCAATATATTTTGGTACTAAAGATTTAGACCCAGTCAAATATATTTTCTTCTTAACGGCTTTAGATAATGAAACACATCTCAATGCATTAAGTGAATTAGTTGCGTTGTTTAATGAAAAAGAATTTTATGAAAGATTAGATAATGCAAAAAATGCGCAGGAAATAAGTGATTATATCCTTAACTATGAATTAAATAAACTGTCTAAATAAGTGACAGTTTATTTTTTGTTTAGGTAGGGTAACAAATGTTGGACTCAATAAAGATTGTTGTTATGGAGCATAACGAATAAGATGGTATTGTAAAAGAAAAAGGGGTGAGAAAAAATGCTAAAAGACATGGTGAGTGAAAATCTAATCAATTTAAAGATTGAAGCAACTGATTGGCAAGATGCTATACGTAAAGCAGCCAAGCCATTAGTTGAAGCAAACAAAATCAAGGAGTCCTATGTTGATGGAATTATACGCGCGGTACATGAAATAGGTCCTTACTTTGTTTTAACAAAACATGTAGCTTTGGCTCATTCTAGACCTGAAGATGGAGTAATTGAAGGCGCCATTGGAATCGCTACTCTTGCAACACCAATTGAGTTTGGTAATCAAGATAATGATCCAGTAAAATACATATTTACACTATCTGCGGTTGACAACAATGCACACCTATCTGCGTTGAGTGATTTAGCGGGATTATTAGAACAACAAGAATTCTATGATCTACTTGATCAATCAAATTGTCCAAAAGAAATACTCGATTATATTAATCAATTATAGGAGGAAAAAACATGTATAAAGGATTAGTTGCATGTCGTGCTGGTATGGGTTCTAGTATGTTACTTAAGATTAAAGTAGACCAAGTTATCAGTGAACAAAAAATGGATTTACAAGTTGAACATGGAAACTTAGATTCTCTCGTAGGATTTAATGGAGATGTTGTTATTACAATGGAAGATGTTGCACATGAAATTGCAAGTCAAGTTCCATACGCAATTGGTATACGTAATATTATGGACAAAGAAGAAATCAAAGCAAAACTTGATGAATTCTTCAACTCAAAAAAATAAATAAATAGGAGGATAGAAAATGTTAGATGCAATCTTAGCGCAAACGCGTAATACTGCACTTATCGTAGGGATAATCGCTTTAGTTGGGTTACTACTACAAAGAAAGTCAGCAACAGATGTAATTTCAGGAACAGCTAAAACAATTATGGGCTTCATGATTTTCAATATTGGTTCAAGTTTCATTGGAACAATCGTTGGAAACTTCACAACATTATTTAATACAGGGTTTGGTATTCAAGGGGTAACAACGCAAGTAGAAGTAGCCACTGCAATGGCACTTGATACTTATGGAACAGAAGTAGCTTTAGTTTTATTAGTAGGGTTTGCAGCCAACTTATTGTTTGCGAAATTCACACCATTTAAAGCAATCTTCTTAACAGGTCAACACTTCTTATACTTTGCATGTGTATTAGCGTTAGTATTTATTGCATTCGATTTACCATCAGTTGTAACAATTATTGGTGGAGGTATTATCTTAGGATTCTGTGGAGCAGCACTTCCAACATTGTGTCAACCATTCATGAATAAGATAACAGGTGATGACAAATTAGCAATGGGTCACTTTAACTGTATCGGTTATGCAATTTCTGGGTTAATTGGTAAATTATTTGCGAAATCAAATAAAGAAACTAAATCAGATTCAAGCAGTATTAAATTACCTAAGTTCTTCTCATTATTCAGAGACTTCATTTTCTCAATTGCAATCTTCATGGTTGTATTATTCTATATCGCTGTATTTGCTTGTGTAGCTACAGGAAATCTTGAAGCTGTAACAGCAATGTCAGGAAATGATTTATGGTTTGTATATCCATTATTACAAGGTTTACAATTCGCTGCAGGTATGAGCGTATTGATTTATGGGGTTCGTCAATTCATTGCAGAAATTACAGCAGCATTCGTTGCGATTTCTGAAAAATATATTCCTAACTCTAAACCAGCAGTTGACTGTCCAGCGATTTTCCCATTCGCTCCAACAGCTGTAGTTATTGGTTTTGTGGGATCATTTGTTGGCGGATTATTTGGAATGTTGTTGATGATTTTATTTAAGAGTCCAGTTATTATGATTCCAGCTGCAGGTATTTGCTTCTTCTCTGGAGGTACTTGTGGAGTATTCGGTAATGCATATGGTGGATGGAAAGGTGCTCTTGTAGGATCATTTGTTATCGGTATTGGATTAGTGGTATTACCATTACTTCTATATCCAGCATTTGCTCAACTAGGTATTTCAGGAGCAAGTTTCCCTAACATCGATTACAACATTATTGGTACTGGAATTTATAACGTATTAAAAGTATTTATTCACTAATTTAAAGCGATGAGAACAGGGGAAAATCTCTGTTCTCATTTTAAAAAGAGAGACCTATATGATTAAAGAAAAAATGAACAATCAATATATCAAAGGATGTTTCATGAAAATTGTAGATAGTACAGCGATGGTTTTTCTAGCGAAAAATGCGAATCTTGATTTTCTGTTTTATGATATGGAACATGCGATGTTTGATTTACAAACAATTCAAAACGTTGCTTTACTATCAAAATCAAATAACATTGGAGTGTTTGTAAGAGCACCTGAATGTAGTAAAGGATATGTATCAAGAATTCTTGATGCAGGAGCGGATGCGATTATGGTTCCAATGATTGATTCAAAAGAACAAGCAATACAATTAAGAGATTGGTCGAAATATCCGCCATTAGGTAATCGTGGTTATTCTGGTGGTGCAAATACATTGTTTGCCCCAAGTAGTAATCATGAGAATAATATGCTGAATCTCAATAAAGAAACAATAACAATTGCTCAAATTGAGACAGTTGAAGGCATTAAACATAGTGAAGAAATTATAAGTGTTGAGGGTATCGATGCAATCATTGTAGGACCAGCAGATTTATCCATTTCGCTAGGAATTCCAGATGGTAAAAATCCAGAGGAACTTTATCGTAACATCAAAATTGTTCAAGACTGTTGTCGTAAGTATCATAAAGCCTTTGGTATTATTGGGAAGTTAGAATTGATAGAACAGTTTAAAGATTATTTACAACTTGCGATTTCTGCAATTGATACAAATTGCATTTCAGAAAGTTTAAATCGGTATAACAAAGAATATGATCGACTATTGAAAAAGGAGATACATGATGGAAAATAAATTAGATAGTTTTTTAAATACAGTAAAAGATGAAATCTCTGAAAATATAGAAAATATAAATAAAGAAGATTTAAAAAAAGCAGTAGAAATTATTTTAAGTAGCGAGAAAAATGGTGGTCGACTTCATGTGACAGGAATTGGAAAACCAGGGCATGTTGCAGGATATGTAGCCTCACTTTTCTCTAGTACAGGAACACCAGCATATGAATTACATGGTACAGAAGCAGTTCATGGTTCAAGTGGTCAAGTACGACCAGGTGATGTCGTTATAGCGATATCAAATAGTGGTGAAACAACAGAGTTAAAAGCAACTGTTGAAACATTACATAGAAATGGTGCGCATATCATTAGTTGTACCGGAAATAAGAATTCATGGTTATCTAAAAATTCTGAAGTTTGCTTACTAGCTCATGTTGATTCAGAAGGTGATGTATTGAATAAAGCGCCACGCGCTTCAATACTATCGGAAATCTTAGTATTACAATCATTAAGTGTATTACTTCAAGATGCTAAAAATTTAGACTTAAATCAATATGTACAATGGCATCCAGGTGGAAGCTTGGGTGAAAGTATTCGTAAGATACAAGAAGGAGATAAATAAGATGGAATTTGAAGGAATCATAACCCCAATCGTTACTCCGTTTACGGATGATACTCAAGCTGTAGATTTAAATGAAACAAGAAAACTAGTGAATCGTTTAATCGAAAGAGGTGTTCATGGATTATTCCCGCTTGGTACAAACGGTGAGTTTCATGTGCTTTCAGAAGATGAGAAAATAGCATTCGCAAAAACAGTAATCGAAGAAACAAATCATCGTGTTCCTGTGTATGTTGGAACGGGTGCAAATAGTACACAAGAAGTAATTCGTCTATCAAATATTATGAAAGATTTAGGAGCTGATGCAGTTTCAGTAGTAACTCCTTATTTCTTAATTCCGACGGATGAGGAAATAGTAAATCATTACAAAATGATTGCAGAGAATGTTGATTTGCCAATCATTATTTATAATATTCCAAAATGTACTGGGATGAATTTATCTGCTGATGTGCTACGACAATTAGTTCACTATCCAAATATTAAAGCAATAAAAGATAGTAGTGGCAACATGGATAATTTGAAAGCTTATCTTGATGCAGTAAAAGGAACAGATGTTAAAGTATTAGTCGGATCTGATTCGGCAATTCTTAAAGGCTTACAATTAGGAGCACATGGTGCAGTTGCGGGAACAAGCAATTGTATTACAAAAGAAATTTTAGGAATTTATAATAGTTTTAAAACAAATGACTTAGAAAAAGCAAAGGCATATCAAGATTCGATTGAACCTTATCGAGCAATTCTTAAACTTGCGACAACGCCTGCAGTTATGAAGATGAGTGTAACACTTGATGGTGAAGGTTGTAATGCTGGACCAGCTCGTTATCCAGTAATGCCAGTGAATCAAGAAATTCAAAATCAAGTTAAAGAAGTAGTTGCGTATTATCACAACTTGGTAATTTAAATGAAAATGTTAAAAGCAAACACAACATTAAGAATGGTTGAAACAGGTGCTTTGGCAATCGTTCGTACAGAAACAATTGAACGTGGCTTAGAAATTGCGGAAGGTTGTCTGATGGGTGGAATTGATGTATTGGAGATAAGTTATACATTGAATAATGCTGGTGACGTAATACAAGCAATCGCTGAAAAGTTCAAAGAAAAAATATGTGTTGGTGCCGGAACGGTATTAGATTCTGAAACAGCTCGTCATGCAATATTAAAAGGTGCTGCGTTTATCATTGCACCAAATTATGATGAAGGGGTTGCGAAAGTATGCAATCGTTATCAAATTCCTTATGCACCAGGGTGTACATCACTTACTGAAGCGGTTGATGCATTGAGTATGGGAGCAGCTTTTATTAAAGCATTTCCAATATCAGATTTTTATGGACCAAAACTATGTAAGATATTTAAGACTCCTCTTCCCAATATGCCGCTACTTGCGAGCGGTGGAATCAATTTAGAAAATTTGAATGAATGGATTACAAGTGGTGTGGAAGTATGTGGCTTTGGTGGATTACTCACAAAAGGAACTAAAGAAGAAATAGCGGCAAATGCAAAAAAAATCCGTGAAATAATAAAGCACTCACGGGACTAATACAAAGAGGAAAGTATCGTTATGATCTATCCTCTTTTTTATTTTTTAGAAGTTGTTTGCGAAAATCTCTAGGTGACAGCTTGTAGAATGATTTGAAACTATTAGAAAATGCATAGACGGATGAATATCCATATTGATTCGCAATTTCACTAATTGATTTAGAACTTTGTAACAAATCAACTTCGATTTTATTCAAACGATAAGTTGTGATGAATTGTTTTGGAGAACTGTTGAGATATGAAGTAAAACAACGATATAAATAACTTTGAGAAAGTGCGCAATACTCACACAAATCTTCAACCGTTACATTCTTATAAGGATTATCATCTAAATAACCAATACACTTTAAGACAGTTTTTTCTTCACTATATTGGTGACGATATTCACCTTGTGAACTTACAACATCATTTTGAATTACTTTTAGTAATTTCAACATGCAGTTATCAATTAATATTTTAATGCCTTGATAAGAAAGCTGTTCTTTTTTTAGAAATCCGTTATATTTATCTTCGATAAATTTCAAAGTAAAGTCAGATAGAAAGTCAGGTATACATTGAACTTGTTGAAGCTTAAATAATTCGATGAATTTTGAACGTTGCTGTAAAGGAAGATCAAAATATATTGTGTAGAATGTTACAGGTTCAGGGGATACACATTCAATTGTATGTAAAAGTGAAGGAGGAACTAGAAGAATTGATTGTGGACCTAATTCATAAGATATGCTGTTACATAAAACCTTAATAGACCCAGTAATTAAAAATGAAATTTTGAAATGCGTTAAGATATCATTCTTCAATAAACTTTTTTGAGAGTGTAATGCATAAAAGAAAAAGATAGGAGAAAAATTAAATCTACTTAGTAAATCACTAAGGGGATCTTTTTGGATTAAATAGTTTGTCGGCAGTGATTTTTTCATAATATTCTCCTATTACTTATTTATGTATATATTAACCTATTTTAGTTATGAAATCATTAAAAAATGACATGTTTTACACATTGTGAAATTATTGATAAATAGTAGAATAAAGACGAGGTGAGAATGTGAAAAAATTAATAAGCAAAGGATTGGTGCTTTTATTAGCACTAGGGGTAGTATCTGGGTGTACAACAACACCAAAAACAGAAAGTCAACCTACACCAGAAATTACAGCGGATGAAACAAAAACAGCAGATGTAATTATTGTTGGTGCAGGGGGTGCAGGATTAGCAGCTGCAATTAGTGCGGTTGAAAATGGTGCAAAATCAGTAATTATTATTGAAAAGACAGGAACAACAGGTGGGGCTTTAAACTATACATCAGGTTCAATGTCAGGAGCTAACACAATTATTCAAAAAGAAGATGGTATTGAAGATACAGTTGATTCTTATGTAGCTGATATCATGAAAAATGGTGCTGGTAAAGGTGATGAAGAACTAATTCGTGTATATGCCGAAAAAGATATAGAAATGATCCAATGGCTTTGGGATAACGGATTAAGTGACAATACATTTAGTACGGATAAAGAAGGACGTCGTTCAGTATTTGCGCCTGAACATGCTTTGTATTCAGTTCAAAGAACATATAAAGCTAGACCCGATGATCCTAAAACTTATAAATCAGCAGCACATGAAGTTTTAGATACACAAGCGAAAAAGTATGATCAAATAACAATTGATTTTATGACAGAAGCAACACAATTAATTGCGAATGATAAAGGGCAAGTAGTTTCAGTACTTGCGACAAATAACGAAACACATAAGACGGTAAAGTATGAAGCTACTAAAGGAATCATTATGGCAACAGGTGGATACTCAGGTAACAATAAGTTAATGGGAGCCTTTGCAGATAATGGTGCTAACTATTTAGCTGGTGGATCTAAAGGGTCTGATGGTTATGGTATTTATATGATGCAACAAGTTGGTGGTAATGTGAAGGATGAAACAATGGCTTATATCCCAACATTCCCAATGGGACTTGAAGGCACAAATCAAACAGGTTCAATTGCGCCAACATATACATGGAAAACAGGTGGTATTTGTGTCAATCAAAATGGTGAACGTTTTGTTGATGAAACAGAAGCACGTGTAGAAGTTAGAGAAGTTGCGTTAGAAGAACAACCAGGTGCTGTTCAATATGATATTTTTACAGATAAAATTATTGAAGATTTAAATGCAGCAGGAGCAGCAACAATGTGGAATTACTTCTATGCAGAAGAAGGGCTACCAGGTTATTCAAAAGTAAGCAAAGCTTCTTCAATTGAAGAGTTAGCAGAGATGATTGGTGTACCTGCAGAAACATTAACGAAAACGGTTGAAGATTACAATGCGGCAGTTGAATCAAAAGGTACTGATTCATTTGGAAGAAAATATGATGGTGAAGCAAATGCATATAATCTTGCGGTAAACAAGATTGAAGGTGAAACATATTATGCGGTACCATTAAAAGCTTTAGTAGTTATTACTCTTGGTGGAGTTACTGCGAATAAAGATATGCAAGTACTTGATGCTGAAGGAAATGCAATTCCAGGTTTATATGCCGCTGGTGAAGTGGTTGGTGGAATTTGGGGACAATTTGCATCAGGTGGTACAGGTGTTATGGGACCAATCGTATTTGGAAACATCGCTGGTGAAAAAATTATGACAAACAGTTTAGCTGAAGGTTATACAGTTAAACCAGCAACAAATATGTTAGATATCAATTTCTTTACAAAAGAAGAAGTTAAAATAGAATTTGACATGTACCAAGCACTAAATGATGGTGAATATCAATCAGTAGTTGATGGCCAATATGGCGAAATGAAAGTTCAAGTTACAATCGCTGATGGAAAAATTAGTGATGTAAAAGTAGTAAGTAATAATGAAACAGAAGAAATCGCAGCCGGAGCACTTAAAATGATTCCAGAAAAAATTGTTGAAACAAATAGTGTTGAAGTTGATGCAATTTCAGGAGCTACATTAACAACAGATCGTATTCGTACGGCAGTTGTAGATTGCTTAAATCAAGCAAAAAAATAGGAGATAGAAATGAAAAAAATTATTTGTGTTTGTCTTTCAGCGTTATGCTTAATGGGATGCGCATCAACGCCTAAAGTAACAACAGAACCTACAAGTACACCAGATGTGTTTACAAGTGCTTCAACAAACAATTTCTATGCAGCAAGTTCATGGACAGGTGATCAACTAATCGAAGGAATTAAAAATCGTAGCGGATCTTGGACAATCGCAACAGTTAATCCAGACAATACACCAAATTTAGCGGTAGCTGTGTTTGGTATGTTAGACGATAATACATTAGTGTTAAACTTAGCACCAAATCAAACAGGTGAAAATATTGCTAGAACAAAACAAGCAGTAGCGATTATCTATCAATATACAAATGATCAAGAAATCGAAAAAACACTAAGAAATCAAGGTGCGAAGTTAAAACTTGAATGTGTATCTGAAGAAGAATTTAAAAAGTATCAAGAAGCTAATCCTGATACAGTTACTGAAACATCACTTGTATTAAAAATCGTGGAAGTTCTTCCTCTTGGTTAAGCGTCGAAAGACGCTTTTCTTTTTGTTTATAAAATAAAACCAAGCAAGAGTGTAATAAGAATGATAATTGGTGCAGGAACTTTCTTATAGAACAAGAGTCCTAATGCAAATAAAACAACTAATCCATCGGTAACAGAAGTTATTTGATGAAGAATTAAAGTAATTGCAGTTGAAAGTAGAAGTCCACTTGCGACAGCGTTAATGCCTTTTAATGCAATTTTAATTGCTTTAACTTGACGTAAATCACTCCAAATTGGATAAATAAAATAGATTAATAGAATACCAGGTAAGAATATCGCAACACCACTAATACCACCAGCTAATAATTGAGTGCCTATTCCTAAATTTCTAGCTGCAAGCCCACCAACAAAAGAGCTGAAGGCAAACATTGGTCCAGGCATTCCTTGAATGAGACCATAACCGATTAGGAATTCATCGGCAGTAAGATAATGATTAATATCAACAAATTGCTCAAGCATGAGTGGTACAACAACTTGTCCTCCACCAAAAACTAGGTAGCCAAAACGATAAAATTGGTAGAATAAATTGATAAGAATAGATTGTGTAAAAAGTACCAAAAAAGCAGAACCGATAGCAAATAGCACAAAGGTAATTAAATAACGCCATGATACTGTAAGCTTAATCTTTTGGAACATGTTTTCTTCTTTGTAAGCGATAATTGCAAGACCACCACCGACAAGTAATAAAACAGGATAGAGCCACGATACTTTAAAGAAAAAAGTAATCACAGCTGTACTTAATGCAAAAAGAAATGTTATCTTGTCTTTAATTACTTTTTTTGAAATTTTATAAGCTGCAAATAAAACAAATGCAATAGCTAAAGGTGCAACAAATTTCAAGAAATCCAAGGAAATATTATTTTTTATTAAAAGAGGGAATAATACTGCAAGGAAAGTCATAAATGTAATGATTGGTAATGCCCAAATAAGTAGTGTTAAGAAGGCTAGTAACTTGCCACCAATTTTATAACCAATAGCTGCAATCGTTTGTGTGCTTGTGGGACCAGGTAAGATTGAACAAAGTGCATTAAGTTCAATTAATTCCTCTTCTGATAAGTACTTTTTTTTATTAACAAGTTGGGTATAGAATACACTGAAATGTGCTTCAGGACCGCCAAATGCTCCAAGTGAGCAAATAAATACATCTTTTAAGAATTGGATTTGATTCATGGGTACTCCTATCTATGTGTCAGTGTAATAATATAGAAATAGTTTATTGATATCAAGCAAATTGATGTTAAATAAAAGGATAAAATTGACTTTCATATATCTAAAATTTCACTGAGTGTGTAAAATAGATGGGGATAATTAGTTATCACCATAAACTTAAGGTATATTTGCAACATTAATGTTGCAACAAATTAGCATTCATCTTTTAAAGTAGAATACATAAAATAAGATTGTAAGGAGGAATAATATGGAATTATCAAAAGTAACAATGATATTAAGAGGTTATACATATGAAGAAATAAGGTGTGTTGCTGAAGTGCTAGTGACATGCAATAGTAAACATATTCGTAATATGGAAATAACACTCAACACAGACAATGCAATATCCATTATCAAAGATATTGTGAAAGAGTTTGGTAATTACTTAAACATTGGTGCTGGTACTGTTCAAACATATGATGAACTTGTACAAGCAATTGATGCGGGTGCCAAATTTGTTTTATCTCCAAGAACAATGAGTAAAGAGATGTTGGATTATTGCAAAGAAAAAAATGTAATATCAATTCCAGGTTCATTCACACCATCGGAGATTGGAGATTCATTTGATAATGGAGCAAATATTGTAAAAGTATTTCCAGCAAATGAATTAAGTTTATCTTATGCAGCAAAAGTGCGAGAACCGATGGGTGATTATGCGCTTATGGCAGTAGGTGGAATTAATAAAACAAATGTTAAAGAAGCATTAACTTCAGGATACCACTATGTGGGAACTGCTGGCGGACTATTTTCAAAAGAAAATATTAAATCGAAGAATAAAGAGAAACTAATACAAGAACTTAAAGAGTTTGAAAAAGCAATAGATTAAGGGGGAGAATTACTTGAAAGCGTTACAACGTCAAAAGAAATTATTAGAATGTTGTGCAAACAACGATACATATAAAAACGTTGAGAGTCTCTCAAGTATTTTGCAAGCCTCAAAGAGAACAATATTTAATGATATTAAAGTATTAGAAGAGAAAGGTTATATATTTGATAAGAAACCGGGTTTAGGTATTAGACTTGTCGATAGTTGTAATTCAGCAAAAGAAGATTTTAATTGCTTTAGTTTAGAATATCGAAGAAATCAAATTATTGTGGATTTACTATTTAATGGTAAAACAATTACCTATGAATCTTTAGCTTTAAAATATCAAGTTAGTGAAAGTTCAATACAAGCAGATGTATCCTTTATTAAAGAAAATTTAATTAAAGAGAAAACAGTTAAATTAGTTAGTGATGAAAAAGGAACACGATTTGAAGGAAAAGAAGAAGAGTGGCAAAGAACATTTATTCGATTTAATGAATTAGTGTTTAAGCAACGAATTATACAATTCTATAATTTGGAAATACTAGAAGTTATGAAAGAGTATTATCCAGAAGAAGTAGTTGATATATGTTACAAGACAATACGATCATTTAAAGACTACAATTTGTACGATGTGGCAGATTATTACTTGTTAAATGTATTTAATGTAATACTGGTCATGTGTTATCGAATGCAATTAAACTATCATCATGAAGTAGAATATAAAGCTTTTGAATCAGATCAAATCATGTCATTAATGTATTATATGATTGCCAAAGATATATTGACCTTGATTACCATTCCATTGAATATTAATTATGATGAGAAAGATATTCGATTCTTATTATCCTATTTAAATGCAAATAAAATAATATTTAGTGCAATGAAAGTTGAATATGGAAAAGATTTTGAAGAAACTATTAAAGAAATCGTTCATCGTATGGAACAGTGTACAGGTGTGTATTTATCCGATGATGATGTATTGTATCAGAATTTAGGAATGCATATTGTTCCGATGATTTATCGGCTACAAAATAACATGGTTATAACAAATCCAATGTTAGAAGAAATTAAGAAACAATATCGAATTATGTTTGACTTAACATGGTTATGCATGAGTTCCCTAAAAGAAAAAATGAATATAAATCTAACAGATGATGAAGTAGGATTTTTAATGCTACATTTTCAGAATGCTTTAGAGAAGAAAAAGAGTAGTAAAAGAATACTTGTAATATGTCCTAATGGAATAACAACTTCATCCATGATTGCCAATCAGATTAGAAGAATATTACCACCATTAGATATCATTGAAGTTGCATCAATGGATGTTATCGAAAAGTTTGACTTAGGGAGTATAGATTTCATAGTATCAACGATTCCGCTCAAAGATATAACCATACCTGTCATTGTTGTTTCTTCAATAATGAATGAAAATGATTTGGCAGATATTGAACGGGTATATCGAAATAAATTAGTGATGCCAAAGCTAGAAACCAAATATGATAAAACAATACTTAAAGAATATCTTAGACCAGAGTACATTTTCTATCACAAAGGAAAAATCAGTAAAGAAGATATCATCAAAAAAATATGTGCTCGTTTGTATAAAGATGGAATGGTTTCTAAAGAATTTGAAAGTAGTGTTTTTGAAAGAGAAGCTAAAGGCGGAACGGATATAATTTCAGGAGGTGCAATTCCTCATGGAGCAGTTACGCTGGTTAATAGAACACAGTTAGCTATGTGGGTAAATATTGAACCAGTTAAATGGTCTAAATATAAAGTTCATGTAGTAATCATGTTTTCGCTAAGTGAAAAAGATATGAAGAATTCAAAGAAGATTTTGGAAACTGCTTTTTCATTCATTCAAAGTAAGGAAAAAGTGGAAGAACTTATCGTAGCATCAAATAAAAAAGAACTTGAGAAAATAATATTTGAAGGAGAACAAAATGATTAATAAAGATTTAATTTTGCTAGAAGAAGTTATCATAAATCGTGAACAAGCACTAGCAGTGATGATTCAAAAAGCAAATGATTTGGGATACTTACAAGATGAGGAAGTATATAAAGCGGAAGTAATGGCACGGGAAGAAATGATGCCAACCTCGGTAGGATTTAAAGTGGCGATTCCTCATGGGAGAAGCAAAGCAGTAAGTAACCCGTTTGTTGTTTTCCTTCGTAATAAAAATGAATTTATATGGGATGACCGAAATGAAAATGAAGTTGATTTAATTTTTATGATTGGTGTTCCAGAAGCAAATGAGAATAATCTTCATCTTCGCTTTCTTGCGGAAATAAGTAAGAAGTTAATGGATGATGACTTCAGAGAAAATCTACGTAAAGCAAATAATAAAAATGAAGTCTATGAAATGCTTCAAGATATCAATGAAAAAGTAGTTTCAAATAATTAATTGTAAGGAGAAAAAATATGAAAATTATAGGAATAACAGCATGCCCTACGGGGATTGCGCATACATATATGGCGCAAGAATGTTTAGAAAAGGAATGTTTAAAAAGAGGGTATGAAGTTAAAATAGAAACTCAAGGTGGATTGGGTATTGAAAATGAATTAACAGAAGAGGATGTTAAATCTGCAGATGTTGTCATATTAGCAGTAAGTGTAGTTATTGAAGGTGAAGAAAGATTTGATGATAAACCAACAATTCACACAGATGTTGATGAAGCAATTTCTCATGTTGAAGATTTAGTTAATCGTGCAGTTGCATTAGCAAAAGGGGAATAATATGAAAAAAATATTTAAAGATATTCAAAAACACTTATTGAGCGGTGTTTCTTTCATGATGCCAATTGTAGTGGCTGGTGGAGTAATTCTCGCTATATCATTGTTGGGTGCTGAGCAAACAGCAACAGGACTTGTACCTAATGGTCCTATTATGAGTTACTTAAATCAATTAGGTAAAGCTGGTATGACATTAATGATTCCAGTATTCTCTGCTTATATCGCATATTCAGTTGCAGGGAAACCGGGATTAACACCAGGATTTATACTTGGATATATTGCCAATTCTACAATTTCAATTAATGGCATGGATTGTAAATCAGGATTTTTAGGAGCATTAGTTTTAGGCCTAGCGGCTGGGTATATGGCGAAATGGATGAAGGGATGGAAGGTTGGTAAAACACTCCGTGCTATCATGCCAATTCTTGTAATACCAGTGTTTAGTGTTCTAATCTTAGGATTTGGTTATTATTTCATCGTTGCGACACCAATCAGTTATTTAATGATGGCTTTAACAAACTTCATGTCTAATTTGAATGATACAAGTGTTATTGGACTCGCATTATTCATGGGGGTATTTGCTGAAATAGATTTTGGTGGACCAGTGACAAAAGCAGTGAGTATGTTTACATTAGCATTAATCAATGAAGGTGTTATGGGACCAAATGGTATCTTCCGTGTTTTAGTTGCAGTTGCACCAATTGGAATTTTCCTTGCAACAGTTATCGCGAAAAAGAAATTCACAGCTGAAGAAAGAGAAAATGCAACAGCAGTAGGAATTATGGGATGCTTAGGTATTACTGAAGGAGCTATCCCGTATGCAATTAAAGATCCAAAAGTTATCTATCCAGCAACTATTTGTGGCAATATAGTAGGGGCACTAATCGCGGCGTTTGGTAATGTTACATGTCCTGTACCACATGGTGGATTTATTGTCTTACCAGTAGTAGGACAAAAGCCAACCTTTGTTATCGCAATTCTTGCAGGTGCAATAGTTACTGCGGTTATGATTCGAATTTTGAAGAAAGATGTTCCACAAGAAGAAACAATGAGTGAAAATGGATAAAAAAGAGAAGAATCTCTCTTCTCAATTTAATAAAGCAGTCCACGTGATGTGAACTGCTTTTCATTTATTCTTCGCCTTCGTCAAATTGTGAATTGTAAAGTTGTGCATAGAAACCACCTTTTTCAAGGAGTTCTTCATGTTTACCAACTTCAACGATATCGCCATCTTTCATAACTAAGATTAAATCTGCGTTACGAATTGTAGATAAACGGTGAGCGATAACGAAGGATGTACGACCTTTCATCAAGTTTTCCATACCTTTTTGAATTAATAATTCAGTACGAGTATCAACCGATGAAGTTGCTTCATCAAGGATGAGTATCTTAGGATCCTTTAGGAAAGCACGAGCGATTGTTAATAATTGTTTTTGACCTTGAGAAATATTTGTAGACTCTTCATTGATTTCAGTGTTGTATCCATCTTCAAGTGTACGAATGAAGTGATCAACATAAGCGGCATCAGCAGCTTTGATAACATCTTCGTCACTTGCATGTAGATTACCATAACGAATATTCTCCATGATTGTACCATTGTATAACCATGCATCTTGAAGAACCATTCCAAATAAACTTCTTAAATCATTTCGTGAGTATTCTTTGATATCGTGACCATCGACATAAATTGTTCCGCTATTCAATTCGTAGAATCGCATTAATAGTTTTACAATTGTTGTTTTACCTGCACCTGTTGGTCCAACGATAGCTACTTGTTTGCCAGCTCCAACAAAGGCGCTGAAGTCATTGATAATAATTTTATCAGGGTTGTATCCAAAGTGAACATTTTCGAAAGATACTTCACCTTTGATTTTAAGATTTCCATTTTCATCATAGATTGAAATTGGATTTTTTGTTTCTTCTATTTCTTCACTTTCATCTAAGAATTCAAATACACGTTCTGCTGCAGCGGCAGTAGATTGTAATACGTTCATGATTTGAGCGGTTTGAGTAATTGGTTGGTTGAAGCTTCTTACATATTGAATAAACGCTTGAATGTTACCAATATCAACACGTCCATTAACTGCAAGGAAACCACCAAGAATACAAACACCAACATAACCTAAGTTTCCAATAAAGCCTGTGATTGGCATCATTAATCCAGAGAAGAATTGAGCCTTCCATCCAGCATTGAAGAGATTATTGTTAAGGACAGTAAATTCATTAATTGAACGTTCTTCACCATTGAATGCTTTCATAACTAAGTGTCCAGCATACATTTCTTCAACGTGTCCATTAACGTTTCCAAGAATCGTTTGTTGTGCTTTGAAGAATTTTTGAGAACGTTTAACAACGGCACTTACAGCTATACCAGATAATGGAATAACAACTAATGCCATGAGAGTCATTTCCCAACTGATTGTAAGCATCATGACTAAGATACCTACAATTGTTACCATAGACGTTAATACTTGTTGAAGAGATTGATTTAAGCTTTGTGAGATTGTATCGATATCATTTGTGACACGGGATAAAATTTCACCATGTGTTTTTGTATCAAAATATTTAAGTGGCATGCGATCAATCTTTTCAGATAATTCTTTACGAAGATTGAAAGATACTTTTTGAGTAATGCCGGACATAATCCAATGTTGTGCATAAGATAATAATGCGCTTAACACATAAATTCCTAATAAGAATAATAGTATTTTTCCGATAGCTCCGTAATTGATACCAGCTCCACCAGAAAACTTACTCATAAGTCCAGTTGCTAGTTCATTTGTAGCGTTACCTAATATTTTAGGTCCGAGAATTGTGAATACTGTACTACCAATTGCGAAGAATAGGACGGCGAAGATAGGTACATAGAATGGTTTTAAGTAGCGAATAAATGTAGACATTGTTTTATTAAAGTCTTTGGCTTTTTCACCACTACCCATCATTGCACCAGGACCACCGCCTGGACCTCCCATTGGACCTTTTCTTTGAGGAACAGCTGTTTTATTGTCTGCCATGTTCTAGTTCCTCCTTACTTAATTGAGAATATGCAATTTCTTTATAAACGTCACATGTTTTTAATAATTCACCATGTGTACCAATACCAACTACTTGTCCTTGATCTAAAACAATGATTTTATTGGCATTAAGAATTGTACTAATACGTTGTGCAACAATGAAGACAGTACTCTTTGTCTTTGCAGTAAAGTGTCCTAATGCAGCACGTAGATTTGAATCTGTTTTATAGTCAAGTGCTGAGAATGAATCATCAAATACATAAATACTTGGATTCTTTGTAATAGCACGTGCGATAGATAAACGTTGTTTTTGACCACCAGAAACATTTGTTCCACCTTGTGAAATTGGTGTTTGAATACCTTCTGGTTTACTATCAATAAATTCTTTTGATTGTGAAATATCAATCGCTGTTTGAATCATTTCCTCGCTAGCATTTTCATCAGCGTATCTTAAATTTGATTCGATATCTCCTGAGAATAAGACGCCTTTTTGAGGAACGTATCCAATGCGATCGCGTAAGTCGTGTTGTTTGAAGTCTTTAATGTTTATACCACCATAAGTAATTTCTCCTTCAGTTACATCAAAGAAACGAGGAAGTAAATTAATTAATGTTGATTTACCAGAACCAGTACTTCCAATGAAGGCTACTGTTTCACCAGGGTTTGCAGAAAAGCTAATATCTTTTAATACGTATTCTTCTGCACGCGGATATTTGAAGAAAACATGATTGAAACGAATTTCTTCATTTGTAGATGGAACTGGTTTTGGATCTTTTGGATCGTGTATGGATGGTTTAGTATTCAATACTTCAAGAATACGAACTGCTGATACTGATGAACGAGGTAACATGATAGCAATCATAGATACCATAATGAAACTCATCAATACTTGCATAGTGTATTGTAGGAAGGCCATCATTGAACCAATGTCCATAGTTCCAATATCAATTTGTTTTGCGGCAACCCAAACGATTAAGACCATGACTGAACTCATAATAAAGTTCATTACTGGCATTACACTTGCCATTGTACGGTTAACAAATAGATTTACTTTTGTGATATCAGTGTTGGCTTTTTCAAAACGCTTTTCTTCATGTTTTTGTGTGTTGAAAGCACGAATTACTAACATACCATCTAAGAATTCACGCATAACTAGATTTAAGCGGTCTACCAATTTTTGGATGACTTTAAATTTAGGTAGAGTAATTGTAAATGTTGTGATTAACACAACCATGATAATTCCGATTACGAGTCCTAAAATCCAAAGCATACTAGGATATTGAACAACTTTGAGTAAAGCTCCAATTCCCATAATAGGCGCATATAGTACAATACGAAGCATCATCGTAAATACTTGTTGAATTTGTTGAATATCATTTGTTGTACGAGTAATTAATGATGAAGTTGAGAATTTACCAAACTCATTGCTAGAGAATGATTCAACTTTTGTGAAGACATCTTTACGAGTATCTCGTGCAACTTTTGCGGCTGTCTTACTAGATAAGAAAGCACCGGCAATTGCGAAGACTGCGCCAATTAAAGCAATCAGTAACATGATCAATCCTTCTTTAAAGATATAGTTAGATTGAATTGATTCTGTGTTAATTCCTAATGCTTTATACTCTTCTTTAATCATTACCTTTGCAGCACTTTGAAGGTTCTCTTCAGAATAGCTTGCAAGTTCTTTATCAATTTTAGATTCCATTGTCACAAGCATTTCTGGGTTTGCTTGTATTGCTTGCCAGATGTCTACGCCTTCAGGTAAATTCATTTGCTTAATAGCCTCTTCACTTGATAATGTACGAATAAGAAGTAAAGGCTTTGCAATGACTTTTTCTACTTTTGATCGATCACTCTTATTTAATATATAGAAACGATCGACATTAATGGATGGATAGTCTTTGAGTACTGATTCATCACTTTTAGATACAAGAGTGTAAGAAGATTGAATAATTGACTTATCTTCTCCATTTGATAGAAGAAGAACTTTATTCATGGTGTCTTCACTCATAATATCAGGTGCACTACTTACAATACCGCCAAATTGTATACCGTCGGTAACGATTTTAGACATGTAATCTGGCAGAGCTAATTCTGCTTGAACTTGTCCAAATACCAATGCAAGTATGCAAAGTATTGATAAAATGTAAGGTTTACAATATTTTAATAATAATTTAAACATGTTACACTCCTTTCCTTAGAGTGAGATTATATTACCACGGTAATACAAAAATGTAAACGAGTTTATATATAAATGTTGCGCAAGTACTATGTTTGTGGTATATTGCGTGTGGAGGTAAGCTTAATGAGACCTGATAACAGTACAAAAATCAAAATACGTAAAATAGCGCTGAATCTTTTTAAAGAACGTGGTTTTGATAATGTTACTATCAACGACATTTGCGAAGAGAGTGGAATATCGAAACATACTTTCTACTATTATTTTGCATCTAAAGAAGGCTTACTTAAAACTGTTATGACCTTGCCAGAGGAATTATCTTCTGATGAGGCTGCTAGAATAATGATGATTGATAGTCCATATGAACAATATTGTGAAATACTAAAGAAACGCGTACGTCACTTTGAAGCATGTGGTAAAGATATTGTAAAGAAGATATTAGTTGCTCGATTAACAGTATCTTTTGATGAACAAAAAGAGCGTGAAGACTTCAATGAAGAAAGACCTTTCTTAGAGATGCAAATGGGATTTATTAAGAAAGCTCAAGAACGTGGAGAGATTGAAAACATGGGAGATCCAAGGAATTTGATGCATGCCGCTTTTTGTGTATTGATTGGAATATCCCAAGTTTGGGCTACCCATCCAGGAACGAAATTTAATTTAGAAGTTGAATATTTTAAAATTCTTGATACAGTTATGATGAAAAAGGTGGGTAAAGAATGAGTAAAAAAGTTATAAAATATACATTGTTGTTTGTTATATTCTGCATGGTGTTATCAATGTTTGCGGGATTAATAAGTATTTTCTTATAGGAGACTCAAGATGATAGGTGATTTAGTAAAAGTAACAGTTGATCGTCCGCTTGGAAGTGAACACCCTGTATATGCGTACATATATCCTATTAATTACGGATATATAGAAGGTATCTTAGCAGGAGATGGTGAATTTCAAGATGCGTATATTTTGGGAGTAGATGAACCGGTGGATTCTTTTGATGGCGAAGTTATTGCGATAATTCATCGTAAAGATGATGTAGAAGAAAAATGGGTAGTTGCTCCTCGTGGAAAGAAATTCACAAAAGAAGAGATAGAGAAGGAAACATGGTTTCAAGAACAATGGTTTATATCAAAAATAATTATGGAAAACTAGTTTGTTATTAAAGCTAGTTTTTTTAATTTACAGATACTGTAAGATGAATATTCTGTGTAATTTTGCGGATAAGCTATTTAGTGATTTAGATACGTGATAGAATGAAAACAGAAAAAATTAATTAGGGAGAAATATATGGACACAGGGTTGATTAAACAAAGAGCCAAGGATCAAATTAAGAATAACATGGGAGTGTTAGCTACATGTACTTTACTCACTGGAATCTTATCTTATGTTTTTAATAAGATAGGAGCACCGTTAGAACAACTGTATTGGTTTTTAGTTATACCTGGATTTGAATTAGGGTATATTCTGCTTTACTTAAATATTATTGATGGAAAAGAAATTCAGGTGAGTGATATTCTTTTGGGATACAATGACTATGGACGAATTATTGTGGCTAACTTATTTAGAACGATATTTACAGCGCTTTGGTTCTTGTGTTTGATTGTCCCAGGGATTATCAAGATATATTCATATTCAATGACTTTCTACATTATGGCGGAAGATCCAACGATCCAACCACTTGAAGCTATTACTAAAAGCCAAGATATGATGATAGGTCATAAACTAGACTTGTTTACGATGCATTTATCTTTTATTGGCTGGTATCTTCTTTGTGTCGTTACATTAGGAATTGCAATACTATATGTTGGTCCGTATGTAGGCGCTGCACAAGCAAACTTCTATCGCGAGTTAGTAAATAACAAAAATGAATAAGTAAAAGTTGTTTAATAATATTGTGAATTTGTTCAATTAAGGCAAACATTATTTATCTGTTTGCTTTTTTTATTCGTTGTTGACTTATTCAATAATGTTTGGCTATAATTAAAATATCGTTAAAGGTGGTGAGCGACGATGTTACTATGTATTGACAAAAAACAAATGATAGAAAATATTGTACATGAGTTTGTATCTTTTTGTCGTACAATCACATTTAAAAACCTTCCATTATACAAGGGACAAGTCTGTCTAAAATAGAAGGAATAAATGAAACTGTAGCTATCGTTAAAACACATTGCTTGGTTTTATTGCTAAGCTTTTTTTTATGCAATTCCTTCAAAAAAATACAATGGAGGAAAATATGAAAATACAAATTAATAATTTATTAAAAACATACACAGGTGAAGTTGTTTTAAACGATCTTTCACTTGAAATTATCAAAGGCAGCAAATCTGCAATTGTTGGAGAAAATGGTTGTGGAAAAACAACACTATTAAAAATAATAGCGGGTATCGAAGACTATCAAGAAGGTGAAGTTTTTATCCCTAGAGAAATGACAGTGGGATATATGATGCAAATATTTCCGCATTTTACAGGTACAAGTAGAGAATTCATCATATCTGCGTTTTCTGATTATCTTGCGACATCATCAAAACTTAAAGAACTTGAATCACAGATGAGTAACTTAGATACATTTGAAGAAGTCATGGAACAATATTCAAAGACCTTAGATAAGTTTGAGCATGCAGGTGGCTATGAATTAGAAAATTCATTAGATGCTTATGCAAAAGGACTAGGTATTTTTGATGCACTTGAACAATCGTTTGATACATTGAGTGGTGGACAAAAAACGCGAATTGTCCTAGTTCAATTATTACTTCAAGACTATGAAGTTCTATGTTTAGATGAACCAACCAATCATCTGGATATGGATGGCATAGAATGGTTAGAAAGTTATTGTCGTTCAATAAATAAAACACTGATACTTGTTTCTCATGATCGCCAGTTTTTGATGAATGTTGTTTCGGTGTTCTACGAAATTGAGGATGGACAAGTAATTACATATTATGGGAATTATGATAGTTACCGTGAGCAACGACATGAACGTTATCTACATTTAGTATTGGATTATAATGAACAACAAAAAGAAATATCAAAAATTAAACTTGCGATTAGAAGATATCGTCAATGGGGAAATGAATCTGACAATGAAGATTTATTTAAACGTGCCAAAGCATTAGAGAAGAAGTTAGAACGTATAGAAAAACTTCCTAAGCCAATTGAAATTCGCAATCAATTAGATTTTGAAATAAAGAGTACACAAGTAGGAAGTAAAGATGTGGTAATAGCTAAAAATCTTGTTATCGGGTATGAACAACCACTATCTTCTCCTTTGAATTTTATCGTACAAAGAAAAGAACGTTTTGCGATTGTAGCACCGAATGGTAAAGGAAAAACAACATTACTCAAAACACTCTTACATGAAATAGAACCATTAGAAGGAAGTATTGAATTTGGACCTTCAGTTGATGTGGGTTATCTTCCTCAAATATTAAAGTTTGATAACGATAAAGAAAGACTGTTGGCTTATTTTACTCGTGTATGTGAATTAGAAGAAGAAAAAGCACGAAGTTATTTAGCTCGTTTTGGTTTTTATCATGTGGATATGTATCGATATATTTCGAGTTTTAGCGGCGGGGAGCAAGTAAGACTGAAATTACTTGAAATTATGTTGAAGGGTTGTAGCTGTATCATTTTAGATGAACCTACAAACCATTTAGATATTTTAAGTTGTGAAATCATTGAAGAGGTATTGTATAACTTCGCTGGAACGATTATTGTAATAAGTCATGACCGAATGTTTCTCAATAAATTACAAGTGCGTTACTACAACCTTTAAACCGAATGCTATCCCAAAATAACCGAATACTAATTTTGGATAGTAATTAAAACTAGAATTTCATATACTAGGGCTAATAAGGGGTGAGTGTATGAAACTTAAATTAAATATGGATAGTAATTGTAAAGAAGTAGAAGTACAAATTACAACAAAAGAAATTGATGAAGAAGTCAATAACATAATACGCAAGTTAGAAAAAGAATCGCTGCAAGTATTTACAGGAATTACTGAAGATGAAGCTGTTATTCTAGAACCGAATGATATAGTAAGAATCTATACTTCAAATAACAAGATATTAGCAGAAACCAAAGATGGAGAATATAAACTAAGGTATCGAATTTATGAATGTGAAGAAAAGTTAAGCCAGTATCGATTTATTAGAATTTCACAATCTGAACTGATTAATCTAAGTATGGTAAAAAAATTCGATTTTAGTATCACGGGAACAATTCATGTGATTTTGAAGAATGGTGTATCTACATTTGTTTCGAGAAGATATGTATCTACAATAAGGAAAGTGCTAGGTGTATAAAATGAAAAAGAAATGTTTAGTCTATGCAGTGATTGGCTCATTAGTTGGGATAAGTTTAAGTTTTATCATTCCTTTATTTATATCACTAACTGTAAATGATGGAATGTATTATCCAGTGGTTTTAGAAATGGCAGCAACTATGGGTGGCGAACTAAATGCAGTAGTGGTGCAAACGGTAGTTTCTACTTTGTATGGTGCAATACTAGGTATGGCCAGCCTAATCTTTCAACTAGAACATTGGAGTTTGATGAAGCAAACAATAACTCATCTTATAGTAACATCACTAACAACACTCCCAGTAGCATATCTATGTTATTGGATGAATCATGATTTTAAATCAATCTTTATGTACTTTGGAATATTCTTTGCAATCTATTTATTTATTTGGGTTGCACAGTATATCTCAATTTACTATCAAATCAAAAAAATGAATGAAAAAGTAGAATCACATTAAACTATCATGAAGAATGGTAGTTTTTTTTCATTAATTAAAAAAATAACTTGATTTTATCTGGTGGTTAGGCTAAACTAACTATAGAATTAAATGGAGGTATTTATGACACTATTTGACTGTGCGATCAATCAGCATGTAAAAGTAATATCAATTGAAGGGGAATCTTCAATACGTAAGCGATTAATTGATATGGGAATTACTACAAATACAGTTTTAAGAGTAAAGAAAGTAGCTCCAATGGGAGATCCTATTGAAATCCATTTGCGTGGTTATGAATTATCATTGCGTAAAGATGAAGCCAAGAAGATTAAGGTGGAAACAATATGATGAAACAAACAGTAGCATTGGTAGGAAACCCAAACAGTGGAAAAACGACCTTATTTAATCAGCTAACTGGGTCAAAACAACATGTTGGAAATTGGCCAGGTGTAACGATTGAAAAAAAAGTGGGTGTATTTACCTTTGAGGAACATGAAATCACATTGGTAGATTTACCGGGGATATACAGCATGTCACCCTATAGTATGGAAGAAGTTGTATCACGTGACTATATTATGGACGAACATCCAGATTTAATTATTAACATTGTTGATGGAACTAATCTTGAAAGAAACTTATATTTAAGTATGCAACTTAAAGAATTAGGGCTTCCAATGGTTATTGCAGTAAACATGATGGATGAATTAATTCAAAAAGATATTGAATTAAATATTGAACAATTATCACGTGAACTTAATACACCAGTAGTACCCATTAGTGCAAGGAATGGCCAAGGAATGGATGAACTAATCCATAGTCTAATTCATAATACCAATTCTTCGACATTTACATATGATGTACAAACGGAAGAAGTATTAAAACGAATTATCTCAATTATTCAAGAAAAAAAACATGATGGAACGCATGAAAAATTCTATGCCTTTAAATTATTAGAAAACGATGAGTTGATAAAAAAAGAATTTGATTTTACACCAGAGCAATACAAAGCGCTGGAAGATATTCAAAAAGACTTCTGTGTAATTAAAAATCAAAGAGATATTGATATGGCTGTCGCAGATACGCGGTATGCTGAAATAGAACGCATTGTTTCAATGAGTTTATGTAAACCGTGTGTATCTGAAATGAAATCAGCTTCGGATCGAATTGATAGTTTATTAACCCATAAATATTTAGGAATACCAATGTTCTTTGTAATTTTGTTTGCGATATTTACAATCACATTTGGAGGATTAGGTTCAACGCTTCAAGGGTTTGTAGAACTGGGTATTGAAACTTTCAGTGTTTGGTTATCAACGTCACTACTTGGATTGGGTGCAAGTGGCTGGTCAATTAATCTTGTCGAAACAGTAATTGGCGGTGTTGGTAGTGTCTTATCATTTATGCCACAAATCATGTTGTTGTTTTTATTTCTTTCGATTCTTGAAGATAGTGGATACATGTCACGTGCTGCCTTCTTGATGGATAGAATGTTAAGAAAAATTGGTTTAAATGGAAAAGCGTTTATTCCAATGTTAATGGGATTTGGTTGTACAGTTCCAGCGGTTATGGCGACCCGTGTGTTAGAAAACGAAAAAGATCGTAAGATGACCATGTTATTGACACCATTTATGTCATGTGGTGCTAGATTACCAATTTATGCATTATTTGCAGGCGTGTTCTTTCCAAATAATGCCAACATAGCAATCTTTGGAATGTACGTGTTAGGGATTGTTGTTGCGATTATATGTGGATTGCTTTTAAGAAAAACGATTTTCAAAGGAGATAGTTCAACATTTATTTTAGAACTTCCGCCTTATCGTTTCCCATCTTTCAAAAATACAATGATGCATATGTGGGAGAAAGCGAAAGGCTTCTTAATTAAAGCAGGGACAATTATTTTCTCAATGACTGTGCTTCTTTGGTTTTTAACAAGTTTTAGTTTCTCATTACAAATGGTAGATAATCCAGAATTGAGTATATTAGGTAAAGTTGGGCAAACGATTGCATGGATATTTGCACCATTGGGATTTGGTAATTGGCAATCTGTTATTTCTTTAATGAGTGGCTTCATTGCAAAGGAAAGTGTTGTTTCTAGTATGGCTGTTGTGTATAATGTAGCAACATCAGCGCAATTAGATTTGATTCTTTCACAAGTGTTTACACATGCAAGTGCCTTAGCATTTATGACATTTACCTTATTATATAGTCCTTGTATGGCAGCTGTTGCGACAATCAAAAGCGAAAGCAAGAGCTGGTTATTTACACTCAAAAGTGTTCTCTTTCAAACGGGTGTAGCCTATATTGTGGCATTTATTGTGTATCAAATTGCAAATTTACTTTTCTAAGAAATGGTATTTTTATACCATTTTTTTGTTTATTTATACAAAATATTAAAATAAGTGGTATTATGTATTTATATGAATAGGTAAAATCATCGAAAGATGGTGACACAAAACTAAAGGGCCTTTAACATGGTAGCCAGTTGCAGTAAAACTTTGTATTTTAAAGTGTGCGGGGCTATAAGGTCTCGTATTTTTTAATTCTATGAGGGAGAGTATATGAAGAAAATAATAATAACATTATTATGTGCGTTCTTATCGATGGGTATCCTTACGGGCTGTTCGCCTAAGAAAGATGATACTTTGAAAGAAACTGAACAACCCACACTAATGACATTTAATGAGGGCAAGACATATGATCAATCGAGTTATGCTTCAGGTATAATCACGGTTTCAGATGTAGTTATTAAAAATACAACATTTTCTGGTGACTTGACCATTGATAAAAGTGTCGGCGAAGGTGATGTAACTCTAGATGGAGTTAAAGTAAATGGGAAATTAATTATTGAAGGTGGAGGATCAAACTCAATCCACATTGATAATAGTGATATAAAATCAATGGAAAGTGGGAAAGCAGGTAGTGCAGTTCGTATTGTAATATCTGAAAACTCAAAAGTTGAAACTGTTGATTTAGGTGGAGAAACGAACTTAGAGGTATCAGGACAAGTTACAAATTTAAGTGTTAAACCTGATGCTAAGGCAACAGACATTGCACTTCAACCTAATTCAAAAGTGACTAAAGTAGAAGTTAATGCTCCTACTAGTTTGCTTGTGCAATCACCTATAACAGATTTGAATTTGAAAGCAGAAAGTAAAGTTAGTTTAGAAGCAGCAGTAGAAAACGTGAGGGTTGAAGCAGCGGCTCAAAATACAACAATGACAGTAGCGAAGGACGTAGAAGTTAAAAACTTAGCGACTGAAACAAAAATAGATGTATCTGGAGAAGGTAAGTTAACGAATGTTATTACAACGGATACAAATAATGTAACTGGAAATATTAAAGCAGAAACAACAACAGTAAATGAAAATCCAATTCAAGAATCAAATAAGGAAATAGTTGCTGCGACGCCAACACCAGTTGCGACAAATGCACCAAAACCAACTGCCGTTCCTACAAAAGCACCTGCAACACCAGTGCCAACAGTAGAACCAACACCAGTACCACCATCAACACCATCAACACCAAAACCAACTGCAGTACCAACACCAACTTATACAGTTAATTTTGTGTTGGATGGATACTCAGTAGACTCTCAAAGTATTAAACAAGGTGAAAAAATAATTAAACCAGTTGTCAGTCTTAAAGATGATGTTTATGCTGGAAGTTATGTACTTTGGTTAGATGACTTAGGAAATATTTATGATTTTAATGCTAGTGTGACTTCAGCAAAAACATTAACAGGGAAAATTACAGTTGATGCTACAAGTGAAAATATTGTAGCAATTGTTGCAGACAATCGTGTTAGTGCAATAAATCTTACACAAGATATCACGCTCGATAAAGGGTTAACGATTAGTAGAGATCTTGCTATTTTTGGTAATAATACTAAATTAACAATTACAAGCGGTGATGCATTTATAGTTGATAACAAAACGAAGTTCTCATTAAATAACTTAACTGTTGATGCTATTGGTAAAGACTCTAAAGGGATATCAATAGGATATGACATAGATTTTGATATTACTCTAAATTCAACGGTATTGTTGACAAATGCTAGAGGTATTTCAAATAATGGTATTGAAGATAAATCGAAAACAGAAAAGTTACAAAGTAATATCTTTCTTAATAATAGTGAGATAAGAAATAAAAGAATTACCGATATTGAAACAGATGTTATATATGAATCATCAAGAGGAATTTCACTCTTAGATTCCGTAGGTACTGTTTCAATCAACTCAAGTAAAATATATGGGTATCAATATGGTATCAATGTAGGTGGAGATAATCCACGTGCTGAAGATAATAGCCTAGGATTAAATGTTACTGTATTAAATAGTAATATCAATGCTTGGGGAGCATTAAATGTTTGGGGTTCTTATGGAAATTATTTGGTTAAAGGATCTACATTAAAAGGAATTAATAAAATGGTAGGCGGAGCAAATTCTTTCTCGACAATTGTCTTAAATAACGACATTTATGGTATATTTGATAATCAAAAAGCATTTGGCAATAAAATGACAATTGAAGATAGTACGGTTACAAACTATCAAACAGATGAATCTAAGTTATCAGGATTATCACAAAATTTAATTCGAGTGGATTGTGGGTTGGACAAACTTGAATTCAAAGGGGTAGTTAATTTAATTGATTCAACAGATTACTTAAATAGTTCAATTTATCTTGATAATATGGAAAGTAAAGAAGAGGTTGATAGTTTTGTAAATAATAGTTTAGTGACAACAGGAGCAACAATAAACAGTAAAGCAGGTACAAACAAAGAACTACCACTGGTGGATAACCCATATGTGTTACCGATAATTTCAAATGCGAAAATTGCATTCGATTCAGAAAATGAAAATATCGTTGTCGAATTTGATTTAGATAAAGGATTTATAATGCGAAATGCATGGGGTATTAAAGATAATACTGCTTTAACTGCTGCATATACAAAACTATTGATGAATGGAATTACTTGGGAAAGTAGTTGGGAACTAGGAAACGATGTTGTTTTAAATTACTATTATTTAGATGATAATGATGTTCCAGTTTCTTTACTAACAGAAGATGGAAACCCATTAGTTAAAAACAAATATTGGGATGGCTATTTAAATTATCATGATGGAACAGAGACGAAACGTTTAGAAGCAGGAACATTATTGCCGTTGACATATATTGGTGAAAGAGTGTTAAATAATAAAACATGGATTACATCAACAAATCCACTTACAGGAACAGTAAGTGAAGGATGGTTAGATGCTGCGCAAGGTCATAAAGTTTGTGTAGATATTATAGTTGTTTATAATGGTGAAATTATTAAAAAATCACTTAATGTTGATATTCCACGTACTTCTTCGGTATGGGATGGTAATAAAGTTGACACAAGTTGGTTCAACACTGAACAAACTACATTTGAGTTAGCAAAGGCTGAAGAACTTGCAGGACTTTCTCAACTTGTTAATAATGGAAATAGTTTTTCAGGAAAGACGATTGTATTGACAAACAATATAAATCTAAATAAGAATAATTGGACACCGATAGGACAAACTGCAAATAAAGCATTTTTAGGAACTTTTGACGGTAATGGAAAGACGATTTCCAATTTGAAATCAGTTAATGCAGAATCAGTAAGCGGAACAGGGTTGTTTGGTGGTATTAGTGGAACAGGTATTGTTAAAAATTTAACCATAAACAATGTTGAACTTATGGGTAAAGAGAATGTAGGCGCTGTATCGGGATTAAATAATGGCAAAATACAAAATGTGAATATTATTGGGAATGTTCAAATTTCTGGTAATTATAAAGTAGGTGGCGTCGTTGGTGAAGGGTATGGAGTGATTGATAGTTGTTCAATTAATGCAAGTGCCAACAGTTCAGTCTCTGGAATTTATCTAGCAGAAGGTGCTGAAGGAGATAATGTTGGAGGAATCATTGGTTATACAGGTGAACAAGAATCAAGCGCAATCGATAAAATCATAAATTGTTCAACAAATGTAAATGTTGAAGGAACAAGAAAAGTAGGTGGGCTTGTCGGATTTTTACATTATGGTGTAGGTATAAAGGATAGCTATGCAACAGGGAATGTAAAAACAAATACTTTTTCAGAATATGCTGCTGCAAAGAAAATATCTATAGGTGGCTTAGTTGGTGAAGTAGGAACAACTACAATGTCTAATGTCAGTAAAATTGAAAATAGTTATGCAACAGGGAATGTAATAGGTATAGATAATTCTAAAACAGGTTCACTTGTTGGATATATAAGAAACGATGATGGAGCTGTAAAAGTAATAAGCAGTCACGCAAATGAAAGTCTAGGATTGTCTTTAGTTGGTGGTGCTTATGTAACAGATGATCAAATTACATATATAAGAATTCCTGGAGATGTTGAAATATCAAACTTTGTGGTTGAATATCGTAGAGGAGAAAATATCGTTGTTAAGTTTTCATTAAATAATGATGTGTATTTAGATAACTACAATGTGGATACTTCGCAAGCGATTCAAGTAGCGTATACTGATTTATTAACAAGTTCAGAAGCGGCGAAAATTTCAGCTGCAGTAAAAAATTTAGGGAATGATATTATTTTAGTGTATTATACCGAAATAGATGGTAATAGAATTCCAGTTATGACTGGAAATAATACCCCACTTATTAAAAATAAATTATGGAGTGGATATATTTGTGATAGTCTAGGAAATCCAATGTCTGATGGCATTGCATTAGATGGGCAACCTACAAGTATTGGCACAAAAGTTTCAGCAACTTCTTGGCAAACTTGGACAAATCCGTCTACAATCCAACCAATAGGTTGGTTAGATAACATTGATATCTTATATGTTGATTTAATTATTATTAACAATGGTACTATAACTAAGCAAACGCAATCAGTGAAAATTCCTTTAAATCCAGATGTAATGGTTTTAGAAAATGTTGATCCAATAAAGGTTGGAGAATCAAAAGATCTATCATTGAAAATACCGGCTACAAATGAAAAAGAAGTATCTTGGACTACTTCTGATGAAAAGATTGTTAGTATCGATAGTCAAGGAAGAATAACTGGAAATGCTGTAGGTAAGGTGACGATATCTGCTACACATAGAGGTGTTACAAAAACAATAGAAGTTGAAGTTGAAGTTGTGGCTGATGAGCCAGTACAAGCAACTGCGCTAGAACCAGTAGTAGAATCTTTAGAACCGATAGATGAATCAAAAGAGGAAGAAATCTCTATTGAATCAAGTCCAATAACTGAAAGTGTTGAGACACCTTCAGTTGAAGGAATAATACCTAGTACAGACCAAACGATACCTGTTGACCAACAACCTGCAGGTGATGAATAACTCATCACTGAAGAATTCCAACATTGACCTAGTATTATCCAAAGTAAAAAAGGGGCATTTAAAATGCCCTTTTCATTTGCATTAACGGTTTTAAATATGAAAATAGTGTGTTATTCACCAGGAAATATTTAATCGATAAAGATGGTTTAAAAACAGTAAATAATCAATTAGTAGACAAATAAATATAGAAAAACACAAGTTTTAAATGAAATATTAATATTTCATCCTTTAGCTGTTGACAAGACAACATGAAATGATTTAGAATAATAAGGCTTAGCGACTATTAGGTTTCCTGCATGGAAACTATTATTTATGCTAATGTATGGCACGCTTGGAAGTGTGTGCTTAAATCGGAAGGAGAACTATTAATGCCAACAATTAATCAGTTAGTACGTAAAGGTCGTACAAATAAAGTTTGGAAATCTAAATCTCCAGCTTTAAACAAAGGTTACAACTCTTTAAAGAGCACTACAACAGATTTATCTAGTCCTCAAAAGAGAGGGGTTTGTACTCGTGTGGGAACAATGACTCCTAAAAAACCTAACTCAGCTCTTCGTAAATATGCCCGTGTACGTTTAAGTAACGGGATGGAAGTTACTGCTTACATTCCAGGAATTGGACATAACTTACAAGAACATAGTGTGGTTATGATTCGTGGAGGTCGTATTAAAGACTTACCAGGGGTACGTTATCACATTATCCGCGGAACTTTGGACTGTGCTGGAGTAAACGGACGTAATCAATCTCGTTCATTATACGGTACGAAAAAGCCAAAGGCTGCGAAATAGGATAGGAGGTTAAGACATGCCAAGAAAAGGTTATATAGCAAAAAGAGATGTATTAGCAGATCCTATTTACAAGTCAAAACTTGTTACTCGTTTAATTAACAAGATTATGTTAGACGGTAAAAGAGGAGTTGCACAAACAATTTTATACAATGCATTCGATATTATCGAAGAAAAAACTGGACAACAACCTATGGAAGTATTTGAAAAAGCATTAGGAAATGTTATGCCACTTTTAGAACTTAAAGTTCGTCGTGTTGGTGGTGCAAACTATCAAGTACCAGTAGAAGTTTCTGCTGAAAGAAAATTAACATTAGGTCTTCGTTGGATCGTTAACTATTCTCGTTTGAGAAATGAAAAAACAATGGAACAAAGACTTGCAAATGAAATCATTGATGCTGCAAATGGTACAGGTGCTTCAGTGAAGAAGAAAGATGATACTCACAGAATGGCTGATGCGAATAAAGCTTTCGCTCACTATCGCTGGTAGTAGAGGGGATATACAGTTATGGCACGTGAATTTGATTTACTACATACAAGAAATATCGGTATCATGGCTCACATCGATGCTGGTAAAACCACTACAACAGAACGTATCCTTTACTATACAGGGAAAACACACAAAATTGGGGAAACTCATGATGGTGCTTCTCAAATGGACTGGATGGCTCAAGAACAAGAACGTGGTATCACAATCACTTCCGCAGCTACAACTGCATCATGGAAGGGTTACCGTGTAAACATTATCGATACTCCAGGTCACGTAGACTTCACAGTTGAAGTTGAACGTTCACTTCGTGTATTAGATGGTGCGGTTACAGTTCTTGACTCAAAAGCTGGAGTAGAACCTCAAACAGAAACTGTTTGGAGACAAGCAACAACATATAAAGTACCTCGTATTGTTTATTGTAATAAAATGGACGCTACTGGGGCTGACTTCTTAATGTCAGTTAACTCAATTGGTAACCGTCTTGGAGCAAAAGCTGCTGCAATTCAACTTCCAATTGGTGTAGAAAATACATTTAGAGGAATTATTGATTTAATTGAGCGCAGACAATATATGTACAAAAATGATTTGGGTACAGATGTTGAAGAAACAGATATTGCTGATGAATTCAAAGAAGAAGCAGAAAGACTTCGTCATATTTTAGTAGAAATGGTTGCAGACTATGACGATGAAGTTATGATGAAAGTATTAGAAGGTGAAGAACCAACAATTGAAGAAATTAAAAGAGCGATTCGTGCTGGAGTACTTTCTTCTGAATTCTTCCCTGTATTATGCGGATCATCATATAAAAATAAAGGTGTTCAATTAATGTTGGACGCAGTTCTTGATTATCTACCTTCACCATTAGATATCCCTGCAATCATGGGTGTTACTGAAGAAGGTGCTGAAGAAGCAAGACATGCTGATGATAGCGAACCATTCTCAGCATTAGCATTTAAAGTTATGACTGACCCATTCGTAGGGCGTTTAACTTACTTCCGTGTGTACTCAGGTACAGCATCTTCAGGAAGCTATGTATTAAATGCTACAAAAGATACTCGTGAACGTTTTGGACGTTTAGTACAAATGCATGCAAACCACCGTGCTGAAATTGAACAAGTTTATGCTGGTGATATTGCAGCGGCTGTAGGTTTAAAAGCAACAACTACAGGGGACACATTATGTGATGAAAAGGCTCCAATTATCCTTGAATCTATGATTTTCCCTGAACCAGTTATCCAAATGTCAGTTGAGCCTAAAACAAAAGCTGACTCAGATAAAATGGGTCTTGCACTTGCAAAACTTGCTGAAGAAGATCCAACATTCAAAACTTACACTGATGAAGAAACAGGGCAAACAATCATCGCTGGTATGGGTGAACTTCACTTAGATATCATCGTTGACCGTATGCGTCGTGAATTCAAAGTAGAAGCTAACGTTGGTGCTCCACAAGTTGCTTACCGTGAAACTATTCGTGGTACTGCTGAGTGTGAAGGTAAATTCGTTCGTCAATCAGGTGGACGTGGACAATACGGTCACGTATGGATTCGCTTCGAACCTAATGAAGAAGGAAAAGGATTTGAATGGATTGATGCTATCGTTGGTGGAACAGTTCCAAGAGAATATATCAAACCAGCACACGATGGATTGGAAGCTGCATTAAACAATGGTTTAGTTGCTGGTTACCCAGTTGTAGATATTAAAGCAACATTATTTGACGGATCTTATCATGATGTCGATTCATCTGAAATGGCATATAAGATTGCGGCAAGTATGGCTCTTAAAGAAGCAGCTAAGAAGTGTAAACCAGTTCTACTTGAACCAATCATGGTTGTTGACGTAACAGCTCCTGCTGAATATTTAGGTTCAGTAATGGGTGATATTACTAAGCGCCGTGGACAAATCCGTGACCAAGAAGAAATTGGAAATGCTGTTAAAGTAAAAGCACATGTACCACTTTCTGAAATGTTTGGATATTCAACTGACCTTCGTTCATTTACACAAGGTCGTGGTAACTATGTAATGCAAATGGATCACTATTCAGAAGTTCCTAAGAGCATTGCAGAAACTATTGCAAAGAAAAACGCTAAAGAATAATCGATAAATATTGCATTATTTAAGTGTTTATCTTAAAATATATTTGGCTGTACATATAAAAATTAGGAGGAATTTGCACAATGGCAAAACAAAAATTTGACAGAAGTAAAGAACACGTTAATATTGGTACTATTGGCCACGTTGACCATGGTAAAACAACATTAACTGCTGCTATTACAAACTTTTTAGCAAAATCAGGAAAAGCTGAAGCTAAAGCTTATGACCAAATCGATGGAGCACCTGAAGAAAGAGAACGTGGTATTACAATCAATACTGCACACGTTGAGTATGAAACAGATGCTCGTCACTATGCACACGTTGACTGCCCAGGCCATGCTGACTACATCAAAAACATGATTACAGGAGCTGCACAAATGGATGGTTCAATCCTTGTTGTTGCTGCTACTGATGGACCAATGCCTCAAACTCGTGAACATATCTTACTTGCTCGTCAAGTAGGTGTTCCAAGAATGGTAGTATTCCTAAACAAATGCGACATGGTTGAAGATGAAGAATTAATCGACCTTGTTGAAATGGAAGTACGTGAACTTCTTTCTGCTTACGGTTTTGATGGAGATGAAACTCCAATCATCCGTGGTTCTGCATTAAAATCTCTTGAAGGTGATGCAAAATGGGAAGAAAAAATCGTTGAATTAATGAATGCAGTTGATGAATGGATTCCTACACCAACTCATGAAACAGACAAACCATTCTTAATGGCTGTTGAAGACGTATTTACAATTACAGGTCGTGGTACAGTTGCTACTGGACGTGTTGAACGTGGACACTTAAACCTTAACGAAGAAATCGAAATCGTTGGTATTCATGATACTAAAAAATCAGTTGTTACTGGTATCGAAATGTTCCGTAAATTATTAGACTATGCTGAAGCAGGAGACAACATCGGTGCATTATTACGTGGTGTTTCTCGTGATGAAATCGAACGTGGACAATGTCTAGCTAAACCTGGATCAGTTACTCCACATACAGCTTTCAAAGCTCAAGTATACGTATTAACTAAAGAAGAAGGTGGACGTCATACACCATTCGTTACAAACTACCGTCCTCAATTCTATTTCCGTACTACTGATGTTACAGGAGTTGTAAAACTTCCTGAAGGTGTTGAAATGGTTATGCCAGGAGACAACATCGAAATGACAGTTGAATTAATCGCGCCAATCGCTGTTGAACAAGGAACTAAATTCTCTATCCGTGAAGGTGGAAGAACTGTAGGTTCTGGAAACGTTATCGAAATCATTAAATAAGAAATTGATAAACAATAAACTCAAGAGAAATCTTGAGTTTTTTTGTGCTTTAGTGCTAGGGATAGGGTAAATAATATGTTTCTAACGGATAACTTGCTAATAGTAGAAAAATCATATAAAATAGTTAAGTTGACTTAACTATTGAGGTGGATTATGGAATTAAAAAGAGTGATTAAAAACTATCATTATCAAATTACATTAAACGAATTATACATTATGAATCATAAAGAAGAAGGCTGGGAAATTAGTTACAATTCTTTGTTGTATTTAGATTTGATAAAATTGATTCCATTATGTACAGGAAGTTTACTTGCAGATAAATTGGGAATATCAAAAGCTGCAGTAACACTCAAGGTAAATGAGTTAATTAAACAAGGACTTGTTGAGAAAATTCAAAGTGAAGAAGATAAAAGAGTTTTTTATTTAAAAATTAGTGATGATTGTGAGCCGTACTATAAGCAATATGAGAAGGCATTAGTAAGAAGTATTGAAAGCATTGAGAAGAAATATAGTATAGAGGAGAGAAAAATATTTAGTGATATCCTTCAGGATATCCAAAATGAATATATAAGAGTGATGGAAGATGAAGAATAGTTTGGGAAAAGATTTTACAATTTGGACATTATTAAAGTTTACATTTGCACCGACCATGATGATGATATTCATGGCATTATATACGATGGTAGATGGTGTATTCGTATCAAACTTGATTAATGATTATGCACTATCAGCAATTAATATTGTATATCCCGCAGTAAGTATTGTTGTTGCGGTGGCAATCATGTTGGGAACAGGTGGCAGTGCGATTATAGCGAAAAATATGGGTGAAGGAAAGAATCAGGAAGCTCGTGAAAACTTTAGTTTGATATGTGTTTTTGGACTGATAATTGGTGTTATCATAGCGATTGTCGGTGTGTTATTTATTGATGAAATTATTTTGTTATTAGGAGCAACAGATAAGTTGTTTGATTATTGCCGTGACTATGCTATTATCATCATACTATTTACACCCATGGCGATATTTCAAATGCTATTTCAAAACTTTTTTGTAACAGCTGGAAAGCCACAGTTAGGACTTATTGCCACATTGATTGGTGGAGTTGCGAATATTGTTTTAGATTATGTTTTTGTAGCATTGATGCAAATGGGTATCAGTGGAGCGGCAATTGCGACAGGGATTGGTTATTCAATTCCAGCGATTTATGGAATTTATTATTTTGGTATTAAAAAGAAGACATTGTTACATTTTGTAAAACCAGTTTTACGTTCACATGTCTTAATTAAAACTTGTACAAACGGATCTTCGGAAATGATTACAAATTTATCAATCTCAGTAACAACCTTTTTATTTAATGTTATGATGCTTAAGTATTTAGGTGAAAATGGAGTAGCAGCCATAACAATTATTTTATACGCACAGTTTTTATTAACCTCTATTTTTATTGGTTATTCACAAGGGGTTGGGCCGATATTTAGTTACAATTATGGTGAAAAGAATTATGTTAAAATAAAAAAATACTTTAAAATGAGTATGTTAATTATATTCATTTCGTCAATATTAATGATGGTTGTATCAATGCAATTCGAAGATTTATTAATCGGAATCTTCGCAAGACCACATACTGAAGTATTCAATATTGCGAAAGAAGGATTCATGTTATTTGCGATAAGTTTCGCATTTACTGGGTTTAATATTTTTGCTTCAGCTTTATTCACTGCGTTTTCAAACGGTAAAATTTCAGCCTTCATTTCAATGTTGAGAACCTTTGTTTTTCTTGTGTTATCAATTTTATTTTTGCCACAAATCATTGGGTATAATGGTATTTGGCTATCCGTTCCATTGGCAGAATTTTTAGGTTTAGCTATTTCTATTATTTGTTTAGTGCGTTCTAAAAATGAATATATGTATTTCTAAATTAATGATAATCACGTATAATAAAACAACGAGGTAATAATATGACAAAAATTAAGGCAATTGTATTTGATTTTGATGGCACATTATCTTGTCGTCCAAAGTGTGCTTATGATAAATATAAAAGTGATGTTCGCTATGTTTTTCCAGATTTAAAAGAAAATACAATCGAGTTTGAAAGTGTAGTGCAAAACTTACTTACTTGGGATCAATATGGTACGATAAATAAAGATTATGTTTATACGCAATTAGTTAAAACTTATGATTTGGATGAAGCGTTAGTGGATATCTTAACGAAGAAATGGTTGGAAGATTTTCATTCGTTTTCAATACTAAGAGATGGTGTAAAAGAAACATTAATTAAATTAAGAGAGAACTATAAAGTAGGGTGTATCACAAACGGTAATTCTCAAACACAGCACAGTAAATTAAAATATTGCGACTTATATGAATATTTTGATTCTGTAATTGTTTCTGGTGATTTAGGAGTGCATAAACCTGATCCAAGAATCTTCCATGAATCATGTCGACAATTGGGTGTTGAGCCAAGTGAGATGGTCTATGTAGGAGATACCTTCTATGCTGATGTTTATGGTGCACATCTTGCGGGATGTGTTCCAGTGTGGATTTGGAATGATCAAGAAAGACAATGCGATACTGATGTTGTTCGTATTCGTGAATTCACAGATATCTTGAATGCTATTCATGAAATTGAAAAGAAGTAATCACAACGATAGTGACTACTTCTTTTTTGTTATAATTTTGTCTTCTAAGAAAAGCTGAATATTTTCTAAAGCGATTTTTCCACCAATAGGATGATCTAACACACGGTGTTTAACACCCTCGATAGTAATCAAAGCTTTTTCCTCTGTAGGAATTTTTTTGATAAACTTTTTACTTGAAGTATGCAAGATTACATCATCATCACTACCATGAATAATAAGCGTAGGTATTGGAATATCTTCTATCGCAGGTCGACAATGATTAACAAGATTTGCAAATGTAATTGTAAAGTTTGGTGGTAACTCAGGATAAGAGGAAGAAGATTCTTCTTTTTTCTCAAATAATGATGTTACAAAACCAGTTGCATTGGATAGATTAACATATTCGAAAGCAGGTGCGATTAATACTAATTTTTCAACATTTGCTTTAGATGCACAATAACTTGCTAAAACACCACCCATAGAAAATCCGATCAATATGATGCGCTTGCCTTGGCTAGCAGCTTCATCGAGAACGTGTTCAGCACGGTGTACCCAATCAACCCATTCATCATCACGGGGATCATGGATATCATATAACTCAGGGATTATCACTTCATACTTTTTGAAATAGTTAACAAGGGGAATAAATTCATCTTGTTGTCTTTGTCCAAAGCCATGAATACATACAATAACTGTTTGAGGTTCTTTTTTGAAATTGAATAGTTTCATATAATTCTCCTTTCGGTATATCTATTTTACCATTTTCGATAAAAATTAGTGTATTTTATACCTTATTCTTGCTAAAATGCTAAATATTTATAAATTATTTTCAATAATGCTAAAATTTAAAAATAAGCGATTATAAAAGGATTTTTTAAATGTACTCTTGATTAAAAATTCACAAAAGAATGAAATCGATTACAGAAACCGCTTGCAAAAATAAAAAACATATGGTAATTTAGAAACATGAAATAGATTTTGATGAACTTTAATAAAAAAGTTATATTTTTTTAGAGGTTCATGTAATGGATTACATGAGGTGTGAAAATGGACAAGAGTTCAAATGTAAAAATTAGTGATGTATCGAAATTGGCAGGTGTTTCAGTGGCAACAGTTTCAAGAGTCATTAATAATACTTGCTTCGTAAATCCAGAAACAAGAGAAAAAGTTCTTAAGGCAGTAGAAGAGTTAGCGTATGAACCAAATCTATCCGCAAGAAACTTAAGAAGAAATACTAGTGGTGCAATTTTAGTGATAGCACCGAATATGACCAATCCATATTATTCAAATATTATCAAAGGCATTAGCGAGACAGCAAGAAAATATGAATGTAGTACATTTGTTTGCAGTACTAATGGTGATAAAGATGAAGAACTGGAGTTGATGAAAATTTTGGATAGTCGACGTGCAGATGCTGCGATTATTCTTGCAACGAATGTGGATAACGATGCATTGTTACCCTATGTCAAGAAATATCCAGTTGTATTCTGCAGTGAATACAATCCAGAATTAGAAATCGATCGTGTTTCAATTGATAATTACAAAGCTGCTTATGAAGCAACAGAGTACTTAATCAATATTGGGCATAAAAAAGTGGGCATGATGAGTAGTGTCAATGATTACATTTCTACTAAACTTCGTAAGCAAGGTTTTATCGATGCATGTCGTGCACATGGTATAGAAGATGCAGAAAAAAATATTGTCTATGCATCTAAAGACTATTCCTTCTCCAGTGCTAGAAGCCAAGCTAAAGATTTATTCTCAAAGAAAAACCATGTAGATGCATTATTCTGTATCTCAGATATCTTAGCGTTAGGGGCAATTTATGGAGCTCGTGAATGTGGGCTGGATGTACCTAATGATGTATCAATTCTAGGATTTGATAATCTAGAGTATTCTGAAATGATGGTTCCACAAATATCCACAGTCAACCAACCTTGTTATCAACTTGGTGAAGTTGCGATGGAAAAAATTCAAGAAAAGCTAATGAACCCAGACTTAGAACCAACCGTTGAAATCTTAAAACATGAGCTTGTGGTACGTGGCTCAACTGCTCAAGTGTAATTGGATTTTACGAGGTTACTCGTTAATCATAAATCAAAGAGAGGAAAGAAAGATGAAAAAAGGTTTAAAAGTTTTATTAGTATCATTATTAGCTTTAGCTCTTGGTGCTTGTTCAACAACACCAAAAACTGAAACTCCTGCACCAACTGATGGTGGTGCTGCCACTGGCGACAAAATCGTTATTGGCGTTGTAGTTCCTTCAGGAGACCATGGTTTTACTGGAGAAAGTTTAGCACATGCTAAAAAAGAAGCAGAGGCAATTAATGCAAGTGGTCAAAACATCGAAGTTATCGTTAAAGATGGCTTAGAAGCTTCTGATCAAATCACATCAATCGAAAATTTATTATCAAGTGCTAACCCAGACGTTATCGTTTTATGGCCAATGGAAGGTGAAGCTCTACGTAGTGCTGCACAATCTATTACAGATGCAGGTGTAAAACTTGTTATCTATGACCGTTTAATCGATGGTTTTACAGCTGATACATTTGTTGGCGACATCATGGGAGACAACGTTGGTATCGGTACTCAAATGGGTAACTACTTAACAACTTTCTATGCAGATGATGACGCAGTTAATTACTTACGTTTCATCGGTGATGCATCAACTGTTGGTGTTCAACGTTCACAAGGTATGGATGATGTAATTGATCCAGCTAAATTCGTTCAAATGAAAGATACATTCGTAACTAACTGGAGTTCTGAAACTGCACAAAACCAAATGGAAGAATGGTTAGCAGGATCAACTAAAGAAGAAATCGAAAGTTTAGACTTAATCGTTACTCACGATGATGAAATTTCTGATGGTATCATGAATGCATTAGAAGCTTACACAGGTGGAGCTGACTTAAGTAATTTAAAACTTATCACTTCAATTGGTGGACGTAAAGAAACATTAGACAAATTTGAAAACACTAAATTAGGTGTTAAACTTATCACTTATTACTTTGCTCCAGGTATGGTTAGAGAAGCTATCCGTTTAGGAATTGCTTCAGCACAAGGTTCTGACTATACAGGTGCAACATTAACAGACGGAGTTTACTTAATCCCTACATTTGCAATTTCTAATGCAGGTGGCGATGTTAAGTTTGATTTCGAAGGATATAGAGGAAGCGATATATTCACAGAACGTTACAGCATTTTCGAATAATTAAAATTTGATGATGATGTTGGAAGTCGGTCGTCACTGACCGACTTTCTTATTTAAATAAAGGAGTAAGAATATGCTTGTTGAAATGAAAGGTATTGTCATGGACTTTGGTCCAGTACGTGCAGTAAATAATGTTGACTTCAAAATTAACTCTAAAGATATCATTGGATTACTAGGAGAAAATGGGGCTGGTAAATCAACATTGATGAATATACTTGCAGGTGCACTACAACCTACCAAAGGGAAAATTTACATTGATGGCAAAGAAGTAAATATTGCGAATGCGCATGTTGCAGGGAAATATGGAATTCGATTTATCCATCAAGAATTAAACTTATGTAATGAAATGACAGTTGTAGAAAATATGTTTCTCGCTCAAGAAATTACTAAGAATGGAATTACGCAAAACAAAGAGATGATAAGCCGTTGTAAAGAAGTATTCGATAGAATGAAAATTAACGTTGATCCTTTAGGATATGTAGGTGATTTACAAGCAGCAGAAAAGCAATTAATAGAAATTGCTAAATCACTATTATTTAAATCCGAACTTATAATCATGGATGAACCAACAACCGCATTATCTACAAATGAAATTGAGAATTTGTTCAATATCATGAGGCAATTGAGTGAAGAAGGTGTTAGTTTTATCTTCATATCACATAAGATGCCAGAACTATTCGAAATATGTAAAACATATTTTATCATGCGTGATGGTAACTATGTATCAGAAGGAAACTTCAGTGATGTTGTAGAAAGCCAAATTACGGAAATGATGATTGGACACAACCTTGCAGAAGATTCGTTTGACAACAAAGCAAATAGTAGTCAAGAAGAGATTATGTTGTCAGTAAGAAACTTTTCAAGTGAGTTGTTTCATGATATTAATTTTGATTTGCGCAAAGGTGAGATAATCGCAATAACAGGTCTACAAGGATCAGGTAGAGAAGCCATTGCCGATGCACTATTTGGAGCAGAAAAATACACAGGTACAATTATAATTAATCAAAAAGAAATGAAGAAGAATGCCAAAATCATAGACTTTATGAAACGTGGAGTTGCATTAGTTCCACGTATGCGTAAAGAAAGAGGTATCTTCAATGACCTTTCAATATATGACAATATGTCAATGGCGTATTTCAATACAAAACTCAGAAAATTATTGATTAGTAATAAAGAAGAAGATGCAAGATTCATGCGTGAAAAAGAAGCAATGAAGATTAAAGTGGGAAATCCAAATAATCCAATTACATCTTTATCAGGTGGAAACCAACAAAAAGTAATTTTAGGACGCTGGTTAGAAGCTGATGCAAGTATTATGTTATTTGATAATCCGACGCAAGGAATTGACGTAGGAGCTAAATTTGAAATTTATCATTTAATACTTGAACTAGCACGTAAAGGTAAGTCAGTCATCGTATTCAGTGCAGAATTTCCAGAAATCTATAAAGTTGCTGATCGATGTTTTGTGTTATACAAAGGAGAGATTCAAGCAGAGTTAAAGCGTAGTGAATTAAATGAAAAAGACGTTATGTTATATTCTACGGGAGCAAAAAAGGGGGTAAATGCAAATGTTTAAAGCATTTCAAGGTTTAACACCAAAAGAGATTGGTAGAAAAATTGTTCAAGATTACAGTTATTGGTTATCATTTTTCTTATTAATTATTATTGCGGCAACAATGAACGCAAATTTCTTTACATGGAATAACATTACAAATATCTTTGTACAAAGTGCAATGATTGGCTTAATTGCAATGGGTATGAGTATGGTTATCTCAGCGGGTCAAATTGATATTTCAGTAGGATCACAAGTAGCAATACTTGGAGGATTTGGTATTACTGTATTAAATGCTACAGGTAGTGTTTGGATTATGCTAATCTTCTGTATAATTGGAGGAGCTATCATTGGTACAGTGAATGGATTATTAGTTGCTAAAGGGCATCTACCAGCAATGATTGCAACACTAGCAATGCAAACAGCATGTCGTTCAATTATCAACTTCTATGGTCAAGGTGGACCATTCACAGTAAAGAAAGAAATTTATGATGGATTTAGACAAATTGCAGTAGGTGGTTTTCCAATAGGCGATATTAAAATTCCATATATGATGATTATCTTCATTGTTGTGACAATTATTTTCAATATTATTATGAAGAGAACAAAACTTGGTAAACATATTTATGCAGTTGGTAGTAATGAAACATCTGCACGCTTAGCTGGTATTAATGTGGATAGAACTAAAATCTTAGTATTCACAATAACAGGAATTATGTGTGGTATTGCAGCAGTATTATACGCATCTCGTTTAACAGCAGTTGCATCTGCAAATGCAGCAGTTGGTTATGAAATGGAAGCCATTGCAGCAGTAGCTATTGGTGGAACAGCCATGAGCGGCGGTAAAGGAAAAATCATGGGAACTTTCCTTGGTGTCTTGATGTTCAAGATTATCAGTAACATCTTAACGAGTGCAGATGTATCATCATTCTTAAATGGAGCAATCAGTGGTGCGATTATTGTTATCGCTGTATTACTACAAAATTTACAAAACAAAAAGAAATAGTATATAGAGAGAAGGATATTTATGATAAAAGTAGGAATTATTGGTTGTGGGAAAATTACCCAAGTAAGACATGCGCCAGAATACGCTGAAAATAATAATTGTAAAATCGTGGCTTTCTATGATAACCAATTTGAACGTGCTGAAACTTTAGCGAAAGAATATGGTGCGGTAGCATGTAGAACGATGGATGAATTATTGGATATGGATCTTGATGCAGTGAGTGTTTGTGTAGCGAATGTTGCTCATGCAGAAGTAAGTATCAAAGCGTTAAATAAAGGAAAACATGTGTTGTGCGAAAAACCGATGGCAACAACTGTTGAAGAGTGCGTTGCGATGATTGAAGCAGCAGAAAAAAATAATGTACAACTTATGATTGGACAAAACCAACGATTCGCAAAAGCGCATGTAAAAGCACACGAACTAATACAAAGTGGTGCGATTGGTAAAGTACTTACATTTAGAACAGTGTTTGGTCATCCGGGTCCTGAAGGGTGGACAGGAGAAGCAAACTCTTGGTTCTTTGATAAGAAGTTAGCACATTTTGGTGCTATGGCAGATTTAGGAGTTCATAAAACGGATTTAATTCATTATTTATTAGATGATGAAATTGTAGAAGTAATTTCTGCAATTCGTACTTTAGATAAAAAATTTCCAGATGGAACACCTATTTCTGTAGATGATAATTCCTATTGTATCTATCAAACTAAAAAAGGTGCAATTGGTACAATGCATGTGAGTTGGACATTCTATGGTAATGAAGATAATTCAACAGTGATTTATGGTACTGAAGGAATTATTAAATGTTATGCAGATCCTGAAGCATCATTAATTGTCGAAAAGAAAAATGGTGAAGTAGAAAGATATGCGCTTGATCAAATGACATCAAATAAAGAGCAAACAAATAATGGAAGAACGAACACAGGTGTTATTGACTGCTTTATTGATTCAATCGCAAACAATTCAGAAGTACCTATCTCAGGTAAAGAAGCAAGCAAAGCGATGCGTGTTGTCCTAGCTGCTGAAGAATCAGCGAAGCTAAATGCGGCAGTGAAAGTTAAATATTAGGTGAAGATATGAAAAGAATGATATCAATTTGCAGTGGGCAATATGGTGACTTGTCTTTAGATGAAGTATGTAAAGCAATGAGCAGTTTTGGTTATGAAGGATTAGAACTTGCAGTACAAGCACATGTCGATGTGCCACGAGTTTTAACTGAACCAGACTATGTAAAAGAACTTGAAGCAACATTATCAAAATACAATTTAAAAATCAGCGCATTAGGAGCGCATTTAGTTGGACAATGTGTAGGTGATAACTTTGATCCGCGATTAAATAATTTTGCCCCAAATGAATTGGCAGATCAACCAGAAAAGATTCGTGAATGGGCAATTCAAAGAATGAAAGATATTGCAAGAGCAGCAAAAATATTAAATGTAAAAGTAGTCACATGCTTTTTAGGATCACCAATTTGGGCGTTTTGGTATTCATTTCCTCAAACAACGCAACAAATGGTTGATGATGGATTTAATAAAATAAAAGAATTGTGGACACCTATCTTTGATGTATATGATGAATGTGGTGTTAAATTAGCACTTGAAGTTCATCCTACAGAGATTGCGTTTGATTATTACACAACAAAAAAATTATTGGAAACACTCAATTATCGTGAAACTTTAGGAATTAATTTTGATCCTAGTCACTTACAATGGCAAGGAATGGATCCAGCATTATTCATCCGTGATTTTGGTGATAGAATTTATAATGTTCATGCCAAAGATGTTAAAGTAAGATTAGATGGTCGTGCGGGTATACTAGGCTCTCATATCGAATTTGGTGATACCAGAAGAGGATGGAACTTTGTGTCACTAGGACATGGGGATGTAAATTTTGATAATATTACACGTGAATTGAATCAAATTGGATATCACGGACCTGTTGCAGTGGAATGGGAAGACAGTGGTATGGAACGTATGGCGGGTGCTAAGGAAGCGTGCGAATACATTAAAAAATGGGATTTTCAACCTTCTGAAGTAAGTTTCGACGCTGCATTAAAGACAGAATAACAAGAAAAAAGGCTAATGATGACAAAAAACTTTGTGAAATCATAGCTTTTTTTAATTTATAACCGCATTATAACTCCTATATTCTATGATAAAGACAGGCAAAATGGGGAGAGATGTATATGATTAAAAAACTACTAAAATTATTTGTAGTGCTAACGTTAGTTTTTGCGATGGTTCCAACAGAGAGTTGGAATGCATTTGCGATAGATAGTAGTGCAGAACCGGTGATTGTTCAAACTGAAGAAAATGAAGTGTCTGAAACACAACTTCCTGAAGAAGTTGTATTACCTTCAGCTACACCAGAGACAACACCAGTAATTGACGCAACACCAGAAGTAACACCTACTGTACCAGAAGTAGAAAAAATTGAAGAAGTAAAAGAAATTAATACTACTCTTTTAACAATACATTCATATATTGAAAATGATGAGCAAGTAAATAGAGAAATTATTATAGAAGATTTAATTGTTGGTCAAGAAATCAATGCACGTAATTATGCTCTTGCAATGGATGGCTATACATTAGCAACAGTTAGTGCTGAGATACTTGTACTTGCAGATACTAATAATGTAGTTTACTACAATTATGATTATCAATCGAGTATAGAACGTCCAGAAATAACTATAAATTCATCAGCACAACCTTCTAAAGCTAGAATAGCGACAAGAACTAGTAATGACGAGCCAGGAGCTGTCTTTGTGACCAAGGAAGCGCGTTGGGTTGATGAACAAAATGGTTATGCAGCAATCGATTTTACAGTAAAAGGGAATCCAGTTATTACCGGATCTGATGTATTGCTAATTGTCGATAATTCGCAAAGTATGGTTAACGGAGTAGATCGTTGGACGCCTCTTAAAGAATCTGTGCAAGCATTTGTTAGTAAATTATATGAAGATGTTGATGGTAAACCTTCAACTAATAAAATAGGAATGATTTCTTTTAGTGATAGTGCATATCCAGAAAGCAAAGAGAAGTTCTTAGGCGTTAACGATGAGATAATCGTTGGAAATAATGAAAGATACAACTCTGTCGAGTTTTATCAACAAGAAGTTTGGAAGTATTTAAAACCAAATGGGAATGCAACAAATTATGAAGATGCATTTAGATATGCCACAAACATGTTCAATAATATTGATAATAGTAGACCAAGATTCATCATTTTCTTAAGTGATGGAGTTCCTAATAAAGGAAATTATGACACAGCTAAGTCTTACGCAGATGAATTGAAAGCTGATGGAATTAAAGTTTATTCATTAGGATTACAATTGGATCCAATTAAAGAATCAGGAAATGAAACATACATTCCATTTGATAAATATATTCAACCACTTGCTTCTGAGCCAGCTTCACAATATGCGAAAGATATCAAAGAACTAGCACAACTACAACCAATCTATGAAGCATTGGCTGGTGAAATGAAGATTGCAGGTACACAAGGTGTTATCACAGATGTAATCAATGACGAAATCTTTTCGATTGCTAATAAACCAGGTAGTTCTATAAGTTTTGAAGCAACTCATGGAACAGCAGAAGTTAAAGGGAATGAAGTAACTTGGAGTTTAGGAGATATTACAGAAACTGAGAAAAAACTAACAATTTATGTTCGAGTTAGTAATTCAGATGCAGTGGGTCTAGTTGAAACAAATAAGAGTGCGGATATAGACTATATTGATTATAACAATGCACCTCAAAATAAAGATATTCCCAATGCAGCATTAACAATAGGAGATAAAGGTTCAATTAAAATGAATTATTATCTTGTTGATGCTAATGGAAAATTAATTTCACAATCAGGAGCGGAACTGACTGATTTTTCAAAACGCGTTGTATTGAAGACAGAGATGTATGAAAAAGATGGTAATAGTGTTTTAGATTTTGGAACATATCTTTTAAATCCACCATCATCTTTTGAATTGAACGGTACTAAATATGTGCTTGTCAATGATGCAGAGTATAGTACACCAATAGGTAGTAGATTAATAATCAATAATATAAATAAAGATCAAAATGCTTATTATGGTTATAAAGAGTATAATGTACCACCGTTTATATTTTATACAAAGCATTATCTAGAAAATGCAGATGGAACATTCGAAGAGCAATTCCCATCTACAAAGTATGAAATACCAACAAATTTAGATGAAATTTTATATGCAAAAGATTATGTAAATGACGCATATTTAACAAATTATACATTTGTAGAGAATCACCCAAGTTCTAAACCAGAGATGAATAACGGAGATACACAAAATAATTATATGACACTGTACTATACACGTATTATTGATAATACTGAGTACACAGTAAATCATATAGTCAATGGAACTACAACTAGTGAGAAGGTAGAAGGAACGATTTGGCGTGGAGAAACAGATAAAACAATAGTTGTAACTTCTGAATCACTACAACCTAAAACTAATGGCAATTATGCAGGATATAAAATTGGAACGATAAAAGATGGAGCAGGAAATGATATTATTCCTGGAAGTAAAGTATCTAATAATTCAATTATCACAATCAATTATGTAAAAGATGAAACACAAACAAAAGAAGTAAGTTATAAAGTAAAACATACACTTCCAAATGGTTTACCAGTAGAAGTAGTGGTAAATAAGACAGTGTGGATTAATGATGCAGATGAACTAGAAGTAACAGCAGATTCAATCGCAACAAAAGCACCAGTAGGTTACAAATTAGATACAATCAAAGATACTGCGGGTAAAACTATTACTGCAGGAGATGTTGTAGCTGATAAAACAGAGATTGAAGTAACTTATGTAAAAGATGATACGCAAACAAAGAGTATCAATTATAAAGTTGAACACAAGATTAATGGAATTGTAAGAGACACAGACAATGAAACAATCACAGTATGGACAAACGCAACACAAGGAACACCAAATTCAATCAAGGTGAAAACATATACTGGTTATAAAGTAGATCAAGCATCATTAGATGCAGTGCCTACAGTTGTAACAGAAGGAACAGTTATCACGATTAACTATGTAAAAGATGAAACACAAACAAAAGAAGTAAGTTATAAAGTAAAACATACACTTCCAAATGGTTTACCAGTAGAAGTAGTGGTAAATAAGACAGTGTGGATTAATGATGCAGATGAACTAGAAGTAACAGCAGATTCAATCGCAACAAAAGCACCAGTAGGTTACAAATTAGATACAATCAAAGATACTGCGGGTAAAACTATTACTGCAGGAGATGTTGTAGCTGATAAAACAGAGATTGAAGTAACTTATGTAAAAGACGATACACAAACAAAAGACATCCACTACTCAGTAGAACACAAAATTGATGGTACAGTTCAAGATATAGATAGCGAAACAATAACAGTATGGGTAAATGCAACAGAAGGAACACCGAATATAATCAAGGTGAAAACATATACTGGTTATAAAGTAGATCAAGCGTCATTAGATGCAGTGCCTACAGTTGTAATAGAAGGAACAGTAATTACAATTAACTATGTAAAAGATGATACACAAACAAAAGAAATTAAGTACACTGTAGAACATTGGCTTGAAGGAAATTCAGTGGCGACGACTACAACAGATTTTATAGAAACAGTATGGATTAATGCACCGGATACACTAGTAGTGACGGCGAACTCAATTGCGCAAAAATCTTTTAGTGGATTCAGTTATAGTGGCATATCACCATCAATAAAAGCGAATGATAGTGTTAATGACAAAACGATTATTAAGATATATTATTCGAAGAATCCAAATCCAGTAACTCCACCTGTTGATCCAACACCAGAACCAACACCGGAAGTATTTGTTCCAGTAGTACCAAACCCAAATCCAAGAAATCCTCAGCCTGAAGTTGTTCCAGATGACAACACTCCTGAAGTGGCTCCAACAGCAAAACCAACTGCTACTCCAGAAACAATTACTGATGAAACAACTCCAGAAGTAGCAGGAAGAAGTTGGGCGTTAATTAATTTAATAGCGTCTTTAATTGGAATGTTGTTGACAATAGTTCTTCTATTTGCGAAACATGAAAAAGAAGAAGAAAACGAAGAAAATCAAGAAGTGAAAGATGAATTTGAACGTAAACGTATATACAAGGTAATTGGTGTGATTGTTGCGGTAATTTCAATCGTTATATTCCTTCTAACAGAAAATATTACTTTACCAATGAAATTGGTTGATAAGTATACAGTACTGATGATTGTATTCGCATTAGGAAATATTCTATGCTTCTACTTAGGTAGAAGATGGCATGAAGTTGAAGATGAAGAAGTTGAGGAACAAATACAAGCATAGATAGAGAACCTGTATAAAATTACAGGTTTTCTTTCTTGCGATTGAAAGAGTAAGAATCTATAATAGAATAAGTAAATCCTAGTTTATTTCCGAAACCAAATGATTTTTAATGATTCGCATAAGGGGAATAAAATGAGACGAATGACGAGTTTACAATTTTTAGAAATTTTAAGACGAACGCTGAATAAAGTGGATGCACGATTAGTGGATCATGGCGAAAAAGTTGGATACATTATTTACACCATTTTAAATGCAGTAGGTGGTTTTACTAAAGATGAAATAAATGAGTTAGCTTTATTAGGAATCTTACATGACATTGGTGCATATAAAACAGAAGAGATTGATGACATGATGGCGTTTGAAAATAATCATGTTTGGCAACATTCAATTTATGGATATCTATTTCTTAAAAATTTATCTGCGATGAAAGAGAAAGCAAGACCTCTTTTGTTTCATCATGCATCTTATAGTCGTTATCAAGAATTAGGCTTAGAAGATAATGATGTCTCAGGGTTAATTCGATTAGCGGATAGAATTGATGTAATTACAAATTATAGCAATGCGAAATTTTGTGAAGAATGGATTATCGAAAATAGAGGAACTCTTTTATCACCGTATTGGGTAGATAAGTTTTTAGAAATGCCAAATCATAAAGAAATTCTAGAAGAAATTGAAAATCAAGGTTATATTCCAAAGATGAAGAAGATGACAGAAGATTTGAGTTATGAGTTTGATGAAATTGAAAGTTATTTATCGGTGATTGCTTATACGATCGACTTTAGAAGTGAGTTCATGGTTTTGCATACAGTTACAACTGTTAATGTAAGCACCTCCATTGGTGAAAGAATGGATTTGGATGAACAAGAATTATCAAATTTATACTTTGGAGCACTTTTGCATGATGTTGGGAAAATTGCTTGTCCTGTGGAAATATTAGAAAAACCTGGGAAACTTACTTATGATGAGATGGAAGTTATGAAGAAGCATGTTTCTGTGACTCAAGATATTCTAGAGGGTGTTATTAATAACGACATTGCTAGAATAGCATCTAGGCATCATGAGAAGATTAATGGAAGTGGTTATCCATTAGGGTTAACTTTAGCGGATTTAACATTATCGGAATGCATTTGTTCAGTTGCGGACATTGTAAGTGCATTAGTTAGACAAAGAAGTTACAAAGATGCATTTGATAAAAATAAAACAATAACTATCTTAGAAAAAATGAAAAATGATGGGGAATTATTGTCGAGTACTGTAAATATCGTTATCCGAAATTTTGATGTGATTATGGAAGAAGTTGCTCAATCAAGTAAAGAAGTAATACAAGCGTATCAGAGTATTGTCAACGAGTATAAACTATTACTTGAAAAATATGGAAGCATTGAAATATAGCCAAGAGTGTTAAAAAACACTTTTGGCTAATTTTTGTTATGATGGATGTATAGAGATAGGGGTGAGTTTATGATTCATCGTCTTTTGAAATCTCTATTATCGATCATTTTAACTTTAGCAATTTTCGATTTTCCAATCGATGCTCAAGAACAAGATATCCTAGTGAATTCCAACATAACCTATTCAGAAGATAAACAGGCGGCGAATATTGAGCTTACTGTTTTGCCAAACACCGAGATTGATGTCCAAGCAATTAACTATCGAAATGAAAATATTATGACGGATTCTGATGGAACAAAGTCTGCAAAAGTTCAAACTTTTGAGAATGGTGATATAGAGTTTGAAATCGTATATATTAAAAATGAAGAAACATTGGTTCAAAAAGAAACGGTAACGGTAGATGGTATTATTACGACTACGCCAAGTCCGATACCAGAGCCGACAGAAGAACCGACAAGTACACCTGAAAATTTAGAAGATACAGTTGCGCCTGATTTATTATCCACGGGAAACGTAACGATTGAGGTTATTGGGTATAACTCAACTACTGGATTAACAGCAGCTACATTAGCAACATCACCAGCGGTTGAAGTTAAAGTAAAAGTAGAGTTTCCAGATACTTTGAGTGAAAATAAAATGCTTACAATTAACGTACCGATAGGTATGCGTTTTAGTAGTATTCCTGTAGTGGAAGGTAAATACAATACACTTAATGTTGATTCTAAATTATTGGCAAACATAGATTATACTAGTACTCTTTATCAAGCGATAGAAGAGATGATACTTCCACAAATGGATTTGGCTATAGCAAAACAAACATATGGATCATTAGTTTATAAATTTAAACCGGATACTCAAAGTATCGAAGTTAACTTTAAAATACAAGGTGATTACACGCTTTTTTATGGAAGTACGGAAATAGTTGACGCAATTCAAGCAAAAGTTACGGCGGGTGTTGATAATGAAATCGTTGCAGGATCAACATATGCAATAAAATTGGTTGAAATTTCAGGTTATCCATTTGGTTATCGAGTGTATGGTGGAACAGGAACAGTGCAAGCGATTCCAAGTACGCCGACTGAAACAACTTACGGACGGACAAATCCATATTTTCCAGTTGATTATGCAAATTTGAGAAGTCCATTTAAACCGAAAGATCCCGTTGTTAGTTTGTATTATCCAGAGGGGATGATTTTTGATGCGATATTACGTAATGGTAATTTATATACAGGTAATGCGCGAATAGAAGATGTACCAGAGGAACATAAAGTTAATGTTTATTTCGATGGATATGTGACAATTCCTGATCCTTTATCAGTTCAATATATAGTTCCTGAAGGAATGGAGTTCAAAAAATATAGTAATCAATATCATAGTTATATTACATATGATACCTATGATGGGAAACAATTAAGATCTGCCAATGATCCAAGAAATAATATATACAGTGTTACGATTATAAACCCAGATACGATTGCGAATAAAGCGGTAATTTCTGCAGGGGCAACAATGAAAACATTCGATTCTACAATAACGGATGGAAATTATTATGCAGGAGCATTTTCAGTATCTAATACTTCAGGTCATCCACTACAAAATCAAACTGTTGAATATGTGATTGATCCTAATTGGCAAGTTACCCAAGTCAAAGTGCCGTTTGATGCGGTAGGCGATGCGAATATAAATTCAGTAAGTTATCAAACAAATTTACATCCATATTGGCGTACGTATAATCGCCAGAATGTTAATGATTTTCCAACAATTAATTATGTATCTACAACTTCTAAGTTAATACGTGGATCCACATTAGGATTGGTTGAGGGAGAATATATTATTGGATTGAAATGTAATATTGGCACACTTAGACAAGACTATGGAATTGGATTATTGTTTTCAAAAGCCGGAATTACAACATATGGACATTTAAAAAATGGTATTCCTAAAGCGACAGTTACAATCAAAATGTATGATGAAAATAACATGACGAATACACTTGTTATTGCGACAAGTGAAATTTTAGCGTTAGGTTCGAATCAACAAAGTACGGTAGGGCTTGCCAGTGATACAAGCATCTCTGGTTCAGCTGGTGTAGTATCGAATATTTTAGCAGGGAAGTCATATCATTTTGAAACAACTCTAGCGATTCAAGAGTATCAATATCTTTCAACGACGTTTATGCGCAGTCCAATTATTTATTTAAGAGTTCCTGAGGGTATACAAATTAATTTGCCTAGCTTGCAATTATTTGATGAATCAGGAAATGAAGTGTCATGGACTGAACATCAAGTAAAAGATAATAGTGGAAAAACAGTGTATGTAATCAATACTCAAAATGATTTTGTGATTGGTAATTATTTTTATACAAACGCAATGATCAAAACGTTGAAAGTTGATTTTGATTTTAGTGTGCTCATTAATGCAAATGCAAATGCTGAAATTAATTTTAATCAATTCTTTTATTGGACAGGAACAGATCAATATAATAGTGTTGGTGGATACACCGGAATGCGTCAAGATATTTATGATGTCAATGGGAATGGTGATACTAAGGAGTATCTACAAACATTAAATCAAGGAGCTAATAGTAATGTAATATATCCTGTAACATCCAATAATAGCGTGCTTGTAGAAAGTTTTATTGCTGTTGAAGGCATGGAACCAAACGGTGCATATGATCCAAGTAATCCGAATACCATTGCTTACTTTACACCAGAAACAAAAGCGAATTATTCATTACTCCTTACAAACAATACCAATGAAGCAGCAGAAGAGTTTGTGGCTTATTTTCCAATACCTAAGACAGGGATTAATTTTGGTGCGAATTTTCAAAGTGAAGCATTTCAATGGGATATGAAATTAGCACAAGCGATAACCAGTGGTTTTGAAACTGCGAATAACTTTACAATAGAGTATTCAGTGGATGCTCGCGATGAAAATTATGCAACTGCAACCTATACAACAAATGTAACTGATTTAACAAAAGTGACGATGGTAAGAGTAACTGCAGTAAAGCCAATATCAAGTCAAACTACGGCGACGTTTAATGTTCATTTACAAATTGATGAGACCTTACAAAGTGCGCAAGCAGAGGGTAAGATTGGAAAGATGAATGAATATAATCCATACTACTATGTAAAGAGTTCAACATTCCAGGGTTCATTAAAAGGAACACCAATTGGTACTCAACTTGTCATTGGTGAAATTAAAGGAAAGACATTCCTTGATTTAGATGCCAATGGAACATTTGATGGTTTAGATGTTGCGATGCCAAATCAAAGTATCAGTTTATGGAAATATAATGAAGCGAGTTCTGGCTATGAAGAAGTAGTGGACGCTAGTAATAATCAAATTATTATTCAAAGTGATGCGAATGGTATTTATGAATTTTCAGATGTGCATGGTGTTACTACAGGAATTTATGCAATTAAATTTGAGTTAGAAAATGGATATCGCTTTACACCATCCTTAGGAGGAAGTAATGAAAATTTGAGTCAGGTTGGTTATGTGGGTTCTAATGAAGGATGGATAAAAGGGATTGATCCTACAATTCCAACTTCGCAAAGTTTGAACAGTGGATATGTTAAATATAATATCAATGATATTACATTAATTCAGCCTAACACTTCATCTGTAAAGTTGAATAAACTCTATAGTGCGACAGCACAATTTAGTTATTTATCAATGAGTCGATTATTATCGAAAACAGATGCATATAATTGGGAATTAGTGAATCCACTAGATAATAACTATGTGACGTTATTGAGTAGTAAAACAAATACATTGAATGTGTTTGGCAAAAAGATAACTCAAACACCAATAGATATTGAGCTAACAATTCGTGATATTTATGGTGATACTCGAACATTTGATCCAATTACAATAACGGTGCTTGGAAATAATGCGCCAGTATTAGAATTAAATGAAAATGAAGTTAATGTATCAGTAGGTGATTCACTCGATATTTCAGCTGCAGCAATGTTAAAACCAATAACCGATGATTATGATACGTTGAGTTATAGTGATGTACGTGTAACATCTAATTTAGATTTAAACAAAGTTGGTTATTATAAAGTCACTTATGCCATAACGGATAGTGATGGCAATACGACAAGTGTTGATTTAATTGTCAAAGTTCACGGTTTACCATATTTTGTAGATAAGAATGGTACACCAGTAAATTTGACAAATCTTCCACTTAGGAAACGTAGCAATGAAGAGGCTCTTTATTTTTCGGGATTACATCCTGTATACGAAAAAGTTATCAATGAAACTACGACGAATCGAATGGAATCAATTCCATTAGGGAATGTAGCGAATCAAGGTGTTGCGATTGTTACAGGTATTAAAGATAGTTTTAATATTACTTTTAAACCATCCGAAGATATCTTAAAAGTAGGTGTATATGAGATTAGTTATTATCTTGAAAATCCATACGGTGGAGTAACGGAATTAAAAAGGGAATTGCGTGTAAGAGGGAATATTTTAGTAAGAGATGGTACACTTGATTACTCATCAACGAGTGCGGTCAAAAATTATTCAAGTCTAAAAGAATTTTTGGATGCGAATACCATCCGAGGATTTTATGCGACCGTTGAAATACTAGGACAAAATAATATACCGGAAATTAAAGATTTAGTTCCTGATGATATTACTTATGTGGGTGATGTGCCGTTTAATGAAATTGATTTTACTGAACTGCCATCGGGACAAACATCAAATACAATTGTTATTCCATGTGAGGTAACGGATATACAAAGTGGTTATTCAACAAAGACAAAGGCAATTAATATTTTTGTGCATGTATTTGATAACAGTGCAAATGCACCGGTAATTACAATTAACTATCCAATTACATACCGACTTACTACAGATCCAATTTTAATGTTAGATGGAAATACAGAAGTAGTTCCAAGTGGTGGTAGTGATTTTAAAGCAAGCGACATCTATAAAAAAATAATGGAATATGCATCAGTAGAACCACAAGTTAGTTTGGATATTGAAAAAATATTTATAGAAACAACGGATACAGTAATTGATTTATCTAATGCGAATGCGGAGAGTCAAGTGATTGATGCGTTGAAACACCGTGGAATTATTGAGGTAACTTATCTTGCGGAAGATGTTAATAAAAATGTTTCGCGTGAAATTAAGATGTTTGAAGTTGCAACGCCGATTGAATTTGTCAATGATGAACAAGGACAACAAGCGTTTGTACAAGTTGTTCAATTACGTCAAGTAGATGGTGGATTATACAATCCAAGTGCATATGCAAAATATACTGAATCAAATGGTGATGAAGTCATATATCCAGTATATGCAGATGAAATATCTTTGGATAATCCGGATGTGCAATATGTTCTATTCAGCACACCTCAAACTTATGAATATTTACCAGATAGTAATGAATTACGAGCGAATGCTTCAGTTCAACAAACATTGCGTGTTCAAGGTATCGTTTGGATTAGTGATGATGGTATCTATGATTATTTTGTTGATCAAAAAATAGATTTAAATCAAGTGACAGCAGGATTTGAATATGTGGATAATACGAATAATCTTGTAGATAAATCGCTAGGAATTATTTATGATTACCCAAGTAGTACATTGGAGGTAAAAGATTATAGTATTGTTGAAATTCAATTTACTGCGAAAGATAACATAAGTGGTGCACCAGATAATGAAACTACCTATTTAAAGAAATATAATTTTATTACCAAACCAGAAATTAATACATCAGCAGAGATAACTGTAAAAGAAAATGAAACTGAAGCAAATATGGAAAAGCTGATGGATATTTCTGCAACAGTTACACTAGGAGATGGAACAAGTGCTGATGCAAGTTATATAGTTGACTTTACAGATGTTGATCCGCTTGCTGGTGGTGAAGCAGTAATACGTGCAACATATACACTTAAAAGTGGAGAATCAAGAACAACGGAACAAAAAGTAAATGTAATTGTTATTCCTAAGCCAAGTATTACAGTTGATTCTTATACGTTGTTTGTGGGTGAAAATCTAGATTTAATTGGTAATAGTAAATTGCAAATCAAAACAAATGATGGTGTACAAGCAAATTTAGCGAATGCGAAATTTATTCAAACAATTCCAGTTGATGGATCGGTGGTAACGGAAAGAGGTGTCTATGATGTAACGGTAAGTTACGAGGATACTGTTGGAAATAATAGTACAGCGATTTTCCAAGTGCGAGTTAATGAACTACCTGTTATTGGGTATACTGCAGTGGAACAAGTGGGACTAAAGACATCACTAGCTAACTTATTGCAAATGTTAGATGCGAAAGTTAGTTATGTAAATTATGCGGGGCAAAGAATTGAATTAGACAAAAATGATATTCAAGTCAATGCGATGGATTATAATCCAAATCGTGAAGGAAGGTACACTATTGAGTTTAGCTATGAATTTGTACCACTTAACAAAATAATTACTGCCAGCACAGTCGTCCAAGTTATTGATCAAAATCCACCAACACCAACACCGTCGCCATCACCGTTACCGACAGTGCCGCCAAATAATGGAATACCAACTCCACCGATAATTCAAAGACCTGTCAATGGTGGTCTAGGAGATGGAAGTAATCAAAATAGACCAATACAACCTACAACGATTCCTGGGATTACTGAGGATATCATTGTGGATGGGTTTGTGGTTAAAATATATCGCAAACAAAACTTTCCTAAAAAAGTTAAAGATGAGAATTATTGGTGGATTATTATTGTTGTAGTAATCGCGGGAATAGTAATTATTATGTTGATTAAGAAAGATGATGAAAAGTAGTGACGAATCACTGCTTTTCTATTTGACTAGGATGATACAATAAAAATGGTGATGATATGATTATAAATGTAAGTGGTCGTACAGATATAGTGGCATTTTATAGTGAGTGGTTTATGAACCGATATAAGGAAGGTTATATCGATATTAGAAATCCTTTTTATCCTAAACAAGTGAGCCGTTTGTATATGGATGATATTGACGCAATTGTTTTCTGTACGAAGAATCCTAAACCGTTATTGGGATATATCGATGATATAGAGAAACCGGTAAATGTGCAGGTTACACTAACGGGGTATCAAATAGATATAGAACCCAATGTTCCGAATAAAAAAGAAATTATTGAAACAATTCAAGAATTAAGCAAGAAGATTGGAAAAGAGAATATTGACTTACGCTATGATCCTATTCTTATTAATGATAAGTATACGGTGGATTATCACAGTAGAGCATTTGAAAAGTTATGTGCTTTATTAGAGGGTTTCTGTAATCGTATTATTGTTTCATTTGTGGATGAATACAAAAACGTGAATAAACATAGTGGTTTATTAAAATTGATTGAACTGAGTGATGAAGATAAAAGGAAACTAGCAAAACGGTTGGCTGAAAGTGCTCATCAACATGGATTTACTATTCAAACATGTTATGAAAATATTGATTTAACAGCCGAAGGGTTTAGTAGAGATGTATGTGTGGGTAAGGAATTAGCACAGAAATTAACAGGAAAAACACGTTTCAGAAAGTGGCAAGCACGCGATTGTGGGTGTGTAGAGATGGTAGATATTGGTTATTATAACTGTTGTAGTCACTTCTGTAGGTATTGTTATGCGAACTATGATGAGGCAAAAGTAAATGCAAATAAGCGTCTACATAACCCTAAATCGTCATTATTAATTGGTGAATTAGCGGCAGATGATATCATAAAAGTAAGAAAACCAAGGTAAATTCTCTTTCCTTATATATAAGGCAAATAATGTAAGAATGCGAAATTTCAATAAATTTTGGGAATTGATGAAAATATTTGGATACAATAGATAAGAATTTGGGGCAAATTGTTCCAAATTTTTTGTTTTTTAGAAAGTTGCAAAAATAGAAAAAAAACTGTTGCAATGGGCTTTTGTAAGTGATAATATATAAAAGCACTCGCATGGACGTGGGAGGTTGCCGGCACGCCGAAACGCGTTGTCATAGGCGTTAAGCCGGGTAATTCACACCGAGCGATTATCGCAAGATAAGTGAAATAAAGGAGGAAAATTTCATGGCAAAAAATTCAGTAAGAATTCGTTTGAAAGCTTACGAGCACAGAAGTCTAGATCAAGCAAGTGAAAAAATTGTTTCAACTGCAACTAGTCACGGTGCTAAAAAAGTTGTTGGTCCAGTTCCACTACCAACTGAAAAACAAGTGGTAACAGTTCTTCGTGCGGTTCACAAGTATAAAGATGCACGTGAACAATTCGAAATTAGAACACATAAACGTTTGATTGAGATCATCGGACCAAGCGCAGAGACTATCGACGCATTAAGTCGTTTAGATTTGCCAAGTGGTGTCGATATCGAAATCAAACTGTAGAAAGTTTGAGGGAACATCATGAAAGGTATATTAGGACGTAAACTTGGTATGACTCAAGTGTTTGCGACAGATGGTACATTAATTCCAGTTACTGTTGTAGAAGCAACACCAAACGTAGTTATGCAAAAGAAAACAAATGAGAATGATGGCTATGAAGCAGTTCAATTAGGCTTTGAAGACATCAAAGAATCAAGAGCTACTAAGGCTAACAAGGGTCATGCAGCAAAAGCAAACACTACTCCTAAACGTTTCGCTCGCGAACTTCGCGCAGATGAAATGCTTAACTTAGAAGTAGGTGGCGATGTAAAAGTTGATATCTTTTCCGCTGGTGATATTGTCGATGTAACAGGAATCAGTAAAGGTAGAGGGTATAACGGTACAATTGTTAGAAATAACGCAAAGATCGGACCTAAATCTCACGGTTCAGGACATCACAGACATATCGGTTCATTAGCTACAACAGGGATTACTTCTAGAAAAGGTGGTATCGATAAAGGTACTATGATGGCTGGACAAACTGGTGGCTATGTAACAACAAATCAAAATTTAGAAATCGTAAAAGTTGATGTAGAAAATAACTACATGTTAATAAAAGGAAACGTACCTGGACCTAAGAGAGGTTTAGTTATCGTTAAAACAACAGTTAAGGCTGTTAAAAACACTGCTGCTAAAGAATTAGTAAATTATGCAACAGAAGCTGTTGTAACAGAGGAGGAATAAGACATGCCAAAGGTAGATGTATATAGCCAAGAAGCTAAAGTCGTAAAACAAATCGATTTGGCCGATGCAGTATTTGGCATTGAACCGAATCAACAAGCTATGTTTGATGCAATCGTAATGCAACAAGCTAGCAAGCGCCAAGGAACTCACAAGACAAAAACACGTCGTGAAGTTGCTGGTGGTGGTAGAAAACCATTTAGACAAAAAGGTACTGGACGCGCTCGTCAAGGGTCAATCCGTGCTGTTCAATGGAGAGGCGGAGGAATTGCTTTCGGTCCTACTCCAAGAAGCTATGCTTACAAATTGAATCGTAAGGTTCGTCGTTTAGCTCTTAAATCAGTATTAAGTAGCAAAGTGGCTTCAAATAGTTGTAAAGTTCTTGATTCAATCAAGTTCGATGCAATCAAAACTAAAAGCTTCGTAGAAATGATGAAATCATTCAACTTCGAACGTAAAACATTATTCGTTGTTGATATCACTGAAGAATTTGACAATGCTTTCTTATCAATGAGAAACATTCCAAATGCAATGATGTTAACAGTTGAAGGTTTAAATGTTTACGATATCGCTAATGCTGATCAAATCGTACTTACTGAAGCTGCTGCTAATAAAGCAGGGGAGGTTCTTGCATAATGAGTAAAGCTAGAGATATTCTTATCCGCCCAATCATCACTGAAAAAACAATGAAGATGATGGATAGCGACAACAAAATCACATTTGAAGTTGCTAGAGGATCTAATAAAACTGAAGTTCGTCAAGCTGTTGAAGAAGTTTTCAATGTAAAAGTTGAAAAAGTAAATATTTTAAACTGTCGTCCAAAAGCAAAACGTGTAGGTAAATACAGTGGTACAACAAGTGCTATCAGAAAAGCAATTGTTAAACTACCTGAAGGACAAGACATTAACTTATTTAAAGATTAATTAAAAATATAACGGAAGAAGTACGCTATTTCCGGATAACATGCGTAAGGAGGACCATGAATAATGGCAATTAAAAAGTATAAACCAACGACCCCTGGCCGTCGTGGCATGAGTACATTACTTAATGATGAGATTACAACTTCTACACCAGAACGCTCATTATTAGTTGCACTAAGCTCAAAGGGTGGACGTAATAACACAGGACGTATTACAACTCGCCATCAAGGTGGAGGACATAAACGTCAATATCGTATCATCGATTTCAAACGTAATAAGGACAATATTCCTGCTACAGTTGCGACAATCGAATATGATCCAAATAGATCTGCAAACATCGCATTATTAAATTATGCTGATGGAGAAAAAAGATATATCATCGCTCCTAAAGGTTTAACAGTTGGTCAAACAATTGTTTCTGGAGCAGAAGCTGATATTAAAGTAGGAAACTCATTAGAAATGAGAAACATGCCTGAAGGTACTGTTGTTCATAACGTTGAGTTAAAACCTGGTAAAGGTGGACAACTTGCACGTAGTGCTGGATGTTCAGCTCAAATCCTTGGTATTGAAGACCGTTATGTAACAGTACGTCTATCATCAGGGGAAGTAAGAAAAATTCTTGCTAACTGTCGTGCTACTGTTGGTTCAGTAGGTAACGAAGATTACAGCTTAGTAAATATTGGTAAAGCTGGTCGTTCTCGTTGGATGGGTATCCGTCCTACAGTTCGTGGTTCAGTAATGAACCCTAACGATCACCCTCATGGTGGTGGGGAAGGTAAAACGCCTATCGGACGTAAATCTCCTATGACTCCTTGGGGTAAGAAAGCTATGGGTGTTAAAACTCGTAAGAAGAAAAACCAAAGCAGTAAATTAATTGTAAGAGGCCGTAAGGGCAAATAAACGAAAGGAAGGAAAAGTAAATGACACGTAGTTTAAAAAAGGGTCCATTCTGTGATGACCACTTAATGAAAAAAGTTGAAACATTGAATGCGGCTGGTAAAAAAGAAGTTATTAAAACATGGTCACGTCGTTCAACAATTTTCCCAAGTTTCGTTGAACATACATTTGCAGTTCATAACGGTAAAGAACATGTGCCTGTATTCGTAACTGAAGACATGGTTGGACATAAACTTGGTGAATTCGTACCTACTCGTAAATATGGCGGGCATGGTGACGATAAGAAAGCGTAGGAGGTAAAGAGAGATGGAAGTTAAAGCAATAGCAAAGACAGTACGTATCGCTCCTCGCAAAGTGAGATTAGTGCTTGATCTAGTAAGAGGGAAGGATGCTGCAGAAGCAGCTGCAATCCTTAAGTTCACACCTAATCACGCTGCTGTAGAAGTAGGAAAAGTACTTAAGTCAGCAGTAGCAAATGCTACAAATAATCATAAACTTGACGAAAGTAAGTTATATGTAAAAGCATGCTATGCCAATGAAGGAATCACAATGAAGAGATTCATGCCAGCGGCAAAAGGTAATGCGCATCAAATTTTAAAACGCACTAGCCACATTACAGTTGTGGTTGATGAGCGCTAGGAAGGGGTTCAGATATGGGTCAAAAAGTTAGTCCTATTGGAATGCGTGTCGGAATCATCCGTGATTGGGATTCAAGATGGTACGCAGAAAAAGAATACGGAAACCTATTAATGGAAGATGTTAAAATCCGTGAATTCTTAAGTAAAGAACTACATAACGCTTATGTTTCAAGAATTGAAATTGAACGTACTTCAAACGAAGTTAAACTTATTCTTCGTGCTGCTCGTCCAGGTGTTCTTGTAGGGAAAAATGAAAAAGATGAAGACAAGATGGAGTCTTTAAAGAAAAAACTATCAAAACTTACTGGTGGTAAGGATATTAAAATCGATGTTATCGAAGTTGCTAATCCAGATTTAGATGCTTATCTAGTTGCTCGTAAGATTGCTGAACAACTTGAAGGTCGTCAATCATTTAGAACAACACAAAAGAAAGCTATCCAACAAACAATGCGTTCAGGAGCTAAAGGAATTAAAACTTTAGTATCTGGAAGACTTGGTGGTGCTGATATCGCTCGTGGTGAAGGTTACTCTGAAGGAGTTGTACCTCTACATACATTGCGTTCAGACATCGACTACTGTTGGTATGAAGCAAATACAACTTATGGTAAATTAGGTGTTAAGGTTTGGATCTGTCGTGGTGAAGTATTACCTGGACAAATGGTTAAAGAACCTGAAGCTCCAAAAACACCTCAAGGTCGTGGACCACGTCGTCCTCGCAACGATCGCAATGATCGTCGTGCTCCTAGAAATGCTGATGCAAGAACATCTGCTCCAGCTGCTAAAGGTGCTACAGAAGGAGGTAATTAATTATGTTAATGCCTAATAGAACAAAATACAGACGTCCTCATAGAATTAGCTATGAAGGTCGTTCAAAAGCTGGACGTCAAGTTGCGTTTGGTGAATATGGATTAGTTGCGGAAGAAGGAGCTTATGTTTCTAACCGCCAAATCGAAGCGGCTCGTATTGCGATGACTCGTTATATGAACCGTGGTGGTAAAGTTTGGATTAAAATATTTCCTCACTTAGCTATCACAAAGAAACCACTCGAAGTTCGTATGGGATCTGGGAAAGGGGCACCTGAAGGTTGGGTTGCCGTTGTTCAACCAGGAAGAATCTTATTCGAAATCGCTGGTGTATCAGAAGAAATAGCTCGTGAAGCATTGCGTCTTGCATCTCACAAGCTACCTGTTAAAACAAGATTCGTTAAGAAAGGTGAGGAGGAGAAATAGATGAACGTTAAAGAAATTCGTGAAAAAAGTAATGAAGAATTACTAAAAGATATTGAATCTTTAAAAGAAGAACTATTCAACTTACGCTTTCAACAAGCGACAGGTCAACTTGAAAATCCAACTCGTATGAGAGATATCAAGAAGACAATTGCTCGTATTAAAACAATCATAACTGAGCGTACGCTTAGTGATGCGAAGTAGGAGGGTCTGAGTAATGGAAAGATCTAAACGTAAAGTATTACGCGGTAAAGTAGTATCGGACAAAATGAACAAGACAATTACTGTTGAAGTTTCTACAAATAAAAGTCATGACCTTTATTCTAAACGCGTTAAGTATTCTAAGAAATTCAAAGCTCACGATGAAAATAATGAGGCAAAAACAGGTGATATCGTTGAAATCATGGAGACTCGTCCACTTTCAGCTGATAAACACTTCCGTCTTATTAAAATCGTTGAAAAAGCTGTAATTCTTTAAGCACAAGGAGGAAGATGAAAGATGATTCAAAATGAAAGCAGATTAAACGTCGCTGATAACACCGGTGCTAAAGAATTATTAGTTATCCGTTGCTTAGGCGGAAGCGTTCGTAAGAGTGCAAACATTGGCGATGTCGTTGTTTGTGCGGTAAAAGCAGCTGCTCCAGGTGGAACAGTGAAGAAAGGTGAAGTTGTCAAAGCTGTAATCGTAAGAACAGTTTATGGCGTTCGCCGTGAAAATGGTTCATACATTAAATTTGATGATAATGCAGCAGTTATCATTAAAGATGATAAAACGCCAAAAGGAACTCGTATTTTCGGTCCTGTGGCTAGAGAACTTCGTGAAAGAGACTATATGAAAATTGTGTCTCTAGCACCGGAAGTATTGTAGGAGGTCAACAATGAAAATTAAAAAAGGCGATAAAGTAAAAGTTATCACTGGACACTACAAAGGTACTATTGGGGAAGTAACTGCTGTTTTCCCTAAAGAAGAAAAAGTCATTGTTGAAGGTGTAAACTTAATCAAAAAGAGTTTAAAGCCAACTCAAGCTAATCCAGATGGTGGAATCATTGAAAAGGAAGCTCCAATTCATGTTTCTAACGTTATGGCTTATGATTCAAAAGCAAAAGCTACTAGCCGCGTAGGTTATAAAGTAGATGGAGATAAAAAAGTACGTGTTTATAAAAAATCAGGTGCTGAAATCAAAGGAGGTAAGAAGAAATAATGAACCGCCTTCAAGAAAAATATACAACTGCTGTAGTGCCAGCTTTAACTAAAAAGTTCAACTACACAACAGTTATGCAATGTCCAAAGATTGATAAAGTAGTTATCAACTTAGGAGTTGGAGATGCAATTGCAAACCCTAAATTATTAGATGAAGCTGTTGCTGAATTAACTCAAATCTCTGGTCAAAAACCAGTGGTAACAAAGGCTAAAAAATCTATCGCGAACTTCAAACTTCGTGAAGGTATGCCAATTGGATGTAAAGTTACATTACGTGGTGAAAGAATGTATGAATTCTTAGATAAATTATTCAACATCTCTCTTCCTCGTGTACGTGACTTCCGTGGAGTAAGTAACACAGCATTTGATGGTCGTGGTAACTATACTCTTGGCGTTAAGGAACAATTAATCTTCCCAGAAATTAATTTCGATAAAGTTAATAAAACTAGAGGTATGGATATTGTTATCGTAACAACTGCCAACACAAATGATGAAGCAAAGGCATTGCTAGCTGAAATGGGCATGCCATTTGCGAAATAAGGAGGACTAAACAATGGCAAAAACATCTAAAAAAATATCACAAGCACGTCCTCAAAAATTCTCAACTCGTGAATACACAAGATGTGAACGCTGTGGACGTCCACATTCAGTATTACGTAAATATAAACTATGCCGTATTTGCTTCCGTGAATTAGCTTACAAAGGCCAAATTCCTGGAGTTAAAAAGGCTAGCTGGTAAGGAGGAAGTTACGAATGAATATGACTGATCCAATTGCAGATATGCTTACTAGAATTCGTAATGGCGTTCAAGCTCGTCACGAATCAGTAGAAATTCCCGCTTCAAAAGTAAAAGTGGAAATTGCTAAGATTCTTAAGAGTGAAGGATACATTACAAATTATGCAGTAAGTGGAGAAACAGCTGCTGAAAAGAAAATTACTGTTACACTAAAATATGGTGCTAACAATGAAAAAGTTATTAGTGGAATTAAAAGAATTTCTAAACCTGGTCTTCGCGTTTACGCAAAATCAGATGCAGTACCTCGTGTACTTAATGGTTTAGGAATTGCAATTATTTCAACTTCTCAAGGTCTTATGACTGATAAAGAAGCAAGAGCTAAACATGCGGGCGGCGAAGTTGTCGCTTACGTTTGGTAAGAAACTGAAAGGAAGATATTAAAATGTCACGTATCGGAAATAAAGCGATTACCATTCCTGCTGGTGTAGAAGTTACTGTAGCTGCAGGTAATGAGGTGACTGTAAAAGGACCTAAGGGAACTTTAACACGTCAGTTTAGTCCATTAATGGATATTAAACAAGAAAACGGTATTCTTACTGTTGCTCGTGCAAACGAAGAAAAACATACAAAACAATTACATGGTACAACTCGTGCCCTTATTAACAATATGATTGAAGGATGTCATGAAGGTTACCTTCGTGTACTTGAAATCGTAGGGATCGGGTTCCGTGCTGCTGTAAGCGGAAAAAAATTAACACTTAACGTTGGATACTCTCATCCAGTTGAATTCACTGTTGAAGAGGGTCTAACTGTTGAATGTCCATCAAATACAGAAATTAGAGTTTTCGGAATTGATAAACAACGTGTTGGTGAATTTGCCGCAAACATCCGTGCAACTAGAAAACCAGAACCTTATAAAGGTAAAGGTATTCGTTACAAAGGTGAACATGTCCGCCGTAAAGAAGGAAAAACGGCAGGTAAGAAATAGTGGGAAAGGAGATAAGAAACTATGCTTAAGAAGATTTCAAAGAATGAAACAAGATTACGTCGTCATGCACGTGTTCGTACAAAAGTTAGTGGAACTCCAGAATGCCCACGCCTTAATGTGTTCCGCTCTAATGCGCACATTCATGTTCAAGTTATCGATGATGTAAATTCAAAAACATTAGTTGCTTGTTCTTCAGTTCAAATGAAGCTTGCAAATGGTGGAAATAAAGAAGCAGCTCAAAAAGTAGGTGCTGAAATTGCAAAACTTTGCAAAGCAGCAAACATTAATAAAGTTGTATTTGACCGTGGAGGTTATGTATATCACGGACGTGTCCAAGCCCTAGCTGACGCAGCTAGAGAAGCTGGACTAGAATTCTAGAAAGGAGCTCATGATGGAACGTAAACCAAGAAGAGTAGAACGCGAAAAAGAATTTGAAGAGCGCGTAGTTGTCATTAATCGTGTCAGCAAAACTGTTAAGGGTGGTCGCCGTATGCGCTTCTCAGCTCTAGTAGTTGTAGGTGATAAAAAAGGCCGCGTAGGATATGGAACAGGGAAAGCAAACGAAGTACCTGATGCAATCAAAAAAGCAATTGAAGCTGCAAAGAAGAATGTTGTTACTGTTAGCTTAGTTAACGGTGGCAAAACAATTCCTCATGCTATTACTGGTACATATGGTGCAGGTGAAGTATTCCTTCGCCCAGCAGCAGAAGGTACTGGAGTTATCGCAGGTGGTGCAGTTCGTGCAGTATTAGAACTTGCAGGGGTTTCCGATGTACTTTCAAAATGTATCGGTTCTCGTACACCAATAAACATGGTTCATGCAACAATGACAGCATTAACTAATCTTAAAACGGTTAATAGCGTAGCTAAACTACGTGAAAAGAAACCGCAAGAAATTCGATAGGAGGCCGAGGTAGTTATGAAATTAAATGAATTGAAATATACAGAAGGTGCCCGTCATAAGTCTTTCAGAGTAGGTCGTGGTCATGGATCAGGAAATGGTAAAACAGCTGGTAAAGGAAATAAAGGACAAAACGCACGTAGTGGCGGTGGAGTTGCTTTAGGTTTTGAAGGAGGACAAACTCCTCTTTACAAACGTATTCCTAAACGTGGATTTACTAATTTCACTCGTAAAGAATATGCAATTGTAAACGTTGAAAGCTTAAATAAGTTTGAAGATGGGGCAGTTGTTTCGATTGAAGCATTATTAAACGCTGGTCTAATTAAGAAATGTTTAGATGGTGTTAAAGTATTAGGTTATGGTAAACTAGAAAAGAAGTTGACTGTTCAAGCTAACAAATTTTCTAAGTCAGCTCAAGAATTAATTGAAAACGCAGGCGGAAAAGTTGAGGTGATCTAATATGATCCAAACTTGTATCAACTTGTTTAAAAACAAGGATACTCGAAATAAGATCTTATTTACTCTTGCAATGCTTCTCATCTATCGACTAGGTGCAGCAATACCTACACCTGGTATTAATATGGATGTAATTCGAAGTGGAATTGCAGATAATTCAATCTTAAGTATGATGAACTTATTAGGTGGGGGCTCATTGCAAAGATTTTCAATCTTCGCAATGGGTGTTGGACCTTACATCACAGCATCAATCATTATTCAGTTATTGAGTATGGATGTAATTCCTGCTTTAACTGAAATGGCTAAATCTGGCCAACAAGGTCGTATGAAGATGGATAAAATCACTCGTTATTTGGGTGTTGTATTATCTTTTGTTCAAGCCTTTACAATGGTTTATGCATTTGATGTTTCGAATAATATCCTTGAAGCAAGTTCTTTAGCAAATTATTTTTATACAGCGACAGTATTAACAGCAGGTACTATGTTCCTCTTGTGGATTGGTGATCGTATTTCTCAAAAAGGTATTGGTAATGGAGTTTCTATTATCATCTTCGCGGGTATCGTATCAAATATTCCATTCACATTTAGTCAAACATATTCAATCTTAGTTGATACTACAAATCAAACAGCAATGTTTAATGGATTAATTCAATTTGCAATGTTTATTGCAATGTATATTGTAATTATTCTGTTAGTTGTATTAATGCAACTTGCAGTACGTAAGATTCCTATCCAATACACTTCAAGTACTGTACAACGTGGAAAGAATGATATTACATATTTGCCGTTTAAAATAAATTCGGCATCTGTAATTCCAGTAATTTTTGCACAATCAATTATGACTGCGCCACAAATTATTGCTAGTTTCTTCCCAGCAAATGCGTTTACTACTGCGATGGGTAATGTACTTAGCTTACAAAAACCAATCGGACTAGTAATTTATGCTTTATTAACAATTTTATTCACATTCTTTTATACTAACATGCAAGTCGATCCGTCAAAGGTTGCTGAAAACTTAGGTAAAAGTGGAGCATATATTCCAGGAATTCGTCCTGGTAATGAAACAAAAGAATATTTAGGAAAAGTATTGAATCGAATTACAGTTCTCGGTGCAGCTGGACTAACATTCTTAGCACTACTTCCATACTTACTACCAATGTTTACTTCTCTTCCTACTTCTACCGCAATTGGTGGAACTGGAATTATTATCGTTGTTGGTGTAGCTATGGAAACAATGAGCCAATTAAAGGGTCAACTAACACAGAAAGCGTACAGAGGCTTTCTTAATAAATAAGAAGGTGTTATAAAAATGAATATTCTAATTATGGGTCCTGCTGGAAGTGGCAAGGGAACAATGTCTGAAAAGATATTGGAAAACTATAACATTCCTCACATCTCTACTGGGGACATGCTTAGAAATGCTATTAAAGAAGGAAGTCCACTTGGACTTAAAGCTCAAACATTCATGAATGAGGGAAAACTAGTGCCAGATGATTTGGTGATTAGTTTAATTGAAGAGAGACTTCAAAAAGACGATTGTCAAAAAGGTTATCTCATCGATGGATTTCCTCGTTCATTACCTCAAGCAAAAGCATTAGAAGAAATTACAAATAAGATTAATAAACCAGTTCAACTTGTTCTTAATCTTACTGTTGATTTTGATGCTTTAGCTGAAAGAGTAACTGGTCGTCGCATCTGTAAGAATTGTGGAGCTATTTTCCACATCAAGAGCAATCCACCAAAAGTTGATGGCATCTGTGATGTTTGTGGAAGTCCACTAACGCAACGTGCTGATGATACAGTTGAACAATTAAAAGTTCGTTTAGACGAACACTATAAGAATACTCAACCTTGTCTTGATTATTATCGAGAAAAAGGTTTAGTTGTTGATATCAATGCTTCTCAAGAAATTGAACAAGTATATGCTGATATCAAGAACGCTTTGGCAAAGTGAAGATAAGCTTCAATAATATTTCTATTTAGATGGTTTTCCATCTAAATAGAAGTTCCAAAGGAAACAATTCTATACACTAAGAGGAGGAAACATATTTTAATGGGCAAACAAGACGTCATTGAAATTGATGGAATTGTTGAAGAAACACTTCCTGATGCAAAGTTTAAAGTGAAACTACAAAATGGACACGTTATCTTGGCTCACGTTTCTGGTAAAATCCGTATGCACTACATTCGCATTTTACCAGGTGATCGCGTTACAGTAGAAATTTCACCATATGATTTAACACGTGGGCGTATAACATTTAGACATAAATAGTCTAGGAGGGAAAACACATGAAAGTAAGACCATCAGTCAAACCGATTTGTGATAAGTGCCGAATCATCAAACGCAAAGGTACCGTTATGGTAATTTGTGAAAACCCTAAACACAAACAACGTCAAGGAAACTAGGAGGAAAATAAGATATGGCTCGTATTGCAGGCGTAGATATTCCACGTGACAAACGTGTAGTAATATCTCTAACTTATATCTACGGAATTGGCCCATCAACAGCGGCTAAAATTCTTAAGGATAGCAACATTAACGAAAGCATCCGCGTAAAAGATTTAAGCGATGAACAAGTTAATGCAATTCGTCAAGAAATAGACAAAATTAAAGTAGAAGGTGATCTTCGTCGTGAAGTTCAACTTAATATCAAACGTCTAATGGAAATTGGATGTTACCGTGGAATGCGTCATAGACGTGGATTACCAGTTCGCGGACAAAGAACAAAAACAAATGCTCGTACACGTAAAGGACCTCGTCGTACAGTAGCGAATAAGAAGAAATAGTGATAGGAGGAGAAGACAATGGCAAATGCAAAATCAACAACACGTAAAAAACGTGTACGTAAGAATGTCGCTAAAGGTGTAGCTCACATTCATTCAACGTTTAACAATACCATCGTGACTATCACTGACGAAGCTGGAAATGCTATCGCTTGGTCAAGTGCTGGAGCGTTAGGATATAAAGGATCTCGTAAATCAACTCCATATGCTGCACAAATGTGTGGTGAAGCAGCTGCAAAAGCAGCCGTAGATCATGGAATGAAAGTAGTAGAAGTAAGCGTTAAAGGACCTGGTCCTGGACGTGAAGCAGCTGTTAGATCACTTCAAACAGCAGGACTTGAAATTACAGTTATCAATGATGTAACTCCAATTCCACATAACGGATGTCGTCCACCAAAACGACCTCGTGGTTAATAGATAAAGAAGGAGGGAACACGATATGCAAAAATTTGAACGTGCCAATTTTGAAGTTAAGGAATATGTTGAATCAGATAATTACGGAAAATTCGTAATTGAACCTTTGGAAAGAGGTTTTGGAACAACAATCGGAAATGCACTTAGACGTGTTTTACTTTCCTCTTTACCGGGAGCAGCTGTTTACTGCATAAAAGTAGATGGCGTTTATCATGAATTCACTTCAATTCCTGGTGTATTAGAAGACGTTACAATGATGATTCTAAACATCAAGCAATTGATTATGAAAATTGAAGATGATGAAATCTATACATTAAAGATTTCAGCAAAAGGACCATGCACTGTTACAGCAGGTGATATTATTTGTCCTGCTGGTGTAGAAGTTTTAAACAAAGATCTAGAGATTGCACATCTTGAAAAAGGTGGCGTTCTTGAAATGGAACTGAAAGCTCGTAACGGCCGTGGCTACATAAGTGCTGACGGTAATAAAGCACTTTATCAAGGATCATCTCAAGGTATTGGAACTGTTTATACAGACTCAATTTATACACCAATTGAACGTGTTGCATATGAAGTTGAGCCAACTCGTGTGGGACAAGATGCTAAATATGATCGTTTAGTTGTTGAAGTATATACTAATGGTTCAATTACTCCTCAAATGTCTTTGGCATTAGGGTCTAAGATTCTTATTGATCACCTCGACATTCTAGCTAATATTCAAGATTCAGTAGTGGATATGGAATCTTGCATTAAAGACGCTAATGGTGAAGTAGTTAATAAAGGTCTTGTAATGATGATTGAAGATTTAGACTTATCTGTACGTTCTTATAACTGTTTAAAACGTGCTGGTATTCAAACTGTTGAGGAATTAACTCAAAAGACTGAAGATGAAATGATGAGAGTTCGTAACTTAGGTAAGAAGTCTCTTAAAGAAGTTAAAGATAAAATCTATGAACTTGGTTTTAGCTTTAAATCATTTGACTAATAGCAAGGAGGAATAGGACAATGTGGAATCGTAAATTTGGACGTAATGCTGACCATCGCAAAGCGATGCTTAGAAATATGGCAACATCAGTAATCCTTCATGGAAAAATCGAAACTACTGAAATGAAGGCAAAAGATCTTCGTTCAGTTGTTGATGAAATGATTACTTTAGGGAAACGCGGTGACTTACACGCTCGTCGTCAAGCTGCTGCTTATATCCGTAACGTTGTTGCTGATGAAAAAACTGAACAAACAGTTCTTCAAAAATTATTCGACGAAGTTGCACCAAAATACAAAGAACGTAATGGTGGATATACTCGTGTAATAAAAACTGGTAACCGCCGTGGAGATAATGCTCCAATGGCTATCATTGAATTAGTTTAGTTCAAACTTAGTAAACTCTAATCTTCGGATTGGAGTTTTTTTAATGTTTATTGAAGATAATAAATGTACTGGAACTCTTAAGAAATGGTAACACCTTGTATTTAAGTTCTTATCACTACATATATTTGTTATAATAGAAATATGAAAAAAATAGTACTGGTGATATTAATTGTATTTTTAGGAGGTTGTTCAAAAGGTACTCAACCTTCTTTTGAAGTAACTTCAAATCCAAATACTAGCAATGCAGTATTTGATTATTATAACCAAAGTCTAGATAGTTTTATTTTCGCAGAAAGTGAATTACCTTTGGATAAAGAAGGAAATCCGGTTTCTTGGCAAATACAAGAAGGTAACGCTGAAATCATTGATAATAAAATTATTAAGACTGATGATGCAAAAGAATATGAACCAATAGTCTTGGAATTGGTTATTAATAATGAAGAATTAGTTTTTGAAAATATAGTATTGCTAGATCCACGTGTAGGTTATGTTATGAGTTATTTTGGTGGTAGTGGAGAAGATTATGAAAACCCTAAACTAGCATATACATACAATGGGACACTGTGGTATCTCTTGAATAATGATGAACCTATCTTTAAAGCAAAGATAGGAACTAAACAAGTTCGTGATCCTTTCCTTGTAAGAATGAAAGATGGTAGCTTTTCGATGATTGCAACACAAGGGTGGGATAATCCTTCAATTTATGCATGGGACAGTAAAGATGGTGTGACGTTTGAAAACGAAAGACTATTACAAGTAAATTCATCGTCTGATGAGTTGAAAATGTCAGAAAAGCAAGCTTGGGCACCAGAAGCATTTTATGATCGAAGAATTGATAACTATGTAATTTATTGGTCAAGTCCTGAAGATGGTGGAATGTATTACAATTTATCGCCAGATTTAAATGAAATTTCATATCCTAAAAAACTATTAGATACAGGATATCCAGTTATTGATGGAACAATTATAAAGAATGGGTATAATTATACAATTGTATTAAAAGATGAAAGAGAACCTATGGAGGAGCACTCACAGTTATTTCTGGGATTCTCTGATAGTGATTACTTAGGGTTTGATGAATTCTCGGACACATATATTACAGGTCATCAAAGTGAAGGACCTTTCTATATGAAAAGAGACTATGATTATATTCTTTATTATGATGATTATACAAGAAAACAATTTCAGGCAAAACTGACCTATGATGTTAGTTCGGGAGAGTTTAGCGAAGTGAATATGTTGACAGATGTGGTAGCTCCTATGGAACAACCAAGACATGCAAGTGTAATTCCAGTAACATGGAAAGAACTTGAACGATTTATCAACGCTTATGCTCAATAAATAGATAAGATATAACCCAAATAAAACTAAAATACTATATCATTAACGCGATGAGGAGGTATTTTATGGGGTTATTTGGATTCGGGAAGAAAAAAGAATGGGATATTGCTAAGAGCGATGCAAATAAAGCAAAAATCAAAGCTCTATTCAATCAAGTTGTAGAAGATAACGAAGGTTATAAAGTTGTATATGCATATACATCAGAAGTTAAGACAAGTAATTATATTTTGGCACGGAAAACAACGTATTTATATGGAAGTTATATTTTAGGTTATCGTGAAAATGATATGAGCCTTATATTAATTCAAACTTCACCAGATTTAGATGGATGTGGAGAACCTGTGATGTTTCAAAAAGGACATATAAAAAAAGCGAAGACAGGTCCTGATGGAGCAGCTTATCTTATCTATCATGAGGGTGGTCTAATGGCAGGATACACGCAGTTCTATTTAATGGAAGAGTATGATAGTGAGTACTTTGCGTATGTATATCAACCTGGAACAATAATGGATTTTGAATCTTTTTGGAACAAGTTTAGAGGTAAATAATGAGCATCTTAGAGTTGCTTGGTGTAGTTCTTGTTTTATCATTTGTTTCATTTATGGTTTGTCGCTTATGGATATTTTTTTGGGATACTATTGGTAAAGGTTTATCTTACCTTAATCCATTTCGTAAGAAAAAAAAGATTACGTGGTACTCATTAGATGAATCAAAAGTAAAAGAAGTTAATATAGACTCAGTAAAGGCTAAGGATGAACAAGTTTACATCAATGAAAGAGAATGGTAATCAAAATAATAGTATTACTTAGATTGGATATTTGTTTTATTGGATGATTTAGGTTTTTGAGAAAACTAAATAAGTATAAATTATTTTAAAGAGTAGTTAAAAAGTGGTCATATTGAAATCACTGTATAACTACTCTTTTTATAATTATGAAAAATTGGTATAATTTAATCTAACTTGAGAAAACTCAAGAAAAAGTAAAGGTGAAGAAATGAAAAAAATTAATATATTAATAATGATGCTTGCACTTGTATTAATGGGGTGTACAGCAAAGATTGAAGACAACAGTGCAATATTGAAAGAATATAGTGATGCCATGAATGCCACAAAGAGTCTGGATAATTATACGTTAAGTAATTCAATAAAACAGACAAATGAAATTGATGACATAAAATATTCAGTACAAAATGATGAAATTGTTTATTCAAACAATGGTGATAATAAAAATGAAGTTTCAATTTATAATTCAACAAATTATGAATTTGAAGGAACAAGCGAAGTTACGGAAAGCAACTTGTGGTATAAAGATGGATCGTTGTATTTAGAAGAGGCAGAAGCCAAACAAAAAACAAACGCAGAATATACAGAATTTATGACATTGTATATGCAAAATATCACAATGAGTGCTTATGATACTCCAACAGTAAAGAAATTAGTGGATTCAAAGGTCATAGAAGATGCGAAATATTACAAGTTAGAATTAGATCCAGAATATGTTAAAGAGTTAGCGGGTCTACTATTTGGACTAGATGAAACTAAGTTAACAGTACAAAAGGGAACTTTAGAATATGAAATACAAAACGGATTCGTTAAGAGTAGAGAATTTGATATTGAAGTGAGTGTAGATTCAGAAAAACTAAAAACACATACAATAATTAGCCAAGCATGGAGTAATGAAGGGACAACAGTCGTTGAGTATCCACTCGATTTAGAAGCATTCACAGTATCGCAAGAAACCCCAAAAGATTCTGTAACGAGTATTGAAGGACTAAGAAAAAGTTTAATTGAAAAATATGGTTATGAAGTTGATAGTGAAAATGAATCTATCGTTATGTATGATTGGGGAACAGAAATCTATACATTTAATTTTGAAGAATCAACATTCAGTATTAAAACAAATAAAGATTTATTCGTTTATAACTGGAACACAGATCGTGCTGAAGTAATTGGATCTACATGTACGTATGATTTCATTAACGAAGAATCTAAAGATTGTAACGAAGAAGAATTAGAAAATATGAAATTAACAAAAGAAGTTTTCTTAGAAGAATTAGCATATAATGATGTACTACTAAGTGAAATAAAATAAATAATGAGAAATAGTTAGAGTTATGTTGAAGGAAGAGGAATCTTCATTTACAATAGTTGAAAGGACTATTCTAGAAATAGCCTTTGCGATGACGTAGAAGCTAGATCTTTATGAAAAAGAATAGTGACACTACATTGTGATTCTATGATTGTAATAGTGGCAATCATGGGAAAACAAACAGGGATATAAAAAAGGTGAGGGAAAAGGTATGAGAGCAGTTATTTCAGTAGTAGGAAAAGATAGAACAGGTATTTTAGCATTTGTAAGCAAAGAATGTTTAGATTATGAGGCAAACATTGTCGATGTATCACAAACTGTACTTCAAGATGTATTTAATATGTTTATGATTGTAGAAATTAACAAAAACACAGATGGTTTTGTAGAATTTGTAAATCATATAGAAGAAAAGGGAAAAGCAAATAATTTGGTTATCCATGTCATGCATGAAGATATTTTTAATGCAATGCATACAATTTAGGTGAAATTATGTTGAATACAAATAAAATTGTCGAAACAATCACAATGATTCAAGAAGAAGATTTGGATATTCGTACAATCACAATGGGAATTTCGCTATTGGATTGTGCAGATACCGATATTCATAAGTCATGTGAGAAGATTTATAACAAAATAACAACAGTTGCGAAAGATTTAGTGCGTATTGGTGATGAGATTTCTAAAGAGTATGGAATTCCTATTATTAATAAGAGAGTTTCAGTGACACCCATTAGTATGTTAGTTGATGTAAGTGGAGGAGATCCAGTGGAATACGCAAAAACATTGGATCGTGCTGCTGACACGATTGGTATTAACTTTATTGGAGGATATTCTGCACTGGTACAAAAAGGGATGACAAAAGGTGAAAAGAAGTTGATTGATTCAATACCACTTGCCCTATCAGTTACAAATAAAGTATGTAGTAGTGTTAATATTGGTTCTACTCGTGCTGGAATTAATATGGATGCAGTTAAATTAATGGGGGAGATTGTCGTAAAGAGTGCTGAACTTACGAAAGACAATCAATGCCTGGGTGCAGCTAAACTTGTAGTTTTCTGTAATGCAGTAGAAGATAATCCGTTTATGGCGGGAGCATTCCATGGCGTTTCTGAACCTGAATTAGTTTTAAATGTAGGTGTATCTGGTCCTGGTGTTGTTCGTAGTGCAATTAAAAAAGCCGGAAAAGATTGTTCAATGGATGAAGTTGCAGAAATCATTAAGAAAACAGCATTCAAAATTACACGCATGGGGCAACTTGTAGGTACTGTTGCAAGCGAACGTTTAGGAGTTCCTTTTGGAATTGTGGACTTATCATTAGCACCGACACCAGCAGTTGGTGATTCAGTAGCATATATTTTAGAAGAAATTGGGTTAGAACAATGTGGTGGACCTGGGACAACGGCGTGTCTTGCGATGTTAAATGATGCAGTTAAAAAAGGTGGCGTTATGGCTAGCGGCAATGTTGGTGGATTAAGTGGTGCATTTATTCCTGTATCAGAAGATGCGGGAATGATTGAAGCTGCACGCAGTGGTGCCTTATCATTAGAGAAGCTAGAAGCAATGACTGCAGTATGTTCGGTAGGTTTAGATATGATTGTAGTTCCTGGTGATACAAGTGCTGATATTATTTCAGGTATTATTGCGGATGAAGCAGCAATTGGAATGATTAATAGTAAGACCACAGCAGTACGAATTATTCCTGCAATTGGTCATGATGAAGATGAAGAATTAGAGTTTGGTGGATTACTAGGTAGTGGACCTATTATGAAGGTGAGTAAATATGCACCAACAGTTATGATGAAACGTGGTGGAAGGATACCAGCACCGATACAAAGTTTGAAGAATTAATGAGGGTAAAATGCCCTCATTTTTTTTATGAAATTTTTTTTGATTTATTTTCAAAAAACACTTGCATGTTATTAGTATCTGTTATATATTATTAAAGCTGACTCGTAGAGAAGGCTTGAATAACATGATTTCTTAACAAAAAACTTTGTTAAAAAAAAGAAAAAATATGCTTGCATATGACTTCGAAATGTTATACAATTACAAAGCTGACTCAGGGAAGCGATTGATAACAAAGCTTGCAAAACTTTCAAAAAAAACTGAAAATAATGCTTGCAAAAAAAACTAAATTGTTATACAATAAACAAGCTGAACCGCTGAGGTAAACAGCAAAACTGATCTTTGAAAACTGAATAGGAAATTAAACAACGAACGTCAAAAAAAGGATAAA
>CAYLQY010000014.1:0-83969 GCA_964386325.1 uncultured Erysipelotrichaceae bacterium | reverse complement strand
CCTATAAGTTTTTACCTCTCACATGCATAGCATGTGGTTTTCCAAAGAAATATATTAAATAAGTCGAGCATATTTGCTCGGCTTATTTTTTTGATGCATAACTTATTGCGTATCCAACGGTTGCTTTAACTCCTACAATTAATGCATCTTCATCAATATCAAAGAATTCACTGTGATGTTCTGCGCCACATCCTTTTTCATCGTTTTTTATTCCTAAGAACGCAAAGATAGAGGGATACGTTCTAGCATATGTTGAAAATGATTCTGAAGCTAGCCAAGGAACACATGATGCAATACATGATTGATCAATAAAATCAGGTAATACTTGTTTTGCAAATTGACTACACTCCAAATCCGTTTTGATTGGTCTTCCTAATACTCTTGTTCGCTCATCAAATTCAACTGTACATCCATACATCGCCGCTGTATGTTCACACACTGACTTAAACAGTTCTACTGCCCTATTTCCCTCTGCTTCATTAAAGAAGCGGAAGGTACCTAATATCTTCGCTTCATCACTGAAGACATTCATCGTTCCTCCTCCTTCAATGGTTGTAATACCTAGTGTTACAGTCTCATTCGCATCAATTTTATTTTCAAAAACACCCGCAAGATTTACTACAATATTAGCCGCAACAAAGACTGGATTCTTTGATAAATCTGGTCTTGAGCCATGACCACCTTTGCCAACTATTTTTACAATTGCCCCGGCAATACCTGCCATTCGCGGTCCATCATCAACGCATATCTTTCCTGATTCCAATTTATTATAAACATGAATTGCCCATACTGTATCTACGTTTTTATCACTCAAATAATTGATGATTGGTACTGATCCTTTTTTTCTTCCTGACTCTTCACCTTGTTCAAAACAAAAATAATAGGTGCCCACAAGTTCATTTTTAATTGTCATCAAAACTTTCATACTCGCAAGTAACATTGCGGCATGAGCATCATGACCACAGGCATGACACATATCTGGATTATTTGAAACACATGTCCTTTCAGTTTTAAGATTCATTTTGTTTTCCTTAACCGCTAAAGCATCAATATCCGCTCGCATCGCAACTACTTTACCAGGCTTTCCTGTTTCTAGTCTTGCGACTAATGATGTTGTAGAAACTATCTCGTAATTAAATCCCATACTTTCAATTTCATTTTTTATAAATGCAAATGTCTTAATTTCTTCATCACTGATTTCAGCTAATTGATGTAATTTTCTTCTTGTTTCAACAACATAGTCATTAACTTGCGTGAATTCTTTTTCTAGTCTCATTACTTCCCCTCCTCATTTATTTCTATTAATTATTATTTAAAGTAACCTAAGATACTTGCATTATAGGCTCACAAAAATAAAAAAGAAAGTGTATTTTACTTTCTCATTTAGATAAAACTTGTAATATTTCAACATTTTTTATCCTCGAAATAAGTATGAATCTACACTTTCTACATATGAAATTTATAACATTTTAACTAAGAATCCAGCTACTATGCAACTTACTAAAGTTACTGCTACCACACTTCCGATTATCATTTTCGGAAGCATTTGATCTGTTAGATACGCTTTTTCTTCTTCCGTTTTCGCTACAACCGCAACTGCTTCATTTGTTAAATTGTAATTATACGGAAAACCCAAAAAGCAATTTAATCCAATGGCAGAAGCCATCCATGTGGAATAACCAAATTTCTTACCCACTGGAATGGAGAACAACAATATTCCTATTGTCGCAATAATTAATAACCCGAATACAATCACAACCATTTGACCGATAGAGGCTGGTGTTGTATCCGCAAAACCTGACATAAAACTTGCAAACAACGCTAAGTTCAAGATTCCTGCAGAATCTGATTTATTCATTGGATTAGGAGGAATTATTCCAATTTGGCTTGCTGTTATTCCTACAATAATCATGATAATGCTTCGATCAATTACACCATTTAAAACTTTAAAAATAATTAAGCCCAAACATCCAAGCACCCCCATTACCGTTAGATAATACGTTGGTGTACAAATCTTCTTTGGAACATATTCATAAATTCGTTTTTTCGTTCCTATTTGTTCTTCTGATTCTTTACCTTTAACTACGTGAATCAAGCTTGGATTTTTTCTGATTTCATCTGCGAGCCGTTCTCCTTCTTTACGTAAGAAGAACGCTGTAACAGGAAAGCCCACAAATCCTTGCATGATAAAGATAACAAACGCAACTACTCCTAATGAATTCTTACCTAAGGCAATTGCCCCTTCATTCATAATCATCGCTGCCATTCCTCCACCTGTTAATGGAGCTGCACCAATAATAGCTATTTCTTTTCCAAACACTAAAGATCCTACTGTTAATACTAGTGCAAGTATTCCACCAATTGCACAGAGTGTTGTCACAACAACACGCCAATCTTTAATTAATGATTTTATGTTAAACATTGATCCTACATGAATAAGAATAAATACTTTACATATTTCAGAAACTACATTCAACCCTGAAATTGTAAGAATATCTTTGGGTAAAAATGTCCAATAGCCAAAAAGAAATAATGTTGCGACAATGAACATTTGAGGAAGTTTCCCTCCTGTTTTAGATGAAATAATTTCACCTATGAGCATGATGACTGCAATTACCGCAAACCCCGTACTAAGATCCCACATCTATTTTTCCTCCTTATTTATCTTAGTGAAACTTGTTGCATAACCAACTGTTGCCTTAACTCCTATCATTAAAACTTTTTCATCAATATCAAAAAACTCGCTGTGGTGTTCTGCCCCTGTTCCTTCTTCTTCATTATCGATTCCTAGAAATGCAAAGACAGATGGATACATAGCTGTATAACCTGAGAATGATTCTGATGCATACCATTTATCGCATGTTGCTATACAATCATCGCCAATAAATTCTGGTAGATGTTTTTTAGCAAAATCACTACATGCTTTATCGGTAATAACTGGTACACCTAACACTTTTGTTTTTTCATCAAATTCGACGAAACAATCATACATTGCCGCTGTATGCTCGCTCACATTTTTAAACAAATCTACAGCTTTTCTTCCTTCTTCAATGTTGAAAAACCTGAACGTTCCTGCGAGTATTGCCTCATCACTAAATACATTTGGAGTTCCTCCCCCTGTTAGCGTAGTAATTCCACATGTTACTGTTTCGTTTGCATCAATTCTGTTTGTAAATACTCCACCCAGATTAACTAAAATATTGGCAGCAGCATAAACCGGATTGTTTGATAAATCAGGTCTTGATCCATGACCACCTTTGCCTATAACTTTAACCATTGCTCCAGCAACGCCAGCCATCCTTGGTCCTTCATCAACACATATCTTTCCAGCCTTTAATTTGTTGTAAACATGAATTGCCCAAACCGTATCAATGCATTGTTCCTCCAAGTAATTAAGAATCGCTGTAACTCCTTTTTTTCTTCCTAATTCTTCTCCTTGTTCAAAACAAAAATAATACGTTCCCACAAGTTCATCTTGTATTTCTTTCAATACTTTCATTGACGCTAATAACATTGCGACATGTGCATCATGACCACACATATGGCTGGCATTGGGGTCGTTAGAAATGCATGTTCTTTCTCTTTTTAAATTATGTTTATTTTCCTTGATTGGTAAACCATCTATATCTGCACGCAATGCAACAACTTTACCATTTCTTCTAGTTTGTAATTTCGCAACAACGGTAAATTCTTCAACAATTTCGTAACTAAATCCTAACTTCTTAATTTCTTCAATTATGAATGCAAATGTATTTTTTTCTTGATCACTGGGTTCAGCTAATCGGTGAAGCTCTCTTCTTGTTTCAATTACATAATTTTCCACATGTTCAAAAGCATCTTTAAATCTCATACATTATTCCTTCCTTTTTGCTTCTGCCCATTTCGCTAGACGCTCTAAGCCTTCTAATAAAACATCTGTTGGGCATGCAATATTAATTCTCTCAAATCCTGTACCTGCTTCTCCAAAAATATACCCTTCATCAAAGAAGAGTTCACATTCTTCAATCATTGCTTTTTCTAGTTCATCATTGCTTAATCCAAAAGCACGTAAGTCTAGCCATTGTAAATATGTTCCTTCTAATGGATACACTTTGATTTCTGGAATTCTTACTTTGCAAAATTCTTCCACAATATTTTTATTTTCATTGATTTTCATTATTAATTCTTCAAGCCATAAATCACACCGTGTATAGGCTATTTCACACGCTTTATATCCTAATGTTCCACAACTCAAAAAAGCCACTTCAAGCATCGCCTTTTTCATTTGTTCTCTTAAAACTTCATTTTTAATAACTAAGTTACTTGTTTGCATTCCTGCAAGATTAAAAGTTTTTGAAGGTGCCGTACACACGATACATTTATCTGCTACTTCCTCAGAAAGTGTAGCCATAACCGTATGTTCATAACCTGGCATGATTAAATCAAAATGAATTTCATCAGAAATCATTAATACATCATATTTCAAACAAATCGCTGCGACTCTTTCTAATTCATTTTTTGTCCACACTCTACCAATTGGATTATGTGGTGAACAGAATAATAAAATTTTATTCTTTGTATTACTCGCTTTTAGTTCTAAATCATCAAAATCAATTTCATAATGGCCATTATTATCAACAAGCGGATTTTCAACTATCACACGATTATTCATCGTTACACATGCAAAGAATGGATAGTATACTGGAGTCATAATAATTACTCCATCTCCTGGATTAGTAAACCCTCTTATTGCATGAGCTAGAGCTGGAACAACACCTGGTGCTGTCACAATCCAAGATTTATCAACCCTCCAATTATGATGACGATTCATAAAGTTTACTACTGAGTCCAAATAATCCTCTGTCGGACTTGTATATCCCAAAATAGTTTCATCTAAATATTCTTTTAAGCCTTCAATAATCTCAGGAGCATTTTTAAATTCCATATCGGCAACTGAAAACGGAACTGTTTCTTTTGAAACGTTAGGTTTCTTTTCTCTCATACCTAACCACTTAGAGGAACCTAATTCACTTCTATTTATAAGTGTTTCAAAATCATAATACATATACTACCTCACTATATTTTTATAGTTTCCCTTTCCACTGAATAGATAAAAAGTCTAGAAAGCTTAAACAAACCATAATTAAAAGAATGTTTTAGTTAAAACATTTTTAATTAATGAATTGTACAATATCAATTTAGGGAAATTTCCTTATGGGACTTTCTAATACTTTCTTAGTTCTATTCCATAGTTTAATTATAGTGATAATTTTTTATCACGTCAATAAATTTTTATCATCATAATTAAAAAAAGCTTAACTGATTTCTATCAATTAAGCATCTTTAGTTTTCTTTAAATAGCGGTAAATACTTGCTTCGGAAGAGTGTAATTGAATAGCTGCTTCACTTACAGCACCTTTTAATAAGAACACCCCTTGTTTCTTTAATTCTTCTATCAACAACATTTTTTCATCAAAACTTAATCGTGCTACCGGTAGATTTTTCTTTCTAATAATTGGTTCTATTATACTACTTATTACATTAGAGATATCTTCAGTAAAATATTCCACATTACTTTCTTCTACATAATTATTTGTATCCACTATATTGAACAAGTCTTTAAGTTCATCATTGATTTTCTTGATGCTTTTATTAATATGATCAATATTGAAATTAATACATAGTAATCCAATAAGTTTCCCTTTATCATTTTTTATAAAAAACGTTGAACTTCGCAATACACTATCGCCCGTTAAACCTTTATAGTTAACTTCAAAATCTGAATTTTTATATTTCTCATCACTAATAAATCGCAGTGCTAATTCACTAAGAGGTGCATTAATTGTTCTTTTAGAAATATCTCCATTTTCAAGACTTATAAGTCTTAGTTCATCACTCTTTATCTCATGGATGGCAATTTCATAATCTTTACCTAGACAGGCAGCTAAAAACTTTGCTAATTTTTTATACTGTTCAATCAAAATATCATCCATATTATTATCCATCCTTTAAATTGTCTATTCATATTATAACATAATTCATCACAATTACTTTTTACTACTTAATCAAAATATTTATAATTTCAGCAGTGTATGCACGATGAAAATCTTTATCTGGATAACATTGATTCATAACGTCTTTATCTAAAAAATTATCGTCTTCTAAATCTGCTGCATATAACTTCTTACAAACAAATACAAGTTTTGCTTGATCGATAACTGGTGTATCTGCCACAGTTGAAGTCGTAAAATTACAATGCACTAGCTTGTCTTCATCACGTCCTGAAACACTTCCTAGATATGCTAGTTCCTTTCGATAACTACTATCAAAAAAAGCTAATGAAAATGTATCTTCTTGATTTATGAATTCATAGGTATATCGTTGTGGTCTAACATAAACTGTTACTACATCTTTATTCCAAAGATGTCCCATTTGCACCCAACTCACTGTCATTCCGTTAACTTTATCTTTTGTGTTTACCGTTATAACTCCCCATTCCTTTGAAATCAAATCAAAAATATTATTATCTAACTCTGAAATATGTATCTCTTTTAGCATATTATCGCTCCATTCTAACCCTCTCTTTTTCAATTGTATCATAAAAAAAGAATGTCTTTCGACATTCTAATTTACTATTCTACTGTAACTTTTACGCCAGGACCCATTGTAGATGCTAGAGTCACTGAAGTCATGAAGATACCTTTTACTGCAGCTGGTCTAGCTTTAGCAATGATATCATATAGAGTTTTGAAGTTTTCTGCTAATGCTTCATCAGTAAATGATACTTTACCAATAGCTACATTAATATTTCCTTCTTTATCAACACGGTATTCGATTTTACCTTTTTTGATTTCGTTAACAGCTTTAGTTACATCAACTGTAACTGTACCTGTTTTAGGGTTTGGCATTAATCCTTTAGGACCTAATACTTTACCTAATTTACCAAGTTCTCCCATCATATCAGGAGTAGCAACGATAACATCAAATTCAAACCAACCTTTTTTGATTTCTTCAAGAATTTCTTTTCCACCAACGAAATCTGCGCCAGCATCTTTAGCTTCTTGTTCTTTTGCTCCTTGAGTTACAACTAATACTTTTTGTGTTTTACCTGTTCCGTTTGGAAGCACGATAGCTCCACGGATTTGTTGATCAGCATGACGAGGATCAACGTTAAGGTTGAAACATGCTTCAATTGAAGCATCGAATTTTACTGTACTTGTCTTTTTAGCAAGTGCAATAGCTTCTGTATAGCTATATGTTTTGCTGCGGTCAACTAACTTAGCAGCTTCTAAATATTTCTTTCCTGCCATTTCTTAGTCCTCCATGCCTTCTACAACAATACCCATGTTACGCGCTGTTCCAGCGATAATACGCATAGCAGCTTCAACATCATTTGCATTTAAGTCTGGCATTTTATATTCAGCAATTTCTCTACATTGATCAACTGTGATTTTACCTGCCTTAATAGCCTTAGGGCTTCCTGATGCTTTTTGTACTTTTGCAGCTTTCTTAATTAATGATGCTGCAGGTGTTGTTTTTAACACGAAGTCGAATGACTTATCTTCATACGCAGTAATGATTACTGGTACGATATCTCCCCCACGATCCTTAGTCGCATCGTTAAATGCTGAACAGAATTGTGGCATGTTGATACCAGCTGATGCTAATGCTGGTCCTGGTTTTGCTCCACCAGCTGCAAATTGAAGTTTGCAGATTTTCGCAACTTTCTTACTCACTTGACATACCTCCTTGTATTTGTTTGTCAGTGCAGTGGTACAATGGACTAGTTGCAGTCCTCCCACGCATAGAATGCACATGTGTGCATTAAAAATGATACTCCAATACAAGGCAATCGTCAACTATTTTTTACATTTCAGCCCATAAAATGGGGTGTTTTTAATCATTTCAAGGTATTTTTGACTCTTCATGAATAATTATTTAAAAAGTTCTAAATACTCGCCATATCCTTCTTTTTCTAAATCGTCTTTGGCAATAAATCGTAGTGATGCACTATTAATACAATAACGTACTCCATTTGGTGATGTTGGATCATTTTCAAACTTATGTCCTAAATGAGAATTACCAACTCGGCTTACTACTTCTATCCGATTCATACCTAGTGATCTATCCACTTTTTCAACAATCGTATTCTCATCAATTGTCTTTTTGAAGGCTGGCCAACCACAACCGCTATCATACTTGTCGAATGATGTGAACAAAGGTTCACCAGTTACCACATCAACATAGATGCCTTCTTCAAAGAATTCATCATACTCATTGTCATAAGGACGCTCTGTTTTTGCTTGTTGGGTTACAGCATATTGTTCAGCAGTCAAGTTTTTACTAATCTCTTCTGCACTCGGTTTTTGATATTTAGATGCATCAACTACTATATTTTTAACACGTTCAAACTCTGCTTTAGAAATATGGCAATATCCACTTGGATTCTTATCCAAATAATTTTGATGATACTCCTCTGCTTCATAGAAATTTTCTAAGGGTTTAACTTCCACAAAAAATTTATTTGTACGTTCCTTTTCAACGTCTACAATTTTTTTAATCGTATTCATTGATTCTTCATCACTATAATAAATTCCCGTTTGATATTGTGATCCAATATCATTACCTTGTCGATTTTCAACAGTTGGGTCAACCACAGAGAAATAAGCATACAAAATTGTATCCAAACTCACAACATCAGGATCATAAACTACCCTTACTGTTTCCCTAAATCCTGTTGTTCCCTTTTTCACTTGATCATATGTTGGTGCATCGATGGTTCCATTCGCATATCCTGATACACCATCTATTACGCCAGGTATACTTTGTACTAATTTTTCAACGCCCCAAAAACATCCACCAGCTAAATAAATAACCTTTGTATTTTCTTTTGGTACATAATTACTATCTTTTCCAATTTTATTCACGTCATAAACCTCCTTTATTTCTTTATATTGATTTTCAACGGTGCATGCACTAATCAGAAAACTCATGCCTAACAGGATACTAATGATTAACTTCTTCACATAACACCTCCTGTATCTATAGAATAAGCGTTTTATCAGCTAGTGCAATTGTTATGCTCATGAGTAAAGAAAAGCGCTACTCATTGAGTAACGCTTATAGATCAGCTTTAACTAAATCTGTATAAGAAATATCTGTAGGAGTTTCACGTCCAAATAGAATAGTAAGTACTGATGCAACTTTCGTTTGATCATTCATTGCATTAACTTTACCTTCCATACCACTAAATGGTCCAGATAAGATTTTAACAGTATCGCCAACTTTGAAGTCAACATTTACAACTGTTTCTCCTAAACCAATTCTTCTTAAGATTGAATCAATTTCATCTGGAGATACTGGGAAAGGTTTAGCACCGCCCCCTGAAGACCCGATGAATCCTGTAACTCCTGGTGTATTACGCACAACATACCAAGCATCATCAGTCATGATCATTTCTACAAAAAGATAACCTGGGAAAAGATTATGCATCTTTGTTATTTCTTTTCCGTTCTTATATTCAATTTCAGCTTCTTCTGCAACTAGAATTCTGAATAGATAATCTGTAATACCCATTGATTCAACACGACGTTCAAGGTTTTCTTTAACGCGGTTTTCATGACCAGCATATGTATTTACAACATACCATCTTTTCTCAGTCTCATCGATAAAATCTTTATTTATATCTGTCATACTAAGCTCCTATTCCAATCACTTTCAAGAAGAATGTAATTAAAAATTCACAAACTACAAAGAAAGTTCCAAAGAATACAATAAATAATAAAACTTCTGCCATAGTTGACATTAATTCTTTTGTCTTTGGCCAGCGAATACGTTTCGCCTCTTTCATAATGCCGTCAAAACTAAACCATTTCAACATATCGTTGACCTCCTATTTCGTCTCTTTATGAAGTGTATGCGCTCCACACTTCTTACAAAACTTGTTTAACTCAAGTCTTTCAGTAGATGACTTTTTATTACGATGAGTTGTATAATTTCTAGACAAACACACCGTACAGGTTAAAATAACTCTATCTTCTTTTGTTGCCACTATTAAAACAACTCCTTTCGGTTTCTATGCTTATTTACTCTAACATAAAGGTTTAAGCCAGTCAATAAATACCGTTTCAAATAAAAACGAGGAATCCCTCGCTTTATTCATAAATTTTATCCTTAATATTCCTTTTTACCTTTTGGACATGATTATCATACTTTTTTAAAGAGAAACGTAGATTTTTCGCAGCTTCATTATAAGTTACATCATCTAAATAGTAATTAAGTACTTGTTTATCGATATCACTAAATCCCGCTAGAACCTCATTAACCCTCATCACAGCTTCTTTATAATCCAAATGGTATATTGGGTTACCACAATCATTTTCAGTTCCAAAATGGTCTAAATACGTTGATTCACCTTCATCTTTAATCATCGCATCCAAAGACAATGCATACAAATTTGCCGCATTTGAATCACGCAAGTAATGACGCATTAATGTTTTGACTCTTCGCGATGCACACGTATAGAAATACGTTCCAAAACTACAATCTCTGTTTTCTCGATAATTCCAAATCGAATTATAAATTACCTCTAACGCTTCAGCCACAAACTCATCACGATAAATCTCACAGAAAGTATTTTTAGAAATTGCATCTGATGCAATCTTTATCATATACGCTTCATACTTTTCAATCAAAAAATAAAGTGCTTGTTCATCCATTTGCCTACAATAATAAAGAAGTTCATAGTCACCTGGCATTGTACTCCACATAGGTTTTCTCCCCCTTATAAAGGAAAGCGTTTATTATATACCTCATACAACAATATTCCACAAGCAACTGATGCGTTAAGCGAAGAAATCTCTCCCACCATTGGAAGCTTAACCATATAATCACACTCTTCTTTAACAAGACGAGTTATCCCTTTACCCTCATTACCAATCACCACTACAAGCGGCGTATCATATTTAGGTTGACGATAATCTTGGGCATTTTTCATATCTGTTCCAACAACCCAATAACCCTTTTGTTTAAGCATTTTAAGTGTTTGGGTACAATTAGTTACTACTGCCACTTTTACTGTCTCAATAGCACCTACTGAAACCTTCGCAACAGTAGGCGTTAATCCCACCGCATTATTTTTTTTAATGATTATTCCATCGACTCCTACTGCATCTGCAGTTCTTAGTACTGCACCTAAATTATGAGGATCTTCCAACTCATCAAGTAAAACCAATAAACCCTTTCGATCACTTGGAATAGAATCAAGTATTTCTTCAATTGTATAAGTTTTATAATCATCAATGCTTGCGATAACTCCTTGATGATTTCCATTATTACTTAACTTATCTAAATACTTTTTATCTACTTTTTCAATACGTATTCCTTTACGTTTCGCTTCTTGTTCGATTTGTTTTTGATCACCCGATATATACAAAACATTTATTTTCTTATTGTCTTGAAGTATTTGTTGAATAACGTTTTTCCCGTATACATATTGTGCCATATTACACCTCCACCATGGTCTTAACTTTGTCCCAGCACAAGTCAATTCTATCCATCATTTTTTCCATAAACCAGTAACCTAGCACTGCCTCAAATCCCGTTGATACACGATATGTAGCAACATCCGTATTTTTTGGAACACTATCACTTTTAAAATTTCTACCACGTTTAAAGATATCTAATTCTTGTTCGGTAAAAAAGTTTTCTTCTTCAAGTTTATAGTAAAAAATAGCTTGTGATTTGGCACTTACAAATTTCACGCTTTTTGTTTGCAAATCTTTAGCCCGTGCATATCCTTTTTCAATCAAATACTCGCGCACTTTCAATGACCACACCGCATCACCTAGATACGCTAAAGTACTCCCCGAAACTTCATTGCTGCGCATTAAATAAGTCCTCTTTCACTTAACTGATTACGATATCCATCAGCTAATTCAAAATTCTTTTCTGCTTTAGCTTCATTCCATTTCGTAAATATTATTTTATCATCCTCAGTCAATGTAATTCGATTATATTCAATACCTAATACCTCTAACATTTTTTCCAAGGTAACAGCATATTTACTAACTTCTTTTGGATCAATTTCTTTAACACGTAATACTTGATTTAGTTTTTTCACTGTTTCAAAGATGACTGCATATGCATTTGGAGTATTCATATCATCATTCATTTGATCTAAGAATTCGCGATACAATTGTTCATCAAATTCAGTTCCTAATACTTCATTCATTAAACCTAATTTAATATTAGCTTGTTTATATGGTGTCATTACTTTATCTAATTCTTTTTGTGCTGTTTCAAATACTTCATCACTAAAGTTTAATTCCATACGATAGTGTGCCGATAACATCACCCAACGAACAAGTTGTGGGCTATAGACATTAAGCACATCTTTCGCAAGTGTAAAATTACCAAGTGATTTACTCATCTTGATACCATCGATATTAATCATTCCATTATGCAGCCAAAAATTCGCAAGTGACGTATTATGTATTGCACGACATTGTGCTACTTCATTTTCATGGTGTGGGAATCTTAAGTCAGTTCCGCCACCATGGATATCAATCATATTTTTTCCAAACTCTTTTTGAATCATCACGACACATTCAGTATGCCAACCTGGGCGACCTTCCCCCCATTTTGTTTTCCATTTGATTCCCATATCCGTATTTTTCCATAGCGCAAAATCGAGCGGTGATTCTTTCTTTTCATTTTCGTCGATTCTCGCCCCTACTTGTAAATCTTCAATATTTTGATGAGAAATTTCGCCATAGGTATTTACACTATTCACACGAAAGAAAACATCACCATCAACTTCATAGGCATGTCCTGATTCGATAAGTTCATCAATGAAATCAATAATATCATCCATTGTTTCTGTTACCTTAGGTGTCTTATATAAATCATGGGCATTCAGTTTATGACGCACATCATTATAAGCTTGAATATACTCTTGGGTAATTTCTACTTCTGGCTTATGTTCTTCATGTGCTTTTTTTATAATTTTGTCATCTACATCCGTATAATTCGATACATATTTTACGTTGTATCCCTCCGCTTCAAAGACTCGACGCAATGTATCAAATACAATGATTGGACGAGCATTTCCAATGTGAATATGATTGTAGACCGTTGGTCCACATACATACATACTTACTTCCCCTTCAACGAGTGGCTTGAACTCTTCTACTTTTAATGTTCTTGAATTGTATAAACGCATATTTTTTCTCCTTCATATAAAAATGGCATCTCTTTTAAAAAGACGCCATTGCGTGGTTCCACTTTTCTTACTTCTCAATCTCTTAACGCGAGTCACGTCTTACCCTACATTTCGGATAAGCCCTCATAGATGCATTTCAAATAAAGTCTACCCAATTGTTTCACCAACCCAATTGTCTCTAAAGATTTTGTTTATTCTACTCTTCTTGTCATCAGTTTATTTAAGTATAGACTACTATAAACGATGACTCAAGTCAATTTTCAACGTGTTTAACGCGACGAAGTTGTACTTTTTCTAACCAACCTTTTTGTTTTTTCATTGAAATATATCCGATAATCGATACCACCAATGCACCTGCAGCATCCACAATCAGATCTTTCATCGTATCTGCTAAAGCAGCCCTACCAATGAGTTGTGTTCCATTTTCCAACATGAATTTTTGCATATTCAATCCTAAAATACCATCAAATGTAAACTCATAGATTTCCCAAACAACGCCTAATGTTACTGCGAAGCAAAATGCAAAAATCGCAACAAACAATGGACTTAGATTCATTGGAACTTTTTCACTTTGGTTTAATAAACTCACAAACGAGAAACCAAGCGCTCCTAACATCCCTCCACTAAACGTATGTAAGATTGTATCCCAATGATTTACATTGTAATAGAAACTTCTTACTTCTCCTAAAAATATTGCACAGTATAAGAATACAACATACAAAATCATCATATAACTTGGTATTCTTACTTTAAATCTTTTCTCAAATATACTTGGTAAAACCATTGCGAGTAATCCTAATAAACATTGCGCAAACATCAGTGTATATTCTGATTTTATTCGCACATATTCCATTCCAGGTTCAATTGTAGCAGGTGCTACAATAATACGATATCCTATGAAGATTGCGGATATCATCAAGCTTACAAACACAAATATATAGAGCGCTTTTTCCCAATTTATTTTTTTCATATTTACCACCTGTTTAATATTTTACATAACTTAAACCAATCTTACAACTAAAACGATGAAGGAGCGGTTTTCACCACTCCTTCTTGTTATTGTTCTTCCTTTACTGGAATATAGAAACTATACACACTGTCCACAAGACGCATCCATTTCTCCATATCAGGATTCCAAATTTCATATTCTTCATCGACAATTTCTTGGCGAATCAAACGTATCAATTCATCTTCCGTGAATGGTCCACCTTTACGCTTAGAACTTCTTACATACCATATTTTATCCATATCTTATCTTCCTTTAACTTTTAAGTGTACATGTATTTGTGTCTGGATTCCAAGTTCCTTCAGCAGCTTCACAACCCTCTTGTGTAGTTGGTGGTGTTGCAGTTGGCGTTGGGGTTGGGGTCGGTACCGGTGTTGGTGTTGGGGTCGGTGTTGCTTTTTTCATATAACGAACAGTAATTTCTAAATTCTTGTCCGCAATCTTACCTTCAACCGTCGCAACAGATGGTGAATATCCATCAATTGTAGGACTCTTCACACTATAAGTATCGCCAGAATTAAATGTACCTGTAAATTGTTGATAAGCCGTTGATCCATTATCATCATAAACATAATTGATTGTTAATGTGTATGTTGGTGTAGGTGTAGGCTCTGGTGTTGCTAGCGTAAATGTATACTCAGTTGTAAATGGTTCAGAATTCATTTCTTTATCTGTGTTTGATGCAGCTGTAATTGTTATTGTGTATTTTTGACCATCTTGGAATTTAGATTGATCAATACTTAATGAAGCTTCTACACTCTTCGCAACATATTCAGGATTTGTGCTTATTTTCACTTCGTAATAATCTGCACCTTCTACTTTATTCCAAGAAAGTTTAATTTTTGTTTTATCTTGTGAAACTTGAACATTAGAAACTTTTTCTAACTTTTCAACTTCACCAGAGACTGATGTATTTTGGTAAACAGAATAAGCATTATTACCTGCACCTACTAAAACTCCGGCAGTTGTGTAAGCAACAATGGTATCACCATTTGCTGCAATACTTCCAATTCCAGACCATGCATCCACAATCTTTTTAATCTCTTCATTACTTGTAGCAATTTGAATTTTTCCATCATTTCCAAGTCCTACTACAAAACCATTTCCTACTGCAATTTGCGAAATGTTTTTAAGACTAGAAACATTAGTAGCAGATCCTGCTAGTGGAACTGTCACAACTGTTTGTGATTTATTCAAGAATGCAACTTCGCTTGTTCCTATGGCAATCTTTGTAACATTTTGTTGTGATGTCATCGACGCTGAATTCGCAACATTTCCAGCTACGAATACCGAACCATTAGAATCAATTCCTAATGTGAATCCTGCTCCTGCTTCTACATCAACAATGTTCTTCCACTCTTTGATATCACATGCGCCAGTAGAATTATCTCCCACGCAAGCAACTGTGCCATCTTCTAATGCTGCAACTGTATGTTTATCACCTGCTGCTACATCAATAGCTTTTTTAATATCTTTTGTATCTAGTTGTCCATAATTATTTGTTCCTGCTCCAACAAGAGTTCCATCTTTTTTCAGACCAATCACAAAATCTTTATAAGAACTTACTTGAACTAAATCATTAAAGTTTGTAAGTTGAGGTGCTTGTCCTGTTGCTTTTGCACTGCCATCATCCGCAACATATACAGAGAATGTTTGTGATAAAGTAAGACGATCATCTTGTGACATTCTAAGATTTAAACCATCGCCGCCTTTATTTCCATTTAAGAAAATAAATAATGCTATTACTAAAACAAGCACTCCTGCAACACCACCAAGTATCGCAAACATTTTTTTGTTTGGTTTTTTACCTTTACTTTTTGAAGACTGTGTATTCACATCAACACGATGAATCGTATTCACAGGTTTCTCAGGTGCTTTTTGTACTTTTGGTTGTTGTCTTTCTTCAACTTGTTTTACACGTTGAATTTGCGCTGTTCTTTGTTCAACATTAGCTTGAGAACTCATTGATGGTATATCAACAGAGGCATTTCCCTCACTCTTTAAGAATGGAATTTGAATACTATCTTCTAATCCCAAATTAGGTAAAAGAATATCGGTTGTATTTCTTAACATATCATCTAATGAAATTTGGAATATCGTAGAAAGACGTTTAAACTGAGCTAAATTACATATAGCTCTGCCATTTTCCCACCCCATATACTCAACAACATTAACTCCCATTTTATCAGCTAATTCTTGTTGGGAGAATCCGAAATGTTTTCTAAGTAAAACTAATTTTTCAGGTAATCGATTTACCATGTTTGTCACTCCTTAAGGTACTGTCATTTGACCAACTCTATTTTACTTGTTTTTAGGACTTTTAGCAAACTTTACGTACTGTATAAATACTTAAATAGCCTTTCCCTTCACGCTATCCCTAATTTTACCCATAGAAAAAACCGATAGATTTCTCCACCGGTTTCATACTCAATTACTCTTAATTATTAAATGTTTGAGAAGTATTTGATTGTTCTAACCATTTGGCTAGTATAGCTGTTTTCATTATCATACCAAGAAACTACTTGTACTTGGAATGTATTGTCATCAACTTTAGTTACCATTGTTTGAGTAGCATCAAATAATGAACCATGAGATTCCCCGATGATATCACTTGATACTAATTCTTCTTCAGTGTAACCGAATGAATCATTTGCAGCAGCTTTCATTGCAGCATTGATTCCTTCTTTAGTAACGTCTGTTCCTTTAACTACAGCTACTAAAATTGTAGATGAACCTGTAGGAACTGGTACACGTTGTGCAGAACCGATTAGTTTACCATTTAATTCAGGGATAACTAGACCGATAGCTTTAGCTGCTCCTGTTGAGTTAGGAACGATGTTGCAAGCTGCAGCACGAGCACGACGTAAGTCACCTTTACGGTGAGGTCCATCAAGAACCATTTGGTCACCAGTGTAAGCATGAACTGTTGTCATGATACCACTAGCGATTGGAGCATATTTGTTTAATGTGTTAGCCATAGGAGCTAAGCAGTTTGTAGTACAAGATGCAGCTGAGATAATTGTATCTGCAGCAGTAAGAGTACCTTCATTAACACCGAATACGATTGTTGGTAAATCATTTCCAGCAGGAGCTGAGATAACAACTTTCTTAGCACCAGCAGTGATATGAGCTTCTGCTTTTGCTTTTGTTAAGTAGAAACCTGTACATTCAAGAACTACATCAACACCTAAATCTCCCCAAGGAAGTTTAGAAGCATCTGCTTCTTTGAAGATTTTAATTTCTTTTCCATCAACTGTAATTGATGCTTCACCAGCTACTACTTCATGACCTTTGTAAGGACCTTGAGCTGAATCATATTTTAATAAGTGTGCTAGCATTTTAGGATCTGTTAAGTCGTTAATTGCTACAACTTCATATCCTGCTGTTCCAAACATTTGTCTGAACGCTAAACGTCCAATACGACCAAAACCATTAATTGCTACTTTAACATCTGCCATTTTATTTGACCTCCTTATGATGCAATAAAATTATAGTCTTTTTAGACCCTAATTGTCAATTGTGAAAAAACTAATAATAAACCAAAAAATGCCGATAAATAGCCTATATATCGCAATAAAGCGCTTACAATTTACATAAAAATTCTTTATGAATTTTTTTTCACTTTAAACACAATATTTTTTATGCTTATTTACGCTAGTAAATGTTCCTTTATTTAGGCTTACCTTTGTTGCTTCCTATAATCATCACGAATAAATGGGGCTTCAATTTTTTCTGAAAGTAGACTGTGATATTTTTGTGGTTGGCGATAAGCGTTTCCATGAACTTCACGACGGCGGTAATCACGTATGTCATCCATTGAGAAATCGGCAATGAAAACACCTTCTTCAGTACCCGTCTCAATGATACATGTATCTCTTGAACCCTCATCTTCTACTCGATACGCCACACCATCAAAAGCACTTGAGTGTCCATTGCAATCCTCTTTTTCTGCAGGATAATTTACAGTTGCGATTGCCACCATATTTTCATATGCACGAGCTCGTAATTGTGATAAACGATTAATTTCCATTGGACATGCATTAGGTACTAAGATTAGTTCCGCACCTTTCAACATAAGTATTCGAGCACTTTCAGGAAACTCTCTGTCATAACAAATCATCGCCCCTACTTTGACAATCCCTTCCGTAGTATCTAAATCTACCACATAGAAATCATCACCTGCAGTAAGCCATGCTTCATCCCCAAAATCACATGTATGAACTTTTGCGTAAACCAATACTTGCTTACCAAAGCGATCATATAGATACAACGTGTTTCGTGGACTTGGACTATATTTTTCTAACAAGGTAATTCCAATTGCCATCTTCAATTCTTTTGCCAACTCTTTAAATGTTTGAATGAATATACTACTTTCATCAATCGCGTTTTCATTTAATGTAGCACCATCTTCATCAATGACATAACCACAGCTCCACATCTCTGGAAACAAGGCAATATCAGCTCCTAATCGTTTAGCCTCACGGCATGCTTCACATCCTTTTTCCAAATTACCTTGGCGTGTTGCTGTGGGTGATAATTGGAGTAACGCAACTTTCAAACTTTTCATATTAACCTAAAGCTTTTTTAAAGCGATTAAGTACTTCTAAAAGCACAGACTTTGGACAAGCAATATTAATTCGAATAAACCCTTCTCCATTTCCATCAAATTTAGAACCATCTTCAATGAAGATTTCGCCCTTCTCCATCAACATTTTTTCTAAATCTGGTCCTTTTAAATTCAAGCATGACATATCAATCCACACAAGATAAGTAGCTTCTAATTCAACCACATGCATTTGTGGGTAATTCACATTAAAGAACTCTTTCACTGTTTTAAAGTTATCTGCAATAACTTCATTCAATTCATTCTTCCATGCCTTTCCTTCTTCAGAATAGGCACCCATCGTTGCATAAAATCCAAAATAATTTTGATAATGTAACCCCCAACAATTTAGTTGTTGTTTAAATCGATTACGCAACTCTTCATTCGGAATAATTATGTTTGATATATTTAACCCAGCTAAATTAAATGTTTTGCTTGGTGAAGTACACAAAATCATATTTGATTCTTCTAGTGTTCCATAACATGTATGATGATATCCTTTAGCGATAAAATCAAAATGAATCTCATCCGCAATCATAATGACATTATTTTCATTGCATATCTTTTGTACACGTTCTAAATCTTCTTTATCCCACACTCTTCCAACAGGATTATGTGGACTGCATAAAATCATAATCTTAGCTTGTTTTGCCTTTTTTTCTAGATCTTCAAAATCCATGGTGTAGCGTCCATCTTTATAGATTAGATTATTCTCGATGCATACACGTTTTGTGTTTTCGATTGTCTTTTGGAATTGATGATAGACTGGAGGTTGAATTAAAACACCATCTCCTTCTTCACTAAAACTTTCAAGCGCTGTATAAAGTGCTTGTACAATACCAAATGTTTGAAGAATCCATTCTTCTTTTGCACGGTATCCATGTTCTTCTTCCAACCACTTTAATACTGCTTCATTATAGCCATCTGGTTGTAGTGTATAACCCATGACACCTTTATTTGTTAATGCTTCAATAATACTTTTTTCAATACTTGGACAACATACAAATTCCATATCTGCTGTTGATAAGGGAGGGATAGTCAATGGTCTTTGAAGTTTTCTCATTGCTCCTTTCCACTTCATCGAACCGGTAGTACTTCTGTCAACGACTGTTTCAAAATCAAATTTCATAAAATCCTCCTTCTAATACCTATTATCTTAAACCTTTTAATAAAAAATGGAAACAAATCTCAAGTGTTTAATCCTCATTAAATACATTCTTTCTAACAGAAAAAAAGATTCTACATGATTTAATTTGTAGAATCTTCTTATTAATAGAATTCATTCATGAAGAGTGGCTTACCACTTGATGCAAAGGCTTCCTCTAATGATGTTGCTTGAACTTGATATAAACGATTAAACAACTCTAAATCATTGATACGTGCCATTGTAAACCCAACATCTTTGACATCAACCCCTGGAAACAAGATTCGTAAGTCTTCAACTTGACTTGTATTTACTTTAACAACTGGCCGTATTTGTAGTGCCAAGTTAATCAATTTAGTTAGCGCAACACTATTCATATAAATACATTCTTCAAAGATTACTTCTTTATTTGTAAACACACAAGTAGCGTATCCTTGAAGTTGTTGTTTCTCATTATAATAGGCAATTATTTTACCATGTTGTGCTTCTATTTCTGCCTTGATTCGATCAAATGCAGCTACATCACGAATATAAAAACCATTAAATCGCTTAACAAACGAAGCATAAAGTCGCAACATATCTTCACTATGAATTAAGTAACTGCATCCTTCATTACTAATACGTTGAACTTCATTTCTAGTAAAGGTCGTTTCTTTATGATAATAAACCATTTCAAATCCATACTTTTCATACAAAGCAGGATTGTATGCTTGTACAAGTGTCACTAATTCTTGGTGATTTACCTCGTCCATAACAACTTCCATTAGCTTAGCCATGTTTCCTCTATTTTGATAAGTTGGAAGTGTTGTTACACCAACAATCATAGATGTACGTAATATACGATTATTAAACATGATTTCATGAGGAATGCGTTGACACGAAGATTGTGCAATTCCATTTTCAATCAATACTAATGTATTTTCGGGTTTGTAAATTTTATCGAAATAGTAATCAATATAGCCCTCTTCTTCTTGTGGAAAACAAGTTAACCACATATGTTTAATAGAACCTGTTTGACTTTTATCAGCCTTCTTAATCATTTGCTTCCCCCTCTCTACATAAACGATATTTTTCAATCATGAATTCTGGGTGATACGCCATCTTCGCTTGACGTATATTGTCATATCCCATATCATCTTCACGATTTACATATTCGAAATCGCTAAACTCATGACTCAAAAATTCTTTCATCATTGCTTGGTATAAACCTCTTATTTCACTATCAGCTTTTTCAATATTCTCTTGGCACATTCGATTCGACAATTTTGATCCTATCGCAAATGCTTTAATCTCACCATCAACACGAATACATCCACCTGAATAATTAATTTTGCCAAATAAATCTAAAATATTTTGCACACCGCGACGCTCTGCTTGTAGAAAATCATCATCTGAATCAGCTTTCCAATTTTCTAAAAATTCTTTACATTCTTTTACATTATCAACATTCATACTTTCATAGACAAAGCGATTTTCATACTCTTTATAAAAAGCATTTAAATGATTTCTCTTTTTCTGTAATTTCTTACCTGCGAATGTTTTCAACTTTTCTACCGAATATACATAATCATAACTTTCTCTTGCTGGACATGCACAATATCCTGGAAAGAGTTTCAATACTTTATCCATTGCTTCCTTCGTAAAACAACTTAATACAAAGTTAACTCCATATTTATCAAAAATAGATTTAGCTTTTAAAATTGCCTCATCAAAATATTCATCTTCACAAAGTGGCATATAAATAAAAAGCTCACCTTCATGTATTCCTAATAATAATAAATAATTATCTTCTTCTACACAAAAGAGTGGATACCATTCTAACCAAAGAATCATATTCACAAGATTGTGATTGCTTTCTTCATATTGTTTAATATCTAAATACTTTTGAATTAGCGATAGTTGTTCCATTGAGATAGGCAAAAAATCATTACTTATTTCTATCTCAATTTCTGTCATCTTCTTGGCTTCTTTCCGTATACTCCGCATCGATTACCGATCCTTGTTGAATTGGTTTCTCAATATTTGAGTCATCATCTTGTCTTGTTTGATTTGTGTGTGTATTTGTATAAGGCGTATCATCATATGTTGAGCTATAATAAGTATCTGTATCTTTCATAGCTTGTTTTGCTTTATAACGCACATAAGAAATAAATGCAATAATCAAAATTCCAAACACAAAAATTAGTGGCCAAAATATTTGAATTAATACCACAAATGTGAATAGAGTAAGTATAAAATATATTAATCTCATCGTCTTTACCTCATTACTATTATAAAGGAGTTATTGTAAATGTACATCGTTTTGCAACCTAATTTTATCCGCAAGTTCTTGAATTTTAGTAAAGCGATGTTTCATTCCTGACTTGCTCATAACGACTCCTTTTTGTCGTTCGTATTCTCTACTTAGTTCGTTTAAACTGAATTCAGGATTTTGTTTTCGTAATGCAATTATCTCCTGATACTTCTCTTCTAGTTTATCTAATTTACCAGCTTTTTCAATAACTTCAATGTCTTCTAATTGTTTTTTTGCCGCGTTTTGGCTCTTTACTTCATTGGCTACTTCACAATTATCTAAGCGGGTTAAACTGTTTTTAAAGTCACGGTGAATTCGAATATCTTCAAATTTCATTAATGATTCAAATGCTCCAATAAGACGTAAGAAATCCGCTATTTTATCAGCTGCTTTGACATAAACAACATGTTGATTTCTTCGCTTAATTGCTTTTGCTGGTAGTTCAAATCGATTCATTAACTTAATAATAAATTCAGAATGCGATTCACTGTTGGTTCCAATTTCAAGATGATAACTTGTTTTCTGTGGCGCATTTACACTTCCCATCGCCATGAATGCACCCGCTAAGTACCCTCTTGCACAACATTCTTTAGTAACAATACTCGCTAAAGGATGATCTAACAATCCTCTTGATGAATAGATTCCTAAATCTTCTAATATTTCACGAGCTTTGCTTAATACGCGAATGTAGTAAATATTGTTTTTTCTCAAATTCATCTTCTTCATTACAGATAAATCAGTTTCTACGTGATATAGTTCCTTCAGTGATTTCCAAATACACTTTGCAGTTGTTGCATTCTCAGTTTTTATTAGTAACGTTAATCCTTTGTTTGAAATTGATAAGGTTGAACAAAGTTGAATCAAAGCAGAAAGTTCTGCTCTTCGACAACAATCTTTTAGTTCATTCTGGCCAACTTCCTGTTTTACTTCTGTCGTAAATGACATTTTTATCCCTCATTCTTTAATAATTCTTCTACTAATTGTTTGATTTTCATACTATCATGACGCACTAAATTTTTTGTGAAATCTAATAATTCAGCTTCCATTATTTCATATGAATGTACATCACGCACTTTTAATACCGGCACACTGCCTTCTTCTTCATATCGTTTTAATATTTTACTAGGTATCTTATCACTGGCGATAACCACTTCATCAATTGTTGCGCCATGATCAAGTAAGGCATCAACATGATCTTCCATTGCATAATTTGTTGTTTCACCTGGTTGTGTCATTGCATTACACATGTATATTTTCTTCGCTTTTGATTCTTTCAATGCATCTTTAATTTCAGGAATTATTACATTCGGTAATATACTTGTGTACACCGAACCTATTCCATAAATAATTAAATCAGCATCTAAAATGGCTTGTACCGCTTTTTCACTAGCACGCACTTTTTCTTGATAGAATACTTTGCGAATTCTATTTTCAATCTTTGGTATATTGGTTTCACCTTTAACAATTGTACCATCTTCCATAATCGCAAAAAGCGTAATGACTTGTGATGTTGAAGGAACAATATTTCCTTTAACATTTAATACTTTTGACAATATTTCAATACCTTCTACAAAGTTTCCACAAGACTCTGTTAACGCAACTAAAATCAAGTTTCCTAAATTATGTCCTAAAACATCTTGTTCAGGATTATCAATATCTACACTCGTTTCAAAGCGATAATCCATAAGTGTTCCCAATAAAGTTTCACTTTCCGCAAGTGCAATAAGAACACCACGAATATCTCCCATTGCAGGTATATTGAAAAACTGACGTAATCGTCCTGTCGATCCACCATCATCCGCAACGGTTACTACCGCTGTAATATCAATATCAGGAATATGTTTTATTCCACGTAATATGGCAGATTGTCCATGTCCTCCACCTAATACAACAACTTTTTTGTTAGTCATTTGCGTAATCCTTTTTATCACGATGATCTTTGTAACAATTATATTGTTTACGATAGAAATCAAATAAATAATTGGTAATTGCCACGGAACGATGTTGACCACCCGTACAACCAATAGCTACTGTAAAATGATTCTTTCCTTCTTTTACATATTCCGAGAAAGCATAATCTAAAAAGGATGTAAGACGTTTCACAAATTCTTGTGTCTGATCATTTTCCATAACGTATTTATAAACAGGTTCATCATCACCTGAATAAGATCTTAATTCAGGCACCCAAAATGGATTAGGTAGAAAACGCACATCTAACATGATATCCGCATCCATTGGGACACCATTCTTGTATCCAAAGGAAACAAAACTAATTGAAAAAGAAGGTGCTACACCTATTTTAAAATAGCTTTCTATTTTACTTTTAAGTCCTTTAAAATCAAGGAATGTTGTATCAATGGTGACAAAACCACTTTCTTTTGTACTTGTGAACATATTTCTTTCAACTGAAATTGCTTCTTCAAGTGTATTTACTGCATTACTAATAAGTAACGGATGAGTACGACGTGTTGACTTATAACGATGCAACAATACATCATCTGAAGCATCTAAAAATAAAACTCGAACATCCATTTCAGTCCCTTTAAAAGCACGCAGAAATTCTTGTAAATCTTTCGCAGAAGTTGAAAGGGCAGTGTAATCAAAACGTGGATCCGTTGTTGTTTCAATAACATCGACTAAGTCATTTAAAATTTGGACTGGGAACTGGTCAATACAATGATAACCCATATCTTCTAGAATATTTGTAGCACTGGTTTTTCCTGCACCAGACATCCCACTAACTAATATTACTCTTTTTTTATTCATACTTTTTACCTCACCGTTATTCTACCACGGCCCCTGGTGTTTCTCAATCAATACCATAATGTTCACATAATTTTTTGGTATGATAATCTAGATTTATGTTAGACTAAATTTGGAGGTATTAACATGTTTTATTTTTATGGATTTGACTGGACATATATTGTAATGATTTTACCCGCAATTATTTTCTCGATGTGGGCATCTTCAAGAGTAAATGGTACTTATAAACGTTACTCAACACAATACGCAAAAAGCGGAATCACTGCTGAGGAAGCATGCCGTAGAATACTTGATGAAAATGGATGCAGTAATGTTCAAGTTGTCAAAACTGCTGGACACCTAACTGACCACTATGATCCACGTACAAATGTAATTCGCTTATCGGATTCAGTATACGGAAGTACATCAACAGCCGCAATCGGTGTTGCTTGTCATGAAGCGGGTCACGCAATTCAATACGCTCAAAATTATGGACCAATCAAATTTCGTGCCGCAATTGTCACTGCGACAAATATTGGTTCACAATTATCAATACCCCTTGTATTAATCGGGCTTCTTCTTTCATCAACGAGTTTAGCCTATTTAGGAGTCGGTTTATTTGGATTATGCGTTGTCTTCCAACTTGTAACTTTACCAACCGAATATAACGCTAGTTCGCGTGCTATCTACGCTTTAGAACACAGCACCATCTTAGATAGTGAAGAAGTTGAAGGATCAAAGAAAGTATTAAACGCTGCTGCCTTAACATATGTAGCTGCCTTATCTGTATCTGTTATGCAATTACTTCGTTTACTCATGGTAGTTGGAAGTAGAAGCAGTAGAGACTAGAAGAAAACCATTCAATTTGTTTGAATGGTTTTAATTTGCTCTTCATGTGGAATTTCTTCTAATAATGTAAACTCACCGTTTTCATATTTAAACTTAAAGATACAACAGTTACCAATACGATTACGATGTTCAGAATTATTTCTCAATAAATAATCTAAACGAAACTGTGCACAGAAAGCACCGTGTGAAACTGCTAGGATTGTTCCATCACACTGTTCCATAATTTCTGTACACGCCTTTACAGTACGATTACGAAATTCTTCTTCGCCTTCACCACCATATGTCACAAAAAAATCACCATAAGGTAGTGGTGGATTGAGTTCTTCACTCTCACCTTCAAATAACCCGAAATTCCATTCTTTCAATAATTTTGTACGCGTGTAAGGTAAAGATGTCACAAGTTCACATGTATCACATGCTCTTTCTGATGTTGAACTAAATACATGATCAAATGATATATTCATCTTTCTAAAATATTCACCTGCTACTTCAGCTTGATGAATACCCTTTTCAGTTAATGGCGAATCACACCATCCTTGTTTTTTCTTTCGCACATTAAATATCGTTTCTCCATGTCTCATTAAATATAATATTTTCATAATTTATCTCCTACTACTAGTTTAAACGTTAGAGTGCACTCCAAGTCAATAGGCAATTTATATATACAAAAAGATATTCCTAATCAATAGGAATATCTTCTTTATTTTCATGTTCAATAGTTGCATCATGATGATAAGTTCGTTTTGAAATAACAATCGAATTCTTCAAACGATATTGACGATCAAAGTATTCATAATATGCACCTGGCGACATAATTCCATTTGGATTTGCAGCCGCAAGCCCAGTTGAACGAATGACATAATCAACTAGTTTCACACAATTGGTTGTAAGAACGAAATAAGCTTTGAAACTTGTATCCTTAAACTTATACATATCGGCATGAGTTTCTTTATATAATTTACTAGCATAATCATCTGGTTCTTTTTCACTTTGATAAGTACCTTCTTCATAACGTTTTAATTTTGATTCCCATGGTGTTACATGAGTAAACAACTCTTGAATACGATCTCGAATAGCTTGTTTTTGTGGTTCTGTTAGGCTTAATCCAAACGCAAAGATTGAATCACCTGTCGTCTTCGCACAAAACTTAATATAACGATCGCGATCTGTTGTCGTGAATAATACACCATCTCCAATTGAACCAAATAACTTGAGTGAGGAATCATCATAATTGCCATAGCAATATATTTTTCCTTCAAAATAGAAATCTGAATGTCCAATGGTTCCAAATCCTTTTTCTGTAACATGTACAAATATTTCTATATCTGGAATCTTGTCTACTTTGAAACTTTCTTCTTCGAGAACACCATCATCATCTGTCGCAAGTAAATTATTAATATAACTAATTGCTTTCTTTGGCATCAACATCGTTAAAAATACTGGTAAGTTTACACGCATTCTCTTCTTAAAACGATTTGTTTGTTTGATTGGAGATACCTCTACAAAGAAATCTCCCAATACGGTTAACCCATAGAAAATACAGAAAATACCGGTGAAGAATAATGCACTGCCAATATGTGTTTTAGGATTTAAAAATAATGGTAACCCAATTGCAACAATAATAATTGAATTAAGAAGTACCATACTTCTTCCTGGTGTTTTATTAGCCCGTTGTAGAATATAATCAATAAATTTAATAAGTCCTACAAGTAAGATATAAATACCAATGAAAAACGCATAAATTGCAGACATTTGATTAATAAAAACTAAAAACAAAATTCCAAAAACAGCTGGCATAAAAGCACGTATTAATCTTGTTACTGTAAACTTTGAAAAACATGCAAGTAAACTTGTGATACTCAGTAAAATCGCATATCCAACAATAATAAATTGTACAAGTGGGGGTACTTTTGTTCTCCACACTAAAAACGCTATTCCCGAAATAATATAAAGTATACCGGTTAACGCAAGGGATCCTACCCCTATATATTTTCGAACTAATTTGGCCTGATTCTTTTCCATAAAAAATCCCTTCTTTATGTATTTAGTATAGCTTATTTTCTAAGAGATTGATAATTTACGCATCACAAGAAAATCACATTGCTTTTATATTATCTTCTATCGGCTATAATGAACTTATCACACAGTGATTTAAGGAGGTATTAATCATGGGTAGAGAATCAGTAAATATTGCCAACCTAGATGTTAACCAACTCATTGAGTATTTAAACAAAGCACTTGCAGAAGAATGGTTAGCTTATTATCAATACTGGATTGGCGCAAGAATCATGGAAGGACCAATGCGTAGCGAAATTGAACCAGAATTACTTATTCACGCAAATGAAGAATTGAATCACGCAACACTTGTAGTAAACAGAATTATACAGTTAGGTGGAACACCTGTACTAACACCTGCTGATTGGATGAAATTATCAGATTGCGAATACGCAATCCCTAATGATCCTTACGTAGAAGTTATTCTTAATCAAAATTTAGATGGTGAACGTTGTGCTATTGAGCGCTATCAACAAATCGCTAAATTTACCGAAGGTAAAGACTTCTCCACTTATCAAATGGCGGTTACAATTCTTAATGATGAATTAGAACATGAGGAAGATATCGAAAGTTGGATAAAAGATATTGAACGTTTGAAAGACGATATCCGCAAAATTAGACTATAGAAAGATGCACATCAATTGATGTGCATCTTTTTTAAATTATTTTTAATAATGCTAAATATGTCCACACTGGCAATGAAATTATTGAACAAATTGGAAAGAATACTATCAAATAGGACTTATTGATAAGAATAGGAATGAAAATCACAACTGTAAACACAAGTATTTCTTTGAAATGATCAAAAATAATCACTTTCAACTTTTCATAGCCGTGTGTCTTGTAATTAGAAAATAATTTATGAATCAATCCAATGATACTCATGGGCATTAAAAAGTGATACCTACATTCCAAAAGAAATTCTCCATCAATAACTTTACACTAGCTATACTTCGTTCCAAATTCATAAAACTACCCAGTCCATCATAAAGAAAAACAATCCAAGCTAGAGTAATAAAAATTGTTAAGCTGTTGACCAACAAAAATTTATGTTTATCACTTAATGAAAACATACCATCACCCTCTTTCTTATAATAACAGTATAACAAGAAAAGTAAGTCTTCTTTCAAAAGACTTACTTTTTAAACCATTCTTCTATTCTTTCAACATCTTCATTTGTTGCATCGTGAATTTCTTTATATGGAAATTCAAGTTGAAGTTCATCATATTTCGAAATACACAGTGACTTAAATGGAAGAAAGTCAACTCGTTGAATACATGTATATTTTTTTAAGAGTTCTTTTAATTCCTTTGTTTGTTTTTCAGTATCATTAACAGTTGGAATCACGACATGTCGAATCCATGTTGGTTTGTTGATGGAATCCAAGTATTCCAAAAATTGAATAGTTTGAATTAATGAACCTTTCGCAAATGCATTATATTCTTCCTCAGTTGTCATCTTGAAATCAAGCAATACTAAATCTGTTTGATCAAGAACTCTTTTAACTTGTTCATTTAGAACACAACCACTTGTATCAAGCGTTGTATGAAGTGATAACGCATGGCACTCCTTGAAAAGTTCTTCCACAAATTCAGGTTGCATGAGTGGCTCACCACCACTACATGTTACCCCACCTTTTGAATAATAAGTAATACCTTTTTTTATTTTTTGAACAACTTCCTCAACACTCATTTCTATGCCATCACTCATATTCCATGTTTCAGGATTATGACAACACTTGCAACGTAATGGACATCCTTGCATAAATACAACCGCACGAATACCAGGTCCATCATTTGTAGAAAAACTATGAAATGAATTTACTCTACCAATCATAATGTTGTATGGAATGTTCTTTGAATTACTTCACGTTGTTGTTCAGAAGACAAACGATGGAAGTTTACTGCATATCCAGATACACGAATTGTTAAGTTAGGATATTTTTCTGGATTTTCATAAGCATCTATTAATTGTTCTTTATTCAATACATTCACATTTAAATGATGTGCATTTTGAACAAAATAACCATCTAATAAATTAGTTAAGTTATGCACTCTTTCATTCTCATCTTTACCTAATGAATTAGGTACAATAGAGAATGTATTTGAAATACCATCACGACATGCATCATACGGAATCTTAGCCACACTATTTAATGCAGCAATTGCACCATTGGTTTCTCGATTATGCATTGGATTTGCACCTGGGGCAAATGCTTCACCATCTTTTCTACCATCTGGTGTAGACCCGGTCTTCTTACCATAAACAACATTTGATGTAATTGTAAGAACTGATAATGTATGAATTGAATTACGATATGTTTTATGTTTTCTAAGTTCTGCGATGAATTTTTCAACTAGTTCTTTAGCAATGAAATCTACACGATCATCATCATTTCCATATTTAGGGAAATCACCCTCAATTGTAAAGTCTTCAATAATACCACTTTCGCCTTTAATTGGAGTAACTTTAGCATACTTAATTGCACTTAATGAGTCTGTGATTACAGAGATTCCCGCAACCCCAAATGCCATAAATCGTTCAACTTCAGTATCATGTAAAGCCATTTGAGTTTTTTCATAAGCATATTTATCATGCATATAATGGATAATATTCATTGTATTTACATACAATCCTGCAAGCCATGTCATGTAAGTATCTAAGCGTTTCACAACTTCATCATAGTTTAATACTTCACCATCTTTTATTGTATCCATTTGAGGTCCTAAATGAATATGTTTATGTTCTTCTATGCCACCATTTAGTGCTAATAGCAATAACTTAGGTAAGTTACAACGAGCACCAAAGAATTGCATTTGTTTGCCAATTTCCATGGCAGATACACAACAAGCAATACCATAATCATCCCCATAAAGTGGACGCATTACATCATCATTTTCATATTGAATTGAATCGGTTAAAATTGAAATTTTACTACAGAAGTTTTTAAATCCTTCTGGTAATTCTTGTGACCAAAGTATCGTTAGATTAGGTTCAGGTGCTGAACCTAAATTAATGAGTGTATGCAACATTCTAAATGATGATTTAGAAACTAAGCTTTGATGATTTGTAGTCATACCACCCAATACCTCTGTAATCCACATTGGGTCTCCACCGAATAATTCATTATATTCAGGGGTTCTTAAATGTCTAGCAAGTCTTAGCTTAATAACAAATTGATCGATTAATTCTTGTGCTTGTTCTTCTGTTAAAACACCTTCTTGGATATCACGTTCAATATAAATATCAAAGAAAGTACTTACACGTCCAAGTGACATCGCTGCACCATTTTGTTCTTTAATAGCTCCAAGATAACCAAAATAAGTCCATTGAATTGCTTCATGAGCATTAGTAGCTGGTTTTGAAATATCAAAGCCATGCATTGCAGCCATTTCTTTTAATTTTCCCAAAAAAGTAATTTGTTGGTAAAGTTCTTCTAATTGACGAATTTCATTTTGATCTAAAGATGAAGCACCGATTTGAGCTTTATCTTTTTTCTTTTCTTCAATTAATCGATCAATACCATATAACGCAACACGACGATAGTCACCAATAATACGTCCACGACCATACGCATCTGGTAGTCCTGTAATAAGTCCTACTTTTCTAGCTGCCTTCATTTCATCCGTGTAAGCTCTAAATACACCATCATTGTGTGTTGTTTTAAATTCAAATTGGGCTTCTATTCTATCAGATAGTTTATGACCATAAGCCTCTACTGCACTACGTGCCATACGGATTCCTCCAAATGGATTCACACCTCTTTTAAGTGGCTCATCTGTTTGTAACCCAACAATTAATTCCAATTCTTTTTTTATATATCCTGGCTCATAACTTGTTAATGAAGTTACAATGTCAGTATCAATATCTAATACACCATTATTTTCATGTTCCTTTTTTAATAGTATATTAACTTCATTCATCAAGTTTTGAGTGCGTTCAGTAGCAGGTGCTAAAAATTGATCATCACCTTTATATTCTGTGTAGTTACTTAAAATAAAGTCTCTAACATCTATACTTTCTTGCCATTTTAATCCTTTAAAATCACGATATGCTTCCATAGTAGTACCCTCCTCATGGTTTAGTATAAAAGAAAGGCAATTCAAAAGATATTGAATTGCCCAGATGGTCGACATTTTTCTTGTTTACCCTGTTGCACTGTGTTATCACATTTCCATCAGCAACAGACAAGTAGTAAGTTTTACATGTTTAGTTTATCGACTGTATCATCAATTGTCAAGCCACTACAAGTAAGTAATTATTTCACAATGTATTAAGCTTGTGTTTGATTTATATTTTCTTTTTTCTTACCAAAATAGAAGATCCCACCTTGTACAAGTGCTACTACTGCCATTGCAATTGTCCAAGTATCTACCATTATCATTTTTCCTAATAAATCTTGTGTTAAGAAGAATAATGCAATTGAACCAATTACTGAAAGAACAGATAATAGTTTACCTTTTCGTTCTATCGTTTGTGTATCATTTTCTTCTTTCTTTTTGAATACGTAGATTAATCCTCCACCAAGTGTTGCTAGCATAAGTATTAAGTTGATTAATGACCATGTACTCTTATTAACTACTAATGGTGTTTCATCTTCTTGAATAATTTCAGGTGTTGCAGTAGGTGCTACTTCAGGAGTTATTTCTTCAGGAATAACTTCAGGTACTACTGGTACAGCTGGTGCTTGAACGACAGGCACAACGGCAACTGGAACAACAACCTCAACTGGTGGAATATAGTTAGTTGTTGGTGGTGTAGTTGGTGTTGGTGTCGTCGGTATTGTAGGTGTAGGAGTCGGTGTTACAACTGGATTTTCTTCAAATACTGCAATTACAGTAAGTGTTTCTCCTGCTGTTATCTCTGTTTCATATAAGTATGCATTTAAATCATATACATCTTTAGGATCTGTATTTTCTCCATATAACCAACCTACAAAACGTGCATTTTCATTTGCTGCAACTGTAGGAGTAGTTGTTTCATCAATTAATTTTTTAGCGTTAATTGTTTCATCTGTAGGTACTTTTTCTGTATAAATTAAACTTTCAACATTCTTATCATTTCCAACAAATGAACCCGGACCACGTACTGTAAACTGCAAACTTGTTTCTTTTACTTCTTTAAATACTGCAGTTATTACAAGTGTTCCACCAGCATTAACAGAAATGTATTCAAGGTTAGTATTAAGCGTTTTAGTATTCATTAATGTTTCTCTACTTCCAACTCTCCAACCAATAAATTCTTCATTTTCCATACCCACTGGTACTGGAATAAGAGCTCCATTCTCAGTAAAGATATTTGCAGTAATCGATGAATTTTCAGCAACTTGTTTATTTAGTACGACTTCATTTAAACCATTGACAGTTCCATTACCTTCTACATTAAACTTTAAATAAGTAGTCATTGTATTAGGTTCTTTTTTATCGAAAATTGCTGTTACAATATACCCCATATTTGGTGTAATTACTAATGGTCCTAAATCCTTTAGCATTTCTTCTGTTGATTCATAATCTGTGTTAATCTTACCGTTTGATGACTGTATGTTCCATCCGATAAGTTCATAATTTGTATTTCCTATTGCTTTAGGATATTTTTTATCCACCATTAATGTTGACACATGTACTCCTTGGCCTTGCTCAATTGGTATTTGATAGAAAATTTCATGAGTTAAGTCTCCTTCGAATTTACCATTAACTCCTGCAACAAATTTTACATAACCATAATCTTCTTCACCATAGAAAATAGCTGTTGCCATGTATGTATCGCCGTGTTGAATAACACTTCGCTCTAAGATTGCAGCTAGTTCTTCTGTAGAGTACAAATTTTTGTCATCAGGCAGCTTCCAACCCGCAAACTCGTAGCCTTCATTTCCTGTTGGTGTAGGAATTGGCGCATCTCCCATTAATTCCCCAATTGTAATTCCATTATTGCCTTGTGGCAATTCTTTAGTAAAACTGATTTCTGGTTTATTATCTACTGTTCCTTTACCATTTGTATTAAATGTCATTGTAGTTGGTAATAAAACAATGCTTTCTTCAAATATTGCCGTAAATGTCATCGAATTAGAAATCATTTTTTGACCAAACGTATTTATAATTTCTGCTTCGCTATAAGTAGTATCATTGTGCTTCCAACCGATGAATTTATATCCATTAGTTACGTTAACTGTTGGTACCTTAGATACCAAATTATTAAATACTGTATTTTCATTCCCGCTGAATGTTGCAGTATCTTGTGTAGAACCTTTTAATGTGTCTATTTCAAAATTTACTGCCACAGTATTTGGAGCACCAAATACTGCAGTAATAACTACATAATCGCCTAATTTCATTCTCCCAACAACATTACAAAGTACAGTATCATTAACAAATTGGGTACCGTATAAATTTGATTTTACTGGATTTCCATTTATTGAAACTTTCCAATATTTAAAATTATCAAAAGATGCTTCTGTTGGTTGAGGAATATCATCATATATTGATACTAATCTTGTGTCTTTAGTAAATGTGAATTCCGTTTTGTATTCAGCCTTATATTCACCATTACCTTCGATATTGAAAATAACATTTATCGTTTTGATTTTTTCAAATACTGCTGTAACTGTTAATGATGAACCTGGTTCAACAGTAATCTTTGAACGCTTCAAATCATTATTTGTTTTATATTGCTTACCATTAACCGTCCAATACAAAAATTTACTACCCTCAGTAGGGTTTGGTGTTGGAATTGTTAATTGATTCAATGGTAACTGATATTCAGACTCAAATGTTGTTGTACCAGATAAAGTTCCTAAATTTGAGTCAGCTGAAACAAATTGAAGAGTTGCTTTGTCTTTTACTATTTCATCAACTACTGCTGTAATGATTATATTCTCATTGATTGTGGTATTTGTTAAATATGCCACAACATCATCATATGTATTTTGTTTAGAATCATTACCAATTAACCAATAAAGTATTTCGAATTTTCCATCTTTATCATTAATTGCTGGAATTTCTTTTTTTACAAAATCAAATTTATCGCCACAATTTAACTCTTGGAAGTTTTTTTCTCCCTTGAAATTTGTTACATCGTCTTGAACTTCAAATACAACAGAACAACCTTTTTTCTTTTCTTGGTCATTCCCCTTTTCATTTTCCAATGACATCAATGCGATTGAATCGTCAATTTCTTCTTCAACCACCTCTTCTTCTACTGGAGTAGAAGTTGGCGCTATATCTTCAACTACGTCATCAATTTGTTCATCTATTACTGTTTCTTCAGTTGCTACTGGTTCAGTAGTTATAACTGGCTCAACAGTAGGATCTACCTCTTCAATGATTACTTCCTCTGGTGAAACTACTTCTTCATTTGTATTTTGAACCTCTAGTATTTCATTTGTTTCATTAACTTCACTCAATGTATCTTCTGCCGTAACAGGTAAAATCATACTTACTAGCATTCCCCACGACAAAATAATCGAAACCACTTTCCTAGAAAATTTCGTTGCGAATCTTTTATTTTTTTTCATTCTTCTCTCCCTTAATAATATTCCTTTCTTACGAGACCATCATGCTCCTTGTCCGGTTATATTTCGGTTATATTTTATATATTTTTGAATATATCAATTAGTTATTATTTTCACATGCATTTTATACCCATTTATATGCTTTTTATACCTTTTTAAGCTTATTTGCAAATATTTACTTCATGTAGAAAATCACAAAAAAAGAACACTTTTTCAAGTGTTCTTCTCTATATTTATATCATTAGTTATTAATTTAATACAAATTTTCTTGCAATACTGTATGAGTTCTTCGGTTAAATTAGTACTCAACAACAAATGTATCTATTGCTTTTTGAATCACATCTAATTGTTGTTGATCAGTTTCGGTAAGGTCTGTAATTGTTGCGAAATAAACCACATAGTTTTTATAACTAACGATATAACCATCTAAGTATTCACTATTTCCAGACAATTTGCAACGTATAATTGCTTTATCTTGTGAAGTGAAATCAGAATCTTGGACTTTTGCTGCTCCATTTCCTAATTCTGTAAATAAATCTTCAATATCTGCTTTTAATCCTTCAGCAGTATATTGACTTGAGTCATCAGTAATAACCATAACTTGTAAATTATCATTATATGAATTTGCTTCTCCTTGCGGACCAAATACAAAATCATCTTCTGCATAATCTGACATATCATAATCTAAGCTATATGCAAATGGAATTTCGAATGAAAATCCAAAAGCATCATAACGTTTAGTTTCAGGTGGATTTGCATTGAATTCTTCTTGCGCTTTTGTTGCTTCTTCAAGATTAAAGTCAATTTCAATTCCATAGTATTCTTCAATTTCGTTAATCATCGGATCTGTTAACTTATTACATTCAGAAGCTGTGATTTCAAGTCGTATGAATATTCTTTGTGTTGGACTTAACTCTTTTGCTGCAAAGAAGTTATATATGGCTTCTCCTGCATAATCGTAGCCCTCTTCAATAACCAATGCACTATATGAAGCATTGTCTCTTGCTTCATCCACTATAATTTCTGATTCACGTATTACTTGTAATACATATGAATCATTTATAATACCCTCTTTCGCATACTTCACTACTTCATCTGCGAATTCGCCTTCTTCAAACATATAATCATTAATACTTACATCTAAAGATACTCCATTCTCTGATGAAAAGGCACTATTATCATAAACATCTGCATATTTAGATTTAGGAACGTAGAACCGAAAGCTTCCTGTTTCTTCTTCGCCCTTCTTATTTGTAGTTGCCGCAACAACTGTCATTTCCATTAAATTCTCATAAGCTCCTGTATCAGACTTTTGATTTGCAAGTGTTGGTTTACTACTTGTTCCTCCACCACTACAACCCACAAGGCCAATAATCATTAAGAAACTAATTGCTACCTTAACTATTTTTTTCATTTCTCTCTCCTATACAGATTGTTATTCAACCAAAGTATAACCAGCGTCTAATAAATCACTTTCAAACATTTCCATTGAATAGTATTCATCATCACTATAACTTCCTCCAGCTTCTGCTGAAATAATGTCTTCTTTTGCTTTAGCTGCATCTTTGTAACGGAAGTTTTCTGTGATTGTAAATGTATTTGTTGCTTCATCAAATGCATAGTCAACATCGATAAATTTACTACATCCAACTGTTTGATTTCCATCTGTATCTAATACACCATATGGACAAGCTACTTCTGCATCTAAAAGTAATTTAAATGTATCAATTTCACCATCCACTGGTTCTTCAATTGTAATTGTAGAAACGATTTTTTCATGGACAACTGCATCTTTTGCAGCCGTAATTGTTTCAACATATGTATATTTGTATCCTGGTTCTTCTTCTGTCATTTCAAATACTTTTACTGTTTCTTTTGCTGCACATCCTGCTAGCACCAATGCTGCAAGGCCAATCATTATTAGTTTTTTCATTTTTTTCTCCTCGTTTTAGTTGTTAATACGCAGATATTGATCCTTCAAAACTTTCAAGAATATCTATATTTGCTTCATCCACAGTGACTACTAAATTAAATAAATAATCACCCACTTTTTTGAAATACATTTTTTGATGTAAACCATAATTTACTTCAGTTACATAGACGTATCCATATTCATCACCAGCTATTGTTGTTATTCCTTGATCTACAACTTCATAAGATAACTCTTCCATTGAATCAAGTTGTGCTATTGTTGATTCCACAATTAAGTCATTTGACATAGCACTTAGTAATGGTCCAACTTTTGATGATGTTGCTTGAATATTCATTCCGTTTGTTGGATTATTAATTAAGAATTCTAAAATTAAGTCAGCTGGTTCAACTGCATTTTCATCCAATAATTCATTGCCTGATTTCATTGCTTCTTCTTGAAAAGATTCTTCCGCTATTTCCCATCCTTCTGGTAAATCAAAGCGCATATTTAAAGTCTTACTTACAAATGTATTACCTTCCCATACACCCTTCTCATAATCGCTTGCAACTGCTTCAGGTGTTGCTGTTGGTTGTACTTCAGGTGTCGCTGTTGGTGTTGCTGTTGCTTCAGGAGCTGGTGCTGATGAGCATCCTGCAAGTACCAATAACGCTGTTAAAAATAATACAAGTTTTTTCATTTCTCTCTCCGCCTTTGCTTTTCTATTTTTTCTTTCCTAATATACGTAGTACATATAAGAAGATATTGATGAAATCTAAGTAAAGTTCTAATGCTCCATAGATTGATAATTTTTCTAATGCTTCACTTGAACTTCTTGCATATTCATAATTTCTCTTTATTTTTTGCACATCGTAAGCAGTAATGATTAAGAAGATAAATAATCCTGCATAACAAATAATCATGTCTAATGTTCCGATGTTTAGGAACATTCCAACTACTGAAATAATTACTAATGTAATTAATGCTCCAAAAATTAGTGATGAATATTTTGTTAAATCAAGTTTCATTGTTCCTCCAATTACAGCTAAACTTCCAAATAATACAGCTGTAAATCCAAAAGCTAGGAACATATTATCTAAACCATAAATTGCTGGTAAGAATGAGAATGTAAATCCTGTAATCACTGAATATACTATAAACAATACTTTTGAAGTCATTACTGACATTTTGTCTAAACGACTTGATAAGTAAATAACTACACCTAGTTGTAGGAAGAGTGGTAGTAACATAATTAATGAAAGACTCATTCCTGATGCATATGTCGCTTGGAACATGATTTCTGAAATTGCCCCTGTTGCTATGAAAACATACGCGACAAGTGCTGTAACTGCTAAACCTACAAACATCCAGATAAAGCATTTAACCATGTGTTTTTGGAGTGTATCTGTTTCAAATGTCATTGTTGAATTTTGTGTCATATTCTTTCTCCTTATTTTTTAATATTTAAATGTTGTTATTTCTGTTCTCTCTTCACCATTTGCTTGATACACTACAAATGATTTAGATTCAGTATCTATTTCAACAACATAACGTACCGTACTAAAGTCTTCTGGTGCTCCCATTGTTTCAAAGTCTTCTACATTCATTTCGTGAAAGAAAAGTGTTGCATTAGGATATTCTTCCAATTCGGTAAATCTTGCTTGTTCAATACTTACATCAATTACATTATCTTCATTTAATTCTGATCCATCGAAAACAATGTCATAGCTGTAACCATCTGTTAGATAACTCTCCAGCATCGAATACTTGACTAAAGAAGGTATAGTATATTCTTTATAGTTTTCCTCAGTAATCCGATATTGTGTTGGTTCTCCTTTTGTATCAAGGGTGAAGTAATCATATCCATGAGGACGAATCCAGTAAGTTTCTACTGTTTCTGTTTCTTCACCAAAGAATATTTCCAACTTACCCTTAAATGCATAAGGCGTATCATTTGTAACGTACAAGAGTGTAACGTCATCCACTACATTGTAGATAGCGTTCACTTCATCATTTTCACTATAATATTTATCGATAAAGTAACTATCGATTGATGATGCATCAGCATAAGTATCATCCTTATTATCATCATAATCATTATTTATAATCGGTGGTGGTGTGGTTGTTGATTTTGAATGAATCATGTCTCGTAAATATGGATAACTAAACCCAAACCCAACAACTAAAGCAAAACAAATGAGTCCAAAGACAATAATATTCATACCATTGCTTTTATCCGTAAAATCTACCTTAGGTTGAATTGCATCTCGCTCACTTTGCATGATTGGGGTACTCATTACAACATCATTTGTTACAAATGCTGTCTTCAAAGCTTCCATAAGCTCAACTCTTAACTTTTCTTTTCCTAATAAGAAAGTAAATGTTTTATCTTCTGTTTTTATAACCACACAAGGCCAATAACGTCCACTTTGAAACTTCTCAGTCTCACTACATTCTTTGACCCAACTCTTATATAAAACGAATTGTGAAGCCATATACGTACTGATAATAATCTTTGATGAAAGATATACATTTTTATTTAATTTTTCAAATTCCTGTTCATCATCAATTTCAATACCCTCAGCCAAAACTCGCTTCTTAAAGTATCCTATTGCTTTGTTATATCGGAAAACATTAATAATCCAAAAGATAAATCCCATTAAGAATACATAAGCAGCTATTATCATAAATAGAATCAGCCATGTAAAAATTCCATCGTCATTAGTTACCCCAAATAGAAAAAAGGAAGCAATAATTGCGATAAAGCTCACCATCATCACCAACAACGAAATTTTTGTGTTTTTAAATAATATTTTTTTTATCTGTTTCATATCAGCCCTCATATCAATCAGTACAAACTACTATTATGCTTACTTCTACTATATAGAAAAGCGGTTATAAAATGGTTTTATCCGCATTAATAGCCATATTTTTAAGCATAATTTAAAATGAAACCGTTTCCATTTTTAAATATCACATTTTTACTACAAACATATGACTACACCCCTAACTAATATGCGCCATTTCCCACAAAAAAAGAACAGATTTCTCTGTCCTAAAATCCACCTTCAAGATGTAACTCTGTATCTGCTTCACCAATTAAGTTCTTTTCACTTTCTTGGTTATCTACATTGTTTTCATCATAATAGACGCCTTCTTCTATTTTTTCATCTAATACTTTTTCTACTTTTGTAATACTTCCTTTGAATCTTGTATCGTTATTGAAATTTCCTTGTTTTACTAATCCTGTAGGTCCTGTTCCAAAATATTCAGATGCAATTGTTGAATCAATTACAAATTCAATTACACTTGCATCAGCGGCATGTGAACAACCATTTGGTGCATCTGCAGATGCTTTTGCATCAACCTTTACAATTGGAAGAACAATCCCCGAATCTAGTGTAAAGTAATATCTAGATCCAATTTCTCCAAAGCTATATCCTAAAGCAGCTCCAATAAAGCCATCTTCGTCATATAACATACCTGTAGTTTGATCTACTGTCATATGATTTTCAATGTATTTATATTGTTTAGAATTCTTTGCAGTAATTGCAGTATAAGGCATGTATGTTTTTGTAGAAGATGTTGAACAAACTTCAATCTCTTCTGTCTTAAACTCTTTGTTGTATTGATCTAGATTTTCGATAGAAAACTCTTCAGCTTTAAATCCCGTCAAACCTACGAAACTGATCAACAAACAGAGTATAAATATGAATTTCTTCATGTACTTATCTCCTTTTGCGCTTTTACATTATATCATACCCATATCCCAAGTCAAAATTGTAAATTGTTTCATTATGAAAGTTCATAAAATCTTCACAAAAAGCACTAAAATTCCCTTGCAACCGGACTTTGCAACCGTTAGTTGACGCTACGTAAACTACACTTGGTAGCGTAGCACCCAACCAGCTCTTAGAATATAGCTATAGTTAATATTAATTACATAAGGAGGTAAAAACTATGTTATTTGGCTTATTTGGACTATTAATAGTATTGATATGCTTTATTATTGTATTCCCCATATTCATCGCTTCATTTGCATTCTTAATTCCATTGTTGGTAATTGGCGTTGTATTATGGATAGTGATTACAGCTTTAAAGTTTGTATTCTTTTTGTTTTAATCAACTACAAAAACCGCTATCTCTTTATGATTGCGGTTTTGTTATTAACATTCAATCTCTTGAATAACTATATTATGTTTCTTTTTGAATATAGTATTCTCTTTCCATTAATCTATTTTTTCATAAATGGGAAATATAGCTAACATATTTAATTCTTCTGAGCTTTGAGTAAAAGTTCTATTTTTTCGCCTAATAATTCTTCAAGCATTCATTTCTTTTATTATATAAACTCTAAAATCAGTTGTACTTGGGTTTCCTGTCATCCCACCACTATGATGGAGCATTAGTCTATCATTCAACGCTTTAGTAATGAACTTGAAAAATGGGCTTATTGCTTGTGCACCTAGATATACAGAAATTTTTATTGTCGGTAATGCATGAAGTTAATTACCTACTTTATTCGCTTGTACATTTATTTACTCTTTTAAAAATTTCTTCAAATATAGATTAATCTTCTTATGCTTTAAAATATAAAACAACAAACTGATTTTAGCAACATATATAAGTATAGAAATAACTCTTAATCTCTCTTCATAATCTTTGATTACTGAATACGAGTCACTAATCTTTTCATTTAACTCATCAATGGAATAAGGCATCTCTAAATTTCAGTATTCATGATTTATATCAAATTATATAAATTTCGGCTAAATCATAAAAAATATTGTATCAGCATACCGACCTACTCTTGCAATATATCCTGAACCATTTTCGAGTAAGCATTAGCAGCTACAAAATTAGACAAAGTATTATTCGAATTTGATTCTTTCGCTTCAATTATCCCTCAATCGCTACAACACCTGCAAATTTTGCCACAAATTCTATCATCTGACCTAATCCCAGTACAATTGTTCCTATTCTTGCAATTGAACCTAGTAAATTATAAGCTAAACCAACATAAAATTCTTCAACTTGTTTTTTTGATATCAATCTACACCCTTTGTTTTTATTGATAGCATTAGCTTGATCTTGCCTTGCTTCAAAAAGAGCTTCATTTTCTTTTTTACTAAGAACTCCTTTTAATTGATTGATGGTGTAGTAATTATAAAGAGCTTCTGACCATGAATGATGATTGATTGTTGTATCTTGTACTGTTTCGCTGACTCGATTTCCATTTCCATCATAGGTGCAGGTCGTTTTTATCTTTGTCTTGATTATGCTATGTTTTGAATAACATTATATTGAATTTGATGATAATATTAATAGTTGATTTTTAAAATTTATATTAGATATTGCTTCAGACTCTATAAATTTATTGAACTCCTTTAAATCATCGTCATTTGGATAATTAGCTTTAATTTCTTTGATAATCTCGTTCTCTCCAAATATGATGGCAAAGCTGTCTTGAAAAATACTTATTCCCCATTTTTTATCAATGTCATAAAGAGCATTTTCAAACAATCTATCCTTCGCTTTATAATCATCATAAACAAAATTAGTAAAGATTTTATGGTTATATCCTAAATCATTTGTATTTCCTTCTCTTGTAAAACTATCTTCAAATTCGATATCAGATATGCAATAATAACTATCTTGATATTTTTTGATTACTTCAAATATTGAAATGAACTGTTCTTTTGTTAAGTAATATCCATCAGTTGGATAAATAATCATAAAGCTCATGTTACTTTTTTGGCTTGGATATACTACTTTATCATTTATAAATCTAAAACATGTTGATAAGCAAATTTTTTCTAATTCTTTTATATTCATGTCGTCCTCCTATGGCAAAAATTTTATTTTTCTCAATCCTGATATACCATTAACGTCAATGGTTGGCGGACCTGACTTTGATACTGCTCTAAACGTATACGTGAATCCATCAGTTCCTTGTCCAACAAATACTCCAGATTGAACTTCTTTCACAGTTGACTTGATAACTTGATTATCAAATAGATTTCTAGCATCAATTTCCGTTCCCTTTACATGCCTAATGCCAGAGTTATCCCCAAGTGTTCCTATTTTCTTCAATTCCTCGGCATTTAACGTTTTACCAGTTCCACTAGATCCCTCAGTGTTTTGATTATTGCTGTTGGATGTATTTGAACTTTGCATTTGCTTATTAATTTCACTTGTTAGTTTAGCATTTGCCATTGCTAGTGCTGAAGTAATTGCACTTTCCAATCCATTATTTTTTCTATACTCTGCTTCTACCTTTCCATTATTTTCTACTCGCATAAGTTGGTTTTTATCATTGTATTTTTTGGTTATATAAGATAATAATTACCATAAAAAAATTTAGAGTGAATTCAAAATATTTGATAATATAAATTAGCCGACTCAAGATTTTCATTTGATTTTCTATCTTCTTCAAAGTTCAGTTCATTTAATGTATTAAAGTAATACGTTAAATACTTAATTAGTATCGTTCGATCACTTTCTTTTAGTATTATTTTGGGATTAAAATTGTCTAATACTTCGTTGGTTAAAATGTTATTTTCATCGTATTCTACAAAAGTCAGTTTTCCTGTTCTAATAATTTCAACGCTGAGTTCGTAATCATGAAGTTCATATATTTTACTTGAAACTTCATTTATTAAATATGGAGTTATAAGCATTGATTCTAATGGATTTACTTCGAATAATATAATTAGATTCTTTACGTTGGAATTTGAAATATATACACTACCCTTCATAATATAATTACCATCTAAACTTTTTATTTTACTCGTGATTGATTTCAAATTCAAAATTATTATCTCCTTTCTTTTTTTGGTATAAATGGATTATTAATATTTTTCAAAAGGGAAAATTGTATAATATCCCATTCTATCTACTTTCCTACTTGTCATCTAAATAAACCTCTAATGAAATTTTCTATTCCTTTAATCATGTTATCTACTAATTCGCCAAAATCTTTAGCAAAATCTTTCATTCCAAACAAATTTTCTTCATACGCTATATTAACTAATACACCTATTGTGATTGCTGATCCAACTACTACTGCAACGGGTAATGAAGCAACAGTAGTTCCCATCAACGCAACGCCTCCATATAATATAGCAGTTGTTGCAGCAGAAGTAATTATTACATATCCTGCTCAATCTCCTACACTTTCACCACTTGCTATATCGTAGGGAAACATGAGTACAGTCTTAGTCGCAATCGACTACCATACTAATTCAATCGCCAAATAATTACATCATATTTTTTTGAAGGTTTTTTTCCCTATCAATCCATTTATTTTTTTCGCAAACAATAAATAAATATAGAATACAATTTTTATCACACACAAAGCTAATGAATAGGTTCGCAATCTTTTCTCATAGTTTATTAGCATTTTATATGAATATTGTATTTTTTCATTTAATTCTTCAAAAGACAAGTCAATACGTATATCATTTTCACTCACATATTTAACATAATTATCTTTATTTATTACAAGAAATTTATCGGCTAAACTATTAGTATTAAATTTTTCCCATGCAAGCTGTTCTTCTGCATTTTTAACTTCAACAAAATTCAAATTAGGATTTTGATTATTTAAAAAATAGATTAAATAAACATCATCTGAAATCTTTAAAAGAATACTTTGCCATGATAGAAGTTGATCCGCATATGTTCGATTTTTGAACATTTCTTTATTTTCAGGTAATGTAACTTCCGGTTCATTTCCACTCTTAAAAAATAAACTTTTTAAATAATAACTATTAAGACTATCAATACCTATTCTTAAAAATACACCATCTTCTATCTTTATTACTTTTAATTCAGGTAAGGCTTCGCATAATTCTAAATCACATATATCTCCAGTTGCATCAATCAAATTAAAGTAAATTACATCTTTCCCATTAACTATTTCACTCTCTTGAATTAATCTATTTTCCATGTTAGCAAAAATCAAAAAAAACAGTTTTGTACCTTCAAATATTATCAGTATTATTATCAGCACTCTTATGATTTTTCCTACTATCTTCATCACTTATTCCTCAATTGCCTTTCTATAGTTTTTTTGCTTAAGACTATTTATCTAAAAATGTATTGCTTCTTAAGTATAAACTATTTAAAAATAACCCGAACTCATTGTCTTTATATATGTTGATTATTGCCTCAACTGCTTTTTCAACTGATTGTTGTTTACTAATTATCAAGTACACTTCAGATGATATATTAGTACTTGATGCTATTTTTATCAATCCATTAATTTCATCTCCATTCCCACAGTTTTGCAGAAATCCTGACGCTCTATTCGTAGAACCGTCATTTATATTTTCATAATAAGGGTTATTGTTGAAGGCAATACTTCTGTTCTAAGTGATGATTGAGTCGTTCTCTCCTAAGTAGATATCTAGTTGCAAGAATCTTCTTATTGAAGGATCATAGGTTCTATTTCTTAAATAGATTAGTCCTGTGATATCTCTTCTCTCTCCATTTCAATCACATAGTATTCTTCGTTAAAAACAAAGAATATCAAAAATAAACCTATAAATAATAAACATAGTAACCACATGATGTTTTTTAATTCAATATATCCAGTGCCAACATTTACAAATAGTTGATAAATATATACACCCAACAATAAGAATCCACAAAAAGGAGATAGTATTATTAACAATTTCTTCAAAAATGATAAATCACTCTTAATTCTTATTTTTGAATTGAAACTAACCTGATTACTATATTCTATTTCTTTATAAGCTTGATTAATACCAACAACTAGTAGTATTAAACAAATTATATTTATTAAAATGAACCAATACTCATTAATACGTATGTTCTGACCTCTTAACATACTTGCACCCAAAATAGTTGCTCCGGCTATTAACTCAGCATACTTGCTTGTATTGTTAGTCTTCGCTTGTTTAATTATCTCGCACAATTCTTCATTCTCAATTTTAGTTATTTTAACGTTACAAATTAATAATTTTAATGTTCCAAACCAATATAATTTATTAGTTGGAAGTGTATCAACAATATACAACTGATTATCTTGATTTACTGTAAAATATCTATATGATATTTCATTTTTTCTACGTTTTGCCATTTTATTATTTCCTTTCATTAAATTATTTATAAAGTTACTTGCATCCTCAACAAATTTTATACCGTCATCTATTTTTTTACTAATATAATTGATTCCATCTTTAACTACATCAACATTATCATATAACCAGTTTATTCCCTCACTTACTCCCCAACTTACAACCGCCGCTCCTTCAATCACAATAACTGCTGGTAAATTGACTGGTGCAACTGCAGTAATAAATGTCGCAGCTGCAAAACCAAATACGTTAGAATAAGTTCTAATTGTAATTGACTGCCCCACAGTATATCCATCTTGATATCTATTAATGCTATCATTCACAATACTTGCACCAGCTAATCCATAGCTTAATACTTTCCCAAAACGAATTGTATTTGTTATTTCAATCTGATATTTTGTTGCAGCATTTATTGTTTCTGTTGTTGAACCCATAATAAAACTATTATTTGGACCTAGATAAACACCATTCATTCCAACTGAGTTAACAAAATTCATCTCCAACTTTGTTGCGATGCTTTGTATATAATCAGCCGAAAAACTTAAACTATTTATCGTTGATCCAATATTAGGTTTATTTCCCCCTGTTGCTTTTCCTTGGTTCTGATTAATTCTATTATTGACTGGCCATATAGGCAATGTTTTCTCATTCCCATGCTTATCCAATAAGTTAACATCAATTCCATTATAAGTAACTCGTGGAGGAATTCCATTCTTGCTATCCCCTGGTTCAAATTTGCATGCCTGAACTTGTTTGAGGTGGTTGTACTTCACATACATTCTTTGGTGGTTCTTTCTTTCCACTACCACCACTTCCTAATGATATAGCCATGCTTCCACCCCTATCAACGTATTTGTAAGGGTTGTTGTTGAAGGCAATACTTCTGTTCTGTGTGATGATTGAGTCTTTCTCTCCTAAGTAGGTATCTAGTTGTAAGAATCTCCCTGTTGAAGAATCATAGGTTTTATTTCTTAAATAAATCAGTTATTTACTATAATTAATAAAATCGTAAATATCATCAAATCGAAAAGCAGTTATTTTATGCACAGTAGCAAACACTATAACTTTTAGTGAATCATTTAATAAGACATCACTTACTGCAGAATTAATTTTCAATCTCCTTAAAAGTTTATCTGTAACAGAATCAAAGATATATATACAATTAGAATATACCGTTAACATATAATAGTATTTTTCATTTACTATACTCTTTTTCAAATAAAGTAAGAATTTCAAATCTTGCCAATTGTTATCTATATTCTTAATATCTTTTCCATTCTTGACTAATAGATAGGAATTCAAATAATAATTACTAGTATGGCTAATAATACACTTATCACTTAAATTCAATATTCTTTCATTCCCTAGTAAATAATCGTAATCCTTCTTTTTTATCTTATCGCTTTTCGTTGAATCATATATTAAATTCATATCATAATCAAGTATGTACATATTATTACCTGGACAGCAAAAGATTATTCTCTTATCTTTTTCCATAACGTTAATTGAATTAAGCCCTGTTTCATTTGTAATAAAGTCAAATTTTGTATATTCATTTAGACTTACATCTACGAAATAAGCTTCATTTCCTGAATAAATAATTACACCATTATTAATATATGATGAAACCATTTTATATTGTTTTTCTATTTTTTTATTAGGTTTGCACTTTTTTACAATTTGTCTTTTCTCAATATCAAATATTATAACTGTGCCATCATACTCAAGAAAAGTAATTATATTTTCAGTAAGAAAAAACTGCGCAATGAAACCAATCCACGTTGAGAATACTGGCTTCTTTGTAACTATATTTTCAATTATAAGTTTTGATGTTTTAATATTTGTTTTTAAATACACTAATTCAAATTTTTCAGTAAGTGAAATGAAAACAATACTTGTTTTTTTTCCTACTTCATATATTTTTTTTAACATATAAATAATTTCTCCACTATTTCTAATATAGCACGAATTTTATTAAGTTTTAACGTACTATATTTTGATATACAATGTTAGTTGCTCCATCAGGTAGTGTAATTAAATTAGCAATATCCGGAGCAAATAAGATATTTAATCTAGCATAATATTCATCTGTATGAGTTATTTTATGCATTGACTTTTTCATATTCATCAAGTTGAATGGATTTTCAATACTTAATTCAGTTTTAGCAAAAACATTCTCTCTAATTGCTCTAGCTTTCTCTGCACCTTACAATACAATACGATAGTATTCACTTGTTGTCTAATTGCTTCAAAAAGAGCTTCATTTTCTTTTTTACTAAGAACTCCTTTTAATTGATTGATGGTGTAGTAATTATAAAGAGCTTCTGACCATGAATGATGATTGATTGTTGTATCTTGTACTGTTTCGCTGACTCGATTACCGTTTCCATCATAGGTGTAGGTCGTTTTTATCTTTGTCTTGATTTAATCTCTTTAACATCTTTTGAGAAAAAATTAAAAACAGCCCATTGGAGCCAAGTAAATGCTATTGCTATAACACCAAAACAAAATGTACCTACAACTTCAGTTGCATCTTTTATTCCAAATAAATTTGAATCGTATGCTACACTTACCGCAACACCAACTACTACAAATGTGCCTACCACTGCTACAGCTGGCAATGCAGCTATTGTTGCTGTTCTAGAAAAGTATAAGAAATTGCTGTAGTAGCTGCCGAAGTGACTATTGCGTGCGATGCAGATTGTCCAATACTGTTTCCACTCGCTATATCGAATGCAAATGTAACTACTGATCCTATTGCAAAAGAAGCACCTGCTTGTTTGATTACATTTGGCATTGTATTTGCAAATGATTGATTCATAACCTGCGCATATTTATCAGAAACATTCATAACTCTACGAATAAGCTCAAAATTGGACTTAGTGCTTGTCCTTCTAGATTTATAGCGATTTGTAGCGTCGTCTATATTTGTAAATATCTTCACATAATACTATGTTTAATTTTACTTACATTACTAATCACTTTATAAAACTATAAAGATACTTAGCTTTTTTTGCTTATTTAAATTAATATATTGATTCAGATTCAAATGTATCATTAGCAATTTTTTTAATAACTTTTCTTTTATTGAATATATTAAAACAAGTTATTAAATAATGTTCAACAAAAATTAATATAATGAGAGGAATGAATAAAAACAATTCCTTTGATAAAATTATAAATGATAACAATAAAAGAATAAGTATAATGATTATTATAAATGAAATAATCTGGTTCATATAATGCTTTCTTATTTTAATACTCATTTTATAAAAAGTATCCCTAGCGATTATAATCTCATTTTTATTTAAAACTATGTTTTTATAGTAAACACTCATAATTTTATTCCAGATTGCAACAGATATCATTGATAGTATAAACAGAAAAAGTACTCTGTTCAAAACATTCAAATCAAAAAATAAATGTCTAAGTTCATCTAAAATATAGAAAACTAGTGGAGTAATAATAAATGCCCACCATTGATTTTCATAACTATAATTGCATGATATCAATTTTGATGTAATACAATCATAATATATTATCTTTTTACTCTTATCATCAACATATAGTTCAATAAAATCATTCATAGAACCTCCACTTTTCTTTTTTCTAGAAAATATTTCCAATCCAATCTTCAACATCATTAGCAAATTCACTCAACTGATTCATCACATTATTAGTTGTACTTTTTATTTCATTCCAAATAGAATCCCAATTATCATAAATTTCATCAAAAATAAATCCAACTGCCATTCCAGCACCTGCGCCAATAACAACACCGACTGGTCCCCCAAATATTGCACCTACTGTGCCACCAATTTTCGCTCCTAAATATGCCACTCCTGCTTGTGCACCCACCTGAACTAAAGTATGAACTCCTGCTTTTATAAATGCATCATTGACATTCTCACCTTCAATCAATTGAACAGTCATGTCAACACCAAAACCAATCCACGGAGCAGCTTTCGCAATTTTATTTATTTTATTGACAATTTCAAATGACAAATAGACATCTATGCTACCTCCTGCAACATTACCAGCATTTGCATAATCTGGTTGTAGAACAGCAGGTGGACAATATAATCTCGCAAGCCCTTCAACCACTGATTGATTTGCATAATTGATACTATCATTAAATGCTTTACTAATAGGCTTAGTGACACCATTTATTATGGTGATTCCTCCAACAACTGCTGCCGCTAGTGCTGCTTGAGCAAGTTTTTTAAGGAACTTCTATGATCCAAACGGAGTAAGTATTGATCCATCTTCTAACTCAATAACATTTATATTCCATTGTATCGACTTAATCCAATAAAGAAAAATATAAATACCAATACCTAATAACATTTTGAAAACTGTGCCATTTAAAATAAATGAATATATTACTAAATAGCAACTAACTCTTAAAATTTTTAATGCTATGCAGTGAATGTAGTATTTTTTCGAAAGAAATATTTTTGCATTAAATATTTTAGTAGATGATTCGCTGACTATTTTTGCATCATAAATACATTGTAAATATCTAATAATATACTCTATTACCCAAAGAAGTAGAACCACTAGCATCGCAGTTTTATTATTAATCACAAAGATTTTTGATGTCTCAATTGCCATCAAAAATCTGCTTATTAATGGAGTAACTATTAAGATAAATAACAACTGAAGACTCGTTATTTTTTTGTGGGGTTGCTTAATATATTTATAAATTTTTTTTTCAATCTGTGTAACTGTTATCTTTTTTTTCATCAAAGGATTGATAATCAACCCTGATAAAAAATGATTACTATTTACTAAATAATACTTATCACCTGAACTATAAATCAATCTTCTCATTATTCACCTCGTTACTCATTTAAATAAGTTATCAAATCCATTTTTACACCTTTCAAAAAAAACCATTAACACTTTCAAATGTAATATCTATAGTCGTTTTTTACTATTTATCTGTTCTGTATCAATAATATATAGTTCGTAAACTTTCCTATCTGCATCAATAAATTTTTTAATTCTTAGATAAAAATATTGAAATACTACTGAAAGAAGAACAAGAAATAAACTTAACAATTAATCACTAATTTTTAATCGGTTAAATAATATAAAATAGCCTACAAAAAGAAATATCGCTTGTAATAAAATAAGTAAATAAATTTTCATTCTTAACTTCTTCAACTTTCGCTGTAATAGTTAATAATCCTATTTATTATATTTTATTAGTTAATTATTTTGTTTTACAGAAGATTATAGCTATATGACAGAGTTAAAGCGTTTCATTTTGACCTTAAGGTATAAAGCTAATTATTGAATATATTTATTTTCTTTACAAATATATTTTCTAAAGTTTGATAAACTATCATTTGATTATTATCTTGTAAGTTTAAAAAATCTACTTTACCGACTAATTTTGCTACAATTTGAAAGCATTTTATATTTATGATTACAGATATATTTGACACATTGGAATAACAACATAGAAGAGAAATATCTCCTTCACTAATAAACATTTTAGTGCATCTTATTAAATCGTAATCTTCTGTGAAGTAAAGTGTATATTTATTTATCGATATATCATATACAAGTAAACCTGGATAATTTCCATGAATTCCAAGAAATAAATTTCTATACTGTAACTTAGCACTCGAATAAAAATTCAATTGATTATACAGTTCTTCTGGATCATTGATAATATAATTTTCTTTACTTGCTATTGCATATGATTTATCTAAGCAGATTTTTTCCTTATGCTGTTCATCAATGAAATAATAGTTTATCACCTCACCCTCAATTTTAAACAAGTTCTTAACAAATAAATCATCTTGACCATCAAATAAGTAATTAATACCACCATCCTTATTTAAAACATATATTCCATAAATCGAAGAAAAAATATATTCATTTAAACTACTACCACAATACAAATCCGTAAACCAAGCTTTTTTTCCAGTAATCTTAGTTTTAGTAATCTTATCTTTAGCAATATCATATATTACTGCATAATTTGCATCAGTTAATAATATGATTATTCCATCCTCTTGAAAATATTTATATGTTGTTATCCACCCCTGCAATTTATGTCTAATAACGTTTTCTGTCTTGATATCACGAATCACTAAATCAGTTTTCTTATTTTGATTTATCACATAGTAAAACAACTGATTACTTGTATTATTAAAGGTAATTAATCTAGAAGAATTTTCCAAAGTAATATGATATATGCTTTTCAAATAAAAACTTTCATCAGCTAATCTAATATTAATAAAAGAATCATTTTCGCAATTTAATATATTGCAATTATCAAGTTTCAAATTTTGATATAATCGAATCCTAGCATAATCATCAGCATTTAATTGCTTAACACTACGCACATATTGAATAGGCAACTGATTTATCAAATACTCCTCTGAAAATTTATCGAGAATTAAAAGTATATCATTTTCAAAATCATCATAGGATGCTATGATTAAATCTTTACTCGTTGTAAATGATATAGAAGAATTTATCTCAAAAATATTTATATCCGTTAGTATTTCAGATTTAAAACAGCATATTTTTTTATGCTCATTCAAATTAAATATCATCCAAACTTTGTCTTTATCACATGTGATTAAGTAATTTTTTCGAAATTTACTGCATTTTAATAAATAGTAAAAATTAGAATCGTATGAATTACCCTCTTGAGAATAAATAACTTCACTCCTCAACGCTGTAAAGTTTAACAGTTTTATTTCAGAACTGTGATTTGTTAAATATAAATACTTATTCTCCAACAAATGAAATGCTGAATCAAATGCGAAATAAAATTCAATAAGCCTTCTGTCTAGATCATTATTGATTAAATTATTTGATTGCTTTTTCCAATATTCATTAAATATACTTGCACTAAACAATTTAAACATTGACGAAATATCAAATATAACATGATATTCATTTTTTGAATAATCAACTATAACATTTATGATTTTTTCTTTAGAAGTCAAAATTAGTGATATATTATTTTCTTTATTAATCTCGTAAATTGTATAGTCTGAAAAAATAATATTATTTTTGTTTAATCCTGATTGTATGAATTTATTATTTTCATTTATCGCTACATAATTGAAATCATCATTGATTATTAAATCAATTGCCTCAAATTTAATAGTATCAAAAATTGAAATATTTCCTCTAGACGAGATAAATATAATTTTATTTTCATTCTCTATTACTTTATACTGTCGAAGACTTCTAAATGTTTTATGGTATAACATTTTTTTCAATTCACTATCCCAAATTTTAAATCTAATTGAGTTTGTATGTTCTTCAAGCAAATACAAACTAGTTCCGATCATATGAATTAAATGGTTTTTGTTATCGTATTTATTTTTAACTTTAATATTTATCATATGAAATACCTTTCTAATTCTAATAACACATCTCGAAGCAAATTTAATTTTGTATCTATTTGTCCAACATCAATATTTGAAGTATTGTTAAGCAAATCATAAAAACACATATTTACCATATCTAAATAAGGAGAGGCAAAAGTCGCATAATGAAGTGTTGTTTTAATAGATATTAAATTTTTGTAGTACGAAGTGGCATCCAGACCTTTTGGTAAGAATACTTTTTCCCTAATATCTTTATGCTTAAAATGCGCCTTCGCAACAATGTGATGAATTTGTTTTTGTCCATTATATTTTTCATCTCTACTAATAGCTTTTGAAATTGCATGACTAATAAAAGTAGACATAGTCGTGTTTGAAATTAAACCACCAAATTTATTTTGCAAGTGTGTCCAAATATAATCAAATTCATTTGTTGGTTTATTCGAATCATTCAATACTGTTGGTGGACAATATAATCTCGCAAGCCCTTCAACCACTGATTGATTTGCATAATTGATACTATCATTAAATGCTTTACTAATAGGCTTAGTGACACCATTTATTATGGTGATTCCTCCAACAACTGCTGCCGCTAGTGCTGCTTGAGCAAGTTTCTTTAAAACTTCCCATGGTAATGTAGTAGTTGATGTGTTACCGCTCTTATCAATGTACTTGTAAGGGTTGTTGTTGAAGGCAATACTTCTGTTCTGTGTGATGATTGAGTCTTCTTGCCCTAGATAGGTATCTAGTTGTAAGAATCTTCCTGTTGAAGAATCATAGGTTCTATTTCTTAAATAGATTAGTCCTGTGATATCTCTTCTCTCTCCATTATACCCGTATCCTGGTGTTTGTTCTAGACCATAGTCTGTATACTGATATGTTTCAAGTTGTTCTCCTGTTTGGCTTGTTGTTGATGAAACAGTTGCGTTTCTTGATGTTTGGTAGTAGTTTGTTCCATCACTAATTCTTTCTTTTCCATAGCTATATGTACTTGTTGATGATGGATTCTTTTCTACTAGGACTTCTGTATATTCTGATGTAACATCATTCACGAAGAATGTAGTTTGAGGTTCAAATGTTGTTGTGCTGCTTGATGAACTGATTTCCATTTCTTCAACTTGTTTCTTTGATATCAATCTACAGCCTTTGTTTTTATTGATAGCATTCACTTGTTGTCTCATTGCTTCAAAGAGTTCATCATTATTCTTTTTGCTTATTATTCCTTTGAGTTGATTTACTGTATAGTACGTGTAAAGTGTTTCAGACCATGAATTGTGGTTTACGGTTGTATCTTGTGATGTTTCACTAATACGATTTCCATTTCCATCATAGGTGTAGGTTATTCTCATTTTTCCACGGTTTACTTCTATCAAACGATTAAAGCCATCATAGGTATAATTTGTCACCCGTCCGTTTGGATCAATACTTGAACGTACACTACCATTTCCATCATAGTAATATTTTGTTTCTCCATCTTTTGTGGTCATGGATGTTAATTGATTCTTTTCGTTATATACGTAAGAGATATCACCACTTCTTGATTTTTGAATACGATTTCCAAAGACACTGTAATTGTATTCAATATCTATACGTTGTCCATCAATCATCTTTGAACTCGTTTTAAGTTCATTGTTTTCATCGTACGTATAAGTATTTGTAAACCTTTCAGTTGGTGTTGTTATTTCTTCAGAAAGTAGATTATTCTCAGGATCATACGTAAATTTGAATCCTTCGATTACTGTTCCATTCAATTTAGTTTCTTTAGTTAATATTCTTCCATAGATATCATTTGTGTTACTGACAACAACACCATTCCCTTGTGTTATTGAAGATACATTGCCATAACTATCATACAAATAAGAAGCCTCTAGATGATCATTGCGATTGACTGTCACTAATTGTTGGTGTGCATTGTATTCTTTAGTTATAACTGTTCCATCAGCATTCACTATCTTGGTTTGATTATCAAAGCTATCCATTTCATAGTGTGTATGATTTCCATTCACATCTACAACTTCAATAAGGCGATTGACCTCATCATAAACTCTTGTTTCAGTTCCTGCATTATTTGTTGTTTTTACAAGATTTCCTTTTTCATCATAAACTTTCACAACGCGATCTGATCCTGTTGTGATTTGCACAACTTGATTCAATTCATTGTATTCCGTTGTAATTGTTGTACCATCTGGTTTAACAATTTTTGTTTGATTACCCTGCTTATCAAATTCGTATGTTTCTTTGAATTCATTTTCATCGGTAACTTCAATTAAGTTGTTTGTTTCATCATAAACAGAAGTCGCAATCTTTTCATCACTGTACTTCTTTTCAATGGTATTGTTGTTTCCATCAACTTTATAATTCACAACTCTTCCTGATGGATCTTCAACTTTGATGATATTCCCTTCTCCATCATAATCAAATTTTGTTTGATTACCTAAGCGATCTACTTCCAAAATTACATTACCAAAATAATCGACTGTTCTTAAAGTGCTATTACCATCTTTGTCCGTTTCTTTTGAATTATATCCACGTTCATCGTATTCATAAGTTGTCGCTAAATCATTCGCAATGAATGTCTTAATAAGTCCTTGCCTTTCATCATATTCATAATTAAATACAACACCTTCAATAAGTTCTTCTGTGACATTGTTGTTTTCATCATACTTAAAGCTTTCAATTAGAATTCCATCTTTTGTTTTTGATAACTCATTCCCATTCGCATCAAATGTTGTCTCAACACTTATTTCATCATTGATTGTTTCTTTAACAATGCGATTTAACTCATCATACTCAAAATGAGTTTCTATGCCATTTGCATTTTTTCTATGAATCACTCTTCCAAGTTCATCATAGTCCATGGTAGTCTTTTGACCACCTGCATTTGTTGAAGAGAGTTGTTGGTTGTAGTTGTTGTATTCATTTTGCTCAACGACTACACCATCTTCAAGTTGTACAATGAGATTTCCAAATTTATCATAAACAAGTTCTATTACTAAACCATTTGGTTTTTCTTCTTTTACTTTTCTTCCTAGTTCATCATAGGCATATTGTGTAACATTCCCATTGCCATCTGTTTGTGTAAGTACATTGCCTAACATATCATATGTAGTTGACTTACTAGCACCATTTGAGTCTGTTTCTTTCGAAATTTTATTGTTTGGTGCAAATTCAAAAGTATGAGTTTTCCCATATGGATAAATGATTTGGATGTTTTGTTGTTTTTCATTGTAAATATACTCAACTAAAAAATTGAGTTGATCCACTGTTTTTGTTGTTTGATTAAAAGCATTATATTCGCTCTTTGTCTTATAACCAAGCGCATCGGTTGTTTCCACAACATTACCATCTGCATCAAATAGTTTAGTGGATTTGTTGCCTAATGGATCAATGACAGCTGTCTCGTTTCCATTCTTATCATACTCATAGTGAGTCTTGTTACCATTTTTATCTGTTTGTTCAATCACTTGTCCTTTGCCATCAAAACGAGTTTCAGTGAAGTTTCCTTGTGCATCAATTGTTTTGGTGTTGCGATTATTTTCATCAAATTCAAATTGTGTTGAAACTGTGCCCACTGTTTCCTTAATTCTATTGCCATTTGCATCATATTCATAGGATGTTGTGATTCCTTTTGATGTTGTTTCAATAACTTGTTTAAGTTCATTATATGTCGTTGTTGTTTCAACTCCATCAACTCCAACTTTTCTAACAAGTTGTCCCTCTGCATCGTATTCATTCATCTCAGTTTGGTTTAGAGCGTTGGTTGTTTGAATCAGTTGATTGTATTGATCATACTCATAAACTGTTGTTTGACCTGCATTATTACTTACTGAATGAAGATTGCCATTTGCTGTGTATGTTCTGTCTTCAATGAGTCCTGTACCATTATTCAATGTTTTTATCACTTGATTCATTTGGTTGTATTCTGTTGTGATATCACTGTCTAAAGTAACTTCTCGTACTAAATTACCAAAATTATCAAACTCTTTATTTGATATGACTTTGCCATCAATCGTAATTGTTGTATTATCACCAAATTGATTGTACGCATAGCTCGTGATAAAATTGCGTGCTGAAATGACTTCTGAAGTTTGTCCTAAGTGATTGTACTTCGTTGTTGTCACATAGCCTTCTGCATCAATTTCTTCAATTACGCGTGAATAGATGTCATAAATTGTCGATGTTTCATTTCCAAGTTCATCAATTTGTTTTATAACATTCCCTTTTAAATCGTATTCTTGTTTCTTTGAATTACCCTTAGCATCAATTGTCTCAATGATGCGATTATTGTTATCAAACACTGTTAGTGTTTCGTTTCCTAATGGATCGATTACTTTTACTTGATTACCCCGTTGATCATATTCATAGGTTGTTGTATTTCCTAACGCATCTGTTTTTGTAAGTTGTTGTCCAAGTGTATTATATGTATTTTTCGTAGATGCCCCATTCACAATCGTTTCAATGATTTGCCCATATTCATCAAAACGTGTTTCTGTTACGATGCCTTTTGAACTTATCGTTTTAACAAGATTGCCTTGTTCATCATACTCATTTGTGATTACCTCACCTGTTGGATATGTTGTTTTCACAATTCGATTTGATCCATCATACTCAAAACTAGTTTCTTGCCCATAAGCATCAATAGTTTTTTGAACTAAACCATTTTCAACTACTGTCTTTGTCGAATTACCAAATTTATCAATGGATTCAATAAGATTACCTGCGTCATCATAAATACTCTTACTTTCATTACCACGAATATCCGTTGTTTTAATCAAACGATTTTTACTATCATATTCATAGGTTTCACGATTACCTAACGAATCTATAAAAGCAGTTTTTTGTCCTTGATGATTATAAACCGTTGTTTCAGTTAAGCCATTTTGTGTTGCAGTTAATAGGTTCCCGGTTGAATCATAAGTGTATTCGGTTATTGCTCCTAGCGGATCTGTATAGTTTGTGACATTGCCATTCCCGTCATAAACATAAGTTTCAATAGCATTATAACTATCCGTCTTTTTTGTAACGTTTCCTTTCGCATCCAATTCAAACATTGTAACGCGACCAAGGTTATCTTCTTCTTTTACTACATAGCCTAAATCATTATATGTAGTTGTTGTTGTGAGTCCTAATTTATTCTTATGTGTCTTAATAAGATTGCCTTCATAAGTAAACTCTTCTTTATTTCCTCTTGCGTCTGTTTTGGAAATCATTCGATTCTTATTATCATATTCAAAAGTTTCTGTTTTACCATAGATATCAGTATGACTTAACTTATTGCCAAATGTATCATAGGTACTCCACTCTTCTGTTTTATTTGGATAAATCTTATGCGTTACATTTCCATTTTCATCCGTTTCAAATTCAGTGATTGAACCATCAAAATCCGTTTCTTTTATTATGTAACCATATTGATTATATTCATAAGAAGTAACTTCACCTTTTTCATTTGTAATTGATAGTAGTTCATTTTTATCTTGGCTATACTCATTGATTTGTTTTGTGCCATCATCATAGGTGAGTTCTGTAACACGATTGTAGTCATCCACACCATAGATTATTGATCGACCATCGGCATCCGTTACTTTTGTTTCTTTATTTCCATATTCAAAAGTCATCGTTTTATCATCACCGTCAGTTTGTGAAGTTACACGATTTTTATCATCATAGATATTTCTTCCTAATGAAAAACCAGCTTCATCAATGATTTCTGTAATTCTTCCTTGATTATCATACGTGTATTCTTCAGTAAATCCTTCTGCATCAATAAACTTTGTCATTTGATTAAGACTGTTATACTCGTATTGAATTTTTGCCCCATTCGGTAATGTGATTTCACTTATCAAATTATTTTTGTTATATGTAAAATTGATTTCTCTTGCATCATCAATATTGAGTTTTTCAATTTGAAAGTAATCATTGTATTTTACTTCTGTGAAATGTCCATTGTATTCTTCAATTTTACTTAGACTTCCTGTTTCATCAAATAGTATTTTTTGTTTTGTTTTTTCCTCGGCTAAAACAACTTGATTATTAATAAACTCAAGCTTATACGGATTATCAATGTCTTTTTCAAAATCATTTCCATTTTTTCTAAACTCAAATACTTTCCCATCACCGGAAAAATACAATAAGTTACCATTTTTATCATAGAATACAAATTGATCATAATTACTTGAAAATCCATTTCCAAACGAAGTACTTACAATGTCTCCTAAGGAATTATAAGTTCGTTTAAAAGAAATTTCTGAATAATCATTGACCATGAAATCCGTATTCTCATGATAATAGTTACCACTTCCAGTATTAATTGGATCTCCTGCGTAACATCCATAAAGACACACTGGTCCTCGATATTTGTACTCTGCTGTATATTCCTTGAACATCAGCGGAGGTAATACATCATTTTCATTGATACGTGGTGAATCACTTGGAATACGTAAAATCAGAGTATCGTCTTCTTTAATTGTTTTATCCGTTGTGTTGTTGTCAAATAATATTTGATCAACTGTTACACCATAATACGAAGATAGTGATGCTAGTGTTTCTCCTAACTTTACTTTGTGTATCATGAATTTATCGGAATACACATCGTTTGTATTTGAAGATGCACCTACTTCTACTTGCATTTTGAATGAATAGAATTGATCTATTTTATCAAATACCGTTCCTTCTATATAATCTGTTGAGTAGTTAACATTTTCTACTGGAATATTTTGCACCCCAGTTCTTGGATTTGTATTATAGATTGGCTTAACAAAGAAAAGTCTCTCTTTTACATCTGGTAAAGCATTTACTTCGGTTGATGTTGCTAGCTTATTTCCATTTTCATCAAGTTCTACTAAACTAAATTTAATTTGACTTTTCGGCTTTGCAATTCCATCTAAACTAACAGCATCTAATTGTCCTAATCCTTTTGAAAAAATTCGCAAGCGGGCATCCATGGTATTGATATCAATCGCTGGATCAACATCATACGCAAGGCGATAGCTAATCGAGATTGTTGGTCGGTTTGCTCCACCTTCTGTATGGAATAAATGGGAGTCTAATGCTTCACTTTCGGGTGAGGCTACTAGAACTAGAGTTTTATTTGTTCCGGCATATAATTGTTTTGTATGTGCTGTAATATCAAAAGTTTTATAGCCAATACCCCATAAGTTACCACTTGCTACACCACTGACATATTCTGCCCCATTTAAACTATTATTAAAATTTAAGCTCGCTGATCCTGGATCAACATAAGGTCTTGAATAGACATTGATTCCTACATCACTGCTTCTTGCTTCATAGCGATACATTCCTAGTTGTGCTGATACTACTTCCATATCTGCGCCAATATTAGGCATATTAAAATGTACAACGGTACGTCCAAGACCCGATAGTTGTACCCCACCACTTTCTGCAGCAACATGTCCAACTACTGTCCATACCCATTGCATTGGTACTGAACCATAAGTACGCACAAGGGATGTTGTCACATCCGCTGTTGCACTACTTCTTGGTGTAATCACTGGATCAATTGCGACTGGATAGGCTCTTCCTTCGGCATTTACCCATTCTTGATCAAACGTTGTGATAACTTCTATTTCAGTATCAGAAATACGATTATAAGCCAGTGACACACTTTCACTAACATTTCCCACATTATCAATTAAGTACGGTGTTGAAAGTGTGAATTCAGTTTCTTCACCATTTTTTAAGTACAGTGTATTTCCTTCTTGTTGTACATCTAAAGCACCAATTTCAAGTACCTCTGTTATGGTATTTGATTGCACTGGTTTTGTAAGTAATATATCTGACTTAACTTTTGTTGATGATAATGAATATAGAATATCAACTCCATCATAGACATTAAAATATTGAAGTGTATTTCCATTTATACGATAGTCATTTGTAGCCCCACCTAGCAGTTTTGTATTTAGTACAAATCCATGTTCATTTGTAAGTGCAGCTATTTTTTGTTCATCACTAAAAAAATCAATTGTATAGAATCCTTGATTATTTGTCGCAAATCGCGCATTGTCAATTAACGAATAAGTTGCAGGTGGTGTTTGAAGATTCAAATCAATCTCCTCAAATTTACCTTCAACTTCTTTATGTATTGGTTCCGCAAAGACTTCTACGGTGAAGTTTTTTTCATCAACTTGATATGTCTTTGTTGACTCAGTTCTCTTCTCTTCAACTTCCACAAGTCCATTTGATTCAAAGCCACCTCTTGGTTGTACGAGTTGAAAATCGTGATTTTCATCACTCTTTTCTTCTTCTAGTTGAGGTGTACTTGTCGGTATTATTTCAACTTCTGGTTCAACTGATGGTACAACACTTTCTGGTGTACTTGTAGGTATATTTGTAGGTTCACTTGTCGGTTCTGTGGTTGGTTCACTTGTTGGTGAACTAGTTGGTTGTTCAATAGGTGCACTCTCTTCTAACTGAGCAATTCTTGATTCTTTGTTACCAAGATATGGAGCAAGTTCTGCTGTTCCACTTGGACTTTTAAGTTGAACTTTATTTAATTCAGCTTTAACAGACATTGCGGCAATTTGAAACTGTGATAAAAATAAGGCAATAAGTAATCCTATCTTTATCACTTTTGTAATTTTCTTATTCATTGTTTTTTCCTCCATAGATGGTTTCAAATTCATTTAAACTTTTTTCAAGAGCATCAATATTTTCAATTGAGTTTTTCTTGGACAATTCATTTAAATCATTCGCAATCCTATGGAGAATACCCGCAATCTCCTGGTCTGATGAATCTTCTTTTGAAGTTGCGAGCAATTCAATTTCTTCCACAACTTCTTTGGCATCTTCATTCCATTGTTTACTACAAAAATCCGCTCTTTCGAGTAAATCGTAAAGACGTATCAATTGAATGATTTCTGCCTTCTCTTTTTCTTCCTGTTTTGGATCAGTATTTGGCATAACATGTATACCCGAACATGATTTTATCAGAAGCAAAAAAAGTATTATCATGAGAATGATAATACCGATGAAGATTCCCCTCTTCAGTTTTTTATTATTCATATCTATCCACCTTATACTCTAGAAACAACTAAAAAATATCTCCTCTCCCCTAAGATTTCTAAGTACTGTTTCAATTTTTACTTTGACCACATGCAACTTGCATGCAATCAAATTTATTTAAAGGATAACATCGAAGAATAAGAAAAAGCAATACACTCTGTATTGCTCCATATAACTTTTTTCATTTTTTATTAGGACATTATACATTTAATTTTACCATTTTTTAACTAAATTTGTGGATAAATATTTTTATCATATTATTCAATTACACTTAACTATTCGGCATAATTAGCTGTTTACTGACTTCTACATTAATAGACAAAAGACAAGTTTTTTGAACTTGCCTTCTTTTTAAACGATTACGAATTATTTTTTTCTTTTATACTACACCACATTGTTTTATAGTCCACTGTTTTAATAAATTCTATTAATTTTGAAGATATTAATACAGTAATTAATGAGAATACAATCTTTTGCATGGGAATATAACTCAAACTTAAAAGTAACACTGTTACATCCATAATGAGATAAGATGTTGATATTTTTAATCCACTTAACTTTCTTACAATAAGCGCTAAAGTATCATCTCCTCCACATGCCCCACCTACACGTATTACAATTCCAACGCCTATGCCGACAAATGCTCCGCCGCTTAGTGCTGATAGAAGTGGTGATTGGGTAACGAATGGAAGAAGTGGTCCCCACGAAGCTACAACTGAATAAAATATTGAAAACGCCAAGGATGCCACAAGAGAATATCGAAGGAATTTACCTCCAAAGAAATATGCCCCTAGTGCAAACAATGAGTAATCCATAATGATTGATGAAATTGAAGGATTAATTCCAAACCAATGATTTAATAATAAAATCATTCCTAATACTCCACCTTCAGTTATATCTGCTTGGGCATGTATATTATACAAACCGAAAGCGAGAATAAAACTACCAATTAAAACAATTCCGTAATTCTTTATATTTAAACGCATAATTTTGTGCTGAATTTCATAATAAATCTACCTTGCGAGCAAGCACGCCTCCCGTCTATCTCTGTTCAAGGTATCAAACAATTTATAATTTAGTTTTCTTTTTCTTGCATATCTTTATTTACATACTTTTTGAATACCTTTGACAATAACTTCATTACAAGATAAGCAGTTGCGGAAAATCCAATCAACAAATAAATGAAGTATCCAAATTGAGCTAATAGTCCACTTGTAAATAAAACAAGAAAGGGTAATACATTAACAACAAGAATAACTAGTGTTTTCACAATATTTAAACACGCAAGTAGTAGTGCATTTTTTATGTACATAAATGTTGTGTTATAGAAACATGCGATTAGTGGAAATATATAAGATGTAATCATAAACAATAAAAGTATTACACCTAGTATTAATCCTAATAAAATACTATTTTGAAATACACCCAATATTTGAATATCCGCAATTAAAATAAATATCGCAACTAAAATGAATATCCAGATTAGTGTTGCTTGTTTAAAATTTTTAATGAATGCATTCTTATAATCACTAAAAATTTTAATGTTTTCTTGTTGTACCATTTTATTTGTAACAGAGTACATGGATGTTAGTGCAGCTCCAATTGTAATTACTGGTATACAGCTAACTACAAAGAGAACATTTAATAATACAAGATCTCCTAGTTTATTTAACGCTGTATATAGTTCGTTATTTTCACTGTACAATTTCATTGTTACTCTCTCCTAAATAATTTTATTTTGAATAAATCCTAACTGCTCAACTTCTGACAAAACAACATCTCCAGGTTTCAAAAACTTAGGCGGATCGAATCCCATGCCTACACCACTTGGTGTCCCTGTTGCAATGATTGTTCCTTTTTTTAATGTCATGAAGTTGCTTAATTCGATGATGATATCATCAATTGATTTCATCATAAACTTAGTTGAAGAATCTTGTCGAATCTCGCCATTAACACTTGTCTTCACTACTAAGTTTTCTAACTTTGTACACTCATCACCCGTTAGAATATATGGTCCCATTGCAAAGCAACCATCTAAACTTTTTCCTAAATACCATTGTTGATGTGCAACTTGTAAATCTCTGGCACTATAATCATTGATTACCGTATAACCAAATATTTTTTCTCTAACATTTTCTTTTGTGCAGTTGATACAATCTTCTTTTAAGATTACTACAACTTCTGTTTCATAATCAAATTTATTTGTTACATCTTTATGACAAGATACATCACTCAAATAAGATGTAGTTTGATTCACTCTCTTTGAAAAATAAACAGTTGCTTGTGGTTCTAATACAAAGCTATTTTCTTCATATTGATTTGCTTCAATACAATGTTCATGATAATTTAGTCCAACGCAAATTACATCTTGGAAGGGGATATTAATTGGAGCTACAAGTTTACCACTCTCACAATCGATAAGCTCACCCTTATATGAAGAAATAGCATCACACAGTTGTTTAAATTCATTGTTATTTAACACGAGAATGTCATTTATATCTTTAAAGTTAAATCCTAGTGTTCTTAAAGATAGAATTTGATTTTCTTTCAATATTCCAACAGATTGTTGATTATCTTTAATAAAACTAATCCATTTCATAGAATTTTTCTTTCGCTAATAAAAATGCTCCCATTACTGGTGTTGTTGATGGTTTTACAAGCTGACCACCAAGTTTTGAAACACGTGCTTCTAAATGTGGTAATACAAATTCCAATGCATGGAACAATCCACCTGAATAAGACCAATTAAAATTCTTTCCAGTTAGTTCTAATTGTTTTACAACACCTTGAATAATTAAGAATAATTCATTGCTTGCTTCTTCATAAAGAGCGATAGCATTTTTATCTCCTAGTTTTGCTGCATCGTATAAAAGTCGTTGTACTTGGGCAACTTTATCTCTAAATGGAATAAGTTCATTTTCACTAATATCAATAAATTCAAATTCATTTTTAATTCCATAATGATTCATCACAACATCATAGAGAGGTCCTTTTTCAAGACGTCCATCCGCTTCTTTTCCAAAGTATTCCATTGTTCTTCTACCTAACCAGTAACATGATCCTTCATCTGAAAAGAAAGTTGACCAACCGCCACTTCGAGCCGTTTTCTTATCATGATTTCTTCCAAATGCAATCGATCCTGTACCCGCTACGATATTTACTCCATCTGCTAAATTTAAAGAGCCTGCCCAACCAACTTCTACATCATTCACAACTTTGTAGTTCATGTCATGAAATACTGTTTTCATCTTTTGGTCAATCTCAGTATCCTCTTTTTCTGATTCACCATAACATGGTAAACCAATGACTACACCTGAACAATCTTTAATTTCAAGATTACATTCTTTTAAACACAGTTCCACTGTATTTCGAAGTTGACCTAAAACTGTATCTATACTACTTTCACGATAACTTGATCCTTCTCCTTCTGTTTGGAAAAGGATCTCATTATTCTCATTCGCTACAACATAAGCAGTTTTTGTTCCACCGCCATCGACACCTATAAAAGTTTTCATTTATTAGAACCTCACAATTTGTATAATTAACCTTTGATACCACCAATTGTTAAACCTTCAATGAAGTTCTTTTGAACAAGTGCAAACACAATCATTAATGGCACAATCATCATTGTTGATGCTGCCATGATTAAGTCTGTTTGTGTTCCACGAGAACTATACAATGCCGCAATACCAACTGGTAATGTAAATAATTTATTACTATTCACGGAAATTAATGGCCACAAGAATGAATTATAAACAGCCATGAATACGTAAATGAATAGTGCTGATGCCATTGGTTTTGCCATTGGCAAGACAATGGTGAAGAATCGTCTAAAGTGTCCACAGCCATCTACTTCAGCTGCTTCTAAATAATCATTTGGATAATCAATGAAGAATTGTCTCATCAAGAAAATTCCAAAGATATTTACAAAGTATGGCACAGTTAGAACAAAGTAACTATTTGTTAACTTCAAATTTGCCATTAACTTATAAAGCGGAATCATTAATGTATCATACGGAATCATAACAAAGGCTAAAATAACTAAGAAGATGATGTTTCTACCTTTGAATTTATACTTTGCAAATACAAATCCAATAATACAACTTGAGAATACCGCTACAACCGTACTCAATAAGGTAACCCCTAAACTATTCGCATAGTATTGAATAAATGGAATACTATCAAGAACACGTGTGAAGTTTGTCACCACAAGATTATGTGGATACATAGTTGGTGGCATTTGCATTAATTCTGCTTGTCCTTTAAATGAAGATACAACCATCCAATATAATGGCAATAACATAATGAGTGAACCAACTAATAGAAGCAATAATGTTAAGTAATAACCTAGATCTTTTTTCTTTTTCTTATTCATTATGCTTCCTCCTTAATTTGCTTAACTTTTTTCTCTCTTGTTAAAATCCATTGAACTAAACTAAAGCTCATAATAATTAACATCAAGATAATCGACATTGCAGAAGCATATCCAATTTTACTTTCTTTGATACCTTTATTTAAGATATGGAATAACATAACAACGGTACTTGTTCCAGGTCGTCCTTCAGTTAAGATTTTTACTGGTGTGAAGAACATAAATGCTGTTGTTGTACACATGATACAAACAAACAGAATATTATTCTTAATCAACGGTAATGTAATCTTGAAGAATTTTCTAAACTTACTCGCCCCATCCATATCTGCAGCTTCATAATATGATTTATCAATACCACGCATTGCCGCAAGTAGTACGACTGCATAATAACCAAAGATTGCCCATATTTGAATAATACATAAAGCAATTAGTGCTTGATCAGGTGATCCTAAGAATGGTTGTGGTTGTATTCCAAAGATTCCTAATATTGCGTTGAATAAACCATAGTTTTTATGATATAACCATGACCATACTAAACTGATTGCGACAGTAGATATAATTGATGGTAAGAAATATACGAAGGTAAAGTATTGTCTTAAACGATCACTTAGGGCATTTAATCCTGCTGCTAAGGCAATTGATAAAACAACGGTTGTTGGCATTATGACTAATGCCGCAACAACTGTATTCTTCATCGCTATCATGAATGTCGGATCTTTAAACGCATTAATATATTGTTGGAAGCCCACAAACTTAAAATCAGAATAAGCCATGTGTGCATCAGTAAAACTATACGCAATTACTGAAATAAATGGTATGACGAAAAACATCAGAAACCATATGAATGTTGGTATGAGTACTAAGGCTAAAAATATCGTACTCCCTTTTTTACGTTTCGATTTTTGAATGATTGAAGACATATTATCTCCCTCTCTTTATTATTTAAAATAAATCGACTGTGTACGTAAACATATCCCCTCTAATTATACTGCTACAATATTCGACCATATCAGTTCCTTGATATGTTCTTCTTGTAAGTTTTATCCCTGCTTCACTAAAATCAGAGTTAAGATAGTATGCTTCTTCTTTACGCAAATTCACAGCACTAAATTTTTCTGTTGCGTGTTCTAACTTAACACCAAACGCTTGTAACGAATTATATAATCCATTTCTATCCACCAATTCTTTTGTAAGTTCTGGTGTGAATTTCACCGGTATATACGAAACCTCAATTGCGTAAGGTTTGTCATCCAATAAACGTAAACGTTTAATCACAAATACTTCTTCATTTTCTGAAATATTCATGATTCTTTGAATACGATTATCAGCTTCCATTATTTTGAATTCAAGCATTTCTGCTTTCTCTTCAAGACCTTGTTTTGTTAATTCTTTACTGAATGAATAAAATTTTTCTAAACTTTGATTAATTTGACTTCTCTTTATGAACGTACCTTTTCCTTGTTTTTTTACAAGTAAGTTTTCTTCTTGTAAATCATCAATTGCTTTTCGTGCAGTGATTCGACTAACATTAAACATTTCACAAAGTTCTTTCTCTGTTGGTATTTTTTGTCCTTCTGTCCATTCACCTGTTTCAATTTTTTCACGAATCTTACTTTTCAGTTGATCATACAATGCTAAACCTGTTTCTTTACGAGTCATATTCATCCATTTACACCCCTTTGATAAACTACGTTATATTATAGATTATAATACCTTTCACAACTCTATTCACGTCCCCTTTTGGACATGGGTTATCTGTAGTATACCCTAATTGTATCGACTTGAACATCGATAGCATTTGCGCAAACAATAATCCATAAATGTAGGCATCCATTTGAGAATTTTCAGGGCAAATTGTTTTCTTTGGATATTCAACATAGAAATCAGAATTTTTTATAAGTTCTGAAATTCCTTCTTCACCAACTGTGATTGTCTTGTTTTTACCTTTTTCAGAATTGATTTCATTATTTAAATCTACATCATACTTTTTAGTATATGGTCTGTTTGTAATAAAGTGAACTGTTACCGTTTCATCATTAATTACCGTTTTTGGACCATGCCTAAATGCAGCTGAACCATCATAACTAGCATGTGTATAACCATCTGATAATTCCATTGATTTAACTGCACTTTCACGCGCTAATCCTTGTAGTGCTCCAGATCCTAACCATACTAATCGACGATATGAATTTTCAGCGAATATTTCTGCTTTAAGTGCGAAATCATTCAATTTAGTTTCAACTTCATCCGCAAGTCTTGAAACATAATCCGTGTATTCATTTAATTCTTTGTAGTGAAATACCATCCATGTAGCTAACGCCATTGAACTTACACTACTTGTCATCGCAAAGCCTTGGTCACATGTTTCTTTTGGTAATGCAACGACCATTGTTTTTTCAAGTTCACCACCAAGTTTTGCAAGTGAACTTGCCCCATCACATACAATGATTAAGTTATATAAATTCTTAATTCGTTTGCAAGCGAACTTTACTGCTGCAACACTTTCAGGGCTTTCTCCTGAACGTGCATAAGATACAAGCAGTGTTGGCTTATCAAATAGAATAGCATCTGGTGCTGAGATAATATCTGTTGTATGAAGTGTTTTTGCTTCAATGCCACACTCTTCGCCTAGAATGTATTGCATTACCTCTCCCACAAATGCACTTGATCCAGCACCTGTGAACACAACTTTTAAATCCTTCACTGCCAATACTTCATCCATGAATGAGGTTACATGTGCTTTATCTTCAAGTAACTGTTTCGCAACTCTTTTCCACATTTCAGGTTGTTGATTTATTTCTGTTGCAGTATGTATTGCTTTGTGATCATTGAAATATGATTCACTCTTATTTAAAATTCTCTTTTCCATTTATTTTCTCTAAAACAGTTCTGTTTCTGTCTTTCCATCTTTTTGTAAAATCACTGCATGTTCTGCTGACTTAACCGCAACATTACGAATTTCACGATCGGCAAGTCCACCCATATGTGGCGTTAAGACTACATTATCACAATCAAATAATTCTGATTCATATAATGGTTCTTTTTCAAAAGCGTCAAGTGCTGCTCCCGCAATCACATGTTTTTTTAGTGCTTCAATTAAATCTTCAGTATTAATAACTCCACCACGAGATGCATTAACGATTATCGCACTATCTTTCATCATGGCAATTGTGTCTTTACAAATTAAGTGATGTGTTGATGGCAGTAAAGGACAGTTAGGCACAATGATATCCGCTTCTTTAAATAGTTGTTCATTATCTACATAAGTTACATTATATTTTTCTGCGATTTCTTGATTCTTTGCAGGATCTGATGCAATTACATTCATTTCAAATCCACTAGCACGACGGGCAACCGCTTGACCGATTGCACCAAAGCCTATGATTCCAAGTGTTTTCTTTGATACTGCTCTTCCTCTGGCAACACCTTCAACCCATTTACCAGCACGAATATTTTTATCACCTATGACAATGTTACGCATCAATGAGATAATCAATCCCCATACTAAATCGGCAACTGCATCGAAGTTTTGTCTTGGTACATTACATACTACAACACCTGCTTCTTCAAATGCTTTTAAATCAAGATGATCACTGCCAGCACAGTTTAGTGAAATGTATTTTAATTCAGGATAAGCTTCAGCGAATTTCTTTCCTAAATCAATATCTGCACCCATAATGATGCCGCTTGGTTTTTCTTCTAATGATTGAACATAGCCAATCAATTTTTCTTCATCAAATCCTTTTCGATCTTTTTCTTTTAATAGAATTGGTTCAAGACCGGCATTTGTTAATGTGTCAAATGCTTCTTGTTCTTGTTCGAAAGAGAAAGAGACAATTAATACTTTCTTATTCACGATTTCTCCTCCTATTTGTATTGTGGTAAATAATCTTTGTGTTCTTCAATGAAATCTTCTACTAATTGTTCCGCTACTTTATAATCAGTTACTGCACCATCAAGCATCATTGCATCTGCCCAAAGTTTTTTATCACCTTTAAGTGCTGCTTCAACTGTTAAATCTGTAGAAGTTAAACGTTTGATAATAATATCTTTCATTGGACCTTCAAATCCATTACATGTCATTGAACAGAATCCTAACCCAGTCGCAACCCCTGGAATTTCTAACACTGCATCATCGGCAATTCCTTTTACTGCACCATCATTAGGAATATTCACAGAGAAGATTTTTCTTTCATCAAGAATTAATGATTTAATCATTTCAACTAATTGTTCATGTTCACCATCAGCACGTTTGAATAAGTCTGCTTCAACTTCTTCATCACCTTCACCTTGGTTTAACATGTTGTTGTATGTTGTTTCTCCACGTGCAATAACTTCTTCAATTGGGAATGCATCGATACCAAGTTGATGTCCATAGTATTCTCCATGTGGGAATCTTTCTGGGAAGAATTCTACTGCATGACGATCAACTACTGCTGGTAATCCTAAATATCTTTCAAACAATTCCCAAGAAAGTGGATTGTCCATATGATTAGGAATTTCTTTATCTTCAAGTAGTGGATTAAAGAAATTACGAACATGTGGGTTCTTTTCATTTTCTGCTTTTTGTTTCGCAACGATATCTAATAATTCTTGACGAACATCTTTTCCATCAACACGAATATCATATAACCAAGTTAAGTGGTTTAATCCACATCCCACAGTCTTTAAACGTTTTACATCAACGCCTAACATTTTTGCTAAGTATTTTTCGCCATAGATAACACCATGACATAATCCAATAATCTTAACATTGGTTGCACGTCTTACTGCTGTAACAATCGCTGTCATTGGATTTGAATAGTTGAAGAAGTATGCTGCTGGGCAATACTTTTCTACATCTTTGGCAATTTCAACCATCACTGGAATCATACGTTGTGCTCTTGAAATTCCACCTGGCATAATTGAATCACCTACAGGTTGATAGATCCCGTATTTACGTGGAATTTGAACATCGCGTTCCCAAGCTCTACGTCCACCTACCGCAATTGTTGTTACAACGAAATCAGCACCTGGCAATAATTCTGTACGATCTGTTGATGATGAAATGATGATATCGGCATTTTTTTGTTCAACCATCTTTTTCGCTAATTTTGTAATACCATCTAAAATTTGACCGTTGATATCACAGAGTGCAATTTCCCATTTTCCAAATCCTGATTCAATAAAATCGGCAATTAAACCTTTTGTAAATACTGCACTACCTGCACCAATTAAAACTATTTTTTTTCTTTCCATATTCTATCCTTTCGCTCCAGCGAGTACCATCGCATCATTACATTCTTTTAAGAAATCTTTAAGTTGTTCCATTTGTTGTTCATATGAAGATTGATTAAACTTTTCAACATCTTCATTTTTCATAAATAATTTAATAAATTTTGGTTCATTATTTGAATAACTAAACTTATCTGATTGTTCTAAGTTTTTATAAACTTTGTCGAAATTATTTTGGTTTGAGAACCAATCAATTTCAGCGAAGATTCCTGCTGGATTTTTCTTGTAACTATAAATTGCACCAAAGTAAGCATAGTATGTTTCTTTCTCATCATGATCACTTAAATAATAACGAAAGCCAGCTGCATATTGTCCAAAGTTATCTTTATCTTTGTAGTTCACTACAACTTTACTATGTTCACTATCTACTTCGTTCAACGCTGTATCAAATGCATTAATTAAATTTCTTGAATCATCTAAATTCTCAATCTTGAATGAGAATCCTTCATTACACTCAGCTTCAACAATCGCTTCTGCACAGTTTTGTACATACTCTTTTAAAAGTTGTACTTGTTCATTTTTTGGTTTATTAAGCATTGCTTCAAAAGTTTGATCTGGCATGAATAATTTAAAGTATTCTTTTTCATCGCGATTAATTTCAAACTCTTTTCTTGCTTGAATATTTTGCACAACAGTTGAATAAACATTTTGATTGTTTTGTTCATCCAACTCAACCATTAATCCTTTTCTTGTAGTAGGGAAATAGATTAATCCAATGTGTAGATAAAATCCAGTCCCAACTTTTTTATCTGTAACTTTGACACGCAACCCATACCAGTGTCTTCCTATACAATCTCTGGCATCTCTTTTTACTTCAAAGTCACATGTTTCACTTTCTATTTTTTTGATTGCTTCTTCAAGACAATCACCAAAGCGGTGCATTGAACGAAGTGAATCAATATTTATCTTCAATTGTTCCATTCTATGCTCCTTTTTTTGCCCATGGGGCATGGGGATTTTGTACACACAATTTCCCACCACTGATTTCAATAAATGTTCCTGTCATATATGATGATTCATCAGATGCAAGAAAGCTTACTGCCTTCGCTACATCTTCTGGTTCTCCCAATCGATGAAGAGCAATCGCTTGATTGAGTTCATCACTCTTTTCATTGATTACACCTTGTGTCATGCCTGTCGCAATAACTCCTGGTATAAAACCATTAACACGAATTCCATAAGGCGCAAATTCAGCTGCCATCGTTTTTGTTAAACTAACAACTGCTGCTTTGCTTGCGGCGTAAGCACCAGAACCTGCCGATGGTATTAAAGCAGCATAAGATGCAGCTTGGATGATTACTCCACCATCTTCTTTCATACAATTGAAAGCTGCTTTACTACATATGAATACTGATTTAAGATTTACTGAAATTGTCTTCTCAAAATCTTTTGTACTCATGTCTTTCAAAAATGCTTGCGGATATATTCCTGCATTGTTAATAAAGACATCACAACGCCCATAATGATTCACCACTTTTTGAAACATTGTATTTACTTGATCTTCGTTACTGACATCAAGCGCAAATGTTTGAACATTTCCAAACTTGCTTAATTCATCTTTTACTTGTATAAGTGCTTGTTCATTCAAGTCGCAGATAAATACTTCTGCACCTTCTTGTAATAATTTCTTTGCAATCGCAAAACCAATTCCTTGAACTGACCCAGCACCAGTAATGCCTATTACTTTACCACTGTGTTTCAATTCACTTCCTCCTCATCGATGACCATCGATGCTCCTTCATTTGCTGAACTTGCTAATTTTGCATATAACCTTAATATTCCTGATGGAATTTCCTTCTTTGGTTTTACCCATCTTTGTTTTCTTTGATTTAATGTTTCATCATCGACATGAAGTGTAATTTCTCCACATGGAATATTAATTGTAATTTCATCGCCATCTTCAACCAAAGCAATAGGTCCACATTCACTTGCTTCTGGTGAAATATGACCAACGAAACAACCATTGTTTGTTCCTGAGAATCGTCCATCCGTAATGATTGCTGTTGATTCTGCTAAGCCCATACCATAGAGATATTTCATGGCTTTATACATCTCACGCATTCCTGGTCCACCTTTAGGTCCTTCATAACGAATAACAAGTACATCCCGTGGTTGAATTTGTTTGTTTAATATTGCTTCTTCTGCTTCTTCTTCTGAGTTGAAACATTTCGCAACTCCCTTAAAGAGATGCATTTCTTTCTTTATTGCTGATGGCTTTGTAATACCACCCTTTGGTGCTAAGTTACCTTCTACAATTGCAATACCACCAAATGTTGAGAATGGTTCATCAACCGTTTTAATTACTTCACGATTTATCTTGCCACTTGTTTTTTTATTTAACTCCTCACCTAAAGTATTTGATGATACTGTCATCACATCCATATTTAAACATTGTTGAATTTCTCTCATTACTTGGGGAATACCACCTGCATGATAGAAATCTTCCATGTTGTATTTTGATGCAGGATTTACTTTCGCAACTAGTGGTGTTGATTCACCAATTTTTTTGAATTTGTCTAACATCACTGTACTTGGTATACCCAACTCTCGTGCGATAGCTAGAAGATGTAACACACCATTGGTTGATCCACCTGTTGCATTCAAGACACGAATTGCATTCTCAAGTGATTTTTCATTAATAATGTCATGACTTGTAATTCCTTTATTTACTAAATTAACAATGGCTTCGCCTGTTGCAGCTGCCATTCTTGTTCTTTCTGCATAGACTGCTGGAATAAGTGCTCCACCTGTTAAAACCATACCTAATGCTTCTGCAAGACAACACATTGTATTCGCAGTCCCATAGAATGAACACGAACCACATGTTGGACCACAAATATCTTCCAAATCATTTAATTCATCTTCACTTATTTTGCCAGCCTTCAACATACCACAGCCTTCAGACATCGATGTTAAATCAGAGGGTCTTCCATCAAACTCACGTCCACCAAGCATCGGTCCTGCTGGTACAAGAATTGCAGGTAAATCCAATCTTGCTGCTGCCATCAATAAACCTGGCACAATTTTATCGCATGACCCTAGTAGCACAATACCATCCAATTGATGAGCTTGTACCATAGCCTCGACATCATTCGCAATACAATCACGAGTTGGTAGAATGTATTTCATTCCTTCATTACCTTGTGCTGTACCATCACATGCTCCAATAATTCCAAACTCTACTGGCGTACCCCCAGCCGCAAGAATTCCTCGTTTTACTGCTTCCGCAACATTCTTTAATGAATAACTGCCTGGCACAAGTTCACTCCAACTATTCGCAACACCAATCATTGGTTTTCTTAAATCACTATTTGAAAATCCCATTGATTTATAGACGGAACGATTGAAACTGAAATCTGGTCTTTGTAGTATTTTTTCACTTCTTCTCATTTGAATACCCTACTTTATTTTTTCTAATTTAAGATTACTCATAACATATGTAAATCCAGATTTTGCTAGATGTTTGTGAGCTTTTTTATTGAAGCTATATTCTTCGGCATATAACCAACAGAACACTTTTACTTCACGCCCAATTTCATCTTCAAGACGTTTCTTTGCAAGTACAATTTCATACTCCATTAAATCATCAGGAGTTGATGTTGTAATTTGATAATGTGTTCCTGTATGACAACAAATTTCATGATCCTTAGCGATTTCTCTTAATTCATCCCATGTTAATGCATAACGACCATCCGTATACATTTCTGGGCAAGTAATTGTTAATTCATGTGTTTTTGTAAAATCAAGTTGTTGTGCTACAGGAATATCCAAGAAGAAACTTGGGATGTAGAACCAAGAACGCATTTTATACTTATTTAAAATTGGTAATAAAATGTCATAATGATTTCTAAATCCTTCAAAGATTCCTAAAATAATTCCTGGTTTGTCATAAGGCCAAACTCTTGTCTCAAAGTAGGTATCTAAATCTTTCATTGAAACAGGTACAAAGTTTTCACTAAAATATTTTATTTCATCTTCAAATCGATCTGAATCAATTAAATTTGTATTGTGATAATTCACAACGCGTAGAAATGAATTATTAACTAAGTAGCGAAACATTTCTAATGTTCTTTTATCTTTACAAATTGTTTTTAAGAAATCTTCTGGTCTACTCATGATTCACCTTTTTATCTAAATACTTTCTGATTACATCTCGATATTGTACAGTTTCACCATTTTCTTTTTGATGAAAATACATTTCAGCTACCGCACTCATTGCAGGTGCAATTGCGGGATAGTTTCCTAATTTTTCTTTGCTTTGTTTTGCGTATAAACTTTCAAATACCATTGCACCAAAGGCCATTGTGATATTGAAATCACTTTCCATCTTAGCGCCTTCATAAACAACATCGCGTTCGGCTGTTAAATCATCTAATCCAATAATTGCTGGAATACCTTCATCAGCAGTTACACGTTTATCGCAATATTCCATTACTTCTTCATATTTCGAAAAATCTTCACCGTAAATTTCTTTTAAAACATCAATCATATCTTTCATCTAGGTACCTCTTCTTTATTTAATTTTTTCTATTTTTAAATTACTAACTACGTATTTATATCCTGCTTCTTCTAAATACTTATGTGCCCATCCACTGTGTGCATAATCTTCACCAGCTAACCAGCAGAAGACATCACAGGGCTTACCAGTTACTTCTTCAAGTTTTCTTTTCGCATCTACAATTTCATGACGAACTTCTTCCTCTGTAGCATCTGGTTTTAATTCATAATGAGTTCCTGTGTGACAACATATTACATGTCTCTCACTTAACTTTTTAACTTCTTCTTCATTCATCGCAACTCGTCCATCCTCATATCCATGAACTGTTGAAATTCTTAAACGATGATTATGGCAGAAATCAATTTGATCTTTCGCTGGAATATCCATGAAAAAGCTTGGTATATAGAACCATCCAACAAAATTATACTTATCAAGAATTTTTGCATAAGTATCTACATGACTTCGATATCCTTCAAAGATGGCAGGAATCAATCCTGGTTTAGTATAAGGCCACTTCTTTGTTTTAAAGAAGTTATCGAGGTCTTCAATTGTTACTGAGTGAAAGTTTTCACTGAAATATTTAATCTCTGTTTCAAATCGCTCACTGTTTATCGCGTCTGTGTTATGGTAGTTGATAACGCGAATCATCGAGTTATTGATTAGAAATCGAAACATTTCTAGTGTTCTCTTGTCTTTTGTGATTGTTTTTAAAAATAATTCACATCTATTTTTCTCTATCATATGTACCTCTTATAAAACACGGAGGAATGATGACTCATTCCTCCGAATTTCTGTTCTATTAGCGACTTAAATTCTCTTGAATCATCGCATTACCTTCATCTTCGACGGCTTTTAGGAATGCATCTATGTCTCCATCAACCATTAATTGATTTAGTTTTTCTCTTATAATTGTGTAGATTAATGTACTAGATGTTTGCATATATGCTCCATCTTCTTCAGCGTATGGAAGGATATCTTTTGCAATAACGATTGCTTTATTTACATCCCCAACATTTGGATCATATTCTAAATCTGCTAATGAATCGCTACGAGCTGGAATTGCTCCTGTTACGTATGCCCATTCACCAGTTTCTTCAGCACTTGTCATAAATTTCATAAATGCCCATGCTGCTTCTTTATTTTTACTCTTTTCTGTTACTGTGTAGCCCCAGCCACCAGTACCGATACTAATTGGATCTGCTCCTTCAACCCAAGCTGGCATATTGAATACTTGAAGATTTACACCTTCCATATCAATTGCGAATGATCCTGCATACCAGGGAGCTCCAACTGTCATAACAGCTGCACCTTGAATGAATTGTGTATAACGAGGTTCTCCATCAAAACATACTGCTTCTGGCCCTTGGCTGTATTTCAATAATGTTTCTGCTGCTTTTTTAGCTTCTGGAGTTACAAAGTTTACTTTCATATTTGCTTCATCACGATAGTCTCCACCGTATTGAAGAATTAATGATAAGAAGTTTGCTTCCCATTGTGCATATGTATAAGCTAATCCACCACGGATAATTCCACCATTAGCATCTTTAACTACTAATTGATTTGCAAAATCTAATAATTCTTGGAAATCTTTAGGTCCGTTATTTTCTACCCAACCTTCAGGTAAAGCGATTCCTTCTTTTTCAAGAATATCCATATTTACATAAAGTAATGGAGATTCAACATTGATTTCAGATGGTAATGCATAATATTTGCCATCATACATTTTATTCTTTAATGCTGCTTCATAATAAACTGATTCTAATTCTGATTTTGTGATTACATCTTCAGGCACTTCAACGACTTTGCCTGCTTTAGCCCAGTCTACTACTGATTGCCATGTTTGTATTACATCTGGTTCTTCTCCAGCAGAGAAAGCTTGATTTACCTTGTCTGCAAATTCAGGGAAATATTCAACCTTCACATTTACATCTGGGTAAGCTTCTTTAAAACGTTCTAATGCTGGTCCAAAATAGTTTAACCAAGGTTCTGTTTGTTGCGTCCAGAATACTAAGTCACCATCGATGACGCCATCGCCATCTGTCCAAGTTGCCTTTTTCTCACCACACCCTGCAAGAAGTGTTGAGAAAGCTACAACTATGGCTAACAAACCAATAATTTTCTTTTTCATTTTTTCCTCCTATTATTGAATACTTGTTTCTTGTGCCTACATAATAGCATGATGATATGATTTATTATAATGTTATTTTTTTATTTTATTATTCTATTTTGTCCAATATTGGTGTAAACTGTGTTTGGGAGGATTTATAACGATGAATGAAAATTTCTACATAAATACCCAGACAATTAAAGAAAGAACGATAATTCAAACAAAGTCCTTTGACTTTTCTGTTGTCTATATTAATAGCGGAACAGGCAAGTATATCCAAAATCAAACGATTGATATCTTTCTTCCTCATTCCATCTTTTTACTCTCTAAAGAGACTGAATTATCAATTACCCCAACGACTAAAATTGTTTGTACAATAACCGAAATACACTTTAAATCAAGTTTGCTTGCCGATCGTAAAACATTCTCACAAGCAATTCAGTTTCTTCAACCTTTTGCCGATAAGATTAATTATTGTACATGTCTTACTCTTTCAAGCGCAAACAATCATGGTATTTATCCTTTTCTTGATATCATTGCGAATGAGTATCAAGATATTAAACCATTATCCTTGTTTATCATCCAAAACACCTTGGCTTCCTTAATTGTGTATATCGCAAGAATCTATAATCTAACTACTTTTGAAGATGAAGACAAAAAAATTACTACCAAAGCAAACTTAATTGAACATGTGAAAACTACTATTGAAAATAATTATAGTCAACAAATATCACTGGATACAATTGCCAAACAATACTATGTAAATCCTAGTTATCTAAGTCACTGTTTTAAAAAGAAGGTCGGTATTTCATTAACTGATTTCTTAATTACGACTCGTATCAACCAAGCTAAATTATTGTTGCTTGATACTGAAGAATTAATCATTGATATCGCAAGTTCATGTGGATTTAATACCATTGCACACTTTAATACATGTTTTAAAAAGTTGGAGCATGTTACCCCAACTGAGTTTAGAAATAAATTTAAAATCCGAAGTAAAACTTTTCTATAACAAGTCTTTCGACTTGTTTTTTATTTATTCGCAAGATGGTACGCAACATCGACAATCATATCTTCTTGTCCACCTACCATTTTTCGTTTTCCTAATTCTTCTAATATTTCCACAACCGTAATGCCATAAGTTTCAGCGGCACGTTTCGCATGCAATAGAAAACTTGAATAAACACCTGCATATCCAAGCATACATGCTGCAGCATCGATTTGTTGAGAACGTTGAAGTAGTGGGCGAACAATCTCTTCTGAAGCGACTAATAATTTTTTGAAATCTAATTTATTTTCAATATTTAAACGATTCAAGACAGCACTTAATACTTCTAATTGACAGTTACCTGCACCCGCACCAAGACCACAACACGTTGCATCAATATAATCAACACCACTTTCAATGGCAGTGATTGAATTTGCAATCGCAAGCCCTAAGTTATTGTGGGCATGAAAACCTACTGGTACTTGACATGCTTTTTTAACCGCTTCGATTCTTTCTTTAACTTCATTCGGTGTTAGATGACCTGCAGAATCCGCTAGGTTAATATAATCAACACCATTCTCTTCAAATATCTTTGCTTGTTCAACTATTTTTTCAGGTGATGCCATATGTACCATCATCAAAAATCCAACTACAAACATTCCTTTTTCTTTTGCATGTTTAATGTGTTCTATCGCTACATCCGCTTCTGTAACATGGGTTGCGATTCTTACTACTCTTGCTCCTGCATCATACGCTTTTTCTAAATCCGCAATTGTTCCAATTCCCGGAATTAGTAATACACCAATCTTCGCATTCTTCACTACTTCGCTTGCTGCTTTTACGAGTTCTAGTTCATCTGTTGTTGAAAATCCATAATTAATTGATGATCCAGCTAAGCCATCACCATGACTTATTTCAATAATATCAACACCCGCTTCATCAAGTGCTGACGCAACATTTCTTACTTGCTCTACTGTATAACTATGACTTACCGCATGACTTCCATCACGCAATGTTGTATCTACTACTTTCAACATGCTTATTTACCAAACCTTTCTTTCGCAATCTTTTCCGCAACTTCAATTGCTGCTGAATTGATAATATCTAAATTCCCTGAATATGTTGGTAAAAAGTCTCCTGCACCTTCTACTTCCACAATCACTGTTACTTTATTGCCTGAAATCATTGGTTCAGTTCTTAAACGATAGCCTGGCACATATTTTTGAATTTGCTTCACAATATCATGCACAGATTCCGTAATTTTATCTAAATCAGGATTCTTTACAAGAGAATAAATTGTATTTGTCATAATAATTGGAGGTTCGGCTGGATTTAAGATAATAATTGCTTTCCCTTTTTTAGCTCCGCCAATTTTTTCTAATGCATGTGAAGTTGTTTCCGTAAATTCATCAATGTTTGCACGTGTTCCAGGACCCGCGCTCTTCGATGAAATGCATGATACAATTTCTGTATATTCACTTTCAGCAGCACGATGAATTGCATAAGCAATTGGAACTGTAGCTTGTCCACCACAAGTAACCATATTAAAATTATCTTCATCGTTTAATTGATCTAAGTTTACACATGGAACAACATAAGAGCCTACCGCCGCAGGTGTCATATCAAGAACTATTTTATTTGCAGCTTTCAACAATGGTGCATTTTTCATATGTGCTTTTGCACTTGTCGCATCAAATACAATCTTAATCTCGTCGTCTTTAATAATATCTTCAATACCATTCAATGATGTTTCGAATCCTAAGCTTTGTGCTCTTTTAATACCTTCAGATTCTACAATACCTACCATCATCTTCATTTCTAGGTAATCATTTTTCATTACTTTATACATTAAGTCCGTCCCAATATTTCCAGGACCGATTATTGCAACTTTAACTTTATTCATCTTTTCTCCTCAATTTTTCCCCAATCTCTTCTATAGCTAACAAATCATTTTCTTTTGATAGAAAATCATCAGTAAAACTACAGTTTGAAACACCATAAAAAGCAAGTTCTTCCCACTTCATATGTTCAATAAATATTTCATTAATAAATGTTTTCAACAAAGTAAACGAACTACTATCACCAGCAGCTGTTGCTAAAACTATGAATTTCTTTTTAGGATAATCATAGTTGTATTTTTTACCTATTGCATGGAAACGATCAATCAACAGTTTCATCGTCCCACTAAAGAAACTAAAATAAATTGGTGAAGCAAATACAACACAATCACAATGCATGATTTCATCCAAGATATCATTCAGCCCATCTTCTTGAACACAAAATTTATCTTTTAAATAGATACATGCATTACAGTCTTTACATGGATTTATTTGAACTTCGCAAAGATTGATACATTTAATATCATGATTACTTCGCTTTACTCCACATAAAAACGCATTAACGATACGATCTGTGTTACCTCTGTTTTTTTCACCACTCACAAGTACAAGTATTCTCATTTTGTCTACCATAAACATTGAAATTGTAGCATAATATCATAATCTATTATATTTGTATTTATCTATTTTATTATCTTATTTTTAGAATTTATCTTATTTTACTCTATCTCCAGCATAAAAAAGTAGAAGCTACTACTTAGTAACTACTACTTACTTGGGGGAATATCCATCTGAAAAACACTGAGAATTTTTATAAATCTTCAATACCATTAATTTCTTCTATCTTGAAAATTAATGAAATCATATTACATCCACTACTTTTTATTTCACCATTTCCAATACGATAATCAAAAATCACATTTAGCTTATCTTTTTTATTTGCACTAATATAATTTGATTTCCCTTGATTTAAATCAATAATAATTTCATTGCTTTCTTTATTGAGAATTGCTTCTGTTGCGTTTTCTCTAATTTCCCAAATCAAGTTACTGATATTCTCAACTTGGATATCAGGATGTATCTGTGAGATGCTTATAACTATTTTATTGTTTTCCAATCGACATTTTGAGAAGTTTCTATTATCAACGACAACACTCTGTATCCAAAGAATACTTTTTCCTAATGTATCAACACTTTCAGGAATCATTAACTCACAAAGTGCATTTGATGAAAAAGCATACTCATCAATTTTCTTTAAACGTTCTGGTAACGCTACTTTTTTAAGACGATTACTCGCAAAAGCATGATCGCCTATTGTTGTTACTGTATCACTGAATTCTACTGATTTTAAAAGACAATCATAAAACATGTACGGCGGTACAACCTTTACCGTTTTTGTAAACATGACTTTCTCAATCATATTATTTTGAAAGACTTTAGCGTTGCCTTTCAATTCTAAATTACTCCGCACTTCTACGTTGCTAATTAAATTATTCTTGAATGCATATTCACCAATTAATCTTAATGTTGATGGTAGCACCAAATCTCCTGAAATTAAACAGCTTTCGAATGCATTTCTACCAATACTATAAATTGATGACGGCAGTTTTAATGTTCGAATACGATTCTTATAGAAAGCATACTCATCAATAATACTTACCCCATTACCAAAATCAATGTATTCTATTAAGTTATTTGCGAATGCGTAAGCTCCAATTTCTTCAACTGTTCTTGGTATCGAAACAGTTACAAGGCGTTTGGCAAATAGTGCTTTATCACCAATCCTCGAAACAGCTACACCTTTTATTACCGGGGGAATATCTACATGAAACCCACCCACTGATTCATTGTAGTCTTTTATTGTCCCTGTTTTACTATCAAACTTAAATGCTTTTTCATCCGTATACTCTCTTCTTCGACCATTATTCATCTACATATACTCTCAAGTAATTAGAATTGAGCCATGTTTAAGTATTAACTTTTTCACGGACTTATCCCTACTTAAGATCTCTCCCTATATTTTCAAACTCCAAAGCTTCCATGTTGAACACATTTTTATTCATGTACTTTCTCTTATTTGCTATCAAAAAGTACACTTT
>CAYLQY010000013.1:0-87849 GCA_964386325.1 uncultured Erysipelotrichaceae bacterium | reverse complement strand
ATGCCCTTATAGGGCGAAAATAAAACCACACGTTTTACGTGTGGATAGTTACTTAGGTTACCGAAATGTCATAAATTTCATAAAATGTAAAAAGTTTAAAGAGGATAATATAGTTTCTAAACATTTGTAAAGCGTTTACATAAAAAAGTGGAATGCTAAAATAGAGTCGTGATTAAATCACAATGTGCACATTTGAAAATTAAATATAAGGAGAGAAAAGATGAAAACGTTTATACAAAAACTGGGCAAGTCTTTGATGGGACCATTATCAATCATTGTTGCCGCAGGTTTATTACTAGGGTTAGCATCGACATTGCAAAATCCTAATGTGTTTGGGAATGTATTAGCTAATGTTGAAATCGTTAATAATTTTGTAAGTCTAATTAATACTCTAGCAGGAAGTTTGTTTGGGCTATTACCGATATTATTCTGTATGTCGGTAGCACAAGGGATGTCAAAAGAAGACAAAGAAGTAGCGACATTTGCATCAATTATTGGATTTGTATTATTCCACGCTACAATTCGTTTTTTACTTCAAATGAATGGCATTACTGCTGAGACAACAAGTATTGAATACTTAGTAACACAAGGGATGAATGTATTAGAAGCTACACAACAAAATGCTGCATATGATGTGGTAATGGGAATCTTTACTTATCGTATGAGTATCTTTGGCGGAATTATTGTCGGTTTATGGACAGCAATGATTCACAACAAATTCCACACAACACAATTACCAACAGCATTTAGTTTCTTTAGTGGAAAACGTTTCGTACCTATTATGATGGTAGTTACAATTCCTTTCTTAGCACTTGGTATGTATTTTGTTTGGCCATTATTCAATATGGTAATTAATGGATTTGGTGATTTACTAGCATCAGTAGGAGCATTTGGTACCTTTATTTATGGATTCTTAGAACGTTTACTTATTCCTACAGGATTACATCATATTTTAAATCAATTGATACGTTTTACACCAATTGGTGGTACTGCAATGATTGATGGTGTTCAAGTAACAGGAGCACTAAATATCTTTAATCAACTATTAATGCAAGCAAATCCAAACATGGATGTTATGCGTGAAGCAACACGTTTCTTAACTCAAGGAACACATCCATTCATGGTATTCGGATTACCAGCAGCATGTTATGCAATGTATAAAACAGCTCTTCCTAAAAATAGAGGAAAAATTAAAGGGATGTTACTTGCAGCAGCATTAACAAGTTTCTTTACAGGAATTACTGAGCCGATTGAATTTGCATTCTTCTTTATTTCACCACTATTATGGCTATTCCATGCAGTTATGGCAGGATTATCATTCTTGATTAATACATTATTAGGTGTATGTATAGGTAATGCTGGTGGTGGTCTAATTGACTTAGTATTATTCGGTGTTCTACGTGGACCAGAAACAAAATGGATTATTAACGTAGCTATTGGTATCGCTTATGCTGCAATTTATTTCTTTGTATTCAAATGGGCTATTGTTAAATTCAATATTAAAACACCAGGTAGAGAAGATGAAAATGATGAAGTTGATAATACTGAAGAAGTTACAGAATTAGGCGCATCAATTATGAAAGCATTAGGCGGAAAAGAAAATATTGTTGAAATCGATAACTGTATTTCAAGACTTCGTTTAATCTTAAAAGATACATCACTTGTTGATGAGAATTTATTGAAGAAAACAGGATCTCTTGGCATCATTAAAATCAATGAAACAAATATTCAAGTTGTATATGGTGCGAAGGTTGAGAAGGCAGCAGCTGAATTAAAACGTGCTGTAAAATCGAATGTTTAATCTTTTTAAGAAAAAAGAAAAATTTATATTGCCAATATCAGGTGATTGTATCGCTATTGAAGATGTGAATGATTCTGTCTTTTCACAAAAAATGATGGGTGATGGATTCGCAATAGTTCCATCCGATAAAACAGTGTACTCACCCTTTAGTGGAGAAGTAAGTGTTTTATTTCCAACAAAACATGCAATAGGTATAAAGAGTGATGACGGTATTGAAGTATTAATTCATATTGGTATTGATACAGTTAGTTTACAAGGTGAAGGATTTGAATCCTTTGTTCAACAAGGGGATAAGATAACCCAAGGTGATAAATTGATTGATGTGGATTTTGATTTAGTAAAACAAAAGGGACTTGATCCCGTTGTGGTAATTATTTTCACAAATAATTCAATACAGATAGAAGATAAATTGAATCATGGTGAGCATCATGAACAACTATCTATTTCAATTAAATAGAGGAAGTTAAAAGCCCTTTATGGGCTTTTTCCTATAATGGCTTTAATAGAATTTCTTAGAGCCAGTATAGGAAAAAAGATTAATAAGAAGGAGCTAATTATGGAAACAAGAGCAGAAAGAATTCAAGCGAACATAGAAAAGTTGAGTACATTTACAGCGACACCTGGAAAAGGTGTAACCCGTTCATCCTATTCTAAGGAAGATAGGCAAGCAAAAGAATACTTAATTGAAGAAATGAAAAAAATAGATTTAGAAATCGTTGAAGATAGTTTTGGGACACTCTTTGGACGAAGAGAAGGAAAGCTTAAGGATGCTCCTGTGGTGATGCTAGGATCTCATTATGACTCTGTAGTACATGGTGGAGGATTTGATGGCGTAGCGGGGTCTGTAGCGGCGTTAGAAGTCATGCGTGTCTTACATGAGACAAAGTTTGAAAATGAATATCCGCTAGAACTCATTTTAATGAATGCGGAAGAAGGCGAAACATTTGGACCAAGTACAGGAGTAACAAATTCTAGAGCGATGGTAGGAACAATGACTGAACTAGAATTAAAAACGGTAAAGAATCGATTTGGACAAACAAAACTGGAAGCTATGATGGAATATGGATTAAAGCCTGATTTAGAAGAAGCAAAGAGAAAACCAGGATCAATTAAGAATTTCTTAGAATTGCATATTGAACAAGGACCCGTGTTAGAAAGCGAAAATATTGATGTAGGATTAATTAAATATCTTGCAGGAATTGGTCGCTATACAATTCGTTTCCATGGCAAAACCGCGGATTCAACAGTTTCTATGGTTGCTAGAAAAGATGCTCTTGTCGCAGCATCAACATTTATTAATGAGTTTGATAAACAAATTAAAAAACTTGGAGATAGTGTAACTGGAATGGTAGGTAAACTTGAAATCCAACCAAATTCAAATCAATTTGTTCCCGAATATGTTGAAGGTAAAATTGAGATAAGAACATTTAATAAAGAGATAACAGAAGAAGTTAATTTTACTAAGTTAATACAAGATATTTTAGATACAATTAGTACAGAATATGGAATAGAAACAGAATTAGAAGAAATCACTAGAATAAACTATCCAAATCCAACAAAACCAAGTATTATGAATGCAGATAATGTACAAAAAATGATTACTATTTGTGAGAACTTAGGTTATAGCTATTCTGTGATTAATAATGGTACAGGTCATGATTCAATGATAATGACAGATTTCACAGATGTGAATATGATTTATGTTCCAAGTAAACATGGTGTATCACATTGTCCAGAAGAATGGACAGACTATGACAAAATTAAAAAAGGTGCAGATGTCTTACTTCACCTTGTCATGGATTTAAGTTGCGAAAAATAGAATGAAAGGAATTCACAATGAATAAACCAAATAGAGTGAATTATCAAGTTGTCAAAGAACCACAATTAGATTGTACAAATAAACCAGTAATGTTAAGTGATGAAACAATGAATCAAAGATTTCAAAACGTAATTCAAAAGATGAAAGAGAAAGCGTTAGATACTTTAGTTATCTACGCTGATTTAGAACATGGAAGTAATTTTGAATATTTAACAGGATTTCTTCCTCGCTTTGAAGAAGCCTTATTGGTTATTCATCAATGTGGGAAAAGCTACATGTTGATGGGAAATGAAAATTTAAATAAGGTTAGTAAAGCAAGACTTGATGCTGAAGCAATTCATGTACCACATTTTTCTTTGCCAAATCAACCAATGGGGAAAAATGAAATGTTCAAAGAATACTTAAGTCGTGCCGAGATAAAAAAGGATGCTCATGTAGGTGTTGTTGGTTGGAAGAAATTCACAAGCATCAACGAAAACAATGAACAATTGTATGATGTACCTTATTTCATTCTCAAAGCAATCATAGATATGGTAGAAGATGAACATAAAATATCAAATGCAATCAATATATTCATTGGAGATAAAGGTGTTCGTTGTAAGAATAATGTAAATGAAATAGAACATTATGAATTTGGGGCATCACTTGCATCTGATTGTATGCTTAAGGCCATGAATAAAATTGAACTTGGAGTATCTGAGTTAACAATTGGTGACACTCTCAATGCCTTTGGACAAAGAAATAGTGTGGTCACAATTGCAGCAGTAGGACCAAGATTTATAAAAGCTAATATATATCCAACAGATAAATACATTGCTGAAGGTGAAACAATAAGCATGACAGTAGGGTATAAAGGTGGATTATCATCAAGAGCCGGTTATGCAGTGTATGATGAACAAGGATTACCTCAAGAATGTAAAGACTATGTCGATGTACTTGTAAAACCATATTACAATGCTATTTCAGTTTGGTTAGAAAATATTCATTGTGGTATGGTAGGACAAGACTTATATCAATTGATAGAAGATGTACTACCTAAAAGTAAATATAATTGGACATTATGTCCTGGTCATTTAGGTGCTGATGAAGAATGGTTATCTTCACCTATCTATGAAAATAGTAAAGAATGTATAACAAGTGGAATGATTTTTCAAACTGATATTATTCCATCACTTTCAGGCTATGCGGGAACAAGTGTAGAAAGTACTGTTTTAATAGCAGATCAGAAACTTCAAGAAGAAATTAAAAAAACAAGTCCAGAAATGTGGACAAGAATGATACAAAGAAAAGAGTACATTGAACATGAATTGCATATTCAATTAAGTAAGGATGTTCTTCCAATGTGTTCAACAGTGGCGTATCTTAGACCCTTCCTATTAAATAAAGAGAAAGCAATGAGCTTATAAGCAAAAGGAGTATACTAATTTGTATACTCCTTTATTTTAGAGTGAAATAATTTGTGTAACCATCATAAAGCAGATGTAGAATAAGATGCAACGTTAAGTAAGAAGAATCATTGATATTCATATCTTTATCAATACTTGTACTTTGAAAATAGAGATTATATTTTGTTATTCTAGAAAGTTCATTATTATTTAGATTTGTAATGGAAATCATTGGTATGCCCAAGACATCTAAATTCACAAGAGTCTCTTGGTATTTTTCTATTTTTCCTGACCAAGAAGCAATGAAGAGTAAGTCCTTATCACTCATATATTTTTTCATGATTTTAAGTTCAGTTGATGTTGGCACCATGATAATATTTTTATTCACATTCAAAAAACAGCGTGCAAATTCTTGAAGCATTAAACGTTGCCCTTGCCCTGTTCCATAAGCATAAATATTTTTAGCATTATGAATCATCTCGTATATTTCATTCATATGTTTATTTTGTTGGAATACTTTAATTGTTTGAGAAATATCTTTATTAATAATTTCTACAATATCAACAGACTCTTTGTTCTTTTCGTGAATATCACTTTTTAAGAAATACTTAAATTCACTATATCCACTAAAACCTAATTTTTTTGTAGTTCGCAAAACCGTCGCAGTAGAAGCATTACACTTTGATGCTAATTCAGCAATACTTATCGTTAAACAAAGATTTAAGTTATTCTGAATAAAGTTTAAAATATGTAGATCAATATTATTTAATTTAGAGTGATTCTCATTAATTACTAAATCAAGTTTAAATCCCATAAGATGCCCTCTTTTCTTATAGATGACTAGATGAATAATCAAAAATTCTAATTCATGATATATAGATTTTAACACGTTAATTTCATATGTCTAATAGATTTGTGAAAAATAATAAAAATAATGAAAATAATAAAATTTTATAAATTACACACGATTTACATATCTCTTTGGTAAGATTAATTTGGGTGATAAATATGATTAAAATACTCTTGGTAGAAGATGATTATCGGATTCGTAATTTTATAAAAGAATACTTTGAAAGTAGAGAAATTAGGATTGTAGAAGCAAGTGATGGATTAGAAGCAATTCAACAAATGAATGAAAGTTTTGACTTGATTCTTTTAGATATTATGATGCCACACGTAAATGGATATGAAGTGTGTGAAAAACTAAGACTCAAGAAACAAACACCAATTATCTTTATCAGTGCTTTATCAGAAGACGAGGATCAACTTAAAGCATTTGAACTTGGGGCAGATGATTATATCACCAAGCCATTTAAACCATCTATTCTTTATGCAAAATGCATGGCACTTATAAAAAGAGATAAAAAATTACTACCAAACATACAAGTGGGTGAATTAATCATTCATATGAATTCACATGAAATTGAGTTTAATAATACGGTTAAGAAGTTAGCTAATAAAGAATTCCAATTATTGTGTTACTTTGTTGAGAATCAAGACATACTATTATCACGTGAAAAAATATTAGATAAAATATGGGGTTATGATTATTATGGAGATGCTAGAGCTGTAGATACTTATATAAAAATACTAAGAAAAGAGATGGGTGAATATTCACGCTATATACAAACAGTTGTAAAGGGTGGATACAAGTTCAGTACAAAGGGGGATATCATTAATGAAACTACGGAATAAATTAAGTTTCAAAATAACGATTTTAATGATAACTGCATTTGTAATTGTATTATCTATTCAAATGAAACAAGGTGTTGAACGGTATATTGATAACTATATTACTTTGAATAGCATGATGGAGAATTCTCAGTTTATAGATATTTCACCAATTACTCTAAGCAATGAGTTAGAAGTGTTATATAAGGAACAAACGAATATAAATGATCCATTGTATTTAAACTATATTGAAAGTAAAGCAAGTTTAGGGAATAATAATGCAACCACTAAATACTACATCGTAAACAAGAATAAAGAAGTTATTGCGAAATCTGAAAGAGACGATAATTATCTTATTATTGGAAACATGAGGTCTTCAAATGAGTTTTATATTGAAAGTTCAAAATTTTCAAAAGAAGAGAAATCATTAATCGCAAAAGCATTAAATAATAAAACAAACGCGGATGTTCGTGTTGCAGGAACCTTTGGAAAGAAGGATTTCTATTATCAACTAGGTAATATAATAAAAGATGTTTATGGAAGAGTGTATGTAAATTTACCTGTTGCAGTTCAAACAATAGATGTAACAAAGTTTGATATTTCTGAAACAATTGATACTATAAATCCTACTTATCTAGAAATTAACGGAATAAAAATTCGAGATGGTTCACAAGAAAATATCATAAAAGGAGTACGCGTACTAAGTTATCAAGACGAGCAATATCTTTACGGTCAATGTGGTGTAAATTATAAATTTGAATTGATTGATAAAATTGAAACGTTTGATAAAAAAATAGATAAGTTAATAAATAACCCTGATAATCAATTCTTTTATAAATCCAATGGATCAATTAGTTTAAAAATGTACATCATTGATAAGGAATACTACTATGCATATATCATACCAATAACGGATGGTCAACAAGGCAATGTGAGTGTTGATGAAGTTGCAAAAGGATATCTTGTTAAGGTCACTTATTATCCAAATCTAAAGAAAGAAATTATTAAACTGTATCTTAAAGATAATATAGTAACTTATATCTTTGCATTGCTAAGTGCAATAATCATAAGTATTATTTGTGCAAAGATTATTGTGAAACCAATAAAGAAAATTGAAAGAATTTCAAAGAAAATTGCGAATAGAGCGTTTGATGAAAAAATTATTACAAAGGATAAAACGGAAATTGGATCAATATCCAATAGCATTAATGAAATGTCTACACAATTAGAAACAACAATAGAACAATTGGAAGATGAAATAAACCGTGTAAAGAAGTTAGAAGCACAACGTAAGGAATTCATTGCGAATTTTACACATGAAATGAAAACTCCTTTAGCAATAATTAATGGCTATAGTGAACTATTAGAGGAAGCAACAGAGGATGAAAAAAAGAAATACTATTTATCCATCATTGATGAAGAAACAAACAAAATAGATAAGTTAATTAAGGCCATGTTGACATTATCAAAACTAGAATTGAACAAAGTACAATTGAATATGCAAGCGGTAGATTTAGAAGAAGTAGTGAATCAATGTATTGATTCACTGAGTATTCAACTACAAGAAAAAAATGTAATGATTAAAATGACTTGCACAAGTAATGAGTGTGTATGTGATAAAGAACAAATGCGAAGTGCAATCATGAATTTAATAAGTAATGCAGTTCGCCACGTGAACAGTAACGGATATATTACTATCTTTTTAAGTGAAGCATGCTTAAGCATAGAAAATGAGGGTGAACCCATTGAAACAGAACGATTAGCTACAATATGGGATGCTTTTCAAAGTGATGTAGTTGATGGTACAGGACTAGGATTAGCTATTTGTAAGAATATTTTAAATCTACATGGCTTTGGAGTGAGTGTAGAGAATACAGGAAATGGTGTAAAGTTTGTAATACAGTTTAAGTAAGCATAAAACAAATAGATCATGTACTATATGCAAAAGATAGAAATATAACAACAATGATTATAATGAAGTTAGTTTAAGGCATATAAAATCTTGAGAGTATAATAATTGAAATGCTGCATAATAGCGAATATTATTGGAGTATAGTAAAGCGATTCTATGCAGAAAACATACCAAGATTTAATACTGATGATAGTTTTAGGACCAAAATAGTAAGTAGTATGGGTAGGAAGATTGATTTATTAGAATGATTTATAACTAGTAAACAAAATTTCAATACTAAAATCTTGATAAACACATAGTATGGCTAACTGTTTTAGAACAAAGAGGATTAGTGGTCATGATTATCAGGAGGAAAATAGATGACAAATTTAAGTAAAAGAGAATCATATTTTGATGGTGGTTTATTGGGGTTAATTGGTGTAAATATTTTAACAGCCATATTGGCATTCATAACGATTGGTATCGCTTATCCATGGTTAATATGTATGAAACTAAATTGGACTACTTCGCATACAGTGATTGAAGGAAAGCGCTTGAAATTTATAGGTAGCGGAATTGAATTGTTTTGGACATGGCTAGTATGGTTACTACTTACCCTTGTAACACTTGGAATTTATGGATTCTGGGTAGTAATTAAAATGAAACAATGGGAAGTTAAAAATACTGTATTTGATGATGAAATAATAGAATATTAAGCAAGAAGGGCTATTTTGATTCACTATCAAAGTAGCTTTTATTATGGACTGATAATTTTAATGGTAAAATTCAACCATTATATTCTAATGTATGAAAATGTGGTAAAGTAATAATATAGAAAATTGCTTCATATGCGTTAAGAAAGCAGAGTGTATAAGATGGATAGTTATGAGAATATTCTTGATAATATAATGGGTGGAGTCATAATTTGTGATTTTGATCAAACAACTTTGGCTTCTAAAGTGGTTTATATTAATCGTGGATGGACTGAAATTACAGGTTATACTGTTGATGAATTAACGAATTTACATAATGGCAATCCGCAAGCTTTAATTCATCCATTGGACAAATTTGAAACAGATGAGCAATATAATGAACAAATCCGCTATGGTAATACATATGAGTTAATGTATCGAATAATGCATAAAAACGGAAGTATCCGCTGGGTAGTTGATAAAGGCATTATCAAGTTTTTACCTAATGGCATTATTCAAAATCAAAGTATAATTACAGAAGTAACGGTAATAAAAGAACGTGAAGAACACCTTTTACAATTGGCTCAAACAGATTTATTGACGGATTTAAATAATAAAGCTACAGTAACGATGTTAGTTAAAAATACATTACAACGGCAAAACGAAAAAAACCATGCACTCATGGTTATTGATATCGATGGTTTTAAAAGTGTTAATGATACTTATGGTCATGCATTTGGTGATAAAGTATTGCAATTTGTAGCGGGAAAAATGAAAGAGCTTTTTAGAAATCGTGATATTTTAGGACGTGTGGGTGGCGATGAATTCATGATTTTAATGACAGATGTACCCAATATTGATGTCGTTATCAAAAAAGCAGAAAATTTGTGTCATGAAATTCAGGCTGCATCATTTAGTCAAATGGATAACAAATCCATTACTATAAGTATTGGTATCTCTTTTTGTCCAGTTAATAGCTTTACATTTGATGAACTATTCACACAAGCAGACTCAGCATTATATCAAGTTAAGTCAAAAGGAAGAAATGGTTATTTAGTTTATCAAGATACAACACAAACAAGTAATAACTGAAAAATAGATTAAATAATAATTGTTCTTGTTTTCTTAGGAACTTATAGAAAATATGAAATAATTGAATTCAAAAAATAGCTTTTTTCAAGGAAGCTATTTTTTGTCTTGTCGAAATTTAATCAACGTATTCTAGATAATAAAAAGGTATATTAGATTTGTTCACTTATGAGTGAAACAAATAATATACCAATAGTATGTGGATTTATAAATTTTATTATCTATTAGATTTTATACGAGTAGTTTACCGTCACTCATTTCAAGTATCTTATCTGCACGTTTTGCTAAACTATTATCGTGAGTTACAAATATTACAGTAGTATTTAGTACTCTAGCGGTGTTTAACATTAAGTCCATAACTTTATCACCGTTTGTCTTATCAAGATTGCCTGTAGGTTCATCCGCAAGTATTAATATGGGTTTTATCATGAATGCACGGGCGATAGCTACTCGTTGCTGTTCACCACCAGATAATTGATATGGCTGTTTATTTAATAAATCTGATAGACCCAATAAAGCAACCAATTCATTGAAGTAATTAATATCAACTTTTTTCTTATCTAATAATAGTGGTAAACATATATTGTTTTTAATTGAATATTCAGGAAGTAGATTGAAATTTTGATAAATTATTCCAATTTTTGCTCTTCTATAAAATGCGCGTTTAACATCATTAAATTTGCTTACATCTTGGTCAAGTAATTTAATTACTCCACTTGTTGGTTGATCTAACAATCCAAGCATTTGTAGAAGTGTAGATTTACCACTTCCACTTCTGCCTATTATTGCTGTGACTGTTCCTTCATCAATAGAAAAACTGATTCCATTAACTGCAATTGTATTTTCATCATATCTTTTGACAAGATCTTCAATTTGAATTAACTTATTCATTCTAAATTCCTCCAGATTCTTTCATATTATTAATAGGCTCGTTCTTAATCATTTTATACAAAGGATATAGTTGAAACAATAGAAGTAGAATCAAAAGAACTATATTAAGCATTATTTGTAATAAGATTGGAAATTTAAAATATACATCATCTCCATAAACAAAGATTTTTGAGAACTGTATCAAATATTTGGGTTGATTGATGATTGACATGATTCCAATAATAATCACATTTATAAGCACAATCAGTGGTATAAGATATATAAGTATTTTATTTGTATAAGCAACCATTAGTTTATTCTTTGATGATCCCAGTGCTTGCAGTATTCCAATTCTTCTGCGTTCTATGAGTAATGATGAACTTACAATATTCCACAATAATACAAAACAGAATAGAACAATGATAACTCCAGAGAGTATTACTATTAGATTTTTTTGACTGCATTCACGGTACAGTCGATCTACAATCTCATAACTATCTGACTGCAATAGTCCTCCTCTTGAAGTTACGATGGATGATATTGATTTTCTAGTTGAATATGAAGAGTTTTTTTCTACAGTTACATTGATATTAGTATATTCATCATTAGTGACTACTCTTTCTTCCATTCTAAGCATAAGCTTTTTATAGAAATTCTGTGATATAAAGATACTTCCATTTGTTATTGGTGTATTATTTGCAACGAGTAACTTGTCATTCAAATGCGTAACGACACCTAGAACTTCTATATCATTATCAAATACATTAGAAACTGTATAATCATGACCTTCTTCATTCACAAATAAATTACTAGATAAAGATAACATACTTCCAGTATGTACTGGAGATTCAAGGTATTCATATCCTTTGCTAACACCCTCAACTGAAGAATCGTAGACCATTCCTGAAGTACTATTTTTTTCTAATGGCATTTGATAATAAAGAATACCTTCACCATTCTTAAATCTTTCAATGTCATACTTCTGCATATCAGATAATTCAATCAATAAATCACTTTCTTTTTCAGATAAAACAAAGAAATGGGTTGATAAAATACCGCGTTTATAAAAAAATACAGGCATTGGTTCAATAGATGATTCATATAAATCATTGAATACCTTGCTATCTCTTATTTCTTTGGATGTTACGAAATATTCCATACCAACATAATTATAGGCAGCAACCTCTTTTACTTCAGGTATTTGTTGCAAATCATTCAATATTTTCTCATCAAAAAAGTTATTTGCTGCACTTTGAATATTTAAAGCGGCATAAGATGCATTTCTATCATAGGGCATCATTGTCCATTGTGACAAATATAACGTTCCAATTGATACGAATATGATGACTGTTGTTAATAAGATGATTGATAGTTTATTTTTAGATGCAAGGCTTAGCTTATTTATTATTTTAGTTTTTTCATTTCGAAGTATTTCGGGGTTGTCAATTTTAATTAAAATCGATGAAATAAGAAAAGATAGAAAACAAACAAAATATAGAAGCAATAGGAGAATGCCCAGCTGAATCCAAGGAATACTTAGCATTGTATTTTTAGATAGTATACTTATTACTATTCCAGTAATTAAACTGAGAGGAATACCAATAATAAAGCTAAATGTAAGAATTAATAGTGACTCAACAAAAACAATCTTAACGATTATTGTTTTTGTTGCACCTAGATTAGACATTGTTAAAAAACTTCGTTTTCTTTTATTTAATAAGAGTGAATAAACAACTAGATTTGATATGAATGCCAGTCCGATGACTCCAATCTGTATTATCATTAATGAAGTATCAAAGTTGTCATCAACAGGGTAAGCAAACTCATTTACTACAATGTCGGGATTTGTAATTAAGGATAGTTGATATGAATCGAAAGGCTTCGAACCTTTCCATAAGATTTGGTAGTTGGTTGGAAAGTTTTCTTTGAAACTAGTAACAACGCCATTAACCAATGGGATTTCACCTTTTTTCCAAAATACGTCATAAGCAGGGAGAATCCCTACTAATTTGTACTCAACATATGTTAAATCAATTATTTGGGTTTGTAGTAGTTCTTGATCAAAGTCAGTAGGTAATATTGGAATTTTAACTATGTTACCTAAATCATAAGAGTATCCCAAAGTATCCAATAATGATGTAGTCAAAGCAATTTCATCTGGGTTAGAAGGTAGTGAACCACTTAGTAATTCAATATGACTAAGTTTTTTAAAATTTTGGTCGACCTTTCCAATTGATCCAAGAATTGTATTATTTGAACATATCAGTGCATTTTGCTCAATAATACTACTTAATCCATCGGTATTAACTATTGGAGTTTGAACATTATATGTTGTTGTATACCATTCACCATATATGTTTTTTCTTGTCTCATCTAAACTTCTTAAACTACTTTGATTGTAGATTAAGAAGGATGACAAAAAAACTATCGACAGTATTATCACCGATATAAGAATGAAATTTTCTTTCTTCCTACCAAAAATTCCTCTTAACGACAAATATAAGCAATTTTTCATACATTATACCGCTTATCTTTCTACCTTTAAATTTTATTCGTACCAAAAAACATGAATATTCGTGTAATAATAAATTCCACACTCATCACATACTCCAATAAATGTTTGCATGCATTCAGTCTCACCTTTTTTATTTACTTGATCAAAATTTTTGCCAACAGGTGAGTAACTATAAGTATGATTACATGCTGTAATATTACAAAAATTCGAATCTTCTTTTAAAGCAACTAAAAACGGATTTGAGATAATTAATAACATTAAGATGGATAATACTTTTGTAGTCATATGAAACCTCCTCTATGTATAATAGAAAAATTGCTTATCAAAAATTTGATAAGCAATATCAACCTATGCGTACCAGTATAAATGTTTATCCCAGTAATAATAGTCTCCACATTTAGTGCATCTAGCAGTATAAGTTTGAACTCTTTCAACTCTACCATCAGGGGCAGTTTTATCATGTTCACCACCTGTAGGCGTATCGATATAAGTATGATAGCAAGATACATATAGTTCTAAATTTTCAGGGTGTGTATGTCCATATCCATTGTTAGGAAGACTTTCTTGGGCAAAACTTACAATAGGTGATCCTAAAAGCATCATAGCGGTTAATAAACAAATAAAGATTTTCTTCATTTTACTCTCTCCTCTTCCCGAGTATGTCGGTATAATAATGACTTCTATTTATTATTGATTTCAAATATTACTTAATAATTTTCACAATCTTTAGTTTTTTTAGCTATTGATATGCATCCATTTCTTGAAAATCATTATTTTTCTAAAATTATAATCATTTTTAATTTCTAACAAGTATGATATTGGGTAAATGATATGGAAGAATAGTAGATTTCCAATATTATGATTTTACCTTAGATTATAGTGTGAGAATTTAATCAGATGATTAAAACAAGTAGAATAAATTTGTTTGGTTTAAGTATATTTTTATTATTATAGAAGGTCAAGTTTTGAATGTTTCAGGTATTTTGGCATTTATATTGGTAGCGGAATAATAATTGAAAGTTTAAATTGAAAGATCTAAGTAATTATAGTAAATTGCAAATTTCTAAGATGAATTCACGAATTTACAAGAAATATTCAATTATAAATGTAATTTATTAAAAACTTAGTGTATCTCCATTTTTATATCTTGATATCATCATGTACATCCTTTCTATCTGTTAATCATAATATAAATTTCTTTTTTCTTTTTTGAAATAGTTTTTACGCGAATGTATTAAATTCTGACATGAATGGTATTCAAAATAATATATATATTAATACAATGATATTTAAATTATAATACTCGAACTAATTTCGAGTATTATAATTTTAAAATTTTAGAATGTGAGTTTTTATAAGTGTTTAACACACTCTGCTTTTTTCCTCTAGAAACGTCAAATTGCTTGTTGTTCAGCATGAATACCTTCTTACCAATGATAATTTTTACATAATTCATATTAACAATTGTATTTCTATTTATAAAACAAAAAACACTATTATTCAAAGTTGAATATATTTTTTCTAATGTGTAGTATGGAATACGAAATTTGTCAGATGATGTATATATCCATATATCTCTTTTTATGAGTTCGATATATTCAATATCATTTTGAACTAAGCTGATATCGCTAGTGTCACATTTTAATGTGATTACAATGCGCATATTTATTAAATTTCTTGTTTCTTGTATTATATTGGATAAATTATTTTGAATACTTGATTTACTGACGAATTTGAATATGTTCAATCCGAATGCATCATAAACCAATTCAGAACGATTAGTTAAAAAGATTATTATGGAATGAGTTAGATGATTGAATAATTGTTTTGATAATGTAATTCCATCATACTTGGGCATTTCAATATCTAAAAAAATTACATCATATTGTATTTTGTTTAAAAGAATTACTTCTCTAAAAGATTCAGCATCATCATAGAAATCAATGTCTCTTATGTCTATCAGACCATCTATCAATCTTGTGAACAACTTACAAAACTCTTTATCATCATCGACAAATGCATACTTAATCATACTCGCACCTCCTTAGAGATAGTATAGCAAACATTACTAAGTTATTATTTTTTTATAATCATTACTTTATTTTTCACTATGCTGTGGCGATTTGAAGAGTAATAATACAGTGAAAATCTTGATTATTTTGAAATAAATGAATATCTCCGTTATATTTTCGCGCTATGTTCCTCATGCTTTTAATACCATAGCCATGATTTTTACTTGATTTTGTTGAGATGAGTTGTGGATTTTCATCGAAAACGTCAATGCTTACTTTATTAACTACCTGTATATAAAGTATATTAGAATTTTGTGTTACTTCTAAATTGATTATTCTATTTTTGCTGTCAATATTTTCAATTGCATTTGATAATGAATTTAAAAAGATTAGTGAAAGATCGAAATCATTGATGCATGAAAGATAAGATGTTTCAATATTATAGGTAAAATGTATTTTTTTCTTTGAACATTCAAGAGCTTTTGATGTAATTACCGAATCAATTGAAGATATACCAGAAATTAGAGCTCTAGGGGTCAAATGAATGTCAGTAATCATTTCATCAATCACTTTGTTGACCTTTTCAAGTTTTCCTTCAACAATGTATTCTTTTAAAATAAATAGAGTCTTATTTAAATCATGCTTCATAATTTTTATTTCATTATTACTTGCCTCTAATACTTCGAATTTTTCATTCATATGTTTTAGTTCTTGTGAAATCATTTCTTGGTTAGTGTAGTTCATTGAATCCTTTGCGTTTTTAAACATTATGATTAATAACAAAATAAAAACTGCTAAGAAAAGCATCAAACTTGCTAATAAATTTGTTTCATCATATGACTGGGCAAAAACCATCTCTTCTAATAAAGTAATTGAAATAAACAAAATCAGCATTGCAGTTATAAAATATTTCCCATGATTAGAAGTTAATGAAGTAATGTATTTTTTTGTTTTCACAACTAAATACAAAATTACTGTGAAGGTGAATGTTGATATCAATGCAGCAATTAATAACATAATTTCTGAGTTAAGCAAGGTAAATAGGTTATTGTTTAATAAGATAGAAAAAATAAATATAGCGAATCCATTGCCGACTGATGTAGTTGTAATTACAATTATAGCTAGTAAGAATACATCAGTAGTACTGCTTTTTGAAATAAATTTTAGATATATAAATAAAGTAATAACATATGCCAATGATAAGAATGATTCGTAAATTGTAGTGAAGTCAAAATATAGAATCTCAGTACCGAGAATTAAAGATAAAAGAATGATATGATAATATTTTTTTGATGGCTCCTTTGGAATTATAAATAGGTATGAAAAAATGCCAATTATGAATCCCTGTAATAAATCAAGTAATATATTGAAATATATCATATATTCTTTTCTCCTTTATTTATAAAAATATTTTGATAATACTCCTTTATAAATACTTCAATAAATTTTCTAGAAATAATCATATTTTGATTATTATATAAAATTAGTGTATTGTTCTCAAATTTTCTAATCTTGTTAACATTTACAATGATGGATTTATGAATTTGGATGAATGAAAGGTGGAATTGATTAAGATTCTTTAAAGCTTCATTTAATGTAGAACGTGTTTGAAATATCCCAGTAGATGTAGTTATTTCAATATTATTTTTATATTTCGTAATGTAAAGTATATCTTTATGGTTTATTGAGTATAATTTACCTCTATAAGAAAATTTATATATACCATAATATTTAAATATTAGCAGACTAAGAGCAAAATCTAAATCTGCAACTAATACACTTTTTCTAATAAAGCAAAGAGGCTTGAATGAGAAAGATTGAAAAACATATGACTCATAATAACTTACGAAAATTAATGGGCCGTTGAACCCCTTTTTTCTTAACATGTCCGCTAACTCAAACCCACTGATTTTCGGCATTTTAATATCAACGAAAAACACTTGATAATCATTAGGTGATAAATAGTCAAGTTTTGGGTTATGGATAAATTCAATTTGATAAGTAAATTTTTGTAATAATTTGGTTATTAGAAGCTTAAATTTAATTGTAAAGTCAATGTCATCATCGAACAAGATAATATGCATACAATTATTCATTGTTTAGACAATTCGTAAAGGAATAGGTTATATATTCTAGGATTCTTATAAATAAAATATTGAATTTAAACATTGTCGATCTATCGAGTTTTTCATTTGAAAAACTTCCGAATAAATTGTTTAGATTTATCGATAAAGTATATTTAGGAATTTTTAGCACTTCTGATTGATTAAGTTTATTATTATACTGTAGGTTTCTTCTGTAGTTTTTCATTAACCTCACCTCAAAAAAATTTCAAATTACAGCTATAAAATCTATATTAACCGCATTAAATTGAATATAAGTGTATTTCGCACTCATTTTATGCTTGATACACCTATTTTGTTGTTTTAGTCTTGAATCCATGTAATCATTTTACCATAAGGAGTTGAGTATAGTGATAAATTTTATTTCGAACAATATAATTAATTACTTCATTGAGAAAAAACTAATTACAGAAGAATATGAAATTTATAGATTTGGTTTATCAATTATTGTTTCTTATAGTGTTAGTGCAGGTGTAATTTTGATATTTGGATTTATATCGAAACATTTATTGGAAGCTTTTACATATTTATTCTTTTTTGATAAACTTCGTGAATATGGTGGTGGCTATCATGCCAACTCTTATTTAAAATGCAATATAACATTTATAATAATTTATTTAGCGAATAATTGCCTCGTGAAATTATTTTCCTTTTCCTTTTCTATGATACTTGCACTTATATGCATTTCTTTCTTAATTAATTACCTACCAGTTGAACATCCAAATAAACCGATTTCACTCGATAAAAGAAAAACACATCAAATAATAGCGATTCGAAGATTTTTAATAGTCGTATATTTTTCGGCAGTCACTAGGGTATTTTCAATAAATCTAGCGATTTTCATAAATATTACTCTAATAGCAGTTTGCATTTTATGTTTTATACAACTTACAATTAATGAAAGGAGAGAAAAAAATGAGAAAGTTTTTTAAATTATTTATAGGTTATGTGTATAGTCTGGCAATAAATTCAGCAAACATGGTGTCTATACGTGGTATTTATCAACCAAAAGAACCTGAAATATTGAAAAAATATTTGAAATAAGTTAATTCGTTACACTGTAAAAAACATTAAAACCTACCTCTTCTAAGAAAGGCGCTAAATAAAAAGTGACTATCTAATAAAGGTATACTTTTGAAAGAAATGATATCAGGGAAGAAACTACTTTAATAAAAAATCAAGAAGTTATCAGAATATTATCGTAGATATCAGAATATAAAAATTCATGACTCCTGCGAATCAAAAATATGGAATCTAATATTCCATGTCACATAGAGAGAATTGAAGGGATAATGTGCAACAATTCTCTCTTTTATGTGGAAGATAAAATGAATTTTCAAAAATATAAAAGTATAAGCATATGGCATTTGTAATCATGAATTTTATCAAAAATGATTGACCAAAGAGGCATTGTATCGAGCAAATATTTACGGGCATAATAAGCAATTAATATCTCATTAATAAAATATCTAACTTTCCTATTTTCAAATTCAACGATGATTTGTAGAAAAATAGATGAATTTTCAGCATCAGTCTACTTCTTTTATCTCTATGTATTTGGCAGGTGCTATAGTTTTTTTTGTTTGAATTTATATAGAAAGATAAATAGTATAAGAAATAATAAATTAGTTTGCAATAATTTTACTATAATAAATTATGAGAATAATTGAAAAATCTATAATATTATTGAAATAATTAATTGCCCATTTTTAAGGTTTGCAGATATTAATCCATTCATTTGATTAACCAGGTTCTTCGTTATCTCCAGTCCCAATCCAGTAGAGTATTTTGCATTTTCAACTGTGTAAAAACGATTAAATAGTTGCTCAACCTGAACAACATCTAATCGCTTTGCTGTATTTATAAAAATGATTTCTCCTGACTCTTTTAAGGTTATTTGTAAATCTCCATCACTATACTTCAAGGCATTGCTTAATAAATTAGAAAACACCCGAGACAGTAATCTAGGGTTTAACTCTCTAATAATTTTTTTATCTGTTAGATTGATAAGTGGAATGATGTTGCGTTCTTTAAATACTCCATAAAAATCAAGAATACTTTCTTCAAGTAGCTCATTAATGACTACTTTTTTTTGAACTTCTATATTATCAGTGATTTCTATCAGTGAGTAGTCAAAGAATTCATCTGTTAATTGTTTTAGTTTTTCAATACGCTCTTCTATTATGCAAATATATCTTTCAACTTCAGTGTTTTTTTCTTTTGATTTAAGTAAATCTAAATATCCGCAAATAGCTGTAAGTGGTGTTCTAATATCATGAGAAATATGGGCAATCTTATTTCTTACTTCTAAATTACCGTTTATGTATAGTAATTGTTGTTTGCGAAGATTTACAAGATGTTTGTTTAAATTAATAACTAGATTCTTCATTGTTTTATCGTTTGTACTAAGTGTTAGTAAATTATTAGTTTCAGTACTTAATATTCTTTGGATATCTTTATTAATATTATCTATATTCTTCTTTATTGTTGATAACTTGATGAATAAGTATATTGATAAAATAACTGAAAGAATAGAAATGAAAATGAGTATATGCATATGATGAGTCTCTACTTTAAATCTTTTTTATTGAAGATATAAATACCAACAGTATTTAAAATAAAAATGATATATAAAGAGTAAAGTCCTAACTTACATACTGTAAAATTGTCCACAGAGGGTATTTGGATACCTTGTACAAATGGATTCATATCAAACAATAGTTGGACTGCTTCACCGAAGATCGTTGAATTTACTCCTTGTATAGATAAGGAATAGCAAATCAATCCAATTATTAAAAGTGTGAATGATACAATAATGCAAGTTGTTGACGACTTTGACTTACTTGAACTTAGCATTCCAATCATATTAAAAATGGAAATAATTGAAATACAGGATAGCCATCCAATAAAACTTGATAAAACGAAATTAGATAAATCATAGTTTCCGTTTGATGAAAATGTAATCACAATGATTGCGCCTAATATCGAACTTACAAAATATAATGTTGATATTGAAATAATTCCGGTAATCAAACTTGCAAAATATATTGTTATTCTTTTGTGCCCAGCTATAACTTTATTACGAATTGTGCCATCACTATATTCAATACCATAAAAAAGACCAATAAAGAATGATGTTATTAAACCGATAACTAAAAGAACAATAAATAATGCAAAATCAATGGGAACTTCTCCTTGAACGACTAGCATAAAAGTTAATAATGATTCTATGATTACTATGATTGATAGGTTAATCCAAAATGGTTTATAAATCCTTAAACGATTTAAATTTGCTGCTAAAAGTCTATACATTGCTTTGTCCTCCTACAAGATTGATAAAATAACTCTCAAGACTCTCTTCTTTTTCAAACAAGGATAGTACTTCACAATTGACTTTATCTAGTGCTAGGACTAATTGAGAGATATTCACTTTGCTGTATAACTTTGCCTTAGTAGAAGACAAAATCTTGTATTCTACATTTAAGTTATCTAGAACATAAACTAATGCTACTGAATTATTAACTTCTATTTGTGTGTATTTTCCACAATGATCCTCTAAATCTTTTGAACTGATTTCTTGTATTATTTTTCCTTGATCGATAAATCCATAATGGGTTGCAATTTTTGATAACTCATCCAGATAATGACTTGAAATCAAAAAGGTAATATGATAATCACGATTAAGTTTCAATATTAATTCCCGTATTTCGATAATTCCTTGCGGATCTAATCCATTTGTTGGTTCGTCTAAAATTAAAAAGTCAGGATTACTCACTAAGGAAATTGCGATTCCTAATCGTTGGCGCATTCCTAGAGAGAAGTTCTTTGCTCTTTTCTCTTTGGTATTTTGCAGTCCAACTAAATGCAAGAGTTCATTTATTCCTTCAAATGATGGTATTCCTTGAACAAGATATTGTTGCTTGAGATTTTCGTAAGCGGTCATATCCATATAAATGGAAGGAGTTTCGACAATTGCACCCATTCTTCTTCTGGATAGATTAAAATCTTTATCTATATCATTTTTATCAAATAAAGAAAAGAATCCCGATGATTTATATTGAAGACCACAAACAATTCGAATTAATGTTGTTTTACCTGCACCATTTTTTCCGATAAACCCATAAATTGAGCCTTCAGGTATGGACATTGAGCAGTTTGTTAAAGCATTAAAATTACCATAATTTTTACAAATTGAATCTAATGTTAGTATGTATTTCATTTACTTACTCCTCTTCTATTCTTAATAACAATAAGAAATATTCGTAATGAAAGTAATAAATGAAAAGTAAAGAATTAGTAAATATTACTTTAGCTTAAATCCAACTCCCCATATTGCTTCAATGTATTCTCTTCCAGAAAGTTCTCGAAGTTTTTTTCTCAAATTACTAATATGCATTTTTAATGAACTATCAGTGCAGTCTGGAGTATCTTCCATAATGTTGTCTAACAAATATGATTTTGTAACTATTTGTTTATCATTCAACACAAGTACCTTTAAGATGGCTAATTCAGTTCTCGTTAACTTAATTTCTTTATTATCTGTTGATATACAGCGTTCATCAATATTCAATACTACATCATCAAAATAAAGTTTTGATGGCTCATACCAATTAAGATAATTGAGATGTATTGAAATTCTTGCTAGTAGTTCTCTTATATTTAAGGGTTTAATCATATAATCTACTACACCTTGTAACAAAAGATTAATCTTGTTATCTATATTTGTCTTTGCACTAAGTACAATAATAGGTATTCCACTTATATTTGATACTACTTCCTCTCCACTTAATCCAGGCAATATTAAATCTAGTAAAATAAGATTAGGTTTATATCTTTGTAATTGTAAGAGCACTTCTGTCCCAGAATAAGCACGCGTAACTAAGTAGCCTTCTTTTAATAAAACTTCTTCAATCATATTTCCAATGTTAATATCATCTTCAACAAGTAAAATATTCTTCATATTATTTCCTCGCGAATAATTACATCTAGTAACCATTTGTATTAATACAATAATACAGTAATATATTTATTTTATCAATACTCTTTTAAAATTATCTCAATAATCATATTTGAATCTTTCAGCTTGAACTCTCATATCATTGGTACAATGGATAACTACTTCTAAACCAATTTTATTATAATTATCCTTTGATACTTTCATTAATCGTGTAAGAATGTAGTCATTAAAAATACATCCGTTACCCTCAATGAAAATTCGTAATCTGCTTCAACTACTCCATAATCCGCATATATGTGTTTAGTTATCGAACTGTTGATTTGATTATTTGAACTGAAACTAGTTTCTTTAGTAGCTTCTGGAGTGGTGATAATTGTGTTATTATTTTCGGATTTTGGAGATTCAACATTTTGTTCCATTTTTTTGACATCCAACTAGTACTAATAAATATAAAATAATAAGTATTTTCCTCATATTCTATCCACTGCTTTCGGGTCTATAATGCTAGTCTGTATAGTTGCCTTATTAAGTATTTTCCTATATATCAACATAGAGTAGCGATATTTATAAAAGAATAAAAGGGAATGAATAAAATTGAATCAAATATAATTAAGAAAAGTGATGTTAGATTAAATCATTTTTTTGAAAATGCGTGTTATCGGATGGAAATGAAAGGAATTGAAAGTACTGTGTTATAATAATGTAAACATATAGCTTATGATACTTTACTAGGCATTAGGGGGCGAGACTATATGGAATTGAGGAGTTATAGATATTTTATTAACAGACTTAAGACTACGCGATGCCAGAATAACATCACTTTGGAAGAGATTGGGAAGTCTGCTTCATTTTCAAAGAGTTATGTGAGTAAGATTGAGAATAATAGAATAATAATTGATAATGAATATTTAAAATCTTTATCAAATTTACTAGGACTGGATTATTTTTATGGGAAAGAACTAGTGTATTATGGAAAACTATTAAATGATTTTTACATAGCAATTGTTTTTTATCGTATTAAAGAAGCACAACAATTGTTTTATGAGATTGAAGATCATAGTAATATCTATTTAAATTCAGATTTAATAATAACGTATACACTCTATAATTTTCTATGGCATGTGACTATTTCAATAAAACCGGAATTGATTTCTTATTTCCAGAAAAGACTAGATTTATATTTGTCTGAAAATATACCATTTACAAATAATGAAATGCAAATCTACTATGATTGTTTAGGTTGTATTTATATGGATAATAAAGACAACAAAAATGCAATAGCATATTTCAATAAAGCTTTAGATATGGGGATTTTTAAATATTCTTATAGTATGGTTTGTTATCACTTAGGAAAAGCTCATGATTTTGATAATAACTTTGTAGATGCAAAATATTATGAATCTATTGCTTTGCGATTATTTACGGAAGAAATTAATATTAATCGCCAACTATTTACTCAAGTACATATAGCTACAATATATGGTAAAACAAGGAAGTTTGATATATCAGAAAACATGTATAAAGAAATAATAGAAAAGTGTATTGATATCAACAATGAATATTTCATTAATATTATTAAAACTAACTTATCTTGGTTATTGATAAGGCAAAGAAAATACAGTGAAGCCATAACTTTGACATTGTCAAAAAAGGAATCAGATTTTTTGGGGATTGATTATTTTCATTTAGTAATTTGCTACTATTATCTAAATGATTATAAAAAAGCAATGCATTTAGTCAATGAATGTAAACATATACAAATAATTGATGAATATGTCAAAAAGAAAATTGATTTTTTTGAAATCATTTTGACTTGTGATAATTATAAAAATATTTTAAGCAATTTAAAAAAACAATTCAAAGAAATTGAAAACGATTTGCCTATAGACGAAAAATGTTTCTACATTGATATTTTAATTTCCTTTTGCAAGAAATCAAAGCAGTATAAAGAGGCTTTAAGATATGCAAGTAAATTAATTAGTTTGATTAGAGACTGAAATTTCCATATAATTTTAAAAAATGCTTGTTGTGAAGCATTTTTTTTATGGAAACTGGAAACTTCGAGTAAAATATATTGATTTTATATTGATATAATTAAATAGCACATAAAGAAAGGAGTATGAATGATGAATAAAATAGCTCGAATATTAAATTTAAGTTTATTAATGCTATTTTTTCTTGCTACAGTTATTTCTGTTGGAGCTAACTTGAATAACGTAAATGGATTCACGGTAGGCGTGAATAACAAAAAAACTGAAGTAACTAGTAAACCTTTCGCTAATCCAGAAGCAAAACCAAGGGATTTCGTTTGTTTTCCTAATTAAGAATAATCTAATATTACACAAGATTACTCATTAAGTATGTTGATTTTATAATTAAAGGAGATGATGAAATGAAAAAAATGAAACTACTTATTTGTTTGATGGTTTTACTTCAATTTGTTTTACCAATAAATGTATTCGCTGAAGATGGAAACTATACAATTTTACAAGAGTATATAGAGGGTTTATATAATAGTTCAACTGAAATGGAAGTAAAAGTGTATAATTCTTCTGGAAGCGAAATCACAAAGATGTTTAAGGATAAAATAATTGATTTATATCTTGATAAAGATTACAAAAGTATTGGGTCGTTAGTTTATGATAATAAATTAGAATTAGTTCAAATTAAGATAGAATATTCAACAGGTGTTACAAACTTCTTAAAAGGAATAAGAGTTGTAGATACATCTAAGACTGAAACCAGAAGATTCTATGAAATAGCTGATAATAAAACAGAGCTTGGTTTAACAAAAGAATGGAATACAGAACTACGTGGCTTGATTGTCTATTCGGAGTTAACAGGTGATATTAAATCTGCACAAGCTTGGGTTTCTGCTACAAACATTGACTTTGGATGGAATATAAACGTATGGCAAGCAAATTCTTCAACCTCTGCTCCAATTGCGTATGATAAAATTTCAGCTACAATTAAGGGAAGTTATCAATTAGTTGGAGAATATGTTGACTTTGCACAAAGATACAACTTGGATTTTGGTTATATTAATAGATCTTTTATAATGTATTCGGAATAAGGAGGATATTCTAATGATTAAAAAAATTATACTTGGTTTAATCTTAAGTTCAGTATTGATGATTACATGTTCATTCGCATATGCTGAAAACAATGAAATAAATTATAATAAGGAAAAGCAACTCATTCAAAAGTTAGTAAGTCAAGATGACAATTACTCGGTACAAGATTGTGAAGGAAACAATCTAACATCAGAATTTCTAATGTGGTATAACCAATCTCTAGATATAACAATGAATGAGATATTTGACTATTTTATTGCTAACAATTTAAGTATTGTAAAAACTGATGAAATATTAACTGTGAATAGAGCAATAGGTGAAGCGAAAACAGTAAGCCAAACTTATTACGAGTTTGGCCAGGTTTATATTGAGTTGCTTGAGGAACATGTCTATTTTACATTTGAAACCATATTACGAGGTTCAATAACATATAATGTGAATACTTACGATGTTCTAACTCATTATGGAGAATCAATCACAATGCAAAATATTTCATATTTTCCTATGAGTTCATGGATATTTGGTGATTCATTTACTACTTCTGGCACAATTGATTATTCCAAATCTTTTGCTACTATTTCTGGTTCATATAACGTGAAATTGACATATGCTGCTGGATCTGCACAACCTATTACTTATAATGTAAAAACAATTAGACATTCATTTCAAATTCAACCATAGATCATGAAACGTTTATTTCTATTAATTATCTGTTTATTGATCTTTGGATGTCAGAGTACAAAGAAAAATATTTTAGATTCATTCAAACAATATGATTCTTACACTGTATCTGTTCAGCTTAAAAATGAAACAAAAAATGAAAAACTAATTGATTATATCTATAAGAATGGGAAGCAAAATAATAGTCAAGGTCAATGTGGAATAGTAATACTCAAGGAAGATTTTCGTTTGAGTTTAATTGAACCATTAATAGTGGTTTACTCATCAAACTCAAGTGAGAACTATTCTATAGAACTTGATCAGATTAAAGAATATATTTTATTCAATAGTTATTCAACAAAAAACTTTGGTAACATTTCTAGATTCGATAATTTGATATTAAATGCTTTGAAGGATATAGATTTAAAGAAAGATGTAATATTATTATCAAATATTGGCAATAACAGAGTATTATCTATAAAAGAGGAAACTAAGAAGGAGATAATGATTAAAATAACATCTGGTTTTGATTATTTCGAACAGAATGACAGTCTTTTTAAAAGTATTTCAATTGACCTATGGTTTGATGAAAAAGATGAACTTGAAATTGTAAAGTTTAAATTCACCTATGATAACCAAGATGAGTATTTATTATCTTTGCAAATAAGCAATATCAATGCCAGTGCTGTTGAACTTGGATGTTTAAATTAGAGTTCATGTGTTTATATTTTCAATTGACTTTTATCGATTCATGGATAGTTGCAAAGATGTTTTTTAAAGTGATAATGTGTGAAAATTGTTTAGAAAATTGTGGTATAAATATTTGAATAAATGTAGTTTGAGAAAGAATTATATGTCTGTATCCAATAAACTGCAACACTACTCCAGGTATAACTCAGAACAAATGTAGGGGGGGTAGTTTTGTAGAAGGTAAAAGTAAGGCGTTAAATCTTTCTTGTATTAATCTTTACTTGAAAATTTGTTTGTGAAGGACTATTTAAACTATGAATGAAGTGTATACTTATTTGGAAAAAAGGTACAAAAGGAAAATCTTAAAAAAGCATTAATATGAAGAAAACGGTATGTTTGAGCCGTTTTTTTTTTACGGTACTATAAGTGAAAGGATTGAATCCGCTTGACTTACTGTGGTAGGACTTGAGTTTAACATTTTAAAATCAGGGAGCAATATCTAAGGAGATTTATAAGACATATTATATAATTAATGTATAATATGAGATTCTTTGTTTATTACTTACTCTTATATTTATATTTGAAATTCTATTCACCCCATACGAAAGGAGGTAACTCGTATGAATATATTTCATTATTTGATTATTAGTATTTTGATTTTTATTTTAATATTTATGATAATTACTTTTTTAATTTATAATAAGATTTTTAGCAAAAGATATGAAATGGCTGATAAGCCTATGTCTATTTCTCTTTCACTTAATGATTTTCCAAATCTAAAAGCTACTCCTGTTTCTTTTCATACAAATGACAGTTTATTGAAAGGAAATTTTTACCATAGTTCGGCTGTCTCTATTACACAAAAGTGTCTTTTGATTTTCTGTCATGGCATTTCAAACGGTAGTCGAGACTATTTGGCTCAAATCGATTATTTTGCTCAACAAGGTTATGAAGTATTAGCCTATGATAATACCGGAACTCATAATTCATCAGGTAAAGGTATTCGAGGATTACCACAATCACTAATAAATTTACATGATGTGTTAAATTTATTATCAACTCAAGAGCAATTCAAATCTTATTCTGAACTGCCTGTTATACTTATTGGTCATAGTTGGGGAGCTTTTGCGGTGAATGCTGTTTTGAATTATAAGGAATTTAAAAATATAAAAGCTGTTGTAAGTTTTTCAGCTTTTAATCGTTCGATTGATATGTTAATTCAACAAGGAAAACATCTTTTTGGTAACGCAATCTTTTTATTTCGCCCATTCTTACAGTTTATTGAATTTATTCGATTCAATAAAGTATCTCGCTTTACTTCGATAGGTGGTGTAAATTCTTATGATATTCCTATCCTTGCTCTACATAGTAAGGATGATCCTATTGTTTATTTTGAAAACTCGTTGGTATCAAAAAGGTCCGAATGTACTAATCTTAATGCAGTTTTTATTGCTTTAGATGGGTGTAAACACAATGTTACTCTCAGCCAAAACGCAAGAAATTACGGAGCAGAATTAAAAGCAACCATTAAAATTCCAAAGCATGTCACCTCTCAAAACGAAATAGAAAAATATTTAATAAATATAGATAAAATGAAGTTATATGAGCTAGATTTGCAACGTATGAAGTTCATAGAAAATTTCATTGCTAAAGCACTAAAAAATTAATTGAATCTAACAAAAATCAAAAAATGTTTAATTTGCGGATTATATATTTATCTCTAATTTATAAATGATATAACTGTTCGAAGTTAGGGTTTTAGATAGTATTCTTATTTCAAAAAATTGTCGATTGCTTCAATGTTTTTGTGACTTGGCAATGCTTAAATTGAAGATACCAAAATCAACTTTTCTATTATTTCAAGAAAGAATTAAAAGCAATGAACTACTTACACTAGCTTGCGTAGCAAATGATTTCTATCTATTATGGTAAAATAAAAGAAGTACTACCTTATTGGTTATTACTTCTCTTGTTATTTGAATAACGTTCCTTCATTGGAATTATACCATATCAAAAGACGTTATGATGTTGGTAGAGAATATACTCACAATACTTACTCAACTAATTTTTTAGCCATTTCATATTGTTTGGCAATCTCACAAAAACCTAAATCTTTTAACATTTTTAATATGTTGGAATGTGCCATGTCAATATTTTTAGCATAGATTAAATCGAATTTTGAACTCAAAAATTGAACAATTGATTTTAAATCGTTTATATCTGTATAACCTAACTGAATAATTTCTCCGTTATCTTTTGTAAAAATACAAAAAGCTGTTTTTTTATTTTCTTTCTGCGTATATGCAACATTAAATTGAGTATAATTTAATTTCACTAAACTTGTGCAATGTTCAAAACTTGGGTTTATAAGAATACAGTGGTTAACGCTATCAAAATCAAAATTACTAATGTCTATTATATTTACATTGTCATTCGTATTTCCCTTGATTTGCTCAGATAATTTTAAAACGGAAAACGCCCTAACAACACTAAAACCCTGTTTTTTATATGAGTGTATCGCTTTATCATTTTGCTGCAAAACCTCTAAAAAATATTTTTCAATATTATTAGCTATTAATTGCTGTTCTGCAAACTTATACAAATTTGTAAAAACTTTGTTCCCACGGTGTTGTGGAACAACACCAGTGCCTACATCAAAAACAACCCTGTCGCCATTATAAACATTGCAGGAATTGAAAATAAAACCAACCATTTGTTCATTATAAAATGCTCCAAAAGACAGGTATTTATCTACACCACTCATAACTAGTCGAGTTATAAGTTGTTCCTCAGTAAGTTGAACTGGTATTTGATAATCTGAAAAAGCTAGATTAAAGCATTCTGTAATTTCTTTATAAGAAATATTCTCTAAGTTTTTATAGGTATACATTTTATAATCTCCATTTAAAAATTGTTATCAAGCTAATACAAATAATTTTAATTTCATGATACCTCTAAATTATATAAAAAAAGTGCTTAATTTTCATTCTTTTTTTGCTTTGAAACAATAGTTGATATTGAATAAATATATACTGAGAAGTCAGCTTTTTTCATTGTGATACCTGAAGAAATCAATGCGAGATATCATCGATAACTGCCAAGATACACTCTTTGTTGGTTTTGCATTCAATAGTGAAACAGTAGAAGTCATGAGTGAAAACCTTGAGTATATAACGATAAGTAAGCAAAGAGAAAATGTTCCCTCACAATCATTATAAATGATTCAAAGAGCGCTACTAACAACTGATGAATTGAACTATAATGAATAAAAAATATTGACTATAAATAGGATGCTTAGTAAAGTATGATGAGGAGAAGAGAAATACAAGGTTGGGGTTAATATGAAGAAATTATTAATAGTAACTATACTACTCATTGTTTGTGTAGGCTGTGCCAATATAAATATCAATCAAAATAGCGAAGAAAACAATAATGAAACTAAGAAAAATCAAACTGAAAGCGAAAGTACGGCTTATCCAGAAGATGGCGATTCAGTTTATGTAGTAACTGAAGATCCTATCACATTTTTGAAATCAAGATATGAAACTAGTGATAATGGAGACAATATTTTCACTATTAATGCAGGAGAAGGAACAAAGCTGGAAGTACTGGACATGAATAACTTTACACTTCAAACAACGGGGTATTTAGATGTTATTGATGAAAATGTCAATATGAAATTAATGAAAAGAGAATTAAATTTCTCTTTTTTTGATTAATTGGATATATTGATGAAAACAGGAAGTAATCCAATGTATACTTTATTTGAATTATTCAAATATTAGTTAATTAAGCCAAGCAAAGAACATTGAAATCATAAATATCATTGTCTGAAAAAAGGCAAAGTAAAACAATGGAAGAATTCAAAACTTTACTTCAATATGTGGATAGAGCTACATGGAGTTGTTTTCTATTAGTTAAAAAATATCGAATGATACTCATTTATCTGAGAGAACAGTGAGAAAATAACTCAAAATATTAGAACAAAAAAGTATATCCTTCGCATTTCTCGTAAAAGAGAGCACAATGGATATACTAGTAACGCATTTTTTTGAATGATTAAATGGTTTTAATTAGAAGCAAGTATCTATCCAAGTTAACCTTTATTTCTTGATGTTCGAACACTCAAAATCATAATTAATAAAGTAACCAACACTACTATTATACTCACTGGAAGTAGATAAGAAAAATAAACTGAACTTTTCCAATACTCAATTCTATACAAATATAACCAATTCAATATTGCAATTATTTCTAATACAAATAGTAATGAAGAAGCTGTTAAATATACTAATCCAAAATTTCTATTATTTTTTATAAAAAATCCTACTACAAAAAGAATAATTACTAGTATATACAGTGGGTTTGAACTAACATAATTCCCATAGATATTTGGTTCGTTAATTGAACTTAATGCTCCCCAATAGGGTATACTTGTAAAAACTATGTTTGAGATTGCTAAAATAAATATAATTATTTTCATAATGGTTTCCTTAATGTAATAATAACTGACAAGGTCTATGAAGTCAAACCTATAAAAATGTAGACTAAATAATTGATGTAAAAGTCAATTCGAAGAGAAGATAGTTTGAATTGAGTTCAAAGCGCTAAAAAATAAAAAGTATATCCTGCGCATTTCTCATAAACAAGAGTGAAGTGGATATACGAGTAAAATTTATTTATTAACTAAATATATCTTAATGATTATTTAATTTTTTAACCAAGACAAGTCAAATGCTTTTAATTAAGATGAACTTCTTAAAAATCCAATTATTTTAACTCAAGGCGTATGAATCTCTCAATGAATAAACAGATATTGAACAATTAGGAGGTACAATGGAGGTACAGATGCGGTAAATCGGCGATACAACTCCAAAATAGTCGAAGATATTCAAGTTTTTATCAATGTCAGCAAACATTAAAAAAACGGCTTAATTAAGCCGTTTTTGTATGCATCTGGTGCGGGTGACAGGGGTCGAACCTGCATGCCTCGCGGCGTTAGATCCTAAGTTGACTTGGTAACAAATCATGGAGACGGAAATATAATTATATCTATTTAAATATTTATCGCTATACTAATCAATAATAATTAAAACTGTATAATTACAGATAACTTTCTCTATTCATCAACTACAACTTCTAATAATTCTTGTGGAATATCATCATTAAATATTTGTAATAATCTATCTAACAAAATACTGAATCCTTGAAGGTCTGTAGAAGAATATTCAGTTAATTTATTTCTCAAATCCTCTTTTACTTTCTGTTTCAAATCTTTTGTAAATTTGTTGAAATGTCCATCTGCCCCTTCAATAATTTTCTTTGCAACTGAATTCTTTTTATCTTTAGTAAAATAATCTTCGATTACAAAATCTAAATCGCAATGCTCACTTGTTTTTGGAAGCATAAAATAATACAAATTGTCTTTTCTATATACTTTGAAAATTTCTCCTCTATCACTTCCTCTATTTATGCAAGACTTCATTCCTCTTGAACCAGAATCATCTCTATCGAACATCACAACTATTTTTCTTTCTTTTTTAATAAAAGGAATCAGTTGAGTGATAAAATTATTTGCGTTTTCATCTGCACCACCCATTTGTAAAAAATCACAAGAAATATTAGCATATTGTGGGTGATCCTTGGCTAAAACTTCGATTGCTCTTTTTAGGTATTGAATATCTCCGATACCTTCTGTGAGAACTAATGGTTTTTGAGAAGCAAGAAATATATTTCGTTCATCAAAACTCCATAAACCGTCTGTTAGTTTTTCAATAATCTGTAATTTTTCATCAACTAATTGAATTATATTCCCATCAGAATTCTTTTCTAACATAATACGTCCCATACCATTAAAAGAAGCAGCAAGTGTAGGTGAATGACTTGTAATGACTATCTGCCGATCAGCCTCTTTGTATTCTTGTAATAAAGCTAAAATATCTCTTTTGCGTGATTCATGTATGAAAGCATCCGGTTCATCCATTAATAAAATTGTGTTTTCATTTGCACCAATCTCTAAAGCGCATTTTATTAACAAAAGTTTTTTTTCACCTTCACTTAATGAATGAGTGGTCATTCCGTTATTAAAATATAAATCTATTCTTTCAATAATCTTTTTATTTTTTGGCATACAAGCTTGAATCAATAAATGCATAACTTCGCGAGTTGGTAGATAAAAAGTATTATCGAGTTCATTTGAAGAAGGTAACTGACCACTACTACTTACATGAATACCACCTTGCTGAGAACTAACATTCTCACAAATACGCTCCTTTATTTGAGCCGATAATAGTTCGATTTGACCTTCCCCGCTCTCAAAAAGCCGTTCTAAAAAAGAGGTTAACAATGGAGCATTCTCATTATTAAGATTTCTGCGATTAAATGTAAAGCTAACTTTCTCAATATTAGAAATGCCGATCTGTGTTTTCAAATAGCCATGATTGGTAGAAAATCCTGAAAAATAAAGTAAAAATAAAGCAAGATCCCAATAAAATCTATTGAGATAAGTCATTTGCAAAAAATTAGCACTACTTTTTCCGATGTTTTTCAAGTGTTTTTTATATGGAGCCTCAAATATTTCATCCCATAATCTAGTCTCTTCGCCACTATAAATTGCAATAATATTAGGGATATTGTCATGTAATCTTGTAACTTTTTTAACTGTACATGAAATATTCTGATATTTAAAATATTCCTTTGTAAATAAAATTTCAATTAAATGTTCAAATCCATATTGATGCATTTTTTCAAAGTCAGAAGCCCAATATTTTTTATCTTCTGGTGCGTGTGAATCATAATATATTTCAGCTAATACTGCTTTTTTTCCCTTTCCAGCAAGAAAGTAAATACCGTCTGAATTAGAATAACATAATAAAAATTTACAACCCAGATTATTAGTTTTCACTACTCCATCTTGTATAGATAAGAAAGCTTTGCAAATTGCTTCAATAATATTACTTTTACCAGTACCATTTGTGCCAATAAGTAAAGTGATTCCTTTCCCCACTGAAAAATTCAAATCAAAGTTTTTTAAATTTTTGTAGTTTTCTATCCATAAATACTTCAGTCGCATACTTGATTAACTCCTCTATTAAATTTTATCCAAATATTTCGTTTGCAAAATCTTCTTTAGCTTTTTGATATAAAAATAATGATTCATTTTTTAATTTCGTTATTTCTCTTTTTATGAGATCGATTTCATCTGCTATCTGATTCTGGATATTAAGTGGAGGTAAAGGAAATCTAAGCATTTGAAGTTCTGTTGAATTAATATTAGCTTGCCCTAATACTTGTCTACTATACAAATCTATTTGACATCTAATAATTGGTGAATTAAATAGAATGTTTACATAATTACGATTAACAATAGAATCATCTAAAACAATACGTATTAAATATGAAGCAAACACGTAATTACCTTCTGCAGTGAAAATTGCAGTTTTTCCAACAAGTTCTTTACTATTAGTTCTATTAAATAATAAATCTCCTTTATTTAAAATGAATTTTTCGATTGTTTTAAATTCTTTCTCTAAATATTTAATATCTTCATATACAAGCTCTGAATTAACGATATTATTCATCCGTAGAATTGGAATTCCATCACTTTTTCTATTTGCTTTTTCGGACAAACCATATTGAAAATTCTTAATGAATTTTCTTGCAGGAACTGCAGGATATTTTCCTGAGTAAACAAAATCACAACTATTTTTGTTTAAAAGGTATTCTGTCGACCATACATCAAGTTTAGAAAATTCAACAAATGATAGTTTTTTGTACTCTGAGGATTCTGTTAGCAGAAAGTTTTGATCTTTCTCTATTCCAAGCTCTAAAAATAAAAAATCATAAATTTTAGCTTCGAGATTTTTTGCTTTCTCTTCTAGTTTAATAGCATTAGATATAGTTTCATTGTATTCTTTAAGCATTGACTGTTGCTTTTTGATGGGAGGCACTGGAATTTTTATTGTTGATAATACATCAAAACCTAATGTTTGTCGTACTGATCCAGTTGTACTTTTTTTTATTAAAGTATTAAATTTATCGCTACGAAAAATATTGTATAAAAACTCTGGCTGTAATGTTTCATTACAACTAAATACTACATATGCAGGACTTATATACTTATTATTTAATTTTTCAGTCTTAATACCTATTGAACCAACATTAATTCTGTATGGATTATAAGCAAGATATCCATTTTCAACAACTTTATATGCTTGATTAATGTTTTTTCCTTTTTCTTCATAGGCATCAAACATACCTAGAGTATTTGACACTCCTAAAATTCCGAAAATTTCATCGCACATTTCAAATAATTTTATTTTTTTTGTCTGTTGTTTGATATGTTTCCCAATACTTTCCACAGGATATTTCGAAGTTATTCTAGTTCCTAAATAATTTTTCACAGCCCAGATTCCCAAATCTTTATAATTAACAAAATGTAAAAATTTTTGATCTGCATCTACCATTCTAAAATAACCTCCTTGCCATCGGAATTTCTGTATATTTTGCCATCATCTTTAAGAGAGTAAGAAAAAACACTTTGGTTTGTTTGCCATAACTTAGCTCCTTGATTATATTGTGTGAACTCCTTTTGTACATTTGGTAACTGATTTTCACAAGCAGCACCTGTGGTTGTAATACCCGCTTTTTCTACAGATGCTATTGGAATTTCATAATTAAAATATTCACGCAGCAATGGTTTTGCATCATCTTTAACTTGGTGCATAATTTCTTTTTCTCTTAGCTGTAGTTCTTTTCTTCTTACTCTATCCTCTTTATTTTTAGCAAGTAACTTTAATTCCTTATTTATTGAATTAAGCTCATTTTTAAAAGGCTCTTTAGCAATTTTTTCAGCTTCTTCTTTGCAAGCTGAATATCGAAGCATCTCAGTATCTGTAAATTTTTTAAAAAATACTAAACTTGGTTTTACTGTCGCTCCTGCTGCAATGAAGACATCCTGCGGAATAGAACAAATAAATATGATTTTTGCTCTACCCTCAAAATGTTCACGTACTTTTTGAAGATTAGATGTATTAAGTACACCCTCCGGCAATACAATACCCATTCGACCTCCTGGTTTCAAAAGATTGATACATCTCTCGATGAAAAGCACCTCTGTTAATCCAGACATTTCTCCAACAGGGAAAAGGCTTAAAATAGATTTTCCAATATTATCATCCACTTGTCTTAATGCTTCTTTGTATCGTTCACCATATTTTTCTATATATTTTCTTATTAGAGCTTTATCGGAAAACTTATCCGCAGAAGAGATTTTAACATCTTTATCAATTCTTGCACCGAAAGGAGGATTAGTTAAAATTACATCAAAACGATTATCGAAAATACCATTGATATTTAAAAGTCCATCATGATGATGAACTCCTCCATGTCCATCACCATGCATTATCATATTCATTTTAGACGTACGAGCCATTCGCGGATTCGCATCAGTGCCATAAATACAATCATGGGATAGGGTATAAAGTCTGCTTTGAACATCTTTAACATCTACATTTTCAAGTTCTTTATTAAGAGTTTGAAATGCCTCGTTTATTTTAGCATTAATTTCATTTTGCTCTTCTTCACTCAAAGATTCAAAATTATTTCCCATTAACTGTGTTTTAATAGATTCCTTTTGAGATTGTATATCAATCTCAATTTTTTCTCTGATGTATTCAAACGCTTTTATTAAAAATCCACCACTACCACAAGTAGGATCACAAATAGTTTCACCTTCTTCGGGGTCTAATATTTTTGTTACAAAGTCAACAATGGTTCTTGGAGTAAAAAATTGCCCTAGTTCACCTCTAAAAGTTTTTCCTAGAAATTCTTCAAAGGCTATCCCTTTGACATCATCAGCTGTATCAGACAAATTATAACCTTCGAGCTCTTTTAATATTGACTCAAAACTATTTTGTCTAATTTTGATAACCTCATTATCCTCAAAAAGTTGATCATCTTTGAACTCTTCTTTAGTATTGTAAAAAAGAAATTGCATATATGGCAAATCCTTTGGTGTACCTTTGAGACTAGGTCTAATATTTTTTTCGAACACTTTATCTTGCTCTTCAAATTCATTTTTTGTAAAGACTTTGACCCCACGTTGTTCACGCTCATACTTGATTTTCATAAACAATATCTTTGAAATTTCATCAAATGCTGCTTCCGGTGAAAGCTTATCGTTATTTCGAATGATATTATGGCATTTGAATAGTACACTTGTAAAAGCATCGCGAGTAAATATCTTTGTCTTGTTCAATAGTTCTTCAATTTTCTTTTCATTATTTATTTCAGCAGCAGTTGGAATAGAGATAATTTCATCTCCTAGTTTTTTTGGGGTTTCTCCTAGATTAACTTTGAAGTATTTCGTTTCTTTTTTGTTTGTGGTTACGAAAAATTTTGCTTGACAAATAAAGGCATATGTTTGCCCTTGAAAATAATCCTCTGTTCGTATTTTAACATTATCAGACTTACACTCAATGACAATAATTGGGTTTTTACCCTCTATTTTATCAATAATACTTTTATAAACAACAATGTCCGCTCTTGCTTGCGCATTTCCACGTAAACCTTCAAATAAAGATAACTCTTCATCTAATTGCTCTAAAACATACCCTAAATCATTTACTAGATGACAAACATAATTCTGACGAACAACCTCTTCAGGTGTTTCACTTAACCATTTATTTCTAATGAAAGAAAATATTTTGTTTTCTTTTGTTTGAATTTCCATTTAATCCATCCTCCTCTACGACTACACTAACGATTAATCATTAAATATCAGTTACTCTAAAACATCACAATTCTTATCTAATATAAAAAAGTATGCGATTGACTTTTATTTAGCTACAAATTATTCAATTGTTGCTTAAAATAATTTTTGACATTCACATTACATGCTGCGAAATCAGCCTATAACTATTGGCTTATCAGCTTAATCCTCCATCATTTTATAATACTCATTATATCATAATATTAATGCGATTAAAGGCAATTTCAATTAATGATACAGAATTAATCGCAAAAGTATTTCTCGAAAATATTAAATGATACTAACTAGTTTAATAGTTTTTGTATCATTCAATAAAAACGTGTATCTACACTGAAATTGTTATTTAAAAAAACGAATTAATTTTTATTCTTACAAATACAAAACAAAATTGAAACGATAAAACACCTCTTATCAAGGATATAAATAAAAAAATCCAAATACCTATTAATTATGCGATATAATTTAATAATAAATAAAACATGTTTTGAGAGAAAAGTATTTACTCTTAGAAGGAGATTATGAAATGAATAAAATTTTGTATGCTTCATTAGAGCCATTTGATAACGTAAGTGAAGAAGTTGGCTATGCAACAGTTTCGCAAGAAAAAGATAAATACGTATTGGAAATTACAGACTTTATGGGATTTGAACACGCTAAAAATAATGTATTGGGGAAAAAATATATTAATAGCATTCCATTGTATACTATTAATTCAAAAGGAGAATATACTACATATTTAAATTGTTTTTTGGAGCAATTCGATTTAGGATTTTCACATTTTGCCAAATTTTCTGCTACTCGTTCAATAACCGATATTTCTTCAAAATATCCACCAAGGCATTACGAATCTAACATGTTAATACAAGAATTCAAATATTACCATCCTGATTTGCTTATGTTGGCAAGTGATAATTCTATATCTTTCAAGTTTGATGATAAAATAAATCTACAAGAAGTTTCTATTAATGGGAAGCATTATGTTGATGAAAAGTATGGACAAATCGTTCAAGGTAGCTCACTTTGTCTTACAATTGAGTACATCAATACATTTTCTTTCAAGAACTTAAATAATAATTATCAAATGAGAAATATAAATTACATACATGGAGTCTTGGATAAACCAATAGCCTTACATGAACTGATCAAGTTATGCAATACTTTTGATGCATCAGTTCATATTTGTACAAACAGTAAGTATAAATGTAATCAAATAAAATTTACTACAATTGACAACAACGAATATAATTATATTGATTTGAAAAATTTGAAAATTAATGAAAATTGTGAATATAAATCTTCATTAAATATTATAGATAAATATAAAAATGAGGTTTTTACCAAAGTAGTCAATACATTCTTAAAATATAGTGAAAACGGAAAAAATTTTCTGTTTCCATTTCTTGAGTACCATAGAGCACCTTCAGCAATGGAAATTACTTATTTAGAATATTTCAGATCAATTGAATTTTTAAGAAAGAATATAAAAGGAGAAAGTTTTAAAAGAATTTTGCGCCACAATAAAGAAATTGTTGACAAATACTTCCCTAATTATAAAATTGATGAACTGAATGAGGAATTACGGTCACTTAGAAATTATTACTCACATGAAGGATATTATTTAAATGACCTCCCAATACCAACCGAAAACCCGATACGTTATGTCAAGATAGATTATATTTACTTAACTAATTGTATAGAATTGGTAAAAGAAATAGCGGTTAAAGAGTTTTATAGAGTATCAGAAATAGAAAATATGATGAAAATTAAATAGTTTTTAGGATTTTCCTTATTTATCGCTAATCAATAAGTAAGGAGGAAATCAAATGAAAAAAGATAGAGTTATTCATATTCTACAAACCAATGCTCAAAAGTTGTTAAAGATATTTGATCTTGAATTTCAAAATGAGCAAATTGAAGATCAAGTCTGCACAGCAATCGCTCAGCATATAGCGCTCATTAACATTATTTGTGAAGAGATTGATCCAGATATTTATCTAAAGAATTATGAATACAATAAAATAAATTAATAACAGAAAAGAAGGAATGACAAAGAGAACCAAGTCGTTCCTTTTTTTGCGTTATTGATGAACAATACGCAAAACACACAAGAAGGAGGTGAAAGTGAATGAAGGCATTTTTCGAAGAATATGGATTAGTTATTGTCGTAATTGCTATTTTTGCTCTTTTCTTAGCATTTGCTAAAGGAGACTTTATGGCTCAATTAACACAAGGCATCTTAGACAGTTTCAATGGATTATTAGCGTAAATAGGAGGTAAAGAATGAGTGGTGCAATTGCATTTTATGGATTACTTATCTTTTTTGTCTTGGTGACATTCAGTGGTGCTGATTATAACAAGAAAATCATGATGGATGATGATGTACATAATGCAACACGTACCACTCAGTTATCTACTCTCCAAGATTCAATTAATATTGGTGATCTGGTTGTTAACCATAAGTTGTCTATGGATAAAGAGAAAGCCATGGCATTGTGGTTTAACAATTTTGATAAAAATAAAGATCTCAGCTTAACCTATGAGATTGAAGTTGTTGGTGTTCATGAAGAACCCCCTGCTATCGCTGTTCGAGTGAAAGGATATAGTTCCTATTTAATGCTTGAAACAGAATGCGTAGTTGATTATCTCAATCTTATCATCGTTGATGACCCCATAGAAAAGGAGTAAAAATGAAATTACTAGAAACAATGAAGAAACAAAAGGTACTATCAACATTCATCTTAGTGCTGCTATTTGGTTTGTTGAGTTTTCTCTGCTTTAATCAAATCGTGAAATCTACGATAGACCTACAACCCATACCAATAACTAAGACATACCTTAAGGAAGGTACAATTCTTACAGAAGACCATATCACATTGAAAGAACTTCCTCGTTCATCCATTACAGAGGGAGTAGTTACAGATAAGGAAATCTTAATTGGACAAGTTGTTGGTTATGGGAATGCTTTAGCTGAAGGGTCTTTCTTTTATGGTGAACTTCTTGCCGAAAAGAGTGATGTGAAAGATGCAGGATTATTTGAACTAGAAGAAGGACAAATTGCTACGACACTCGAAGTAAATGAAAAGACTTCTTATTCAAATTCCCTAAGAATTGGACATAAAGTCGACCTCTTCTTCAGTGGAACAGGAGTTGAGAATGAAGGAGAAAAAGAAAAGGTTATCTATGGTGAATTAGTCAAACAAGCAAAAGTACTTGCGATTTATAGTGACCAAGAGTCTGAGGAACAAGGATATCGTTCAACGAACTCACCTACTTATATCGTAGTTGCCCTATCCTATGAAGATGCTGACTTAGTTGGACGAGCCAAAGTCTTTGGTGAAGTATTTCCAGTTATTTCCTATGATGCCCTCCATAGTGTTGAAAACCCTGAGAATTACTATGATGGATTGAGAATGAAAGATGCAATCTATCAACGTACGATTGATATTAAACTCTATCCAATCATGGAAGGAGAAGTTCAAGATGAATGAACAACTTTTTCAGAGAATAAATCTAGGGATGTTGCAAAGTGTTCTAGATCATGAAGATATTCGAGATGTGGTTTGTAATCCTAGTGGGAACATCGTTGTTACCTCCAATAAAATAGGAACTTTTACTTTGAAGGAAACAATCACAGAAGTTGAAGTTTCAAGAATAGCGTACCAAGTTGCGAATAAGATGGAAAAGGAATTCAATCCTGCTTCACCTTTCCTCGAAGGTGAACTTGAAAAAGATGACTATATTGTCCGTGTGAGTGCCTTTCACCCTTATGTTTCAGAGCGTGGGACTGCACTAACCTTACGAAAGGTAACAAAAGAAAACATCCTATCTGATCAAACAATGATTGATACAGAATACGCTACATTGGAAGTTCTGGAAGTATTAAAAGAATACGTGCGATGTGGATGCAATATCTTAGTAATTGGAGAAACAGGAAGTGGGAAAACACAATTAGTTAAGTGGCTTGCCCAATTCATACCTGATTATGAACGTATTGTCACGATAGAAGATTCAATGGAGTTTCAACTCCCGCTACTCTATCCTGAAAAGAATGTACTAGAAGTTCGCGTTCGAGAAGGAATGAGTTATAGTCAAATCATTGCGAAATGCTTACGTCAAAATCTTCAGTGGCTTTTTTTGCAAGAAGCTCGTGAAGAAGAAGTTGATGATTTATTGAATGGGATGTCTGCAGGATGTAAGGTGATGACTACCATGCATACAGATGAAGACATCGGCGTTACTACTCGTATTCTTCAAATGCTAAAGCTAGATAGTTCTGCCTATGAATCACTTAATCACAGAGTGCACTCATTGGTTGATGTTGTCATCTGTGTGAAGAAACTAGAAGACAATGGAATGAAACGGTTTATAAGTTCTATCGTCGAATACGACTATACTAATTTAGAACCAAGTGAAACTGAAGTGTATCGAATAGGTAGAATAGGTATAAAACCCTATAGTGTGTCTATGCAGAAAAAAATGAAAAGGAATAGTTTATGAATGATGTCTATCTACTGGGATTAGCTGTATTAAATACTTTGGTATGTTTCATTTGGATTGAAACTTCTGATTTTAATGGATTTGAAGAATCTAAGATCGTTCAGTGGATAAAACAATACACATTTTCTACAATCAGCAAAAAACTGAAGAAACTGAATGTACAATATACATTAACGGAATATACAACGACATCTGCATTTGTAGGTTGTGTTCTATTTACGATTGTCTACAATACCATCCATAATTGGTTCTACACATGCATTCTACTTGGTGTAGTTCTTTTCTTTTTACCTTATCTGAACTATATCAATTGCATGAGGAAATACGAGGAGAAGATTGAGAGAGATTGTTACGACTTCACTTGTACCGCTATCACTTATTTAAGAGAAAATAGATCTGTCTTCAAAGTATTAAGAGATTGTCAGAAAGTCGTTGAAGATCCAATACAAAGTGATTTAGAACATGTATTGGTTGAAACTCATGATGGTGTTGACTTGAAAGAATCTCTACTTAAATTCAGTAAGAAGTATCCCTATGATGAGATACTGAAATTAAATCAATTATTACTTTCAAAAGCGAAGGAAGGTATCTATTCACCGATTCAATGCGATGTCATGATGGAGCATTTAGAAGACTTAGAAAAAGTGGTGAATAACTTTAGAATTCAGAAAGATTCAAAACGAAAAGGATTCTACATGGTTGTGGGATTTAGTCTGCTTTCAGGATATCTAGTACAATCTCTTTTTAATACAGATATGATGATGGATATGAACCGAATGGAGTTCTGCTATTTCCTTTTCTTTGGCTTTCATGTTGCATTGATTCTTCTATTTGAAAGAAAATTCTCCAAAACAACAAAAAGTAAGGAAAGGAGTTCAACATGATTTACTTGTTTATCGGGTTTGCAATCCTCATTTGGTTCCTATGGTTTTATAATCAAGAATCATTTCAAGAAGAAAAGAAGGCTTTACTTTTGAAGACTATAGAAAAAGACTATATCTTCTTAGTAGAACATACGTCTAAGAAAACATGGAAGAAAGCTTATCGTGACCGAATTTGTATTTCACTGATTGTTACTTTGGTTTCCATTATGATGAAGTTGACTAACGAATTATTATCAGTTGTTGTCTTTGTCATTACTTATGTTGCGCAATACCAGTTTCTTAAGAAGAAGTACAATCAGAAACTAAAGAAAGCAACACTTGAATTTCCCTATCTCTTGGATAAACTAGCAGGTCTTGTACAAGTGAATACGATTCCAGTTTCGCTAAATAAAGCAATCGATAGTTGTCCTGACCTCTTTAGAAAAGATTTAGAAGAATTAGTAAGTGAAATTCATAACGAGGGTGAATCATTAAGTCCCTACTTAAAGTTTGCAAGAAAATTCCATCAAATAGAAGACATCGAAAGTATCATGCGAACTTGTTACAGCCTGAGTATTGCAGGTTCTAACAAAGAGGCTGTTCTAGTTTCATTCTGCAATCTTGCGAATGAAAAAATAAGAAAAAGAAAAGAGATTGACTATGAAAATGCAGTCGATTCTTTTAATTTGTTTAGTTATGGACTATATGGGGCGATGGGTATTTTAGTCCTTGCCTTATTTACTACCATTAACTTCTTTAGTTTATAGGAAGGAGCTATGAGAAATGAAACAAGTAATTGGAGCCTATGGCTTAACTTTCACATTCAGTATTTTTGTCTTAATCTTGATTGGGTTACTAGGAACAGCAGTTTATTATAAACCTTTATCTGATACTGCATCGACTGTCGTAGATATCCTAGAAACTCATGAAGGGTTAACGAACGCTTCGTCAAATCTTATTCATGATTTAGATGAAAAATTAGGTAAGATCGATATTGTGCTTGAAGAAGAACCGCTCAGTGATGAATTCAAACGATATACCGTGAAAATACAAACAACATTAACAATACCTGTCATTAATCAAAAAATACCTTTAGCCACTTCAAAGGTAACAAAACGGGTGATTTACTGATGAAGAGTTTATTTAAAAGCATTCTTATTTTGTGTTTAAGTGCCTCTTTTCTGTTACCACAATCGATTTCTGCTGAGGAACAGAGTTGTACAACCATCACCTACTACTCAAAAAAGGAGTGGGTACAGCAATATAATCTCATTGATGGAGAATGGGATACAGGGATGAATAACTTTTTGACAAGCACAGATATCCTTGTTCATGCGAACACCTTCGGCACTTTTTCGAATCCTTGGATGGCATCCTCCAAAACTTTTAACGGATTAGAACAAATCGATATCGAAGCGACAACAAACCCCAACGACCAAAACTTCTTTGTCATTTCATTTGGTAAGCAAATTCAAATTGATGAAATTGAATATCAAATCAACGCTCAGAATCAAGGGGCTGGAAAACAACTTAATTATAAGTTGTATCTAAATGCAGGAATGAAATGGGTAGATGGTGTCGCAACCGTTGATGGTGGTGAGTTATTCTACGAAAGTTCATCGAATAATAAAACAAAACTGAACCTTCAAGGGAAAACCGTATCAAGTATTACCTTGTGGTTTGATGAATTTAGTAAAGACAATCTGTATACCTTCAACTACTTCCAAGTGAATACTTATCGGGTGAAGGAACATGTTGAATGGACAACAGAGTTTATTGAAGGTGCAGAAACAAAACAAGTACAAGTCTGCAATGGTACTGGAAACTTTACTCCCGATGGAAATGGAAAATGGGAAAAGAAGTCATCGACTATTTTTAGCCCTTCAGTAAACATAGTGAGCAACTATGTACCCATTGTTACATCACAGAATGTTAGCTATGATGCTTGTCGTGGAAATTATATTAGCGCTTATACCCAACCTAACTGTATTAAAGGGATGGATACACCAAGTCAAAGTATAAGAGGATGGATGGAGAAAGGGAATCGTCCATGGAATACCTGGTTTTCTTATGGAGCAGGAGGAACAGAGTTTCCATACATCCAAACATCAACAACGACAGGAATTCAATATGAATCATCCCCAGTATATTGGAGTCAGAATCGAGAGAGTAATTGGATTAGTGGTGTAAGCAGTAGTGATTCAGGATGGTGCAGTCATACAACAGGATCATCACGTACTCCCTGTTACAAACATACAGGACACAGTAGTAACTCACGTTTGAACAGTTATGATGTCAATGTGAAGACTTATAAGAATGTAGTAGATCCATCCCTCAGAGCTATCCAGAATGTGAAGTATTACCTCATGAATGAGGATACAAAAAGAGAAGTTTTTCTAAAAGAAGGAAAAGAAGAACTTCAAACCTTTGAATTCTTGGAAACAGGTAAATGGAGAATCAAAGCGGTTGTGACAGATATGACAGGAATGACTGGAAGTAAATCATCTAACATTTTCTATATCGATAATCAAGTCCCTTTTGTGACTTTTGTTCCTTCCACGGACACTATTGTAGAAAATGAGGGAATTAATGTGCAATTTAATATTAAGGACAATCATTCAGGAATCGCAAAATGGAGGTATTCATTATCTAAGGATGGTGGATCAACATGGGATGATTTTTCTTCATTTCTTGCGAATCCAAATTATAAACTCTATTTCTTGGATGCAGGTGTTTATCAAGTCAAAGTGCATGCAATCGATACAGCAGGTAATGAATCAACAACTTTCTCACCTCTTTATACCATTGAACGAGGAACAGCAAGTCTTGGGAAAATGGTTACTACCGTTTATGAGATGAATCAACCAAACACATTAACACTGAAGATCGAACATATGGAACTAGATGAAAATGCAGAAGTAACACTCAAAGTAACATGTGATGGGAGTAAAGTATTTAATGAACTAATCAATTTACATCAAAGCCAAGTCATTAATGTATCCTATACACCATCGCATCGAACAGCAACTCTTGTAGCAACACTTGAATCAAATGGTGGAGTAACAATCGATCATCCTACTCTCACTTTGACAGCCAATGCAAAAACCTATGAATCAAAAGAATCGTTATCAGGCGAACTTGAATTCAAAGCTCCTACTGTTTTTATGGTCGAACAAGGGTCTAAGCAAGTGAACTATCAAGAAGAGCTGAAACTAATTATTCGACAAGATAAAGAAGTATACTTTGCAGGCGAAGGAATCGACATAAAAGTTGAAAGCACCTACTACAATGAATGCGCAACTATTCAAAACTGGGAATGTGTTGGAAGTGAAACATTAACCTCAGGATCATCATCAGCAACCTTCTATGATGGAGCAAAAGAAGCAGATAAGATGTTTGAGAAAAATGGAGAGTTTATCGTTCCACTTGAATTGATTGACAATGAATTTGTATTACCCTCTTTTGTCGCATCGAGGAAAGAAGGAAAAATATACCTCAATTCAAATGATGTACCTACTAATGACACTCCCCTAGATGCAGGGAGAAAATGGTACACAAATCAACGAGCAATTGAAAAACTGTATGATTATCAAATTAATGGCAAGGATACAGCAGTCAATAAGTTTCAATGGTTATTCAAATCACGTTATGAAATCGATGGAATAATCAAGGATCAATATAGAATACGATTTGTGGATCCTGATAATCCTTTCCCGAATGGTGAATCAAATTTGTGGAATTAAAAATGAAAATTAGTTCACAAAATCATAAATATGCTAGAATAACATTAGAAATAGATTCTATGGAGAGGAACTATGCTAAGTTGCTATTATGTTTTTATACTGAAAAATGAGAAAAGGGTCAATCAAAAAAAGCCTAACATAGAATGGCTGAAGTTAAAAATTTGCAATGAATTGAAAACTAATTATTTTACTAAATCTACTGAAAAAGGAAATACTATTGAATTTAAGAAGTTAGATGATCTTGCTTGCAACTTCAAAATTTTGTTTGATGATCTTGAAAATAATATTAGAGTAGAAGTTAGAGCTGATTCTCCAGCAATAAAGAAATGTTGTAAAACTCTCGATGATGTGAATACTATAATATACCAGTCTAATATTAATCATAATTATAAAATTATAAATACATATAATGGTTACTCTAATATCTATTGTAATAAACTTTACGAAAAATTATCTAATTTCGAAAGAATTTTAAGAAAATTTATGTATGATACATATATTTCCAATTTCGATTTAGATTTTAATACAAAAACATTAAATGAAAGTCAAAAAAGCGAGATTAAAGCTAATATCAAAAAGAATAGCAAAAAAGAAAAGTTGTTATTCGAAGAACATCAAATATTCGATTTTATTGATTTCGGAACTATTAATGATATCTTATTTAATGAGCAATGGACTGAAGTTGAAACAGAACTATATGAACAAGTTATAAGAGGAATAAAAGATAATTCAATAGATAAAGTGGAATTAAGTCAAAAAGTTAGTTTACTAAAACCACGATCTGATTGGGAACGATTATTTTCTGTAAACGGTACAAATTTGCATTTCAAAAATCAATTTAATGATATCCGTAACTGTCGTAATAAAGTAGCCCACAATCGAAACTTCACTTTTGAAGAATTTAATTCTATGAAGAGCACAATCACCAGTGCGCAAAAGACAATTATGGAAATGTCCTCAATAGTAAATAGTGATTCATTTAAAAATTCAAACGATGAGTATTTAAGTATAAGTCACAAACAATTGGTAAATTCTTTTGTTAGTAGTTTAGATTATTCTTCAAGTGCTGCGGTCATTTCAAAAAGTATTTCAGATATGAGAGGGATTCAAGAATTTTCAAGAGTTTTTTCTGAAAGATTAAATGAAATCAGAAAGATATCTTCTCCACTAAATAATGGGGTAAATCCAGTTGTTAAACCAATAAATGAATATTGGGATAACATAAAAAAATAGCTAAATCTATGAATCCAATGGAAATGAAGTAGTATTAGATTGATTTATTTTATAAAAAAGTAAAAATCTATTGATTAAGATTGGAGACTAATATGAAAAAAAATCCTGTATTATGTACAATTATTATTTCGAACACCATATTTATAGTGTATCTAGTATTTGACTATTTTAATATACTTGAATTGCTAAATATTGATCTCAATAAAATAGATACTAAAACTTTCGAAATAGTTCTTAATAGTTTGATATTAATTACACTATTTACCATTACATACTTCACAATAGATTCTATGAATTCCAAGAGGATGATTAATCAAGAAAAAATTGCAGATATCATTCTAGCAAATGCGTATCAATCATGTCTAGATACTATTGTATTATTAGAGAATAAAGAATTCAAGAAGATATTTCTTAGCAAATTTGATTTTGATAAAAATAATGATGAAAATATATCTTTTCAAAAATTACATGATGGTCCTTTCAGAAATGAAGATGATATCATTAAATTATGTAAAGACGGAATAATTGCACCTGAGAAATTCAAAGTATATTTGCGTATTAAAAAAGAGTTTCACCATTATGTTTCATTTTCAATAACATTTAGCGGAAAAGAAGAAGAGTACGTAAAAAATAGAGATAAAGTCATAAAATTAATTAATGACGAGCTTAAGAATTTAAACAATTAAAAAGTAATTATTGGGGAGAGTTAATAATATGGGAAAGACTAAGGCTGAAAAAAAGAATATAATAATTAAAAAAATAGAATGTTTTTATGATATATTAGAAAAAATAAGAAAATCATCTGGAATTGGACTTCATGGATTGAATTGCTCAAATACTGAAAGTGATTTATGGCAAGAGTTTGATTTATCTAAAATACAAAATTCAGAAGATGAAATTGTAAGAATAATTTCATCAAACACTTTAACTGAAGATGATAAAGCAAAAATATTATCTGCTTGTGAAAAATCATTTAAAGAGCAAAGTAACTGTGTAAAAATACTTTTGAAAGCTACAAGTAAGATGAATAAAAAATCACAAGCAGATAACTTAGATGAAGATTGGATAGCTTATTTCTTTGATAAGGTACGTACTGCTAATTCTGAAGATTTACAGGATATTTATGCAACTATACTTGCATCAGCAACAAAAAATCCAAAGGTATGTTCAAAACTGTTTCTTCATATTATGTCAGTTATAGACCTTGAACAATTAAAAACATTCGAACTGCTAACCACATTTTGCTTTTCTGAGATGAGAACTGAAGGAAATTATAATGGCATTGTATCTCATCCAATAATATTTTTTTCTAAGAATATACTTCCATATTCAAGTCGAGGCTTGCATCGATCAGCACTCGCTGAATTATCAAGACTCGGTTTAATTGAAATAAATTTCGATCATGAGTATAGTTTTTATAAAAATCCAGTAAATTTGACTTACGGTAAACGTACTTTGACTATATACAGTCCTCATCCTGTCAAATCAGGCAATTTATTATTAACTAAAGAAGGCTATTTACTATATCAAATGGTATCTAAAAATTTTGATACAAAAATACTTGATTTTACAATGGAATTGTGGCGAATGAGAGGTTGCTCTATAGACATTTACACCGATGGTAAACTTGCTCATTATGAACCCCTAGATAAAAACAATTAATATCTTCCTTAATTATTCATAAACGTATGATAATTCAAAATAAAAATTAACCAAATTGTAACAATAACACTATTGAAAGAAAAGAGAATTTTATGAGTAATAATCGATTTAAAGAAGTATACCGAGAAGGCAGAGTTTTTCCAACAGTGATCATAGAAGACACAGTTACAGGAATTCAATATTTATGGATGACAGGATCTACAGGTGCAGGACTGACTCCTTTGCTTGATTCTGAAGGAAAACCAGTTGTAAATAAAAAATAGATTTTTTGGAGAAGACAAGTGCTTCTCCTTTTTTATGGGAAGAATGAGGTAAAATGGAGAATAAAAAATATAAAATAATTACTGAAAGTCATCATGAAAATATTGATGACTATAAATCAAAATATGATTACACCATAAAAGTAAGCAACATTGCCTGCTTATTCGAAGAAAATCAGCATTACTTTGATTATGAAATATGGGATGATAAGAACAAGTTGGTTGCTAAAGGATTTGAAAGTATCACCGATGACTCGATTCAGTTGAATACAAATAGTCACTGGATGATGATTGAAGACAAACAGCTAGAAGATAAACTCAAAACACATATCTATAATTACTTCCCTACCTATTTTGAAAAACCACCCCTTGCATCCATGGGACGTTTACTTCAGTACCTGTATAATGAAATAAATGATTCGGATGCAGGAATGAAGTTTCTAGAAATGGACGATTGGAAGCAGTTCATTGAGGAAGAAAGATTCTCATTGCTTGATTTATTGGATTTAGAAAATAGTGTTTGGAATCATGACTGGCATACCTCAATAGAAGTAGATACGGAATACGACTTTGATATCAATAGTCCAGTCGTCACTTGTTATGGTGATTTTAGAACTTTATTTGATGAGTCAAAAATGTTCACACTTGAAAATATGATGAAACTTAATCCTTTCAATAGAAATCTGGAAAGTTATCATGAACAAGGAATTATTACAGATGAAGAAGTCATCATTCTAAAAGACCATGAGTTAAAAGTAAATGAATTCATGAGATACGTCAATTCTCAATCAGAGACACAAGTTGAATACAGAGAAGATCAATTTGTCGAAATGCTAAATGGCGAAGTAAATCATACTTACGATACATTTGATGACTTGGTTAATCTCTATAAAGATGGAATAAGAAGAAGTCTTGATTCAAAGAAAATGTCGATAAGTGAAGTGTTAGCTATGGGGTGTGAAAAAATTCTTACACCCATTGATCGATTCTCATATTGGTATGAAAGAGAACATAATTTTGATTTGCAAACATTATTTAAATCTGACTTCTTCGACTATTATTTGACTAAGGAAAAGACAAAAGAAATCATTGAAGGTTTTCTTGAACGATCAAATGAGCCAAACATTGCTCTTACAAAAGAAGATCAAGAGTTCTTGGCTGAATTATTAGAAGAATTATCACCACAAGAACAAAGAATGGATGGTATGAAACTATGAAGGCTTTTAAAATTGAATTAGTTAAGGAAATCGTACTATCTAGTATGATTTTTTTATTGATGAGTACCCTTTTGAAAGGAGTGATGTTATGAAGGGTTTATTAGTTTGGATGGGTGGTAAATGGTGTTTGGCTGAAGAAATCATTCCACGTTTTCCAACAAAGTATGCAAAGTATGTAGAGGTATTCGGTGGTGGCGGATCTATTCTCTTTGCAAGAAAGAAAACAGATAAAGTAGAAGTTTACAATGACTTCAATAAGCATTTAGTGAATCTATTCCAAGTAGTCAAGGAAAGACCGTTTGAATTTCTCCATGAACTTGGTGTTTACAATCTCAACTCTAGGCAAGAGTTTTCTTGTCTCTATAAGTTCTTGAATAACGAACGTATTCCGTATACCTATTTGAATGAGAATATTGCACTCGCAAAAGAGATGTTACCCCCATTAGAAGAAAAGGAATTTGTAGATTTACTCACTCGTAAAGCAGAAGATCGAGATTTGATGCAAGCAGTCAATTATTTTAAACTCATCTCGTATAGCTTCGCCGCAGGAGGCAAATCCTATAACTCCCAACCTTCTAAAATTGTGAATATTAGTAATCATATTTACAAATGTTCAGAAAGACTGAGAAAAGTGAATATCGAAAACAAAGACTTTGAAGGACTCATTAAACAACATGATGCTGAAGAGTCTTTTTTCTATTGTGATCCACCTTACTATAAAGCTGAATATTATGAGGCAAGTTTCAATGAACAGGATCATCATCGATTAAAGAATGTCTTATCCAATATAAAAGGTAAGTTTTTGCTTTCGTATAATGATTGTCCTTTTATCCGTGACCTATATAAAGATTTTTGCATTGTTAGTGTAGAGCGTAATAACTTTATCTCCAATAAATCAGGAAGTATTTATAAGGAAGTCTTAATTGCCAATTATGATATTCAAGAAAAGAACCAAGATGCATATGCACAACTTGAGTTCATCTATGAAAGTGAGGAAACCAATGAGTAAAGAAGAAAATCCTGTACAACAAACAATCGATTTTTCTGCCATTATCGATATGGTGGATGAATGGTGTCGATTAACCAATGTAGATCCATTTGATTTTATAGACTTCTATCAAGAAGTAAAGGAGAACGAAATTGATGAAGAAATTGATGAGTAAATTTATCTTCAGCTTTATAATCCTGTCTTCAATGGTTGTTCAACAAGTATATGCTGAAGGTGATATTTCAGGAGTAATTGAACAAACTTGGAATTCTGCAAAAAGACAAATCCAAACAGTAACAAACAATGTCATCTTCCCTGCTTTAGACATCATCTTAGTAATTTGTCTCTTTGTTAAAGCTGGATCTGCTTATTTTGATTATCGAAAACATGGCATGATTGAATGGACGGCTCCTGTTATTCTTTTCTGCTGTTTGTTGTTTACACTAACTGCTCCGCAGTTTATTTGGTCTATCGTTTAGTATGTTTATCTGGGATTTTGTCGTCAATGACATTTTTGAGCAAATTCTCAATTGGATTTATGAACAAGTTCTTGAGTCCATTAATTCATTCTTTGGAATGATGAATAATATGGGAGCTGATTTATTTCAACTCCCTTGGGTTCAAGCAGTTGTACTTTTCTTTAGTTATCTTGCATGGATCCTATTTGTCATCGGTCTTGTGGTCGCTGTTTTTGAGTTAGCGATTGAATATCAAAATGGTAAAGCAGATATACGATCCCTTGGATTGAATGTGATTAAAGGGTTTATGGCTGTTTCATTATTCACAACTGTTCCAATTGAACTATATAAATTTGCGATATCCTTACAAACTAGTCTTGTAGGAAATATCATCGGACTGAATCAATCGATCAATGTTACAGCTACGGAGATGATAACTTTATTAACGAATGCAGGAGTTGGGGCATTACTCACATTAATCTTACTCATTGTGATGGGATATGCAGTTGTAAAAGTATTTTTCGCAAATTTAAAACGTGGAGGAATCATGTTTATTCAAATTGCGGTTGGATCGTTTTACATGTTCTCTGTCCCCCGAGGGTATCAAGATGGGTTTATGAGTTGGTGTAAACAAATATTAGGTCTATGCTTAACTGCTTTCTTACAAACAGTCATGTTATGCATTGGTCTCATGATTATGCCACTAAATATGCTTTTAGGTGTTGGTGTGATGTTAGCCTCAGGAGAAATACCAAGAATTGCAGATCGTTTTGGTATGGATACAAGCACACGTGCTAGTATGACTAGCGCAATGTATTCAATGAGTTCAGCTATTAATCTAGGATCAACAATTAGTCGTATTGTGGGAGGTGTAAAATGATAATCTATCCGAAGAATTTGAAAGCAAAACCAATGATGTGGTTTTGGAAGATGTGGGACATCTGTGTGCTTGCATTTACAAGCATATTAGGATTAGTACTTTTAATCTATCTCGGATGGATGTTACCCCTAGTGTGTAGTATTGTCTATGGAATATGTACAATGAGAATCGAAGACATAAGCATATCGGATTATATCCTTCATGCCTGTGTCTTTTTTCTATCTCAACAAACTTTTTTGTGGGATAGGAAAAATAGAAAAGAAGGAGAAAGAAATGGAAAAAGAAAATTACGTGCATCTTAGAGAAGTCTTAGAAGAAATCGATGGTCGACTTATTGAAGTCACAAATGATTTTAGTGATCTTGATGATGTTGCAGACTTTGAGGAACTTCTACTAGAAATGGAAAACGTCCAATATTCATTGACCACATGGTTAGAAAATCATCAAACCTTTGAACAAAGTGTGAATAATGAAATAGATACAGTCTATGGATACGTCATAGGAAAGAGTGGTGAACGTGCTGAACCTTTCGTTTTCACGGGAACAATGGAAAACATCGCAAACTTTATCATGAGTCAAGAATGTAATCGAATTGAAATAAAGGATTACTTTGGAGAACTTTACGTATCGACTTTAGGGACTTTCATCAATAAGGTTTGTAGTGAAGATTACCGACAAGCATTATTACCTGAGCTTCTTCCTCGTCAAAATGGAGAAATAGAAATTGGAGAAATTCTCTATATGGAAGAAGGTACAACTTATGAAGAGTTACGTGAGATGGGAATGCAAATGAAATGAAAAAATCCACAAGACAATTTTTAAATCTGAATAAGATTACTCCACTCTCTCTTGCTGGATATAATGGAATTCATGACATCTACTATCAAGTTGAACCATTCAACTTAAGTGTATTATCGGATGATACGATACAACAAAAAATCACATCGCTGATGAATGTGATCAAAGGGTTGGGTACTTTGGAATTAGTATGCATGAATTCAAAGGAAAACTTTGAATCAAATAAAATCTTTTATTCAGATCGAATTGAGGAAGAAGATGGCATTATTCGAGACCTTCTCATAAAAGATAAATGTATGTTAGATGAGTTACAAATCAACACAGCAACTGCAAGGTTGTTTTTATTTTGTATTAAAGTGCGAGAAGAAAGAGGAAGTGGTATTGAGTCATTTCTAAATCGAGTTGAAAAAACTCTTGCGAATAATGGCTTATCGGTTAAACGACTTGATAAACATGGAATTAAAACCATGTTGAGTGTTTATCATACACAAAATGTGGTCACTGAAAAATACAGCGACATTGAAGGAGAAGAATGGTATGAAAAAGAATAAGAAGAAATCCGTTGAAGAAATTCGTTTAAATGAATTTCTCGATAAAGTATCACCTTCAATACTTCGATTTAAAGATAGTTACTTTATCAGTGCAGATACGTATCGATCCGTATGGGTAATCAATGAATATCCGAAATCAACAGAACAACTCGCATTACTTCGCTATCTTGGTGATAAGGAGAATATTACAATTCGCATTCATGTGCGTGAGGTAACTAGTGAAGAGAAACGAAAGATATTAATGAATGCATCGAATAAGAATCGAATGAATTCCTATTCTAGTAACATGGTAGAGAAGGTTGAAGCAGAAAGTGACATGCAACAGCAAGTGCAACTTGTGAGTGATATGTATAGAACGAATGAACCGCTTGTGCATTGTGCAGTCTATATTGAACTTATCGCATCGGATCTTGAAAAACTAAAACTCTTTCAAGCAGAAGTTCAAAGTGAATTAACTCGAAGTGGAATTGACATTAAGAAACTGACACTTCGTCAACGTGAGGGTTTCAAGTGTGTCTGTCCTGCAGGGTTTAATGCACTGGGTGATGAATTTGAAAGAATCCTTCCTGCTTCTAGTGTTGCGAATCTATTACCGTTCAACTATTCAGGCAAAACTGATGGTCATGGGTTTTATTTAGGAAAGGACAAATATGGAAGTAATATCTTTGTGGACTTTAATAAACGTGATGATGACAAGACTAATGGAAACATCATCATATTGGGTAACTCAGGACAAGGGAAGTCCTATCTCTTAAAGCTAATACTTACAAATTTGAGATGTGCAGGAACCAATGTCATTTGTCTTGATCCTGAAGGAGAATATAAAGAACTTACCACTGCTCTTAAGGGTGATTATGTTGACCTCATGGAAGGACAATATAAAACCAATATTCTCGAACCAAAGTTATGGTCAGATACTGAAGAACAAAAAGAAGATCAATCTGCTCCACTCCCCTTTAGAACATCAGCAAGATTATCACAACATATTTCATTCTTAAAAGATTTCTTTAAATGCTACAAAGATTTATCTGACAAAGAGATTGATGTTATCGAAATTCTACTAAGGAGACTCTATCAAAGATATGGGATAACAGACACGACTGACTTTGCATCAAAACCAAGCACAGAGTATCCGATTCTATCTGACTTTTATGAGCTATGCGAAGATGAACTCCAAGCGATGCAAGAGGGTCAACAAGAAATATTCACCATAGAAATGCTAAGTGGTGTCATGCTTTCATTACAAAGTATCTGTATTGGATCTGATAGTCAGTTCTTTAATGGATTTTCTAATATTCAAAGTAGAAAGTTTGTGACGTTTGGTGTTAAAGGAATCCTCGAGGCGAATACTTCCCTACGAAATGCAATGTTATTCAATATTCTATCGTATATGAGTAATGAACTCCTTGTACGAGGAAATACTTGTGCAAGTTTAGATGAGTTCTATTTGTTCTTAACAAACATTACAGCTATCGAGTATATTCGCAACTTCATGAAACGTGTTCGTAAGAAAGATAGCCAAGTTATTCTATCTTCTCAAAACTTAGAAGACTTTAATATTGAAGGAATACGAGAATACACTAAACCACTCTTTGCGATACCCACGCATCAGTTTTTGTTTAATGCGGGAAACATTGATAAGCAATTCTATATTAATACCTTGCAACTGGAGGAAAGTGAGTTTGAGTTGATTAAACAACCTAAACGTGGGCATTGTTTATATCGTTGTGGTAATGAGCGCTATTATTTAGAAGTCCATGCCCCTATTCATAAGGAAAGACTCTTCGGAAAAGCAGGAGGAAGATAATGAGTGCTACACTTAAAATCTTTCTCTCATTGATTACATCCAATAAGGGAAGAAAGATAATAGGAATCATCCTCTGTATCCTCATATCTCCTTTATTAGTCGTATCCATGTTTTTAAGTGGGTTAAGTGGTGGAGCATTAGAGCATAACAAAGCAACCATCAACGCAGTTTTTAATGATCTACCTATCAGTGAGGATGCTCCACAGGAATTCAAAAACCAAGTTGATGAAATGATAATCGCCTTTCAAAAAGTAGATAACGAAATCGGCGAGATGACAAAGAAACTCGAAGATGAAAAAAGCCTTGATGATCAATATATCAAGTCCATTCTCTTTGCGGAAAAGTTTGGTGATGAAAACTTCAAAGTTTCTACATTTGATGCGAAAGAATATATCAAGCAAACCGTGAATATAGAAGAAAGAGAAATTATCATTGAAGATGATCCGTCAACCGAAGAAGATGAATCGTCAGTTACAACCATTGAAGTAGCAATTCCAGTAGATAGAAAGACACTGCATGATCGTTCGTCTTCTTTCCTTTCGGTTACCATTGACAGCAAGGAAGAAGAAAAGATACTGCAGGTGTATACCCTACTCGGAAACATTATTGAAGGTGAAAGTGGAAAGCTTGAAGGTGGTGGTTCTGCAGATGCATTAGTGAAATCATTACTTCCTGAATCTATGAAAAAAGAATTTGTAGGTGGAACTTATGGAAGTCCTTTTGAAGATGGGTGGCGTGACAAAGTAACCTCTGAGTTTGGAAGAAGAGATCCAATAACACTACCTGATGGTACTGTAACATCAGTTGGTCATAGTGGGATGGACTTAGGTGCACCTCATGGAACACCGGTACTAGCAATTAATGATGGAGAAGTAGTAGCAGTTAAACATACCTCTGTAGGGCTGGGTATATATTGCGTAATAGACCATGGAGGTGGTAATATATCAGTATATGGACATAATTCGAGGATTTTAGTATCTGTAGGGGACAGAGTTGTCAAAGGACGAGTAATTGCAGAAGTTGGTAAGAGTGGTTACGCAACAGGTAATCACTTGCATTTGCAGTTATACCTGAATGGGAATCTAAGTAATCCGAGAAGTGTTCTAGAATGAGGGGATATGACAAATTATATAGTTGATAAATATATGGAACTTCGCAAAACAAATTTTAAAAGAATTCCAAAGCATATTATTGTAATATTAATCATTTGTTTACTTTTTTTACTTTCACCTTTTATTCTTTTATTCTTTTTTCAATTTATTGAGGAAAAGTACTTTTTCGTTATTACAACTATATGTTTAGCTATTGCTTTCATTATTTTAATGACCACTGTTTACATAAGTGAAAAAGCAATAAAAAGAATTCCAGTCAATGAAAGAGAGAAAAAATGTTACAATAGTAAACTATTAGAAATAAGAGAATTACTCTTGATTTCTGATTTATTTAATATTGAAGGAATTGAATTTGTGGTTGGTGATTTAGAGCGAATTATTAAAGAAAAAGCATTTTTCGAAAAATATAGATTACAAATACAAATTAGTGTAAGTGCCTTTGGTGGTTTGGTATCAATTATCGCTTTACTCTTTCAAGATAAATTCAGCGCCATACCAATATTGGATATGGTTTATACTGTACTATATTTGATATTCTTTTTTTTAATTATCACATCAATCATTACATTAGTTATTTACATTATTAACTTTGATACCAACAGAGAAAAAAAGTATATAAAACAATTCATTAGAGAACTAGAATTTTGTAAATTGCATTTAAAGTTAAAAAGACCGATAACGTTTTATAAGGAGGATGTCATGTCAGAACAAATTAAAAAAATTGATGAAATTTCAGTAATGATTAAAAATAATAATGCAATAGAAGGATTTGATTATAAAGAATTATCTCTATCTGAATTGTATGAAATCGAAAAAGAAATTAGTAATATTTGTGTAGACTTAGAACATCATGTTGATATTTATTTGATACAACGATTTGGTCTTTTTATTGTACTTTACAGCGTAATAGCAACTAAATTAGTAGATATGATAACCGATAATTTGATCTATTCATTAGCATTAGCTTTCTTCTGTGGAATCGGAGCTTTGCTTGCTTATAAAATGTGTATGCCTAAATTCAAAGATACAAATGAACATTATATTGTTCAAAAGAAAAATCTTAATACTGTTAAATGTTGGATTAATAAATATAATAATTGCATTGAGAAAAATAAAAAGAGTGAAAAAGAAGTTAATGGAAATATATTAATTTAAGCAATCGTAAGTGATTGCTTTTTTAATGGAGGAAAAGATGGATAAAGAAAATTTAGAACGCCTTAGAAATAAATATAAAAAAGGAAGTTTAATACAATTCTGATGAAACTTGTGAAAGTGTTCCATATGGCATTAGAGGAATTGTTAATGAAGTAGATCGATATGGTTTTATTTATGTTACTTGGGCTGATGGAACTGAAATGGCATTAAAAGACGGAAAAGATTCCTTTGAAAAGTTAGAACAGGGAATTCTAAAATATACAGTGCCTCTAATGGTCAATGCATTGAACAGTGATTTTATCGAAGAAGAGATGGAATCCGATATACTCAATATAGGTATAGTAAACAATGCTATTCATCAAACACTGGAAGATGATAGTGAAGTTGGACTTGCTAAATATATTGATCCAGCAATTGCTAACAAAATTGATTCTATACAGCCGTCTATAGAAGAAATTGATGGTGAAGTTTTGGGAGTTATTACAGTTAAAATATCTGATGAGCTATCCGATGAAGATGTTGAATTGTTAGAACAAGAAATAGAAGGTCAACTATCAGATGGTTGGGGTGAAGGATTTGAACAAGTTCCTATTCACCAAGGCAACCTTGAACTGTATGTCTCCTTCTTTTCTTTTGAAACAAACTGGAGACTAACTCAGATTACTCTGAAATAGAAAATGAACTATCCATGTCGATGGATATGATGAAAGGAATCGAATGAAAAAGAAATATATCTTTTATCTTGAAGAAGATACTGTTAATGAAATTGAAACAGTAAATTCTGACTGGTATAAAGAAGTTGAATGTGTTCTAGAAAAAACTATCCACAAACTGAAAAAGAAAGGTTCTAAAAAAACGTTGTGGCAACGTTTGAAAATTAAGAAACACGATAAATAGAATGGAGATCTTATGGAAACAACAAAAATTAAAATTGAAGTCGATGGACTAAAAGCGAAAGCACTTGCTACTGTGGATCCCAATTGGGAGAAAGAATTAGAAGAAGGAATTGGTTTATTAATCGATCGACTATATAAAAAGAAAATTGATCCCAAAGTGCGAGATTACATTGAGAAATGTCAATTATTAGAAACTAAAACGAAAACTTAGCATTCCACCATAAATAAAGTGTTAGATTTTAAAATGTGAGCCGATTTGTGCCCTTGTGTGCCTCGTTCAGATAACTGTGGCATAAATACTCGAATTAACTTATTTTAAGCAAATGTGAGGAGTTTGTGGGCAATAAACCATAGCCCAAACTCCTGGTATTTTTGAGGAAAACTAGTATGAGAAAATTTGCAGGTTAAAGTGGTGGGGTCAACCCCATCCCCACCACCTTTCACTTCAGCCGGCAACGCCGACTGTTAAAGGCTTTTTCAAATATTCATACCTGAAACTATTTGGGATCACAATACTGGGTGTGGGTCATAGTTGGGGTCATAAAATCATAAATATAGTGAATTGATACGATAAACAGTGAGTTTGTCGTATTTTATTTTGGGGTCAGAGATGGAAACGGAGGAATAGGATGCAAGAAGATAACCGAATCAAAGTAGCTTTAAGATTAGATAAAACAAAGTTGAAAGAGATTGATCAAGTTGTTAAACAAGAAAATCTTGGTAGTAGAAATGCTTTCATTGATGAAGCTATTGAGTTCTATATGGGATATCTACTTGGAAGTAAAAACAAGTATTTTCCAAGTGCGATTAGCAATGTAATCGATGGTGCATTGAAAATAACAGAGGATAGAATCTCTCGACTTTTGTTCAAAAATACTGTGGAACTTGCCATGGCATTGAATGTCATCGCCTACAATTTTGACATTGATGATGAGACATTGAAGAAGCTTCGACAGCAATGCGTGAATGAAGTTAAGGGCACTATTGGTAGAATAAATTTTGAAGAAATTAGAAAATTTCAAAGAAATGTTGAGCGATAAATGAAGTTAATTCTCAATAAAATAACCTCATATGTGCTAAAACCGCACAAATGCTATACTTCGGCGATGACAGACTTCTGTCGGAAATATCGACAGAAGTCTGTTCATCTATTTATTTAAAATTTTAAGTTGCGACAAGGGAACAAACTCGGAATAACGTGTCAGTACCCTCCTGTCACAGTGTCAGTACAATAACTAATACTTTAACAAGTTTTTACAGAAAGAAATAGTAATTCTAGTAAAGGAGAAGAACTTGCCAAGATTAATTGTTAAAGCAGGATACATGAAAAGTGGAAAGCATCGATCCACGTATACAAAATACATTGCAACAAGAGACGGAGTAGAACTTCATACAGCGAGCTATGCTCACTTAGATTCTACAAAGAAACAGAATGAATTAATCCAAGATTTAATCCATGAATTCCCTTCTAGCAAGGAATTAATTGAGTACAGTGATTACATAGAAAATCCTTGCAGAGGGAATGCCAGCGAGTTAATTAAAACTATATTTGACTACAATCTAGAAGCCGTTTTACAAAGAGAAAACTATGTTGAATACATTGCGAAAAGACCACGCGTTGAGAAATTAGGCGAGCATGGTCTTTTTTCTATGTCAGATAGTTCCATTGATTTAAACCAAGTAGCTGATGAAGTTAAACAACATGCAGGAATTGTTTGGACACTGATTGTCAGCATTAAACGAGAAGATGCGACTCGGCTGGGATATGATTGTGCAGAGAATTGGAAACAATGTTGTCGAAGTAAAGCGGTAGAAATGGCGACTTCACTTCGAATTAATCCAAACAATCTAAAATGGTTTGGAGCCTTTCACAATGAAAGTCATCATCCACATATCCATATGATTCTTTATTCTACCAATCCGCAGGAAGGTTATTTAACCAATACAGGAATCGAACAGATACGATCCTCATTAGGAAATACAATTTTTAAACAGGATTTAATTCAACTCTATCAAGGACAAACTGAAGTACGTGATGAGATTAAACGGTATAGCAAGGAAGTTGTTATGGAAATTATGGGTCAACTCCGAAATGATCCAATGGAAATAGATGAAGAACTTTTACTCTTGATTAGCAAACTTAAATCTGGCTTGAATCATCATAAAGGAAAGTTTAACTATGCATATTTGTCTAAAGAAAACAAACAACTTATCAATCAAATTGTCGATCGATTGCAGAGTAATTCACGAATACAAGAACTCTTTGAACAATGGAAACTTTATAAAAAAGATATCCAAACCACCTATTCATCCAAACAATTTGAAATCATGTCATTGAGTCAATTGGAAGAGTTTCGATCGATTCGCAATATGATCCTACAAGAAGTGAAAGCATTTGATGAACTACAATATACACCTGTACTTACCAATGATACGGTGGAATTAATGGAGTATGTGGAGATTCCGGATCCAATTGAAGAGATTGAATGTACTTATCTAAAATGGACAGATAACTACAAAAAAGGTTGTAATTCTTTCTATGGTTCAAAAGATATTAAGAAGGCACTGGTTACCTTCAAAGCTGATAAAGGAAATGTGCTTGCAGTGGAAATGATTGCAAAGATTTATAAGAAACTGGGAGAACCTGAAAAAGAAGAAGTTTTATACCCAACTATCATTGATGGATATACAAGTATTCTAAAGAATCAGTGCTCTGACTTTGAACAAAGTTATTGTCATTACAAACTGGGCAAAATGGCATTTTATGGGATCGGTATGGAGAAGAACTATGAAAATGCGATAACACATTTCTCTTTGTCAGGTAGTAGCCATGCACTTTATTCACTTGGGCTTATGGCACAACAAGGACTTGGTATGGAACAGTCTGACCCTTTAGCATTTGATTACTTTAGAAAATCCTCAAACAGTAAAAATGCTTATGCAAGTTATCAACTAGCACAGTGTTATGAATTCGGCAAAGGTATAAATGAAAACAAGGAGTATGCTCAAATTCATTATGAGAATTCATACTCCCTATTCACACAACTTCTTCATAAGAATCGAAATGAACATATTCTCTATCGCTTAGGATCTATGACATACGATGGCAAAGGATGTCAGAAAGATATCGAACTAGCTATCAGCTATTTGAAAGAAGCCATTGAATTTAATAATGAAAATGCAAAACAAAAACTCGCTAAGATCTATATTGAACTGGATGATATTGATCACTTCGATGAAGCAGTAGAATGGTTGTCTGCTAGTAAAAATGCAAGTTCACTTTACTTTCTTGCGAAGGAAGTTCTCAGTGGTGAGCGATTAGAAGTCAATGAAGAACAAGCTATAGAATTATTGAAGCAATCCTCTAATCTAGGACATGCATGGGCAAGTTATCAACTAGGCAAGATCTATTCAGAAGGAGAAAGAAAAGATATTGAGCAGGTAATCACCCACTACGAAAAGTCGAACTGTTTAGGTAATGAGTTCGCCTCAGTGCAATTGGGTTTGATTTATTTAAGTGGCATGGATGTTCCAAAAAATATCAAACTAGCGATTCACTATCTTGAATCAGCACATCAGAAAAATAATGCGTTTGCACAGTTTCAACTAGGCAAACTTTTTTTATTAGGTAAAGAAGTACAACAAGATAAGGAACTCGGTATTTTTTATTTAAAGGAATCCGCAAGAAACGGAAATGAATTTGCACAAACCTTCTTGGATCACTCGAATGATTTACCAAGAGCAAACTTGATTTATCTTGCAACTCGTTTCTTCCATCAAACGACTAAAATATTTGAACAACAGTTTCATCTAAATAGGTTTAATGCGCTTGGATCAATGGATAAAAAAATGCTTCAAAAAATGAAAATGAAGAAACAATCACTCGGACAGAAAATGGAATAAAGGAGAAAATATGTCAGACTATAAGAAATATACAAGAGATGATTATGAATTAGTGAATCAAGTGAATATCGCAGATTTTCTAAGAGATAGTGGTGAAAACATTACAAAGAAAGGTAAAGATTATCGTTGGGATAAGCACTCAAGTTTAACGATGAGAGATAATCGATGGTTTTTGTTTAAAACAGGTGAAGGTGGTTATCCTCTAAAATTCTTAATGGAATTCATGGATGTTCGCTTTAAAGATGCGATGGATACTTTGCTAGAGTATGCAAACAATCAGGGACTGACAATTGAAGAAAGAAAACAACAAACAGAAGAAAAGAAAGAATTTGCATTACCTATTAAAAATGAAACAATGAGTCGTTGTATTGGTTATTTATGCAAAACAAGACTCATTGATAAAAATGTAGTGGATGAATTTGTAAAATTAGGAATGATTTATGAAGATAAAGAATATCACAATGTAGTCTTTGTTGGTTATGATAAACAAGGAATACCAGCTCATGCACATAAGAAAAGTACAAGCACAACACAAGGACAGAGTTATCGAGGGAATGTAGAAGGTTCCAATCCAAATTACAGTTTCCATTACAAGGGATGCTCAAATCAATTGTATGTATTCGAAGCACCGATTGACTTATTATCCTACATTACGTTGCATCCTGAACATTGGAAAGAGCATAGCTATCTCACACTATGTGGAGTAAGTACGCTTGCGATACCCAAGATGTTAGAAGATAACATGCAAATCAATATATGTCATATTTGCACAGATAGTGATTCTGCTGGGTATGAGTGCTATGAAAAAATCAAGGATACACTGAGTCAAAACTCATTCATTCTAGTTGATTATCTTCATGCAAAAAACAAAGACTTTAATGAAGATTTAAAAGAGCTTGCTGGACTTGAACCGAGACCTGCACAAATTTCTATGGATCTAATTGCAGTAGAAAACTGTATTCAAAAAATACAGAATACAATAGATGATTCATCTAGACACTACGGATTTAAAGACTTATATCAAGTCTATGCAGATTTATATATGAAGTTTGATGAAAAAATATCACCACAAAAGATTCAAGATGAGGCAATGATTATTACGAGAATGTCTTTAAATCTTTATAATCAAGTCCGAACTACACGAGAGGAAATCGATTCAAAATCTTTATATAAGCAGTACAAGAATAAAGGAACAATTTCAAAGAAGATGGAGCGATTGAAAAAAGAACTTCAACAAGTTCGCATTCTCATGACAGAAGCTGAGTTCTCAACTAAACTAGCAGAAGCATATCTTGATGTTGCTAGAGAAAGTTTAAATCTTTGTGTAGACTGTGAAAAAGAACTACTGTTGAATAATCAAACTTTTGGTTCAATCGAACATGCATCACTCCCTTTCCAAGAAAATAAAAGACAAGCTAAAGAAATGTCCTTTGGATTTTATTGAGATAAAGATGAGCAGTCAAATTACATTAATTCTTCTATTTATTGGCATATTTGGAGTAATTGGTTTCATTGTGTTCATAGACAATAACTATAGTTTGAATCGTATTAAATCTAAGACAGTAGGTGATGGTCAACATGGTACTGCACGATTTGCGACTAGAAAAGAAATACTAAATACTTTTGAATCTGTAGGTTATGATCCAGTTAATTGGAGAAAAGGAAAGAATCTCCCTACTACTCAAGGTTTGATTGTTGGAACAATGAAGAATAATAAAATAGCCTTAGTTGATACCGATGATGTTCACCTATTAATGATAGGTGCTGCAGGTGTTGGGAAGACTGCCTACTATCTTTATCCGAACTTAGAATATGCATGTGCATGTGGAATGTCGTTTATCACCACTGATACTAAGGGCGATCTCTATAGGAACTACGCTGGGATTGCAAAGGAATACTATGGATATAACATCAGTGTCATTGACTTGAGAAACCCAATGATGTCAGATGGTAACAATCTTCTTCATATGGTGAATAAGTATATGGACAAGTATAAAGAAGAACCTACAAATTTATCGTTTAAAGCAAAGGCAGAAAAGTATGCCAAGATTATATCCAAAACAATTATCTTTTCTGATACGGAATCATCTAATAACTATGGTCAAAATGCATTCTTCTATGATTCCGCCGAAGGACTTTTAACGTCCGTCATTTTGATTATCGCGGAGTTTTGTGAGAAAGAAGAAAGACACATAATCAGTGTATTTAAGATTGTTCAAGATTTATTACAACCTTCTAAGGTAAAGGGAGTTTCAAAGTTTCAAGAGTTAATGGGCTATTTACCTGATGATCATAAAGCAAAATGGTTTGCGGGATCTGCACTCAATACCAGTGAGCAAGCTATGATGTCTGTCTTATCAACTATCCTATCAAGACTCAATGCGTTTATCGATTCAGAGATTGAACAGATTCTATGTTTTGAAACAACTGTTGATATTGAGAAGTTTTGTACAGAAAAATCAGCTATCTTCCTTGTGATGCCTGAGGAAGACAACACAAAATATTTCATGATATCGCTCTTGATACAACAATATTATCGGGAGATACTCGCTTTTGCGGATGAACATGGGGGTAAGTTATCAAATCGAATTGTGATGTATTTGGATGAATTAGGAACTATTCCTAAAATACAATCCATTGAAATGATGTTTTCAGCATCTCGTAGTAGAAAAATATCTATAGTTGCCCTTATTCAATCATTAGCACAACTTGAAAAGAACTATGGAAAAGAAGGAGCATCAATTATCATGGATAACTGCCAAGATACACTTTTTGGTGGTTTTGCACCTAATAGTGAAACTGCAAAAGTATTGAGTGAAAATCTAGGATATAAAACAGTACTAAGTGGATCAGTGAGTAAAGGAAAAAACGATCCTTCTCAATCATTACAGATGATTCAAAGACCGTTACTAACAACTGATGAATTGAAATCATTGAAGAAAGGAAACTTTATCTTGATGAAAACAGGAAGTAATCCCATGCATACTTTATTCAAATTATTTAAATATTGGGGAATTACGCTAAGCAAAGAATACAGAATCACTGAAAGAACCCAGCAAAATATAAAATCAGGAAATTTGCACTTAATTATACAAAGAATATTACAATCGCAAATATCATCCCCTGATAAAAGGAAAAGACAAATTAAACTAATAGTTAATAGTAAGAAAGGAGCACTGCGAATTGAAAAATAGCTACGATTACTTTTACAAGAAAATTACAAATTCATCCTTGCCTCCGAGTGCAATAGCAATACACAAAACTTTACTTCAATATGCAAACAGAAACACAAGGAGTTGTTTTCAGTAAACCATAATAATAGAAATAAATTTTCCTAAAGGAATTGTTTTAAGTTAGAATATTATTTTGCATAGCTGTTAGGTATTAATCTTACTGAATTTAACATTTTACAGAAAAGCTAAGTTATTTATATATTATGCAAAGCTATGAAATCATTAATCCAATTTATAATATATTGATACAATAATTTACTTAAATTTTCTATTTATAGCAATTGAATATAAAGAATAAATATACATATTTATAAAATTAGTATTGATATGAATGTATAATTATTTAATTTAAAATAGAATTATGTTAACTTCAGATTGATAGTTAATTGTGAATCATATAGTTTAAATTGTGATTATCTTAAAATCAGTATTGTTTTAACTGGATATTGTCTTATATAATGATACAATAGCATTAGGAGAGATATAAAATGAAGAAGAATAAATCATATATTATAGTAATTCTTATAATCAGTTTTGCAATAATCTCAGTTTTGTGGAGCAATAATTATTTGCAAAGTGTTATCATAAATTTTGTATATAATATTGAAAATCAAATAGAATACAGTAAAATCCCTCAAAAATACAAAAATATTTACCAAAACAAAGATAATTTTCAAAATTATCTACGAACTATATACAAAACCGATATAGTCGTGGATGAAATGTATGTTCATGATAAGCAAACTGCTCATCCAGTTGTCGAGTATGTAGGTTATTTCACAGATTTTCCAGAGCAAAAATTTATACTTAGTGAGCAATGTAATCAACTGCAAATTGAAAACAATCTAAATTATTCAAAATCCCCTAATTTCGAAAGTACTGTTGCATATTATCCTATTGCACTGCATGAATCATTTGTTTTAAGTGAAAAGTTATCTAATGATTTTTTGAAATATTTTGATGATTATAATAGCATTATTTATGTATATCCAGTATATACATCTAATTTTGATACATGGTTCCCTGAAACAAAATTTGACGTTAAACTTGATGTTTATATCGCACTTGAAGACTGCGATATGCAAAGTGAAAAATTCAAGAATGATTATGAAAAATTTCTAGAATTTATTGAATTTGATAAGTTTAAAAATAGTGATAAAAGAATTATTGAATATGTTATATATTCTGTAGATGATTTGAAAGAGATTAAGTCAATTTATGAATTAAGATTAAGAACATTTGAAAATTCTCAAGAATCAGATAATCCCTTTCATGGGAAATATAATTTAAAAGATATTGAATATAAAGGATTTGAATATAATAGCTATAAGTCCACAAATAATAGACAAATGTATTGACAGACTACAAAATGTAGTCTATTCTTATGTTGTAAGCTTACAACAACATAAGGAGAAAATTATGAATTTAAATCGAGAGTTTTATCATGGTGGAAAGAAATACAAAGTTGTTTCTTTCCAAAATAACGAATTTACACCTAAAATAAGTTTTGATGCCAATGTATATTTAACCGCTAATGAATTACGAGAAAAAAAAGCTAGCTCTTCATTCGTTCCACGAATTTGCATTAATGGGGGATTATTTCAACAATTTTCTACAACACCTGAATATGCTTCAGGATTCAAAAACTTGAAAGATATGAAGTATGGATTTACTTCTGATCGAATAGTGGGTCCTTCATATCAACTAAGCATCGCTAACTACGATAAAGGACGAAACATTTTTATTAATGATGATGAGTGGAATGAGTCAGGATTTACTAGACAAGGATCATTTTCGTTGGTTTATGAAGGAAACAAAGTCCCAGTTTACGTACATCCAGAACTATATAATGAAGCGGCTAAACGAACAGCCATTGGTGCCCGAGCAAACGATGGTACCTATACAGTATACATTGTTTGTACTGATGAAAATGTCACAGGTAGTGAATTAGCAGATTGTATGATTGCTATTGGTTGTAAGTATGCAGTAGCTATGGATGGTGGAGGAAGTACATCACTATGGGTAGATGGTGAGACAATTATTAATTCAACAAGAAAAATTTCAGATGCTATTGTTTTTGGTGATGAAATTTCTAGCACAACCACTGGTTACTCACTCAATACAACTAAACAAGCAGTTCGTATACGAGAATCATTAGTTAATGGTGTTGTAAGATCTACAGTAGCTATTGGAAATAAACTGAAAATCACCAATTTCATTCCTGGTATTCAGTCAGATGGCTATCAATGGTGTCAAAGCGAATTTAACGGAGTTAAAGGTTATAGTCAAATTGATACATTTAATTGTTATACCATTTCAAAAACAGATGGGAATGCACATCCGTTATACATTACGACAGTTGGGATGAAAATGAGAATTAGAGAAAGTGTGGTCAATGGTAGAGAACTTGCAATGGTTCCTCAAGGAGCTCGTGTAAGTGTAGTCTACTTAGTTGATGGTATTCAATCAGATGGATATCAATGGGCATACTGTCTATTTAATGGAGTCTATGGATATTGTCAAATAGATACAGCAGTGTATACGCTAACTAAGTAATGAAAAGAAGTAGGGAATAACTTCTCTACTTCTTTATTAATTTTTAGAGTACTATCGATTTTTACTTACTATTTTTAGTAAGTCTACTATATCATTAGCAAAATCAATGACTTCTTCATCACTAAGTTTAGAATAATTAACCTTTGAAAAGGTTGAAAGCAATGGAATTGCCATTAAAAATCTTCTGGCATCAGTTGAAGATTTAATAGGGATACTAATTTCGTCTTCATTCAATACACTATCAGAATTAATTAGGCTATCTATAGAACAACCTAAAATGTCAGCAATTTTCTTTATTACTTCAATGCTTGGAGTTGTTCTTTCATTTTCCCAAGAAGAAACAGTACGTTTATCGATACCTAATTCTAATGCTAGTTCACTTTGATTGAATCCAGCGATTACTCTACACCGGGCAAGGTTTTTTGCAAATGACATAATATCACGCTCCTTTTCGTAATTGTAAAATAAGGAAAAGATAAAATCAAGTGTATATTAATTTATTATTGATTCGCTTTCATCCCAAAAAATAAGCATTTAACCCAATGCTATTGTTTTAATGGATAGAACATAGTACAAATTCTATTGAGGTGAAATATATGATAATTGAGAATGAAAAAGTATTGAAAGTTATTATAGGGCATGCACAAAAGTTACCACTCAGAAAGATATCCATTCAAGTTTATGATGGGATATCTTGTATTATTATCATTAAAAATAATTTGAATATAATCCTAAGAAAAATAATTTTAATTTATTATATTTTCAAGTTAATTAACAAAGTTGAGAATTTAAAATAAAACATAAAACTCAATTAAGAGAAGGAGAAGATTATGGAAATTAAAAAAAATCTAGTATCACAAAGCAATTATAAAATTAAGTGTCCATATAGTATGGATGCAAAAATGATAATTGTGCATAACACAGGTAATAACGCTTCAGCTAACAATGAAATCAACTATATGATTTCAAATAGTAATCAAGTTTCTTTTCATGTTGCTGTTGATGATAAGGAAGCTATTCAAGGTGTACCATTTGATCGTAATACTTGGAATGCAGGTGACGGAGCTGAAGGATATGGTAATAGAAATGGGATTTCTATTGAAATTTGCTATAGTAAGAATGACTCTGATATAGAAAAATTTTTATTAGCAGAGAAAAATGCCGTGAAAGTGATAGCACAATTGCTAAAAGAACGAAACTGGGATATTTCAAAAGTAACAAAGCATCAAGATTACAATGACAAATACTGTCCACACAGAACACTTGATTTAGGATGGCAAAGATTTTTGGGCATGATTCAACTTGAATTAGGAAACATTCCAGAACAACCAGAGCCATTTAATAATGTTCAAGCTATTTTAAATGGTTCAGCAATGAGAATTAGGAAAGATGTTGTTAATGGTGTTATTTTAACTACAATCCAAAACGGAAGCGTCTTTGAAGTAATTGATATTTATAGTTGGGTTGCTTCTGATGGATTCAGATGGGGTTGGGCTAAGTATAAGGAATTTGAAGGATACTTTCAATATGATCCAAATGTAATGTATCTTATTGGTAAGGATATTAATAATAAATATAAAATGGTATTTATTAGTGGAGGAGATGAAATGCATTTACATTCAAATCCTCTTGGTGAAAAACTTAATATATTAGAAGTCGGAACAAGTGCGACCATTTTAGAATTCACTAAGAATAAGGAAATTGACAATGCATATTGGTACAAAGTTGCCTATCAAGGACAAAATGGATATGTCCGATATAATCCATTAAAAATGTATCCTACTTCTGATATTGAGTATCCACCAATTGAATCAAAAACTGACATTATGATGGTACTAACAAAATCTGGAGCAAGATTGAGAGAGAATGTAGTATCTGGGGACATTAAAACAATTATTCCAAACGGAAGTCAATTTGAGGTGCTTGAGTTATTTAATAAGAAAGAGAAAGATGGGTATAGGTGGGGTATTGGCTCATATAGTGGAATAGTAGGCTATTTTCAATTTGATCCAATTGTAATGCATCCTATTGGAAGAACAAGTGAATCTTATTCTATGGTTCTTGAGTCAACACCTGCGCGTCTACGAGAAAGTATACAAGGAGATGTAATTATAATTATGCCCGAAAAAAGCTCTGTAATTATTGAAGAATTTCTATCAGATATAGCCATTGATGGATTTCGTTGGTGTAAAGGAGATTTCTATGGAAAAAAAGGATACTTTCAATATGATCCAATGTATATGTATCCTGTCAGTATTAAAAATCTCATCGAGGAATAGTGTATGAAAGAGAATATGATTGATATGATTAAAATAGAATTATTGAAATTATTAAAGATAAAATCTATCATTACTATTTCGATGATTTTTGCATTAATATTTGGATGGTTTAATAACAAAATTGCAAGTGATCAATTTGTACCACTTGTTGCTACAATTATTACTTTTTATTTCGCCAAGAGCGAAAAAAGCTAATGCTAAATGTAGTAAGTATAATAATTGGGATAATCGGCACTCTATTTGGGATCATGACTACCATAAAAGGAATCAAAGATAAATCTAAATATGAAGAAAAGAAGAAAGATGAAAAATTTAGTGCCATTTGCATTGACTTAGAATATATCAAATCATCAATAGACGAAAATACAGAAAACTTAGATAAAATATCAGAATCTATAGTGGAGTCGAATATAAAGATAGCAAGAATCGATGAGCGGTTAATTGAAGCAACAAAAAGAATTGACAAGTTAGAGAAGGGAAAAGTGTAGGAATTTACACTTTTTTCTTATGTTCATTTTGCATTTAAGATTTTTATCATTAAAACTTTCATGAGACGATTAAATAAAGTAAAATTTTGCAGAGGGAGAAATGTATGTTAAAAATTGCAATAGTAGACGATCAGTTAGAGTTTTCATGCTATTTTGAGAAAATCTTAAGTGATAATCTTCGAAAACTTATGATTAATCATCATATAGTAAAAATAGACAGTATTAAAACATATAGTGATACTATATCAAAATTCGATTTTGTTTTTTTGGATATTATGATGGATGATATAATCTCATATGAACAAGAAGAAATAGTAAAAAGGATGCATAGTGAAAAAATAGTTTATATGTCCTCTCATGACACATTACTTTTTCAAACTATGCACATTTCGCCATTCGATTGTATTCGTAAAAGTACAATCAATGATGAACTTCATATCATTGCAAAAAAAATTAAGGAATCGTATATCAATATGCATTATTTTTCAGTAATGTATTTAAATCAAAAAATCTCAATTAAGTGCTCCGAAATAATTTATTTTGAAAATCAAAAAAATTATATAATCTTTCAAAAGACTAATGGGGAAAAAATAAAAATTCGATATACATTAATAAAATTACTTGAACAAATTGAAAAAAGACATTATAACGAATTTGTAAAAATCAACCGTTCAATAGTAGTAAATAGTAATCATTGTAAAAAAATTGAACAAAATGAAGTCAAGACGATAGATGGAGAATCACTTCCAATTTCAATTAGAAATAAAAAAAGTATAATAAACAAATTAATCAGCAGAATGATTTAATGATATGTTCCTTTTTGGCTCATTTTCAGAATATATGGGCATATTTAATGCAACATATATAGTAAAATAATTTTATAAAGGATGTGGGGTATTATGGCATCATCAAAATTCAGAAGTTTGAGGAAAAGGTACAATTTATCCCAAAAAATATTTGGGGAGAGTGTTGGGGTATCTAGAAGTGTTGTTAGTAAATGGGAGACAATTGATGGAAAATTTCCTGACACAGCAACTTTAGTATTAATTTGTAATAAATATAAAGTTAGCGCAGATTACTTACTTAATATCAATAAAATGGATGAATTATCAGTCAGCATTGAAGATTTGGATCAAGAATCTATCAATATTTTAAGTGCGCTTGCTGTCAAACTTAGAAGAATGAAATGAATAATTTGAGTGTTTTGGTATGTGATGATGATGAATATTTCATTCCCCTTCTTAAAAAATATATCGATGAAACTTTGGGTAAAGTTTTTCGCCTAAAATATAGCATGTATATTGATTCGTCAAAGGTAATTGAAGAAAATCAAACATTTCAAATAGCTTTTATTGATATTGATATGCCTGATATTGATGGATTTTTATTGTCTAAATTTATAAAGATGAAGGTAGATACTAGAGTAGTATATGTAAGTTCAAAACATGAATTAGTTTTTGAATCTTTTAATTATAATGCGTATGATTTCATCCGAAAGGATGACTTAGATATGATATATATGAAAAGCAAAAGATGGATACAGGATTTAACACCAGTTAGGTTTTATTTTAGGGATAAATTTGGTGATCAAAATATAGAAGTAAGGAGCATATTATATATTTATAAACATAATAACTATTCTTACATAGTAACGAGCGAAAACATTTATAAGACTAGAAATAAAATAAATGACATATACAATTTGTTGAATAAACAGGTGCCATCTTTTGTTCTACCGAATAGATCAACAATCATTAACATCAATTATATTAAAGATATAAGATATCCTATTCTAAAATTATTAAACAATGAAGTTTTCACTGTTTCAAAGAATAAATATAAAGTCCTCATAAAGCATTATGCAAGATATAATAAAGGAGTATAATCGTGATATACTTTGGAATAATAATAAATATAATAGAAGCTCTACTTGTTACATTATTCGTATCAAATTATTTATCATTCAACAAGAAAAAAGGTGTCTATATTTTTACAATGTCTTTAACTTTGTTTCTAACAATAACAGCGCTTAATCATTATTTCATTTATGAGGATTACTATTTCATCGTGTATATTGTAGTGTTGACTTTAATCTCTAAACAATTTTGCAGAAATTATTACAGAGATATAATACTTTATTCATTAGAAGCACTAACAATGGTTTCAATGTCTAATATAACATCATTGTTTATAATTTCGCTAATATTTGATATTAAAATATTTGATATTATTCACCAAGGTAGATTTGCATTTATTTTGTCTATTGTATTATCAAAAATATTATACTTTTTATTTACAATTAATGGATTTAAATGGGTTTCAGATACAAAATATGCTACATCAAAATACTTTCTTAATTTTTTAGTAATTATTTTCATGGCTCGTGCATGTCTAACAAATTTTGAATCAATACTATTTAAGAATACATTCGATCAAACTCAAATAATTATTGCGATTTTTCAACTTGCAATTTTAGTTACAGGTACATTATCATTATTTGATAAAGTTCAAAGAGATAACAAAATTGAAATAAATAATTTACAAATATTGGAGATGTTGAGTAAATATAAAAATATTTATGATGTAACAAAAGAAAGTAGTATGGATGCTAAAATAATTAAACACGATGTAAATAATTATTTGACAATTATCAGAAATTATTTAGTTAATAAACAAAATGAAAAAGCATTAAAATATATTAATAGCTTATTGACTGAAGTTAAGAATATTAAATATATGATTTACACAGGAAATGTTGAAATCGATTGGTTTTTAAGTATAATGAAGCAAATATCACAAAATAAAAATATCAAATTTCAGTTATTAATATGTGAAATCACTTTTAATAAAATTGATTCAAATATATTCATTGTAATGCTAGCTAATATTATTAATAATGCAATCGAAAATATTGGGAACCAGAAAAACATTATAGTAAGTATCGAACAAGTAGATAAATATATTTCAGTTGTAGTAAAAAACAGTATAAATGAATCAGTGTTATTATCGAATAAAAAACTAAAAACAACAAAAACCAATGAAAAAAATCATGGGTATGGTGTGTTGAGTATTAAAAATACAGTAAAACAATATAATGGTGAAATTATATTTGAAGAAGATAGTGGATATTTTATATGCTCTATTCTATTGAAAAATGACTAATTTTACCAAAATGTGTTTAGTTTTACCAACAATATTGTAAATGTTGATTTTTTATTTAATAATGATGTTGGTGATTAAGAATGATTGATAAATTATGTACGAAGTTGGTTAAGTATCTTTTTAAAAAGAAAATTATCAATTCAGATTATGATAAATATCTATATGGATTCCAATTAATATCATATGAATTATTAAACTTCAGTACAATTATTGTAATTGGGATATTCTTGGATGAACTACTCCTATCAATAATGTATTTATTTCTATTCTCAATATACCGTATTTACATGGGTGGTTATCACGCATCAAAACATTTATATTGCTATTGCTTGACTATAACGCTATATTTAGCATTTTTATTTTTAGTATATTGCTTTGATATGGGAAATTATTCAACAGTACTCTTTGTATTAAGCAATATTTTACTTGTTTATCTAGCCCCTGTAGATACCAAAATACATAGACTTTCAATTGCCATTAAACGTGAATATAAGAAAACGATCATTCTTATATGTTCATCAAGTATTATTCTTTCTTTGCTCTTTAGAAATGAATATATTGAATGCATTAAAATTGTAAGTATATGTGAGTCAATTCTATGTATCATACAGTATATTATTAATGTGGGAGAGAGAAAAAATGAAATTAATTCTTAAATTGTTATCAACATGTGCTTTAAATCTAGCTATAAATATGCCTGATATTGTCTCAATGTTTGGAATGTATCAGCCTGATGAACCGAAAACACAAAACCAAAAAAATGAGAAAAATTATAATATTCTTTAAGTATTAATGCCATTGCTTTAGTAATAAAAAGCTCATATTTTTTCAATGGGCTTTTTATAATGCTTCATTACTAGAAAGAATTAAATATTATGCTTATATAATGAGGAGTGTAGATGAAACAATATATTAATGATGAAAGATCGGCAATTCAATTAATTGAAACTGAAATGAACGATGATAAGAAGCAAAAAAATGTGCTGCAATTTTATCTCCATACTATAAGAAAAGAAGAGGACTTTAAAAGAAGACATCAAAAAAAACATATCTATTTCTGGACGGAAACTGAATTAGTAGGGTCTAAATATAAAAGTTTAAAAGAACAAAAAACAGTTTTAAGAGAAGTATATAGTAATGAGTTCAAAAAAGAATTGCGAATTGCAATTAATAGTTTAACAAGGAAAGAACAGCAAGTAATTAATTTAATATTTTTTCAAGGATTTTCAACTGTATGTATTGCAGAAAAATTTGGAGTCTCTCAACAAGCAATCTCAAAAACAAAGAAACGTGCATTAAATAAAATGAGTTGTAATGCGAAACTTAGAGAACTATATCTAGATGAAAATTAAAAATCCTCTTTCATTTTTGAAAGGGGATTTAATAATTTGTCTTGCAATAAAGCACTTTACCAAGAATTCTTACAGGTAATTGTTCTACTTCACTTTGAGTGAAATATCTTGATTGTACAGAAGGATTGCTTGCTTCTAAAATAAGCATATCTTTCTTTTTTATTACTTTCTTAACTGTTACTTCATTACCAATTTGAATAACACCGATATCATCGTTGTTTAAAGTAGAAGTTTGTTTAACATAGACTAGGCTACCGTTGAGGATTCCTGATCCTATCATTGAATTTCCATCTACTTGAAGGAAATAATCACCTTTTTGAAAATTATCAAGTGTTACTTCTTCTTCACCTAGATAGTTATCCTCAAGGAATAAATCATATCCTGCTTTAGCAATGCCTAAAATAGGTTTCTTTAGTGAAGGTAGTTGATTCTTTATGACAGGAAGGATATCAAATCCCACTAGTTCACTTAGTTTTTTTGCTGGTTCTTCTTGAATTCGTTTTACGTCACCACTTAGCCAACGATAGATGGTTGTTTCAGTAACTCCAATACGATTTGCTAAATCTTCATTCGTAATATTAAGAGTTTCTTTATAGTTTCTAATTAGTTCTGAAAGTTCCATAATTGTTACTCCTTTTCTATATTTTATCACAATATGTAATGAAAACAAGGCAATGTAAGAATTTACATTATAAAACATTACATAATATATTGAAATATGTAATGTTTTGGTTTTATAATAGAGCCGATGAAAGTGAGGTAATGATATGGAATGGGATCGAATTATAGTCCATGCGGACTTAAATCATTGCTATGCTCAAATCGAAGAAATGAAATATCCTGAACTTAGAAATGTTCCGATGGCTGTAGGTGGGCATGAAGAAGCACGACATGGAATTATATTAGCTAAAAATGACTTAGCAAAGAAATTCAATATCAAGACAGGTGAATCCTTAAGAGAGGCATATGCTAAATGTCCTGAACTACTTATTATTCATCCTAATTATGATGATTATATGTATTATACAGAAAAGGTGAAAGATATTTATCGTGAATATACAGATAAGGTAGAATCTTTTGGATTGGATGAGGCATGGTTTGAACTAACTGGAACAGAAAACTTGTTTGGTAATCCAATTGAGACAGCTCGATTGATACAGAAAAGAGTTTTTGATGAATTTGGACTAACTGTAAGTATGGGAGTTAGTTTTAACAAAATATTTGCCAAACTTGGGAGTGATTTTGATAAGCGCATGGGTTTTACGGTTATTTCCCGAGAAAACTTTGAAGAACTTGTTTACCCTCTTCCCTGTGAAGAATTACTCTATGTAGGTCGAGCAACAAAACAAAAATTCAATTTGTATGGAATAAAAACTATAGGGGATATTGCGAATAGCTCTATTGACTTCTTAAAGAGGATATTAGGAAAGAATGGTGAAATGGTTTGGTACTTTGCCAAAGGACATGATATTTCAGAGGTTAAACAAAGTACCTGGTCACGCGATGTTAAATCAGTTGGGAATAGTATTACTGCAATTCGAGATATGCAAACACTTGAAGATATTCAAATGGTATATACAGTACTTGCAGAATCTGTTGCTTCAAGAATGAAAGATCTTGGCATGAAAGGATCTGTACTATCAATCAGTATGAGAAATAACGAACTACAATATTTTAGTAGACAGCGAAAGATTGAGGTAGCTACTAACATAAGTGAAGAAATACTTGAGATCGCAATGTGCCTTGTGAGAGAGAATGTTGATGTTAATCGATTTGGGCAACTAAGTATGTATTACCGTAGTATTGGTCTCTCGGTATCACAGTTAATTGGCGATACTGCAGAGGTGCAGTTGAATTTATTTGTAAATGAAGAAGACAGACAAAAAGCAAAACGACTTGATATTGCGTTGGATGATATTCGGAATCGTTTTGGTTTTAATGTAATCAAAAAATGTAATCTGTTAGTTGATCGTGAACTAACGGATTTTAATCCGAAAGGAGATAATGTAATTCACCCAGAAAGTTGGTTCTAAATTATGCCTTATAAAAGATATGTATCCGTAATTGTATTTTATGATCTCAATGGTAGTGTTACTCCAACCCATGTTATTTGGGAAAGTTCAAAAGGAGAGAAATACTATAAAATAGATAAAATATTGAGTAAAAAAAATGCTGCATCCATTGTAGGTGGTTGTGGAGTGAAGTTTGAATGCATGATTCGAGGAAAGAAAAGAAATCTATTCCTTGAAAAAGATAAATGGTTTATCGAAAGTGAAAAACCATGATTTAGATAAGTAAGAGAGATGAAATAATCTCTCTTTTTTTGTGGAATAAAGTAAAAATGTAAAGGAATTTCTAAAAAGAGGTTGTGGATTAGTGTTCTCGTGCCGTAACAGGTGAAGGGATATTTTATCTACTTCAAAAAGTACTGAATCAAATCTTTGGATTTTGTTTCATACTTTGCTCTTTGAGAAAAATTTCGTAGATGAAATCATATGTGAAGTAGTTACTTTATCAATTATGCGAGCAACTTAGTCAATACGCGATGACTTACCAAAAGTGAAGAGCGATAAGGATTGGACTAATATGAATGATAATCATTTAATTGCGATGATGTATTTTTGTGATCATGATACTCCATACTTCGAAAGAAGATGCTTCCTTGATTGGAAGAGGTGAAATTCCTGTGATGTACAACTACTTCATGAAAAGAGTAAGAAAAAATGAAGGAATGTTGTTTATTAATTTAGTGAAAGGGTTATAGATATGAAAAATGGATATATGTTTTTTTATAACAAAATAGTAAGTTCATCTTTACCTGCCAATGCGGTAGCAGTTTATAAATCGCTGTTGAACTATGCAAATCGAACGACTTGGAGTTGTTTTCCCTCGGTAAATAGAATAGCAAGTGACACGAAATTATCTGATAGAACAGTGAGAAGACAACTCAATTTATTGGTGAAAGAAGGTTACATAATTAAGATAAAAAGAAATAGAGAGAACAAGGGATGTACCAGTAACATGTATTTTTTAAATTAAACATAGTGTAATAATCTAGCAACAAACAAACTCACTCCTTCATTTTTTAAAGAAAATAGACAGAAATGGAGGAAAAGAGAATGTCTAGATTTTTAGAAAAAGAAGATATACATGCATTAGAATTAATTAATGAAGAAGTGAAAGATGAGGAACTAAGGAACAAACTTTTGGAGATTTACATTCAATTTTTTAGAAAAGAAGAACATTATCAAGTCAGACATGGAAGAAAGAACGTTAGCATTGATCAGGATACAAAGCAATCTAATGCAATAATTGGTGAGATATCTTGTGATCAAGAACAAATACATCAACTCACAATGAAAAAAGAAGAAATAAAAGAGCTATACAAAGCAATTTCTCAACTTGATGAAGCTGAGAGAAACTTAATATGGCTCTTTTTCTTTTGTGAAGTATCGCTAGTAGAGATTGCTGAAAGACTGGGATTAACCAAACAAGCTTTATCCAAAAGAAAATTAAAAGTAGAGGAGAAATTAAGAAAAATAATGCAAGAATGAAATAATTTTAAATTTTTAGTTGTCGGAGTTCAATCTCGTGGCGTAATAGATGAAGGGTTTTGGATAAAGGTAATCCTTCGACAGACAAGTAAGGGTAGTTGGATCTGATAAATGACAAATGAAAATGCCTCACCCTTACTTTGCTCTTTGAAAAATATTCCTTCATTGGAATCATACGTTACCGATAGACGTTATCAATGCTATGAGCGACATAAGTCAATACGCCATGATGTAGATTAACCCCTACGAGCGAATCCTATTGGACTTTAAATGGAAATCTCTAATCGCCTAGATCTAGCATTGTCATCATGATACTCCACACTTCGAGAGAAGGTGCTTCCTTGGTTGGGAGAGGTGAAACTCCTGTGATTCGAAAGAAACTATTGATAATGAAGAAAATAAAAAATGAAGGAAACAAGGGTGCAGTTTATCTGCACCCTTCTATAAAATAAGGAGAATAGAAAAATGTACTATGCAATTTTATATTTAACATTACCAGAAGAAGACTCTATAACAAATAAAATCATCATAAAAGGAATCCTAGCTGAATTTAAGAAAAAAGGTTTTATTGTTATGAAAATCATCATGAATTATGAAACTAAAGGGGATTATGTACGATTTATTGAAACTTTACGATACGCTAAAAGAAAAAGAGTGAGTTTTGTTTTAACGTTTTATCGTGAAATGATTCATCCAAATATTAAAAATGTATTTAGTTTAATTACTGAAGCAGAATGTCTTGATATTATCATTATTTCATTTATTGATGGAGAATTAGTCAACATAAAAAATAAATATCTATTAGTTGAAGATACAGGAATAGGAGAATTAGGAAATGATTGAACCATTGGGAGAGTATTCCAGTTGTATGACAGTTCCAGAGCTTTGTGAGGCTCTTTCAATATCAAGAAACACTTGTATTAAACTTCTGACTACAGAGCAAATTAGGGCTGTAAAAGTCTTTAATGTATGGAGAATTCCTAAAATTAATGTATTAACTTTTCTAGGATTAACATCAAATAACCAATCCCTTAATGAACAATCGCTAGATAGTTGGCGGTATTTATGAGTGGTTGTGTATTGAAATGAGGTGATTCAATGTTAAGTGGACATTTGAGAAAATTAAAAGGCACTTATTATATTGTACTTAATTTATACGATGAAAAAGGCAGACGAAAGAGTCCTTTAATCAATACGAATTTAAGTATAAAAGAAAATCCTAAAAAGGCAAATAAGGTATTGGAGCAGTATAAAGAATTCTTTGATGTGGATACTTATTTGAAATTAGGTGTTAAGCAATTAAGAACAACAAACTGCCAAAATAGAAAAACACCCGTTAGAACCACTGAAGAAAAAATATCCAAAAGAAATGATGGCGAGAACTTCACTGATTATTTATTGGAATTTATTGAAGCGCAGAAAAGGGAAGTCGCTATCAACACTTATGGCAATCAACTTTTACTTATTAAAAATGTAATTAATCCGTTCTTCTCAAAATATGGACTTAATCTTGATGAAATAGAAGAAAAACATATTTATGAATTTTATGATTATCTTCAAGATGACAGAAAATGTGGAGGAAACAGTGTATTACATTATCATGCATTATTAAGCAAAGCATTTAAGTATGCAAAGATAAGACATCGAATCGCAAAGAATCCTATGGAATATGTTATCAAACCTAAGAAGGCTTTATTCAAAAGTGATATTCTAAATGAGAAAGAAATAGAAGTTTTATTGAAGTTGTGTGAAAATACAGATTTAAAAATCCCAGTATACATGGCGTGTTTCTATGGGATGCGTAGAAGTGAGATGCTTGGATTAAAATGGAGTGCAATCGATTTTGAATCAGATATCATTACAGTTCGACACTCTGTAACAAACTATAGAACTAAAGATGGAACTGTGTGTAGAAGTTTTAAAGATGAAACAAAGACCTCGTCTAGTTATCGTTCATTTCCCCTTCTGAAGGAAATTAAAGAGATACTTATGGAACAAAAGCAATGGATTGAAAATAATAAAAAAGACTTCAGGGAAAAGTACAATAATGAATTCAATGATTATATAAATGTTAATGCACTGGGTGAAATATTAAAACCTGACTATATTACAAGAAACTTCAATAGACTCTTAGAAAAGAATGGAGTTAAGAAAGTTCGGTTTCATGATCTAAGACACCCATATGTCAAGCCCGCGACAAAAAATTTTTATTGCAAAAGGACTTTGGACATACATTTATCCAAAGTCCTTTTGCCTATGTATTGTATAAACATTAGAAGCAATTCGCTTTATTATTCTCGTGGTATTTCTTCTGGCAAGTAGCTAATTATTGATGCCATTATTTCTTCAGCTCTACTGCCATTTAACTGCCTGATTATGAAGTCACAATACTCGCTATCCTTTAGATCCCAAAAGTGTCCTATTGATCTAGATAAGGTTTTGTAATTAAATACTTTTAAAATCTTGGCATGGTCTTCTGATACAAAGGCTTCATTAAAAAGTGCTTCTTTTGCTACCTTTATTTCATCAAACAGGATGCTGCTATAAAAGCCTGCAAGCGAATCTTTCACTTCTTCTTCATTTTTACCAGAAATATCTGCCGTAGAAAGCCTATATTTCAATTCTGAAATTATAGCCGCACTAATTTGGTGGTTCAACTGGGGCATAAATCGGTCATTACATATGTGTTTTTTAACCTTGTCAATTCTCGATGTATCTGCAAACTCCATTATAGAATTCACTACTCTGAGCAGTTCTTCGACCAAAAATAGGTTTTCGACCTCGGCAACTTTTATAGTATAAATGTCACTCTCACGAAGTTTGTTAATTTCATAATCACTCCGATAATCTCGGTCAACGAGCCCGTAACAATTCAAGTGATGTAATTGTGGAGTGGCTTTCATTGCCTTAGTTTGAGTAATTACGCTAGTGCAGCTACCGCAAGGAACGACATAGTATTTTTTATATAGTTCGGAATAGAGCTTTGTATCGTAACTATTTGCCGTACCCTCCACGAATAAAACAGGTTTTCGATTCCCGAGAATGTTAAGAAGTAGCTCCTCGGGCAAAAAGCTGTCATTTATTTCAGATAAATCCCAGTGCTCACCATCATAGTTTCTTACCCAAATCTTTTTTGCCTGAGTATGATTTGCTGCAAATTGTGTATCATGTGTGATGTAGATGAAAAGACAATCTTGTCGCTCTTTTTCAATAGCCGACCAAAGTCTGTTCATAATGGATCTATGCAGATGAATTTCTGGCTCATCGATAATAATTGTTTTATTCTTTGGAATACACAATGCTTGAGCAATCAAGTATAGCGCCACGCGCTCACCATCACTCATATCGCGTCCCTTGTATTCCTTTGTTACTTCGTCATTGGAGTATACGGCGGTAACTTTTGCGTCATCAAGTTTTACGACTCTTTGAGGAAAAATGGACTTCCATATACGTTGTAATACATCAGTAACCAAAGAAGGTACATTTTTATGTTGCTGCCCTTCCGTTTCTCGCATCCTACATTCAGAAAGATATTCTTCTTGCTCTTTTATCTTTAGTGCGACCAAAGCAGACAGAACGTTTTCATAATCATTTAGCAGTGTGGCCGTATAATTGTATTTTTCCCCATCATACCCCCAACGTCCACTATGACTAGTCTGTTCGTTTTCCTTCCCATAAAGAAGCAAATTTGTTGCCTGTTCATAGCTTTTTTGCTGTATATAATGGCCAAATACCAATGACCGCTGTGCTCCTATACGATGAGTAGTAGTTTCGTCTCGTTTTTCCATCCATTCGCCAAGTTTACTTTTTCCAGAACCATTTGCACCAATAATAATCAAGGAATTGCTTTGGGTGATATGCTCAATTGGTTGATTCACTTCATTTGGAAGATAATATTTATATTCCACGCCTTCGCCTCCATACATTTTTATTTTTTAAGCAGACATTCAATTTAAGCTACGCATTATTGCTAAAACGAGAACCTTAAACATTTTTATTATACCAACAAATTCATCATAAGTCATTATTTTTCAGTGAATTATGACTAATTTTGTATTAAACGTATCCCCTTAAAAATCCAAGACAAACTGCAATAAAATTTCGCTTTTTGACAAAACCATAACCCTCTTTACCGAGCGTATAATTTCACCTCTATTAAAAATGGTTCTATCGGCTAATTCTGAAATAAGCATTAATTGTTCTACGTATTCATCAATATGATTTGCAATCGTCTGTACCTGCTCTATCATTTCAGCAATTTGTGTTTCAAGCAGCAAAATCTCCTCTGCATACGCATCTTCCATATCTTTGCGGTTCTCAGGACTTACGATTCCACGAAGCTCAGATACACGCAAAGAAGATTTGTATGCTTTTGCTTTTTGCAGTCGCTCCTGTGTATTTTCTATAAGCGCCAACTTGTCCTTCGTAAATATTTGGACTTTTTCCTTTTCCGCCATGTGAAGCATTTTTTTGGATAATAGTCGTACTCTTTCTATGTGCTGTTGAATTCCCGTAAATGTAGCAGATATTAAAGCACTTTCCTCAATCATCACGGAACGTAAGCAGCCTTTCTGCTTTCCTTTTGGACAGTAGTAATATCGATAAACGGTATTTTCAATTTTGAGTGTTTTACGAGTCATATTTCCACCACAACTACTGCATATTAAGATACCAGAAAATAGATTTACCACATCGCACCCAGGGGAAGTGCGGGTATCCAGAAGCATAACCCTTCGTGCTGCTTCAAAATCAAAGCTGGATATAATTGCATCGTGCGTATTTTTACAGCGAGTCCACTCGCTGGCTGGACGGTTAACATTCTTTTGAAGTTTATAATTTATCATATACTGTTTTCCCTGTACCAGTGTTCCGGTATAAGTTTCATCTTTTAGAATGCGTAGAATCGTATTGACAGACCATTGGGCATTTTCTTTATCTGCAAATCCATGATGTGGCTGGGGAAGTCCATAATTCTTTTTATAGACCAATGGAGACAATATATGCTCTGCATTGAGTTGTGCAGCAATTTTTCCAGCACTCATTCCGGCCAGTTTCAGATGAAAAATCCGTTTCACTACACTTGCTGTATTGATATCAGGAACAAGCTTATTTCTTGTATCCGGGGACTTCTGATACCCATAGATAGGGCAAGCGCCCACGTATAACCCACTTTGCCGCATTGTTTTCAAGCCATCGCGGGTACGCATTGATATTTCTCTGCTAAATTCATCATTGATTATTGTCTTAATCTGCATAATAATATCGTCTTGAGGCGGAGTATACAGTGTATCAACATGATCCAAAACAGCAATAAAGCGAACCCCATAGGCTGGAAGTATCCGTTGCAGATACCGTCCGGTTTCAATAAAGTCTCGTCCAAAACGAGATAAGTCCTTCACAATAATACAGTTGATTTTCTTATCTAAAGCATCTTCCATCATTTTTGAGAACGCAGGTCTATCAAATATTAAGCCACTGTGCCCAGGGTCAGCGTAGGTAGCTACTAATGTAATATCTGGATTTTCCGCAACAAAGCGCTGAATAATATATTCTTGATTTTCGATACTCTCGCTTTCGGCTGCTTTGCCCCCAGCTTCTGAAAGGCGCAGGTAAGCAGCTGCAATATACTTTTCCACTGACTATGCCTCCTTGCCGTTTAAATCAAAGTGAACATCAATCTGTCCGTTTTTATGAATAGTGACATCAAGCAGTTGACTACTAATTAGTTCGGCAAGTTCCTCTTGCGACAGCTTGTCTTTTGATAAAATAGATTTTGCTTCATTTTTTACTGCACATAGAATTTCCGGTTCACGGATATACATTCCTGTGCTGCATCCACAACCTTTTCGATTGTTCGTAATGCAAGTAAAGAAATACCAGTCAACATTTCCTCTGCCTTTACGTCTTTGCATTTTTCCTCCGCAAGAAGCACAGAGCACTTTGCCCTTTAAAGGATTATCTGTATTTGGTTTTGACGTAGTGACAGTTCTTTCTGATATTTGAAAGTAGTTGCTTTGAATGTCAAGAAACGACTCCCTTGAGACAAGTGCTTCGTGCGTGTTTGTTACAACGATTGCATCTTTGCCCTGCTGTAAATCTCCTGTATAAGTACGATTCATAAGGATGTATTTAACGGAGCGACTGTTCCACAAACCATCACTTTGTTCAAAATTCCCTTGTAACCCATTTGTTATTGCATAATCAATGGGGGTGGGGATGTGTGCTAGATTTAATCTACGAACAATTTCGTTAAGGCTTAGACCCTGTTCTGCCATTGCAAATATTTCCTTAACGACTGCGGCAGCCTTTGGATCTACAATAAGCTGGTGGCAATCATTCTCGGACTTGGTATACCCGTATGGGGCTCTCGCGGCTACAAATTTACCGTTGCGAATATTGCTGTCAATGCTTGCCTGTGTCTTGCGGCTAATATCACTCGCATATTCTTGGTTAAAAACATTGACAAGAGGAATCCTAAGACCGGTTGCTACGCCGGTAGAAATGTCGGTAATTCCGTCTAAGGTATCAAACTTATCCGAAACAGAAACAAACCGCACACCCTTTTGAGGAAGCAGATGTTGCAGATAGAAGCCTACCTCAATAGCATCCCTACCCAAACGGGACAAATCTTTGACTACGATACAGTCAATATTGCCCAGATTGATCTCCTGCATCATTTTTTGAAACTCCTTGCGCTCAAATGATGTTCCGCTGGCGTTTTCATCTATATAGAACCGTTGCAATTCGATATCACCTTGTTTCGCAATGGCTTCTTTGATGATGGATTTCTGATTCTCAATCGAATCTCTGTCGTGGTCATTTTTGACTACTGATAACCGAATATAGCCTGCTGCACGATAAGTTTTCGTAGCAACTTTCACCTGATTTACATTTTTTCTACTTGTTCTGGACATATTTTTTCCTCCTCAAAATGTTGAAGGGCTATGGTGATTTTCACACCATAGCCCTTGCTCTTATTATAGTTTATATTGTTTCAAGTACGAATTTTACTTTTACTGCGTTCCTACGCCTTGTTATTAATGAGTAAATATTACCTGCTTTCTGTCCGCTTTACTATTTGTATAATATCTCCTTTATATTTTTCATCTTGCTTACACGAGCTAAGGCATAGTTGTGCAACTCGTCTTCTAAACTTAGGTGCAAACTTAAAGGATATACAGG
>CAYLQY010000012.1:0-91373 GCA_964386325.1 uncultured Erysipelotrichaceae bacterium | reverse complement strand
CAAAGAGAAGGAGAGCAATCTCTTTTTCTTTATGTTGAGATGGTATAAAAGTGATAGTAGCTAGGTTTGGTTCGTAGAAGGACTGTGCTATACTATGTGTGAGCTAAGAGCGTGGAAACGCAAGGGAAAAGAGAGGGTGTGCGTCCTCTCTTTCTTTTCGTTATAACAACTCTAGCTCAATCAATCTATTTGTTTAAATCCTGTGATTTCAACAAATAAATTAGAATTAAAATGAGTACGATAATATCCATTATCAACCCATAGTAGAGCTAAGAGCCTATGTATAACGTTCCCAATAAGAAGTGTCATTTGGCACCTCCTACGTATTTATAGACAATGAATTCTGTTTTCCTAAAAAATCGCAACGAGTGATTGATTTGTAGGCTTGAACAATGATTTCATTTCTGATGATGGTATAAAAGTGATACTTACTGGGTTTGGTTAGTAAAAGGATTATGTTATACTATGTGTGAGCTAAGAGCGTGGAAACGCAAGGGAAAAGAGAGGATGGTGGTCCTCTCTTTCTTTTCGTTATAACAACTCTAGCTCAATCAATCTATTTGTTTAAATCCTGTGATTTCAACAAATAAATTAGAATTAAAATGAGTACGATAATATCCATTATCAACCCATAGTAGAGCTAAGAGCCTATGTATAACGTTCCCAATAAGAAGTGTCATTTGGCACCTCCTACGTATTTATAGACAATGAATTCTGTTTTCCTAAAAAATCGCAACGAGTGATTGATTTGTAGGCTTGAACAATGATTTCATTTCTGATGATGGTATAAAAGTGATACTTACTGGGTTTGGTTAGTAAAAGGATTATGTTATACTATGTGTGAGCTAAGAGCGTGGAAACGCAAGGGAAAAGAGAGGATGGTGGTCCTCTCTTTCTTTTCGTTATAACAACTCTAGCTCAATCAATCTATTTGTTTAAATCCTGTGATTTCAACAAATAAATTAGAATTAAAATGAGTACGATAATATCCATTATCAACCCATAGTAGAGCTAAGAGCTTATGTATAACGTTCCCATTAAGAAGTGTCATTTGGCACCTCCTAATCATTTATAGACAATGAATTCTGTTTTCCTAAATAAAAAAAGGATACCAATGAACTGTTCCTGATGACATTAGATCAAAAATCTAACTGAAGGAAGGGTGTTCACTGATATCCTTTTTATTATAATTTAACGACGTGAATGTATTGATTGAACCATCTTATAACGATCAGTACGATAGTATTCAGTACCACAATTAAAAGGAGAACCATTTTTCATATAGGCAATAATGTCCATTTTTATGAGTGCTGTATTTGTCTTTACATCAAGTTTAGATGCGACTAATTTGTCGGCGTTAACTGCTTCGATTTTTTGATCAGCAAACGATAAGGTGATTCCTTTGTTTTCCAAATGGGCATAGATTGATGCATATACAATATCAAGTGTTAAGTCTTCACATTGAGCGTAGTTATAATACTCAATAGCATAAATGATTGGTAAATCGTTGCTACAACGGATACGTGTAACTTTCCATACTTTATCCCCAATATTTACTTTCAAATCTTTCGCTATATCAGCGTCGGCATCGACAAGTTCAAGTGTTGCATCTTTTGTAGAAGGGTTTGATCCGCGCTTCTTTAGTTCTTCGCTAAAGCCCACACCCCATTTAAATTCAGAGTATTTTGGTCGTACAGAAACAAAGGTTCCGCGACCCTTTTCTTTGAAAAGAACTTCGTCTGAAACCAAGTCTTGAAGAGCTTGACGAACTGTCATACGAGAGACTTTCAACAAATTACATAATTCATTTTCGGAATCAATCATTTGACCTTCACGATATACATTATTTTCGATTTTCTTAAGAATATATGATTTTACTAATTCAGCCTTACTTATATTTTCCACTTTATCACCTAATTAATTATACCATTATGTGGAGAAAAGTGTACACAACAATTTGACATTACTAAATGTATTGACAACTTGTAAATACATGTTAGAATTTGAATAGAGGTGGAACATGAAAAAAGAATTATTGAACAAGATGAAAGGAAAAATGTTTGTATCTTGCCAAGGGTATGATGAAAAGACATTTCATACAACTGAAGATATGGTAATGATGGCTAATGCAGCTGCAATTGGTGGGTGCTTTGGCTTTAGGGTTAATTCGCCAGAAAATGTACAGGCAGTAAAAAAACAATTTCCAAATTATCCAGTCATTGGGATTTACAAAATTGAAAGAGAAGATTCTGAAGTGTATATTACGCCAGACGTAAATGCGGCAAAAGAATTAGTTGATGCAGGTGCTGATATCATAGCGCTTGATTGCACGAAGAGAAAAAACTATTTGGGTGACTATGGATGGGAAACGCTTAATAAAGCAAAGAAAGAATTACCTGATGTACTCTTTATGGCAGACTGTGCGACATTTGAGGAAGCAAAACTAGCTGTTGAATTTGGGGCAGATATTATATCTACAACAATGAGTGGATATACCCATGAAACAGAAGGAAGATGTGATGAACCAGATTTTGAAATGTTGAGAAAATGCAAAGAACAATGCAATGCCTTCATTATCTGTGAAGGAAGAATTTGGACAAGAGAAGATGCTTTAAAAGCATTTGAAGCGGGTGCTGATGCAATTGTTGTGGGTACAGCAATCACAAATCCAAAATTGATTACAAAAAGATATATTGATTTTTTAAAGGAGAATAAGGTATGGCAATAATTTTAAGTAGAGTTGATGATCGATTAATACATGGTCAAGTCGCAACGAGTTGGCTGCGTTCAAATGAAATTAATGTAGCTGTTGTAGTGGATGATGCAATTGCGAATGATCCAATGCAACTTCAAATATTGAAAATGGCAGCACCTAGCGGTGTAAAAGTATATGCTCAAACAGTTGATAAATTCATTGAAAAATTTAACCAAGGAATATTAGATGACTATCGAGTCATGCTTATATTTAGTAATGTTTACGCGCCACTAGCATGTGCAGAAAAGGGGCTAGTACTAAAAACAGTAAATGTTGCGGGAATGCGTTACAAAGAAGGAAGGAGGCAAATCACTAAGTCAGTATTTATTACTACTGAGGAAGAAGAAGCAATTAAAAAACTAAGTGAAAAAGGTGTAGAACTAGAATTTAGACAATTAATGACTGATGCAAAACAAGAATTATTAAAACTATTGTAGGAAGGAGATAACAATGTTATTACAAGCTGTTTTATTAAGTATTTTAGCAAGTATTCTATCACTTGAATGGATGAATGGACATTTTGGGTTCGCACGACCATTATGGGTAGGAACACTAACGGGGTTAGTTTTAGGAGATTTACAACAAGGTATTATAATTGGTGCTTCATTACAATTAATTTTCATGGGTATGAGTGGAGTGGGGGCTGCGGTTCCGCCAGATCAAACAATTGGAAGTGTTATTGCAACTGCATTAGCAATTCTAACAGGACAAGGAATTGAAATAGCATTAACATTAGCTGTTCCAGTAGCACTTGGTGCTCAAATCTTAGATATTTTCTCACGTACAATCAATTCAGGTTTAATTCACATGGCAGACGGATATGCTGCAAAACGTGAATATGGAAAAGTAGAAATGTCACATTATCTTGGTATACTTGTTCAATTCATTCGTACTTCAGTAATCGTATTCCCAGCAATTTACTTTGGTGTGGATGCTGTAACTGCAATGATTTCGGTGATACCAACAGCAGTATTAAGAGGACTTGAAGTTTCAGGAGGAATTTTACCAGCAGTAGGATTTGGTATGTTACTAACAATGCTTGAGGTTCCTTATCTATTCCCATTCTTCTTTATCGGATTTGCGCTTGCAACTTTTGGTGGATATTCAACAGTGGGAGTTACATTAGTAGCAGTATGTGTGGCTTTAGTATTAGATCATTATAATAAGAAAAATAAAGTTGTCACAGAAGTAAAAAATGAATCAGCATCAGATCTTGATTCATTAATGGAATAGGAGGAAGAAGTATGACTGCAAATACAAATATTATTACAAAGAAAGATTTATTTACAGTTTTTCTAAGAGGAATCGGCTTTCAATTTTCATGGAATTATGAACGTATGCAAGCCCTTGGATATTGTTGGACAATTTTACCAATTCTAAAGAAAATCTATAAAAATGACCCAGATAAATTACATGAAGCAGTAACAAGAAATCTTGAATTCTTTAACACTCATCCATTCATGGCGATGCCTATCTTTGGTATTACTCTTGCGATGGAAGAAGGTAAAGAATTAAGAGGAAATATTGATGGCAATGCAATAAGTGCTGTAAAAGTATCATTGATGGGTCCATTAGCTGGAATTGGAGATTCATTCTTCTGGTTCACATTATTCCCAATTTGTGCCGGTATCGGTGTATCTTTATCGGCAGGCGGGTCTTTATTAGGTCCATTAGTGTTCCTTTTGATTTATAATATATTTAATATTGGAACACGTTACTATGGATTATTACTAGGATACAAATTTGGTAATCAATTTGTTGAAAAAATATCAGGTAGTGGCATCATGCAACGTATCACCGAAGGAACAACGATTGTTGGATTAATGGTATTAGGCGTTATGACTGCAACAATGGTAAATGTACCACTTGATTTTGTGGTTGGTTCTGGTGAACAAGCGATGACACTCCAAGCAATTTTTGATGGCGTTATGCCAAATCTAATGCCATTACTTGTAACACTAGGTGCATATGGCTTAATTAAAAAAGGTATCTCTACAACAAAAGTATTGTTACTTGCGATTGCACTTTCTATTCTTGGTGCAGTAGTTGGTATTTTCTAAAAATGGTACAAGTACTATTATTAAGTCATGGTCCATTAGCATCAGCAATGTTAGAGAGTTGCGCGATGTTATTTGGAAGAAAAGAAAATTTTCGTGCACTATGTTTAAATGAAGATGACACAGTAGATACATTTAAAGAAAAAATACTTCTTGAAGTTGAAAAAAGTTTGGATAAAAAAGAAGTAATCTTGCTTAGTGATATTCCAGGCGGAACTCCTTCAAATATGAGTTTGATAATCCAAAAAATTTATCCAGAAATTCATATTCTTGCAGGGATGAATTTACCACTTGTTTTAGAATGCATGATTAAATCAGACTTTGAGAATGCCGAAAGCATTGTGAAATCAATTGTAGAGACAGGTAAAGAAGCAATTCAAGAATTAGTTTTTAAAAATGAAGAAACAAATGATTTAGATGAACTAATGTAATTTAGAAAGATGGAAGTGAAGAAAATGAAAATTGGATTTTCTAAAGAAAAAATAAACCCACCACTACCTATTCAACTTGGAGGGTTTGCAGTAGAAAGAATTTCAAATAAAATTCATGATGATTTATATGTAAAAGTCATGGTGATTGATGATTCAGAAGTATTCAAAGGGATTGTACTTTTTGACTTACTTGCGATAGATCATTTATTATTAGAAAAATTAAGTGAAGAACTTTCTAAAGAGTACATTGATTTAGATAATTTTATTGTGGGGGTTACTCATACTCACTCTGGTCCTATGGGTACTGTAGATACAAAGAATTCTACTTCATTAATGTATGGTAAAGATGAAATATTTGGTCCTGTCAATGAAGCATATATTCAACAACTTGTTGTTCAAACTGTTGCGTGTATTAAAGGTGCAATAAAAAATAGTGAAGAGTGTGTAATTAAAAAAATTAGTTATGACGAATTTAATGTTGGAAGAAATAGAAACTCCGAAGAACTTCAAGGTGATTCAAGAGTAATAGCGTTTGAAATATTGGGTGAAAATTCTAAAAATCTATTCATCAATTATGCATGCCATCCAACGGTACTTAATTATACTAATCTTGAAGTAAGTGCAGACTATCCAGGATCAATAAGCAAGCATTTAGAAAATGACTATGATGTAGTGTTATTTACGAATGGTGCATGTGGTGATATTTCAACACGGTTTACAAGAAAAGGTAGTGGCTATGATGAAGTAGAACGCTATGGAGAATGCTTCGTTGAACATTTGAAAACTAAAAATAAAGTTGATGTAAAAAATGAAGGATTCACGATTGAAAATCACACCGTTAAAATGATTACAAAAATGCCACTTCCATTAGAAGAAACAATTAGAAACATCGAAGAAACAAAACAAAAAGTAAATGATGCAAAAGCAAAGGGTATCACAGGTAAAGAACTACGACTAATTGAATCTTTGCATGAAGGTGCTAATGCAGATTATGTTTACTCAAAATATTACAATAATATTAAAGAAACAGAAATAAGAGTTACATTGATTGATTTTTGTGGACAAATATTCATAACGATACCGGGAGAAATATTCTCAGAATTAACGAATATCTTGCGTGAAAAAGAGGATATTGGAATTGTTGGATATACAAATGGATATCTCATGTATATCACAAACGAGAATGCTTATAATAGTCGTTGGTATGAAGCACTAAGTAGTCCGTTTGAAAAAGGGCAGGGAGAGTATTTGATTAAAGAGATACAAAATATCGTACAAGCATACAAGGAGAAAAAGAAATGAAAAGTGGATTAAAATACTTGAATTATGTACAAGAGAAAATGGAAGAGTTGATTGAAACTCAAACCGATAAAATAGAAGAAGCTGCGAAGCTTGTAGCTGAGTCATGTTTGAAAGATGGAAGATTCTATGTTTTTGGATCTGGTCATTCACATATGGTTGCGGAAGAGATTTATATTCGTGCAGGTGGTTTAGCATTTGTGAAAGCAATTCTTCCACCAGAATTAATGCTTCATCAAATGCCAAATAAAAGTACATATCTAGAAAGATTAGATGGGTATTCAACGGCAATTCTCAATTTATATAAAGCAGATGCAAATGATACAATAATGATTATTTCAAACTCTGGAAGAAATAATGTTCCAGTAGAAATGGCAATTGCGGCAAAAGAAAAAGGAATGAAAGTTATTGCCTTAACATCAGTACGTCATTCAAGTAATTGTACATCACGTCATAAATCTGGAAAAAACTTGTATGAAGTAGCGGATATTACAATTGATAGCGGAGCTGAAAAAGGGGATGCAGCATTCTTTGTAGAAGGGTGTGAAACACCAACAGGACCTATTAGTGATGTAATGGGTATTGCAATTGCACAAGCATTGATTGCAGAAACAATTGATGTATTAGTTACTTCAGGGATGAATCCACCAATATTTAAGAGTTCAAATGTTGATGGAGCAGATGACTATAATGACCAATTGTTTGATAAATACTATGGCTATTGGAAATAAAATAATTGTTTTATGTGAAGGGGAATCATCAAAGATGTTTCCCTTTGCAATTCATGAGCTTGCATGCCAAATGCCAGTGGGTAACCAAAGTCATCTCACATCCCTACTTTATGCATGCAAGAAGTATTCAAAAGATATCATTGTGCTAGCACCTAAGAATGATCGTTTGGTGGCGGAAGTATCTCGGTGCGAATGCCAATTTATTGAGAAAGAAAATAATTATTTGAAACAAATTTATCACTTGTGTGAACAAGATGAACAGGTTGTCATTATTCATGCTGAAGCAGTTTTCTCACCCAATGATTTAGATATGTTATTTTCAAAAAATGAGAATTGTATCGCAATAAAGGAACTAGAAAAATATGAAAATGCAATGGACCATATTTGCGTGGAAGTTGATCAAAACAGAATTAAAAATTTTATTGGTCATCCCCGTGTTCATTATTCAACGCATAAGACATGTGGATTTATGATGTTAAAGAAAGATGCAATTCAATATTTAAAAAATACGTGTATTGGTTTTCATAGTATCAATTGTGGGCAAATGCCAATTGAGAAATATTTTATCGAAGAAGCTTTACAAAATTACATTGAACAAGGCAATCAATTAGATGCGATATTTATCGAGAATGATTATGATGAATTAGTGTTTCCATGGGATATTCGCAAAGCTAATTTTAACTATTGTAAAAATGTTGTCGGCACTATAAAACAATCAATCATTGATGATACATCAAACATTGATGAATCATGTTTAATTCAAGGGAATATACTTGTTGGGAAAAATACAATTATTCGTCAAAATGTAATCATTGAGGGGAATTGTAGTATCGGTGATAATGTCATCATTGAGAAAAATGCGGTGATTCAAAAAAACTGTGTTATTGGATCGGGTAGTAGGATTCAATATTGTTGTAAGATAGTAGACCATACAGTTATTGGGCCAAACAATAAAATAGGGTTTACAGCAGAGGTTGCGGGTGTCACTTTTGATGGGGTTGCAGCGGTGCACAACTGTGAAGTTTTTGGTGTCATTGGAAGAAAAGTAGATATTGCAGCGGGTGTGCAAATGGCAGTTATGAAATTTGATGACTCATTAACGAAACAAAGAGTCAATGGACGTTATTATGCCAATGAATATACGAATTCAATTTTTATTGGTGACTATTCACGAACAGGGATTAACAATATCTTTTATCCAGGTATTAAAGTAGGTTGTAAGAGTGCGCTTGGACCAGGTCTTATTGTGAATGAAGATGTTGGAAGTGAAACCCTTGTTTTGGTTGAACAACAAAAAAGTACAAAGCCTTGGGGCAGTAATAAATATGGCTGGTAAAGGGGACTAATCGTAAACGATTAGTTCTTTTAAAATTAATGAGAAAGTAGTCCATGACGGTGTTATAATCTTGGTATAAATGGAGAAGGTTATGGGAAAAACAATATTAGATATTATTAATGGAATTCCAAAGAATATTAGAGATACATTTGTTCCTGTTTCTTTTGAAGTTGGAGAACATATCATTGAGATTAATTCTGAGGTAAATCGTGGTTTTATTTTTATTGAAGGTGCACTGGATGTAATGCACATAAACTCGAAAGATGTTTTATATACGTATTGCCAAGATTATAAAGCAAACTTTGTTGGGTTAATGGAAATTTATTCTGGAAGCGATACATACTGTTGTACTTGTCGAGCACGAAAGAGGTGTGTTGGTTATCGTTTAAATAAAAGTACTTTTTTAAAAATGCTGAATGATTGTGATGACTTTAAAACTTATTTAATTGAGTATTGGGCAAATCAATTTTATTCACAAGCTCTTAATCGTACACAATATCCAAACAATCGAACTGAAGTTAAGGTGATTAATTATTTGTCGGAACTTGTGGCGAAAAAAAGTAGCGGTAATAAGACTGTTGAGTTGAAGATTAAACGGGAAGATATTGCCGAGTATATTGGGTGTTCAAAAAGAACAATTTATCGTATTCTTAATCAAATGGAAGAGAACGAACTAATTAGTAAGAAGGGACACCTAATCGTGATCAATTCTGCACAAAGAAAAAGAATTCTAAAAGAAAATGATAATAAATAATGAAAGGTGACATTTGTCACTTTTTTTGCAACGGCTTTCATGATATACAAATGTTGAACAGCGGTTCGAGGAGGAAAAGGGAAATGAAAAAAATAGTTAAGTTGTGTTTGTCACTTCTTGTGGCAGCATCACTTATTGGGTGCAGCAGCAAGCCAGCTGAACCTAATGCAGATGGAGGAAATGCCGAAGGAACAGCAAATCCTAGTTCTGGTATTAAAGTAGCAATCGTATTATCAACAGGTGGACTTGGAGATAAAAACTTCAATGACATGTCTTATGATGGTTTAAAACAAGCAGAAACAGATTTTGGTATTACATTTGATTATGTAGAACCAGCATCAGCAAGTGATTTTGAAGCGGCACATCGCCAATTTGCAGATAGCGGAAACTATGACTTAATAATCGGTTTAGCATCTGACCAAGAAGATGCAATTAAAGCAGTTGCGACTGATTACCCTGATCAAAAGTTTTCATTAGTAGATTCATCATTGGAATTCCCTAATGTTTCAACAGTATCAACAAAATGGCAAGAACAAACATTCCTTTGTGGAGTATATGCAGGATTAGCAACTCTTTCTGATATGCCAAATGCGAATACTGATAATGTAGTTGGAGTTATCTTAGGTATGGACAATCCAAACTTAAGAAAAGGTGTTATTGGATATGAAGCTGGGGTACGTTATGTAAATCCAGATGCAAAAATAATTGAAGCAGTTGTAGGAAACTTCAACGATGCTAATAAAGGTAAAGAAATCGCAATGTCTATGTACAATCAAGGTGCTGACTTTATTCAACACATTGCTGGTGCATCAGGACTTGGTGTATTCACAGCTGCAAAAGAAGCAAATCGTTATGCATTCGGTGTAGGTGGAAATCAAAATGCAATTGAACCAGATTATATCGCTGCAACTTCAATTCGTAACGTTAACGAAATGGTTTACAACGAAGTTAAATCTCTTGTTGAAGGAACATGGCAAGAAGGTTTAAAAGTTAGTGGATTAAAAGAAGATGCTGTAGGATATTCAAATGAAAACTCTAATGTAGTTCCAAATGAAGATATCGCTGCTGCAATCGAAGAAATCAAAGCTAAAATTCAAAGTGGAGAACTTGTAATTTGTGAAACTGCTGAAGAATTAGATGCATGGGTTCAAGCTAACCAATATAATAAATAGAATCTGAATTACTAAGGAGGAAACAATGAACAGTGTGGAAATGATAGATATTGTTAAACAATATCCGCATGTTAAAGCTGTTGATCATGTTTCCTTTTCTTTAAGTCAGGGAGAGATACACTCTCTACTAGGGGAAAATGGAGCAGGAAAGTCGACACTTATGAAAATCCTCTATGGAATGACTGCGATGGATGAAGGCAGTATTCGCATAGATGGAAAAGAAATTAAAATTAAAAGTCCAAAAGACGCAATTGATTTAGGGATTGGTATGGTGCATCAACATTTCATGCTTTCTCCAGTTATGAGCGTTATGGAAAACATTATTGTAAACAATGAACCTAAACGAGGTTGGTTTGTAGACGATAAAAAGGCTAAAGAAGAAGTACAAGAATTAATCGACCGCTTTAACTTTAATATTAATGCAGAAGCCAAAGTACAAGATTTATCTGTAGGGGAACAACAAAGAGTTGAAATACTTAAGGCCATTTATCGTGGGGCAAGTATTTTGATTTTAGACGAACCGACAGCGGTACTTACGCCACAAGAAGTTGAAGAACTTTTTGTGATTATGCGAAAACTAAAAGAAAATAATAAATCAATTGTAATCATCACACATAAATTGAAAGAAACACTTGCGATTGCAGATAAGATATCTGTTCTTCGTGATGGGAAAATGGTTCAATCAAATTTACCATTAGGTAATGTCACCGTTCATGACCTTGCGAATCTTATGGTTGGACGTGAAGTTGAACTCAATGTGCGTCGTGAAAATAAAAATATGGGTGATATCTACTTTGAAATGAAAGATGTAAGTCTTCAAGAAAAAGGTGTGCAAATTTTAAAAAATATTAATTTGTCGATTCATGCTGGAGAAATATTAGGAATAGCTGGTATTGAAGGTAATGGACAAACTGAATTAATTGAGGTATTAACAGGACTTAAAAAACCAACCCAAGGAAGATTCTATAAAGGATCTGAGGAAATAAATGGTGATGCTGGAAAGTTTATTAAAAACAAAGTTGGACATATTCCAGAAGATCGTCACTTAAGAGGATTGGTTGTGGATTTATCAATTGAAGATAATTTAATTCTAGGCTATCACGATAAAGAAGAATTCATGAAACATGGACTTATGAAGAGAAAAAGTATTGCGACATTCTCAAATAAAGCCATTCAAGATTACATGATAAAGACACCTACAAAGAATGAAACAGTTGGATCACTATCGGGTGGTAATCAACAAAAAGTAGTTATTGCGAGAGTCTTTGAACAAAATCCTGATGTATTAATTGTTGCCCAACCAACACGTGGTGTAGATGTAGGTGCAACAGAGTACATTCACCAACAACTTTTAAAACTTCGAGATGAAGGGAAATCCATTCTATTAATCTCTGCCGATTTAGATGAAGTAAGAAGTCTATCAGATCGCATTGCGGTAATTTATGATGGAAAGATTATTAGTGTAAATAAGGCAGATGAAATTGATGAACTTCAATTAGGTTTATATATGACAGGTGGAAAGGATGGTGCAATTGATGAGTAATGCGAAATTATTAAAAGTACTTAATTCTAGTTCTACTGTTATATCACTTGTATCTTTTGTTTTAGCTGTTTTAGTAAGTGGATTGATCATGTTTCTTTGTGGGTATGATCCATTCTATGCTTACAGTATTATCTTTGAGGGATCATTTGGAAGCTTAAAGGCTTTCTCAAATACACTTATTCAAGCAACCCCACTAATTCTTACGGGGTTAGCATTCATGATTGCGAAAAAGGCAACAATGATTAACTTGGGTGTGGAAGGTCAATTGTATTGTGGAGCGTTGGTTAGTGCAATTGTTGGGATGACACCACTTGGCTTGCCAGGGTTCTTGCATTTTATCGTGACACTTGTGTCGGGTATTCTTGCGGGAGCTGTTGCCGGAGCATTTATCGGATTTCTAAAAGTTAAGTTTGGTTCTAATGAAGTTATTACTACAACCATGACTAACTTTATCATCATTAATTTTTGTGACTACTTAGTTAACTATCCTTTGAAATCAGAAGGTGCAGTCGCACAAACAAATCAAATGATGCCAGAAACATTATTATCAAAAATTATTCCTGGGTATCAAATCACATATGCCATTGTGATTGCGGTCATTGCGGCATTTGTTATCAAATTTATTTTAGATAAAACCCGCTTTGGTTATGAAATTAAAGTTGTGGGATTAAATATGATAGCTGGTGAAACAGCAGGTATTCATGTAAAGAAAATTATGATGTTAGGTATGAGTTTATCAGGATGTCTTGCAGGTCTTGCAGGGGCAACTCATGTCATGAGTGTGGGTAAACGATTTATCAGTGGATTTTCGCCAGGATATGGATTTAGTGGTATTTCAGTTGCGGCACTTGCATCTGATTCTCCACTAGGAATACTTATGGCTGGGGTTATCTTTGGAGCATTAAAAACAGGTTCAATGTATTTGAATATGTCTAGTAAAATTCCAACTGAGTTTGTCAGTGTAATACAAGCGTTAGTTGTAATCTTTGTATCTGCACCATTATTGATTAAAGCGATTATTGGTTTAAATCGCAAATCAAAAGGAGGTAAATAAGATGGATATCTTAAATCAACTTCCAGGCGTATTAAGTTCAATGTTATTTATGTCAATTCCACTAATTCTTGCGGCACTGGGAGGGGTTTTCTCAGTACGTGCAGGTATTATGGCGTTGGGGTTAGAAAGTATGATTCTTACAGGAGCATTCACAGCGGTAGTGGGATCTTATTTCTCGGGAAATGCATGGATTGGATTATTATGCGGAATATTAGGTGGAATGTTCTTTGGTTTATGTCATGGCATTTTATCGATTCGTTATAAAGTAAATCAAGTAATAAGTGGGATTGGGTTAAACTTACTTGCGACTGCGACAACAACACTATTGATGCAAATCATATGGGGTAATAAAGGTAGTTCTGCTTCAGTTTCAAGTATCTCAACACGCTTAACATTTTTGAAAGATGTACCAATTGTTGGAGATATCTTTGCGAAACAATCAATTCTACTTATAGTAACAATTATTCTTGTTGTACTTGGCTGGATATTATTGTTTAAAACTCCGTTTGGCTTACGTCTTAGAATGGTAGGAGAAAATCCAAAAGCTGCAAGTAGTGTTGGTATTCCAGTAAAAAGAATGAAGTATATTGGTGTATTGATTTGTGGTGCGCTAGCCGGTATGGCGGGGGCATACTTATCCATTGATAACTTAAATCTATTTGTTCGTGATATGTCAGCAAGCCGTGGTTACATTGCGGTTGCGATTGCAATTCTTGCAAGGTACAATCCACTCAGTGTTCTTGTGTGTGGAGGATTGTTTGGACTTTGTGATGCAATACAAATCTATGCACAAGGTTATGGTATTCCAGCACAGCTTGTGCAAATGATTCCATACATTGTGACATTAGTTGTTTTAACTGTTGGTGTTAAAAATATTCAACCACCTGCGGGTGTAGGAAAATATGAAGATGAGTGAGGAAAATAAAATGGAACATTTTAAAGAGAATTCAATTCATTGTACAGACAGTTGGAAAGAGTCTGCACAATATCCAGATGTAACTGTTAATCATGACGGTGATACATTTGTTGTATGGCAAAAATATGTAGATCATGAAGAAGAAATTGTCTTCGCAAAAATACAAGATAAAAAAGTTGTGGATCCAACTGTAATTTCAGGTAAAGGATTAGCATTAAGACCTTCAATGCATACGTTCAATAATATTGTTTATATTGCATGGTCAGAATTCTATGATGAAGAATGGCATTTGTGTGTACGTGAGTATGCGAATGGAACATTTGGGCAAACTAAAGTTGTTGAACATGGACAAGCATTGTTCTATCCAACAATGAAAGATGATGGAAAGAATCCTGTTGTTGTATACAACCGTCAAGGTGTAGGTTTTTCAGAAGTTGTGCTTGCGACGATTGGATTTGGTATCTTGAAAGAAGTACTTAGTGAGTCACTTAAATCATACCGTCCAACATTTGATCATGATGATCAAGGTAACTGTTATGTGGCTTATGACCGCTATAATGGTGAAGGCTATGACGTTGTAGTTAGAGCTAAGATTAATGGAAAATGGTCAGATGAAATTCAACTTAGTGAATCAAAAATTTATTGCACACATCCAGTGATGGTCAATGTTAAAAACAAAGTGACAATCGCATGGTATGAAAATGGTCCGCATTGTTATTTCAATAACTGTGTACGTGATGTTTGTGTGGATAAAGGTGTTGTGAAATGTTCACCAATCACGATGCTTGTGGAAAATGCTAACTGGTATAATAACATTGACTTAACGGTTAATGATTCAGGAATTGTGGTTTGTACATATACTTGGGGTAAATATAACGCAATTATTAAAATCCGTGAAAACGATACATGGTCAGATCCAATTGTAATTACATTTAATGATGGTCATTGTGCAGTACGTCCGCACATTGCATTAGATGATAACAATGTACTTCACTATGTATGGCAATTTGGAAACCGTAATGGACATGAACATCGCTATGCAAGTATTATCTATAATGAAGTAAGTTTAGATGATGCACGTAAATGCTATGACCATGAAATTGAAAATAGAGTTGATGCGTTCATTCAACCAATTATTACAGATAAAAAATTAGATGCTCATGATGATGCAACAGTAAGAGCATGGTTAAACAAAAATGGCTATGAAGGATTTGAACTTAAATTTGGTGATATTCATGGACAAAGTAATTTATCTGATGCATTAGGTGAAGTCGATCAATATTATCACTTCGCAAAGAAAGACGCAAAGATGGACTTCTGTGCACTTACTGACCATGATAACTATCCAGATATCGCTACTGATTCTGAATGGGAATGGAATCGTACGACACGTGATTTATTCAATGGTGAAGATGACTTTGCGGTACTATTAGCGTATGAGTGGACAAGTAATGAATATAATCATGACTTTGGTCATAAGAATGTTTATTACCCATCTAGTAAAGGTGGATTATATCGCTCAACTGAACCAGCAGGAAATACGCCTTATACATTATTTGAAAGTATTAAAAAAGATGGCGGACAATGTATTCCTCACCATCCTGCAGCGGATTGGGGCTTAGTATCTGCCGCAACGGATTGGGATTATGTTGATGATGAAGCTCAACGTTTAGTTGAAATCTTCTCACGTCATGCGGATTTTGAAATGTTCGAAAATGTTTCTCGTTTCACTAAAAATATTAAAAAGAAACAACGTTGTTGTGTACAAGATGCACTTGCAAGAAATATTCGTGTAGGAATTATTGCGGGTAGTGATTCTCACCAAATGGAACATGGGATAGAAGGTGGAATCATGGCAGCGTTTATTCCAACATTAACAAGTGAAAATGTATTTAATGCAATGTATAATCGTTTTGTATATGGAACATCTGGAGCAAGAATTCTATTATCATTTAAGATGAATAATCATCGTATGGGTGAAGAATTACTTGTGCCTAAAAATCAAACGGTACAAGGTGTTGTAAGTGTTCTAGCAGTAGATAAGATCAAGTCAATTGTAGTAATTAAAAACAATGAAGTATTGATTGAAAAAACAGTCGATGGAAATGCAATTGATTTTACATTTGAAGATACACAAAGAAATGAAACAGATACATATTATGTAAGAGTTGAACAAGTTGATGATCACCGTGCATGGAGCTCACCAATTTGGGTTGATCAAAAATAAAAGAAGATGTGGACAGCAACTATGCGGTTCACATTTTTTTTGTTTTTAAGAGTGTAAAATAAGCAAGCTAAAGATGATTGTGATATGCTCAAAATATGATAATGATACCAAGAGGGGATAGCAATGATTAAAAATCAATGGTATGGAATACTTCCATCAAAAGAGCTTAAAAAAGAGAAATTAGTTGCGGTAAAAAGATGTGGATTAGATTTATGTTTGTTTCGCTTAAATGACAATAGTATAGGATGTGTAATTGATCAATGTACGCATCGTGGGGCAGCGATAAGTAAAGGTAAAAACAAAGGGGATTGTATCGCATGTCCTTTTCATGGCATCCAGTTTGATAAGGAAGGTAAAACGGTGTTTGTACCAGCAAATGGTAAACTTGCTCATGTTGAAGAACGCTTTAATGTGAAAAGTTATTTGGTTAAAGAAGCCCATGGTATGGTTTATTTATGGTATGGGGATAAAGAAAAGGCTACTGATGAATTGCCATACTTTGACGACTTCTTAAAAGAAGGGACTGTTTATAGTGAAATGAGTGATTGTTGGAATGCACATTATTCGCGTTGTATTGAGAATCAATTGGATGTTGTTCATGTGCCTTTTGTACACTACAATACAATAGGAAGAGGAAATAAAACCTTGGTCAATGGTCCAGCGTTAAAAGTTGAAGGAAATACAATTATCTTTAGTGCTTTTAATAGTTTAGATGAAGGACAACCACAAATTCCCGCAAGTGAATTAGAAGTGAATCCGAATATGAATCTACGATTTAAGTTCCCAAATATTTGGCAAAATCACATATCAAGTCATATGAACGTGGTCATCTTCTTTGTACCAATTGATGATGAACATACCATGTTTTACATTCGTTTCTATACCGATATGTTTAAAATACGCTTCTTGAATCAAATGATGGCGGCAGTTGGAAAAAGAGCGAATAAAGTTATCGAACGACAAGATAAGCGCATTGTAGAAACCCAAAGACCTAAGGCATCAGCACTATTTTGTGGTGAACATTTATTAAAGGGAGATAGCCCAATCATAACGTACCGTAAGATGCGGGATGATTTTCAAAAGAAGGAAGATTAGTTATTAAGCACTTTGTTCATAATTGAATGAAGTGTTTTTACTTTTATGTATTCGTTAAAAATTTAGCAAGTGCCTTTACAAAGTTTCGCTAGATAAAGAAGATTGGTTTTGTTATAATAGCGGTTACTGGGGGTGGAAGTATGACAACAATTAAAACGAATAAAATGGCTACATGGTCAATTCCAAAGTTACTATTTTCAATGAGTATCCCTGCGATGTTTTCTATGCTTATACAAGCACTTTATAATATTGTAGACACGATTTATATTTCGCAAATATCTGAACAAGCACTATTTGCGATTGGGTTGGTATTCCCAATGCAAATGATTATTACATCACTTTCTTTGGGTGGTGCAATTGGGACATCAACACTGGTATCACGTCGCTTAGGGCAACAAAATCATGAGGAAGCAAATAAGACAGCTTCTACAGGATTGATTCTTGCGTTATTTCATTCATTCTTATGTGCATTGATGGGAATCTTCTTAGCGAAGCCTTTCCTCCAATTGTTTACTCAAGATGCAGAAGTAATTCAAATGGGGTTTCAATATTTAAGTATTGTTATGACAGTAAGTTTCGGTGTATTTGTGGGCATGTATTTTGAAAGAATACTACAAGCACAAGGAAATATGATTCTACCTATGATTTCATTGTTAATTGGGGCACTTACAAACATTATCCTTGATCCAATCTTTATCTTTGGTTATTTCGGTATTCCTGCAATGGGTATTACTGGGGCAGCAATTGCAACTGTAATCGGTCAAGTCTTTGGGATGATATTCATTACGGTATGTATGTTTGTGGGTAAGCATGAAGTAAAATTCCAATTTAAAGGATTACATTTACGTTGGACAAGAATTAGAGAAATTTATCAAGTAGGACTTCCTGTTGCGATTATGCAAGCGGTAGGTTCAGTAACAACAACATGTATGAACTTTGTTCTTGTTACTTATTCTGCATCAGCGGTTACAGCTTTAAGTATTTACTTCAAGTTGAATTCATTTATATTTATGCCAATCTTTGGTTTAAATCAAGGATCATTGCCAATATTAGCGTATAATTTTGGGTCGCAAGATGTTGATCGTTATCGTAGAACAGTTAAACTTTATCTTGCTACAGCAGTGGGTATAATGGCTGCAGGAACAGCATTATTTATGTTTGGTACAGATTTCTTATTGGGGATGTTTAACCCGTCAGAGAGCTTATTAGAGGTTGCTCGACTCTCTTTACGAATTATTTCTATATCCTTTATCTTTGTAGGGGTATCAATCGCAATGAATACAGTATTCCAATCCTTAGGAAAAGGGGTATCAAGTATGGTGATGACCCTACTAAGGCAATTAATTTTTCTAATTCCATTTGCCTATATTTTTGGAAAAATATGGGGAACTAACGGCGTTTGGGCAGCATACCCAGTTGCCGAATTATTTGTAGTCTTGATTTATGTGCCAATATGTTATAAAACATTTAAGAAGGCATTTAATGTGAAGTAAGAGGTGAAAGCATGAAACCAACAGATGATATCAAAAGTGAACTTGATGAAATTCTAAAAAAATTAGATGAAGCTGAAAAAGAATTCACTGCAAAAATGAGAGAATTCAACTTAGCAGAAAATAGCAAAAAGGAAGAGCAAGCAGTAGAATAAGTTAAGGTTTATCGTAAGATAAGCCTTTTATTCTCAAAAGGTAAATGTATGAATAAAAAAATAGTAGATTTCATTATGGTAGTAGTAGGAAATTGCTTAATTGCATTTGGAGTTTCTGCGTTTATTCTTCCTTATAATATATTATCAGGAGGTTTAGCAGGAATTGCGGTAGCTTTACAACCATTAATTCCAATCAATCCAACCTGGTTTGTGAACATCTTTACCGTTGTTCTATTTATATTAGGGGCAGCATTACTAGGTAAGTCTTTTGCAATTAAAACATTGATAAGTACAATTGTTTATCCGGTAGCTCTTCTTGTTTTTCAAGGGAAGTTTCATATTGAGTGTGATCCTTTGCTTGCGGCATTATATGGTGGACTTTTAAGTGGTATTGGTGCTGGACTTGCGATGCGAACAGGTGCAAGTACAGGTGGTGTCAATGTCATCACAATGATTTTCCACAAATATACGCAAACAAGTTTATCAATGCTGGTCTTAATTATTGATGCAATCACAGTAGGATTAGGTTTATTCTCACTTGGAATCGAAGCTATCCTTATTGGATTTATATCGGTGTGGGCTGGATCACAAGCAGTAGATAAAGTATTGTTACTTGGGTTACAAGAAGCAAAAGCGGTGCAAATTATATCACCAGAATATGATAAGATTTCAAATGCAATTCATGAGAAAATGATGCGTGGAACAACACTCCTTCATGCCGAAGGTGGTTATTCACATGATGAAAGAAAAGTTGTATTGACAGTAGTAAGTAAGAATCAATACCAAGTTTTAACAAGAATTGTTAATGAAATAGATCCTAATGCCTTTATAGTAACCAGTGATACAAATGAGGTTAAGGGCCTAGGATTCTCCTATGAGTTTAAAATATAGCGCTACGGCGCTTTTTTTCTTTGTCTTGCATAATTGTAAGGATACTGTAAGTAAAAACGAAGGATTATCTCATTATTAAAGGATATAGTAAGGGTACAAGGAGATGATCAATATGAAAATAGTAAAACTTATAATGGAAATCATCGAAGACTGTATGCTAATGTGCAATGGAAAGCCTGAAGAAGAAGTTTTAAAAAATGATTATAGATAGTTGACAGTGATATTCTTCTAATATATACTACATATGAACATATATTCATATGTTGAGGTGAGAGTATGAAATTAGAGTATATCTTAGAAGGTTTAGACTGTGCACACTGTGCGGCAGAAGTAGAAGAAGCGGTAAATGAACTGGATGTTATCCAAGATGCAACAGTTGATTTCATGAGCAAAAAACTAACTGTAAACACACAAGAGAAAGACAAAGTTAAAGTCCAACAAATGATAATAGATCTTGTGAAAAAAGTTGAACCAGATGTTGTAGTTAAGGAAAAAGGGGAATCCATTGAATTATTTCTTAAAGGATTAGATTGTGCGAATTGTGCCCAAAAGATTGAAGATCAAATTAAAAAACTTCCTAATATACAGGAAGCACATGTCGATTTCATGAGTACAACATGTACAGCTATCTGTGATTTAGGACAACGACATGTTGCAGAAAAAGAAATTGAACGTATTGTAAAAGAGTTAGAACCAGATGTTGATGTACAAAAAGTAGAAAAGAAGAAGATTGAAGAAACTGATGATTCAAAATCAGATCTTATAAAGATTGCGATTGGAACAGTGCTTTTTATAATCAGTCTATTCTTTGAAGAAAAAGGATTCATTGCGATGATATTTTCTTTATCATCTTATATAGTATTAGGATATACAGTATTACTACGTGCTGTTAAGAATATTTTAAGAGGACAAATCTTTGATGAGAACTTCTTGATGGCGATTGCGACAATTGCGGCTATTTTCCTTCAAGACTATCGTGAAGCTGCCGCTGTTATGTTGTTTTATCAAGTAGGTGAATATTTCCAAGAAAAGGCTGTGCGTTCAAGTCGTAAATCAATTTCAGACTTGATGAATATACGTCCTGACATTGCCCATATTAAAAAAGAAAATGAAGTTATCGATGTTACGCCAGAAAGTGTAACCATTGATGATGTCATTGTAGTAAAACCAGGTGAAAGAATTCCATTAGATGGAGTTATTGTAACGGGGACAAGTAGTCTTGATACATCAAGTCTTACTGGCGAAAGCTTGGAAAGAGATGTTCAAGAAGGTGATGAGGTATTAAGTGGTTGTGTTAATCAACGTGGATTATTAGAAATTAAAGTCAATAAATCATTTGGTGATAGCACCGTAAGTAAAATATTAGAACTTGTAGAAAATACAAGTAGTCGAAAAACAAAATCAGAAAATTTTATCACAAAGTTTTCAAAAATATATACACCAACAGTAGTTATATTGGCAGTTGCCTTAGCGATACTCCTTCCTTTATTAAATAGCGGAGTAGATTATCGTGAGTCTATTGAAAGAGCGGCAGCATTCCTTGTTATCTCTTGCCCATGTGCTTTAGTTATCAGTGTACCACTAGGATTCTTTGCAGGTATTGGTGGATTAAGCAAAAATGGTGTGCTTGTGAAAGGTAGTACTGTAATTGAAGGATTATCAAAACTACGCTTAATGGTTTTTGATAAAACAGGTACAATTACTGAAGGTAAGTTTGGCGTTAGTAAAATTATAGGATCTTCAATGGCGTTAGAACTTGCGGCTTATGGTGAATCAAATTCTACCCATCCTATTGCAGTTTCCATTATTAATGAATATGGACAATCTATTGATGGCACACGAATTAGCGATGTTGAAGAAATAGCTGGGCATGGTATACGTGCTAAATTAGATGGCAAAGAAATTTTAGTGGGCAATCAAAAACTAATGAATCAATTTGCGGTAGACTGTCCACAAATTGATGAGGTTGGAACCCTTGTGTATGTTGCACAAGATCATAAATATGTGGGTGCAATTGTAATTGAAGACCAAATTAAGAAAGATTCAAAGAATGCATTAAGCAAATTGAAGAATGCTGGTATTGTAGAAAATATTATGGTAACTGGAGATCGTAAAGCGGTTGCGGATAAAATTGCAATGCAAGTAGGTATTGATAAAGTATATAGTGAATGTTTACCAGATCAAAAGGTGGATGTTGTAGAAGGGTTATTACCTAAAGGTAAATTAGGATTTGCGGGTGATGGTATCAATGATGCACCAGTTCTTGCTTTAGCGGATGTAGGAATTGCGATGGGTGGTGTTGGTAGTGATGCCGCAATTGAAGCTGCAGATGTTGTAATTATGGATGACAAATTAAGTAAAATTGCCTTAGCTATTACACGTTCTAAAAAAACTATGAATATCATCATGCAAAACATTGTAGGAGCAATCGGTATCAAAATTATCATCTTAATTCTAGGTGCTTTGGGTTATGCAGGTATGTGGTTAGCAATCTTTGCGGATGTGGGTGTTTCACTCATTGCGATTCTTAACTCTATTCGCTTGCTTAAGAAAAACTAGTTCTAATTTCATTTTTATAAAAATAAGGATGGTACAAGTTTGTTTGTGCCATCCTTTTATATAGCTATGTTATAATTGGCAAGGTGATAGAAAATGAATAAACGAAAAATTTACTTCATATTATTTGTGCTTTCTTTGTTTGTTGAAATTGTGATTGGACTTTATATAAGAGATAATTTCGTTCGACCCTATATTGGTGATGTTTTGGTAATTATTGTCATGGCAAGTTTATTAAGAATGTTTTTTGTGGATAAACCGAAATATCTAGGCATCTATGTAACGCTTTTTGCAATACTGGTTGAAATTATGCAGTATTACCATCTCGATAGAATATTAAATGTACAAGGGACTTTTATTGGTGTACTCATTGGGGCAACCTTTGATTGGAAGGATATCCTTTGTTATGTCATTGGTGGAATCATTTTTGTTGGGTGCGAGAGAATACTACAAAGTAATGTGAACTTTAGGTGATAAAAAGAAATGCATTATTTTAACTCATAACGACTTCATGTATAATAGGAATAGATTTGGAATGGATGATAAGATGATTAAAAAAATACTATCTTTATTGATGTGTACTTTTCTATTATTAAATAGCTTTACCGTTTTTGCAGAAGATGAAGCAACACCAACACCAGAACCTGAAGTAGTGGCTCCGGACGCACTTGGTTTAAATGCGAAAGCTGCAGTTTTAATTGACGCTAAAACGGGAATGGTACTGTATCAAAAAAATATGAATGAACAAATGTATCCTGCAAGTATTACCAAAGTACTGACTGTTTACATAGCACTAGAAAAATTGGATGCGAATGCAACACTTACTGCAACAGATACAGCTATTGATAATATTGATCGTACAAGTAGTCATATTTGGCTCGATTATGGTGAACAAGCACCGATGATTGATTTCGCCTATGCAAGTATGATGGCAAGCGCAAATGACGCAACAAATGTACTAGCAGAAGCGGTATCAGGAAGCCAAGAGGAATTTGCGAAATTGATGAATGAGACAGCAGCAAGTGCTGGCGCTAAAAATTCAAGCTTTACAAATGCGCATGGATTACCAGATGAAAACCATAAGACAACAGCCTATGACATGGCGATGATACTCCGTGCGGCAATGAAGAATAATACATTCAAAGAAGTATTCGGTGCGGTTCGCTATGATATGGCCCCAACGAATAAACAAACTAACACCAGGGCATTTTCAACAGGAAATGAAATGTTGAAAAATTCAAAGTTTAAATATGAATATGCAACGGGTGGGAAAATTGGCTGGACAAATGATGCGGGCTATACAATGGTTAATACCGCAACAAAAGACAACATGGATTTAATTGGGGTTGTTTTAGGTTGCGATAACAGTGATGCACGTTATACCGATATGGAAAAACTATTTAATTATGGTTTCAATAACTTTAAAACAGTAACACTATCAAAAGAGTTGGGTATTGGAGAATCTGAAGTAAAAGATGGTAAGAAAGTCATTGGTAATGCGAAGTTTTCGCTAGCGAATGATTTAAATGTTCTATTACCAATGGCTCAAAGTGAAGATACAATCACCATTCATGTAGAATATAGAAAAACGGATGAAGGTGAAAATATTGAAGGCTATGCCGTTATTTCAGTTGATGGTAATGATGTGGGTGAGATAAAACTAGAAAAAGAAATGACATACTATGATTTGAGTTTTTCAGCAACAACACTACCAATGATCGTAAATGTGATTAACCTAATAAGTGTGGGAATTTTAGCACTTTTTGTAATTTTAAAGTTTCTTGTATTTATTAGAAAGAATACAAAACTTCCAGAATAAAAGAAAGTTAAAAAACGGCTATTTTTCACAATGTGAAAATGTTGACGATTAAATTGACATAGACTGTGAACATCTATATAATTTAAAGCACGGAGGAAGAAATAAAAATGAAAAAATTAATAGCATTATTAATCGCTGCTTTGGCTTTAGCTGGTTGTTCAAGTGCACCTGCTACACCAAGCGCAACACCTGCAGCTAGTGAAACACCTGCTGCAACTGGAGCATTAAAAGTAGGAAGTGGCTCAGTAACAACTCTTAGCGTTGCAGATGCAACAGCTGATGCAGAAGGAAAAGCTCAATTCAACACAACTTATGCAACAGTAGTATTAGAAGGAGACGTAATTAAATTCGTTTCTATCGATACAGCTCAAAACACAGGAAAATTCAGCACAGCTGGTGCAGTAACAGCTCCTGAAGATGTAACAGTTACTCCAACTAAGAAAGAAAAAGGAGCAGACTACGGTATGCTTTCAGCTTCTGAAATTGGTAAAGAATGGTTCGAACAAATCGCTGCTTTCGAAGAATATGCAGTTGGTAAAACAGTAGCTGAATTATCAGCTATGCCTACACTTGACAAAGGTGATGGTAACCACACAGCAGTACCTGATGTTGAAGAATTAAAAACATCTGTAACTATGACAGTTGGAGATTATATCAAAGCTGTTGAAGTAGCTGCAGCTAACGCTCAAGAAGTTGAAGGTGTTGCTCAAGTAGGAACAGGTTCATTCACAAGCTTAAGTACAGCTGATGCTACAGCTGACAAAGATGGTCAATTCCAAGCAAATACTTCATTTGCAGTAGTTGCTTTAGATGCTGACGGAAAAATCGTATTCACAAATATCGATACAGCTCAAAATACAGTAAAATTCAGCACAGCTGGTGCAGTTACAGCTCCTGAAGATATTACAAAAACTCCAACTAAGAAAGAAAAAGGAGCAGACTACGGTATGCTTTCAGCTTCTGAAATTGGAAAAGAATGGAATGATCAAATGGCAGCATTCGAAGCTTACACTGTTGGAAAAACAGTTGCTGAAGTTGTAGAAATGCCTACATTCGACAAAGGTGATGGTAACCACACAGCAGTTCCTGAAGTTGAAGAATTAAAAACATCAGTAACTATGACTGTTGGAGATTACTTAAAAGCATTATCAATCGCAGCTAATAATTTAGTAGAAATTAAATAGTTGAAGATAGTAAGCAAGGGCGTGCCCTTGCTTTTTTTATGCATGCTTTTTCCGATTGAAATGGTTACTTGTATAAGTGAACTCTTTACCTTTTCTTTGTATTATTGATATTTTGTGCTAAAATTTAATAAACATGAGGGAGAGAGCCATGAAGCTGTTTAAGTGCGTTTTAATCGACAAAAATAGAAAAAAAGTGACACGTACTTTAGAAGCAGAAAATGAACAAAGCTTACTTTTAAAGATTAAGCAAATGGAATACTACTTGGTGAGCTATGAAGTAGTTCATAGAGAAGTAAAACCGGTTAAGAGAATGAAGGCCAAAGACTTAATTGTTTTTTGTCGTCAAACATCAGTCATGCTTCAAAGTGGGATAACAATAATTAAAGCGATTCATATTCTTGAAACGAAAAGTGATAAACCAAAAATCAGAGCGATTTATGGAAAAATTTATGAATCAATGCAAAAGGGGAATAGTTTATCTACGTCAATGAGAGAACAGGGTGTTTTTCCAAACATCCTTTTGAACATGGTAGAGGCAGGAGAAGCCAGTGGTATTTTAGAAATTAACTTAGCTAAAATGGGTGAGCATTTTGAAAAAGAAAATAAGCTAAATAATAAAGTAAAAAGTGCATTAATGTATCCAATGATTTTGGGTGGGATTGCCATTTTAGTTGTTATTTTCTTAATGACCACAGTACTACCAACATTCTTTACACTTTATGAAGGATATGATTTGCCACTACCAACACAAATACTTGTAGCTGTAAGTAATTTCATTTCAAGTTACTGGTGGTTACTCGTTGCTGGACTAGCAATTCTATTTATGGTCATGCAGATATTGCTTAAAGTTAGATCGGTTCGAAAATTTATCGACAGAATTAAGCTGAAAATGTGGGTTGTTGGAAAACTGAATCGAACCATTTACTCAGCACGTTGCGCAAGAGGATTTGCGACATTATATGCCAGTGGATTAGATATGATTCAACTATTACAAATGGTATCCATCATTATTGGAAATATTGTTATTGAAGATGAATTCCAAAATGTAATTCAAAAGGTAAGCCGAGGAGAGTTTATTTCAACTTCGCTTGAAGATACAAAACTATTTGATCCGATGTTTACCTCGATGGTTTATATCGGTGAAGAATCTGGCTCAATTGATTCAATTTTAGGATCTGCGGCAGATTACTTTGATGAAGAAGCAGATGCTGCAACAACACGACTTGTATCATTCTTAGAACCACTTATGATTGTTGTTATGGCATTAGTCATCGGTGGAATTGTAGTAGCAGTAATACTACCAATGTATGGCATGATGAGTTTAGTACAATAAGGGAGGTAACACAGTGGCACAATATATTGAACTTGGTAATAATCAGTATAAGATTATTAGCGCGACAAATAAAAAAGGAAGAATTAGTATTGAAGAATTTAAAACTGTGTTTACACTTATTGACTACACAAATTTAGATCCTATCAAAGAAGAATTAAAAGAAAAGAAAAACAATAAATCAACAATCGTTGTAAATAACTCAGGTCCTTTCTATCGTGAAGTTAAGGTACCTTTTGTTGATGACAAAAATACACTGCAAATTCTAAATAATGAATTGCGTGCATCACAAACTGTGAATCAAGAATTTGTATTAGATAAGATTGAACTTGGTAAAGTACCAGAAGAAAATTTAAGAAGAATATTAGCATGTGGACTTCCATTAAACCAAATTGAAGCATACATGAAATTATTGAAAGATATCAAATGTAAGAAACCAAGAACAATTGAGTTAGGTTATAATGCACTATTCAATTACATTGATAAGACAAATATTAATAATAGTGATGCTCCTTATGTTGTTCTAGAAGTATCAAACAATTTATTAAAAGTATTCTTGTTTGATGAAAAGAAATTCGTACTACAAAGAAGCGAAAGAATTTCATTTGATGATTATGAAAATGTAGTTGCAAAAGTCAAAGAAGAAATTTCTTTGATGCAACAATTCCAATTGTCAAGAAGATATCAAGTTAAGATAGAATCAATTTATTTGTTTGGGGAAAGTAACGGATTAAATACTTTAGTTAACGAATTAAGAAATAGTTATCCAATGGCAGTAGAATTACTGCCACCACTTTCCAGTATTACAGCTCCAGAAGAATTTAATTACTTGGCTTATGTGTATATTTTAGGATCAATGGTATCTAATCCAAAGGTAATGAATTTTGCAGTAAATTATGATAAGTATGCAAAAGTTCAAAGTGCAATGGATCCAGGTAAGAAGAAATTGCTTATACTTTCAGTAATAAGCGTTTTACTGATGGTGGGTGCTTATGGTGGTTTATTCTACTTGGATTATCAACTAAAAAATAACATTAGTGTAGAAGAAGCATATGTTACTCAACCTGATTTAATTGAAAAGGCTGCAAAAGTTACTGAAGAAGATACATTGCTTGCGGCTTACAATACAATTGCCTTGGAAATGGAAGCAGTAAAAAATAATCTAAAGTATTATCCAAATATGAATGCATATTTAGTTCAAGTTATTTACGGATATGAAGATGCAAAGATAACACAAATGTCTACAGTAGCAGGAGTAATGAATATTAGTTTAGTTTCATCTAATGTGGATATTTCGACCTATTACCCAGACTATTTAAGAAATAGTGGATTGTTTGAATCAGTGGATTACTTTGGTGTTCAAAAAACAAAAGATGGCTATGAATTCACTGTGCTTGCCGAATTAAAGAGGGGTGAATAAGATGAAGGGTCTAACAAAAAGAGAGAAACTCCTACTAAGTGTCTTGGGGATTTTAATTGTTATTACAGTTTATGTTGTGTTCTTATTCTTACCGACCTTAGAAGATTACATGAACAATCGAACACTTTATAGTAATTTACAAGTATCCCATGAAGAACTTGATTTGAAAGTAGCACGTTATGGAAATAATGATGAATTATTAAAAGATGGTAAAGCAATTGTAGATGAACAAACTAAATTATTATTACCTACTAAAGAGAATGATCAACTACAAGGATATTTATTAGAAATTGCACATGCTCAAGGACTTGAACTTGTAGGGGTAAATATTTCAGGTGATAAAATTAATGTAGTATATCCAGATATGGAAGAAGTAGAAGCGCCTGCTGAAGGTGAGAAAACAACATACAATATAAAAGATAATTTATATTTAATTAAAGGTATTACAGATCCAATACAACAAGCACCAGCATTATATGAAACATATCTAGAGAAGAATACAGTTGATATCAGTTTCAATGCAACAAACGAACAACTTCAAACATTTCTAGATGCTATCTATAATCAAGGAAAAACAATGAGAGTATCAGGGTTAGCGGTAGATAAAGAAGGTGTATTTACTGTATCTATCGTTGTATATAGTTCAAAAGGATTGGAGTGAGAAGTATGAAAAAGGAAAGCAAAAAAGGTGTCGTTCTTGTTTATGTCATTCTAATTTTTGCTGTCCTTACAATACTTGGAGCAGGATTACTAGCAATCACCAATCACAACACTAAAATGACAACAATGGAAATAAACAGCGAACAAGCCTATCAAAGTGCGTTGAGTGGTCTTGAAACAACACTATCAAGCTTTGAAGAAGATCCAACCAACGGAGCACTAGTAGCAGGCATGGTTCGAGCTGGGCAAACCCCAACCACTAGACTAGATTTAACAAGTCAGAAGATGGGTGTGGTTGATATTAAAATAAGTTGTAAACTCGAAGAGGCTGAAACGGATATATCTGCATGTAAAAAACTACAAGTTGATTCAACTGCAACAATCAATGGATTGTCGCGTTCAGTAGTTGGTTATTTGACTATTATTGAAGGCGGATTAGAATTCCCTGTTAATGTTGACCAGTATGAAGATGGTATAGGTTATCTAAAACTAGGTAGTTCTCTATATTGCCAATTTGGCACCCAAGAAGCAGTGAGTAGTGATTGTGAAAAAGGGGCGTCAGCGAGTTTTAAAGATGATAATAAATATATGAAATATGAGAAGACACCAAATGAACAAAAATATAAAACTAAAATAAATGAATTAAAACTACAAGCTGAAGATAGTAGATGTCCAACAACCAACGGAGTAATTGATAAAAATTGTTACTATACAAAAGATCATTTAGATAGGCTTTCGTTAGAAATTGATAATACAAAATCGGATATCATCATAGACATGACATCTGTTGTCAATGTGAATGATTCAAAGTTTACTTTAAAAGATTCAAACTCAAAGTACTCTGTAATTATTCTTACAAAGCATATTACGTTTAATGATTCTAGTTTAGGTACTAGTTTAAAAGATGCCGATAATTTCTTGCTTTTAGCTACAGAGAAATGCAAACAAGAATTTACAGCGGATAAAGCGCAGATGGATACATATACATGGATTGTGAATCCTTATGGGGCAAAATCTAGTGATCTAGCTGTAATTGTTGGTGCATCCCAAAAAGTAACAACGATATATGGCGGAATATATTCAGCAAATCTATTCCAAAACACATTTACAAATATATATGGTGTTCAACCATCAGACTCATTACTAGCACTCTTTACAGAGCTAGGACTTGAAATGGGTGGGGGAGGAGGCTCAATGACTTTTGCGAAAACATATGATTAAAAAAGGCTTTACTTTAGTAGAGGTTATTGTGTCAGTTGCGATACTTGCGATTATCTCGGTATTATTTATTACGCTATTTGTACAAGCTCTGACTATTAATCAAACGAATATGAAAATAAATAAAAATAGTATTGCGGCATCATCAAATATGACAAGAGGGAATGTTTATTCACTTAATAGAGGAATCGGGAATCTGAGTTTTAATGGAGTAACATTTGCGGTTGAAACAGAAGTGTTTGAAAGTGAAGGCTCAGTAAAATACAGAATGTTTAGAGTGAAGGAGTAAAAATGAAAAAAGGGATGACACTAGTTGAATTAATTGTAACCATCGCCATTATAGGAATTATAATGGTTTTCGTGGCGACTAGTTTCTCCCCAATCTTTGTAAACTATGGTGTTCAAAAAACGATGAGCCAAAACAAGGATATTGCGAATACATCTATGGTTGTAATAAAGAATGCAATTAGAGATGCCAAAGGCTATGTAGGACCAGATGATGGCAATGGATGTGATGCAACAATATTTGCAAGCCAGGAATCTAAATCAATTATATTTAAAAATGTTGATAACGGATTACCACAAAATTATTATTCTGGCGTAAAAGAAATATCTCTGTATTTTAATGCGAATGATAATAACATTGATGTCACTATAAATATTAATGGTTATTCAATTACTTCAGCGATTGAACCTTACAAAGAAGACAATATAATCGGACCAGGTGGAACAGGAATATTATGTATAAGAAAAGAAGCTTCTCCTGATTAGAAGAAGCTTGTAATATACCAAGTTATTAATTGATTTCCAAAAAATAAACAAAATAGAATTGATATGACTAAATGAGGTCCAAAAGGCATTTCACTCTTCAATGAAGTATTGTTGATTCTTGAAGTAATGATACCATAGATACTTGCGATAACTGAACCAAATAGAAATGCGAATAAAATATTTTGCCAACCTAATACAAATCCACAAGAAGCCATTAATTTTACATCGCCATAGCCCATACCCTTGGTGAAGTAAGCGATTAGAAATAAAGGAACACTTACAATCACAAGACCAATCAATTTGTTTGTAAGTTGATCTGGATGTAAAATAAGAAGTAAGACTCCACATAGTATGCAAATGATGTGGGTACGATCGGGAATAATCATGGAATCGTAATCGACAAAACCAGCCATGATTAGAATGGAAACAAAGAGTAGATAGACTAAAGTATCAAGCGTAAATCCAAAGGTTAGAAAAACACCAACGTATATGAATCCAGTTAAACATTCAACAAGTGGATAACGAATGGAAATCGGTTGTTTACAACTTTTGCACTTACCTTTAAGGAATATCCAACTAAATAGTGGAATCAATTCATACCATGAAAGAGTATGGTCACAATTTTGACAGTGTGAGCGTCCCTTGGCGATAGATTCATGTGATTGATAGCGATAGATACAAACATTTAAAAAGGAACCAATGATACATCCAAAAATAAAAGTGATGAGTATTACTAATAGCATAAAGAGACCTCAATTTCTTTCTTTATTCTATTAGTAAGTTTACCATAAAAAAAACCAAAAGGAGAGAGCTATGGAAAAAAATATACCTATAGGGCAGTTGTTATTAAGTAATAATTACATTACTATGGATCAGCTTAATGACGCTCTTGCGAAACAAAAGATGCAACCAGGTAAACGTCTAGGAGATGTTTTAGTTAACCTTGGTTATGTCAAAGAAAAAGATGTGTTGAAACTATTAAGTAAGAAATTAAATGTTCCTTATATTGAAAACCCAGTTTTCAGTGTTGAGACAGATGCGATTAATTTAATACCAGAAGACTTATTGATGAAATCAAAAGTATTACCACTTTATGTACGTGAAGGTGTTTTATTTGTAGCAACCGCAGATCCTTTGGATTTCTATAGTATTGAAGATATTCGTGTAGCTACAGGTATGCATGTTGAGTGTGTCATCTCAAGCAAAAAAGAAATTGAAGTTGCACAAGATAAAATCTTTACACGCTTAAAAGCAAGTGATGCAATCAATGTGCTTCATCAAGAAAATACAATTCAAGTAGATGAAGGCGAAAATGCAGAAATGCTTGAACGCATTGACGCAGCACCTGTTGTAAAATTATTAAATAATATTGTTAGTGATGCCATTCAAAGTAATGCCAGTGATATTCATATTGAACCAGAAGAAGGAAAAGTTCTTGTAAGATTTAGAATAGATGGTGACTTGCGTGTGAATATGGAACTACAAAACAATATTCATCCATTATTAACAACTCGTATAAAAATTATGGCAGGAATGAACATTGCTGAAAAACGTGTGCCACTAGATGGAAGATTTAAATTCCAACATGGTATTACTGAAATTGATATGCGTGTATCTTCGCTACCTACAATTTATGGAGAAAAGATTGTTATGCGTCTTTTGGGAACAAACCAAGATGTTAGCTATAACTTTGAAGATATGGGATTCTCTGAAAGAAGTATTAATACAATTCGTTCAATGTTAAGATATTCAAATGGAATTATACTCGCAACTGGTCCTACCGGTTCTGGTAAGACAACAACATTGTATTCGATGCTAAAAGAAATTATAAATCCGAAGTTAAATATAGTTACAGTAGAAGATCCTGTTGAAAAACGTATTGATGGTGTTAACCAAGTACAAGTAAATACAAAAGCAGGTTTAACATTCGCTTCAGGGTTGCGTTCAATTTTACGACAAGATCCAGATATCATTATGATTGGAGAAATTCGTGATGCGGAGACAGCAGAAATTGCAGTCCGTGCATCAATCACAGGACACTTAGTAATTTCAACACTCCATACAAATGATTCATTCTCATCAATTGCACGTTTAGTTGATATGGGAGTTGAACCATACTTACTTGCCGACTCATTACGTGGGGTAATTGCTCAACGATTAGTAAAACGTGTTTGCCCACACTGTAAAAAAGAAATGCGCATTAGCGATAATGCAAGAGAGTTCTTAGGTGACCCAACACTTGAAAAAGTTTATGTTGGAGAAGGTTGTCCACTATGTGGAAATACAGGATATCGTGGACGTATTGCAGTTAATGAAATATTTAGAGTAACACCTGAAATAAAACGAATCATTGTTGACAATGGAACAGATGTAAAAGCAATGCGTGAATACGCTAAGAAAAAAGATATTATTACAATGCGTGAAGAAGTTGTAGCTCTTGTAAAAGAAGGAACGACAAGTGTTGAAGAAGCATTGAAGATTTTATATTCAATTGAATAGGAGAAGAAAAGTATGATTGAGCAATATCTAAGGATTGCAAGAGATAATAATGCATCAGACTTACACATCACAGTAGGATTACCACCGATGTTACGTATTACTGGTAATATTCGCCCAATTACTGATATTCCACTATCACAAAGCGAAGTGGAAATGTTCGTAAAATCAATGATTTCAAATTCCCAATTAAATAAGTTGATGACCGGGGATGATTTAGACTTTACCTATGTATCGGAAGATGGCTTTAGAAATCGTGTTAACGTTTATCGCCAAAAGGGTAATTTCGCAATAGCGATGCGTTTGTTGAATTCTACAATTCCAACACTCGAACAACTTAACTTACCAGAGATTCTTGGTAAGCTTGCAATGCTACAACGTGGATTAATTTTGGTTACTGGTCCAACGGGTTCTGGGAAATCAACAACACTTGCTGCAATGATTGATGTGATTAATAGAAACAAGCGATGTCATATCCTTACACTAGAAGAACCAATTGAATATGTTCATCACCATAAACAATCAATGATTAACCAAAGAGAAATTGGTTCAGACAGTTATAGTTTTGCCCATGCCCTTCGCTCAGCTTTGCGTGAAGACCCAGATGTTATTCTGGTAGGAGAAATGCGTGACTTTGAAACCATATCACTTGCCTTAACAGCAGCAGAAACTGGTCACTTGGTTTTATCAACATTACACACAACAAATGTAGCGCAAACAATTGACCGTATTATTGACGTATTCCCACCAAATCAACAATCACAAGTCCGCTTACAATTATCAGTTTGTTTGAAAGCGGTAGTTGCACAACATCTATTACCACAAGTTGATAATCGCTCACGTTGTGCAGCACTTGAAATCGTTGTGGCAAATGAAGCAGTCAGCAATATGATTCGTGAAGGCAAAACCTACCATATCACAAGCGTTATGCAAACACATCCAGCAGAAGGTATGCAAACCATTGAATTTGCACTTGCTAAACTAGTACGAGAAAATAAGATATCGGTGGATGTTGCCATGGAACACTGTAGTGATCCACAATTATTAAGAAGGCTAATTAACTCAATTATTTAGCCCATAACCACATATAACCGTTATTAAAACAAAGTATTGAAAAGCATTTCAAACAAAAGTATAATGGAGTTACAAAAGGGAGAGATAAAATGAAAAAAATTAATAAAAAAGGGTTCACATTAATAGAACTAATCGTAGTTATTGCAATCTTAGCAGTATTAGCATTATTATTAGTTCCACAAATCACAGGGTATATCCAAGCTTCTAAGGATTCAGTTGGAGCAGCTAATGCTAGATCTTGTTATTCTAACTTAATGCTTCAAAAAGCTAGTAAAGAAGCAAGTTTAAAAGATGTTAAAGTTGAAGCTATTGCTAATTGTGTATGGGCTGATGGTTCTACGGATGGAACAGATCCAACACAAGGTGCAAAATGGACTGGTAATGGGAAAACATATACTTATGATCCTAAAGCAGCAACACAAGCACCAGGAGCTTAAAAGTTAATAGAAGCTCAAATAATAGAAATATTATAATAAACTTGAAAATGATGATTCTAAGGGTCATCATTTTTCTTTAGAAGATAAGTGAATTGTGCTAAAATATATTCCTAGAATGGAGATGGTTAGTATGAAGAGAATTATACTTACTTTAGCTGTCAATGCAATATCATTATGGGTGATTAATTATTTGTTTTCAGGGGTTCATATTGAATCTGGGGAAGCATTATTAGTTCTTACAATTGCGTTATCTTTATTGAATATTACAATTAAACCTTTATTAAAGATATTTACGTTTCCGGTTACAATCTTAACGTTTGGGTTGTTTGCGTTGATCATTAATGGTCTTGTATTACAACTTGCGTTTAGTTTTGTAAGTGGTGCATCAATTGATAGTTTTACAACTACAGTTCTTGCGGCGATTGTGTTGAGTATTGTTAATAGCTTTTTAAATCAGTTATTAGGAAAGGATTAATCATGAAGACAAATGTCGTGTATATGACAAAAACGGGGCATACAGAAAAGCTTGCGATTGCGGTTGCAAAAGAGTGTGGAACTCATCCAATAAATTTGAGTAATCCACATGTGCTGGATGATCCAGAATGTTTGTTTATAGGGACGGGGATATATGGTGGTAAACCTAACCAAAATTTGTTTAATTATATTGATAAATTACCTGTCAATAAAATCAAATATGCCGTGCTGTTTTCTTCCAGTGCAACGAAAAAAGACCATTCTGAGTACCTAGTGAACAGTTTACGTGCAAAAGGAATAGAGGTCTTTCCAGAGAGATTTACCTGTTATGGCTCATTTATGTTTTTGAAAAGAAAACGTCCAAATTCAAGCGATATTGAGGCTGTGAGGGCATTTACAAGAAGAGTTTTAGAAAATCTAGGTGAAAATGAGTAAATTTTCGCCTTTTTTGATGCATTTGTGAAAAATAAAAGCTCTATCACAAGATAGAGCTAATAGACAATTGCTGCCCACATTTTACCACTGTAACCAATTGCGATTGTATCGTAATTAGATTGCATTAAAATGGCGCGATGATTTGGTGAATTTAACCACCAATTTAATTTAGCTTCAACAGTACTTCCTGAGCTAGTTAAAATCTCTAGTGGTGAATGACACCAACTTACACCTTGATCTGATAAAGCAGTTTTATAATGTGACCCATCTGGTCTTTTATGCGAAATATCATATTCAGATTCAGCAGCACGAATTGCAATTGCAGTTTGTCCTGCGGCATCTGCTAGTTGAAGTGGATTTAATCCGTTATCAGCACGAACATTGTTGATAAGTGTTAACATTGCTTCAATTGAATCACCCGAAGCAACACCACCATTTACGACAATTCTTTTACCTACTTTGACATTTAATGCCGAAGCAGTTTGATTTCCTGTGCTATCTTTCGCAATATAATGTACGACATAGTCGCCTTCAGTGTTGATATCAACACCATTTTGGATTTCTAATGTTTCATATACATTTTCATTAGAGTTGTCAAACACATAAGATAAATAATCCCATGGATTGAATTCAGTCCCTAATTGAGAATAAACACTTTCTTTTGTCAGTGCAAGGATAGGTGCTTGCGTATCAACAACATGTAATGAAATCTTTGTTGTGATAGTTGACTTGATAAGTAATTGAGCTGTCTCATTTACGGGTTTGATATTGATCAATACATTGATATCTTGATTACTAATTTTTGTAGTATCAATTTGTCCAAGAACGAAATCACTATTTTGAAAATCTACAAGAGTTGGATCGATACCTTCTCTGATAAGTAGATCACTTTGTAAAAGCGATGTCTTGATTTGATCAAATGCATCAGTTGAATTAACTTCTACAGTTACATCATAAACAGTTTGTTGTAAAGGTAGTGTTTCTTCAGCCTGGACTTCCTGAATGTTTTCAGAAAGAATTCCACACAGTGCTAGAAAACAAGCGGCTACTGTGAGTACTAACTTCTTAGCTTTCATAAATCCTCCATTTTTAATCACCCAAGCATTTTAACCCTAAAAAAAAGAATTTGTCAAAAAAAAGTGAGCAATTTTGTCTAAAAAACATGAAAGTAAAGAAAGTCGAATATAAAAAAAGCCTTTATTTATCGGCTTTTTTTCTTTAAATCAGAGATTTTGGAAAATTTTGTGATTTTTCGTAATTCTGCTAGATTTTTAGCTAATTGAGATTCATAGCTGCTATTTGTATTTGGTGTATAAAAGTGTTTATTTTTGATAGCATTTGGCAAATATTGTATTTGTGGCCATAAATCAGAACGACCATAATCATACTTTTCTTCTTCCTTTAATCCCACTGGAGTAAGGCGTAAAAATTCTGGTACTGGTAGTGCTTGATTTTCAACTTCTGCCATTGCTTCAGAAATTGCTTCACATGCGGATTTACTTTTTGGGGATAAACATAAATCAATAATCGCAACACTGAGGGGAATTCTTCCTTCAGGAAATCCAACTCTTTTTGCGGCATCAATAGCGTTGATAGTACGAGCTACAGCAGCAGGATTTCCTAGTCCAATATCTTCATAAGCAATCACAAGTAATCGTCTTTCGATGGAGTCCATATCACCCGCTTGAATAAGTCGTGCTAAGTAATATAAAGCAGCATCGACATCACTACCACGAATTGATTTTTGAAAAGCACTTACGGCATCATAATGTCCATCATCACCACTCGACATTCCAGTGTTTGGGAATTGAGAATATTGCATTACGGTCTCTTTTGATATATGTCCAGTAGAGCCAAGGGCACAAATCTCCAGTATATTGAGGGCATAACGAACATCACCATTAGCATGATGAGTAATAATCGTAATTGCCTCATCATCAATGGTAGTATCTTTTAATCCATCGGGATGAATCAATGCACGTTTTAAGGCAATCGCTAAATCTTCATTGGATAGTTGTTTCACTTCTAATAATTGACAACGACTACGAATGGCTGGATTAATAGCGAAGTATGGATTTGATGTAGTAGCACCTAATAAGATGATTGTGCCATCTTCAACATGAGGAAGTAGTAAATCTTGTTTATCTTTATTTAAACGATGGACTTCATCAACAATAAGTACGAGTCCAGGTGCAAGTTTTGCTTCTAGGAAAATCCCATCAAGATCTTTTTTGTTTCCAGTGACCGCGTTAAACATGCGATAAGGAATTTTTAATTCATTCGCAAGACATTTGGCTAATGTTGTTTTTCCCGTGCCTGGAGGACCAAAGAAAATCAATGAAAACAAACGTTGTTCTTCAACTAGACGACGAAGTATTTTGTCTTTTCCAACTAAATGTTCTTGTCCGATAACATCATCCAAAAGTTGGGGACGTAAGCGGAATGCTAAAGGTTCTTTCATAGAGAATTCCTCCTATTTAAGTAATTCTAACAATTGTTCTGGTGATAAAGATGTTAACACACCTTCATTGCCTTCCACAAAAGTATCAGCTAAGTTTTTCTTTGTTTCTTGAAGACGTACAATTTTTTCTTCAATGGTGTTTTTCGCAATTAACTTATAAACTTGAACAACATTTTGTTGGCCAATACGATGAGAACGATCAGTTGCTTGGTTTTGAGCCGATACATTCCACCAAGGGTCAAAGTGAATGACACCTTCTGCTGCGGTAAGGTTTAATCCTGTTCCACCAGCCTTAAGTGAGATTAAGAAGACAGTTGAATCATCAGTTTGAAAGTCTTGCACAAGTTGTCTGCGGGTTGTTTTATCAGTTTCTCCAGTTAATAAATGAAATTTGATTTTCTCTTTCTTAAGTTCTGGAATAAGTAGTGTAAAGACCGATGTAAATGATGAGAAGAGTAATATTTTCTTCTTGTTTTCTTTAAAAGAAGAAATGATATCGAGACATGCGGTCATTTTACTAGAAGGGGTATAAATGTTGTCAAAGACAAGTCGCGGTTCGATACAAAGTTGTCTTAGCTTTGTAATCATTGCGAGAATTTGGATATGATCAACATGATCACTCTTTAACTGATGTTCAATGTTTGTGGAAACTTGAAGTGCATGTGCTAAATAAATTTTTTCTTCTTCTTCACTTAAATCAATAGGAATAGTTTGTTCAATCTTATCCGGCAATTCTTTTAAAACCTCAGTTTTTAAACGGCGAAGAATAAAAGGTTCTACGAGTCGTTTAAGTCGTGCTTGTACTTCAACATTTTGTGCTTTGACAATCGGTGTTTCAAAGTTTCTTCTAAAGTAATTATAATTGTATAAATAGTTTGGCATAAGGAAATCAAAGATACTCCATAATTCGGCAAGTGAGTTTTCAATCGGTGTACCTGTGAGGGCTAGACGATAAGTAGCCTTCAATGATTTTACTGTTTGGGCATTTTTGGTGTTGTGGTTTTTGATGTATTGCGCTTCATCAAGAATAATATAGTTAAATTCTATATCCTTATAGTAATCAATATCACGGCGAATATAATCATAACTAGTAATGCATAAATCGACACCATGGATATTCTCAATACACAACTTTCTGAATTCAGCGATGCCATGAATTGCTAAACATTTCAATGTACTGCTGAATTTATGAATTTCATCTTCCCAGTTTAAAATTAATGAAGCAGGACAAATAACAAGACTTGGTTTATCTGATTTAATGGAATCGAGTAAAGAGATAACTTGGATGGTTTTTCCTAGTCCCATATCATCCGCAAGAATACCATTGAAGCCATACGAATGTAATAATCCCATCCACTCCACACCCACTGTTTGATACTCCCTGAGTATGGATTGATAGGCTGGATTTAATTCAAAATCATGTGTGCTTGATTGGAATTTTTTAATACAAGTTTCAAAAGTTGAACTGCGTGATACTGATAAATTTTTAATATTGGATAAAGCATCATCTGTTTGAAATGCACGATAAAGAGGTAATTGAAGTTTTCCATCTTGTATCTTATCGGAATCAAAATGATTGGTTTCAAAGACATGACTTAATTCTTCTAACTCATCTGATTCCAAATAAAGTAATTCACCATTTTTAAGGCGATGAAATTTCTTTTTCTTCTTATAGTTTTTTAATACATCAGCTAATTCATTTAATGGAATATCACAAGATGTAATATCAAGTTCTAGAAGATTGCCTTCGATATGAACACCCATATTAATTGCATAGTGTTTTGTAGTACCTATCGATTTAACTGCATCAGAAATAAAGATTTCACAGTATTCTCTTAATTTATCAAGTCCGAATTTTAGGAAATGAAATGTACGCTCATCATTTAAACTTAAGATTGCTTTTTGTTCTTCACGATTGATGGCAGTGGCATAAGAACTAATAAAGTTTTGAATCGTGGTTAAGTTCTTGTTGACGATTGTTTCTGTAGAAAAGCCATACGACTTAGTGCCATCTACTTTTAAAAGATGAATACTTAATTCTAATTCAGAGAATAAATTGATATCACCATATACTTCGATTTTAACAATTTCATCTTCCATGATTAATGAACTTGGAAAGTCAATCAACTCAATGTCATCAAGTAAATCTTCAATTGCAAAATGATAAAAAGTATTTAAGTCTTCTACAGATACATAATCATAATGATTTGTAGTGACTAAGTCATAAAAATTGATAAGGGGTTGGGGATTATTGAATGAATAACGGGTAATCGTAGCGTTTTTCTCATCACTAATAAATACATATTCACCATCAAAAGTTAATGACTCAGGATTGAAATAGAAAATATAGCCAGTTTCTTGTGGTTCGAAAATGAGTTCTAATTTCATTTGGTCTTCCATTAAACTGAAGTCATAAGAAGTGGTTAGATTACAAAAAGCATTGAAAAACACACTCATATTTCTCGATGTTATATAGTGATAACGTTTATCAGGAGAGAAATAGTAGGGTGAGGGTGCGGTCAGTTGAAGACGTAGATAATCAATAATCTTTTGACTATCGGCATCAAAATAATCATAGTTAAGTCTACTTTCAAATTGTCTGCCATAAGAGACAAAACTATTATCATCAATCTGTTTCAATAATAATTGAATATCTTTTACCACATAAAACTTCTGTGAACCAATTTTAAGATCCATGGTAATACGTGGCGTATTTGTGAAGGCATTGCGAGAAAACTGAAGAAAAGGGAGTAGTGAAATCTTCTCACTAGGTTCAATTTCGATGGCTTGAACATTCTCTTTTAATTGTTTAATTAAGGATTTAGAACGTTGATTTAAATAAACAAAGGGTGTTTTTGGTTTGCTTATAACGGTATCAAGCAATGCTTCATAGTTTCTATCAAGGGAGGATTTAACAGGTATTTCATCCTCATTGTAATAATAAGGTAAATCAAAATCATCAATATCTTGCATCTTAAGGTATAAAGCACCGACATGGGCACAACCAGACTCAGCGTTGCAATACATACAATCGCAACTATAGTCACTAACAGCTTCAGTAAATTTATCAATAACAAGTTGAGTTTCGATGAGTGATCCATTGTACTTGAATGTTGCATCACCAGTATAGGTATCATCATCTTCATCTATTTCATATCTGAAAAAGTTGTTTGCGTCATAGATTCTTTGAGCAATGCTAGAATTTTTTGAATTTCGCATTAATAGCGGATAATAGTTTGAATCAGCGATTTTCATAAGGCACCTCTCATTTAGACATTTTATCATATTGTAAAGATAATCGGTGTGAAACTTAGTATAAAGATGACTTCAATTAAAAGGCTATTCATAGTAGAATAAATGAAAGGAGATTTTGATATGAGAGTAGTTATACAACGAGTTAAACATGCAAGTGTTACAATTGATAACACAGTATATAATGAAATACAAAAAGGATTTTTACTATTCGTGGGTATCACTGATGGTGATACAGTTGAAATGGTTGAGAAAGTCGCAAACAAAGTCGTTGATTTAAGAATCTTTGATGATGAAGATGGAAAAATGAATTTAGGAATTGAAGAAGTAGGAGGTTCAATTCTTTCGATATCACAATTCACTTTATATGGTGATTGTAAGAAAGGTAGAAGACCAAGTTTCATTCAAGCAGCACGTCCAGAAATATCAAAGCCTTTATATGAAAAGTTCAATGAAATTCTTGCGAAAAGAATAGAAACGAAACCAGGGATATTTGGGGCAGAGATGCTTATTGATTTATGTAATGATGGTCCAATTACAATCATCCTTGATTCAAAGGATTTACTATGAGTAAAAAGGTAGTTAAATACGCAATTGTTTGGTTTATTGTTATGGCGGTTGTCGTTCTAGGGTTTACAGCATATTCATATATGTCAGTCAAAGATTTCCTAGATGATACAACATCAACAGTGATATTAATTGTCGGTGTGGTAGTAATAATTGCACTTGGCATTGCGATCGCAGGGGTGACAGCATTTATCGTTGCGATGAATAAAGATAAAGAAGGAGATGAAAAACAAATGGCAGATGTAATTTATGGTAGTGAAGTTGCAAAAGAACTCAAAGATCAAATGAAACAAGAAATTGAAGTTATTAAAGCAAATCACTCAAGAGTTCCAACCCTATGTGTAATCTTGGTGGGTAATAATCCAGCAAGTGTTTCTTATGTTACAGGAAAAGAAAGAGCTTGTACGGAAATAGGATTAGGATCAAAAATGATTCATTTGGATGAAAATACAAGTGAAGAAAAACTAATTGAACTTGTAGAGGAGTGTAATCGTGATGAAAGCATTGATGGAATTCTAGTACAACTTCCTTTACCTAATCATATTAATGAAAAGAATGTATTGTTAAGAATAGATCCAGACAAAGATGTAGATGGACTTCATCCAATTAATGTAGGAAGACTATATTTAGGTGAGGAAGGGTTTGTACCCTGTACACCACAAGGAATTATGGAATTATTAAAAAGAATGCATGTTCAAATCAAAGGGAAACGTGCAGTTGTTATTGGTAGAAGTAATTTAGTTGGAAATCCTGTAGCACGATTACTGATGGATGAAAACGCAACAGTGACAATATGTCATTCAAAGACTGAAAATATTGAAGCCATTTGTAAACAAGCAGATATTCTTGTTGTTGCGATGGGTAAAGCAAAGTTTGTGACAAAAGATTTTGTAAAAGAAGGAGCCTTTGTAATTGATGTCGGTGTCAATCGTAATGAAGAAGGCAAACTTGTAGGTGATGTTGATTTCGACGATGTGATTGACCATGTATCCGCAATTACTCCTGTACCTAAGGGAGTAGGACCAATGACAATCACCATGTTGTTGAAGAATACAATCAAGGCCTATAACAATAAGGAGAGTATTTAGATGCAAGAATATGGATTAAATGACATTGTAGAAATGAAAAAAGAACATCCATGTCATAAATCAAAAAACTGGAAGATTATTCGCATGGGTGCCGATATTAAAATAAAATGTATGGGATGTGGAGCGGCAGTTATGTTTCCCCGAACAGAGTTTGAAAGAAAATTAAAAAAAGTAATTGAACGAGCTGAAACTGAGGAATAAACCTCAGTTTTTCTTTAGTGTCTAAATAAAAAGAATTAACAACTGAATATAGCAGAAGTTAATTCTTAAATATGAAGTATTAATTTTTAAAATTATTCATCACAATCAATATCGTTGACGAGGTTATTTACATAACAAATTCCAGATTTGGCTTCATCAATTAATGATTGAATGATATCTGTCGATAAATAATCATCACTCGATAAAACCAAAGCAGATACTAATAATGGAAAATTAAATCCTGCAATAATGTGTGTATGTTTGCGACTAGTAAGGGGAAGTAATTGTGTATTCACACTGCCACCTAATAAGTCAGTAAGTACAAGTAGTTCATCATCGGCTGTAATCGAATCAAGAAATATTTTGATTTCATTTTCAAAATCATAGTTCTCAACATAGGCTGTAAAGTATTTACAGTTATTTAGTGAAGCAAAAAACATCTTTAGTGAATCATAGGAACCTTGTGCCAAAGGACCGTGTGAAGCGATTAAAATATACCTATTCATCAAATTTTGCCTTCTTTAATAGTTGAATAAAATCAATTTTTTCCTCATCTGGAACCATTTGGCTTACAAGTGTGCTATCACTTTTCTCTAATTTTTCAAAAGCAATAATTTCACTTTTAGTAACGCTAATCGATTGTTTGATTTGAATTGAATCTTCTTTTTTTGAAATGTTGCCAACATTTATTTCTTTAAAATTTATTCCTAAATCTAATAGTTTTGCTAATGTTTCGGGTCCTTTAACAATAATAAAAATTCTTTCATTTGGATAAGGATCACTCTCTTTTAATCTTTCGGATGCTTTGGTACACGATAATACCGATAAATTAACATTTGCAGGCACTGCCATTTTAAGTGCCATTTTTGTTAGTTTATCTTCAAATGCAAAATCATCAATTACCATGATACGGGTAGCATTCAAATATCGAGTCCATACCGCAGCCACTTGTCCGTGTATTAATCTCTCGTCAATTCTTACATTTACTATTTCCATATTTTAATCTCCTTGAAGTTAATAATAGAGCGAATTTAAAATGAAGCAATACGAATGGAGAAAAATTGACATTTTCACACAATGTCTTATCTTGAAATCAAACAATCTATAATTTCGAAATCTTTATTTACAATCGTATAAAACAAAGAAGAATTATGCTTTAGTTCAGGATAGATAAACCCAAGACTCGTAGCGGCATTTCTTGAACACAACAAAGGAATTTCATCGATATTAAAAATACCTTCTGCTAGTAGATCTTTTATTGAGGATAAGATATCTTTTGTACTTCCGGCAATGACACCATCAGGTTGAACAATCGCACCATGATTTACAATGTTGCCATTCTCAAATTGATGACCGGTTGGGTAGACCCATCCTGATTCTTCGCCACTATCACTTACAAGTAGTATTGTATTGATGGGTTTTAATTTTTTTATTAAACGTATAACGTTTGGATCAACATGAAAACCATCCGCAATTAATTCGCATTTTACAGTATCATTAAGAAAAACAGAAGTTAGTAATGATGGATCACGATGGTGGATAGAATTCATAGCATTGAAGGTATGAGTAACGTGTGATAATCCATTTTTAATGGCATGCTCAGTTTCATCGAAACTTGCAGCAGTGTGCCCAGCCGAAGCGATAATACCATTCTGTTTGAGAATTTGGATAGCTTCAATTGAATTTTCAATTTCAGGAGCAATCGACATGATTTTAATGACATCTTTATTTCTTTCGATAAATGATTTAAATTCATTTAAATGAATATCATAAATATGATTAGGATCAATTGCGCCATGTTTGCGCTTATTCAAATGTGGACCTTCTAAATGAAATCCTAAGAAGCGAGCTCCTGAATAAGGTTTATTAAACGTAGTTCTATATAAATCAAAAAGGATATCATATTCTTCGTAGGTTCTAGGACCGATTGTCGCAAGAAATCCACCAATTCCTCTTGTTTGATAAGCTAGTGCTAGTTCTAATAAATCTTTTGAACTGCATTCTGTAGAATATCCTTTAAAGCCATGTGTGTGAATATCAATAAATGCAGGAAATAAAAGTAAATCAGTTTCTTCATTACTATTTTCTACACTAACTAAAGCGTCATTATCAATGTGTAATTGAATAGTTTTTTTGGAAGAATCATAATAATCTTTGACAATATAAGTTTTCATTCAGTTTCCTTCTCTCTATAAATTTTAAATAAAACACCACCATCTTTATTTTTTACAAGAACATTGTAATCATATAAAGTACAAATGGACTTGACGATAGATAATCCAAGACCAGTTTTACCATTCTTTCCTTTTTGATAGGGATCAAATATAGAATCAATATTTTCGATAGAATCTCCATCATTGAAAATGGAAAGTGAGTTTTTGTGCAAATCAATTTTTACATAGGAACGTGCATAACGAGAAGCATTTTCCAGTAAGTTCATGACAAGATCTTCCCAATGTTCCTCTGTGCCATAGAATTGTGAATTGTATAAATTGAGTTGTACTTCAATTTTATGACTTTCAAAATAATGATCAAAATTATATAAACAAGTAATTACTATTTCTTTCATATCAACAGTATCTTTACACTGTTTTTTCTGCGAAATTAAAAAATTAAGTTTATTTAGATTAAGCAAACGTTGTATATCAAAAAGCATCTTGTTTGCGACAGTATAAATTTTATCGTAGTAACTACCAATCTGATTCGCGGGTATTTCCTCATCTTTTAAAAGTTCAATCGCAAGTAAAATAGAAGATAGAGGAGACTTGAGATTATGCGATATATTTTGAATCATACTTGTCTTTGTGTCATTAATAGAAATTAATTTCATTCGCATTTGAGCGACTTTAATATTCAATGAATTAATTTCATCATTCTTAGAGAAGATGGGATTCACTTCATTTTTGTCGTTAATCGTATCATCGCAAAAAGTAGTAATTTTTTTTATGTCTTTTAAAGTTAGAGACATCCAAATGGACATATACACAAGATAACAAATCAAGAAAAAAATTAAAATATTCATGATGATATTTGTACTAAGTAAAAAGGCTACGGTAAGTATTATACAAAATAGGACATTGATTATAATATAATCAGACATTGATGTTTTCATCAGTAATTAACTTATACCCTTCGCCATAAACGGTTTCTATTTGTATTTCACTTACCTTACGTCGTATTCTTCGTATCGTATCATCAAGAACTCTTCCACTACCAAAATAATTGCTATCCCAAATTATGCGTAATAAAGTATTACGATCAATGATGCGATTTGGATTCTTAACTAAATAGATAAATAAATCAAATTCTTTGGAAGTGAGTTTAATAAGATCATTGTGATATCTTACTTCTCTTTTTTTATCATCGATTTCATAATCACTTATTTTAATATTAGTATGCTGTTGAAAAGATTGCGGACTTGATGATCTTTTGATAATATTTTTAACTCTAAGTACTAACTCTTGTTTGGAAAAAGGTTTTGTAATGTAGTCTTCACTTCCGATTTCTAAACCGGTTATTCTATCTAATTCTGAGTCGCGAGCAGAAAGAAAACATACTGGAACACTAGGTGTAAGTTCTTTTATTTCTTTCATAAGATCAAAACCATTAAAGTTATCATCAAGCATTATATCGAGTAGCCATAACTTAGGTGAATTCTTAATATGATTAACGGCATCTTTATACTTTAAAAAAGATTTTGTAGTGAAACCATTCGACTTAAGTGTGAAAGAAATTAATTCATTCATTAACTTATCGTCATCAACTATATAAATATCTATACACATAATCTACCTCCAATAACATCATAGCATTGAAAAAGATTTATATATAGAAAGCGAATGTGTGAAAATGTCAAATCAATTGGCAATATATTGAAATACTACTTGGTAAATGAAAGAATGGTCTCAACAAGAAAGGGGAAATAGTATGAGTTTATTATTTCAAGCTTTAATTATTACAATATTTGTTTATTTTGAGCAACAAGTGATTAGCACAATGACCATTGGGTCAAATCCACCAATATTGGGGGGTGTCTTTGTAGGGTTGGTAATGGGCAATGTTGAACTTGGTTTATACATTGGGACATTATTAACACTGATGTCGTTGGGTATGTATACCTTTGGAGGTGCTGCAATTCCAAATTATTTTCTAGGGTCTGTTTTAGGAACTGCTGTAGCAATCGTTATGGTTAATGCAAATGCGGCACTAGCTGTTAGTGAAGCGATGAACATCGCCATAACAACAGTTGCGATTCCAGCTTCAATGGTAGGTATTGCAATGGGGCAATTATCGACAATGATTTGTACTGCCTTAGTACAACTGATGGCAAAAGAAGCAAAAGAAGGAAATTCAAAGAAATATAATATTCTATTCTGGGTAAATACAATGTTAACCAATGGGCCACACGTTGCAATTCCAGTATTTGTAGGAATTTTATTCAGTAGTCAATTAGCAGGTTTAATTAACTTAATTCCAACAATCTTTCTCGATATTTTTAATCTTGCGGGGGGATTATTACCAGTCATGGGATTCGCATTATTGTTGTCTATGATGGATATTAAAAAGTTCTGGTCATTCTTAATTATTGGATACTTTATGATTTCTTATACAAATACTACCGTTATTGGATTATCTATTTTATCAGCAGGTATTATTGGAATTTATCTATGGGTGAATAAGAATAAAACGAGTGAGGGGGTTACATTAGATGAAATTGACTAAAAAAACATTAAGAAGTATAAAAATGAGACATATCTTTGGTATTCAACAAACATGGTCATATGATGTTATGATGGGTTCCGGATATTTATGGTCAATATTACCAGCAATTGAAGAGTTAAGTGAAAACGATTCTGAAAAAACAGCACTAATGGTTAAAAATATTCAATTCTTTAATACAAGTGCAATCTTCTCACCTTTGATTATGGGTGTTCATGTAGCGATGATGGAATCAAACCAAGATGAAATTGGAGAAAGTATTAAAACCGCAATGATGGGACCACTTGCAGGGGTTGGAGATACATTAGCAGGGGTTATTGTTAATCCAATTACGACGTTAATCGCATGCCAATTTGCGCTGATGGGAAACTGGTTTTTAGGTCTTGGTATAATTCTTGCGGTGCGTTTAGGGTGGATTTTTGTACAATCAAAACTATTTGATTTTGGTTATAATAAAGGACTAGAAGCAATTGAGTCTACTACCAACAATAGCGCAATCGGTAAGAGTGTTGAATTAGTAACAATCTTTGGCGCAATAATTTTAGGAGGATTTGTACCTTCTATGTTAAGTGGTATTGAAATTGGGTTACAGTATGTAAGTAATTTAAGTATGAATGGCGAAACAATGGAAAGTGTAGTACGAGTACAAGATATGTTTAATAATATATGTCCATACTTAGTACCAATTCTATTATTAGTGTTCTACATCTTCTTATTGAAAAAAGGAAAATTCACTTCGACAAAACTATTAATTTTAACGTTTGTGATTGCGATTCTTGCGTATTTCACAAAAATAATTGTTCTTGTTTAAACATGAATAATTAAAATTTAGGATTGCTTAAGGATTAACTCTATACAAAGGGTTAATCCTTTTATGTGATCGTACTTATAGTAGTGAGCAGATAAACGTAAAAGAAGGAATTCTCACTAGGGAGTATTTCCTTCTTAGAATTGTAAATTATTTTGTGAGTAGTAATTACTTTTTTAACTATAGTATAGAGATGGCTAATAAACTGTTATTAGGTTCCTATCAAAATTTTTATCTTTTACAATGAATGAAACGACAGATAAAGGATGTTTAACGTGTTGAGTGAGAGTATCTTTTGAAAAAATTATTGGCTTTGAATCGTACTCTACACTAGAAATATCTCCACCAACAATTGTGATATAAAAACAATTCTCTTGGTATTCAAAAATATCAATATATTGACCACTAAAGAAAGCACCAATAAGTTTACTGTTGATTGATTTGTATTCTGTACTATCATCGTTGAGTGTAATAGACGCAACACTTAGACGAGATATATTACTTAACGCTTTTGCAAGATCAGAATCATCTTTATCTGAATCAGATAGTGATTGATAAAGTCCAATAACATAGTTACCATCTTTCATTGTATTGAATGTTCCAACAAGGGTATTTCTTGAAGTGTCACGTAGGGTAGTGTTAAAGTCAGTGTACTGAGTTGATTTCTGATTACAACTTGGAAGCATACATAGTAGGACGAGTATGACAACTAAGGCAATACGTGTGCAATAAAATTTTGCAGATTTATGTTTAATGGTGGTATCAATATCGGTTATTAAATGGGTGGGAACATTTTCGATATAATCTTCACCAGTATTTATCAAGTGTAGTAAGGATTGAACAGAAGGATTATCTGTGTAGTCTTTAACTTCATCAACTATTTTATTTAATTCTTCTATGGAATTTGTTCGATAATATATTTTTCCAAGTAAACATTTCTTATTTTGGATAGATAATGGATAAGGTGTTTTTAACTTGTCTAATGATTTTAATGCATTTACATAGTCTTTTTTTAAATAAAAATAGACACAACTATAATAGATGTTTGATTTTTTAATGACACGATAAGCCTTATTGTCGAAATATTGTGCAAGTGTGTCAATATTTTGACATTGGCTGCAAAGATTTAAAACTAAATTTGGTAAGGCAACAGATTTAAGACGTTCCATATTTTTTGTATGTGTATAGTAAACTTCAAGTTCATCATATTTTCTTAGAGCGACCAGTTCGTTATAGTATAGTAAAGCAATCAAAGGATAATCTAATCTAAATTGGCTTTTCTTTGATAATTCTTTCAATAATGTATAAAGCTTTTCGTGCATTTCAGTGAAACTTGCAATCATGCGAAATTCTTTAATTAAATGACTCATGTTGAGTGTGTACATGAAATATAATAAGTAGGTCAATGAACAACCAATTACTATAAGAAACAGCATGACTAAAACAGGTAGTATAGTATTGATCCAAGTAATTCTTAATATTATATTAACAAGGATAAGAAACACCAAGAATATCAAGGCAAAGGCCAATGTAATTAAATAATAATTTCTGTTGTATTGTTTTAAGTTTTTCATATTTTTTCTCTATGTAATTTTAGTGTTTTTTTTGTTTCATATAGAAGATGTAGTAGATATAATGCTTTTTCAATTGTACCAATTATTTTTATTTGTGACTACGTTCAGTATGAAAAATAGTATTCAGAAGCTACTTAATAAAAGATAAAAACTTAAAATGACATTAGTTGATTGTTGTATTTTATTTCAACATATCTCAATAAATTGAAATGATATTATGAGTCGCTTATGCCGAGTTCATACCCTTTAGAATCATTCATTTCTTGATATTTTTATATACTTCCTCGCATTACGAAGTAAGCAATGATATAAATTATCCAAATATGAACAGGATAGAAAACATAGAATAGGTATTTGGTAAATTTTGTATTAGGTCCACGTTCACCATTATAGAGATAGAGAAAAGGAATAATAGAAACGTAAAACCATTCACTATACATAATGGTATAAATCGTAGGATTAGGTGTCGATGTTACATACGATATTGTTAAAGCTAACATGACAAGTGACATACTAGTTAGCCATATGTTTCTTCCTTTAGGATTATCACGATATTTGTAGAAGATAATCGCAAATAATGGAACAATAAACATACCTTCAGCAAATAAGAAACATATAATGAAGATAAAGATTGCCAGTATTTTACGAGCAATGTTAGGTATTTTATCAATCTTTTCATCATGATGATAAAGAAGAATCAAGATAGCACATGTAAGAGCTAGCGAGAAGATGATGTTAGGGTATATTGGTAGAATGGGGATACCGAATCCAAATAATAAGATGGAACTACCTGCCATCATGATTGCAGCAAAAGTGAACAAGCGACGGCAATAATCATAACGATTATGGGTATGTATAAAGCCTTCAACTAAAGTAAAAGTAAACCATAGTGCTACAGGGCGGGTAATTAAATGGAATATCGCAACTAATTCAAAAGGTAAGAAATTGGGTATGATAGATAAATGATCCACTACCATGAGAAACATCATAAATAGTTTGATTTGGTACGAATTGAATTTTTTCATTAGGGCCTCCTTGATGTCTATATGTGGAATAGTATAACCGATTCAAATTGAAATAGCAGTATAGTTTTTAAAATTTTTATACGTTAAATGAATTCTTAAGTGAAGAATTGAATATACAATAAAGATTGTGAAAATCACGAAAAAAAGGTAAACTAATAGATGTTCGAAAGGAAGTAGATAATATGTCATTAACAGCAGGAATTGTTGGATTACCGAATGTAGGGAAGTCAACGTTATTTAATGCAATCACACAAAGCCAAGTTGAAGCCGCAAACTATCCATTTGCGACAATTCAACCTAACGTTGGTGTGGTAGAAGTACCTGATCATCGCATGGATGAAATTATAAAAATAGCGATACCAAAGAAAATCATTTATACAACATTTGAATTTACAGACATTGCAGGTCTAGTAAAAGGAGCATCAAAGGGAGAAGGGCTTGGGAATCAATTCTTATCTCATATTCGTCAAGTAGATGCGATATGTCACGTTGTTCGTTGTTTCGATGACGCTGATATCACACACGTAGAAGGTTCAGTAGATCCTATTCGTGATATTGAAATCATTAATCTAGAACTTGCACTTGCTGATTTACAAAGTATGGAAAACCGTTTAACAAAGATTGAACGTAAAGCACAAGCTAAAGATAAAGAAGCCGCAGCGGAATATGTTGTGGTAAAGAAACTTGTGGATGCATTACGTGAAGGTAAACCAGCACGTAGTGTGGAACTAGGCAAAGAAGAGATGGAAGTTGCGAGTGGGTATCAATTACTTACGAGTAAACCGATGATTTATATCGCAAATATGTCAGAAGAAGAAATTGCTGATCCAACTTCAAATCGTCATTTCAATACAGTTAAGGAATATGCAGCAAAAGAGAATAATGATGTCATCGCAATTTGTGCAAAAATCGAAGAAGAATTATCATCATTAGATAAAGAAGAAAAAGCAGTATTCTTACAAGACTTAGGAATTTCGGAAAGTGGACTTGATCAAGTTATTAAATCGGCATACCATTTACTAGGACTTAAAACCTTCTTTACGGTAGGCGTTCAAGAATGTCGTGCTTGGACATTTCATGATGGTATGACAGCGCCTGAATGTGCAGGTGTTATCCATACAGATTTCCAAAAAGGATTTATTCGTGCTGAATGCTTCAGCTATGATGATTACATGGAATATAAATCAGAAGTAAAATTAAAAGAAGCTGGTAAGCTTCGTCTTGAGGGCAAAGAATATATTGTACAAGATGGAGATATCCTACACTTTAGATTTAATGTTTAATTAACACTCGAAAGAGTGTTTTTTTTAGGAGTTCATTAAATTATACGAATAAATAGATAAGAGATAATTGAACATACGTATAAAAAAGGAGTATAATATTAATGAAATCAAAAGAAGTCATTAAACAACTCAATAAATTGGGGTGGTATATTGAAAAGTTTAGCGGCTCACATGCACAACTCAAACATAGAATAATTAAAGGGAAAGTAACAGTACCACTTCATAATAAGGATTTGCCTAAAGGTACACTAAATAATATTTTAAAACAAGCAGGAATAAAGGAGTAGAAATCATGAGAAAACTTACTTATTTAGCAATTATAGAAGAAGGAGAAACAAGTTATGGTGCTTATTTTCCTGATTTTCCAGGGTGTGGAACATCTGGAGATACAATAGAAGAAGTGTGTATCAATGCAAAAGAAGCCTTGGAACTGCATATTTATGGCATGGAAAAAGATCATGATGAGCTTCCAATTCCAAGCAGTAAACTAGAAAGTAATGGTGTGATGGTGACACCGATAACTATCTTTCCAGACATAGTAAAACACGAAATGGAGAATCGAAGAGTAAAGACAAATGTAACAATTCCTTTATGGTTGAAAGAAAAAGCAGAAGCTGAAGGTATTAATTATTCGAGGCTGTTGGAATTTGCATTGTATGATGTGTTGGCGACAGAAAAAAAGTAAAAATCAAAAGATTTTTACTTTTTTAAGTTAGCTTGTAATATAGTCATAAATATCTTTGCGAACGGGAGTATCCAATGAGTAGAGAATTCTTACTGCGTTTTGTTCAGTATTATTCATGGTAAATTCCTCCGGATTACCAATTGGTTCCATTGTACCAAGATAGAAGAATTCTTTAGAAGTATTATCATCCTTATTCTTTCTGACGAACAAATGAATAGAAACCTCGTTATTTTTTGCTGAAAGGATATCCTTAACATCTTTAGAATCAATAGAACGGCCTGATTTGGTAATTGCGTTAATGTGGTGAGGATCGACAAATTCATCTTCGTAATTAATGGAATCATGGACACCTGTTTTTTCGTAGTTAATAAAAATAGGGAAAGTTTTAGAAACTTTATCAAATTTATATCCACTAATGTTTAAAGGAACTATATTTTCTTTCCAGTTCAATAATCTGCAAATATCCTCATAGGTATATTTTTGGTAAAGAACCAAATCAAAGTTTTTGTAACGATTGCTATAATTTTTTTCGAAGCGATATTTTCCAAAATTGATTGTGTCTAATAGGGTTTTTCTAAATACTGGGTTGGCAAGCGCACTTTCAAAAACAGGATCAATAAGATAATCATTATTTACTGCTTTAATAAGCACTGAATCTTTATAGGTATCTCTGGCTGAACCAGTTTGAAAATTTTGAGTAAACTCGTTAATAATAGTATTTTTACATGAATCACTTAATATAATATTGTAATTAGCTAAAAGATTTTTTTCTAATGAGCAAAATAGATTGTTTTGCGAAGTGAGCATAATGGATAATAATTCGAGCTCTTGTATTCGTTTTCCTGAACCAAATTTTTTCGAAATAAACTCAAGATATTTTTCTTCTATATCACTTAAGTGAATTGGATAATCATTATCATATTTTTTTAAAAACATATGATATGATCCAATATTTTTATTGTTGAAAATCAATATAGGATCAATTGAATTATATTTGTCAAAATCAAATAATGTTGGAATATATCCTAGCATTAGCTTGAGTTTTTTATAAGAATCGGTTATTAATTTAATTGCACTGAAATTCGAAGTGTCGATAGATTGAAAAATCTTCTTTTTTGATATTTCATCAAAACTGATAGTAGATGCTCCGGGTAACAATTGAGAATCTTCGATCATGAATTGTCTTAAAGAATCCTTGTTGTATGACATATTGCCACTTAATGCGATTGGTATTAAGAAGTTTTTTTCATAATTTCCAATTATATCAATGACTATGACATATTCTTTTGATTCGTGCTTTCTCAATCCGCGACCAAGTTGCTGAATGAAGATAATTGCTGATTCTGTTGGGCGGAGCATAACAACTTGATTTACCTTTGGAATATCAATTCCTTCATTGAAAATATCAACAGTGAAAATATAGTCGATTGCTTCTGGGCATTCTTCTAATTCAAGTCTATCCATATATTCTCGACGTATATCATCTGAATCGGAACCAGTAAGTGATTTAGTTCTATATCCTAGTTTGTTAAATTTTTCGGATAATAATTTAGCTTCTTCAATTCGACTAACAAAGATAAGACCTCTTACTTTATCACCAGAATATTGATATCTGTTGAGAGCGTTAACTATATGAGCAACACGTTCATCTGAAACGAGTGAATTGAAAACTGTTTTATCATCGATCGAAATACCATTTAGTGTTAAATCAGTAATTCCATAATAATGAAAAGGACATAGTAAATCATATTCCATTGCTTGTTGAAGTCTGATTTCATAAGCGATATTGTGGTTGAAAAGAGCATAAATATCAAAGTCATCATTTCGTTCAGGAGTTGCAGTCATTCCAAGTAGAAATTTCGGTGTAAAATAGTTGATTAATTTTTTATAGAAAGGAGCGCCGGCGTGATGAACTTCATCAATGATGATGTAATCAAAATCATCAGGTCTAAATTGTTCAAGGTAAGATTGTTTACCCATTGTTTGAATAGTTGCAAATATATATTTTTTATCGCTATCCTTTGCATTTCCAGTGAACATACCAAAATCATCTGAATCTATCACCTTCTTAAATGTGTTCATTGCAGCAATAGCTATATTTTCTCTATGAACAACAAATAAAACTTTATTGGGTTTTACATTTTTTACATCAAATGCAGATAAGAAAGTTTTTCCTGTGCCTGTAGCTGAAATTACTAATGCTCTGTTTTGATTGCTTTTTCGCAAGTTCTCAAGGGAATCTAATGCCTCTGATTGCATCTTATTAGGAGCTAATAGGAGCTTATTGATACTATTTTTTCTGAATTTAAAGTTTGGATTAGTATAAGTTTTTTTATAATTATCGATCCAATCTTGAGTTAAATTAAAAGAATTTTCCCATTGCTCGTTAAACTCGCTAAAAACCTGCTGAGTAATAGGTTCATTAAGAAATGAATTCAAAGAAATATTCCATTCTTGATTAACAGATAATGCATATTGTGTTAGGTTTGAACTGCCAATTAAAACTTTATAGTCATCATTATTCTTGAAGATATATCCCTTTGGGTGAAAACCTTCACATGGATTAATTCGAATTTCTATGTTGTCTAAGGATAATAATTGTTCAAAAACTTTAGGTGTATTGAAATCTAAGTATGTTGAGGTGATTAATTTTCCTTTTATACCTTTTTCCTTTAGAGATAAAAGTGTTTGTCTAATAGCAGATAAACCAGAATCACTTAAAAAAGCAATAGAAAAATAGAATGAACTACAATGAAGTAAGTTTTTTTCTATTTCATTTCTCACGTTTGTTTGCTTGTTGATATTATTGCAAATGAGCTTTGGAAGTAGATCGTTTTGTGAGTTAAGAAATGTTGATTGTGTGTTCGTCATTCAGTATTCTCCTTTTATATGCTTCAATAACTTTAATATCAGCAGGAACCCAAGAAATAGCATCAGTAGAATCTAGTGATATCCATTTTATATCAGAATGGTCGTGTAATATTATTTCGGTATCTTCCATATGACAAATATAACAATCCATGTTTAGTATAAAGGAAGGATATTTATGAAGTACGTTGATTAAGAACTCTTGAACTTCGATATGTATGTCTAATTCTTCTTGAATTTCTCGAATTAAAGCATTTTTGTTTGATTCTCCTGGTTCAACTTTTCCACCAGGGAATTCCCACAACTCCTTGAAGTCGCCTTTCAGTCTTTTTGCTATCAAAAATTTATCATCTTTTTCGATGATAGCAGCGACTACGTGTATTTCCTTCATATTATCACCCCATATATGTAATATTATACCAGTTATGAATTAGAAATAACTAGTTAAAAACTATTAATCTAATTTTGAGACAATACGATAGAATATGAATTTTAAAACATTTAATAAATTTGTGTTTTATGGGTATAATAGTTTATATAGTGCGGTGTGTTAAACTAAAAACATATGTGACAAAATAAAGTTTATTTTTATGGATAATCTCAATATGATTTATCAGCAAATAAAGATATGTTCTTAATTAAGGGAAAGTTAGGTTGCTAAAGTGATTATAGCAAAATAATAAAACATATAAGAAAATATGTGAGGGAGAAGATATGCAATTTTTCGAGTATAATTTTTTGAAATATGCAGAGAATGATAAAAAAAGTTTAAACCTTATTAAAAACAACTACGAAAGTTGTTTTAGAAATGAAATTAATGCGAAAAAAATAACTTTGCTTTCGGCAGGAGCCATGATTGTGGCTCTTATGACTGCATTTTTATTAGAATTAATTTTTGTCATACTTATAAATTTTGATTTTGATTTACTAATAAAATTTGTATTGATGATTGTTTGGGCGATTTCATATTATTATGTGTTGAAAGCTCTTGTAGATGGATTAAGTAATTATCTGCTGAGAGAGGTTGAAAAAACAACTATAATAAAGAAAAATGTAGAAAACAATTTTATAATATACTTTTGCAATAATGGGAAACTAAGTAAAATAGAATTATATAAATATAGAGAGGCATACGCTAGACTAAATACTAAGTTGATAGAAAGACGTGATAAGTATTCCGAAATTTTTAGGGTGGTTATTGTTATTGTATTATTATCAATTTATATTTTGTGGATAAAACCTAGCATAAACGCAGTTTTTAGTATCTTGCCTATGGGATTTGCAATAGACTTAATTGTAATGATAATAACTAATGTAATTCCATTATTTGTTACGTTCCAAATAATGGATATTAAAAAATTTTTTACTGATTTTACTGATTTAATCAATCAGTTTGACTTCGTTATTCTTTTTAGCTGTGAAGAATACAAAAAATATTATAAAATAGAAAATATAAGTGATGGAAATATAGAATAAGTTTTCATTGAGGTAAATAATGAGAAAATCAGGAATATTAATGCCAGTATCGTCATTACCCTCTAATCATGGTATTGGAGATTTTGGGGAAAACGCGTATGAGTTTGTGAGACTCATCAAGAAAAGTGGATTTAAGATTTGGCAAATCCTGCCTTTAAATGCGCTTGGATATGGTAATTCACCATATCAACCATATTCATCAAAAGCAATGGATGAGTTGTATATTAGCTTAGACTCTCTAGTGAAAGATGGTTTATTAGAAGAAGTAGAAGTGTTTCAAAAAGAATCAGATGCAGTAGATTATGATAATGTACGTGAATTTAAAACAAAATATTTGAAACAAGCATTTGAAAAGTTTGAACGTAGTCAAGAATTTATAGATTTCTCAAAGTTAGAATGGGTACGTAATTATGCGATATTCATTACTTTTAAAAAGTTGAATGGCATGAAGTGTTGGAATGATTGGTCGAGTGAGTATAAAAATTATTTCAAAGAAGGTACTGTTAAGTTTGATGAAGCGTTATTGGATTATGAAATCTTTATCCAATTTATCTTGCTTAAACAATGGAATGAATTAAGAAGTTATGTTAATCAACTAGGTATAGAAATTATGGGTGATATGCCATTCTATGTTGGATTAGATAGTGATGATGTATGGCTACACCAAGAGAATTTCTTGTTGGATGAGAATGGAATGCCGACTGTTGTGGCGGGAGTGCCGCCTGATTATTTTAGTGAAGATGGTCAGCGATGGGGTAATCCAATTTATAACTGGGATAAGTTAGAAAAAGATGGCTTTGCATTTTGGCTAGATCGATTAAATTACTCTTCGAAGTTATTTGATGTAGTGCGTATTGATCATTTTAGAGCGTTTGATACCTATTGGCAAATCAATGGGGAATGTCCTACAGCGCGGGAAGGTGAATGGTTAGAAGCTCCAGGATATAAGGTGTTTGAGACAATTTATAAAACTTATCCTGATATCAAAATTGTTGCGGAAGATTTAGGTGAATTGCGTGAAGAGGTATATGGATTAAGAGATGCATTCAACTTAAAAGGAATGCGTATTATACAATACTCATGGGACTTGCCTAAAATGAAAAAAGATAGAAATAATTTAATTATTTATACAGGAACACATGATAATGAACCAATACGTTCTTGGTATCATAGTTTATCTAAAGAAGAAAAATTATTAAGTCGTAAATATTTTAGAAGACATGATTTGAAACAAGCGATAATTGCGGATAGTTTTATACAATATGCATTGGAGTCTAATGCGGATATTGCGATATTATCGATGGTTGATATCTTGAATAAAAAAATAGATTGTCGTTTTAATACGCCAGGGACAGTTGGCGATCCAAATTGGCAATGGCGACTAAATGACTACAGAGAATTTAAGAAACGAATTCATAAATTTCAAAGAATGATAAGTAAATCAAACAGATAAAAATCCAGTAAGCTACTGGATTTTTTAATAGTTATTTTTCAGGTTTTGAATAATTTCATTCGTTATAGGTATGTTGTTCATTTTAAGTGCTAAAAGTAAACTACCTGCATCAGGAGGAAGGATAGGCGTAACAATCTTCACGTTAGTTCCTTGGAATAATTCTTTTAGTGGCTCAAGGATATAGTCGCCACTTTTAAAGACTCCACCACTATATGAGACAGATATCTCCTCTTCGTTTTCCATATTGAGATTAATTCTGATGGTGTTTATGATATCGTAAAGTTCTTTTGCAGCATCTTTATAAAATTGAATTGCATAAATATCATTTTGATTTGCAAGTTCATAAAGATGTGATGCTAACTCAGCGATTTTTGTTCTATCGAATTCCCATTCAGTGATTGTTCTAACGAGAATGTCAGAATCATTATTAAGATTTAATGCTTTCTTTAAATGAAAGTAAAGAGGTGTTTTGTCATCTCTACCATCACTTTGACGGGTGAATTCAAGAATGAGTTTACATGCTAACCAATAAGCACTCCCTTCATCTCCACCAAAGATATGATGCCATCCTCCACATCGTAGTGTTTCACCATGTTTATTTAATCCCAAACCAATTGAACCAGTCCCAGCGATTATATTTATACCTGGTTGGCCAGCAAGAGATCCAGCCAGACCATTGTCTGTGTCATTTCCAATTGAAAAATGAATACCTAACATACCATTAGATACTGCTTGTTTTATTTTTTCGTTATCATCCTCAATATCGCCATAACCAGGGATTGCGGCAAAACAACTAGTAATATCTAATGGGGTAAGTTTAGTTTTGTTTAATAGGTTATTAATTCCAGTCTCTATAATTCTTGTGACGCCTTCTAATCCGCATTGGAAGTAGTGTGATGTTGGTTGAGTGTTTTCTGCAAGGATAATTCCTTTCTCATTACAGAGCAGGAATTTTGTTTTAGTTCCTCCGCCATCAATTCCAATAGTATATATCATTTCTAATCTCCTTTTAATTTTATAGAATTTCTTAATGTAATTTCAGTTGGTACGTTGATACTTATTGTAGATGTATCATTTTTTGTAATTAATTGATATAGTCGTCGCAATGCTATTTGCCCAATTTCATACATAGGTACAGTTAATGTTGTTAGAGCAGGTGCATAGTGAGAACTAATTGCTAAGCCATTAAATCCAATAAGCCCGATATCCTCAGGACATTTTAGTTTGAGTTCATGAAGTACGCCGAGAATAACGGATGCGATTGTGTCACTACCAGCAAATATTGCGTCAGGTCTGTTTTTAGTGAGCAATAGTTCTTTGGTGAGTTTTGCACATAAATCAATATCCCAATTGCAGTTAATATAAATAGAATCATCATAATCAATATGTGCGCGACGAAGTGATTCCCTATAAGCGATGGTTCGATAAGATTCATCGAAGTTAACGTTTTGTACAGCACCACCGATATAGGCAATACGCTTATATCCGTTTTCAATGAAACAATTCATTACTTTTTTGCACGCACTAAAATGATCGATACCTACATTGTTATAGTTTGGATTGTATTGGTCCACAAAAACAATATTCTTCGTGTATTTTTCGATAATAGTGAGTGTAGATTTATTGATGTTTTCCATAATAATGATTCCATCGAAATTTTGACTACAGAATTGAGCTAACAATTCAGGTTTCTCCAAATCGATGCATTGGCAAACCGCGATAACAGAAGCATTGAACTTTTCACACTCATCTTCAATACCAGTGAGTATTGTTGAAAAGAAAGGGTCACTATACTTCTGAGAAGTATAAGCTAAAACAACCCCAATTCGTAATTTCTGACCAACAACTATTTTTGTTTTGTGAACGTAATTCAGTTGTTCGATAGCAGAATCGATTTTCTCTTTTGTGTCTTGCTTAATTTTTAGAGTAGCATCATTTCGAAGATATCTGGATATTGTGGCGATTGATACACCACTTAGGTTTGATACATCGCGAATAGTAGACATAAGCACCTCTCTGTTTAGTTAACATAAATAGTAGAAATTTGATGAAAAACAGTAAAATTTAAAGGAAAGCGTTTACATTCGTATTATATTCGATTAATCTAGGATTGTACAGTAAAAAAACAAATATTTGTTTAGTTAACAAGGAGGAAAACATGAAAAAGAAGTTTGCGTTTATTGGTGCCGGTTCACTAGATTTCACACGTGATTTAATTCGAGATTTACTTACATTTGAAGATTTTAAAGACTGTGAAATTTGGTTGATGGACATTGATGAAAAAAGATTGAAGTATGCGAAAGATGGTATTACTCGAATAGTAGAGTATGGTAAATATCCAGCATCCATCCATGCGACACTTAATCGAAGAGAAGCCTTGGAAAATGCAGATGGTGTATTAATCACAATTTTGCAAGGTGGAGTTGAAGTATGGCGACATGATATTGAAATACCTGCGAAATATGGAGTTGATATCTGCGTCGGCGATACTAGGGGTCCTAGTGGAATCTTTAGGTTTTTGAGAACAGCGCCAGTAATGTTAAGTATTATTCGTGATTGTGAAGAAGTTTGTCCCAATGCAATTATTCTCAACTATACAAATCCAATGGCGATGTTAGTGAGCTATCTACAATCCCAAACAAAATTGAATGTGACGGGATTATGTCATAGTGTACAAGGTACAGCACAAATGATTGCGGAATGGCTAGGGAAAGGTATAGATGAAATAAATTACACATGCTGTGGAATCAATCATCAAGCGTTCTACTTAAAATATGAGGATAAGGATGGAAACGATTTATATCCGCAATTAAGAAAAACAATTGAAAAAGATGAAATTTATATGGAAGAACAAGTGCGTGTGGAAATGTTCAAGCACTTAGGATTCTTTCCAACTGAATCAAGTGGACACAATTCGGAATACAATCCATGGTTTAGAAAAAGAAAAGATTTAATTGAAAAATACTGTACTAATGGTACTGGTTGGAATCCAGGAGCACATGCTTATATTCTTGATGAATATTTGGAAAGAGAAAATTCATGGGAAAAAGAATATCTTGAATGGGTGAATTCTGGTGAAATTGATTTAAATCGAGGTGAAGAATATGCATCTCATATCTTCAATGCAATTTTTGGAGATGGTACTCCATATGAATTTAATGGTAATCTAAGAAACAAAGGATATATAACAAATATTAAAGAAGGTGCTTGTGTAGAAGTACCAGTAGTTGCGACAAAAGAAGGTATTAAAGTAAAAGGTTCACTTACACTACCTGCGCATCTTGAAGCGTTAGTAGGGCATTCAGCAAACTTGGAAGAGTTAGCAGTACATGCAGCTATTGAAGGAGATCCAAATAAAGTGTTTTATGCAATTTTAATGGATCCACTAACAGCGAGTGTTTGTTCAATGGATGAAATTCAAACCATGGTTCAAGAAATGTTAGATAAAAATGCAGATTATCTCGATTATTTCAAGTCACTAAAAATAGATATTACAAACAAATAAAGGAGAAACGGGGAATGAAAAAACTAGCAAAAATTCTATTAGCAGCAATTCTATCATTAAGTCTATTCGGTTGTAGCTCAAATGGAGGAGGAAGTGGAAATAGTGATTCTGGCAAAACAGTAATTACTTTCTGGGGTCATCAAAATGAACCTTGGAATAATGCTTATAAAGCTGCAGCAGCAGAATTTGAAACACTCAATCCAGAATATAAAATTAACTTTGAATTCTTTCCATATGATGCATTTGAATCAAAAGTACAAACATCATTGATTTCAAAAACAGGTGGTGCAGATATTTATGAACTTTGGGGAGGTTGGGCTGTTGACTTTGCACCTACAGGTGCACTAGCAAAAATCCCGGATGAGTTAGCTAAAACGATTGAGGATGAAGTGTATGAGCCTACCGTTGGAGCATTAATGTATGATGGTAATTTATATGGGTTACCATTGGAATTTAATATTGAAGTTGGTGGAATGTTAGTAAATAATACATTACTAGAAGCACAAGGTGCAAAAGTTCCAACAACATGGGATGAATTAGTTACAACAGCAGCAAGTGCTTCAAAAGTTGAAAATGACATTTTCCAAATTAAAGGATTTGACTTTGTGAATTGGGACAGTGTTCCGTATATCTTTACATCAATGATTTTATCTAAAGGTGGTAACTATTTAACTGAAGATGGAAAAATTACATTATCGAATCCAATTGCGGAAGAAGCATTTGCAGAATTAGTATCGATGGTTCAAGATTCAAAGGTTACAGATTTAGAAGGTTTAGTTGGTGGTGGAGAATTAGAAGGGTATCAACAACTATATGCTGGTAAAGCATTGTTTGTACCAAGAGGTCCTTGGACAATTTCAGAAGGTGAAGAAAGTTTTGGTCTTGTATTAGGTGAAGACTTTGATTATGTAGCATTACCATTCTATGGTGATCAAAAAGCATTTGCTGCTGAAACAGGTTGGTCTATGGCAGTTAATGAAAACAGTCAAGTAAAAGATGGTGCTTTTAAATTCTTAGAATTCTTATTCCAAGATGAACAATTGTTAAAACTAAACATTGCATGTACACAAATTCCTGCAAAGAAAACAGTTGCGACAAATCCAGAATTGATAGTTGAGATGCCTTATGCAGAAGTATTAGTAGGTATTTTAGATAATGCGCAATTTATTGGACATTTTAATACTGATATCTTCAAAGAAACAATTAATAATAAGTTTGTTGAATATAATCAAGGGCAATACACAGATGTAAAAACAGCATTAACTGATTTAGAAACAGAATTAAACGAGAAATTATTTAAGTAGTAGGGATAGATTATTCTATCCCTTTGAATAAAGAGGGAGGAAAAAATGAAGAATAAAAAATTTGTGTTGTTTGTGTTAGTGCCAGCATTTATTCATTTAGCTATATTTGTAATCCTTCCGATAATAGGTGGATTTGGAATATCGCTTTTTGAATATAATCCATTGAATGATGTTAATCCATTTGTTGGACTTGATAATTTTACGCGTTTATTATCGGATAAAGTATTTATGAAAGCATTGACGAATACCTTGTTTTTCGTTTTTGTGACAGTGATTTTAAATATCTTAATATCATTAGCTCTAGCCAAGTTTATAAGTATGATGAAATCAAATAAAACAAGAAGTCTATTTCGAGTAATTTTCTTCTTGCCATGTGTTGCGCCATTATCGGCAGCTGCAGTTGTTTGGGGGAAGAGTATTTTTCCAACAAGTTCTGGTCTTGCTAATATGATATTAAATGGTTTGGGAATTAATTCAATCAATTGGTTAGGTGATCCCAATGTACTTATGTGGTCGATGATTTTGTTCACACTATGGGCAGATATTGGATATAACATAATTTTATTTACTGCAGGAATGGATGGAATACCAGAAGAGTTTTACGAAGCTTCAAAAATTGATGGTGCTGGAGAATGGAAGCGATTTAAAAACATTACTCTTCCACTATTAGGTAGAACATTTGTTTTTGTAACAATCATGACATTGATTTCTCATTTCCAAATGTTTGCGCAATTCTCTATCATGGTATTGAAAAATGGTCCGCAAAACTCAGGACTAGTTCTTACTAGTTATATTTATAAAGTGGCTTTTGAAATGAAAGACATGGGATATGCATCTGCGATTGCAATGGTTCTATTTGTGATAATCATGATAGTAACACTTGTACAACAACGAGCAACGAAAGTAGATTGGGAGTACTAATATGAAGTCTGGAAAAAAGAAAATAAGTGTATTTAAAATTTGTATTTTAATACTTCTAGTACTAGTTTCTATTTTCATTATTATGCCGTACTTTTGGATGTTATCAAACTCCTTCAAAACAACGAAAGAAATTCTTGTAAATCCTACAAACTTATTGCCAGTAAATTTCACGTTGGATAGTTATATTAAGGTGCTAGCAAAATCTCCATTTTTTACATGGTTACAAAATAGTTGTTTCATTACGATAACAAATACAGTGGTAATTTTATTTACAAGTTCAATAATCGGCTATGTATTTTCAAAATTCAAATTTCGATTCAAGAAAACACTGTTTGCATTAATTCTTGCAACAATGATGGTACCATCTCAAACAACAATGATTCCATCATTTATGTTAATTAATTTCTTGGGATTATATAATACAGCGGGAGCTTTAATTTTTCCGTCATTTATAAATGCTTTTGGAATTTTCTTGTGCAAACAGTTCTGTGATGAAATACCATCATCGCTTATTGAAAGTGCAAAAATTGAAGGAGCTTCTGATATTCGAATATTCTTCAAAATAATTATCCCATTAATACGACCAGCATTAGGTGCGCTTACGATATTTACATTCTTGAATTATTGGAATGATTACTTAAATCCATTGATTATGTTAAATGAAGTAAAGAAAATGACGCTGCCTTTAGCGTTATCATACTTTGCAACACAACATATGGCGGATTTAGCTGCGACAATGGCTGCATCTGCATTGATTATGGTTCCTGTAACTGTTGTATTCTTATGCTTCCAAAAACAATTCATTAAAGGAATAACTCTATCAGGTATGAAGTAATGAAGAAACTGCTTTTAGAAGATTTTAGACCGCAATTAGAATGTATTAGAACAGAAACAAAAATAACAAAAGCTAAGTTTCCAGTTATTGATATTCATACACATATGGGAAAATTAGTGATGGGTAGGAAATACAAAGAATTGTATGATACAGGAAACCATATAAAGAAACTGAATGATTTGAATGTTAAGCATATTGTAAATCTAGATGGTTGTTATGGAAAAGATTTTGACACCATGATGAAAAAAATAGATGAATATCAAGAATTTATTTCAACATTCATATGGATAGACTTTTCCAAATTTGGTACACCTGAATTTGAAAAGGAAATGACAGAACATATTCTTACTTCATTTCGTAAAGGTGCCAAAGGAATAAAAATGTGGAAAGTTATCTCACTTGAGTATAAGGATGAGAAAGGCGATTACATCCGCACAGATGATCCAAGAATGAAGTTTATATACAATTTAGCAGCTAGATTAAATTTACCTATTTTGATTCACATTGCAGACCCAATTGCTTTCTTTAAACCAGTTGATGGAAATAATGAAAGATATGAGGAACTAAAGCAAAATCCAAGTTGGTCATTTCATAAGGAAGGATTGATGAGTTTTGAGGAATTACTACGAATGCAAGAAAACATGATTCGTAATAATAAGAAAACAAAATTTATTATCGCTCATTTTGGTTCTTACGCGGAAAATCTTGATTATGTAGGTAAGCAACTAGATAAATATCCAAATATGTTTATTGACACAGCTGCAAGGTTCTCAGAGCTAGGAAGAGTGCCGTACTCGGCAAGAAAGTTCTTTATTAAATATCAAGACCGCATTTTATTTGGAACAGATAGTACACCACTAAGTTATAGTGAATATTCAATTGCATTTCGTTTCTTAGAAACTTTTGATGAATGTTTTTACCATCATGATGAAAAAGAATATCCTGGACAAGGTAGATGGTATATTTATGGAATATCACTTCCTAATAAGGTGTTGAAAAAAATTTATAATCAAAACGCAATTAAATTACTAAAGTTAGATTTTAATAAGCAGTCGGATTAATTTCCAATTGCTTTTTATTTGGGAAACCTATTTAATTAAAGAGAGTTAGGGGTGTATGAAGATGAAATTGTATTGTTTTGGAACATGTGCAGGAACTGAGCCGATAAAGGAAAGAAAACATGTCTCTTTTGCCTTAGAAATAAATAATCAGTTTTATTGGTTTGATGCGGGTGAAGGATGTTCTTATACAGCATCTATGATGGGTGTGAATTTGTTGAAGGTGAAGGGGATTTTTATAAGTCACTCGCATATGGATCATGTTGGGGGACTGGGTAATTTATTGTGGAATATAAGAAAGAATACGTTAATAGGAAAAGGTTTTCCTATTAATGGTGAAGTACATGTGTTTTATCCAAATCAAAGAAGCTGGGATGGATTAATGATGATGTTACAAGAGACTGAAGGTAGTTTTAATTTGGATTATAAAATGAATGCTACCCTCATTGAAGAAGGTATCATCTATCAAGATGAAAATATTAAAGTTGAAGCTATGCATAATCAGCATATGCAAAGAAATGCGCCTTGGACATCGTATTCTTTTAGAATAACTGCAGAAAATAAAGTAGTTATCTACTCTGGAGATGTGTATTCTTATGAAGATTTAAAACCATATTTAGAGGACGGATGTGACGTTTTATTATGTGAAACTGGGCATTTTAATGCAAATACCATTCTAGATATGATTATGACGCATAATTATAGGGTAGATAGGGTGTATTACATTCATTGCGGAAATGACATTTTAGCCGATAAACAAAGGGTTTTATGCAATTTATCAGCTTATGATATAGTTACAAAAATTACTGAAGATGGCGAAATTATAGAAATAAGTTAAAAAAAGGAAAGCGTTTTCACTTGACATAGAAAACGTTTTCTTATATGCTAGAACCATAAAAGGAGGAAAGAAATTAAATGAAAAAATTTCTTACATTAATTCTTTCAGGACTACTTATAACAAGCCTAGTTGGTTGTAGCAACAACGGTGGAACTACTGGTAATACTGAAGGTGAAAAAGGAGGAGAAACAGCAAACTTAGTTATTTATCAAAATAAGGCTGAGGTTACTACTCCATTACAAGCTTATGCAGATAAATGGGGAGCTGAAAACAACGCTAAAGTTACAGTAAAAACTTGTACAGGTGAATGTGACTATGGAGCTGGTATGAAAGCTGACATTAATGCTGGTGAAACTCCAGATATCTTCATTATTGAAGGTGAAAGTGGATATCAATTATATAAAGATATCATGGCACCTTTAACAGATGAAGCTTGGGTACAAAATACAGACTATGCATTCGAAAAAGAAGGTACAGTTTATGGTTATCCAGTTGCAGTTGAAGGATGGGGCTTAGCATATAATAAAGACATCCTTGATAAAGCTGGAATTGATCCTGCTACATTAACTACTTACGATGCTTACAAAGCTGCATTTGAAAAAATTGACAGCATGAAAGATGAATTAGGTTTAACAGGAGTTGTTTCTATGACAGCAGCAGATGGTGCTTACTGGGTTACTGGTAACCATGATTTCGCAGCTTACTTATCAGCAGGACTTGATCCATCTGATACAACAGTAATTGATCAAGTAATGGCAGGACAAGTTGATCCAGCTAGATTAACTGATTATGCAAACTGGGTTAAATTACTATTCGATTATACTGATGAAAAAATGTTAACAGTTGGTAACACAAGTGAACAAATGATTTCTTTCGGAGCTGGTAAATATGCGTTCTTACACCAAGGAAGTTGGGCTGAACAAAATATTAAAGAAGGTGGCGGAGAATTCACAATGGGATTTGCTCCTTACGCTAGCTTAGGTAATACTCCTTCAGAAGGATTATTCATTGGTGCACCTTCTTACTATTGTATTAATAAAGATTCTAAGAACATTGATCTTGCTAAAAAATTCTTGAATGATCTTTCTAGCAGTGATGCTGGACAAGCGTTAATTGTTAATGAAATTAACTTAGTTCCTGCATTTAAAAACAATGCTTATTCACCTGCTACACCACTTGCTTCATTCTTAGCTAAATGGGTTGCTGATGGAAAACCTGCATATTCATTCTCAAATCAATATTCTACACCTGATGGATTTAATATGAATACGCTTGGTCCTATCTATAACCAACTAGCATTAGGACAAATTGATCAAGCTCAATTTGAACAATTATTTACTGAAGCAATTGGAACTTTAGCTAAATAATTCGACAGAAACAATTAAGCAGACAGATCAAACTGTCTGCTTTTATAAAATCAGAAAGGGGATTTAACGTGAAACGTAATAAAACAGGAATGTTGAAAAAGAAGAGAAAAGATAAAATCTTTTATACACTTTTTGCAACACCCGCAATTTTAGCTTTCTTGATTGTTATCGCTGTACCGTTTTGCTTAGGTGTTTATTACTCTTTTACAAACTGGACAGGGATTACTCAAAGTACATTGGATTTTGTAGGATTTAAAAACTATATTGATAGTGTTACAAACACAAGATTCCAATATTCAATCATGATTACAATTGTCTTTGGACTATTGAATTTCGTTGTGGTAAATATAATTTCATTTAGTCTTGCGCTCTTAGTTTCATCTAAAGTAAAAGGACGTAATTTATACCGAACTGGATTCTTTGTACCAAATTTAATTGGGGGTATCGTATTAGGTTATATTTGGCAATTCATCTTTAATAATGTGTTCATTAGCTTTGGTGAAATGGCAAATATAAGCTTTCTTGCAAATAAATTCTTCTTGTCAGATCCTAAACTAGCAATCATTGCTTTAGTTATGACTTCTTCATGGCAATATGCAGGTTACATTATGATGATTTACTACACAGCATTACAAAATGTTCCAACAGAATTAATCGAAGCTAGTAAATTAGATGGTGCAAGTGCATGGCAAAGACTTAAGAAAATTACTATTCCAATGATTATGCCAGCATTCACAATTACCTTATTCTTGACGTTGACAAATTCATTTAAACAGTATGATGTAATACTTTCATTAACGGGTGGTGGACCATCGACAATGTTTATGGGACAAGCAATTAAAGCAACGGAAGTTATATCGATGAATATCTTTAATACAGCATCGGTAGAAAATATGATGGCACAAGGGCAAGCTAAAGCGGTATTATTCTTTATTGCACTGGTTGTCATATCATTAATTCAAACAAGTATAACAAGAAAGAAAGAGGTAGAGTCATGATAAGTAAGAAGAAAATAGGTTTATTACTTCTAGAAATATTTGCGATTATTGTCTTTATTATCTTTATATCTCCATTATTTCTTGTAATTATGAATGCCGCAAAAAGTAATGGACAAATTATTCTTGATCCTTTAGCGATTCCAGAAAACTGGGGTTTGTTGTTTCAAAATGTTAAATCCGTTTTATCTGATCGAGCAGTTAACTATAGTAGTTCTTTTATTTCAAGTGTTATCATCACAATTTGTTCATTGATTACAATTACAATCATATCTTCAATGTGTGCATGGTCAATCACAAGAAATAAATCTAAGTTTTCTACAATTGTATATTTAATGTTCGTGGCTGCAATGGTTATACCATTCCAAGTAATTATGTTCCCATTAGTTTCTTGGTTTAGAACATTAAGTCAAAACGTAACATTACCATTAATGGGATTTAACTTACTACGATCATATCCAGGGATGATATTAGCTTATACAGGATTTGGTATGGCGATGTCAGTGTTTATGTTATCAGGATTCATTAAAGGTATCCCAGTTACTATTGAACAAGCTGCTGAAATTGATGGTGCATCAAAATGGCAAGTATTTATTTATATCATTTTACCAATGTTGAAACCTATCATTGTAACAGTTGTAATTTTAAATGGAATTTGGATTTGGAATGACTTCTTGTTGCCATTATTAATATTAGGTAAAGGAAATGCGATACAAACATTACCACTTGCAGTATCTAACTTTGCAGGTGCTTATACAAAACAATGGGATTTAATTTTAACCTCAACATTACTAGCAATCGTACCAGTATTAATTGTCTTCTTGTTTGGTCAAAAACATATTATTAAAGGTATGACTGATGGTGCTATCAAATCATAATAACGCATGTTTTCAAGGGGACTATCCAGATCCATCAATTGTAAAAATTGAAGAGTATTACTATGTTGTTTTCTCTTCAATGAAGTATCGACCAGCACTTCCAATGTTCCGTTCTAAGAACTTGATTGATTGGCAGTTTTTGGGTTCTTGTTTACAAGAATTTGATAGAGATGTATGGGCACCTGAACTTGCAGTAATCAATAATAAATTATGTATCTATTTCTATGCAGAAAATGAGAATTGGGTAATCACATGTGAGGATATAAATAAATTCTCGTGGAGTACTCCGCTTTCTCTTGATATTCAAGAGTACATAGATCCAGGTTTTTTAAGTCATGAAAACAAGAATTATTTATTCCTTGGTAAAGGGATGATGTGTGAGTTAAGCGAAGATGGTTTAAAAAGAATATCGCCACTTAAAAAAATATTTCCAGATGTAGTTGTAGATAAAGATGAAGACATCGAAGGAGATTTTATTGAGAGTCCTAAACTCATGATTCATCAAGATATGATTTACTATACGGTTACTACTGGTGGAACAGCAGGTCCTGCAACGGGTCATCGGGTACTATCAGCACGAAGTAAAAGTGTAGAAGGACCTTGGGAGTTTTCTCCTTATAATCCAATCATTGTCGCAAAAGATAGAAATGATGATTGGTATTGTCAAGGACACGCGACTATTTTTGAGGGAAATGATGGATGGTATAGTATTTATCATGCGTATCAAAAAGATGCCTTTGTATGGGGTCGGCAATGTCTAATTGAAAAAATTGAATGGGATAAGGATGGATGGTTTTATCGCACGCATCAATGTATTGTAGGAAAAGAGAAATCCTTATCCGTGCTACAAAACGAATTTGTTTCTTTCAAAGAACCTGCGAAAGTTGAAAATATCGAAAATGGATTTAGATTATATGCAAAAGGAAACTCAATTGGTAATGCTGAGAAATTATTATTTCCTCTTGCGAAGAATTCATTCTTATGTGAATGTGATGTGTCAGTTTCATCAGACGCTGTAGCAGGTATGACAATGTTTTATAATGAAGAGCATTGTATTGGTATTGGAGTAACTACAAATAAGATTAAAATACTTCGTCATAATGAATTGTTAAATGAAATTATGTGTGATCAACCAATTCGTAAGATAAGAATAGTTATGGATGATTTCTATTGGAAGTCTTATGTAAGTTACGATGGAATTAATTTTATAAAAATAAATAATGTTATTGATGTATCAACATTTAATCATAATAGCTATGGTGGCTTTATGAGTCTTAGACCTGGTTTCTTCTGCTATGGAAAACAATTTGCTGAGTTTAGCAATTTGAAATTAAGTTGGGGAGAGTAATATGGAAAGAATAATTCTAGATACAGATATTGGAAGTGATATTGATGATTCATTTGCGCTAACATATTTGTTGAATAATGATGATTGTGACATTGTAGGTATTTCTACATGCACAGGAGAAGCAATGAAACGTGCACAGTTATGTGATACCTTTATTACAAAAGCAGGAGTAAATGATATTGCGATTTGTGTAGGTAGCGATGATCCAATACAACTAGAAAATGAACAAATTATCAATCATCAACCACAATGTCCTCAAGCTGCGGTATTAGCGAAATATAAAGTTGAACCCAAAAAATATCACACGAATCCAGCGAAGTTTCTTAGAGATAGTATACTGGATGTCGATGGTGATGTAACATTGGTGGCGATTGGTCCACTGACTAATATTGCACTTGCAATAATGGCGTATCCAGAAATTATTGAAAAACTAAAACGTCTTGTACTAATGGGCGGTAAAATTGATACTAGCGAAAGTAAAAAAGGATTAGTTGATTGGAATTTTATTTGTGATCCCAAAGCCGCTGAACTTGTTTTAAGTGCGCCTTTTAAAGAAGTTGTTATTTATCCATGTGATGTAACTTATTCACTAAATCACAGTAAAGCATATATGCATGAAAATCTTTCAGGAAAATATAGCGATATTGTTAAAGATATGGCAGATATTTGGTTTGAACGATTTAATGAATACAGTTATCATGACCCGATGGCTGCGATGTATGCATTTCATCCAGAAATGGTTACTGGAGAACGAGGAAAGTTAAGTGTTGATATAGAAAGAAGGACTTCTGATTTAGGTATGACTTCATGGCAAAGAAATGAAGAAGGTAATCATTTTGTAGTAACGTCTATTAAAAAAGATGAATTCCTTGAGGAACTATATGGAACAATCAATCGATAAGCTTGAACATGCAATCTATGCAGGTGTTCTAGGTAAGACAATAGGAGTATATCTAGGAAGACCCGTAGAAGGATGGTCATACAAAAGAATAAGCGATACCTTTGGTGATGTCTCAAGTTATGTACATGATCAAGTGGGATCAAAAATAGTTGAAGTTGATGATGATTTATCAGGGACTTTTACCTTTATAAACGTGCTAAAAGAAATTGATTCAAATAAATTAACAAGTAAAGATATTGGTGATTTTTGGCTTAATCAAATCATTGAACATAAAACAATATTTTGGTGGGGTGGTTATTATCGTTCTACTGAACACACAGCTTATCTTAATCTTTTAAATGGGATTGATGCACCAAAAAGTGGAGCCATCGAAACAAATGGAAAAGTTTGTGCTGAACAAATAGGTTCGCAAATTTTTATTGATGGTTGGGGAATAATTCATTTAGGTCATCCAGAAGAAGCTAAGAAAAATGCCATCGTTGCTGCGCAAGTTTCTCATGATGGTATAGCGGTTAAGATGGCAGCATTTATAGCGATAGTAGAGTCTATTGTTTATGAAGAAAAAGATATACGAGAAGCACTTAAAAAGGCTTGTGTAATTCTTAATGAAGAAGATGTCACAAGTTATGTTGACGAAATGATAGCTGTTTGTTCAACAAGCTATTCTTGGCGTGAAGTCAGAGATTATATAGAAACTAATCATGGCTATGAAAGATACAAAGGTAATTGCCCAATTGTTACAAATTTCTTAGCGATACTTATGGCGTTATTAATGAATGATAATGATTTTTTGAATGCGATTAGTATTGCGACATCTTGTGGTTGGGATACCGATTGTAATGCTGGAAATGTTGGGTGCATTGAAGGAATTCGTTTAGGGTTAGAAGGTATTTATAAATACGCGAATTTAAAGAATGAATTTAATGAAAAAGTTTATGTCGTGAATGCTGAATCAGGTAATGTAAATCAAGATGTTACCGCAATTACATGTAATTTATTAAATATAAGAAGTGAGATTTATCGTGATTGTAAGAAGTATGATAAGAAATATAGTTTTGATTTTTATGGTAGTACTAATGGATTCTATAGTGCGGATTCACGTTGTGTAGGTTCATATATAGAAGCTTCACAAAAAGGGCTCTTTGTAGAACTTGCAAAGAATGGAAGTATTAAAAGAGATGTTTATTATTACGATAAAAACCAAGAATCGAGTGGTTATGAATTAGTGCAATCACCATCTGTTTTTCCAGGACAATGGCTAGAAACAAAATTGATTATAGATAAAGCAATCACTGGAAAATTCTTTGTGGAGATTGTGAATGGCGAAGAGAAGATTGAAAGAATAAAATCAGCTGCATATCGTTTTGAAAATAACGAAAGTATAAAATGGAGAATTCCAGCAGGTAGAGGATATCCAATAATTTCTATTGGCCTTGAATTTGAAAATAAGGAACAAGAAAAAATATGTATTGATTATTTTACTTCATATGGTAATCCAAGTATTACTTATGAAACAACATTTGAAATGAGTCCACATTATCTTACTGGACATGCAGCACCTACTTGGTATAAGGCGTTTACTGCAACTACTGTTGAAAGTGCTGTGGATCATTTATCAACATTCTGTGTATCATCAACAAAAGATAATGGTTACTTATATATTGGAAATTGTGATTGGAAAGATTATTCATGTACAAGTACTTTGATACCAGTAAGAAGTAAAGTGTGTGGGATGATATTTAGGATGCAAGGGTTAAGAAAATACTATGCTTTCATACTTGCGGATAATCAAGCAAAAATTATTAAAGTGATAAATAAGAAAATTGAAATATTACAAGCAAAAGAATTTTTCTTTAATGAATATGATGAAATACCAACATGCATCAGAGTTGTGGGTAATACAATTCATGTTCACTATAATAACCAAGAACTCTGTTGCACAGATGATGACTTTGATTGTGGTGGATGTGGTTTTGTGGTAAGTAGTGGAACAATGATGGTTAAGGGATTAGAGATTGTAGGTGAAATGTTATGACAAAATATTTAATTGTGAATGCCGATGATTTTGGAATGTGTCATGCGGCGAATGTAGCGATACGTGACTTAATTGAACATGGATGTATCAAATCCACAACAATGATTATGAATGCTCCATGGATACTAGAAGCTGTTCAAATGGCGAAAGAGTTTCATGACTGTAGTGTAGGAGTTCATATAACTCATACATCCGAATGGGATACCTATCGTTGGCGCTCATTGACAGATAATGATCACTTAAAAGATGAAGAAGGATATTTCTATCACTTTACAGATGATTGTCTTAAAGCCGCACAACTTCATGATTTAGTAACAGAAGCCGAAGCACAAATACAAGCTGCTAAAAAACTAGGTGTAGCAATTAGTCATATTGATAATCACATGAAAACATTTAAGAATGATACAAAAGCGTATTTAGACTTAGCAATCAAATATCAAGTTGGTTGCCGATTCTCAAGAAATGATTATTCGAAGGATTTAGTTGCGTATGCGGATAAAAATGAAATCACCATTACAGATTATTTAAATCCGAATAGCAATCAATTTCCTAATGATCGTGAATCAATCGAATCAATGAAACAAAGTTATGTAAAAATGTTGGAAAATCTACCGGAAGGTATTACTGAATTCTTTACCCATCCAGCATGTGAGTGTGATGAATTAAAAGCGATTGCACCAGATTGGAAAGTACGTGTTGCTGATTATGAATTCTTCAGAAGTGATGAGTTTAGAGAAATATGTATAAAAGAAAATATTCAAGTTATAAGTTACTGGGATAAAGAGTTAATTCGTAATCATGCGAAACTGAGGATTGTGTAAGCATGGAACGATATCAATATGACAGTGAAAAAATCAAGAATAATATTCGCAAAGAAAAAACTGAAAAAGTAGAAATAGAAATTATGCGCCCAGGAGAATTGTTGACACGACTTGAAGAGTTTCCAGTTGCGTATTTTCCACTAGGAACAATCGAATGGCATGGAAGACAAAATCCCCTTGGCTGTGACACCATTAAAGCACGAGAATTATGTAAATCTGTTGCACAAAAAATTGGTGGTGTAGTGATGCCGTCAGTATATTATGCAGCAGATAAAGATTTTGAATCAGATGATGGAATTGGCTATGGCATGGATGGAATCAGTGGGATGGTTTTACCAGGAAGCTTTTGTCAAATTGATTTAGAGTTACTTAAAAAATATTTAATCAATGGTTGTGCCAATTGTTTTAACAGAGGATTTGAGATGGTTGTACTCATCAGTGGACATAATCCACCAATACAAGAAGAAGTAATGAAAGCAGTAGCTGAAGCTTTTAAGACTGAAAATAAAAAAGTAATTTATGCAATGGAATGTGATTGTGTAATAGATGAAAAAAGTAGAATGTGTGATCATGCAGGAGGTTATGAAACTTCAATGATGCTTCACTATAATGAAGAACTCGTCAACTTGAATGCGAATGTAGGTTACCAACAAGAACTGCTAGGAATAGGGACAAGTTATCCTCTTGAAACAAGTTCAAAAGAAATTGGAAAAAAACAAGCAGACTTACAAATAGCAGGTATGTCTGAGTGGGTTATCAATGAATATAAAAGGAGAGCAAACAATGGCTAAAGACACTAAAAAAGAAATCGCGAATCAAAGTATTTATCAAGTATTTGTAAGAAATCACAGTCAAGAAGGAACTTTTAAAAAAGTACAAGAAGATTTACCGCGTATAAAAGCAATGGGATTTGATACAGTCTATTTAATGCCAATCCATCCAATTGGTGTAGATTGTCGAAAAGGAACACTAGGTTCTCCTTATGCAATATCAAATTACCGTACAATAAATCCTGAATTTGGAACACTCGATGATTTTAAAGAATTGGTAGAAGAAACGCATAAGCAAGGAATGAAGATTATGATTGATATCGTATTAAATCACACTTCACCAGATAACGTTTATGTAAAGGAACATCCTGAATATTATTATCGTACTGCAAAAGGAACTCTTGGTAATCGCGTAGGTGATTGGACAGACATCGTTGATTTAGATTATTCAAATCAAGGATTGCGTGAAGAATTATGGGACATGTTGGCATATTGGGCAAAACTAGGAATTGATGGTTACCGTGCTGATGTAGCTTCAATTGTACCTGTTGATTTTTGGTTAGAAGCTAGAAGAAGAGTTGCGAACATTAATCCAGATTTCATTTGGTTAGCAGAAAGTGTTCATGCCCACTTTATTAATATGATTCGTAATGGTGGTTGGGGAATTGCGAATGATTATGAGATATTCGAAGCTTTTGATATTTGTTATGACTATGATGTTTTTGAAATTACACAAGAAGTATTTAAACGTAATTATCCTTTAGAAGTATTTAAGAAAACTTATACACTTCAACAATCAATTTATCCAAAGGATGCCTTAAAACTAAGACACTTAGAAAATCACGATCAACCACGTATCGCAAACTTAGTTAAAAATAAGGAAGAAGTTGAAAACTGGATAGCTTATTCATTCTTTGCGAAAGGTGTAGCATTTGTTTATGCTGGACAAGAATTTGGAGCTACAAAACATCCTTCACTCTTTGACAAAGATGTGATATCACTTACAGACAATGGAACAAACCATAGTGAATTAATAAAGAAATTAAACGAAATTAAACATGAAGAAATCATGATTAATCACGATAAATATGTTCTTCATGAAAATAAAGAAGATGTCTTAATGATTGAATATTATGCAGGTGATAAGAAACTGTTAGGAATATTCAATGTCAGAGAATACAAAGGAAAAGTTTTAACTGATTTTGAAGATGGTGAATACATCAACAAGATAAGTGGAGAAAAAATACGTGTTGAAAATAATCAAATAGAAGTAACAGTAAAACCAATAATTATAGAAAAATAAACTAGGAGAATACTAATGAGAAAAGCAGGATTGTTGTTGTCGATTTCATCACTGCCATCAAAATATGGAGTGGGCGACTTTGGAGGAAAAGCGTTTGAATTTATTGATTTTTTATCAGACACAGGTTTTAAGATATGGCAAATACTGCCATTAAACCCCTTGGGATATGGCAACTCTCCTTATCAACCATATTCTTCAAAAGCATTAGATGAATTGTATATTGATTTAGATGATTTAGGGATACAGTGTGATGATCTGCCTGATTTTAAAAAAGAACATGTAGATTATCAATTAGCACGTGAATACAAAGTGAAGAAAATTAAGGAAGCTTTCCAACACTTTGAAAAAACAGAAGACTATCTTGCTTTCATTCAAGAAGATTGGGTTTATGACTATGCCGTTTTTATCAGTCTAAAAAAACAAAATGAAATGCGTCCATGGTATGAATGGCCAAAAGAAGAAAGTACTTGGATCTATGATAAGACATATGATCTTTCTCATTTAAAAGATGAGATTGAACTAGAAATGTTCATTCAATACATGCTTCTTAAACAATGGAAGAAGTTATGTGCTTACGCAAAAAGTAAAGGCATTAAGATTATGGGTGATATACCATTCTATGTTGGGCGTGACAGTTTAGATGTATGGAGTAATCAAAATTGTTTCTTACTTGATGAAGATTATGTGCCAACATTTGTTGCAGGAGTTCCACCAGATTATTTTAGTGCTACAGGTCAACGTTGGGGTAATCCAATTTATGATTGGGATTATCTACTATCAACGGATTTTAATTTCTGGGTGGATCGGATGGAGTATGCTTCAAAACTATATGATATTACGCGTATTGACCATTTTAGAGCGTTTGAAACTTATTGGAAAATACCAGTATCGTGTGAAACCGCAATGGAAGGTGAATGGATTGAAGCGCCAGGGAAATTGTTCTTTGAGTACTTACTTAAGAAACATCCGGACATGCAAATTATTGCAGAAGACTTAGGATTACCACGTAAAGAGGTTTATGAATTAAGAGATTATTTTAATTTTAAGGGAATGAAAATTGTCCAATTTACATTTGACCCAAATGAAACAAATAATAACTTTGAAGATCGAATCAATATGATTATTTATACGGGAACGCATGATAATCAAACAATTCAAGGGTGGTTTGATAGTTTAGAAGAAAATGTCCAAATTGAAGTACAAAGATTATTGAACGTAGAAGGATATGAGGGGAAGAATATTGTCGATGATTTCTGCCGTTTTACTTTGAGTAGTATAGCAGAGATAGCGATTCTTCCAATGCAAGATATTTTAGGTTTAGATGATCATGCAAGAATGAATACACCAGGTACAATTGGTTCACCAAACTGGGAATGGAAATTACATGATTTTAGTGAATTATTTAAACAACGTGATAAGTTAAGAGGTTGGATTAAAATAACGAATCGGTAGAGGGAAAGTATGAAGATAGATAGAACATTGGTAAAACAAGCAGGCTTTTACTTTATAAGTTTTATAGGTTTAGGATTACCAGGTTCTTATATGCAAACATATCTGCAAAGTCTTGGTTACAGTGTTGTGGATAGAGGTATTGTACTCTCATGTTCAGCGCTATGTACTATTGCTTTTCAATTCTTTGCGGGTTACTTGTGTGATAAGTTCAGTACAAATAAAAAAGTTTATAATGTACTGATTCTTATTACTATACTTTGTGTCTTTATCTTGTATCAAATTGAAAATTCGAGTTTTCTTTTGTGTGTATTATTTGCTTCATTAATATCGGGTATTGTTAGAACGGCGAATGCAATACAAGACGCATGGACTTTAGAAGTTAATGAAGATATGCGTAGTAATTATGGCGCAATTCGAGCATTTGGAGCAATTGGGTGGATGATTGGAAGTCCACTTGGAGCATATGTAATTCAAAACTATGGATATAAAAATTTAGGATGGGTTTTTATAGTACTAGCACTTATGAATTTTGCTTACACATTCTTTATACAAGATGCTCAAAAAGCGAAAAAAAGTTCGCCAATAAAATTTAAAGATATAGGAGAACTCTTTCGTTCAAAAGATTATTTACGAATTGTATGTATTTTATTTTTAATTAATTTAATTGCATCTGCAGATACGTATACAACGGTTGAAAAAATGATGATGCTTGGTGCCTCGGAAGTTACCATTGGATTACGGTGGAGTATTCAAGCGATGGTGGAGTTGCCTTTGTTTTTTGCATCAGCCTATTTGTTAAGGAAGTTCATGGATATTAACTTATTGTTGTTTGGTATATCCATGTATGTCTTGCGATTTATTGGTTACTCTCTTGCCCAGACAACTACTGCGATGATACTTGTTACTTGTCTTCAATGTGTTACGTTTCCTCTCATTATGATTTCAAGTAAAGTGTTGATTGCGAAAAGTACACCACCAACAATGAAAAGCTCGGGACAAACAATTGCAGCATCACTTGCAGAAGGAATTCCAATGTTGATTACACCAATATTATCAAGTTTATTGATTTCCATTTCTTCTGTGGATAGTACATTGTTTATCTTTGCAGTTATTGGAGTATTACCATTTATATTAGGGTTAATGACAAAGAAAAAAATGATAGAAAAATAGAGATGAATAACTTCATCTCTATTTTAGTTTCCAGATATCTTGATTGTAATCGTGAATTGTTCGATCTGATGAGAAGAAACCAGCTTTGGCAATATTGACTAACATTTTCTTCTTCCAATTTTCTTGATCTTCATAATCAAGGATTGCAAGATCTTTAACGCGTATGTAGTCCTCTAAGTCAAGAAGTGTCATGAACCAGTCTTTATTCACGAGTTCATTAAACAACGCTGTAAGAGCTTCTAAATCACCGATATGGGTAAGTTTATCACTGATGATAAAATCAACAACACGTTTAATTTTAGGATTTGTACTATAGTAATCTTTACTACAATAATCATGATGTTCATAATGCTCAATAACTTGTTTGGAACTTTGCCCAAATGTATAAATATTATCAGGTCCAACAAGTTCTGCAATTTCTACATTCGCTCCATCATTAGTCCCAAGGGTAATAGCACCATTTAACATGAACTTCATATTTCCAGTACCACTTGCTTCTTTAGAAGCTAATGAAATTTGTTCAGAAATATCACAGGCTGGAATTAGTTTCTCCGCATACGTTACATTATAGTTTTCCACCATAAGCACTTTCATATAAGGAGATACTTCAGAATCATTGTTGATGAGTTCTTGTAAACAAAGTAATAAGTGAATAATGTTCTTCGCTGTAATATAAGCTGGTGCTGCTTTTGCGCCAAAGATAAATGTAAGCGGGCGTTTAGGTAAAATGCCACTTTTAATATCTAGGTATTTATTGATGATATAAAGAGCATTCATTTGTTGACGTTTGTATTCATGAAGTCGTTTGATTTGAATACAGAAGATTGATTCAGGATTAATATCAACATGTTCAAGTTTTTTGATTTCATTCGCTAATTGTACTTTCTTATCTTTTTTTATAGCGTATAGATTATCAAGAACAACTGCATTATCTTTATACATTAATAATTTTTCTAGTTCATCTGCGTTCTTCTTCCAGCCATCACCAATGAGTTGAGTGATGAAATTAGATAGTTCGTGATTAGAATGCATCAACCATCTTCTAAAAGTAATACCGTTTGTTTTGTTGTTAAATTTTGATGGATAAATGGTATAGAAAGGTTTTAATTCCGAAGTCTTTAGAATATCGGTATGAATTGCCGCAACCCCATTAATAGAAAATGAAATGTGCATATCAATTCTAGCCATATGAACACGATCAAATTGGTCGATGATTTGAAGATCTTCATTGTGATACTTTTCATAGACTAATGTGTCCAATGCTTCAATAATAGGAACTAAATGAGGGACTACTTGTTGAAGATAACGAAGTGGCCATTTTTCTAAAGCTTCAGCTAAGATAGTATGGTTTGTATATGCACAAATATTACCTGTGATTGTAATTGCCTCACGCATATGAATGCCTTCCATCATTAAACGAGAAATTAATTCAGGGATGACTAATGTAGGGTGGGTATCATTGATTTGTATAACAATATGTTTATCTAATTCATGAAGAGATATACCCTTGTTTTTAGCTTCTTCAAGGATGTATTGAACGCCATTAGATACCATAAAGTATTGTTGGTATATACGTAATAAATGTCCTTCTTCATCACTGTCGTCAGGATATAAGAAAAGGGTTAGATTCTTTGCGATATTTGTTTTATCGAAATGAATGCCTTCTTTTACGATAGATTCATCAATGGTTTCAACATCAAATAAATGAAGTTTGTTGATGCCATTTTCATATCCAATAATATCAATATCATAAAGTGTTGATTGTAGTGAGAAGTCTTTATAGTTAACAGTATAGGTATGGTTTGTTTTAGTTAGCCAAGAATTTGATTCAATCCATGTATTCTTTGTTTCAGTTTGTTTATGCTTTTCAAACACTTGTTTAAAAAGTCCAAAATGGTAATTAAGTCCAATACCGTCACCAGATAAACCAAGCGTCGCAATAGAATCAAGGAAACATGAGGCAAGACGTCCAAGCCCACCATTTCCTAAAGATGGTTCAGGTTCAATGTTTTCAATATCGTTTAAGTCTTTGCCATAGTGTGCTAAACAATCATGAATTTCATCATATATTCCTAAGTTAATTAAGTTATTTGAAAGTAATTTTCCAATCAGAAATTCAGCACTAATGTAGTAAAGTTTCTTATCTGTTTTAATGATTTCTTTTTCATGGGATAACTCTTTTATGATCTTCAATAAAGCGATATAAAGTTCTTCGTTTGTTGCTTGTGCGATACTTTTTTGTAAAGTTGAAACCAATTTATTTTCAATATTCATAATATACCTCGCGAAAAAAGAATAACACAGGAAAACGTTTTCCGCAAGAGGTAAATAAAAAGGTCTTTTCGACCTTAAAAGATAACATCTTCGTATGTAATTACTTTGATTTCATAATCGAGAAGAACACTTCTTCCTTCTTCACCATCAAGTAATCTTTTTATTTCTGAAATAGCACTTTTAGAAGTCTCATAGAAGTCATTTTTACATGTCATCATTGATTTTCCAACATATCCCATCAATGTAATACCATCATAACCACAACAGCGTCTAAAGATATTCATTTTGATTAAAGCATTCACTGCACCAATGGCCATTAAATCAGAAGCACATACAACAGTATCGCAATCATTACCATAACGTAAAGTTAAATCAAATGCTTTCTTTTCACTGAAATCAGCGTATTGAACATTCAGTTCGAATCCATATTCTTTTTGTAGTTTTTGAATTCCTTGTAATCGCATATCAGTAACATAGCCGTTTTGCTTACCTGCTAAGTAGAGCACTTTCTTACAATACTCTTTTTCGATGACTGCTTTGGCTACGTCGTATTGACCATTGATATGATCAACCATAATGCTTGATGTCTTTGCGTTTATAATCGGTGCATCGACAAGTGCAACATAGAATAAACCACTATCAATTAATCCGTGGATTACCGTGTCTTCTTTATTTAAACCATAGACAACAATAGCAGTGATTCCTTGAGATATAAAATAACGTGTCAACTCTTCAGTGTTTAATTCAATAAGTGATTGACTAAAAATTGTAACAACCTCTAAATCGTATTCTTTGGCTTGTGAAAATGCACCTAGGAGATATTGCATATTAATTTCATCAATGGCTTGTTTAGCATCATTGATATAGGTGTATAATGCAACTTTCGCATGTTTTTTACTAGATAGAGCACTAGCGATAGAGTTAGGAATATAGTTTAACTCTTTCACAGCATCCATTACTTTTTTACGAGTTTCTTCAGATACGTAAGAATAGTTTTTTAACACTTTTGAAACTGTTCCAATAGAGACCCCCGCCTTTTTTGCAACATCAGAAATTGTAGCTACCATAAAGTTTTCTCCCTTACGAATTTAATTTTATCATTTTAGTTCATGCCATACAATAAACTATATTTAAATATAGAATTTCAAAATAGGGAATGTCGATTGACATTCCCTAAATAATTTATCGAATTGCTTGTTCAGTTTCGATATCAAATAAATGCATTGAATCGCAATCTAAGTATAAATCTACTTCATCACCAACGCGTGCTTTTGTATTTGGATCAACACGAGCAGTCATGTTTGTGCTGTTGCATTCGAAGTATAAATAAACTTCAGCTCCAACTAGTTCATAAACTTGTACTTTTGCTTTAATAACATCTTTGTATTTCTTTAATGAGTAATCAACATCATGAAGATTTTCAGGACGAATTCCCATCATAACACGTTTGCCTACATAACCATTATCTCTAAGTGATTGAGCACGGTGATCTTCAAGGTGAAGAACATTATTATCGAACACTAAATAAATTCCATCAAATTTTTCGATTACATCACATACAACGAAGTTCATTTGTGGAGAACCGATAAATCCTGCAACAAATAAATTATTTGGATGATCATATAAATTCTTTGGTGTATCTACTTGTTGGATAAGTCCATCTTTCATAACAACAATTCTTGTTCCTAAAGTCATAGCTTCAGTTTGGTCATGTGTTACGTAGATAATTGTATTTCCTAAACGTTGGTGTAATTTTGAGATTTCAGTTCTCATTTGTACACGTAATTTAGCATCTAAGTTACTTAATGGTTCATCCATAAGGAATACTTTAGGATTTCTTACGATAGCACGTCCCATCGCAACACGTTGACGTTGTCCACCTGATAAAGCAGCTGGTTTACGGTCTAATAAAGTTTCAAGATCTAGAATTCTTGCAGCTTCTTGAACTTTTTGTTTGATTTCTTCTTTAGGGAATTTACGTAATTTTAATCCAAATGCCATGTTTTCAAACACAGTCATGTGTGGATAAAGTGCATAGTTTTGGAATACCATTGCGATATCACGATCTTTAGGTTCAACATCATTCATTAATTTATCGTCAATGTATAATTCTCCACTTGTAATTTCTTCAAGTCCTGCAATCATACGTAATGTAGTTGATTTACCACATCCAGAAGGTCCAACGAAGATGATGAATTCTTTATCACCGATATCTAAATTGAAATCTTTAACTGCTTCAAAGCCATTCTCATATTTTTTCCAAATATTTTTTAATGATAAACTTGCCATATTTTCCTCCAATGTTTTGTTAACTTTATTTTAGATTAAATGAAATGTTTAAACCATTGTCATAACTAACAAAAAAGTAGACGTTTTTTGTCTACTTCTTATAAAATTGATAAATAAAGAAGGCTAATTGAAATTTAGTCGCATCTTCAAAGCGGCGAATATCAAGATTTGTAATCTTTTGATACTTGTCTAGGCGATAAACTAATGTATTACGATGAATAAATAATTGACGAGAAGTTTCTGCAATATTCAAATTATTCTCAAAGAAGGAATAAATTGTTTTAATATCTTCTTCATTGTCTAAGTCTTCAAAGTTACCAGCACTAAAGTCTTTGAATAATTGGATTGCATCTTCTTTATCAAGTAAGGTAATGATTTTTGAGATACCTAAATCCTTGGAAGATACTACTGAGCGATTAGGACAATAGATACCAGCAATACGTTGAATATTATGAATAATATTTAATGTTTCTTCAGTATCGGCAAGAGAATATATTTCTGAGTAGAAGATTTTAATCTTAACCATTAGTTCCGAAGTGATCATACTATAAAGATTACCACAACATTCTTCAAAAGAAACATGGGAAGAGAAGATAAGTAATACTAAATTCTCATATGGTGTTAACAAGATGTTATCTTCAAATGAATTACGAATGGTTTCTAATAATACATTGAGTTCATCGCTATATTGAATTGCGACAAAACAAAGTGATTTGTCTTCAATTTCAAGGTATTTTGATAAATACTTAAGTTCATCTTGCTTAATAGAATGATTCAGTAATTTAACAAGTAGATAATCAATATTAATAGAATCTTCAGAGAAATGAATAAGATTTTGGCATGCGATGGAAATCAATTCCAAATCAGAATTAGCGATGTTAATACTGGATTGAATTGTGAATTCTGTTCCACTTATATCAAAAGAGATGGCATTACCATTAAAATCGATATCTGAGGTATAAACAATGAAATTAGAATGATTGGTTAATGAAAAATCACATTTATAATGTGATGCATAATCATTGAGTAGTTTTTGAATATTTAGTTTATTCATGGTTCCACCTATATTTTCTATCTTAATTTTACATAGTAATGAAAGAAATACCAAGCGTTTTAGGAAGAATTATTGACAAGATGAGAGTCATACAGTAAATTAGACGTACGGACGACTGGAGGAATAATATGAAGTATTTAGGACTAGATGAAGAAGTGTTAAAAGTAAAGGGTGGCTATTATGCTGCAACAGAGATAGAGAGACAGCCAGAACTTTGGCAAGAAGTTGTGCGAGATGTAGAAAAGAATAAAGAAAAGATTGAACAATTTTTTAGTCAATTTGATTTATCAAAAACAAGAATAATTTTATCAGGGGCAGGTAGTTCTGCATTGGCTGCAAAGGTTGCGGAAAATACATTAAAGAAAAAATGTCAGTTGGATATCGAAGTGGTACCATCAACAGAGATTATATTGCAACCAGAATTCTACTTTAATACGGATAAGACGGTTTTATTTGTATCCTATGGAAGCAGTGGGAGCACACCAGAAAGTGTAGAATCTCTCCGTTTGGCGCAAACAATGTGTAAAGATTATTATCAAATGTTTGTGATATGTGCAAGCAATGGAATAATTCCAACACAATTTCATAACAATCGTACATTATATATACCATTACCATCAAATACCAAGGCACATAGCTTTGCGGCAACTGCAGAGTTTACATGTTTAATTCTACAAACACTTGCGATATTTGATCATAAGAATATTGAGGATTATAAGAAATTTGTGACTTATGCAGAGATTGAAGCTCGTGATATCTTTGTGAATAAAATTGAAATGATTCAAGAAATCGCAAACTTAAACACCATAGCTTTAACAACTGTTGGAAGTTTGGAGTTTGAAGTATTATCGGCAGAAACGGCATTGAAGGCAGTTGAAATCACAAGTGGAAAATTCTTAAGTAATTTCAATTCGTCAATTGAATATCGTCATGGTCCCAAACTTATTATGAACTCGCCAGTATTGTGTATGCATTATATTTATCCAGACAATTTTATTTCAAAGTATGATATCGACATGATGAATGAAGTAGAAACGGATAATTTAAATGGTACTGTAATAGGTATCGGTTTCTTAAATAAAGATGAAGCAGATATAAAGCCAAAGTACTATTTTGAATGTACAAAGAATGAGGTCTTTGAAAAAAATCCAGCACTTGCTACATTGATTTATGCACTTATTATGCACGCGTTGATGGTCCATCTTTCAATTAGAAATGGTGTTTGTCCAGATACACCATCAACCGAGAAACAAGTTCCAAAAGTCGCAAATCGTGTTACAATTTATACAAAATAGTGGGGAGATAACAAATGTCAAATTATAAAGTTTCTTTTTACATTAGTGTTGTACTTCTATCTGTATGTACAGGAGTATACTTGCTAAACTCTTTTCTAAACTTGTTGGCAGATAATTCAATTCGTGTTTTAGGGACATGTATGATGCTTTTAATTCCATTAACAGTATTTTTTGGAATACGTACATTTTCAAAACCTAAAGAATAAGGTAAAAGTATGCTAAAAGATAAACGACCACGCTATGTGGTAATCATGGAAAATGTTCAACAAATGATTAAAGATAAAAGTTTAAAACCTAAAGATAAACTTCCAACTGAGCCAGAACTGATGAAAGAATATGGTGTAAGTAGGGCAACTGTTCGTCAAGCAATGCAAGAACTTGAAAATGATGGGATCATTGAAAAGATTCATGGAGTCGGAACTTTTGTAGCAGAAGGAAAAATGAAAATACAAATGCAAGGGTTTTTCAGTTTTAGTGAAGAAGTTAAAAATAATCCTGGGAAATATCATACGCAAGTTCTATCATTTAAGAAAACGATACCTTCAACAAAATCAATTTTTGAAGCATTGGAATGTGAAGAGTGTGAATTAATCGAAATAAAAAGATTGCGGTCAATTGACGGGGAACCTGTCTTATTAGAAATTACCTATATTCCTGCAACTCTTTATCCAGGGAAACTGCCACGCACATTTCAATTTGAAAGTATCTATGAATTTATTCGCTCGTTGGGTGTTAAGAAACTAAAAGGCATAGAAAAATTAGTTCCGTATCATCCATCTACAGAAGAAGCTAAATTTCTCCATGTAGATAAGAAAACAGACTTATTAAAATTCACGCGACTATTAAAAGAAGAACAACCTGTAGAATATTCCGTATCTATTTTAAAGCCTGGCAAAATATCAATACAAACACAAATCGAAAGAACGTTGTAATCACTAAACGAACCAAGAATATAGATGTCTAATACAATTGACAAGATATTAAGAGTTTGTTAGTATGAAAGTGCCTAAAGATAGGTGAAGAATTACCCTGACTATAGGGGATCTTATCAAATATATAGTCATGTTAAAATTACCCTGATTACAGGGGATTTCATTAAATATGTAATCTTGCTAGAATTACCCTGACTATAGGGGATCTTATCAAATATATAGTCTTGTAGATTTTAAAAGACACTTATAATTGAAGTGCCTTTTTTCTTTTTATACGCAAATCTTTTAAAATGGTAATAATGGTTGAGTTTGTTACTAGGTATAGATGTTCAATTGTTAGGTGTAATAATACTTAAGCTAAATATTATTTAGTTTCGTTTCATGATAAACTATCAAATAATATACTCGAAGAAATTAATGGAAGGAGAATTATTTGATTAAAAATGGTTTATATAAATTAAACGAAAACGGATTAAGATTTTTAAAGATGATGGAGTGCAATATTATTAAAAACATTGAAGAGACAAAAGTTAATTCAAGACCAATGTATTATGGATTAGCGTCGAAAAAAGATAATGATATTTTCTATTTAATTCCACTTATGACAATTAGAAGTAATAGTCAAGAAATAAGAATCGATAGATACTTATTATCAAACGGATTAAGTAAAAATTATTATGAGAAAATTAAGGTTATGAATACAATGCATGCGTTGAAAATATCGAGTGTATTTGTGGTAGATAGTACAATGATTGAAGAATGGAAAATTCAGGGGAATGTTTATATTTATCAAAATCGACACAAAATTGATATTATTAATCAAAAGTTGAATACAATGCTTGTTCATTATTTTGCTAACCCGAAACATTCGGAAAATCATGTAGTAGAGTCAAGAAATTATTTATTACTAAAACATTCAAAAAATAGTAAAGAGTGATAAAAATAAAACTTGAGGTTAAAAAGCTAATTATCTGCTTCTGTATTGATGCTACGTATTGGTTTGCAAGGGTTACCAACTGCGACCGTATTTGCAGGAATATCACGAGTTACAATGCTACCTGTACCAATAACACAGTTTTTGCCTATAGTAACACCAGGAACAATTTGCACACCACCACCAATCCAAACATTATCTTCAATGGTAATTGGTTTTGCATATTCGTCTCCACGATTACGCTCGATTGGGTTTATAGGGTGGGATGCAGTATAAATTCCAACATTTGGTGCAATAAATACATTGTTGCCTATTTTTATTTCGGCACAATCAAGAAATATGCAGTTATGATTAATAAATACATTTTCACCCAAAGTGATATTAGTACCATAATCACAAAGAAATGGTGCTTCAATATTGATAGTATGGGCATCACAATTAAATAATTCACTTAATAATTCGTTTTGTTTTTCCTTATTTGAAGGTAAACAATGATTAAATTGAAAGCAGAGGTCTTTTGCTTTGGCACGTAATGCTACTAATTCTGCATCACCAGCATCATAAATTTCTCCTTGTAGCATTTTTTCTTTTTCACGCATAGGTAATTCCTCCTGTAGGGTATTATAGCTGAAAAAATGATAATTTTCATTGTCTCATCACAAAACTACCTTAACTTTGAAAGAAAATGTGATAAAATAGAAGTACCAGATGAGGAGGTACTATATGAAACTTATCTTAGCAATTGTATCAAACGATGACAGTTCTAGTGTTTCATCAGCATTAACCAAAGAAAATTACTCTGTAACACGTTTAGCTACTACAGGTGGATTCCTACGTGCAGGAAATACAACAATTATTGTTGGGACTGAAGATGATAAGGTAGAAAAAGCGATTGAAATAATCGGAAATGAAAGTAAACGTCGTACAGAAATTGTTCCTTCAACAGCATCTTATGATATCGGAAGATATGCATCATTCCCTGTTGAGGTTCAAGTAGGTGGGGCAACAATCTTCGTAATCGATGTAGCACAATTTGTAAAACTATAAAAAGTGGGAAACCACTTTTTAATTTGTTTTGTAAGAAGTATTGACTCTGCCACAGTGGGAGAGTTTATACTTATGGAACCAATAAAGGAGGAAATAAGATGGAACACAATCAAATCGTTATAAAAGGATTATCACAGAATAATCTAAAGAATGTATCCTTGAATATTCCCAAAGAGAAAATAGTTGTGTTTAGTGGTGTGTCAGGTTCAGGTAAATCAAGTATTGTTTTTGATACGGTTGCCGCTGAAAGTCAAAGACAAATGAATGAAACTTATTCAGCATTTATTCGTGGAAGATTACCTAAATATAGTAAACCAAAGGTTGATTTTATAGACAATCTAACTGCATCCGTAGTCATTGATCAAAGTAGATTAGGTGGAAATGCCCGTTCAACAGTAGGAACGATTAGTGATATGTACTCGGTATTACGACTTTTATATTCGCGGATTGGAACTCCCTATGTAGGTACTGCATCAACTTTTTCATTCAATGATCCAAATGGAATGTGTCCAACTTGTTTTGGGATTGGGAAAGTTGTTGATTTAGATATTCATTCTCTAATTCGTGAAGATGAATGCTTAAATGGTGATATGTTAGACATACCCGCTTTTCATAATGGAAACTGGTATTGGAAACAATATACAGAAAGTGGGTTATTTGATTTAAATAAAAAATGGAAAGACTATTCAGAAAATGAGAAAAATTTAATGTATTATGGCTCGAATGAAAAGGGTGGACCTAAAGTAAATAAGAAAGTTGAAGGAATTTTCAATCATTTAGAACGTCTGCTCATAAAGCGTGATTTAT
>CAYLQY010000011.1:0-96124 GCA_964386325.1 uncultured Erysipelotrichaceae bacterium | reverse complement strand
TATATTCATCCGACTTAGAACCTGTCTTGTTTGTGATTTTAACTTCGCCAATTGGACTCGGCAAAGGATTTTGTCCATCATACCAAGTATGTGAGTGGCGAACTTCTTTACGCCCATAGGTATACGTTTCAGTTCCTAAATCAACTCCTTCAACCGTTAATTCAAATCCACTTATTTCCGGTTGTTTCCAGCGAAACCCACCCGGCGTACTTGAAGCCTTTTTCACCCATTGTCCAGTTTCATCTTGTATATAAGTACTAAATTGGTGACGACTATATATTCCTGTATAATCAGGATTATCCGGACGACCAAAAACAGTTAATCTGTGACCTGAGCTATACTTGTTATTATCACCATCATATTCAATTTCGATAGATTCATAATATTTTCCAACTGGTGCAGTAAATGTTATTCTTGAATCGCCTGCTCCATAAATTGAATCTCGCCCCTGATAAACTCCACCACCAGGAATATTTCCTTGCCGACACATTTCATACGGACCATACCAGTTATCAGTAGGCCACCATGTACCATCATAGGTTACCGTCTCTGGTTCCCCTTTATACTTCACCGTTACTTTTTTTACTCGCGCAGCACTTGACTCCTGACCCAACCACGGTGCCGAAAAATAGACACGTGTCACATTATCCAAAGGATCTAAATCAGCACGATAGCGTACTGGTGTATAAATTGCATTACTTATATTTCGTCTTAGACTATATAATTTTATTTCATTTGTTGTGTAATCATTGAATTCTTCGGCGTCAGGATCCATATCTTTGTAAATCACAGTATAATCCATTGGTCTTTTTATAATCTCTGTAGTTTTTTTTGTATTAAACTCTACAGTGCCCGGAATTAGTTTAAGTTCTTGATTTGTTGCATCATAATAAAGACGTTCATATGTGAAATTCTTAAATATCACATCCCACTTTGTACCCACTGTAAATCCTTTTGTAGCATCATAATATAGTTTCAAATTCAAATTAAAAGAAAGATCGCTTTTCACGCCATCATAGGCAATTGTTGATGTCACTGTTCCATCACCATTATCAACAGTTTTCTTTAAATAGTACCCTTTAGGGTCGGTAGCACCTTCAATCGCAGTCTCTTTTGAATGAATAAAATTCATCTCGAAATTAGCTGCGTTCTTCAAAGCGGTTCCGCTTGACCCACTATTTATACTTGCCGCAGCAGATAAATTAGTATATTCATTTTCAAATTGTTGCGCATTTATTTTCATTTCTGTGTAATTGTGTTTATCCTTAGCCGCAGATGTTTGCGTATTAAATATAACCTCTTCCGTAACGATTGAACTATCAACCGCTTGTCCTAATGCTTTGATAGAAACAGGTTTGTATACGGTTGTAACTGTGTCAATGTCATTACTATTTACAAAACTAAGATCTGGCGTTATGGTAAATTCTAATATCGCACTACCTGCACCATCCTTCATTTTATAAGTAACCTTACCATTACTTACAGTAATCTTTTTTTCTGGCGTTAACCCAGTAATTATCTTTTGTGGTGCTCTCTCCCAAGTAGGATAACCATCAAACATCAAATCTTCAGTTGGCGTGTATGTTTTTTTTGTATATCCTGAACTTGTCAATGAAGCAATACCTGTTGAACTCTCAAAAACGTATCCCTCTGGGATAACAATTTCAATTGTTCTTTTTAACAAATTTTCATTATTTACTTGAACTTTAAAAGTTGCTGATTTTCCAGGGACAAACGGTATTGTTTCACCCATTTGATAAGTAACCCCCTCGAATAATGCGGTTGAGATTATCGCAATATCCGATGTTGTTGCCTTTATGTTTGAATCATCAACTAATTCTTTATCTTCAATTACCGGTTCACTCGTCGGCGTTATCGTTGGAGTCTCCGTAGGAATCGGTGTTGGTTCCACAGTAGGTTCACTCGTTGGAACAACGGACGGTTCTACGGTTGGACTCACTGTCGGCTCAGCTGTAGGTGCTTCTGTAGGCACTACTGTTTCTGGAGTCGGCGTTAAAATCTCCGCATTAACCGATAAACTTAATGAAGACACTACTCCTAATATAAGCGAAAAACAAAGCCAAATATTCAATGTTTTCTTCCTTAATAAATTTTTTTTCATATTTTTCTCCCAATTCTAATTCACTAAAACGAATCAATTTACACTAATTGAACTACTTAGAAACTAATTTTTTTATTTAACTAGTAATTAGTCATTACGTTATTAGGATAAAATCAAATTAAAAAAAGTGACATTTTTAAAAATTTTTTTTATTTTTTTACATTACTACTAGCTCATTCAACAAAAAAAGGATTAATTCCCGCTTTACCACAGTAATTAATCCTTTTTATATGTGTTCTATGTTATTACTATACTTATTTAACTCGCAAGTACATCTTAACTACTCTTCAGTTCCATCGTCTTTAAAATCAATTATTGTTTTGTTGCCAACGCAATCTTCAACAACAAACTTGGAGTTTGAAATCACAGGAAACGCTACAACAGCACTACTTTCGCTCTTTTTCTCGACTTGAACTGGTATATGTTCACCATCTACAGTCAAAATCTTTATACTATTTAAATTTAGTTGAGATTCATTGTCACGAACATGAACTTCGATTAGTTCTCCTGAATAAACAACCTCTTCAATTTCAGGGAAACCTTTATCAATCTTATCCACTTCTATTTTTTTGCGTTTTTTTTCAGTATTTCCTACAACCTCAATTGTATAAATACCGTTTTCATCAATTCTGATTTTATCCGTTCCTTTTACGGCCGTGAACAAATCACCTTCTTCGTCATAAACGTTGATTTGATTGTAGTTATAGCCATTCTTGACAACCACTTGATATTCAAGATACATACTACTATATGATTCTCCAAAAACTGATATAACATCAAAATTTAATTGTGTTAAAACTGGAACAGCTACAACACATCCTATCGCAAGTGTGCCAATTGCATATGATCCTATTGAATCAGTAGATGTCTTTGAGAATAATTTAGCACCAATACTTCCTGCTGATGCAATTGAAACTGCCGACGTAACACGTTCAACACCATATAATGTTTTTATCAATTCATTGTACGTTTGAACTGTGTGTTTTGCAGAAATACCTTGCATAGAATTCTCCAACGCATGGATAACAGAATATAACGGAAAGAAAACAAATGAAGAATGTTTGTTTTTTATATAAATGGCCTTTAATTGCTTAATACCTTTTTTTAACATTCTTAGTACAGTTCTACTCGATACATCCAAAACAGCCGCAATCTCAGTAACTTTCATTTTATACAAATATTTCATTTGAACTGCACGCCGAATATTTTCATCTAATTCTTCTAAAGATAACATTAATGTTTCATCGTGATCCACATGCTTATTTTCTTCATACGCTACAGACTGACATTTATCATCATAGATATCCCCGCCTATTTCTTTTTTCTCTTTATCTAGTATTTGTAGGGAAATTGTATAATTCATTCTGTTCATGTATGAAACTATTGATTTGGGATCTTTGATATTTTCAACCGTTTTAAATAATCGCAAATATATTTCTTGTACAACGTCTTGCGCCAAATCAGCACGTTGAACATAGCTCATAGCTAAATAAAACTGAATGGTTGAAGTTTTTTTGTAGAACTCTTCAAAGGCATCTAAATTTCCAGATTTAGCCGCTTTTATAAGGTCGCCAAGTTCATCATAGTCTGTCATTTTACTCATTTATTACCTCACTTCATAAAATCTAGACTCCATCTTAACTTAAAAGTAATGAAATCGCAAATTTCTAACGTTATACTAGCAGAAAAATAAAACATTTCAAATTATTAGCACTTACACAGCAAATTTTATCACCTATTTTATAGATTTATTTTTGTTATCATTTACATATAATGTACTATTTTTATTTATATTTGCAATCATTTCTTGAAAAATATTATCTATTTTTCTATTCTTACTACAAAACTTTTTCCAGCATAAATGCCAAAAACCACAAAAAAAAGAGTCATATTTCTTTATAAATTTATGACTCTTCTAGTTCTGTAGATATCTTTTTTTATTAAATATCAGAAATTAGATTGTGTAATAAAAAACTCCGCAACGCAAATAATACAGTCGTATTCTAATTATTTTATTACTGTTTTTTGCAGTAAATTAAGTATCAAAACCAAATTCTTGGCACTTCTCAATTACCTCATCAATTGTATCTACAATCTTAGCTCCAGTAGGAATTAATCTTTCTTTTGTTTGATGACCATTCGCAATTAAGATACAATGTGTTCCACATTCTTTTGCACATTCATAGTCATGGATACTATCTCCAATCCAAACAATTTCACTTGGATCTAATTCAGATTCCTTCATAAAATCTTTCGCAAGTTCAACTTTTGAATGAGCGTAAATATTATCTAATCCCAATATCTTTTTGAAGTACATATCACAGTTATATTCACTAGCTTGTTTTTTTAGAATATCAATTTGTGAAGCAGACAATAATACATTCGTAATTCCTTGATTGATATTACTTTTCAAAATATCAATCACATGTTCATGAAGATTATACTTTAAATAATTATTTTGATATCCCTCAGTATACTCTATTGATAAATCTTCAAATGAATCTTTATTAAAATCGAAACCAGCTGCTTCGTAAACTTTGATTACTGGAAAATCAAAAATATTTTTATAATCTTCTACTTCTTTAATTTCTGGTAAACCTCTTTTTCTAAGACAATCATTCAAAACATTGAATGAACATTCTGCATCATTCAACAACGTTCCGTTCCAATCCCAAATCATTGTTTTAATCATTTTTTTACCTCTACAATAAAAGGCAGCTTAACTGCCTAATATTCATCTTCAACAAGATCTCTCTTGCCATCTTCTTCATCAGTGTCATCACCGAATTCATCATCAAAATCATCATCATCGATATCTAAAATTTCGATATGTGTTTCATTATATGAATGACGAGAACGAAGATCCCATTTGTTATCTTCAAGTGATGTGAATCTTGTGTCGAGCATAAGCTCTGTGTAAAATTGTGCAATTTTTCTTTGTTGCATCGTTGTGTCGAATCCTAATGTATCTGAAACTTCGCCCCAAAGTTTGTTGAACTCAACACCTTTTTTGCGTTTAGCTAGTACATTATGTGCAACGTCGGTCATTGATTGATAAGTCAAGTGAACTCCTCCTATACATCTAATCAATTGAAAATTTTTATTTCTATTTCATGAGATATTAAATCACATTTGTTCGAGATGTCAATATCAAATGCAAATAAAACTAATTTTTCAAAATCTTACATTCTATTTTTGTATGTAAAACTTCATCATCTCCATGTAGAACTTTATACTCTATTGTCCAATCATCATCTTGAACAATATAGTTTACTATTTCGGTATCAAACACAAGTACGCCATATTCACTCTCTACTGTTGCTTCGCCACGCTGGTGAAGATATAAATGTACATCAGTGTTTACTTCACCTGTACGCTTTATATGAAATTCATCCGCTGCATATGTGAATGTATTCTCATTCTCTTGTTCACAAAAGAATAAACTACTTTCACTTATTAAAGCTTGACCTTCGTAGAATACAATTTTTGTATCTTCCATACAATCTGTTTGATGGATAATGCAGTATCCTTGAGTTTGTTCCATAAAGTTCTCCTGCATTGATTATACTTAATAAGTGAACAGTGTCAAGAGTAATAAATTAAAATTTTTAAACACTACATCGTGTAGTATCTTATACCTTTTCTAACTTTCATATTGCGCAATATAAAAGGCAGGAAATTTTCCTACCTTTTCTTCAATCTGTTGGGAAGAACATCTTTTCTTCATTTTTATTTTCTCCATGCACAAGAGAGTGAACAATATTACTTGCTTCTGAAAGTTCAAGTATTTTACCATTATTCATTAATATCCAAATTGCGGATAAATCATCACCTTTATAAGGTTGATATGGTCGTTGTTTAACTTCATCTGTCGCGAAATAATATCGCAAATCATATCCTCGTTTCGTAAGTTTATTTTTCATCTTATCAACCATTTTATTATCAATTACATCTTGATACTTAAAGAGTTTACGATTAAGTAATCGTTTAGCTAAGTCACTTGCAATTTTATCATCGCTATTAGCGATACAACTAAACCCATAGAAACATGTATTCTCATCCATTAGAAAATGATCTTTTACAGTAATCTTTCGCTTTGATAAAAAAGCATCAAAAAGTGGAGTCTCTTTTAATAATTTTGGATTTTCTATTTTGCAATCTTTTAAACGTTTAAATAAGTTTGCAAGAATAACTTCATAACTACGTGCAGTTGGATGATAGTAAACTTGCCAATACATATGGTAGCGAGCCATAATATAATCTTCAATTGTATGAATACCTGTTTCCTTTACAACCATTTTTCCATCTTTTACACGTATTGTTCTTAGAATTCTTTCTAAATCAAATTCACCATACTTCGTTCCAGTAAAGTATGCATCTCTTAATAAGTAATCCATTCGATCGGCATCAAATTGCCCACTAATCATCTGTGTCAACAAACCATTAGGATGGGTATGACTGATAATCTTCGCCACAGCCTCACTCAGCCCCGTATTCGCCTTTTCTATGATACGATGAACCTCGGTATCCTCCAGTAAGATTCGCTCTGTAAACTCCTCGTGGTTCGTATTACAAATAGATTCAAAGGCATGACTAAATGGACCATGCCCAATATCATGAAGCAATCCCGCAAGCATCACCGCAACTTTATCCTTCTCAGAAATTGATGAACCAATCTCATTATTTTCAGTAAGCATCCTTCTTACAATTTCATACACCCCTAAAGAATGTGCAAAACGAGAATGTTCAGCAGTATGGTAAACCATATACGATGCACCTAATTGTTTAATACGTCTCAATCGTTGAAATTCACGACTATTCATACATCTCCACAGTACATCATATTCGATGTGTATATACCCATGAATTGGATCTCTTAACACTTTAATTTCATCTAACTTTTTAAACATGAGAAATCCTCCGTACTTTTATTTTACACTATTTCAATCAAATAAAACAAAAAGAAAGGAGAATCTCCTTTCCTATTTTACAATTGGAATCTGAACTTCTGTTAACCACTCATTTTCATCTTCAAAATTCCACATACCATCAATATAACTTTCACGAGGATAACCACACATTTTATAACCATTTTCCATCGCCCAATTTGTCGCAAAAATAAAAGCTAATCTTAGACCTGCATAACTTCCTTTATGCATAACAGACACAACTGTAATTGGCTCTGTTCTTCTAAACTCTATTCCTTCTGGCGCAACACCTATTTTTTCAACCGCTTCACAATATTCAATTTCCCAATTAACATCATCACCTGTTTCTCCAAGATAAGATATGTAACAGTATTCTGGAGTTACACATTTTAAATCTGGATTTACCTCCATCATCACTTCCCCAATTTCTGGTATAACTTTAGCATAATCCGCATAATTTGAAACCGTCATTTTCTTTGCGTAAATTGTGTACGCTGGTATTTCTTTAATTATTGCTTTATATTCCATTATTCTCTCGCTTTCTATTCGATAATTAATTTGTTTAACTTGTTGTTTCAATCGGCTTATTTCATTTAGCGTTTCCTGGCACTTACTCATTAAAATTTCTGTTTCATTTTCACCCGCTATAATTTTTTTAATATCTTGAATACTACACCCAATTTGTCGATAGAATTGAATTTCATGAAGCTGGACAAGTTGTTTCGTTGTGTAATATCGATAATTTGTCATCACATCAATTTCTTGTGGTTTTAATAACTCAATTTCATCGTAATACCGAAGTGTTTTAATAGTAACCTGACCCATCTTTGCAAATTCACCTATACGAAACATAATTTCCTCCTACTCCCATTTAAAGATTTTTATTGAGCAAACTATACTAACAATTCCCAAAACAATCAAGTAAAACATACTTGCCATGAAGTCAGTATTTGAAAGATTTAAAGAAGTTGTTTTCAACAATTCAATCCCCACAGATAATGGTAAGAATTGTGCAACACCTTGTATTGCTGAAGGATATACCTCAAACGGAATAGTTGCCCCTGATAGTAATAACATTGGGAAGTATACAATTGTACAAACTAGATTCGCAACTTTTTGAGTTCTGCAAACACTTGCCATAAATATTCCTATTCCATACATCGCAAACATTGTGATATAGAATGAAACAATCACCATCATCACATTTCCTTTTATTTCAAACCCCCAACAAAAGTGTAACAACAAATAAACACCAATTGCAGAAATCGTTGATATACACGCACATAAGAAAGTGTCAATAAACAAGATGAAGCTTGGACGAATCGGTGTTATAAAGAATTGTTTTAAAATCTTTTTTTCACGATAATTCGCAATCGTTAAGGGTATACCCATAAAAGCAGTGGCACAAATACCTACTGTTATAAGTGAACCAAAAGAAGCATCTATAAATGAATACCCTTCACTTGTAAGAGTACTTCCACTCACAACCGCAATAAGTGCCACCAATCCAAGTGGCATTAAAACTCCAAAGAATATCCCATCAATAGAACGAATTGATAAGAGTGTCTCTATTCTTATATATGTTAAAAATTTCTTCATATTAATTTATCCTCTCCCATGTACCACAAGTAAGCTTCTTCCATCGTTTTATACGGTGTCCCTTGAATAACCTCCTGAACTTGACCTTGTATTAAAATTTCACCATCGCGAAGAATTATCACACGATCACACAACGCCTCAACTTCATCCATAAAGTGTGAAGTTAAAACAATACTTGTTCCTTTATTTTTTAATCCAATTAAATATTTCCAAATTTCTCTACGTGCTACTGCATCCAACCCCGTTGTTAATTCATCTAGAAATAAAACTTCTGGATCATGTATTGTCGCTAGCAGAATTGATAAGCGTTGTCTTTCTCCTCCTGATAAACTTTCAACCTCACGATTTCTTAAATCAAAAAGCGAAAATAATTTCAGTTGCACTTCGATATCAATATCACACTTATAAAGTACTGCTCTTTCTTCACATGCTTCTATCACTTTAATTTTATATGGATAAGATGAGTCTTGTAGTTGTGCTCCTACTAAATTAAATAATTCCCTTCTTCGTACATGCATATCATTTCCTAAAAGTTTTATTGTTCCACCTCCATCTATTTTCTTTAAACCTAAAATCATTTCCACAATGGTAGTTTTTCCCGCTCCATTATGGCCCAGTATCCCAAAGCATTCCCCTTTGGCAATCACAAACGATACATCTTTTACTACATTTTTATTCCCGTAAAGTTTAGAAACATTTTGTACATCAATCACATTCACTTTATTTTCCTCCTTTGTTCACCCATCTTAAAGTATCCAGTAATGGTAGAGTCAATAGATAAATGAATTTTAGGATTATTCTTTTTTTTGCGAATCAATAAGTGGAGGTTCTTATGATACTTCCACTAAAAATGCTATGGCTGGACTCCTCCTAATTAAGGAAAGGATTTCTGTGGAATTTATCACTTTAATCCTTATACTAATATATTTATTAAAATCAAAAAATAAAGATTAAGTAAAATTTAATTAGAAGGATAAGCGCTATAGCAAAAAGAGAGGGTCGCGTCCCTCTCTTTTCACATGTGTTCACTGAACACTCTCCTAATTGATTTCATTATATCATTTCAAGAGAATTTATAAACACACTAACTATCACTTCTATACCGACTCACTAAATATTTTTCAATTTCAACTATTGCTTGTATTAATAAACGAAAAGTTCTTAGGATTATTCATTTTTTTACGAATCAATAAGTGGAGGTTCTTATGATACTTCCACTAAAAATGCTATGGCTGGACTCCTCCTAATTAAGGAAAGGATTTCTGTGGAATTTATCACTTTAATCCTTATACTAATATATTTATTAAAATCAAAAAATAAAGATTAAGTAAAATTTAATTAGAAGGATAAGCGCTATAGCAAAAAGAGAGGGTCGCGTCCCTCTCTTTTCACATGTGTTCACTGAACACTCTCCTAATTGATTTCATTATATCATTTCAAGAGAATTTATAAACACACCAACTATCACTTCTATACCAATTCATATTTATTTTTGATTTACAATATGATTATAGGTCCTTGAAGTCAACGCATAAACAACCGCATAGACCGCACTAAATATTACAACTGTAAACACTGTGCAATAAAAGAATAATTCCGTATTATTCATACTTAATGCACCCACCATGATAGAAATCATTTTAAACGCAAATCCAATATGAATCGTCGCCATAACAATTGGGATAAAGAAAACCATTAAAACTTGTCGGCGAATTGATGATGCAACTTCTTTTTGATTCATCCCAACTTTCTTCATGATATCAAAACGTCGTACATCTTCATAACCTTCCGTAATTTGTTTATAGTAGATAATTAATACTGTTGCAATAAGAAATAAAACACTTAGGAATACCCCTATAAACAACAACGAACCATATAATTCAAAGAATGTTTGAGAATTTTGACTTCTGCTATCCACACTATATTGACTTTGATAAACATCTAATTTTCCTTGTTCACGAATTTGATCAGAGATTGAAGACTCTAGTTCTTTATCTACATCTATATCAACCATATATGTATATTTTGTATTAACATAACTATCACTACTATTCGCATAATATGTGTCCATATCATTTACGACAACTACATATATTGCCGTTGCATAATAACCAAAGCCATCAAACGTATTATTATCATCTTTAACAATTGTAACTTTATACGTAATATCATTGATTGATAACGTATCTTTACCTTTGAAATATTGTGTTTCTAACATCAATAACTCATCATCTGCAAGCGTTACGTTTTCATTTGTTAATCGATTATATTCTGAAACTGGAATTATCATAATAATAACAGGATTTATATCTTGGTATTTTACTAATTTACCATTTATATTCGAATAATCGTATTGTGAATATCGATAGTTTGAAATATTTTTTCCAACTACTTGATTTTGATCTAATACACTATTTACCAATTGATCAGTTTCAATAACGACCTCTTCATTTGGAACCGATCTTGCAGTAACTGCAATGTCTCTAACAAATCTTTTATTAATGATATCACCGATATTAAAATAAAGTGAAAACGTTGTTGAAATCATAACCAATACACAAGTACTAAGAATGCAAATATTCGCAAGTCCTGCTGCATTTCTTTTCATACGATAAATCATACCTGAAACAGCTGTAAAGTTTTTGGTTTTATAATAGAACTTCTTATTCTTCTTTAAAGCCTTTAAGATAACAATACTGCCTGAAGTAAACAAACAGAAAGTACCTACAATTACAAGAATAACTGCCAAGAAGAATAACATAATTGCCATAACTGGATTATCAATTACTTGCGCTAAATAATACCCTGCACCTAATGTTATAAATCCAATTAAAGCTACTAGCCAATTCGCTTTAGGTTCTTTTTCTCCTGCTGATTCTTGACGAATCAATTCAATTGGATTTGATTTCGCAATCATCCTGATTGTATTTAAGAATACAAGAAAGAAAATACCAGCGAAGACAACACAGGTTAGAATAATTGATGAAATAGACAATGTAAACTCATTCGTTGCCGCTAATCCCATTAATTTAAATAATAATAATTGTGATATTTTACTAAATGCTACACCAAGAAAAAGGCCAAGCAATAAAGACAATACACTCAAAATAATAGTTTCATAACTGATGATTAGTATAATATGTTTTTTCTCTAAACCCAAAACATTGTAAACACCAAACTCTTTCATTCTTTTTTTAATCAAAAAACTATTTGTATAAAATATAAATAAAATTGAAAAAGCCCCTACAACCACACGACCAAGCAAGAGAATAACGGCCATAGTTCCACCACCAACACCTTGCAAGATGATTGCAGATGTTCTTAATGAATCAAGAATTGAGAACATCATAATTGTAATAATACATGTACAAAGATATGGAATAACAGTACGATAATTCTTTTTGATATTTTGAACAGCTAGTGAAAGATAAAGCGACTTACGCATTTCTTTCACCACCTGTGGCTAGTACTGTTAATGATTCTGAAATTTTTTGATACATTTGTTCATTTGTCATATTCCCTTTGTATATTTGATGGAAAACTTCACCATCCTTGATAAACAATACTCGTCCTGCATGACTAGCAGCTTTAACACTATGCGTAACCATTAAAATTGTTTGTCCTAGTTGATTAATATCATTAAATATTTGTAATAAATGATCTGTAGCTCTTGAATCGAGTGCTCCTGTAGGTTCATCTGCTAATACAATCTTAGGATGTGTAATCAAAGCACGTGCTACTGCAATACGTTGTTTTTGACCACCAGATATTTCATAAGGGTATTTATTGAGGATATCCATAATTCCCAATTGCTTTGCGATTGGTGTGATTGCTTCTATCATTTCATGATATTTCTTACCTGATAAGACAAGCGGTAGAAAAACATTATCTTTATTTGAAAATGTATCTAATAAATTGAAATCTTGGAATACGAATCCTAAATTATTTCTACGAAATGCGGACATCTCGTTTTCTTTTATTTTTGAAAGACTTTTTCCCGCTAACAATACTTCTCCTGATGTCGGCTTATCTAAAGCTGCAAGAATGTTTAATAGTGTCGTTTTACCGGAGCCAGATTCACCCATGATAGCTACATACTCACCTTCTTCAACAGTAAACGATACATTGGTTAATGCTTGGACGCTATTCCCTCCAAAACGAGATGAATAAACTTTTTTAAGATTACTAACTTCTAATATTTTCATATTCTTGTTCCTCCTGACACTATCATCATAAGAAAAATGAGATTTCTATACCTTAATTTTGGCTTACAAAATCTCATCTTATTCTTACTATTTTGTAAGGTACGAATCTAATCCTATTCTCACGATTGTTCCTTCTTTTACTGAAGAATCAATTTTAATCGTATGACCCAACTTATCGCAAACTGATTTACACAAGAAAAGTCCAATACCTGTCGACTTCTTATCAATACGTCCATTATACCCAGTAAAACCTTTTTCAAAAATACGCGGTATATCTTCTTTACTGATTCCAATTCCCGTATCCTTAATAACAAGAACTTTCCATTCATGTGTAATCGTGATTGTACCACCTTCTGGTGTATATTTGATTGCGTTTGATAATAGTTGTTCAACCACAAAACACAACCACTTTTCATCAGTAATAATTGAGAAATTCACTGGTTCATAATTCAAATTTATTTTTTTACGAATAAAAGATTTTGCATATTTTCTTACCGATTGTTTGATAATTTCATCACACTCTATTGTTTCAAACAAAAAATCACGATTTGATTCTTTCATTCGAATATATTGTAAAACCATATCTACATATTGTTCTATCTTGAATAATTGCTCTTCCAACTCTTGTTTATCATCTTGTTCACTAGTTTGTAAAAGTAGTCGCATTGCGGCAATGGGTGTTTTTATTTGATGAACCCACATAGTAAAATAATCATTACTGTCCGTTATACTGTTACTCAATACATATTCTAGTTCATTTTTTTCTTTTATAAGTAATTCTATTATTTCTTGATATTCTTTTTCAAATGGATCTTTATTTTTAGGAAATTCTGTTATTTCTAAACCCTGTTTCCCAACCAATTCTTGAAGTCTGATTCTTTTCCTTCGATAGTAAGCATAGTCAATCAAGAAAGCAATAACAATGAATATTAGACATAACAAAAACACATATCCTACCACAAACAAATCTAATCCAAATAAGAATAATGTAATTGTTTGTATTAAAAGACATCCTAAAATAATTCCAATACTTTTTATTTTATCTTTTAAATAGTTTTTCATCTTATTCCTTTATTCGATATCCGATGCCCTTCTTTGTTACTATAAATTCTTCTAAACCTGCTTCTTCTAATTTTTTACGTAAACGAGCTACATTAACCGTCAATGTATTATCATCAATGAATTCATCTGTATCCCATAACGCTTGCATCATTTCATCACGAGACACGTATTTATCTTTGTTTTCCATCAACGTCGACATAATACGAAACTCATTCTTTGTTAAGTCTATTTTTTGATCACCATAAATAAGCGATGTGTCATTTAAGTTTAATGTTACTCCATGAACCTCTAGCACAGATTGATTTGTACTAAAATCATATGAGCGACGTAAAATTGCTTGAATTTTTGCCGTGAGCACATTCAAATCAAACGGCTTCGCAATAAAATCATCACCACCCATATTCATCGCCATAATGATATTCATATTATCTGAAGCACTAGAAATAAATAAAAGTGGTACTTTCGATGTTTTTCTAATTTCACTACACCAATGATAACCATTAAAGAATGGCAATGTAATATCCATTAAAACTAAATGTGGATTAAAATCGTTAAACTCAATCAACACATTATTAAAATCCTCAATATTTTTAACTTCATATCCCCAAGTACTAATTTGTTTTTTTAAAGTTCTAGTTATAATTTCATCATCTTCAACAATCAATATTCGAAACATATTCCCCTCCACTATTTCTCAAGAAGGACTACTGCTTGTGCTAAGACTCCCTCTTCTCTTCCAACAAATCCTAATTTTTCTCCGCGTGTAGCTTTGACACTAACTTGCGATATTTCACAATTCAACGCATTCGCAATATTTTTTCTCATCTCATCAATATGTGGCGCCATTTTAGGTTTCTCAATCATAATCAATGAATCAATGTTTCCTATAGTATATCCCTCTTTATTCATTAACATTTTTACTGAACGTAATAAATCTAAAGAATTTGCGCCCTTATAACGAGGATCAGTATCTGGAAAATGTTTTCCTAAATCACCCAAAGCTAATGCCCCTAGAATAGCCTCTGCAATTGCATGTAATAATGCATCTGCATCACTATGACCATCTAACCCTTTTGTATGTTCTATCTTAACACCACCTAAGATTAAATCTCTATCTTCCACTAAACGGTGTATGTCACTTGACTGTCCAATTCTTATCATTTTTTCCACCTCTTTTTTCAATTATATCATGATTTATGTTATCATTAGACAAAGAGGTAAAAACTATGAAAAATATTCTTTTGATTGGTACTTCAATGCAAGACTATATTTTTATGGCTGAAGAAATTCATCCTAATCATTGTAATAAGGGAACTTTTACATCTAATTTTGGCGGCTCTATGCATAATGTAAGTTATAACCTAGGTTGTCTTGGCTGTAATCCCATCTTCATTACTAAAATAGGGAATGATGAAAAAGCCACTGAATTACAAGATGAGCTTAGTTTGCTTGGTGTTGAACTACATACAATTCTTGTCGATAAACCGACTCCTGTTTTCCAAAGTATTCATGCGTCCAATGTTCAATATTTCTTATCTTCTATTACACCTGAATTTTTATTCAATGAACAAGATTCAATTGACTACAGTTTATTCAAAGATTCCTTTGCCATTACTGATCAAATGAATGAAAAATTCTTATATGATTTATTTATTAATACTTCTTCAACGCGATGGATAATTAGTGGGTTCATTCCTTCTGTTGAGCTGCTTCGCTATATTGAAGGTATTGTGGTGAATATTGATGAGTTCGAAGAAGAGAAAATGGATTTTACCACAGGTCTTCAATGGGTTATTGTGACTGAAGACAAGAATGGTGCAACACTGTATACCCGCGATGGTAAAGTTCCTATTAAAACAAATGAAATAGAGACAAATAATGATATTGGTGCTGGTGATGCTTTCCTCGCTGGATTACTTTATGGATTAGTTAGAAATCTAACCCTTATTGATAGTATCCAACTTGCTCACCGTGCTGCCCAAATTATTCTTCAAACACCTACTGCCATCAGTAAAGAACTACAAAAGCTAAAATCAGACAATTAAAGACATTCTCTCGAGTGTCTTTCTTATCATATCGGAGGTACTCTCATGAAAAATAAAAAAATTGAACAATTTAAATCATCACTAAAAGCTGCATTTCCTCATACTCTTCCTGTATTAACGGGATTTCTAGTCTTAGGTATGGCTTATGGTGTTCTCATGCAAACAAAGGGTTATTCCGCAATATGGGCTGTACTCATGAGTGCCATCGCCTTTTGTGGAAGTATGCAGTTTGTCGCAATCACACTACTTACAACTGCCTTCGATCCCTTTCAAGCCTTCTTTCTCAGTTTGATGGTTAATGCTCGTCATATTTTTTATGGCTTAGCTATGCTTGATAAATATAAAGGGTTGGGAAAAGTGAAAAACTTCTTAATTTATACCCTTTGTGATGAAACTTTCTCAATCACATCGAGTGTCACACCCCCTGAGAACTGTGATTTAAAATCATTTTATTTTTGTATATCTTTTCTTGATTACATCTATTGGATTGTTGGAACATTACTTGGAAGCATATTAGGAACTTTAATCACGTTGAATACTGCTGGTTTAGATTTTGCTTTAACGGCATTATTCGTTGTCCTTTTTATTGAACAAATGCGAATAAAAGAAAATCGTATACCTGGATGTATAGGATTAGGATGTACCCTACTTTCGTTATTCCTATTTGGCGGCAATAATCTAGTAATACCAGCAATGGTATTCATATTAACTTTATTACTTGTAAGGAGGAAAATCGCATGCCATTAACACCTCTTGAAACATTAGTTACAATACTTGCGATAACTCTCGGTACAATGATTACACGGTTTACACCATTTCTCTTGTTTCCAGAATCAAAAGAACTTCCACCCATTATTTCTTATTTAGGTAAAGTCTTACCACCTGCAATGATGGGACTCTTAGTAATTTATTGTCTAAAAAATGTTTCGCCAATTATTGCACCTCATGGAATACCTGAATTCATTGCGATTGCGGTAACAAGTATCATTCACATTTGGAAAAGAAATGTGTTATTAAGTATAGGTGCAGGCACCATCGTATATATGTTTCTTATTCAAGTTATCTTTATTTAATCTCTCGACATTTTAAATGAAAAAGGAAGTTATTACTTATGGTAACTTCCTTTTAATTTTTTATCGGTATTTCAATACGAACACAATAATCCTCTGGACTTTGAATCGCAACATGATCAAGGTGATATTCAATATAAATCTCGCCACTCTGCACTAATTTATTTTTCTTCATAAATGCTTGTAATCGTTTGATAATGGTTGGAGAATCCCACGAACTACTCAATACATACATAACCACATAATGTCCCGCTGGCTTCACAGCATTTTTATTTCGTCTTGTTCTAAAATAGAAACGTGAAACTTCAAACTTCTTTTCACGAGTTAGCTTATCTTGGTTAATAATCCCACCCAATGGATAAACAACATTAACTCCTCTTTCCCATGCCTCATCAAATGAAATCTTTTCTGCTTCTTCTTCATCCATTCCTTCTGGAATTTCAATACATAGATATATATCTTCTCTTTCTTTGAATTCAAGAAAGATTTTTTCTTTTTCTTCTCGTGTGGCACGTTCAGCCATCTGTGCATAAAGTTGCATGATATCTCTTGTTTCTTTTAGTCGTGCAATCTCTTCTTGAATATATTTATCTTGTTTAGTAAATAACTCCATCATTTTTTGAGGATTTCTTTCTTGCGAATAGCGTTTGATTTCTTCAAGACCAACACCAATTCCGCGTAATGATGTAATCAAGTAAGCAGAACTTAATTGTTTTCTTGAATAGCTACGATATCCATTTGCTTCTCTTTTCTCTGGGACTAGTAATCCTGCATTATCGTAAAATCTTAAATTGTCTCTATTAATTCCTGTTAACTTTGAGAATTCAGATATTGTTAAATTTTTCTTTTGAATCATTTTATCAACCTTCTTTTCTTTATTTGCTTGACATTGAAGTTACTTCATAGTTTATTGTACCACTTGTGGCTAACAATTTATATGATTACAAGGAGGTAAATTATGAAATTTTTTATTCAATTTATAAAAGACTATAAAGGAAAAATGATACTTACATTAATTCTATTATTTGGACAAATAGGAGGAACACTACTTATACCAAAATTAGTTGCGACGATGATTGATAATGGTATTCTTCAAAACAATTTCAATGTCGTTATACAGGTCGGTATATCCATGTTTCTTTTCGCAATACTAACTACTATTATTTCAACAATAGGGAGTTGGGTAACAAGTGATTTAGGATCTTTGTTTGGAAGAGAAATGCGAACAAAACTATTTAAGAAAACCCAAGAATTATCATTACAACAATTTGATTCATTTGGAATATCTTCGATGATTACACGTTCTACATCAGATATCACAAATCTTCAACAAACGCTTGGAATGATTTTACAACTTGTTCTTCCAGCACCTATTATTCTCGTTGTTTCAATCGCAATGACAGCTTCTGTTAATCAAACACTCGCTCTTATTCAATTTAGTTTTATTGCTTTATTATTTATTCTATCTGTTTATGTTATTCGTAAATCAAATCACCTTTCATCGACAATCCAATCACGCTTAGATCGTATTAATAAAGTAGTTCGTGAATCAATAACTGGTGTACGTGTTATTCGAGCATTCGGTAATGAAGACTATGAGAAAAATCGTTGTCATGATTCTTATACAAGCTACGCTAATAATATGATTAAACTAAATCGTTTATACGCAATATTCTATCCTGCCGTGTGGTTGATGATGGGTGCAATTATGGTTGTCGTTTTATTTGTAGGAGGTTCGTATTCATTAACTGGCGCTATGGAAATTGGTGAAATTTCTGCCGTTATTGAATATGCGATTTTATCGATGGGCTATTGTATTATGGCAGTTTCTACACTAACTACATTACCCAAAGCACAAGCTTGCCTTAAACGTTTAGAAGAAGTACTTGATTTGAACCCTAGTATAACTGATCTTATCCATTCGCAATTCAGTTCTAAAGCCACCACTGCGCCAGCAGTAGAGTTCAATCATGTCACATTCAGCTATGATGGTGCTGAACAACCTGTTATCAATGATTTATCTTTTATGATAAATCCTGGAGAAACTACCGCCATCATCGGAAGTACAGGTTCTGGTAAAAGTACTATCGTTGATTTGCTTTTACGAATTCATGAACACCAAAGTGGAACCATTAGCCTTAATGGCATAAATACAAAAGTAATAACACAAGAAGAATTACGAAATCAAATTGGTTATGTACCACAAAAAGCATTCTTATTTAGTGGAACAATTAAAAGTAATTTACTACTTGCCAATGCTCAAGCAAGTGAAGATGAGTGTTGGAAAGCATTAGAAATTGCCCAAGCAAAAGATTTTGTATCCTCTCTTGATGACGGTTTAAATGCTAACGTATCTCAAGGCGGTTCAAATTTCTCAGGTGGTCAACGCCAACGATTATCAATTGCTCGGGCATTAATTAAAAAGACTAATTTATTTATTTTTGATGATTGTTTTTCGGCTCTCGATGTCAAAACCGATAAAGCATTACGACAACAACTTCATCTACATGTACATGATCAAGCAAAACTAATTATCGCACAACGCGTAAGCAGTATTCTTGATGCTGATCAAATCCTTGTCTTAGATGAAGGACATCTTGTTGGTAAAGGAAAACATCATGAACTTTTAGAAAATTGCATGATTTATCGCGCTATCGTCGATAGCCAAATGAATACAAAGGAGGTAACTATATGACAACTAATGATGAAATCATAATTGAAGATATTCCTAAAAACACTTCCAAAACTGTTAGACGATTTATATCTTATATTTTTCTTGAAAAGAAAAAACTACTGATTATTGCAATCGCTACTATATTAAGTTCACTCACTTTAGCTGCTATGCCCCTTACGATGGGGTTGGGAATTGATCGACTCATTGAAGCTATTCAAACCTATGACCCAAACATCGGTGTATTCTCGACCATCATTACATCTTTAGGTTATCCAATTACTTTGATGATTATTACTTTCTCTTGTAGTTGTTTACTTGCTTATCTTCAACAATATTTGGTTGCGAGTGTTGGTGAACACATTACTTTAAAACTAAGAAAAGAAATCAGTAGTAAGCTCAATCGTTTACCACTTCGATATTTTGATGTTCACCAACCTGGTGAAATTATGAGCCGTATCACAAATGATTTAGAAAAAGTCGCAACTGTTTTACAAGTTGGTCTAATGCAACTTATTTCATCTTCGTTTACGATACTATTTTCTGTTATCGTTATGTTTAAACTTAGTCCACAACTTTTCTTTATCGTCTTGATTTCACTCACATTAAGTTTAATCGCGACTGGATATGTTTCAACCCTTGCACAAAAAGCGTATGGTGAAAATATGGCTTCATTAAGTGCATTAACAAGTAAAGTTGAAGAAGTTTTTACCGGTAATCGAATTATCAAAACATTTAACTACCAAGAAGAAACTTTAAATTCTCTTGAAGAATTAAACCAAAGACAGTTTATCGCACAACGTAAAGCACAGTTCGCTGACTATACAATTTATCCTGCAATGCGTTTTTTAGGACAACTTGGTTTCATTGCCTCTGCACTTGCAGGAGGACTTATGGCGCTAAACGGTGCATTGAGTATCGGAACTGTTCAAGCATTCCTACTTTATGTTAACCAAATTGCTGAACCAGTAACTGAATCTTCTTATGTAATCACATCACTTCAAGCGGCAATTGCTGGTGCAGAACGTGTATTTGAACTCCTTGACGAGGAGGAAGAAAGCTTAGATACAAAATCAACTGACACAAAGATTACTGAAGGCCATGTAGAATTCAAGCATGTTTGCTTTGGATATTCAGCTGATAAAATTTTAATGCATGATTTAAATCTTGAAGTAAAACCCAATGAAATGGTTGCGATTGTCGGTCCAACAGGAGGTGGAAAAACCACGCTTGTAAACCTATTAATGCGCTTCTATGAATTAAACAAGGGTTCTATCCATATTGATGGACAAGATATTTCTAAACTCAACAGAAACTCGATGCGTCGAAAAATAGGCATGGTGCTACAAGATTCATGGCTCTTTGATGGAACAATCGCAGAGAATATCGCCTATGGTAAACAAGATGCAACTCGTGAAGAAATAATTCAAGCCGCCAAAGCTGCTTCTTGTGACTATTTTATTAGAACACTTCCCGAAGGGTATGATACACGTTTATCAAGTGAAGCCATGATTATATCTCAAGGTCAAATGCAACTCTTAACAATTGCCCGTGCAATGTTACTAAATCCAACGATTCTTGTCTTAGATGAAGCTACATCAAGTGTTGATACACGTACTGAAGTAGAAATTCAAAAAGCCATGAATCGCTTAATGAAAAACAAAACGAGCTTCGTTATTGCCCACCGCCTATCAACAATAAAAAACGCCGATTTGATCTTAGTTGTAAAAGATGGCGATATTATTGAGCGAGGAAATCACTTAGAACTACTTCAAAGAAAAGGATTTTATTTTACACTTCATCAAAGTCAATTCGAAGGATAAAGGCTGATTTTATGAACATGCATTTCTTCATTTCTTAACGATTATTAATTTAACACCTCATCTTAATAGTGATATAATACGAAAAAGAGAGGTGTTTCTTAATGAAAAGACTAGCCTTAGTATTGATTTTATTACTTTGCAGCGCTTGTTCAATGAACTCCAGCACAACAATTAAATACATCCCATCCAATCAACCTGTAGCCAATATGTATAATTATGAAATTAAAAATGCTAAGACAATAACATTCACACTCGTTGAAGCAACTCCTACAAGTTCATCAAAAAATGAATCATTTGTGATTACTGCTGAAGAAATAGGCACCAAAAATTTTGAAATCAGCACGCTTATCAGTGATACTAGTTTTGTGATTTCAGTTAATGTGAATGGTGTTTCAAAGATGTCTCACGAGTTTCTAGTTAAACTTAACCATGATCAAAACATAGCAAGTTATAGTGCTTATGCAAATCCAGCAGCAATTAAATTTCCTAATAAAACAGCAGGAGATACTATTATTCTTCTTGCACTTAGTTATTCCCCGATTCATAAGAAAGAAATGGCATTAATCACATCATATGCCCAACCATTTACAAGTGATGATTTAATTTCAGATAATTCTTCAATTAATGATCTTGCATATATCGAAGTTTCATTCAAATAAATGATGAAGTGCACCCCTTTTATTAAAAGAGGTGCATTTTTTATGGAATGATAAAAAATTTAGGAAGGCTGTTGACAGGTACGGTACTAAGTGTTACGATATAGCGGTAGTCAGTGATACTTACTACTTAATTAAAGGAGTGTTACAATGGAAAATTTAACAGAAATGCTCAAAGGTGTCTTAGAAGGATGTGTATTAGAAATCATAAGTCGTCAAGAAACTTATGGATATGAGATTACCCGTCAACTCAATACACTTGGATTCACCGATGTTGTTGAAGGAACTGTATATACAATATTAATTCGTTTAGAAAAAAATAAACTTGTTGAAATTACAAAGAAGCCCTCTGAGCTAGGACCACCACGCAAGTTTTATACACTTAATGAAGCTGGCAGAAACGAATTAGCTACTTTTTGGAGAAAATGGGAGTTTATTTCTTACAAATTAAATCAACTTAAGGAGGAAAATTAAATGGTTAAATCATTTATAGAACTTGTTGTCGGTAATCTTGAAGACAAGAAAAAATGGAATGAATGTAAAAAACGTGTCAAAGCTTTACCAGAAGATTATCGCTTTGCATATAAAAGCATCTTGAAATACAGCTATTACTTCACATGTGATATTGATATGTTAACTAATCTTATTGAACTTTTTGAAACAAGTGCTGCAGAAGGAAAAAAAGTAAAAGATGTTCTTGGCGAGGATGTAGCTGAATTTTGCGATGAATTAATACAAGCAACTGTCGAAGATTCAACAACTTCACGCGAACAATTAAACAAAGAAATTAAAGATTACTTTATGAGTAAGGAGAAATAAACAATGGAAAATATTATCTTGAAAATGCGACAAGAGAAACAAGAATACAATCGTCAAATGGCAAGAGTAGCACTTTTACCAAAAGATTATCAATTTGTATACAATAAGATTCAAAACTATATGTGGAGTTTTGCAGCAGGTTCAGGCATGGATATGCTTCAAACACAATATGAGTTGATAGACTTATTTGAATCAGCTGCACTACAAGGACGACATGTATTAGAAGTCACTGGTGAGGATGTCGCAACATTCTGTGATGAATTAATGAGTGACAATAAATTATGGACTGATAATGTCCGAAAGAATTTGAACAAGAAAGTAAATGCGAAATTAAATAAATAATTATGGAAGAAAATAGACAATGGATACTTTGTCCACATTGCCATGGCAAAACACATACGATGTGTTGCCCAAGTACAGAATTATATTACTTTCCGCTTTATTGTCCAAAATGTAAAAAGGAAAGCATCATTCATTATAACAATTTAAAATTAACAGTTATCAAAGAGCCAGATATAAAAATACAGAGCCGATAACTACGTATAAATGCGTAGCTATCGGTTTTTAAATTAAAGGAGAAATTTAAATGAAAGTAAACACAATAGAAATTAAGGACTTAAGAAAAAGATTTAAAACCCATGAAGTATTAAAAGGGGTTGATTTAACGGTAAAACAAGGAGAAATCTTTGCCTTACTTGGATCAAATGGTGCTGGGAAGACAACCACAATTCGAATCTTATCCACGCTACTAACACAAGATTCAGGAAATGTATCAATTTGCGGATATGATGTAAAAAAAGATGCCGGAAAAATTAAAGAAAGTATTAGTTTAACGGGGCAGTTTGCTGCTGTTGATGACATTTTAACTGGCAGAGAAAACTTAATGCTTATCGCTAAATTGAGACATTTAAAAAATCCAAAAGAAGTAACAAATAAACTTCTATCTGATTTTAATTTAGTTGATGCCGCTGAGCGAAGAGTAGGCAATTATTCAGGCGGTATGCGAAGACGACTTGATATTGCGATGAGCTTAATCGGTGACCCAAAAGTAATATTTTTTGATGAACCAACAACCGGATTGGATCCTGAAGCAAGACAAGAAGTTTGGAATAAAATTAAAGACTTAAGTGAACAAGGAACGACCGTTTTTCTAACAACTCAATACCTTGAAGAAGCAGAACAACTTGCAGATCGTATCGCCATACTTCATGAAGGCATTATTATCGCAAATGGAACTTTAGAAGAATTAAAAAAACTATTTCCTCCCACGAAGATTGAATACATTGAGAAACAACCAAGTTTAGAAGAAATATTTTTATCAATTATAAGAAAAGGAGACACAATTTAATGAAAGGTTATATTATTTCAGATATGCTTACCATGTTAGGTAGATCAATGAAGCATATTTTAAGAAGTTTAGATACCGTTATTACCGTTTGTCTAACCCCTATTGCAATGATGTTATTGTTTGTCTATGTATTTGGTGGTTCCATGGGAAATGGAATGACATCAGGTGAATATGTTACTTACATGCTTCCTGGTATCCTTGTAATGGCCATCGCAAGTGGTATCGCCTATACAGCAATCCGATTATTTAATGATGTCAAAAATGGCTTTTTCGAAAGATTTCGTACAATGCCAATTTCTGCATCATCTGCCCTATGGTCTCATGTATTAACTTCTATAGTATCAAATGGACTATCCATTCTCGTCATCATTATCATCGCTTATTTCATGGGATTTCGTCCAGAAGCTAGTCTTATGAATTGGCTCATCATACTTGGAATATTATTCTTATTTACATTAGCATTAACTTGGTTAGCAGTTATTGCTGGATTATCCGCACACTCAGCCGAAGGTGCAAGTGCATTTTCTTATCCTCTTGCCTATTTACCATTTCTTAGTTCTGCTTTTGTACCCACAGAGACAATGCCAACTGCATTGAGAATCTTCGCAGAAAATCAACCAGTAACTTCTATTGTAGATACAATCAGAGCATTACTTCTATCACAACCGATTGGTAGTGAAATATGGATAGCTTGTGGATGGTGCATTTTACTTTTGATTATCAGTTATTTTATCGCAATGAAAATATACAAAGAAAAAAATTAAGCAAAGTAAATTAAAACATTATATACTTAAAAAATGATAGACTAGTAAATGGCAAATGAATTTTCATTCATTAAAGCAACATGGAGGATTTATGACAGCAGTTATTCATTTTGGAATGTTAGTAGATATAAATACAATACTTAGAGAAAAGAAAACAGGATATTCATTACATTCATTTGGAGGATGTTCAAGTTGTGGTGTTGAACTTAGAGAAAGTAATCCAACAATAACAATTGAACAAGTTATTGAAATAATTAATAACTATTTAAAAGACAAGTGGTTATTTGTTGAACAAAATAACACTTCAATGACTTTAATTGTAAAATCAACATTAGGATAGTATAAAAACAACAATTCAGCACATCTCATATTCCAACAAGTTACTTACTATTACTATTTACATTCATGATAATTAAAAAGGATTAACTTCTGTACTGTCAGAAATTAATCCTTGATTGTTTATAGAGTTATAACACTTAATTTTATGGGTTCACTCAATTTGAGTGGCCTTTTTATTCTATATCTTCACCATTTGATTGTATTACTTTTTTATACCAAGCGAATGATTTTTTCTTAGAACGTTTCAATGTTCCATTACCTTCATTATCGCGATCAACATAAATGAAGCCATATCGTTTCTTCATTTCTCCAGTACCCGCAGATACTAAGTCAATAGGTCCCCATGTTGTGTATCCAATTAAATCAACACCATCTAAATCAATGGCATCTTTCATTGCTTTCACATGTTCTCTAATGTAATCAATGCGGTAATCATCTTTGATACTTCCATCTGCTTCAATAGTATCAACCGCTCCTAATCCATTCTCTACAATGAATAATGGTTTTTGATAGCGATCATACAATACATTTAATGTTGTTCTCAAACCTAACGGATCAATTTGCCAACCCCATTCACTTGCTTGAAGATAAGGATTTTTTAGTGATGCAAAAATATTTCCTGCTGTTGTATCATTGATTTTTGGATCAGCGCTTGAACAACGTGATGAATAATAACTAAAGGAAATAAAGTCAACTGTATGTGCTTTTAATAATTCCTTATCACCTTCCATAAAAGGAATTGTTATCCCTTCCCGTTCAAGTTGCTTCAACGCAAAGTTTGGATAGCTACCTCTACTTTGTACATCAATGAAAAAGTAGTTCTCGCGATTATCTTGTAATGCTTTGAAGACATCTTCTGGCTTACATGTATGAGGATAACTTTCGCCTGCTGCAAGCATACATCCAACCATATTTTCAGGATTGATTTCATGAGCAATTTTAGTAGCCCATGCGCTTGCAATTAATTCATGATGAATAGCAGTATATTTTGTTTGAAGTTCATCTTCACCTTCTTCAAAGCATATTCCAGCTCCCATAAATGGAGCATGTAAAATCATATTTATCTCGTTAAATGTTAACCAGTACTTAACTAGATTTTTATAGCGTGTGAATAAAACTGTCACAAGATTTTTATAGAATTCTATCATCTTACGATTACGCCATCCACCATATACTTCAATCAAATGCATTGGGCAATCAAAATGCGTAATTGTTACTAAAGGTTCAATTCCATATTTTTTACATTCAGTAAATAAATCTTCGTAGAATTTCACACCTTCTTCATTTGGTTTTTCTTCATCACCTTTTGGAAATATTCTACTCCAAGCAATTGAACAGCGATATGTTTTAAAGCCCATTTCCGCAAAGAGAGCAATATCTTCTTTATAGCGATGATACATATCAATACTTTCCTTTGCTGGATAGAAATGTCCTTCTTCAAAATCTGTTACTTTCTTTCTGCCTGCGATAATAGGAAAACGATCACTTCCTATTGGAACTATATCGACATTCGCCAATCCTCTTCCACCTAATTTATAGGCACCTTCACATTGGTTTGCGGCTGTTGCCCCACCCCATAAAAAACCTTTTGGAAATCCCATTTTTTATTCCTCCTGTAAGCAGTTTTAGATTTCTTTAATGCTCAATTTTATTTCTTAAATCTTTTACTACTTGATATAATTCTATCATTTCTCGAATTTGATCTCTAACATTTTCAGTTGTCATTAATTGGTCTTCTGCATGAAGAAGTAGTAATGTAAGTTGTATCGCTTCTTGATTTGCTTCTTTTTTTATAAGATTAGCATGTTCAAGATGTGCTTGTACAAGTAACTCTTGTCCCTGTTTTAATAAGATTGTCGCTTGTTCAAAGTCATCATTTTTCGCAGATGATAATGCTTCATAGAATTTACTTTTTGCACCGCCTGCATAACTTATCATTTGGAAACAGGTTAATTCTAAGCCCTCCATTATTTATCTCCTATCAGTTTCATAGCTTGATCTAAAGCTTTTTTGCCATCCATCATACCATAAGTAACCATATCTATACCTTCAACTGGACAAACAACAAGTTCTTCGATTTCATGTTTGCGATAAACCGCTTGAGGACCTAATAATACACAATCAGCATCCACCGCAGTTGTTGCAGCTGAGTCAATTGCATAAGCATCAATAAAATAATCCTTACCCAATTCTTCAGCAACCTTCTTCATTTTACTAACCAATATACTCGTAGACATTCCACCAGCACATAACAATACAATTTTCTTCATTGCTTAACCTCCTTATGCAGCTTGCATTTCTTTTTCAGTATTTTCTTGACGTTGTTTCTCTTCCTCTTCACAGGCAATTTTATCTTCAGCTTTCATGAATGGAATATAAATGAGCGCACATAATATTAATTGAACGATTTGTGCAACAATACCTTGCCATCCATTTGTAAAATAACCACCTAGAATAATTGGGAATCCTGTCGGAAGGGAAATACCGTTTGTATATGGTAGAAATCCAATAACTGATAATACCCATGCACTAAATACACTTACTGCTGGTGTTAGCATTAATGGAATCAACATCCGTAAATTCATAACTTGTGGAATCCCAAATTTAATTGGTTCAGAGATTCCAAATAATGCTGGAATAAATCCAACTTTCCCGACTGCTTTTAATCGATCAGACTTACATCTGAAGATACATAGTAAGGATACAGCCATCGAACGTGCTCCACGATTACCTAAGATAAATGCTGCTGTAAACAAATATGGTAGTGCTTGACCTGCTTGGAAAGCTTCCAAGTTTGCGATTTGTTGGGCTTGGAATAAAACCATAATGATTGGATACATTACCATAACTCCATGCATACCAAAGAACCATAATAATTCAATGAATGCAACAATGAGCATTGCAGAAATAATATTGCTACCTAAATTCATCAATGGCATTTGTATAAATGTTGTAAGCATATTTGTAATTGTACCGTAAGGAGTTGCTGCCATCGCTACTGAAACGATACCAAAAATAGTAGCTACTAATACACCTGGAATAATTGCCGCAAAACTCTTCGCAACAATCGGTGGAACAGAATCTGGCATTTTAATTACAAGTTTGTGATCAATTGCCCAGATATAAATTCTTGCCCCTAATAGTGATGAGAACATCGCAGTAAACATACCACCACTTCCTAATTGTGCAATAGAAATTGCTCCACCTTCAACAATTGGTGTAAGAATAAAGAATGACATAACTCCTATAATTCCAGATTCAAGAGCATCCTTTTTCATGTTTTGTGCAAGTTTATAAGCGATTAAAAACGCAATATAAACCGATAAGATTTGATTAGTCATTGTATTAATGACATTACAAACTGGTATAACTCCAATACTTGTTAAAAATGCTTTGGATGGTCCAATATCAATAGCTGCTATAAGCGTTGCTACAGAACTAATCATTATTAATGGCAATGTTGCCATCATCCCTTGCGTCAACGATTTCATGTAATTATTATTTTGAAATGTATTCGCAAATTTACCTAATTTTTCTTGAAAACTTGCTTTATTCATCATTTATCCTCCAAATAAATTTCTTTTAGTTTATTAATATTTTCTTGATTAAAATCCAGTTCATTCATTGCATAATTTACAATTCCACCATAGTTATCATCAATTTCATTTAATGCTAAAAGTAGAAACTCAGCATTTGCTTCTTTCATATACCGCAATGCTTGAACTAAATCTTCATTTTGTGTTTCGTCCATTATCTTTCTTAAACTTTTTTCGTTCTTCTCATTTTTACATACATTTGTATATAAATAGTCTTCTAAAACAGTTTCCTTAGCAACCCCTAATAATAATAGAATTATTGCAACTCCGTATCCTGTACGATCTTTTCCACCTCGACAGTGTTGAACCAATGGACAATTATCCTTATCAAGAATGAGATCAAGCAGTTGTCGATATGCCTTCTTTGATGAATCGGCTAATACAAATTGTCTATTCTGTTCCATCATGAGCTGGTATGCTTTTTTTGCAGTGAGCGAATCAATTGTTTTATGCATGTCTTTAATGTTTTCATTACTAGCCATTGCTGCAACATCTGCTTTGGGATCTAAATAAACTACTTTTGCTCCCGCTATGGCTTTATCTTCATTATTAACACGTTCTGTTTCTCCGCGATAATCCACAATTGTTTTAATATTATGAGCTATTAAAATTTCAATGTCTTTCTCAGTTAATTTACTTAACTCATCTGAGCGATATAAAAGTCCTTCTTTAACCTTTTTACCATCAACTGTAATATAACCGCCAATATCTCTGGAGTTATAAGCTCCTTCTAATTTAATCTGTTTCATATTTATCTTTTTTCCAATCTATATTCGTTAATCCTTGAATAAGTAAATCATAAGAGGACTCCTCAATGATATGTTGTAAATCCTCTTGGCGATTAAACAAATCCAACATCCATTCAATTAAGAACTTATATTTTTCGCTATCTTGTTTGCTCATCGATATTAAGAAAATAATTCTGACTTTTCTAACTGACCAAAGAATTGGTTTATTTAAAATTAATACTGAAATAAAAGTTTCATCTGTTAATGTTCTATTCGGATGTGGCATCGCAACATTTCTAACTAAGTCTGTTGCACAAAATTTTTCTCTTTCTAAAACATACTCTTCAAACTTATTGGGAAGGGATTTCTTTTTTCGTAATTCTTTGAAAAGAAAATTAAATGCATCTTCTTTGGAATCAATATTTTCTCCCACAAAGAATAGTTCACGAGGAAAATACTTCAATGCATCATTCACCTGTGGTTGCCCCATAAGAACAGATTTTATTTTATGAATATTTTGATCATTTAGGAAAAAACCAAATTCAAAAATAGGAATGCTGGTATTAAATACTACTGGAACAGTTGTGAAAATCAAATCGACATCATTCTTTAATAACACTTCATTTATGTCATTACTATCACAAACAATGATTTCTTCTAGATATCTTGAAAAGTGTTGTTCAAAATTATAACGAAGCATTTGAGCACTTGCCCTACCACTTTCACAAATAATCAGAATTTTTTTTCTTGTTATTTTATCTAGTTCTTTTTTCAACGCTACATCAAAATGTAAAGCCAAGTAACTAATTTCATGTCTATTGATTTTGACTTGCCATTTTTGTTCTATGACATTGGTTGCAATCATTGCTAAATCATAACCACTTAAGCATTGTTCTCTAACGTTTTCAACAAGCGGATTCTCTAATACTATCCCAAACTGCAAACGCGTGTGTAATGGCATCAAATGCAATACTAGTAGCGTTCTTAAATTCAAGTCATCTAATAAATCAATATTCTTAATTTCAACGATTTTTAAAAGAATCTCTGAAACTAAACTATTGATTTCCTCGGAAATAGTATCACTAACTTCGAAAACACGTTTACCCACCAAATGAATTGCGATATACTCAACTTCACTCGCCGGAAATACAACGTTGAACTCACTTTCAAGTTCATTTAAAATAGCTTGTGTTACTTTAATTTCCTTTTCGTGTTTATTTAGTCCTAAATGTGTATCGAACTTAATTGAATTGCCCTTTTTAACACGAAGTGTAGTTATAAATAAATGTCGTAATAAACCCTTTTCAACATACGAAGGTATTGTGTATTGATGGTTTTCAAGTTGTTCTTTCACAACTTTTTCAATTGTATCTAATTGATATTTTTTAAGTTCATTTTCTTCTTCTAAATAGTTTAATAAGCTTGTTGAATCATCCATCAAAATCTTTTGAACAAAATTACTTGATATAAATCTACGATAATTAAACTCACTTCCTTGAATCATAATTCCATAATACGGTTTCACATCAAGTTTCAAATCATAGTTTAATAAAATTTTTCGCAATTCATTCAACAAACTTGTAAGTTTTGATTTTGAAATATACAGTTTATCCGCAAGATCATCAGCCTTTATATAATCATCCATATTAACTAATTCATAGATTAATAAATTAATCATTTGATTATCTGCTGTTTCTTCTTTAAAATTGGATTTTTCAAAATACTCTGTAAACTTTTCTTGGTCGAAAATAACTAAACGATATCCCTGACCTTTTTTACTCTCAATCTTGGCGCCATAAGACTGAAGATCATCATTAATACTTCCTATTCGACTTTTAATTGTTCTTGAACTTTTGCAGAGCACAAAAGATAGCTGTTTACTCGATAGCTCTTTGTCACTCTCCGCAAGCATTTTTACAATTTGAACATCTAAATAGGTATCCATCCCCTTGTACCTCCTAATCCTATTATGCCACTATTAAAAAAAACATCATCACACCCTTTTTCACTAGTTTAGGTGCAACTTTGAAATTATGTATCACTTATAATCTAGCCCTTTTCATTAGTAAAGGATTAAGCAGTTTTACCACTTAATCCTTTTCGTTTAATCTAAATTATTACCATTTGTATCAATAACTTTTTTGTACCAATCAAAACTATCTTTCTTCATACGGTTTAATGTGCCTTGTCCATCATTATCTTTATCTACATAAATAAATCCATAACGTTTCTTCATTTCACCTGTAGAAGCACTTACTAAATCAATGCAACCCCACATCGTGTAACCAATTAAATCTACGCCATCTTTGATAGCTTCATCCATTTGTTTGATATGTTCTCTTAGGTAATCAATACGATAGTCATCATGAATCTTTCCATCATCACCAATTACATCATGTGCACCTAATCCGTTTTCCACAACCATTAGAGGCACTTGGTAACGACCATAGATTTCATTTAGGTAATAACGTAATCCTTGAGGGTCTATTTGCCATCCCCAGTCACTCGCTTTAAGATATGGATTTGAAACACCCATCATCATATTTCCAGCTGATTTAGTTAATTCAGGATCTGTACTTGCACATCCTGACATATAGTAACTGAATGAATAGAAATCTACTTTTCCTTCAAGTAATGTTTGTTCATCACCTGGTTCCATTTTTAATTCAACACCATATTCTTCAAACAAGCGTTTTGCAAAGTGCGGATAAGCTCCACGAACTTGTACATCCCCACAAAGGAAGTTTGCTTGTTGCATTCTGTGTTGTGCTTCAATGACATCATTAGGGTTACAAGAATATGGATAAGCTGCAGAACCTGCAATCATACATCCAATCATAAAGTTAGGATTAATTTCATGACCTAATTTTACTGCTTTAGCACTTGCTACAAATTGATGATGTAATGCTTGGAAACGAATGTTTGCTTCTTCTTTTGATTCCTTTTTTCCAAACAACATCATTGGTCCATCTTCTTTAGGCATAATTCCTAATCCCATGTATCCACCAAATGAATGAAGAGCAATATTGATTTCATTAAATGTTAACCAATATTTAACTAAATCTTTGTATTCATTGAAAATTGTTTTGCAATAGTTCAAATAGAAATCAATAACTCTTCTATCTGCCCAACCATTGTATTTTTCTGTTAAACCATATGGCATTTCATAGTGTGAAATAGTTACTAATGGTTCAATATTATATTTTTTAAGTTCTTCAAAAATTTCGCGGTAGTATTGAACACCTTTTTCATTTGGTTGTGTTTCATCACCAAGAGGATAAATACGTGTCCAGTTAATACTCATGCGGTAAATCTTGAATCCCATTTCCGCAAATAACTTTATATCTTCTTTATAGTGTCCATACATATCCACTGCTTCATGACTTGGATAATATGTATTCGGTTCAATTACTTTTGTAAAACGTCTTGGTGATGTGTGTGTACCTCCTGTTAGATGGTCTGATGTACTTGCACCTTTGCCATCGGCATTCCAGCCACCTTCACATTGATTTGCGGCAGTCGCACCGCCCCATAAAAATTCTTTTGGAAAACTCATTTTATTTTCCTCCCTCTAGGTCTTCACCATTTGTTTCAATAACACGTTTATACCAATAGAAACTATCTTTACGATAACGTTTCATTTCAGCTGTTTTTGCTTTTTCATCATCTTCATCACGATCTACATAAATAAAGCCATAACGCTTTGTAATACCTTCACGTGTTGAAACTAAATCAACAGCGCTCCATGGGCAATATCCAAAGATATCTGCACCTTCTTCTATACCAAGTTTCATTTGTTTAATTGTTTCTTTCAAATGTTCAATACGATATTGATCATGAATAGAACCATCTGCCTCTAGAACATCTGGACGACCATAACCATTTTCAGTAATGATTACAGGTAAATGATATCTATCCGTTAAACGACGAGCAGTTACACGAATGCAATATGGATCATAACTATTACCATCAACACTATTCTTTGCAAAGTAGTCATTCTTACATGCTTTTCCAACACCTGGCTTTTCCATTAATTTAATCAAGTAACTCATATCACGATTATCCGCTTTTTCAAGTTCTGATAAATCTAAGTCATAATGTTCTAGATATTCAGTAGTATCATTACCATAACAATTAAATCCTATGAAATCTGGATGACATGTTTTCATACATTCAAAATCACCATCATGGGCATCAATTACAACATTTTGTTTTTCAAAATAGCGATAAACACTCTTTGGATATTCTCCAAATACAAGTGCATCCAAATAGAAATTATTTCTTAAGTCATCCATATTCATAGCTGCAATGGTATCCATTGGATTGCATGTCTTAGGATATGATGTTGTGATATTTGGTGCTGGACCAATTTTTGAATTTGGACACATTTCATGACATAAATGAATTGCTTTTGCTTGCGCTACATTTTGAATATGCGCTTGATTATAAAGATCATTTGGAGTAGAGAATTTTCCACTTCCGCCAATCATATCAAATGCTCCAAAGAAAACAAGCATGTTTTGTTCATTATAGGTTAACCAATATTTGACATCATCTTTAAAGTTTTCAAATAAGATACGACAATAGTTAACATAAATGTCAATCATCTTACGATCTTTCCAACCACCATATTTTTCTTGTAGCTTTAATGGTAAGTCAAAATGAAAAATAGTGACTACTGGTTCTATACCATGTTTATGACATTCATTAAATAAATCTTTGTAGAAATCAATACCAGCTTGATTTATTTCTCCTTCGCCTTCAGGCAGAATTCTTGCCCATGCAATTGACATACGATAAGCTTTAAAACCCATTTCTGCCATGAGCGCAATATCTTCTTTATAATGATGATACAAATCTGAAGCATAGTGGAATGAACATGTTCCAGGATTTAGTGGTTTTACATCCCAAATTGTTAATCCTTTTCCATCACATTCATAACCACCTTCAATTTGAGCACTAGATGAACTAGCACCCCATAAAAAATCTTTTGGAAATCCTTTTTCGTTTGGTAAACTCATAATTCCTCCTTTATTTATTATTTAAGTATTCAAGAATTGAAGTTTCCATTTGTGGTACCCACCATTCAAGATAGCCTCTTCTTGTTGGATGTATTGCATCACTCATGTATTCCTTATACGTTTTTTCATCAATTTCTTGAATGTCTAATGTATTCCATAAATCTATAATACCAATATCCCATTTAGTTTGAAGTTCATAAAGTACATCAATCATCATTGGATACTGTTCATTGTCAAATTCAGTTCCTGTATAAAATATCACAGGTACATCCCATTTAGTTTGACTGTATGCAATAATTGTTTCCATGGCACCAATCACTGTTGAAACATCAAAATCATTAATCTCTTTTGACTTCGATATTTCTCCCATCGGTAATTTTTTTTGAGCATCATTTGTAGATAATTGACAGATAAATAAATCTGCTGTTGTATCTTCAATTGTCATTAATCGTTGTACATAAGAATCTTTACCATTATCAACCAACGTTGTTCCAGACTTAGCTTCTTTTGTATAAGTAAAATTATTTCGCTTTGCCATAAACTCTACAAACGAAACTCCTTGTGAATGCATTCCTTCAGTAACTGATGACCCTAAAAAAATAATATGCATATTCGCAAGCTTTGAATTTTCTATTTTTTCTACGTTTGTTACGTTATACTCTTTCCCATTTCCTGGATTAAAGTATCCAAGATAATTTGCAACTCCAATTCCACCAACAATCATCAAACCCATAATGACTGTTGCAAAAATAATTAATCGTTTCTTTGTTTTCTTTTTCAATTTTCCTTCCCCCTAAAAATTTTAAAGAAAGGCAGGGAAGAATTCTTCCCTGCTCTTTAATTATGCAGATTGACCTTCTTCTAATGCTTTAGCTTCTTGTTCTTTTGCATATAATTGTTTGTCATATGCTTTTAAGAATGGGTAGTAAATTAAACCACATACAAGAACCATTAACCAAGGGAAAATCAAATTCATTGGATTTAATGAAGCTAGGAATTCTGCAATACCTACTGGCATTACTGAACCAACTGCAATGAATCCTGGACGTAATAGTCCAAATGTAAATGCTAAATGTCCTAAGAACATTGGAACTACGATTGCTAATAAATATGGAATTGCTAAGATTGGGTTATACATAATTGGATAACCGAAAGTAATAGGTTCATTAATATTGAATACACCTGGAATTACTCCAGCTTTTGCTACGGCACGAATTTGTTCAGATTTTGCTCTTAAACCAAGAACCGCTAATGCTAATGTATTACCTGTACCTCCAGCACAAGCCATCATTCCAAATAATGCTACTGGATAATAAACTAATGCTTCAACTCCACCTGCTGCATAAGCTGCGGCATTTGATGATGTTGCTTGTAACATAACTGGCATGATTGCAACATAAACCATCATTGTTCCATGAATACCGAAAATCCACATAAGACCTGCAATAAGTCCTAATAAAAGCATTCCCCAAACACCCGTTAAGTATGATAGAGGCATTGCGATTAAACCGATAAATAAATTAGGGAAAGATGTTCCCATTGCCATTGTGCAACCCACATTAACAAGTGTCCATAATACGATTGACAAGAATGCTGGTACGATTGCGCTGAATCCATCAGCTAAGAATGGTGGAACTACATCTGGCATTTTAATTACAATTTTCTTAGTAACACAGAAATGATAGATACGTACTGTAATTAAGCCAACTAGAATTGCTAAGAATAATCCTGTGCCGCCTAAATTTCCAGTAGTAATCGCTGTCATTGAAGCAGTTTGTGCTCCTTCAGTTACTAATAGAAAGAAACACAGTGTTGAGTTAATTGCTCCTGTCATTGGTTTTAAACCAAGTTGTTTAGCATAGTTATATCCTAATTGGAATACAAACCAAACTGACAAGAAATTCATTGATAAGTTATATGGTGCATAAAGGATATTATAAATATCACTTCCTACTTCAAATAATTTAAATATTGTTGGAATAACTGCACTTAATTGGAATACAGCTCCCACCATGATAATACCCATTGACCCCATGAAAGCAGCTTGGATTGAGTTGATTGCTTTATTTGCACCAATTTTTTCCCCTGCAGCTTGTAGAGCTTTCATGAACTTAGATTCAAATATTTTATCCATTTTCTTCTCCTTATTTATTTAATAGTTTATTTACTTGTTTAAAGATATTGGGTGCATTGCCAATCGCATAATCAGCTGGTTCGATTTTTCCTAATGGATAGTCATCCCCACATGTTTGTCTTAAAGAATCTGCACGATTTGAGATTTGCGGTCCATAAAGTGTTAGATCCCAGTCTTTATATAATTCTGGAAATTCCGCAACACCATGCGCCTCACATACAAAGTTCTCAATTCCGTTTTCTGCTGCATACTTTTCAAGTTTCTTAATAAGCATGCTAGTACTCATTCCCCCTGCACAAATTAGTAATAGTTTCATAAAAGTCCTCCTTTCAGTATTTATGCAAATCCATCCTAGATGGAATTATTGCCTTTATGAATCTTCATTGCTTTTTCGTAAATATTTTTACCATTCATTGTTCCATAGTCCATGAGTTCAATCTGCTCTAATGGATATCCTTCTTCACATTTATCAAACACTTGTAGTTTTTGATTGCGAACTTGTGGTCCATAGAGTGTTACATCAAACTCATTGTGTAATTCACCAAAGCGACTATAAGAGTGGGCTTTACAAATGAACTCTGTATCACCAATACTCTTGGCATAATCATTTACTTTTTTTTCTAATATTCCTGTGCTTAAACCTCCAGCACAAATTAGTAATAACTTCATTTTATTTTTTGTAGAACTCAATCATTTCTGTTATGAGTTCAATTGCTAACATTGCTGTCATAAGATGATCTTGTGAATGTACAAGTAACACATCAACATTAATATTTTCTCCATTAGCACCCGCTATTAATAAATCTGTTTGTGCTTTATGCGCAATGATTGAATATTCATTTGCTTTATCGATATATTCTTTCGCTTTGTCATAATCTGAATCATCTCTTACTGCACGAAGTGCTTGGAATGCTAGTCCTCTAGCTTCTCCTGCATTCGCAATAATAACCATTGATATTTCTTCCATTTTTGTATTGTCCATTTTCTTATCTCCTTACTGGGCTTATTATTTCTAATACGTATGCTATTCCATCATCTGGCACAATGATGTTGAACGATTTCTCAATCTTCTTCATTGTCTTTGATACGAATTTGAAATCTTCTTCTCTATTTTCTACGATATATTCGGTGTTTGGATTTTTAGGAAGTGACTTGTTTTCCATTAGATTATTGATCATGCATGCAATATGCATATATAATCCAATTTCTTGATCTTCATTCAATGAATACTTGTCATTGATTTCTTCCATAACTACAGGTAAGATTTTCTTTAATTTATGAATAGGCAAACTACGAAGTTGTTCTTCAAGATTCAAATCAATTTCATCATAGTTAATACACTTTTCATTAATTGGTTTAAATAATAAAATTTGGTCCAACTCTTTAGGTTTTGCACTGAATACATCTGATATTGAAATGAACGGTATTCCAAATAATTTTGGATTATAGGTTCCAACAAATGCATGAATTTCATTTGCTTGTTGAATTGTCATCACTTCATTAAGCAAAGTTTTCTTATGCGATATCGCTAGTGGAATCGTTTTAATATTTAAGTTCGAATATTTATCAATATATTCTTTCAATTGCTCCGCTCCACCTTCACCCGTATTACAGAGTGTAATAATTACTTTAGGCTTGCGAATAAATCCTTCTTTTAAATTTGCAATTTCTGTTAAGACTGAGTGATAAACAACATCAATATCTTCTTCCATTGAACATTTTCTTGCTGCATCTAGACCAATCAATGTGATTGGCATATATACTAAACGAAGTGGAATTTTTGTTTCTTCTTGAATGGTTTCTAACATTGTTTTAATAGAACCCATATCATAAATAACTAGAACCCCTTTACCTTGATCGATTGTTTGAATTAATGTTCTTAATTCATTCAATGCTGTCTGTGTATCAGAATTGAGACTTAAATCAAATGCATACGTATTGTTTGTTTTAGTCAAAGCGTTTGTAACATCTCTTAATGACATCGCTGTTGAGTCGCCATGCATCGCAAATAATACCTGTGGTGTATTTGATACTTTTTCTTCTGGTACATCAATGATGAACATTGTAATCAATACGATTTCATCAATTGGTAAATCCAATTCATATTCAGTTTTAAGTTTTGTCGCAAGCTTAACTCCCATTGAATATTCTTCTGGATAGTTTTGAATAATATTCGTTATTTGTTCATTACTTATTCTTTGTTGATTCTTATTAAGAGTTAGCAAGGAATTAATGTGTAAGCATAATCCATAAATAATATTTGCCGGATAATCGCGATCAAACTTCAATCGACATTTCGCCAAGAAATTATTTACAATTTCTATTACTTTTTCATCAACAAGTTTTTGTAATTGTTCAATATTAATTACTTGTTTACTTAATTGATTTTTGTATTCTACAAACACATTTTTCAAATAACTGTTTACAATGGTCGCAACTTCTTGTTTATCAATCCCTCTCTTTTCTAATTCATTTGCTCGATTTTTAATATCCAGATACATATCACCTTTTGTATTGATATGATCCAGTTTTGTTTGGATTTTATCTTTATCAAAGATGTATGTATTGTCATTGACGATTAGTGATTCTAATTCTTCTTTACGTTTCTTCTCATTGAGTAATCCTTTTCTGACATATGATTCAAAGTCATATGAATTAACCACAATGCTCTCACTAGCATCTTGATAACTTCTTACATAAGCATTTGCACATGCAATCTTAATATCGTGATTTAGTTGTTTAACATTGAGTGGACAATCATAGAGAAGTAAAGACTTCATTGTCTCTGAATTAACTTCAATTTGTCGATTTGATCTTGCAGCTTCTATTGATAAGAATCGATTTATCAATTCAAATCTTTCTAATAATGGTCTTTCTTCTAGGGAAGGAATTTCAATTTTCATCGGAATTTTACTTGCATAGTTTTCAATGTTTTTTCTACTAGATTCATTTGAACAAGCAAGAATTAATAACACATTTCTTTGCACTTTATTTTGTTTATCATTGTCATAATAGAGTGAACCTGTTTCTAAGTATGTGTTTATATTTTCCTGATCTTGTCCTTCTAATAGATTTACATTGTCGATGAATAATACACCATGTTCTGCTCGATCAAAACAGTTTTGGAAATCATCTGTTGAATCAGGTAAACCAAATAATTCTTTTCTTAATGCTTCCTTGTTATCAATGTAGTGATTACAATTCAACTTAACGAATTGTGCACTTTCATCAATTACATTTACCTCTTTTGCAAAACTAAACATCAGTTTTGCAAGTAAGCTTGTTCCACATCCTCTTGGCGCTAGTATTAGCGTATTTAAACTTTTTTGAGGATAGAGAATAGATGCTTTCGCAAGTTGTACTACACTGCGTAGACTTCCGTTATATCCAATATAGGATTTGAAACAAGAAGTCTCTGTAGATTGTTGCTCATTTTTTTGATGAACTGTATAGAGCACTGGTCTAGTCCCAACTTTCTTGAGCTTCCCCTCTGCACACAATTGATTTAATAAAGCACTTGCGTTGCTTCGCTGTATTCCGAGCTGCTTCGCAATATCGGAGGTTTCAACGCCAACTGGATCACTTGCTTTCTTACTAAACTCAATTTGTTGAATCAGTTCATATACTGTTTCTTTTGCTGATTTCATATCTTTAATCTCCTGTCTACGGTATATGACTTCTCTTAACAACTCCCATTTTAGTGTATATACATAAAGTGTCAAACTGCCAAGAAATGCCATTTACACTGTATTTATACACTATTTTTAGCGTTTAAACACTTGCTAGTGTATAAAATTATATAAAGTGTATATTTTTTCCGAAAAAATCAATTAGTGTATGCTTTTTTAACAAATAAAAAAGGGAAGTGTATAATTTATTTCATACACTTCCCGGTTTTTATTAATCGTTAACCTATTTTCATTTTAGTTCTCAAATTGCGCATTAAACAACTTTGAGTAGAAACCATGACCCTTCAATAAATCTTCATGGGTTCCAGATTCAATTACAGATCCGTTCTGTAATACTAGAATCATATCGGCATTTTTTATTGTCGATAAACGATGCGCAATCACAAAAGATGTCTTTCCTTTACATAATTCTAACATCGCTTTTTGAATAATCATTTCTGTCCTTGAATCAACGTTACTAGTTGCTTCATCAAGTATAAGCATCTTACTTTCTGATAACATCGCTCGTGCAATTGTTAAGAGTTGTTTTTGCCCTTTGGATATATTTACTCCGTCATCCGTCAAGATTGTATGATAACCATCTTTCAATGTTTCAATGAAATCATGAACGTGTGCTGCTTTACATACTTCAATAACTTCTTCCATCGTTGCATCATCTTTTCCATATGCAACATTATCAAAGATACTCCCACTGAATAGCCAAGTATCTTGAAGAACCATCGCATATTGTTTGCGTAATGAATCACGAGTACACTCATCAATCTTATGCTTATCGACAAATATCTTACCACCATTCACATCATAGAAACGCATTAATAAATTAATAATCGTTGTCTTACCAGCACCAGTTGGTCCAACAATCGCAATCATCTTCCCAGCTAATGTCTCAAAACTTAAATCATGGATAATTTCTTTACCCTCTACATAGCCGAATTTCACATGCTCACAATTTACATTACCTTGAATATCTTCTAACACTGTCGCCTGTTCAATATCTTTAATTTCGCTTGGTTCATCCAACAATCTGAATACTCTTTCAGCTGCAGAAATTGCTGATTGCAAATCCGCAAGAATATTGGCAGTTTCGCTAATTGGTCCGGAAAACTTACGTGAATATAAGACAAAGGATGAAATGTTTCCTATTGTAATATTCCCCATTAAATATAATAGTGCTCCAAACATACTCACAAAAGAGAGCGAAAGATTGTTGATAAAATTAACAGATGGTCCTACAACACTCCCTTGATAATCTGAGTCATAGTAAGCATCTACAGCCGCAATATTTTGTTCGTCAAACTTACCCACGATTGTATCTTCTTGACCATATGCTTTAATTGTTTTATATCCCGATAACATCTCTTCCACAAAACCATTTAATTCACCTAGCTTGCGTGAACGTTTAGAAAAAAGTGGTTTAACTTTTTTGGTACGATAACGCGTGAATATAACAATCAGTGGAACTGTGAACAAAAAGATGATACAAAGTTGTGGCGAGATTGAAATCATCATTAATGCCGATACGACAACCGTAATTACACTTGTAAGAACAGTAATTAAATCACTTGAGAGTGATGTGTTGATTGTATCAATATCATATGAGATTTTAGAAATAATATCCCCTGCTTGATTTCTATCGAAATAACTAATAGGGAGTGTCAACAAATGATTAAATACTTCCTCGCGCATTTTTAATGTAACTTTGCTTGAAACATTAATAAGAATAATTTGGATGATATACCCTAAAATCGAACTTAACACATAAAAGAAAATCATCATCGCGCAATAATGAATTACCACTTTAAAATTGACATTACCTGGTGTTGTTCCAATTGCATCAATTGCTAATCCTGATAGCTTTGGACCGATTAATGCAAAGTAGTTGCTTAATAGTGTTAATGTGAGTGCACAAATTACTGCGATTTTATTTGTCAGTAAATATTTTAAGATACGTAGCACTGTACCTTTTCTATTTCTAGTCAACAAGAGCACCTCCCATCTGAGAGTCACTTATTGACGCGTAAATTTCGCTTCGCTTCAATAATTCTGAATGACTACCTAAATCACTGATTTGCCCATTATCCAATACCAAAATTTGATCTGCACTCTTAATACTTGAAATACGTTGTGCAATAATAATCATTGTTGTATTTTGATAATTCTCATTGATTGCTTTTCTAAGTTTCGCATCTGTTCCATAATCTAGAGCACTACTTGAATCATCCAACAATATAAATTCAGGGTGATTCGCAAAAGCTCGGGACAACAAGATACGTTGTCTTTGTCCTCCCGAAACATTTGTTCCTTTACTTGTAAGATGATAATCAACATTTTGTTCCAGACTCCGAATAAACTCACTCGCTTGTGCATCCATAATAGCTGCATCTAAATCATCTGACTCAATATCTCTACCAAATACAATATTTTCTTTAATACTATCGCTAAACAAGAAATCATTTTGCATGACAATACCAAACATCTGTCTCAATTCTTTAGGATCAATCTCACGTATATCAATACCATTTAAATAAATTGCTCCTTCATCAATTTCATAAAATCTTAATAAAAGTTGCATGATTGTTGTCTTACCAGAGCCCGTTGCACCCAATATACCAAGTGTTTCTCCTGGTTTTAATTTGAAGCTAATATTCTTGATATTATCTTTTACCTTTAAATACGAAAAGGATACATTCTTAAATTCAATTGCGTAATTAGAATCTCCTTTAGGATAAGATAAATGAGTTTTTAGATAATCTTCTGATTCTTCTAATACTAAATCAATTCGATTTGCACTTGCTATCCCTTTTGACAAAATTACAAATATGTTGCTAATTGCTAATAATGCATTGGAGATAATTGTGAAGTATGACATAAATGCAATGATTTTACCTGTCTCCGATAACCCACTATTAACACGATATGCACCTACTAAAATAACAAGGGATAATCCGACATTTAAAAATAAATTCATGCTTGGATTAATAATTGCCATTTTAATATTTGCATTACGTTCTTGATTTCTTAGATTGTTGTTTACATCAAAGTAACGTTTCTTCTCAGCGTTCATTTTACTCAATGCTTTAATAACACGCATCCCTTGAATGTTCTCACGCACTACTTGAATCATGCCATCAGTTGCCACTTGTACCTTTGTGAACAACGGTATTCCCTTTGTTGAGCGTATGTAAATAATGATGGCAATAAAAGGAATCACCGCCAACAGGACCAAAGCTAATACTGGCTCCAAAATAAATGTCATGATTATACCACCAATCGTTAGTATTGGTGCACGAACTCCCATCCTTTGTACCATTCCTAACATACGATGTACATTGTATGTGTCTGTTGTTAAGCGGGACTCTAATGAAGGAACTGTATACTCATCAGTTTTTGTACAACTTAGATGAATCGTTTTATCAAATAAATCATGACGAATATTTTCAGTAACATCTCTTGCCACTTTACTGGCTTTTCTATTCGCATAAACATTCATGCCCCATGCAAGCAAAGAACACACAATCATCACTGTTCCCCATATAATAACAAGCATGATGTCTTTTTGTGGAACTACATTATCTAAAATCATAGATAAGATATATGGAATAAATAGTTCAACAACTGAACCGGCAGTCTTTACAAGCAATCCAAATAAAAGTGCTTTGTAAAAAGGTTTGCAATATTTCTTTAAAGTATTCAAAATTCCATCCCCTTCTTTACACTACCTAATATTGTAAATCATTCTCGCATAAAATAAAACGACTGAAATTAATCAATCGTCTTGTTAAAACTCTGGTTTTTATCACCCAACCAATTCGCAAAGTGAAAGTAAGTTGAGGTTAGTATTGCTGCTAATGTCCATGTTACACTATAACCCCACGCAACAATGTCTATACTATTAAACATAGGCATCGCAATCCATAGGAAGATTTGGCGCATAAATACAAAGCTAACAATTGAAGTAATCATTGGTATAACGGTTAAACCACTGGCTCGTAAAGCTCCTGAATAAACTTGATGGAATACAAGGGCAATATAGAACGGAATCATGATTCGAATCATTGCTGCCCCCGCAATAATTACATCTGGATCAGTTGAGAAGATTTCTACACAAACATCCGCAAAAATCCAAATAGGAATACCTAATATTAGAATTGATAAGATACCCATTAATATTGTTGTATTAACACCCTTCTTAACACGATCTATTTTATTAGCACCCATGTTTTGGGCAGAGAACGTTGTAATCGCAAGGGCAAAGCTATTGATTGGTAAAGCAATGAAATTATCAAATTTATTAGCAGATCCAAAACCTGCAATCGCTGCTGCACCAAATCCATTTACATATGATTGAACAATTACGTTAGATAGTGAAACAATCATATTTTGAAGACCAGAAGGAATACCTATTTTTACAATTTGAACCAAAGTAGGTCCATGTATTCTTAGTTTTTTTATTTCTAACTTATAGTTTTCCTTTGAAATCATGAGTGTAATTATTACAAGAACTGAAGAAACACCTTGAGCAATTAATGTAGCCCATGCAACCCCTGCAACTCCCATATTGAGTTGAGTAACAAAATATAAATCTAATATAATATTGATTACACTTGCAACCCCTAAAAAATAAAGAGGTCGTTTAGAGTCACCAATTGCTTGTAGTATTCCTGTTCCTGCATTATACAAAGTTACAAATAAAACACCTAAGAAATAAATTTGAAGATATTCAACGGCTTGGGGCATAACATTTGCCGGAGTGTTCATCAATTCTAATAACCATGGTGATAAGAAGTACCCAAATAAAGTTAATACAACGCCAAATAAAATTGAGAACAACGTAAATGTATGTACTGTAATTGAGAGTTCGTTCGATCGTCTAGCTCCATAATGTCTACCAACGATTACCCCTGCACCTACTGCTACCCCCATAAAAAAACCAATGATTAAGTTGATTAATGGTGTACTTGCACTAACTGCAGCTAATGCTGTTTTACCAACATATTGACCGACAACAATAGAGTCAACTGTATTGTATAAAAGTTGAAATAAATTTCCCAGCAATAATGGAATCGCAAAGAATAAGATGCGTTTCCAAATCGACCCTGTCGTCATTTTTGCTTCAACAATTTCCACCCACACCCCTTCTTCCTATTTCGATTAAACTATTATACCACTACTTTCACTTTTTTGAAGGGCAACAACATGGTAAAATTAAAAAAAGGAAGATATAAAAAATGAATGATGCATGGAAACAATGTATTTCAATTTTAAATGACAATCATTATGATGCCTACTTAGTTGGTGGCGCTACTCGTAACTTTTTGTTGCACCTTCCCGTTCAAGATTTTGACATCACTACAAACGCCACACCAACACAAATAAAAAAGTGTTTTAAAAATTATCGAATGTTAGATATCGGAATTAAACATGGGACAATAACTGTCTTCATGGATGATATCCCTTATGAAATAACTACGTATCGTATTGATATGGATTATAGAGACCACCGTCATCCAACTAAAGTTGTTTTTTCTAACCAATTAAAAGATGATTGCATGCGAAGAGACTTTACGATGAATGCTATCTGTTATCATCCTAATCAAGGATATTTTGATTTCTTCAATGGGATAAGTGATATTGAAAATAAAATCATTCGTTGTATTGGAAATCCCAATGAACGTTTTAATGAAGACGCTCTCAGAATTCTTCGAGCTATTCGTTTTAGTTGTCAACTTAACTTCACAATTGAGCCACACACAAAACAAGGATTACTAGAAAACAAAGATCTGCTAAAACATATATCAAATGAGCGTATTCAAGAAGAGTTAAATAAAATATTCTTAAGCCCAACATGTGCTCAAGAGCTTTTTGACAATCATCAAATCATTGAAGTAATACTACCTGAATGTAAAGAGTTATCACTTTCACCAAAAAAATTCAACAGAACATACGAAGTTTTATCCATGTGTAAACCATCTATTGTGTTACGACTTTCATGTTTACTTCACCAACTACATGAAGCTGCATTAACTTCCCTCGCTATATGTACTCGTTTAAAATATTCAAAGACAATCACAAAACGCGTACAAGTACTTTTGTCTGTTATGAATAAACCTTTATCTTCTAAATTTGAACTTAAACTTTTATTATCACAATATAGCGATTTTTTTGAAGATATCCTTTATTTCAAATGTTTACTTGATTCTACTTTAGACGAAAATAAATTATTTGAACAATATCAAGCCATTATCGATCAAAACGAATGTATATCGCTATCTCAATTAAACATTAAAGGAAATGAACTCTTAGATTTAGGTTATCCTAAACATCAAATTTCCATATTACTGCATGAGTGTCTATTTCAAGTAATGCAAGATAAAATTCCAAACAAGAAAGAAGAATTAATCATTTTCTTAGAAAACAACCGATAAAGCATTGATATAAAAGGTCTATTATTGTAGACTTAAGTTATAACAATTCTACCAGAGGGAGAGCTTTGATATGAAAAAATTCATTCTTTTATTATTATCTTTTTTTCTTATAGGTTGTAGTACTCCTCCACCATCAGCAAATAACAATCATAGTCAATCAACGACTATCATTTATAATGATTTCGAAAAAGAAAAAATAGATGAATTAATTGCCAATGGTCATTACTTCGATAAAATATGCACAAATCAAGATAACCTAAGCTATGTTCTCGATGATAGTGGGTTAACTATCAATATTAACGACAATAAGAAGATTACATTGAAATTTAATCTTTATGGAAAGTTCTTTTTTGAATATCCATTTGATTCTATTACTTTTGACTATGAAAAGAATGACAATCAAAAAACCGCTACTCTTACTTCAATTTATAAACGGGTTTCAGGTTCAGAAGATAATTTATTAATTTCAAAACTCACTACAAGTGACGGACAAAACTTTGATATTTATTTTGATAGCGACTTTGATAATCCAAGAATATGCGATCGTGAGACTGAAGATGAGATTGTTTTTGTCGATTCACTAAGCAAGCAAATAATGCATACATATAAACAGCAATGGTCTGAAGCATCATTATTTCATAGTGATATGATTAACTTTTACACACAGTTTGAACAAATCTTAAAAGGTCCTGCATATTATTTATTTTTAGACGCTACCGATCAATTTCCAAGTATCCCTATTAATGTTGATTGGCTATTAGGAATTGATGAAAACACCGAGAAATTAATACCAAAAAAATATTCAAATAATAATCTTAATCATAGTAATCAAATCTACGATGAAAATTTAGACACAAATAAATTCTATAATACACTTAGCTTACTTTTTTACTTAGAAAATTCATATCAGAATAACTCGACTATCGACACTGAAGTACTAGCTGAAGCAATACTTGATATAGGTGCCAATTACACTTGTGATAACCGATATTGTAAAGCTGCAGGCACAATAGAGAACAAGATTTTTGCATATGAAGGTATTAGTGAAGAATATAGTGCATACTATATGTTAACTGAAGACTATTTTATAAAAACAGTAAAAGATATTTTCAATATTAAAATCACTGATCCTATTCACGAAACAAAGTTACTAGACTCTGGTATTCTTCAAAGTGGATTACAAAATTACTATCTTCAACTTATTCCTAATACAAATTCTTCACCAAGTACTGGCCGTGGAATTCTTGTAACTGATTATTCAATTGAAGGTAGCGAGATAACTTGCAAAGTTGTACTCTATGAATATACTCATGAAATGAATGACAATGACGAATATGAATTAGTTCTGCTTACTTCCGACGATGAAATAAGACCAGGCGAAAAGTACAATACATCTAACATTGATCAATTCATTCAGAATAACCAAGATAATTTCCAGCGATGGACTGTTAGATTAGAAGAAAATGATAATAAGTCATTTTATAAAATCATTTACGCAAATGAAAGGTATGGTGATTAGTTATGAAAAAAATGATACTTATCGTTATTTCAATTCTTCTCTGTAGTTGTACAGTTCAAACTAATGAACCCCCCACAACTAATGACCCTCTACAATTCAAACTTAAACCTTTAGAAATCATCGCTATCAAAGAAGCACTCATTTCAAATAGTTCTGCTTTTCAAGAAGTAGAAATTAACTATAATAATGATTCATTTACACTTACCCTCAGTAAAGGACCTCAACCCTTTAAAGCACTCTTTGATTATTCATCAAATTTCTTCTACGAAACTTCCTTCACTGATTTAGAATTTGATTACACTGAAAATGAGCGAATAAAATACGCAACTCTTGAGTCAAAATTTATTTATGATTTAAACAGTCTTTATGACTCTCATATTTTTTCAGTACTTACTTACGATGATGGTAAAAAATTAGATATTTATTTTGATCAAAATACAGGTGAGATTAAAAGTCAATTATCACATAAGAAAGCCGAGATAAGTGATTCTCTTACAAAAGCATTGATAATTAACTATGTTCAACAGTGGAGTCAATTAGGGACATTGCATCATTATCTTGCCACCACTGGAACGAAAATAACATCGATAGTAAAAGATATTCTTATTCACCCTGAAGATTTCATCTATGTCTCTTCCTATACAAAATCTGATGGAACAATTGATTTGTATCCATGCAACCAACCAGCATTAAGTTTAAGTGTTATTATTAATGATGATGCACCAAAAAACAATAACTCATTAGACGCAATATATCAACTATTCTTCTTAACACTTGTTCTAGATACTGAAATACAGGAACTCTCTGAAATTCCCACATATAAATTTTTAGAGTGGTTGAACTATGTAGGAGATCCAAATTTACATTGTTCATCAAATGACTGTAAATTTGATTTAGGTAATATGGGTATTTATAGACAAGATAATTATTCTATACAATTTAATACATTAAGTATAACCAACGTAAATAGAATAATCGAAGAATCTATTCCCTCTTTACAACCCCTAACTATCGAAACTACAAAAACAATTGAGAATGGAATTAAACAAGATGCTAGCATTCAAAAATTTCTAGCTACTTCTGCAATGACGGACTACACAGTTTTGCAAAACTATCTTCATATTGAAGAAAAAGAAGATGACACTTATATTGTTACTCCTTATTCCATAATCAATAATAACTACTCCGATAGCTATAACCAATCTTATCTAGTAAAAAATATCGATCAATATTTCCCTTACCCTATCCACCTAGGCGAAGAATATGAATTGGAATATCTACAATCTTTAGAACCAACTCTCAAAAGTTTCGAAATAAAAGTTAGCCAAAATGAAGACACAAAAGATTATTCAATCATTTCTATGAAGTCAATAAATGACTAGGAGATGTTTTATGAAAATAATAGTAATAGTACTACTTTCACTTTTACTCGATGGATGCAGCACTAATATAAAATTACCCAATAAACCTAACGAAATACTCCAAAGTGATGAATCCGTTGCATCATTTAGCGACTATGAATTAAAAGAAATTGATCGATTAATTTTAGAAGGAAAGTACTTTGACTCCTTATTAACATCTCCTGATAATTTAAGTTATACATTGAATGACAAGTATCTCTCTGTTGTCATCAATGAAGAAACAAAAATCGACATCAAAGTATTTTTAAGTGGAATCGTTGATTATGATTATGCATTTGAACCTATTGGATTCAGCTATGTTGTGAATGGCGAAGAAAAACATGCACGCCTTTCCACAAGTATTGAACTTGAAGGAAGAGGTCATGTTCTTTTTTCTGAATTAGTTCAAGGAGACGGGAAATCTCAATTTGTTTATTTCAATCCTGAATATGAAACTGAGATAGTGAATTTAGGAAAACCAGAAATTGGGAATGAACTAAATAATAAACTTTTAGAGATTTATAAAAAGCAATGGTCAGAAGTCATGATTCAAAATTTTTGTCTCCAAGTTTTTGGAGAAAAGTTTCATCAAATATTTTTAGGACCTTCATATTATGTATTTGAACCTATCGAACAAATAAGCTTTGATAGCACTGTAAAACTTGATTGGCTATTTAATCCAGATGGAACGAAGCCTTTGATTCATCCGAAAAATTTCGTATATCATAGATTAACATTGCCAAAGAAAGACATAGAAAATTGGGATACAAATAAATTATATAATACCCTGAGCCTTCTTTTTTACATACCACAATCTTTTGATAGCGATACAACATTACCAAAAGATGATTTGGTACAAGCCATTCTTTCAGTAAACTCCGATTACAAATGTTTATCATCGTATTGCATACCTACAAGTAGTGATATCGATATGCGATATATAAATAAATATAATTATCATACAAATTCTTTATTAACTGAGACATATTTAAATTATATAGCTAACAATATTTTTAGTATAAATCAAATATTTTCAATAGACGAAACCAAATCACTTACCAATGGAATCATACAAGATTACGAAGAAAAATATTATTTCGGCAATACAAATCCAACAAACTTTAATAGCTATGAACTAATTATTAACGCCTATGAAGATAACGCAGACACAATCAAAATCGATTTATCTCTATATGAACTAAGTTCATATAAATATTGTTATTCATGCACAGGAAATATTACCTCGTACCTTATTAAAACAAAGGATGGCACTACAATTGAACTTGATGAAAAATACAAACTTGAAACAATACCTAGCTATATAAAAGAGCATTCAGAATTATTTGAAAATTGGACAATACAGTTGCAGAAAAATGATGATCCTAATTATTACAAGATTATCTATGCGACAAAGAATTGAGGCAAGTTATGAAAAAAGCAATGCTGCTTACTTTAACATGTATGTTGTGTTTATGTACTTCATGCAATCAGTCGAGTTTTACATCTAAATTAAAGGAAGTCGAAAGAAACAAGCTATATAGTCTAATCAAAAATGCTGAAAATCATGATCTAATTGGAATGAAAGATGCCGATGTCACTATTACAGATGATTCTTTCATTTTGAAGGGTTCTAATGAAAATTTCGACTTTGATGTAAAATTTAATTACACAAAAGATTTCACTTATACATTAAACTACACACCCATCTTATTCTCAATGAAAAATAAGGATAACTCTTTTACCACCATCGAAATAATTCCAACTTTCACTTACACTTCCAGCCTTTATGATTCATTATTATCAGCTGACATTAGCATTGATGGTACCAACTATTCAATTATATTCGACTTCAATCGCATGAAAATCTTAGACAAAGAAACAGGGGAACGCCTTCTTTTAAATGATGAAATTTATGATCATCTATTTATTGAAATGACTACTATTTATATGAGTATTTCAGATAAACATAATTACCTTGCTAATATGAATACAGATATAATATCTATTCTATTTGATAAAATTATTCTATCAGAACATTTCATATACCGAGATAGCAACAGTTACTTTTCAGATAAAAATGGTGATGATTATAGAATACACCCCTATATTTCTACTACATTATTTCATGTAAAAATCAATAATGATGAAATTATCCACGGAACTCTGCTTGATCCACTCAGTAAAGCAATTACCCTTCTCGCATTCATTGAACCAACTACAAAGAGTCCAAAAGACATTCCTTTAGAATCTTTAGTTGAGTGGCTGACATTGAGTGAAGAGCCAGATATCACATGCTATAAAGATAACTGTTTAACAAAAGAAGGAGAAATAATTAAAAATCTCAAATCTGGATTCACACCATATGAAACAATTTCTATTTTAACGTATCCTCATGTTGAACAAGTCATAAGTGAAACAATCAAAGATTTTAAACTTTCACCTATTACCGAAGACATTTTGCTTAAAAACGGTATTGTTCAAAACAAAGATGATAACGCTTATAGTTATAAGACTATATTTGACTATTTCTACAACTATTATGGATTCTTTACACAAACCATTAACGAAGATGATAGTCAAATTACTTTAGAGGTTTTTCCATATGAAGTATCTAGTGGTTCTGCAAATCATGTTTATATAAAAAACTTTGATAATGTTTTCTCTATTGCAAGCGAACAAGTCCAAGAGTTTATCGATATCGAAAAAAACAAATTTAAATCTTGGACAATAAAGTTTATAAAAACAGACTCGGGACGTTATCAATTAGACTTATTATATCCAACTGATAATCAGTAGAAATTAGGTGCGCTATGAAAAAAATTATACTTTTATTATGTTTTATGATTCTAACAAGTTGTACAACTGTACCTAAAACAACACCCTCTGATGAATTAGACAAAACTGAAGTTCAACAAAGAGCGACCGAACTAGCTACCACTGGCGGTTTTCTTGATTACTTTTTAGATGATACCTCTGTGATTAGGTATCAACAAACAAACGAGGAACTGAACATTCAAATTGGCAATTTAACTGAGACTATGAATATCGAATTCATAAAAAATGGTAACGTTTATACATATTTTAGTTCACCCGTTACGACTATCAATTTTACTGAAAATAATGTTGATAAAGTTGGTTTTATCATTACGCATTATAGTTTCAATAGCGAAGATACCAAACCTAGGATACAATCCATTTTTACCACAAATGATCATAAGCGAATCACATACTATTCAGATAATAACCAACTTATGTGCGAGAAAAATGCTAATAGCGATTCTTGGATCATGCCCGAAGAATTAATGATTCAAGTCACAAATATAGTTGAACAACAAATTAATGAGATACTTGTTGTCACTTCTGAATTAGAAAAAATGAATCAATTACTTTATCTTCCCAAAGAGAAATACATGTCTCTTGAAAAATCAGCGCGGCAGTCAATTTATGATTCTCATTCTTATACTTATCAAACGAATCAACCTCAAAAATACGTTGCCGATTTTGTTGCTAGTTCATCAATTTATAAAGTAAACGATAATTTTATCACAGAGTCATTAGAGGAAAAATTTCAACCAGCTGCTTATTTTTTTGATATCAAAGATGAAGGAGAAATTTCTGCTGAATTATCTTATGAATTATTTTTCAAATTTCAATATTCAGATAATACTTATCTAGATGAACATTCTATATTCGCCTATCAAGGAATGAGTGTTCCCAACATTTTTCTTGTTTTAACAGAAGAAAAACTAAATCAATTTAGAAAAAACTATCTGAATTCAAAACCGATTACCATAAATGAAACGAAAAAATTATCCAACGGAATTGTCCAAAGCAAAGAAGAAAAAACAATTATTGCAGAATATGGCATGTGGAATAACCCTGATACTATACATGGTATAATAATAGATGAAATCTCTAGCGACTCTAATCAAATCGAAGCTTATATTACACTTTATAAAATATACGGATTCAAGGACCATTTAGATGAGGTTAAATATTATAATTTGACGGACAGCAATGGCAAACCTATTGGTCATGATATCATCGAGTTAGGAGAAATCTTTGAATATGCTTCATCATTTAAAGATGATTTAATAACATGGCATATAGTAACAGAATTATCATCTGATAAAAAATATTATAAATTAATTTCATATGATAAAATTGAGAAATAAATTTCATCATTCAAATAAATAAAGTATAGTTTAAATACACAATATTTCTACTCATCATTTATAATAAAAATTATTTCACTTATCAAGAAATAATTTTAGAAAGGATTTAGATATGAAACTACTCAAACTATTTATCATACTAATTCTTGTTAGCGGCTGCGTACAAACCAAGCAGAAAATAGAACCAACTATTACCGCTACACCTCCAATCACTGATTCCAAAAATGAGATAGTACAAAAAAGTGATGTCGATTTAATCATTGAAGGTATTGATGTTTTAAATACATATTTAATTAATAATCAACTATCAAAACGTCATGACAATGAGTTTTACCAAGTCATACTTAATGGCGATACTTATTCAATTGCTAAAATATATTATAGTAATTCACGAATAGATGCTTCTTCTAAATTTAAAGATATCACTTTAAAATATACTCTTAAGGACAAAGAAAAAACAGCAACTTTATCAACCACGTATTTCCATTCTATTGCTTTTTATAATAGTCATTTAGAATCAACACTTGTAACAAACGACAATCAAACATTTACTATCTATTTTGATCAAAATCGCGTGAAGATTTATGATCAAGAAACAAAAGAAGAAATTGTATTTAATGATGATTTACAAGAACAACTTATCACGACATACAAAAAACAATGGATTGAAGCTGTAGATTTAAGAAAAGCACTCTTTGATTTTGCAAAAAAAATTCTCACATATAAAGGTGTCACTGAAATTGATAATTCACTTTTCGAAGAGGATTTATATTATCCTCATGAGTGGACTTATTTTCCACTTGGAGAAACCGGAATCTTATTTCCTCGCTTTGTACAATCAGAACAACTTATTAAAGTGAATAGTCAACATGCAGTTGCAATCAAAGATACAAATTCCATCTATCGAACTACTTCATTATTATCCACACTTTCTTACAATCCAAGTTCTATTGAATCAATATCGAAAGATGATGTCCTCTTATGGATGTTTGGATTTCATAATGATTATGTTTGTCTTAAAACTTCCTGTACAGATTCAAATGGTAATCCATCAAAAATGTTTAAACAAGGAACACGTGGTGAAGGTTTTGTACCAATAGTAACTGTAAATAGTGCAAACCACATTCTCAAATCATCACTCAATACGCAAGACTCATTTTTTGTTGATGATACAATCATGTTGCCTAATGGCATTATTCAAAGTAAGGAAGAACAAACATTTATTTCTAACTCCGGTGGTGGCGAGGGTTTTACAAGCTATTTAGGTTTGCGTTTTGATACAGAGTCCGATGATGGATATACCATTGTTGCCAGTGTTATCCCCTATCGCGTAACTGTTTCTTCATCCAATGAAAGTGGCGTAACATTTACGATTCAAAATTATGACAATACGTTTGAAGTGATATACCCTTCATATGACGATATTAACAAAGTAGAAACATATATAAGTGAACATGTATCACAATTTAGTAAATCAAAGGTAACACTTATCCCTAGTGATGATTCAAACTTCTATCAAATTCAATCAATTGAACCTAAGTAAAAATAAACCTCTCGGTTTATTTTCTTTTGTAATTCTTCAGTGCTGTGTTCAACTTTTCTGAACTAGCTTCTTGTTCGTATTTTTCACCCAATAACATAAACACTAAACCAATTGCCATCGTGATTATAAAAATTGGATAGTTGATATCTGGAAGACCCGCAAACCATTTAAACGCCACTGCTGTTGCACCAAATATTATTGTGCAAATCACAAGCCAAGCAACTGATTTGGCGAAAAATATCCCCCTTGAATAATCACAACGATCATCCAACATTGTGACTTGAAGTAAGGCAACAATTAAGCTAGCCATAATTCCAGTAAAAATTGTCATAAATGTCATCTCATATTTACCTTGTACAAAATACATAAAGCCAGCTAAGAAAATTACCGCTGAAAAATATATTCCCATATAAAGTTTCATATTCATGGACCAAAGAAAAAAATCTCTAAACTTTTTCATTTACTTCTCTCCTTTTAATTTTTCTTTTAATAAACGGGCATAGTGCCGTGATACAACTAACAACTCTGAGTTATTCATTGTTACAATAATTCTTCCATTAAATTGACTCTTCAAACATTCAACATGTTGAATGTTAATAATTAAATTTTTAGCACCTCTAAAATAATCTGTTATTGCATAGTTTTCTTCAAACTCTTGCAAGGTTGTCCGTGTTTTATAAACTTTATCTATTGTATAAATAAATGTTATTCCATCAATACTTTCAATATAATAGACATCCATAGGATTTACATATACTTTTTGATTTTGTTCATCAGTACACTCAATTCTTTGATTCTTATTTTCTAAGAATTCTACAAGTTTTTTAAGTTCAGGGGTAACTGTTTTACACCGAAGTATTATTTCATCTTCAGTTTCAATGTCGGTAATTACTTTTACTTTCATAAAACACCCCTTCCTTACTAGTAAGGATAAACTGTTGAGCGTAAAAAAACAACTCACTTTCTGGTGAGTTGTCATATTATTCGATAAGTTGCAACTAATAATCACCTTGGGCAATCATTGCATCAATAACTTTTTGCATACCAGCAATATTGGCAGCCGCAACATAATTAATTTTATCTAAGCGATATTTCTTCATTGCATCTGTACATTGTTCATGGATTTGTTTCATAATATCTTGGAGTTTTTCATCAACTTCTTCAAATGTCCAAGAATAGCGCATGCTATTTTGGCTCATTTCTAAGGCTGAAGTCGCAACCCCACCTGCATTAGCAGCTTTACCTGGTGCGAATAAAATTCCTTTTTCAAGATAATATGCAATTGCATCATTGTTATCTGGCATATTTGCACCTTCCGCAACTGCAATACATCCATTAGCTACAATTGCTTTAGCACGCTTAATATCGATTTCATTTTGCGTTGCACATGGTAAAACAATTTCTGCTTTGAGTTTTGCATCATAAACAGATCCCTCAAAATATTGACCATGTTTCGCTAACTTAGGATAATCTTTTAAAGAACCACGAAGTTCTTCTTTAATTTTCTTCACAACTTTTAAATCAATTTTTTCATCAACAATATAACCACGTGAATCACTCATCGCAATGACATGAATACCATGTTGCATTGCTTTTTCAACTGCATAGATTGCAACGTTTCCACTTCCTGATACAACCGCATTTAAACCTGCTGGTTCAATGTTATTTGCTTTCAACATTTCTAATAGGAAATAAACTAACCCGTATCCAGTAGCCTCTTTACGCGCTAGAGAACCACCATATCCAATACCTTTACCTGTTAAAACGCCTCTTTCACTAATTCCGCGAATTCTACGATATTGTCCATAGAGATATCCAATTTCTCTACCACCAACACCCATATCTCCAGCCGGCACATCCACATCTGGTCCAATATGACGATATAATTCCATCATAAAGCTTTGGCAGAATCTCATTACTTCAGAGTCACTTTTACCTTTAGGGTCAAAGTCACTTCCTCCTTTTCCTCCACCAATTGGTAATGTTGTTAATGAATTCTTAAAGATTTGTTCAAAACCTAAGAATTTAAGAACAGACAAATTCACAGTTGGATGAAATCGTAAACCACCTTTATATGGTCCTAAAGCGCTATTATATTGAACACGGAATCCACGATTAACATGTGTTATACCTTTGTCATCAACCCAAGGTACTTTAAATTGAATAATTCTTTCTGGCTCTACTAGTCTTTCAAGAATTGCCATTTTTTCATACTCTGGATGTTTCTTAAAAATAACTTCAACTGATTTCAATACTTCTTCTAAGGCTTGATTGAATTCCGGTTGATCCTTATCTTTTTGTTTTATTTCTTCTAATACTCGTTCAATATATTTCATCTGTCTTCCTCCAACTTCTATGTTTCTATTTTAGACGTATGAAGGCTATCTTACAACAATTTTACAAAAAAAATGCGACTAAATAATCGCATTTTCATTAACTAATCATTAATTACAATTTCAAATCCACTAATCTTACCTTCAAAGAAATAGAATGTAAGTAGTTTACCTTCCATTGTATAGGTAATAATTATTACATCTTTATCTGGTTTATCAATGTTTCCTTGTTGAACCACATAATCTTTACCATATTTTGCAGTTACATCTGCAATTGTTGATTGATTCAATAATAAGTCTCCACCAATCTTTGCAGTGTTAAGGTTATTATCATAACTTTGTAAGTGTAAACCTACAACCATTGCATTATCACCTTGTTCTTCAGATGTACTTCCTGTCTTCACATCAATTGTGAATAAATCTTGATTCTTTGCTTGTGCTTCAATGTTATAGAATGTTTCATCCACCGTATACAAGTCAGTACCATTTGTATCGCTATATATCGTAACATTATTATTGATTAAATCCTTTACCTTAAATGGTATTGAATATGTACTATCATTTATTGTTACTGAGAAATCTTTACTTGGTAATTCTGTTTTAGGTGTTGTTGCACAAGCAGTTAATGTTCCCGCAAAAAGTAGGGAAAATCCTAGTATTACTATTTTCTTAAATTTGGTCATATTGTTATTCCTCCTTAGTTAAATCTAGGCCATCAGGTAATTCTTACTTGATAATTTTATGATAGCACAACTAATTCAATACGGAAGAATTACGCTCCCTAACTTTTTGTAAGCAGTTTTTTTGCAAACGTATCAATTAGAATTGCTCCTAGAGGTGCACTAATTAGAATAGATAACACTGCGATTGTCAAAACCAGTTCTCCACACGCCAATCCCATAGCTAATGGTATTCCACCAATTGCCGCTTGAACTGTTGCTTTGGGTAAATAAGCAAATGAACAGAATAACTTCTCTTTATTTGTAAACTTCGTTGATAAAAGACTAATAATTACGCCACCCATTCTAAATACTAGACCACCTAATACCATCAAAATTGTAAATAGCCCAGCTCCTAAAGCAAATGTAATGTTTACACTGATTCCAACAAGAACAAAGAGGAAGACTTCACCCGCTACCCATAACTTATTGTATTTAGATGAAAGACGAGTTGCTAATCGTGGATAAAATATATTAATAGAAATCGCCATACTCATCACTGCAATCAAACTAGAAAAAGGTAAAATTGATGATATTTCTTTTTCAAACCCAACTATGAAAAATGAGAAGGCTAAGATTATTAAGAGTTTTATTGAATCTCTCATATGAAATTTTTTAAAATACATTTGAAATACATATCCCCAAGCTACTCCTATTAAAATACCACTAAGTATTGCGATAGGTACTTGAATAATACTAGAAAGATTAACTTCTCCTGATTGAACAAATGTTGAAACAACCGTGAATAACGCAATAACAAAGACATCATCAAAAGATGCCCCTGTTAAGATAAGCTGTGGAATTCTTCTTTCTTGACCATAACCTTCTTCTGTTAGTTGTATCATTCTAGGAACTACAACTGCTGGAGAAACTGCTGCCAAGACACATCCTATCAATATTCCTTCAAGCACGGTTGTATTCAAAAGAATTGGTCCTAAAATTGTACACCCAACTATTTCAAATGTTGCCGGTAAAAAACTCATAAAAAATGCTGGTTTACCAATCTTCTTCAAGTCATCTAGTTTCAATGTTAATCCTGCACGAGTTAAAATAATGATTAATGCAATCTGCCGAATATCTGAAGAAATTGCTAATAACTTGTCATCAATAACATCGAGGAAACTTCCTCCTAAAATGATTCCCACAAGGATCATTCCAATGAAACCTGGTAATTTCAATTTTGTGAACAAACTTGAAAACAACAATCCAAACACAAGTATAAGTGCTACACTTACCAACATATTCTATCCTCCATAAAACAAAAATGACGTAGTTCAAAAAGAACTAGACGTCATCAGCAATTGCGGTTTTGCATAAAGCAAGGGAGAACATCATTCCCAAAGTTATTTTATCATATTTACAATTTTTGTAAATTATTTTTAAACTAGCAATTAACGTTTTCACCTATGCGGTAAAGAACCCTTTTCTTCACCGCATAACTATCTTGAATATCATTTTTTCTATTTACTATAAATATGTATAGTTTATTTTATCTCTTCTAACTTTGTGGCATAATCTACATAGTTCAAATAAGTTGTGGGTTCGAATCCTTCAGGTAACTCATAATATAACTTGTATAGTTCACCAACTAAGATTTCAAAATTTGGTTGTTCATCAAAATCATCTGGGCTCATATCAGTTACACCACCCTGAACATTATCATCTGCTTTTGCATAACAGTGCCTACCTATTTCCATTCCAATTCTTTTCCCCTCATCTGAAATATTCATAATTCTTACAATTATATAGTCTTCTGTAACACAAGGATTTCCTTCAATAACAAATGTGAAATCCGAGTCTGTCACCCCATTACCCGCATAAACGTGTTTTGTCTTGGTACTATCATAAATATTTTCACCTTCTTTCGCATCCAAAGACGGTGTTGATTCTGGAGTTGTAACAAGTATATCTTTGTCTTCTGGTTTTGGCACCTCAACTGGTTTATCTTCTTTCTTTCCACATCCAGCTAATAATAAAACACATAACACTAATATTACCTTTTTCATTTTCTATTCTCCTTTTCCTTGGTTAAATCAATTTTAATATCCGCAAATTCACGTGTAGCAGCATCGTGGGAAACAATGATTATTGTTTTACCTTGTTCACAAATTTGGCGCATGAGATTCAAGATCAATTGTTGGTTATTTTCATCCAATGATGCTGTCGGTTCATCTGCAAGAATTAAATCTGGATCTTTTAATAATAACTTTGCAATTGCTACTCTTTGTTGCTCACCACCAGATAATTCAAATACTTTCTTATCCAATACACACTCTAAGTTTAAGTCTTTTAATGTATCATTCATCACTTCATTTTTATTTTTCATTACTCTTATCTTTTGAACAATATTCAGATTTTCTTTCACAGTCATATTCTCTATCAATCCGAAATTTTGAAAGATAAACCCAATCTTTTCCTTATGCATTAAACGAATATCTTTCTCTTTTTTTATAACTTGACCATCATAATACATACTTCCTTTTTGATAATCCTCAATCAATTCAGTAATGTTAAGAATTATAGTTTTTGCTTCTCCTAGAAATATGATTTTGTTAAGTTCATTATTAATACATATCAACATGATATCAATACACTTGGTATAATTGTTTTCTTTTACGGTATAATTAGTCAAAAAATATCAATATCCTATTTACAAGAAGTTGAAACTAATCTACTTTAGATACTTCATAGCCACAATAAGAAGTGTCGCGTTTATTGCATTGATTGTATATATTTTATTAACTATATTTTTAAACTGACAATAGATGTCAACTTACTCTTGTTAGTATTAAGTTACAGAGATATCTGTTAGAAGATGAGGACTAAAAATGGAAGAAATGATTTGCCAATGTTGCGCTATGCCAATGAAAGAAGAAGATAACATGTTTGGTACAAACGCCGATGGAAGTATTAATAAGGATTACTGTAAGTATTGTTATGACAAGGGAGATTTTACTTCAAACTGCACAATGCAAGAGATGATCGATTTCTGTGTGCCTATGATGGTTCAAGAAGGCATGGATGAAAAAGAATCACGTAAATTCATGACAGAAGTACTTCCAACATTAAAACGTTGGAAAAAAGATTAAGTAAACAGAAAAGCAGACCACCTAACAAGTGATCTGCTTCTTTTTATTCTTCAGTTACTTCTTCTTCAATTACTTCTACTTCTTCAATTTCATCTTCATCTTCAACTTCTTGTGTTGTAGAGATAACTTCTTTAGGAAGTAGTTCATCATCATTTGCTTCAGCATTCATAAGTTCACGTTCAATACGTAACTCACTTGCTCTTTCAATAATGCGCGTAGTACTTTCTCTTTCAAAATCAGATCCTGTACCTGCTGGGATTAACTTACCAATGATAACATTTTCTTTTAATCCTTTTAGTTTATCAATCTTACCTTTAATTGCAGCTTCTGTAAGAACTTTTGTAGTTTCTTGGAATGATGCTGCTGATAAGAATGAATCTGTTTCTACTGAGGCTTTTGAAATACCTAATAATGTAGGTCCAAATTTAGCTGGACGTTTGCCTGATAATAATACACCTGTATTAATATCTGTCATACGTTGTAAGCTTAATGTTTGACCAGTTGTAAGTCCAGTGTCTCCACCATCAATAATTACAACTTTCTTCATCATTTGGCGAATCATAACTTCGATATGTTTATCTGAAATATCAATACCTTGAGAAGCATAAACTTTCTTAACTTCTTTAAGGATATATTTTTGAACTTCTTGAACACCTGCAACTTCAAGTAATTCTTTTGGATTAACTTGTCCTTCAGTTAGCTTATCTCCAGCTTTAACTTCCGTACCCACTTTCATCCAAGAACGAATATTTTGAGTTAAGTCACATTTATGTTCAATACTTTCTTTTTCATTTGTTACAACGATTCTCATTCCAGTTCCGCCTTCAAGCTCAGCGATTTCAGTGATTTCACCGTCAATCTTAGCTAGAACTGCAACGTGTTTAGGACAACGTGCTTCAAATAGTTCTTCAACACGTGGTAACCCTTGAGTGATATCTCCATCATTACCTGATGCAACCCCTCCAGTATGGAAAGTACGCATTGTTAACTGAGTACCTGGTTCCCCAATAGATTGGGCAGCCATGATACCGATAGCTTCACCATTCTCAACAAGTTTACCTGTTGCCATATTACGTCCATAACATTTACGACAAACACCTGTTGTGCTTAAACATGTAAATGTGTTACGAATATAAGCTCTTTCAACGCCTGCATCAACAATTTTTTGTGCAAGTGCTTCATCAATAAATTCTTCAGCTTCAACAATTACTTCTTTTGTCTTAGGATCAACGATAGCATCTTTTGCATAACGTCCAACTAAGCGATCATAAAGTCCTTCAATGATAGAATTATTTTTACGGTCAACAATTGTTTCAACTAAGTAACCACGATCTGTACCACAATCTTCTTCATTAACAATTACATCTTGTGCAACGTCAACTAGACGACGAGTTAAGTATCCTGATTCAGCAGTTTTTAAGGCTGTATCTGTTAATCCTTTACGCACCCCATGGGTAGAAATAAAGAATTCTGATACGTTTAATCCTTCACGGAAACAAGAATAGATAGGAACCTCAATAATTGATGGTTGATATTCTTTCTTAGATTTTGATTGTGTAGGACGAGCCATTAATCCACGCATACCTGCAAGCTGTGTAAAGTGAGACGCGTTACCACGGGCACCTGATACAGCCATCATGTTGATAGGATTCATACGAGGTAGACTTTCCATAACTTTACGTCCGATTTCATCTTTGATATCAGCCCATAATTTAGAGAAATGTCTTTCCCATTCTGCTGGAGTTAAACGTCCACGTTTCAATAAGTTTTGAAGAACCGCAGATTGATGTTTACCTTCATCAACGAATTTTTGTTTATCTGGTGCAACGTTAATATCAGCTAGTGATACAGTCATACCTGCAACTGTAGAATATTTGAATCCCATGTCTTTAATCTTATCTAAGATATCAGAAGAACCTTCTGTACGATAACGATTAAATACTTCAGCGATAACATTACTTAAATCTTTTTTCTTGAACTCAGGATTTAAAGGACGAGCTTTAATTTCTTCCTTAATATTTGAACCCATAGGTAAGAAATCAGATTCTGGTGTAGTTTGTAATGTAGCTTTTGTAACTCTATTAATATAAGGGAAATCATTAGGGAAAATATTATTGAAAATAATTTTACCTACTGTAGTAATCAAATATGAATTCTTTTGTGTTTCAGTGAATGCATCTTTGTTTAATGATCTTCCTGGAATCGCAATACGTGTATGTAAGTGAACAACTTTATTATCATAAGCCATTAATACTTCGTTCATGTTTTTGAATACATGACCTTCATTATCACCATATGATCTCCATATTTTCGCAAGTTCAACATCACCCATTGTTTCAATTAAATCTGCTTTTTTATAGAATTCTTCAGCAGTTTCTTCCATGTTAAGGTAGAAGTTACCAAGCACCATGTCTTGTGATGGTGTAACGATTGGTTTACCATCTTTAGGACCTAGGATGTTGTTTGAACCTAACATTAAGATTTCTGCTTCCGCACGAGCTTCTTCACTTAGTGGTAAATGGACAGCCATTTGGTCACCATCGAAGTCAGCATTGAAGGCTGTACATACTAATGGATGAAGACGAATTGCACGTCCTTCTACAAGTTTTGGCATGAACGCTTGAATACCTAAACGGTGAAGTGTTGGTGCACGGTTAAGGAATACTGGGTGGTTTGTAATAACTTCTTCCACCACGTCCCAAGCACGAGCATCTTGACGATCAATTAATTTTTCTGCAGTCTTACGTGTTCCAGCAATTCCTTGATTAACGATTTCGTTAATAACGAATGGTTTAAACAATTGAATAGCCATTTCACGTGGAATACCACATTGGTACATTTTTAAATCTGGTCCAACGGCGATAACTGAACGTCCAGAATAGTCAACACGCTTACCTAATAAGTTTTGACGGAAACGTCCTTGTTTACCTTTTAAGCTATGAGAAAGTGATTTTAATGCACGTCCTCCAGCTCCTGTAATTGGTTTACTACGACGTCCATTATCAATTAATGCGTCAACTGCTTCTTGTAACATACGCTTTTCGTTTTGTACGATAATCGCTGGAGTTCCAAGCTCTAATAGTTTCTTTAAACGGTTATTACGAGTAATAACACGACGATATAAATCATTTAAGTCACTTGTAGCGAAACGTCCACCATCAAGTTGTAACATCGGACGTAAATCTGGTGGAATTACTGGTAATACTGTTAATACCATCCATTCAGGTTTATTGTTTGATGTTAAGAAAGCATTGATAGTTTCTAAACGTTTGATTAATTTCTTACGCTTATCGCCAGTAGCACCTTCAAGTTCAGCAAGTACCATTTTATGTTCTGGTTCTAACTTCACTTGTTGAAGTAATGTTTCAATTGCTTCCGCACCTGTTTGCGCCTTGAATGAACCAGGTCCATAAAGTGCAGTACTTTCACGATATTCACGTTCAGAAATAACTTGTTTATAGTCTAACTTTGTATCCCCTGGATCAGTAACAACCCAAGATACGAAATATACAACTTCTTCTAATTGTTTTGGAGTGATATTAAGAAGTAAACTCATACGTGAAGGAATTCCACGCAAGTACCAGATATGAGCAACAGGAGCCGCTAATTGAATGTGACCCATTCTTTCACGACGTACTGTTGATTTTGTAATTTCTACGCCACAACGGTCGCAGACAACACCTTTATATCTTACCTTCTTATATTTACCACAATAACATTCCCAGTCTTTTGATGGACCGAAAATTCTTTCACAGAATAATCCGTCACGTTCTGGTTTTTGAGAACGATAGTTAATTGTTTCAGGCTTTTTAACTTCGCCATGAGACCATTCTAAGATTCTCTCAGGAGATGCCAATCCAACTTGAATTGCTGAAAATTTATTAATTCCTGTCATATGCACACCCTCCTAGTCTATGTCGTCCATATCAAAACCTACTTCAGCAGCTTCTGGGATTTCTTCTTCGATATCATCTTTGATTGTTAATCCTTCAGTATCAGCTACCATATTTTCGATTCCAACAGACTCATCTATTTCTTCTTGTTCCATTTTCTTGATATCTACTTCAGAACCGTTTTCATCTAGCATTCTAACGTCGATACCTAAAGCTTGGAACTCATGTTTTAATACACGGAATGATTCAGGAATACCAGGTTCTGGAAGTTCCCTACCATTGATAATTGATTCATATGTTTTTGTACGTCCGTTAATATCATCTGACTTAACAGTTAAGATTTCTTGTAATGTGTGTGCAGCTCCATAAGCTTCAAGTGCCCAAACTTCCATTTCTCCAAATCTTTGTCCACCATTTTGTGCTTTACCACCTAATGGTTGTTGTGTAACTAAACTATATGGTCCAGTAGCACGAGCATGTAACTTATCGTCAACCATGTGGGCAAGTTTAATCATATACATTACCCCAACAGAGATACGTTCATCATATGAGTCACCAGTTCTTCCATCGTATAGAACTTGTTTACCATCTGATGTACATTCAGCTTCTTCCATGATTGATTTTAGTTCTTCATTACTAATACCATCAAATACTGGTGTTGCGAATTTAACACCTAATTTCTTAGCTGCAAATCCTAAGTGAATTTCTAATACTTGTCCAATATTCATACGTGAAGGAACCCCGAATGGATTCAACATGATGTCAACTGGTGTACCATCTGGTAAGTATGGCATATCTTCAGCAGGAAGGATTTTAGAAATAACCCCTTTGTTACCATGACGTCCTGCCATCTTATCTCCTTCAGAGATTTTACGTTTTTGAACGATATAAATTTTAACTACTTCATTCACTCCTGGAGGTAGTTCATGACCTTCACTACGTTTGAATACACGTACTGAATGGACAATACCTGCCCCACCATGAGGAACTTTTAATGAGTTATCACGAACTTCACGAGATTTTTCTCCGAAGATCGCTAATAATAATTTTTCTTCTGGTGATACTTCACTTTGTCCTTTAGGTGTTACTTTACCAACAAGGATATCGCCTTCTTTAACTTCCGCACCGACCATAACAATACCGCGTTCGTTTAAATGACGGCATGCATTTTCAGATACGTTAGGAATATCACGTGTAATTTCTTCAGGTCCAAGTTTTGTTTCACGACATTCAATATCATATTCTTCAATATGGATTGATGTATAAACATCATCTTTAACCATTCTTTCAGACATGATGATTGCATCTTCATAGTTGTAACCATGCCATGTCATGAATGCGATAGTAACGTTTTGACCAAGTGCTAATTCACCATCTTGCATTGATGGACCATCTGCTAAGATATCTCCACGATTAACTGTTTCACCAGTTCTTACGATTGGGCGTTGGTTAATACATGTACCTGCATTTGAACGACGGAATTTTTGAAGTTCGTAAACTTTTTCTCCATCTTTTTCACTTACTACGATTTTTTGTGCATCACAATATGTAACGATACCGTCACCAGTTGATACGCACGCAGAACCTGAGTCAGCTGCGATACGGTGTTCAATACCTGTACCTACATATGGTGAATGAGGATTTAATAGAGGTACTGCTTGACGTTGCATGTTGGCACCCATTAGAGCACGTGAAGCATCATCGTTTTCCAAGAATGGAATACATGCAGTAGCCACTGATACAATTTGTTTTGGCGAAACGTCGGCTAATTCGATATCTTCGATATCAACCATGACAGTTTCTCCTGCTTTACGAGCAACGATTTGATCACCATGAAGTGTTCCATCAACTACTTCATTGGCTTGGGCAATAATATAGTCATTTTCTTCATCCGCTGATAAGTAAACTACTTCATCAGTAACAATTCCACCTTCTTTAACAAGACGGTAAGGAGTTTGGATGAATCCATATTCATTAATACGAGCATATGTTGTTAAGTTTGAAATCAACCCGATGTTTGGTCCTTCTGGTGTTTCAATTGGACAGATACGACCATAGTGAGAGTTATGAACGTCACGCACTTCAAATCCAGCACGTTCACGTGTTAACCCACCAGGTCCTAATGCAGAGATACGACGTTTGTTTGTAAGTTCTGCAAGTGGATTTTGTTGATCCATGAATTGTGATAATTGAGAACTTGAGAAGAACTCTTTAATCGCTGCAGTTAATGGACGAATATTTGTAAGTTGTTTTGGTGTTAATCCAGAAATTTCTGCGATTGACATTCTTTCTTTAACAACTCTTTCCATACGAGATAATCCAATACGGAATTGGTTTTGAATCAATTCTCCAACTGTACGAATACGACGATTTCCTAATTGGTCAATATCATCAACTGAACCAATGCTATCTAACATATTTAATTGATAGCTATAGAATGACATCATATCTGAAATTGTAATTGTCTTCTTATTGTTTAATGGATCTGTACCCATTACTTTTACTGCGTGATCAGGATCAGTCATTGGAGCAACTTGAATTGTTTGAACAGCAGCCCCTACTAACCATGCAGTGATTTCATGTTTATCTTTAGCCATAGCACATACAGCTTCACTATTTTCAGTAGAAAGTGGATAAATTGCTTCATCTGCAACATAACGTTCAATCATCAATCCTTCACTACCTTCAAGGTCTTGATCATTTTCTGTTAAACGTCCAATGACAAAGAAACGTTGTCCATAGTTAAGTACACTATTTACATTGTCTTTAGTAAGCTTTACAGGTTGTGCAATAATACCTGTATAAATACTTATATCTGTAAATTCTTTCGCAATTTCTTTAATATCTGTTGCAGTTAATACAGTACCTTTTTCAAAGTTAACTTTCTTACCTTCTAAATCAGTCGCAAGAACACGACCCACTAATGAAGTAGTCCAACTTGCAGGAACTGTTTCAATATCTGGATGAGAGAATTTATGATTGAAAGGAACTGCTTTCATGTGAATACCTTTGGCAATTTCTTCTTTCAATGCATTTCTTTCAGTTTTTGTAATAAATGTACCTTTTTTGTATAAAACTTCACCAGTAGCACTAATGATATCTTCTTTAAGAATTGCTGATTCCATACGATCAAGAATACTTAATTTTTTATTTAGTTTATAACGTCCAGCTTTGGTTAAATCATAACGGCGATGATCAAAGAACTTCGCATTCATGAGAGTGATAGATCCATCTAATGTTGGAACTTCATCAGAACGTTGATTTTCATAGATATTTAATAATGATTCATATGTAGTTTTAATTTTATCGGCAGCAAGTGTATTTTTAACTTCTTCATAGTTACCAAAGATTGAAGTATAAAGTAACATATAAAGATTTAAAAATTCTCTAGGTTCTCCATCGACAATAACATCATCAAAAACTTCAAGACCTAATGCCTTCAAGAATTTTTTGATTTCAGTTGTATCAAATGCATCTTCACCATTTTGAAGATCTAAAGATAACCCAACTGCTTTAAATAGGATGGTTGATAGAATTTTACGTTTACGGTCAACAGACATATTGATGATTCTTCCAAGAGCCACTTTCTTACTGTCTGACATAAACTCTAACCAAGTACCACGACTTGGGATTAATTCACATTGATATGTGTCACGTCCTGTTTTATCTTCAGAAACGATATCGAAATATGCTCCTGGAGAACGAACGATTTGAGATACGATTACACGTTCAGCACCATTAATAATGAATGTTCCAGTATCAGTCATTAGTGGGAACTCACCTAAGAATACTTCTTCATTCTTAGTAAGAACTTCCCCAGTTTCTGGGTCCACCATTTCTAATTCCATTTTTCCTTTTAAAGGGGCTGCGTAGTTTGTTTCACGATATTTGCACTCATTAAGAGAATACTTAGGTTCTCCAAATTCATACCCAACAAAACGGAGTTGAATATTTCCTCCATAGTTAGAAATAGGATAAATATCATCAAATACTTCCTTGATTCCTTCACGTTTGAACCAGTCAAATGAAGCCGTTTGAATTTCAACTAAGTCTGGTAAATTTAATTCACCACTAACTTTTGAATAATCGCGACGACTTGCCTTTTTACCTAGTTCTAAAATACGGTAAGTTTGCTTTTTTTCCATGTACGCCATCCTTTCAATGCACCTTCATAACGTCTAAAAGGGCGCATTAACCCTATTTTCAATTTAGACTTTTTTGCAATTTACTATACTACCATCATTTTGTCAATCTGTCAATTGTTTTTGATGGCTTTCAAAATGTAATACCCTTTTTCTTTTTCCACAATTTCACAGTTTCCAAAGACTTCTTCAATCTTTTTCTTTGCACTTGGTGCTCCTTGCTGTTTGCGGATAACTATCCACAAAACACCATTACCATCAAGAAAATCATATGCTTCTTCAAACATTTTATAGATTACTTGTTTCCCTGCTCTAATTGGGGGATTTGTTACGATGCTTGTGAATGTCCCTGTTACATTTGAGTAACAATCTGATTCATCCACATTAATTTCAACTTGATTCTTTTCCGCATTCAGTTTCGCTAGTTCAACAGCCCTAGGATTCACATCCACACTTAGAATATCAAGTTCTGGAAATTGCTTTTTACACACAACACCAACCACACCATAACCACAACCTAGATCAAGCATCCTTGTCCCTAGGTTTTCTTTACAAATTGTCTTCAGCAAAACCCAAGTACCAAAGTCCACTTCGGATTTACTGAATACACCATTGTCTGTAATAAAGGTATAATAAACGCCCAAAAACCGGAAAGGAATTTCTTTCCGGTTTTCTTCTAGATTGCGATTATCAGTAAAGTAATGACTCATAGTTCGCATCCTTTCTTTAGGCGGTTATTTAACCAATGATAACTTAAGAATGGAACTATTTAATTACTACAGTAGCTCCAGCTTCCATAAGTTTCTTTTTGATTTCTTCAGCTTCATCAACAGAAATGTCTTCTTTGATTGCGCTTGGTGCTCCATCAACTAATTTCTTAGCATCAACTAAGCCTAAACCAGTGATTTCACGAACAACTTTAATAACTCCAACTTTGCTATCTCCAGCAGCTTCAAGTACTACAGATACAGCACTAGGTGCAGCATCAGCTGTTTCTGCAACTGCAGCAACAGCAACAGGAGCAGCAGCAGTAACTCCGAATTTTTCTTCGATTGCTTTTACTAAATCATTTAGTTCAAGAATTGTAGCTCCTTCTAAGTAAGCTAGGATATCTTCATGTGATAATTTTGCCATTTTATTATTCCTCCTTATGGACTATTCTGCAGCTGCTTCAGTTTGAGCAGCAGCTTCTTCAACAACTGGTGTTTCAGTTGCTTCTACAGTTGTAGCAGCAGCTTCAACTGTTTCTTCATTTGTAGTTTCAACTACAGGTGCTACACCACCGTTTGCTTCTTTTGCATCTGCGACAGCTTTAACTACGCAAGCAAATGAACGAACTGGTGATTGTAGACAGCTTAATAACATTGAAAGCATTCCTTCTCTGTTAGGTAAGACTGATAGTTCTTTAAGTACAGTTACGTCTACTACTTTACCTTCAACGACTCCGCTCTTAAGAACTAATGCATCGTGTTTTTTAGCGAATTTTGCTAAAACACGGCTTGGCGCAACTGCATCTTCGCTACTGAATGCGATAGCATTTGGCCCTGTTAAATGTTGAACAAGATCATTGAACCCTTCAGCTTCCGCTGCACGAGTAGACATTGAGTTTTTGTAAATTTTGAATTCTACATTCTCTTTACGTAATTCACGTCTTAATTCAGTGACTTCTGCAACACTTAACCCACGATACTCAACCACAACTGTAGAAGCAGAACTCTTAAGTTTCTCTTGAATTTCAGCAACTACGGCTTGTTTAGCTTCTAATACCGTTTGTCTCATTGCGACACCTCCATCTTTAACGTCCCAATATACGCATATATAAATAAAACCCATGTGTAAAGACAGCATGGGTTTGAAAGTATACTTTATATAAGTAAGAATCTTTCTACCTCGGCAACTTGATTAAGCGCTTGGCCGTTGCTGTCTATGGTATATTGATAACGTTGTAATTATACGTATAAAGCACTCTCTTGTCAATTAAATTCGCCATTTTCCTATACTTTATAGGATTTTTTTAGTTTATTACGCAATAATTATCATCACAAATATTATTTCCCATATCCATTAATAACTGTCATTACATATCTAGTTAATCGGTTATTCCTATCAAAATAAGGAGCACATTTGTTGTTTCAGTCCATATTTTCAACTAAACTTACATTAGAAAGGAGGATATAGTATGAAAAAATTATTGATATTCTTTTCGGCAGTTTTATTACTTGTTGGTTGTTCAACAAAAATAGATACCCCAACAAACACAAGTACAACACCGCCAACTAAAAATCCTTCTCCAAGTTCCGATGCTACTACGGCAGCAACCCAATATGATGGTGTGACTAGCGCAACCGTTGATTTGAACGGTTTAGATTATGCAGTTTCTTTAAACACTGATGACGTTGAAAAAATTGTCCTCGAAAAAGAACCGAATGCAATCATCACAAAATACGAACTGGATGATGAGAATAACCGAATTGTTTATGACGTTGAAATCTATTTAAACAATAATAAATATGATATCAAAATTGACGCCAATACAGGTGACATAATTTCCTGGAAAATTGACGACTAAAACATAAAACTGTGCCTTGAAGTAAATTCTTCAAAAGCACAGTTTTTTTATTGTAAATATGTAATTTTCTCAAGAAACTCTTTAGCTCGATCAGTCTTGGGATTTTCGAAAAATTCTTTAGGAGACCCCTCCTCTACAATTTTCCCTTCTTCCAAGAATAAGATACGTGATGCAAGCTTCTTCGCAAAACCCATTTCATGAGTAACAACAATCATACTCATACCTTGTTCCGCTAGGTCTTGCATAACTTTTAAAACTTCACAAACCATCTCTGGATCAAGTGCTGATGTTGGTTCATCAAACAACATAAACTCCGGATTCATCGCTAATGAACGAGCAATAGCAACCCGTTGCTTTTGTCCCCCTGACAATTGATTTGGAAAAGCATTTATTTTATCTTCTAAACCTACTTTAACAAGTAAATCCTTCGCTAAAGTGACTGCTTGATCTTTTGACATTTTCAAGATTTCAATCGGTGCTAGTGTCAAATTATCAAGTACAGACAAGTGTGGAAATAAGTTGAAATGTTGAAAAACAAATCCCGTTTTATTTTGTTGAGCAATATTCTTTTTATCAAACTTCTCACCATCAATAACTATCTCACCTGAATCAATTTGTTCAAGACCTTTAATCGCTCTTAATAATGTACTTTTGCCACTACCACTAGGTCCAATTAAACAAACAATTTCGCCTTTTTTAATTTCAACAGAAACACCGTTCAATGCATGAAGTTTACCAAATGATTTAACTAAATTCGTTGCCTTAATCATGAGCCGCTAACCTCTTTTCTAATCGATTTGCCAAGAAGGATACAAAGCTTGTCATCACCAAATAGATGAGCGAAGCTGCAACAAGGAAGACAACATAGTTGTAATAACGTGCCCCTAAGATTTGCGCACTTTGTAAAAGTTCTACAGCTCCAATACATGATATTAAACATGAATCTTTAATCAACACGATAAATTCTGAGACAAGGGGAGGCAATATATTTTTGAAAGCTTGCGGCAAAATAATTTTACGCATCGTTAACCCATAAGGTAACCCCAAGGTTTGACACGCTTCCCATTGTCCTTTATCAATAGATTGAATTCCTCCACGAATTAATTCAGTTGTATACGCACCACTGTTGATACTAATCGCAATGATTCCAACAAAGTATGGATTAACACGTATAAAGCTACCTGTGATGGCTTTATAAATAAGTGGAAATCCTAGATATAGGAATAAGATTTGAAGTAGCATTGGTGTTCCACGAATGAAATCAACATAGATTTTCGCAATCCATTGTAATAGTTTGTTTTTGGATATTTTCATCGCAGCACCCACTACACCAAGCATTGTTCCAAAGGTGAATGAAAGTAGCGCAATGAACAAAGACATCTTCGCCCCATTTAATAAATATCCAATATTTTCAATTGTAAGCATGTCTTGAATATTCATTCTAGTTTAGTTCCCACTTTTCTAATAATGCTTTATAAGCATCTGATTGTTTAACTTCTTCAATAACACTATTAATTTTATCCATTAAAACTGTGTTTCCAGTTTTTGCGATAATATAAGTATCATCATCTTGAATTGGCTCTTCTAACATCACAAACCCCGCATTCTTAACATAGTTTTCCGCAACTGGTTTATCGATGATTACTGCATCATACGCATTATTTTTTAATGATTCCATCATAATATTTACATTGGCGATACTATTTACTTCAGCACCTTCTACGTTCTTAGCCGCAACTTCACCCGTTGAACCCAATTGAGCCGCAAGTACTTTACCATTTAAATCTTCAAGTGTTTTAATATCACTATTTGGATTTACCACAACAACTGCAGCACTTTCTGTATATGGTGTTGAAAATAATACATCACGTTCTGAATCATAAGTGAATCCTGAAACCCCTAAATCAACTTGTTCCATTTGGATAGCTGAGATAATTGTAGAGAAATCCATTTGTACCCATTCAATAGAATAGTTACCACCCTCTTTATTCAATGTTTCTAAAATCAAATTCATAAAATCGACATCAAATCCTACAATTTGGTTTGATGTATCCAGTGATTCATAAGGCGGATAATCTGGTGATACCCCAATTGAAATAATATTATCTTGAATCAAAGTTGAATCCCATGCAGTTTCTGTTGTTGCTGGTGTTGCATTTGGATCCGCTGACGCTGTTGGTGTTGGTGCTGGTTTACTTGAACATCCCACTAAAAGGAACATTGCTAAACATATTAATCCTAATTTTTTCATTTTCTTTCTCCTCATTTATTTTCTTATTTTGTTTTATTTACTCCATGATGGTTGAACCACATCGTCGTTCATCCCACCGCATTTTTCTTAAAATCATATCTCTATCCTCCAAACCCTAATAAATAAAAAACGCCTCTATATTCAACATATAGAGACGAAAAATTTCCGCGGTACCACTCTGATTATCTAGTCATCATTAAAAAACTAGATCGCTTTCCTTTAATGCAGGCTCACATCCATCTTACTAACATACGATGAATCTCAAAAGCTCGTTTCGTTTGTCTTCCTCATTCCCACTTTCACCTAACTGGGCTCTCTACTAAAGTCTCTAACAAAGTACTACTCTTTCTCTTCGATGTAACTTAGTTTATGATGATTCAAACTAAAAGTCAAGGATAAAATGTAAAGTTTTACAATTCGTTGCAAATTCTTACATTGTATACTCTGTCGTTATAATGTAACTTCTGATTTCGAGGAAAGATCTAAATTATCTTGTAAATGCATCTTCACTTCAAGTTTGCACATTGATTCTTCATCTTTATTTTTGTTACTAAAAACTGATTTTCATTAAAAAAAGATGGATATTTTCTATTATCCATCTCATTTATTTAAAGATTATCACCATTGGTTTCAATTACTTTTTTATACCAGTAGAAACTATCTTTTTTAATACGTTTAGCTGTTCCTTTTCCACGGTCATCGATATCTACATAAATATAGCCATATCGCTTACTCATTTCGCCTTGTGAACAACTAATAATATCAATCGGACCCCATGATGCATATCCAAAAACTTGAACACCATCTAGAATCGCTTCTTTCATTGCTTTTACATTTCCTTCAAGGTAGGCAATACGATAATCATCATGTACTTTTCCATCCACAACTTCATCAAGTGCACCCAAACCATTTTCCGCAATAAACATCGGCACTTGGTATCGATCCCAATATTGATTTAAAGAATTTCTAAATCCTAATGGATCAATTGCCCATCCCCAAATTGATTTTTCTAAATATGGATTATCTATTGGTGCATTCTCATCACTACTACAAGTACGTGTAAAATAGTATGAAAATGAAAGATAATCCGCTGTGTTTTCCTTAAGGAGTTTTTTGTCTTCTTCTGATATTTCTATAGTTATACCATGATCATTGAAATAACGGTTAGCATAACCTGGATACTCTCCACGCAATAAAACATCTGAATAGAAATATTGTGACATTTGATTTGTTTGTGTTGTTTTAAAAACATCTTCCGCTTTACATGTTGCTGGATAGCGAGTATCATCACCTAACATCATTCCTATTTTCATCTCTTTGTTTATTTCATGCGCAATCTTTGTTGCTCTTGCACACGCTACAAATTGATGATGAGTAGCTTGATAGACATCACTTTTGGTATAACCTTCCAGTAAACCCAATGATGAGAATTCTCCCCAACCTCCTAAGGAATTAATTTGATTTATTAAAATCCAATACTTTACTTTTCCTGAATATCGTTTAAATAATGTCTCACAAAGTTTTACAAATGCATCTTCTACTTTCTTACTTAAGAATCCATTATATTTTGTAACTAAATGAATTGGCATTTCATAATGACTAACCGTCATTACTGGCTCTATTCCCAATTCAATCATCGTATCAATCATATCATCATAGAATTTTAAACCAGCTTTATTAGGTTCCATCTCTTCACCGGTAGGAAATATTCTAGCCCAGTTAAATGATGTTCTAAAACACTTGAATCCCATCTCTGCCATTAGTTTTAAATCTTCTTTATACGTGTGATAGAAATCAATTGCATTTCTTCTCGGATAAAATCCTTTGTCATCTTTCAAGGCATTCTCTATTTCTTCTTTTGTATGTTTAAACCCAACAACAGAAGTTCTTGAATATTGCTCAGGCAAAATCTCAATATCCGCCATAGATGGTCCTTTTCCATCAACATCCCATGCACCTTCTGCTTGGTTTGCCGCAATTGCACCACCCCATAAAAAATCTTTTGGAAAACCTGTAATTTTAGATTCCATTTTAATTCCTCTCATTCATTTTTTTAAATAAACGGATGATATGCCCAGCAATATTTAATTCGGAGTAAATTGTCATCAAAGTATCTTGCGCATGACTAAATAATAAGGTTGAATTCAACTGATCATCCTCAATCGTTGTTTGTATCATATTTGTTTGTATTTTATGCGCTTCAGTTATTTCTTTTTTCGCTTCCTTCATTTTACTATCTATTAATTCATTGTTTTCTTTATCTTCCAAAAGCAACAGTGCTTCATTTAATAAATTTCGACAATTACCAGCATGCAATATAATTTGCATCGCGGCATTATTTAACTCCTCATTTGTAATATTAGCCATTCTTTAACCACCTATCTTTTCTTTTTCTGCTTCTTCCTCTACACATTGTTTGTCATATACTTTGAAGAACGGATAGTAAATAACCCAGGATAGCGCAAACATTGCTAGTGAGAAAATAACGCCGGCAATACTTTGTGTAACACCATATGCAACAAATGGGAATGGTAAGTACCAGAAACCAAATGTTTGGGCAGGAATTGGAACCAAACCTAATTGTAATACCCAGTATGTAAGCATCGGACCTACTAATCCAATGATCCACATTGGAACCATAAGAATTGGATTAAATGCGATGGGCGCCCCAAATACTAATGGTTCATTAATATTGCAGAGTGAAGGAACAATACTCGCTTTTCCCATAACTCTTAAACGTTTTGATTTTGCAATTAATAACATAATCCCTAAGGCGAGTGTACAACCGCCACCACCTAATAAGAATAAGTTTGTAGTTTCACTTGTGTGAATCATAACTGGCGCAAGACCAGCCGCAATAGCTGCTTGGTTAGCTGCTAAACCTTGCATACAGATAGCTGAAGTAATTGGATAAATAACCCAAGTAGAAATACCAAATGTATATAAGAAAGCATAACCAATAAAATTCAAAAGTACAAATCCCCAGAATGATTGTCCGATACTCATTAACGGCGAAAATAAATTTGTAATCATATCAAACATATTCACTTGCATTTGGAACACTAATATCCATCCCACAACAATAATCAATGTAATTGGAATAAGTGTATCAAACCAAACTGTAATGAAATCTGGCATAGCAGAATCTTCTTTGAAGAATGAATGCTTTGCGAATTGATTCATTACAGCTCCAACAAAAATTCCTGAAACAAGAGCCGCAATCATACCCCCATTACCTAACTGCCAAGCTTGAATAACAATATTCCCAGCTTCATCAAAAACGGGTGAACATACCATTAAGAATAACGCAATTCCTGCAAGCCCTGCTTGTTTTGCAGTTTTCTTGTGTTTCTTCTTTTCCATGATTTTTTCTGGAACTAAGTACGCTAGGAATAACGAAAGTAGTCCAAATGAGAATTGACTCACCATTGATAAATCTGGCATACTTGGAATAAAATCTCGCAAAATATTAAATACGGTTGCGAATGATCCAATTAAGATAACTGGCATCGCTGTTAAGATTGCTTCTTGAACAGATGCAATCCATGGGTTACGTGCTAATTTATTCATCACTGGTGCAAATTTATTTGTCATCCAGTCCATTATTTTTTTCATATTTTTCCCCTTTATTTTATTTCTTCCATAAATTCTAATACAGCTATACCATCCAAAGATCCATAAGCATCTTTAGGGATAATTTTGACAGGTACATTGTATGGATTTGCAATAATCTCTAAATCATTTAACATATACTGTAAATGAGGTCCAACTAAGAGTAAATCAATCTCATCAATAAAGTCTTCTACTTCTGCATCCCCACGTGCTTTCACACTAATGTCATAGCCTTTTTCTTTTGCAGCTACACGAATATTTTTAGCCATGAAACCACTTGAAGCCCCTGTACCACATACAAGTAAGATATTTTTAAACTTCATCATTATCTCCTTTCTTTTTCTACAATCCAATTATTCAATATATTTTTTCCTGAAACAAACTTATATTGTTCCTAGTAGGTGGAACTATTTAAATTTGTTACCAAAAAGATTACAAGCTAAGATTATAATGTAATCGACTATAAACCCATAATAATAAATAGAAAGGAGTCATCATGGAAGACAAAATATCAATCCTGCTTGATCATTTATGGCACAATTTTGAACGTGATGTACAATCCAACGAACTCTCTCAAGTTTTAAAAATAAGTACCCGTCAAGTTCGCAAATATGTGAATCAATTAAATACCATGTTTGAAAATGAATGTTTGATTTATTCCACAAACAAAGGCTATCGTTTGAATTCTGATTTATATGTTATTTATAAAGAAACCGTGAATAAACAAAAAATCGAAACTCCAAAAACTAGACAGAACTACATTATTCAACGATTAATATCAGAAAAGGATGGCCTAGATATCTATGAACTCGCAGATGATATCTTCGTTTCAGAATCAACCATTAATAGTGATATCAGAACTCTTTGTAAAGCACTATCTACTTTTCATTTAGAGATAGTAAAGAATAAAAATATTGTTACCTTATTAGGAACCGAAAAAGAAAAAAGGAAACTAATGAGTTCCCTTATTTCATCCGATAGCTATGATAATTTCGTTTTAAAAAATGAAATACGCTTACTTACATTTCATTATCACTTTTGGGATTTTCGCAAAGATTTATTAGAAATATTCACTCGTAAAAATATATTCGTAAATGATTACACTTTGAACAATACCGCTATGCACCTTGTAGTCATGATTGATCGTATTCGAAATAATTGTATGCTATCTGACGATGATGACTTGAGTTCATTAATGCACACCCCTCAATTTGATGTCGCTACAGAAATCAAAGAATATATACAATCAAAATACCAAATTGAAATGAATAATTCTGAATTGTATAATCTTATCCTCATTATTGATAACAACACTACAATCATTGATTATTCTTTGGTATCTGAAGCGAATATTCATCAATATATCGAAAAGAAATACATTGATATAGCTCACGATTTAATTCATAGTGTTGAAGATTGTTATTTACTAGATTCATTCTCCGAAGACTTTATATGCAAATTCACAATTCATGTCAAAAATTTATTTAATCGCATCGAAAATAATTATTCCACAAAGAATCCGCTTACCGCAAAAATAAAGGCGACCTATCCGCTGATTTATGATATCGCCGTGTTCATTGCGCAACAGTTTAAAGAACGCTATTCCGTTATTCTTTCAGAAGATGAAATTGCCTTTATTTCTTTTCACATTGGATCTTATTTTGAAAATAACGTTCAGTCTAAAAACAAAATTTCTATTCTCTTTTTATACGCTGATTATTATAGTATCCATAAGAAAACACTAGATAAAATATCACAAAAATTCAATGATAAAATTAATATTAAATATGCCTTGTCAATCAATAACTACAATCCTAATTTTGTGCATGCTGACTTAATTATTTCAACTGTTGAATTACCTTTTAACTTGCCTTCTGTCATCATCAATCCATTTTTGACAGAAAAAGATATTACTAAAATACAAAATAAAATAAACAAATTAATAATTGAAAAGAATAATCGTAAGTTAAAATCGACGATACTCGATTTATTTAACGAAAAGTTATTTTATTCAACTATCGATTTAAAAGATAAGAATCTTATCATTGATAAACTATGTAGAAATGCAATTGATAACGGCTTTGCGGATAACTCTTTTATCGAAGATGTCTTTGCAAGAGAAAAAATGTCTAGCACGGCATTTCAAAATGTAGCTGTTCCACATTCTTTAGGAAATAATGCAAAAAAGAGTTTTATCTCTGTCGCACTATTCAAAGAACCAATTCCATGGGATAACAAAGAAGTTCAAATGGTTATTCTTATTGGTGTAAATAGTGACACAAGAAAAATATTCTCACAGATTTTTGACGGATTAATTGAAGTAGTGACTAATTCAAATTGTTTTACCGAATTAGCACAATCCAAAGATTACGCAAGCTTCACCGACAAGTTAATTAAATATATTGATGAAATTGAAGAATAGAAAAATGCGCTCTACAATAATAAGAGCGCATTTTATTAGATACTTTTCTTCTTATCAATAGTTCGATAAACAAATTTAATTAATTCAGATAAAATCACAACTGTTGACCCAATACCAATTAGTTTTAACCACATCGATAACGCTAATGGAACTGTACTAAAGAATGCTCCTGCATATTGAATAATGAATATTTGAAGCAAGAATGTACAACCCACTGTAATTAACATGATTTTATTCTTAAATAAATTTTTAAAAATGCTTCCATCATGTAATTCACGGCAGTTAAATGCATTGAACAATTGGAACAACACAAACATTGTGAATAAAACTGTTGGCATTTCACTTTGCGATACATTCAAGAAATTGAATACATATTGACACAAGAAGATAATTGACATATAAACACCTGTAATCACAATTCTTATCAACATGTTTTTCGAGATAATACTCTCATCTCTTTTTGTTGGTATTCGACTCATTAAGTCTTCATAATTTGGTTCTAGCCCTAATGTAAGCGCTGGTGGACCATCCATAATAATATTTATCCACAATAATTCTAATGCTGTAAATGGTGCTGGTAACCCTAATAAAATAGATGTGAACACAACGATTACAGATGCAAGATTAACTGTTAATTGGAAACTAATGAATCGTTTAAAATTCTCATAAATATTACGTCCCCATTCAACTGCTTTAACAATTGTTGCAAATGAATCATCCAACAAGACAATATCACTGGCTTCTTTAGAAACTTCTGTACCTGAAATTCCCATCGCAACACCAACATCGGCATTTTTTAATGCTGGGGCATCATTGATTCCATCACCCGTAACCGCAACAACATTGCCTGAACCTTTTAATAGTTTTACAATTCGCATTTTTACAGTTGGTGTACTACGTGCAATAACTGCAATATGAGGAAGTTGATTTAATAATTCTTCATCACTCATTTCGATGACTTGATTCGCTTCAATCGCAATGGATTCATCATTAAGAATATGTAATTCATTTGCAATTGCAGTTGCAGTAACAATATTATCACCTGTTAAAATCTTTAAATCTATTCCCGCTTTACGACATGAGTTTACCGCTTCGAAAACTTCTTTTCTTAATGGATCGGCAATCGCCACAAATCCATCGAATTCCATATTACTTTCAAGTTCTTTATGCGATGTCTCTTCTTCAAAATCTTTCATTGACGTTATTGACTTATGGGCAAATGCAATAATACGCATCGCTTGTTCTTGAGACTTTTCAATAGTATTCTCTATTTCATTTCGTTTCTCTTGGGTTAAGTTGCACATTTTCAAAACGCATTCAGGACTACCTTTTACATACGTCACAATTTCACCATGAACTTTCGAAATTGTTGTCATGTGTTTTAATTCAGATGAGAACGGAAACGAATGCAGTATTTCATGATCTAAACGTTCTTCTTTATAATTCATTCCCGATTGTACACGTGCTTTTGAATTTTCATAAAATTGTAGTAATGCACATTCTGTTGGATTTCCAATGAATGCACCATTTTCCGCAATATCTGCAGTTGTATTCAAACAAACATTATGTGCAAAATAATTCCCTGATAGTTCAGTCGGATTAGTATGCCATTCTTGATCATAGAAAGCACGAACTGTCATTTTATTTTCAGTAAGTGTTCCCGTTTTATCAGAACAGATAACATTGATACATCCAATTGTTTCAGAAGCAATCATCTTCTTAACAAGTGCATTTTGTTTTGATAGTTTAATGATATTGATAGATAGTGATACCGCAACAATGGTTGGTAACCCTTCTGGAACAGCCGCAACAATCAAGACAATACTTGTTACAAAGGATTCCATCACCTCTTCAATGTGTAAACCATCATTCATCGCAAAAGAAATCACTTGTGATATGAATACAATCGATGCTGCAATGACACCTAAGATTGTAATTGTTTTTCCTAAACGTGCTAGTTTCTCTTGTAAAGGAGTACTCTCTTTTCTTTCATTACCTAATTCATTTGCGATCTTACCAAATTCAGTTAAATCGCCCACTGAAGTTACAATCATTTTACAATATCCACTCGTTATATAAGTTCCACTATATAACATGTTTGCTCGATCTGCTAAGGGTAGTTTTTCATCAACAATTTCAACTGCCGCATCTTTATTAGCAGGTAGACTTTCTCCTGTTAATGCAGATTCATCACAAGCCAATCCAACACTTTCTAATAATCTTCCATCTGCAGGAATTTTATCACCTGTGCTAAGGAGTAAAATATCTCCTACCACTAGCTCAGCTTGATTTAGTAAAACCGTTGTGTTATTTCGAATTCCTTTAATAACAGTGTTATCGCTTATTTTAGAAAGAGCTTCAAAAGCCTTTGCACTCTTCCCCTCCATAACAACGCTAATTACCACGGACAGTGAAATCGCAATGAAGATACCGACACATTCCAAAAAGTCTGCTTCCCCACCTGTTACACTTCTAAAGATATTAACACCTAACGCGATTAATCCTGCCGCAATCAACATGATAATCATTGGTTCTGTTGCAGCATCCCACAATCTTTTCCATAGTGATTCTGCTTTTTGTTTTGTTAATGTGTTTGATCCATGTACTTCTAAGCTTTTCTTTACTTGTTCATCATTTAGACCTTCAGTTGCATTTGAGTTCAATTGCTTAACTAACTCTTCTCTTGTTTCTGTGTAATCCTTCATGAGAAACCTCCTTTTTCACCTACAACATAAAAGACCCACATATGAGTGAAACACAAAAATAATTTTGCATTTCATCCATACATGAGTCTCGTTATTTAAGACAAGCCAGACCTATCGGTCAGTTTGTTGACTTGCCACACTTATTAGCGCAAACTACTCCCCCAGTTGGGTAACTTTTGTTGTTTGCAAATAATACCATTCTCTTTGTCAGTTAGTCAACACTAACTAGTTTTCTATTATATCTCTATACTTCTAAAACCACTCTCTTCTGTAATCAAGATTATCACTCATAATCTATCTCCAATGCAAAATTAGGTTTTTCGATATTTTCAAACTTAATCTCAGATGGTGCTATATTTTTAGAAGAAATCGCCACTCCCATTGCAATTAATGCATCAACTATCAACTGAATGATCTCACTACTTTTCCCTTGATACTCCTTCAGGATAACTATTGTTTCAATATTCCACCGAACTTTTATCCCTATTTCTTTATCACCTCGCAGTTCAATCCTTGTATATATTTTACTAATGACTTTATTATTTATTACCAAGACCTTGATACTAGGTAACCCTTCTGTTCCGTACCACCCTATACCACCTAAATTGATTAAGAACATCTTTTTTTCTCTATCAATAACCCAAAACGAACGAGCCATAATCCTCCCATCTTTGTTGATTACTTCATATTTAACATTATTATCATGATACGTAAATTTAAATGAATCTAACCATTCTCTTTCTGGACCTTCAAGTGGTACTAATTCTTTTACAAACCCCATTTGCTTTCCCTCCTTTAATTATTACATTCTGTACACCTAGGAAGTTGCTTGTGCATTCAAGTATTATTCACTCTATCCATTTATCTTTAATTCAATTATAGGTTACGATTTTAAAAGTACAACATTTATCGGCATTTCGATGAAATGATTTACCGAAAATAAAAAAAGACCCAGTTTATAATCTGGATCTTTAAATACGATTAAGTTTATCTTTTTAAAATACGATTTAAGAATGCTTTGGTTCTTTCGTGTGTTGGATTAGTAAATATTTGTTCAGCTGATCCTTCTTCTGCAATAACTCCTTGATCCATGAATACAACATGATTCGCTACATCTTTTGCGAATTCCATTTCATGAGTTACCACAATCATTGTTAGTCCTTCTCTTGCTAAGTCTTTCATTACTTCTAAAACTTCTCCCACCATTTCTGGGTCGAGTGCTGATGTAGGTTCATCAAACAATAGAATCTCAGGATCCATACACAACGCTCTAGCAATCGCTACACGTTGTTTTTGTCCACCGGATAATGTTGTGCTCGCCGCATTCGCAAAGCTCTCCATGCCTACCTTACGTAAGTATTTCATCGCTTTTTCTTCTGCTTCATCTTTTGAACGTCCTAAAACTTTCATTTGGGCAATCGTACAATTTTTAAGCACTGTCATATTGTTAAACAAATTAAATTGTTGGAATACCATACCTACGCGTGCCCGATATTTATTAACATCCTTAGTATGTGTAATATTTTCTCCGCCGACAAGTATTTCTCCATCATCGGGTGTTTCTAATAAATTAATACAACGAAGCAATGTAGATTTACCACTACCTGATGCACCAATTAAACAAGTTACTGTATTTTTTTCTACAGTAAAATCAATTCCCTTAAGAACTTCTAAATCGCCAAAACTTTTATGTATATTTTTGATATTTAATAAGCTCATCTTATTTTACCCTCTTTCCATTTCTAGGTAAGATAACAACACTACTTGAAGTGCTATCTGAATGTGGGTAACTTGTTCGCGTATTTGATAATCGAGCTTCTATAATATGTAATATAAAACTCATTGTTACGGTAAGAATCAAATAGATACACGCTGTTACAAAATAAGTTTCTGGAAATTTATAAACACTACCCGCAATACGATTTGCTTGGAACGTCAATTCTGTCAATGTAATAACCGATAAAACCGAACTATCTTTAATGTTTACAATAAATTCATTACCAATCGCTGGGAATGCATTCTTAACCGCTTGTGGTAAAATCACTAGCAACATTGTTTGAATATTTGACATCCCTAGTGAGCGCGCCGCTTCAGTTTGTCCTTTATCGACAGATTGAATACCCGCACGAATAATTTCTGACATATATGCACCTGTATTGATAGATATAACAAACATACCTGCTACAATTGGTGTCCAATTGAAAATTTTAAGTAATGCATAATAGATAAATAAAGCTTGAACCATCATTGGAGTCCCACGAAAAACTTCAATGTATATTGTAGCGAAAACATCATAAATGCGTTTCACTACCTTAGCCAAAGCAGATGCTGTTGAATCTACTTTAATTGCCTTTAATCCACCAATCACTAAACCAATGACTAAACCTACAATTGTACCAACTAACGCAACAAGTAAAGTGTTTTGAACACCCAACCATAACGAAGGTCCATACTTTGTAAGAATCTTAATTATCGCATCAAAATCCATGATTATTCAGCAGTTGCTGGTTGACGATCAGTTGCTTGTTTCATGATCTCAACTCTTTCTTCTTCAGTAATTGAATCAAGTGCTGATTGGATTTGATTTAATAATTCTGTATTTCCTTTTTTAACAGCGATTGATACTGTTGTATCTGCTTCAAAACCTTTGCCATCCGCAAAAGTTACAATTTTTAAATCAGGGTTAGCTGCAACAACACCTTGTGCTACAGGAAGTTCTGCCGTTAATGCATCAGCTTCCCCTTGTTGAAGAGCTAATACCATACGTGGATAAGTCGCTTGTGGAGTTAAATGATTAACCCCTTCGATTTGATCAATAACTTCATCATATAATGTATTAACTTGCCCTAATACTTTCTTACCTGTGAAATCTTGAATTGATGTCGCACTTACAAGTCCATCATCACCACGAACGATCATAACCATTTCTGATTCATAATATGGATTTGTAAAATCTACTGCTTCGGCACGTTCAGGAGTTGCAGTCATACCAGCGATAATTGCATCAACTTCGCCATTATTTAATGCAGTGATTAAACCTTCCCACGCAATTGCTTTAATTTGTAGTTCTTTACCCATTGCATCTGCTATTTTACGAGCCATCGCAACATCATAACCATCGCAATAATCTGCTGATGTAATCTTTACTGCTGTTTCGTTTGCTTCTGTTTGTGACCAGTTAAATGGAGCATAGTTACATTCCATCGCAACTGTAAATGTTCCTGCAGTTCCTTCTGTTCCTGTTGTTGATGCCGGTGTTTCACTTGGTGTTGCAGGTGTACTTGAACATCCTACAAGCATCATTCCAGCTAATAAAATTCCTAATAATTTTTTCATTTTCTTTCTCCTTTTTCTTGTAAACAAACAAAAATCGTATGCTCTATCACATACGATTTACTTGAATAAAGTAAAGGTGTATAATAGCGCCACTTCAAATGAAGGAGTGTCATAAGTATTCCTTATAACCCCATAGAATTTTCTTGCCAGAAAACCTATTCGGCGGTGATTGCCTTTCACTCATTTCATCGCTTGCCAGCTCATTGAGTTACTTTTCTGCACCGCTACCTCTATACGTTTTGTTACTAAACATAATACCCTATTTTTAGAATATGTCAAATTTTATTCTTTTATTTCGAGTTCTTTTCTAATCGATCAACAACTACACCGGCAACAATTGTTCCATTTACATTCAACATTGTGCGTCCCATATCTAAGATTGGATCAATTGCTAAAATGACTCCGAGTAATGGATAATATTCAACAAGTCCCATACCCGTTAGTACCACAGCTACCGACATTGTTGCAGCACCTGGAATTCCCGCAATACCAAATGATCCTAATACTACAACGAATACTAATGTCACAAAGAATGAAATATCCATTGGTATATGCAACATTGTCGCAAGAGCAATAACAACAAGTGTTGGATAAATACCAGCACATCCATTCATTCCCATATTTGCTCCAAAACTGCCAACCAAATCAGATAAACCTGCAGGCAAATGTAATTTATTTGTCATTGCTTCAATTGTCACTGGAAGTGTGCCTAAACTTGAACGTGATGTAAAAGCAAGCATCAGCGGTTCACGAACCGCTAGAATATATTCTTTAATTGAACGTCCTGTTAATTTCACTAAAATCAAATGAATGATTAACATGACAATAATTCCTACGTATAAAATTACAATGAAATTCAATGCACTAAATAGTGTAGAACCCCCTTGAGTGATTAAAATATTTGCTAATAATGGTATTAATGCATACGGCATAAAATCCATAATCTTGATTGCTAATTGACGCACTATTTTAAAACTTGCTTCAATAAAATCAATCACTGTTTGTACTTCTTTTTTATCATCAAATGACTTCAATGAAATACCCAATAAGAATGCTAAAACGATGATTGCTAAGATATTTCCTTTCACAAAAATATCCGCGATATTGTTAGGAATCATAGAGCGAAGTGTTGTAATGAATGTACCTACTTCGCGAATTGTTCCTTCTTGGTTTACAACCTCTGGTAATAGTTGTGCTGAAGGAATTAACGTCGCAATGATAATTGTAACAACTGCAGCTATCGCTGTTGTCATCGCTAATACACCTACCGTTTTTAATGCTAACCGTTTAAAATCTTTCTTTGTTGTAATGATGACTCGAACCATGGATAAAAACACGAGTGGTAATACAATCATCTTTAATAAATCCATGTATCCATAGCCAATCAAACCATACCAACTCGATACTTGCTTAGAAACATTTGGATTTTGATTAATCATGAAATTACCCAATAATCCAATTCCAGCTCCAATAACCATTGAAAGTAATAAGATTTTTGTAAAGTTAACTTCTTTTTTATCCATCCAATAAATTAACCCAATGCCAATACCAAGTAACCCCAAAAATAAAATTGTTTCCCAATTACTCATTAATAAATAATCTTGTAGAAATGTTGTTATCATAATTTATCTCCTTTAAAATTAAAAAACTACTCTTATTCTATGTAGAGTAGTTTCATTTCTAATATCACATAAAAACTGCACGAAAATACTCTTCTAACTTTTTAGTGAAGAGCAACAGCAACTAACAAAATATACGTTCGCTTTTTTCATACATTTTCTCCTTGATACTATTAGTTTATTTATTTATCATAATACTGTCAAAGGATATGCTCTTTGATATAAAATAAAAACAAGGAGATATTCAAATGATAAAACACCTCGTATTATGGAAATTAAAAGAATCACTCACTGCCGCTGAAGCTGAGGCTGTGAAAGCAGATGCAAAAATCTGTCTTGAGAAATTAAAGCCCCATTTTAAAGGATTACACAAATTGACTTTAATTATTCATGGTTTAGATTCTTCTACCGTCGATATGTGTTTAGATAGTGAATTTGAAACTGTTGAAGATTTAAATAACTACGCTACTAACCCACTTCACACCAACATTGCCGATAACTACATCAAGCCTTATGTTGCCTCAAGAAGTTGTATCGATTATGAAATCTAATAAGAAAAGCTGTAAGTGAGGATTTCCTCAGATTACAGCTTTTTTAATTATTTAAATATGAATGATGCAACGATATGTATTAGGAGAACTTGCACGATCAAATGCTTTTGTACAATCTGCACTTTCATAACGTGAATCAATTAAAGCTTCCATATCTACCATACCCAATGCGATAAGTTTAGTTGCACGTAAATTACTTTCCATTGTTGGACTTACAGTACCAATAATTTCATATTCTTTACTATGTAATTTATCCATATCAACGCCAACTGGTTCTTTACTGTCTTGAGAACTATAAGCAACTAAGCGACCGTAAGGAGCTAACATTCCAATAGCATCAGGCCAGATTTTAGGAGTAGCGATGGCATTAATAACAACATCTGCGCCCTTATTATTTGTAAGTTCTTTAATACGAGCAACAGCATCTTCAGTTGATGGATCTACTGTTACATCAGCTCCCATTTCAGTAGCTTTCAATCTTCTTGCTTGATCAACTTCACTAACAATGACATAAGCCCCTCTTAGTTTAGCTAAACGAACATGAAGCATACCCATAATTCCTGCACCAATAACGACAACAACATCACCAAATTCAACGCGTGCTTTTTCAATACTATGAACACAACAAGCAAGAGGTTCAGTTAATGCGAAATGGTCAAAGTTTGCATTATCAGGAATTTTGCATAATTGCCAAGAAGGTACAGCAAGATATTTCGCTAATCCTCCACCAATAATTGGTCCAGGGAAATTAACACGTTTCTTTGCTTTCATACTATTCTTACAACTACTGCCTTTACCTGTTTTACAATATTCACATTCACCACAATATCCAAGTGTAGCGATAACTTTGTCACCTACTTTATATTCGCGAACATCATCACCTACTGCAACAACAACCCCAGCATTTTCATGTCCACCTAACAAAGGGAATCCAAAGTTTTTTGCACCGCTATATACACGTTGTTCTACTGTACATAGTGAACAAGAATGAACTTCATACAACACTTCATTTGGCCCGATTTTTGGCATTTCTAAATCTTGAATTTCAAGCGTTTTAACTGCCGTTACAACAATTGCCTTATTTTCTGACATACTGTTACCAAGCCTTTCCTTCACTACCTAAAATACGAATGTAGTGAGATAATTTATCCTTATATCCTTTAGCGATATATTTATAGAATCCATATAATCCATAACCTGTTAAGTCAGCAGCATTTAATTCATCAATAGCAGCTTGACGTAAGTCAATTGATAGATTAACTTTACAAATTCCAAGTTTTGCAGCTTTAGCAAGATTTTCATCACCTGTACCAGAACCACCATGTAATACTAGAGGTACTGAAACTTTTTTAGCGATTTCTTCTAATAGTTCAAAACGAATAAATGGTTCACCTTTATAGAATCCATGTGCAGTTCCAATTGCTACAGCTAAGCAATCTACACCTGTTTCTTCAACATATTTTACTGCTTGATCTGGTTCTGTTAAATTTTCATATCCATCAACAGCGTAAGTTTCTCCGCCACCAACATGTCCTAATTCTGCTTCTACTGAAACATTAACAGCATGAGCAACTTTTACAAGTTCTTTAACTTCTGCAACGTTTTCTTCAAATGATAATTTAGAACGGTCAACCATGATTGAAGTAAAGCCAGCACGGATACCCATTACACATTCATCATAAGATCCACCATGATCAAGGTTAATTGCAACTGGAACACTTGCTCTAATTGCTAAATCTTGCATGATGCGTCCAAAATAACAAATATCTGGATTTGGTTTTGAATGAATTGGTACTCCAATAATAATTGGTGAATTCAATTCTTCTGCTGCTTCAATACATGCACGTAAATTGTGTTCATTGTCCACATTTGGTGCTGCGACTGCATAATGACCTTCTTTGGCTTTGTCTAGGATTTCTTTCATTGTTACTAACATAAACTAGTTCCTCCTTTTTTCTATACTCTAGTTAAACTAATATTCCTGTTAATCCACCAATTACACCGATAGCAACGAGAATTAACATGATTTTTGTTGATGAAACACCTTTATCTGTTAATTTGTAGCATCCCAATGTAAGTAATAATGGTAATAAACCTGGAACGATGACATCAAATAATTGAGTTTGAAGATTGAATGAAGTTTGATTAACACTTAGGATAACTCCTGAATTTACTTTAACGAAACTTGCAACCAATGCTCCAATAACAACGCAACCCATTACTTTAGCTGCATCAATAATTTTGTTAATTAAACCACTTTCTAATAATGCTAGAATCGCTTCACTTCCTTTACGATATCCAAGCATATAAGAGAAGTAACACATTGCAACAACAATTACTGAAATGATAATGAAGTATAAGATTGGTCCAAGAATATTTCCATCCATTGCCATTCCGATGAAGAATGTTAATAGAAGTGGAACAAGAATACCTTGACAAACTGTGTCACCAATACCTGATAATGGACCCATTAAACTTGTTTTAACAGCTGTTAATGCACCTTCGTCGATATCTGTTGCACCTTGGAAACGTTTTTCTTCCATAGCAGCGATAAGACCTGGAATCATTGCAGCAAATTGTGGAGCTGTATTGAAGAATCCTGTATGACGTTGCATCGCTTCTGCCATTTCAGGAGAGCCTTCTTTGTATAACTTTTTAAATATCGGAACCATAGCATGACAGAATCCAATACCTTGCATTCTTTCATAGTTGTAACATGCTTGTGCATGGAATCCCCAGTTGATACAAGATTGAATCAAATCACGTTTTGTGATTAACCCAGAAGTTGGTGGCGTATCCCCAGCACTTGAGAAACTTAGAGAAATTGGTTCACCATCTTTATTTTGACCATACATGTATAGAATCGCGATTATTAGTGCGATAAATGCCATGCTGATTGTATTTAAACCGAAGTATTGAATTAATAAGAAACCAATAAAGAAATATACTTTTGCTTGACCTTGGAAAATTGTTTTAAGTGTTAATCCCAACCCTAACGCTGGTAACATACCACCAATAATAATCAATGCACCAAGAACATTTGCACCTAAGAAATTTAAGATACCTTGAATAAATTCAGTTCCGAAATAAATGATAATAAATACTGGAACTGCTGAAATTAGGAATAAAAATCCTTGTGGAATTAATACGTTTACAACCCAGAACTTACTTGCTTTACCTTCTCTAGCATAACGATCAGCTAAAGGTACAAACATTGTAGATAAGCCTAAACGACCAAACCATAACATGGTACCAAGTAATCCTAATGGAACTGCGACAGCCATTGATGCTTCAATTGGTTGTCCCCCAACAATTCCTAATGATGTAGCAACAATACAAGCCAATGTTGAATCACTTGATAATGATCCACCTGTTGATAAGCTGCCCATATACATTAAGTTAACTGATGCTCCAATTTGTGTACCTAATACTGGATTACCTAAAATTAATCCTACAAAGAATCCTGAAACCATTGGTTTACACAAGGTGAAGAATCCTACCCCAATCAATGTTGAACTTGCTAGGAAATAGATTAAACTAATTAATATAGCTTGAATCAGACTCATATTTTATCCCTCCTTATGAGTTTATAATTATTTCATTATCTTTAATAAATCGATTGGTTTATCATCCGGTACCAATTGAAATACAATTTCTACCCCATGATCAATTAATCGTCTCATACATCCAACTTCATCATCATTTGCGAATACATTTTTAACAAATTGTTTACGCGTATTGTTAGACCCCATACCGCCAAGAATTATTTTTTTAATATTTATTCCTTGATCAACTAGCTCTTCTAGTCTTTCTGGAGTTTTAACAAGAATGATAACATCATTACCTTTCGGATTATCTTCACTTAGCCATTCCACTGCATCTGCAGGTGTTTTAATCACAAGTTCAATATTAGTTGGTGCTGAAGCTTTATAAATTCTTTGCATCATTATATTATTGCTTAATGCTTCATCAATAATTAAGATTGATTGTGCTTTAATTGTTTTAATCCAAGCTGTAATAACTTGTCCATGAATTAAACGATCATCGATTCGTGCGAGTACGACATTTTTCATATTTTCACCTCCTGCCTTTTATATAATCTCGTTTATATAGACAAAACTTGTTGGGCCAATTTCTTTAATTGTTTTGCACAGTTCGTCTATTCCCATGATTTTTCGTGATGTTACAATTTCCAAATAAATAGGTAAGTTAATTCCTGTTATGTGATGAAACTTATATTTGTCCATCAATGATGAAACTACATTAAATGGCGTTCCATACATTAAATCTGTTAAAACCAATAAATCTGACTCCTCTGTTCCTTTTTTGATTGCTTCTTCAATTATTGCCTTGAACTTATCAATATCATCACCTGCATGAAGTCCAAAGGCTTTTACATTATCCACTTCCCCCGCTATAAGTTCGGCACTCTTCACCAAGCTTTCCGATAATGTTCCGTGGGATACAACAATTATTTCGATCATAGTTTTTTTCCACGATTTCCTTTCTTGAGTACTACGTTACAGTACCGTTTTTTTTAAGTCAAAATTTGCAAAAATATCACAAAGTCTATTTGTGTGTAATTAAAACCACATAAAAAAAGCCTTTTATATGGCTCTACTATGTGAAATATTTAACATTTGACACGAATTAGCTTTTGTGTGTAATATTAATTCAATTACTACAAGAACTTTTACACACAATGCACAATTTATCAATTAGTTATCTACCTATTCGTCCAACTATTAACGAAATTCTGCACGAATTGTTTTGAAAGGAAAATAATATGAAGCTATCTAATCGTGAACAAGAAATAAGAGAGTACATTTATAATCACACCGAGAAACAAATAAAAAAGAATAACTTAGCTGATATTGGACAAGACGCACAAACAATTAGTATCGAGCTTTTTCTTGACCGAGCTAATGTATCAAGAATGCTCAACAAATTATGTCGTGAAAATTTGATTTCAAAAATATTAGGACGACCTTCTCTTTTCTTTTCGAAGGAAGTAATAAATAATCATTACCCTAATTTTTATTGTTCTGATGTTTTTCCTACAAAAGATAATTTTCTACAATCTATAAATCTAGAAATAGAAGAAACCATTTCTAGTATTGATCCTTTCAAAACTGTTATTGGATGCAATACCTTCGAAAGTTTATATACTCCAATCCAAAGAATGAAAGCAGCAATCGCTTATCCCAATAATCCACTTCCTTGTATTATTTATGGTGATCGTGGCACAGGTAAACAATCACTTATCATGCGATTATTTGAATATGGCATGGCTAAAAATATATTTAGAAATTCTTCTGATTTTGTTGAATTCAATTGCCAAGATATCGATATCAATATCACTGTTAATGATTGGTTTCAAAACAAAAAGTGCAATAATAAAATGATTGTATTCTATAACTTTGAAAATTTAAATTCTACGAGTCAGTTTTATTTAGGGCGCCTTTTATCAAATTTGAGCATGTATAAGAATTACAATTGCAGTATTGTCCTAGCTACTAGTAGCAGTCGCTTTGCCGAGAAGTTTAAGTATAGACATCTAGTACCACTGATTATTAAAATACCTACTTTCGAACAAAGAACCATTAAAGAAAGAATGTGTCTTGCTCTTGATATTCTACAAAAAGAAGCTGACAACATTAATCGTACAATTCAAATAACAAAGAATGTATTAAACTGTTTTATCATGTCAATCTACAAAGAAAATATTTTCGAATTAAAACGCGAAATGAAAATTGCTATCGCAACCGCATTACTTAACCACAATAAATCACCACTTGAAATTACCTTCGATGACCTGAGTGACGATTTACTTATTCATATCGCCAATGTAAACAATCACATTGATGAATTAAGCAACATTTATTCATTACTCAATAAAAATTACTTCGCAATTACACCCCATGTAAATAGTCCATATAGAAAAATGATTTTCAGCCAATTGCTTTATGTATCTAAAGATCAAATCGCACTCGTCGATTCAAATGAAGCTCTTAAAAGTGAAATTACTACAATTTATGAATTGTGTAGTTTGAATATTAAGAAAGCACTGAATACACCTATTACTACTTTGACCGCATCATCTACACGTGATTATTACTATTTATTGAATGAAACACTTAGTAATGAGCCATTCACAAAAAACGATCCATTGTATTCAGGATTATTAACCCACATTAGTGAAGTAATCGAAAGCTTAAAGAAATTAAGTTATCAGTATTATAAAATAAACAATTTAAAACTAAATCAATCCATTATAAAAACACTTGATACTGTCGAGAATTTATTAAACACAACTTACAATGTCGAACTACCTGAACAAGAAAAATATTTTTTAAGCGAATACATTTCATTAGCAAATTGCATTGCTGAAAATCATGAAATACCACTATTATTAATTTTCTCAAATCCTAGTACAACAAAGAACTATTCTCTTTTCATTGATTCACTAAAAACTCCTGTAAAACACTATAGTATTGATATTGGCTTGTATAATTTTGTGAAAAAGAAAAATGAACTTATCCAATTATTGAATAAAATGGAAAGTACTGTGGGAATTCTTGTACTCACAGATGAACGTTTATCTGATGAAATTATGAATTGTATTAATGAGCATTGTACCCGTGCTGTTTATGTAGAAAACACAAGTATTCATACAATTCCACAAATCCTTAAAAAACTCGAGGATAAATCAACTCTCATCGAAGATTTCAAGGATTTCAATAATTCTATTTTAGATGAATCCATCGATATGAACAATTTAGATATTCTTGACTTAATCCGCAATGAAATCTTAATTAAATCTCTTTCTTTCCTAAACCCTGATAAAGTTATGCATCTTGCAAAAGACTCTTTCGATGGAATTATTAATGACTTAGAAATTATTTATGATGATATCTTGATGGTTAAGTACATTGTCCACATGGCTTTCGTTGTTGAGAGGATTATTCGCAATCAGCCTGCAAGTTACAAGAAAGTAAATGAATTCGTAAGAAACAATGGTGATGTATTAAAAATAGTAGAGAAGAATGTCGAAGATATAGAAAATCAATTCGGTATCAAAATACCATTGAGTGAATTAGTTTATCTATGTCAAATCTTTATTGGCGCAATAGAAAATAATCGCACAAAGTAACTATCCACACGTAAAACGTGTGGTTTTATTTTCGCCCTATAAGGGCATC
>CAYLQY010000010.1:0-104933 GCA_964386325.1 uncultured Erysipelotrichaceae bacterium | reverse complement strand
ATTCTCTAGAAATTAATTTTCTCTTTTGTTTAATAGAGTTACATTTTCTACATGGTGGGTTAAAGGAAACATATCAACGGGTTGAACTTCCTCAACACAATAATTTAGTTTGGATAAAAAAGCACAATCTCTTGCTAGTGTTGAAGGATCGCAAGATACATAAACAATTCGTTTTGGATTCATTTCTACAATTGATTGAAGTATTTCTTCATCACAACCTTTTCTTGGTGGATCCACAATAACTACATCAATCTTTTCTTTTCTTCTAAGAATTTCTTTTGCACCTTCTTTTGCATCAGCACAAATAAATTCAATATTCTTTATATGATTGATGTCTGCATTCACTTTCGCATCCTCAATCGCTGCTTCAACCACTTCAATACCTATCACTTTCTTGACATGAGTTGATGCAAATAAACCAATCGTTCCCGTTCCACAATATAAATCAACAACTGTATCTTCTTGTGTTAGTTGGGCGTATTCAATAGCCTTATCATAAAGCACTTGTGTTTGATCAGGATTTATTTGATAAAATGATTTACTTGAAATATTGAAATAAAAATCATGTAATTTTTCTTGTATCAATTTATTTTCAGTTAATGCTACTTCTTCATTTGTAAGTATGACATTGTCATTCCGTTTATTAATATTCACAAGAATGCTTTTAATTGACGGGAATTCAGTCATCAATTTATTCTTTAATTCATCACAATGACTGAATGGATACTTCTTCACAATGAATACAATCATGATTTCATTTGTTCTATGTGCATGTTTTATCAATACATGTTTAAAGTTATCACCGCAGTTTAACTCTTTTAGATATCGTTTCATTGCTTGTACTATTTTATTCGATGTTTCTGTTTGTACCAAACAATCATCAAACTCAACTATTTCATTTGTATGGTTACGATAAAATCCCATCTTAACTTCATTATTTTCAATTTGAACAGGCACTTGTACTTTATTGCGATAGCGATAGGGTTGTTCCATATCTAATACATCATGTATTTTTGGTTCTATATGTGCAATTGATTTGAAACAATCCACTACTTTTTGATATTTAAAGTTTCTTTGTTCAATACGATTCATATGTTGTAATTGGCAACCCCCGCAATGTTTATAAATTGAACAAGTCGGTTCAACTCGATGTTCGCTTACTCTGGTAAGTTTCAAACAACGGCCAAAACCATAATTCTTCTTTAATGAAGTAACTACGATCTCTCCTTCTTCATCCTTTATCATATTTTTTACAAAGAAAACGAAACCTTCATGTTTGACGATTCCTAAACCTTCGACATTATAGCCAATACATTTACCACTAAACTGATCATTTTTCTTCATTAGTAATCCCTTTTTAAATAGAGTGCAATTTCACTTAGTCGTGATATTGTAACATCTGCACCCAATTCTTTTTCTGTTTTAAATTCATCATAGAAACATGTATGAATATCTGCATTCCTTCCTGCTTCAATATCTAGGATACGATCACCAATCATGACCGCTTCATCATTATTCATTTCATATTTTTCTTTTAAGTAGTTAATACTTTGGGGATTTGGCTTGCGGGCAAATCCTTTTTCTTTAATTACGATTTCGCGAAAATACTTTTCTAAGTCATATTTTCGTAACAATTCTAATGTAGATGTACCACGATGAGTAACAACATAGTTAAAGTTACCACTATCAACTATTTCCTCTAATATGATTTGTGTATCCACATAAGGTTCAACAACTTGCTTTTCTAGAATTTCACGATTTTTTTGAAACTCATCTAAGAAGGATGGCGGAAATGAGAATCTTTTATTATAGAAATCAATTACTGTTTGTACAGATATTTTCATATACTCTAGAATTGTATTTTCATCTGCAGGAATATCATTATCAATACATGTTTTATAAAAAGCTTTAACCATTGCTGGATAGGTATTCAACAATGTACCATCAAAATCCCAAATAAAATGTTTAAACTTCATTTCATTCACCTCTTTCTATAAGAAAAGGAGCATAGCTCCTTTATTCTTTTGGTTGATCTTCAGTTCCAGCATCTGGTTGCGCTTCATTACCATCTTCTGCACCACCAACTGTCATTTCGTCATCATCTGGAGTAGGTGTAGGATTCTTACGATTTTCTACATCATCTCTTAATTGTTGAGCTAGTTCAGCATCCAGTGGATCAGATACTACTTGAATACGTGGTTCAGTCATTGTTGATGACTTGTTTTCAATCACATAGACAAAATTATCTGAATCGCGATCTTTACTTAGGTTATAAACATGAATTTCTAAATCATACATTTTCATGTTATCACGTAATGTAAAATATGTTCCTGCTGGTAACACACTCGTTACCGCATCGTAGGCTGCATTCGCAATCTTTGTCGCATCTTCTTTACTTGCAGAATCGGAAATATCCACATAGACACGTAATGTTGCTGATGCAAGTTCTACATCAACTTTTTCAACGCCGCTTTCAGATTTAATTTTAGCGGAAATATCGGACATATTAGCGTTCGTAATCGCTGGATCTAAATCACCTTTAAAGCGATCACCAAAAATTGGTTTTCCAGTATTAAATGTTGCTGATAATAAAATAAATCCGAATATTAAGAATGGAACGATAATAATCGCGCTACCAATAAGAATAATCTTACTTGTACGATCTAATTTACGTTTACTTTTTTTAACTGTTTTCTTTTTCTGAGTCATTTCTTCACTCCCTAACATGGATATTGTACAAAAAATTTGAGTCTTTTGCTACTATTTTATGCGTTTATTCAATTCTTCGACAATCATCTGATTGGTCATTGCTGGATTTGCTTGTCCTTTTGACTTTTTCATAACTTGCCCTACTAAGAAGCCAACTGCACGATCTTTACCATTACGATAATCTTCTATTGATTGTGGTTGTTCATCTAAAGTTTCCTTTATTAAAGCCTCAATTAGTGATGTATCACTAACTTGTTTTAATCCTTTTTCTTCAACAATTTTACTTGGAGAAGAACCTTTCATAACATCTTCAAATACTTCTTTTGCTTGCTTGCCAGATATGGTACCGTTTTCAATCATGTTCACCATTTCCGCAATATCTTGTGGTTTAGCTTTACATTCTTGTAAAGATGTATTATTTTTACTCAACCATGCTTGCAGTTCAGTAATTGTCCAGTTACATGCAAGTTTTGCATTCTTGCATGTTTTCATGATTTCTTCATAAAATTCTGACAATTCTTTATTTGCGATTAACACATTAATATCATATGCGCTTAATCCATATTCCGTAGCATAGCGATTTCTTCTAGCTTCTGGAAGTTCTGGTAAACTATCTTGAATTTGTTTAATCCATGCATCATCTAAGCGAATTGGCACAATATTAGGTTCTGGGAAGAATTTATAGTCTACATTCCCTTCTTTTAGACGCATCAAAATTGTTGATTTAGTTGCTTCATCAAAACGACGAGTTGCTTGTTCAATAATTCCTCCCGCATCAAGAATTTCACTTTGACGAGTTATCTCAAAATCAATTGCTTTTTGTACATTGCTAATTGAATTTAAGTTTTTAATTTCATTCTTTACCCCATACTCTGTTGCACCTTTAGGCATGAGTGAAATATTAACATCACAACGCATTGAACCTTCTTCCATCTTTACATCGGATACACCTAAATAGTATAGCGTTTGACGCAGTGCTTCAACATAAGCCGCTGCTTCTTCACCGTTGGTCATATCTGGTTCCGATACGATTTCAATCAATGGTGTTCCTGCACGGTTGAAGTCAATAAGTGTACCATCATTTAAGTGAAATTGCTTTGCAGTATCTTCTTCCATATGGATGCGATTGATACGCACTTTCTTTTTGCCTTTTGATGTTTCTATTTCAATATATCCATTTTTACCAATTGGATAAAATTGTTGCGTAATTTGAAATCCCTTAGGTAAATCTGAATAATAATAATTTTTGCGATCAAATTTTAATACTGGATCAATTTCTAAATGAAGTGCTGTACAGGCTTTAACTGCTTGTTCAATAGCGCCTTTATTAACACAAGGCATTGTACCAGGATGACCTAAATCAATTTCATTCACACAACTATTTGCCATTTGTCCAAAAGATGTTGGTGAACTTGAAAACATTTTTGATTTCGTTTTCAATTCGCAATGGATTTCAATTCCTATGACTACATCGTATTCCATTATTTCACCTCCGCTATAATATCTTTAAGACCTGTGCATTTTTCAATACCAGCCGCTATGTTAAACATTGTTTCTTCTTCAAATGCCCTGCATGTAATATTAACACCAAGCGGACATCCGTCTGAAAAGCCCATTGGTAACGTCATACTTGGGTATCCTGAGAAGTTACCCATTACCATATGATTTTCCGCAATCAGATAATCTTCTGATAGTTCATCCATTTGTTCACCCTCAAGTTTTGGTGCAATTGAAGAACTAGCTGGTGCAATTAAACAATCTACAGTCGCAAGTGCATTTTTCATTTCATCCACAATTAAGCGACGTACACGTTGTGCTTTTCTAAACAATTTTTCTTGATTTTCTACAAATAAACCATAACTTCCCGTAATAAAACGTTTGCGTACTTGAATACCAAACCCCTCTGTTCTTGATTGAATCATAACTTCTTCGGTACTTTCACCTGGTTCTTGTACACCAAAGCGTATACCATCAAGATTAGAATGATTTGCAGTTGCTTCACAATTCGCAATCATGTAATACGTTGGAAGAATTGCACGCATTAAATTATTGTCAAACGTTATATCAATTATTTCTGCACCTTGTGCTTTACATTTTTCAATACATTCATTAAATATTTGAACTGTTTCTTGATTTTTGATTGAATCAATAACATTTTTGATAACACCAATTTTTTTACCTTCAAGTGATGAATTCAGCAGTTTTGAAAATGCTGGTACTTCTTTTGTGCTTGTTGTCATATCACGGTCATCTCTTCCTGCAAGAACTTCTAAACCAATACAAGCATCTTCAACATTGCGTGTAAAGTATCCGACATGATCAAGACTTGAAGAATAAGGAATAATACCATAACGAGAAATTCTACCATACGTTGGTTTTACACCAATAATTCCACAATAAGAGGCTGGTTTACGCACTGAATCGCCTGTGTCAGAGCCAATCGCAAAAGGAACTACGCCACTTGCAACCAAGACTGCACTACCTCCAGAACTTCCTCCAGACATACGTGTAATATCCCAAGGGTTATGCACTGGACCTGTATATGCAGTTGTATTTGTTCCACCCATTGCTAGTTCATCAAGGGATGCTTTCGCAATCGTAATTGCCCCTGCATTTCTTAGTTTTTCAACAATGAATGCATCATATACAGGAATATAGTTATCTAAAATCTTACTTGATGCTGTTGTACGAATTCCTTTTGTACAAACATTATCTTTTAATACAATAGGTACTCCTGCCATTAACCCATCTTTGTGTTCTTCTAGATGACTCAACTCTTCAGTTGGATCAATAAAAGTCACAACCGCATTTAATTTAGGTTGAACTTCTCTTGCTTTTTCACATGCAGCCAATACATTTTTCTCTGCATTCATAAATTCTTTTCTCATTTCTTGAATCATTATTTTACCACCTTAGGGACTAGTACATGTCCTTCTCTTGATTTAGATACATTTAATATCGCATCTTCTTGTGAAATTACATTCACAACTTCATCTTCACGCAAATAAGATGTTTCCATTTCGAATGGATATACCATTGGTTCTACACCCTCTGTATTTACTTGATTAAGAAGTTCCATTTGTTTTTCCAATGTTACGAATTCTTCTTCAATTAAACTTAACTCATCATCATTACAATCAAACATACATTGATGTGCAAGATGGCGAATATATTCTTTATCTTTAGCTTCAGCCATATTTTTATCCCTCATTCTTTTCTAACTCGTGCATAAATTCTTCTTCTGTCATTGTTTGCACGCCCAATGTACTTGCTTTTTCTAATTTAGAACCAGCTTCTTCGCCATAGATGACTAAGTCTGTTTTCTTAGATACACTACCAGTTACTGTTGCACCCATTTTTTCAAGTAATGCTTGTGCTTCTCCACGACTATATTGTTGAAGTGATCCTGTTAATACAACTGTCTTTCCAGAGAAGAATGATTCTACTCTTTCTTCCATTTGATATTCCATTTTCACATTCGCGTCTTTTAAGCTTTGAATTAATTGTTGATTTGACTCATCTTTGAAATAAGTTACAATTGCATCTGCCGTAATTCCACCAATATCATCAATGGTTTGTAGTTCTTCACAAGTTGCTTTCATTAAGTTATCCATTGTTTTAAAATGAGCTGCAAGAATACGTGCTGCTTTTGAGCCAACTTGCCGAATACCGAGTCCAAATAATAATTTATCAAGTCCCTTATCTTTACAAGTCTCAATAGCTTCAACGAGATTCTCATACGATTTCTCACCAAACTTATCCATCTCAAGAATTTCTTCACGATAATCTTTAAGTTTAAATATATCATTTACTTTATTTAACCAACCCACTTTGTGAAATTGTTCAACTTTCTTTTCTCCCAGTCCATCAATGTTCATCGCATCTCTTGAAGCAAAATGGGCAATTGAATTTACCACGCGTGCTGGACAATCACTATTTACACAATAATGAGCTGCTTCATCTTCAAAACGATGGAGTGGCATACCACAATCTGGACAAACCGTTGGGAAATGATATGGTAGTTGACTACCATCACGTTTTTCTACTATGCTTCGTACTACTTCTGGAATAATATCTCCAGCTTTGCGTACCACAACTGTATCGCCTATCCGTACATCTTTTTGATTGATCATATCTTCATTATGGAGTGTTGCGGCACTTACTGTTGACCCTGCTAAACGAACAGGTGTTAATTTGGCATTAGGTGTTGCTTTTCCCGTACGCCCAACTGTAATAAAGATATCTTCTAACGTAGTTACTACTTCTTCTGCTGGAAATTTATAAGCAATTGCCCACTTTGGAACTTTTACTGTAAACCCTAATTGATCTTGAGCATCAAAACTATTCACTTTAACAACGATTCCATCAATCTCATAGGGAAGGTTATTTCTTTCAATTGTCATTTTTTCGATGAATTCCCAAACATCATCAATATTACTAAAAAGTGTTGTATTTTCATTCACTTTAAATCCAAGCTTTTTAATCCACATAAGTGAATCATAATGGGTTTTAATACCATATGTTTCACCATCTGGGACATGATACCAAAATGCATCTAGTTTTCTAGAAGCCGCTATTTTTGAATCTAATTGACGAATTGACCCTGCTGCTGCATTACGAGGATTCGCAAATTCTTGTTCACCCTTTTCACGCTTAACTTCATTTAATGCTTCAAAACTAGCTTTTGGCATAAACACTTCACCACGAATTTCAATTTCATCTTTGTAGTCAATTGTCATTGGAATGGATTTGATTGTTTTTACATTAAATGTAACATCTTCACCAACTTCGCCATCACCACGTGTAACAGCTTGAATAAACTGACCGTTTTGATATTCAATTGACATCGCAAGTCCATCAATCTTACACTCAGCACAATATTCTACTTTACCGATTTCATCTTCAATTCGTTTCGCCCATGCTTTAAGTTCGTCTTCATTGAATACATTACCTAAAGACATCATTTTTCGTTTATGTGTAATCTTAGTAAACTCATCCAAAACGGTACCACCAATTCGTTGGGTCGGTGATAATGGATCACTATACTCCGGATATTGTTTTTCTAAACTCGTTAATTCTCGCATGTATTGGTCATATTCTGCATCAGTTACAGTAGGCTGATCAAGTACATGATATTCATAATTATATCGATTTAAAAGATTTCTTAGTTCTTCTATTCTTTCTTTCATAATACGCCTCCAAAACCTTCATTATTATAACATAAACACACCTTATCTTATAGGTTAATTGCAACTCTTGCCTATGTTAATTATAATAGATTTAGGAGGAACCAATATGACTAAAAAAATCGTATGTATTACCGGTGCTACCGATGGTTTAGGTAAAGCACTTGTCCATGAATTTAAGCAAAGAAATGGCTATGAACTCATATTATGTGGTAGAAGTGAGGAAAAAATGAAGAATTTACTTGCTGAATTACCACAAAACCTTGTAATTTATGCCGAATGTTTTGATATGTTAAGCGATGAAAAAATCAATAATTTCACACAAACCATCAAAAACAAAGGGTTTAATCCAGATATTCTCATCAATAATGCAGGGGCAAATTATAAAAAATCTCCTGTTGCTGAATTAAGCATTGATGACTTAAGAAACATGCTACAGCTCAATTGTGTTAGTCACTTACAACTTATTCAAGCATTCTATGCTGGGATGAAAGAAAAAGGAACTGGTCATATTTTAAATATTCTTAGTTCATGTTGCTTATTTAACAATGAAACAATGGCTGGTTATACTGCAAGCAAAGATGCAATGGAGGCTATCAGCAAAACCCTAGTAAAAGAAGCTAGACAAGACCATATCAAAGTTACAAGCGTTTATCCTGGTGGCATTGATACTGGTTTTAGAGCTGTGCCTAATCACACTTATATGAAACCCGAAACAGTCGCAAGAACGATTGTAGATTGTATTGAACTTCCAGATGATGGTGTTATGCACGACATTGTAATACGTCCTTTCTCTGAAAGTAACTTCTAAATTATGCAAAAATGGATTCCTCATTTAATTGAGAAATCCATTTTTTAATCAATAGTGTTATTTTTGCTCCAATTCACAAGTTCAAGGAAATTAATTTTCATTCTTCTTAAACTCTCATAGAACTCATCACATGCCACTCTTATTGACATGATATCTTCTTTGTTACAATTACTTTTCCCTAAATCCTTTTCAGCATATAAGTCAAATATACAATGACCACTATATCCATATAATTCATTGCTATCTAAACGATATGTTACATATACACTTGATTCTTTTGCAGTACGGTATTGAATTTGAATCATATCTTCATCAAATCCTTCTACAAGAATACTTTCAATATCCTTTTCAAGTTTAACGCTATTTGTTTCTCTAACAATAACAAAATCTAAGCTTTCAATTATATTTTGCACTTCGCTTGCTGTTAAGTTTACTGAATTACTTTTTAGCTTTGCATTATTAAAGTTTGTCATTATATATGTTTCTTCATACCATTTCATGAACATATACAATTCATCTTTAGTTAACCCGAGTGCTTTTAATGATTTATTCATTGAAGATTCTAACCTCTCAATAGTTTCTTTTTTATCATCATTACAAACATTGAGCTTTTTAACTATATCATTTTCATTTTTATTAACGATACTACATGATTTACTTTCTTCAACTAATGTAATCATTTCATGATTATTTTTCTTATCCATAAAATAAGAAATTGCATTTCCATTTTTTTCATAAGAAATGCCCATTATTCCAACACTATTAAATGCTGAATAAGAAAATTGTAATTCTTCATCCTTACTTTCAATAGATAATCCAATTTGTGGTTTTTCATCCTCAAATAGAATATCCGTATCACAAGCTATCTTACTCTTAGAATGATCAAAGCAATTACCTTCTTCATCATAGTTCCTATCACTGTTTAATCGATATGAATAAATCATGTTATATCCAGCATCTTTTAATTTTTTATAAACATCTTCTGGTGACTTAACTCTATTACTTGAACAGCTAACCATCACAAATAATGCACCTACTAAAAAGATTACTTTCTTCATCGCTTAGCCTTTTATTTTACGCCACTTTCTTTTTTATGGACGGATGTGTTGCCATGATTTTCTTCACACCATGAGGATAAGGAAAGGCTATTTCTAGGAAACCACCTTCAAATTTTAATACGATACCGTCACCAAATTTACCATGGGTAACTTGTTCACCTTTTTTCCAACGCGTTGCTGGTTCAGTAGATTTTGGCATCATTTGTGGTACCGGTTTATTAATTGGACTATTTTCTGTAACAACGAAATCTTTTGGTTTCCCATAATCAAACGTTGCTCCTAAGTGTTCAACATAATCTTCTTCCACTTCATCAATAAATCGTGAACGAACGCGGGCTTTAGAAAGAATATAACTAAAACCACTTGATTCTGTTAAATATAACTTATTGCGAGCACGTGTAAACGCCACATAGGCAAGTCTTCGTTCTTCTTCAACACCACGATTTCCTTCTGCCATTGCCCGTTCATTTGGAAAAATACCATCAGATAATCCACAAACAAAAACAGTATCGAATTCTAATCCTTTTGCTGCATGGACTGTCATTAATTGAACATAATCTCCATCTAATGATTCATCTTTATCACCATAAAGTGAGACAAGTTGTAAATATTCATCCAATGTACTCTCAGGATAATTAATTGTGAATGATTGAACATCATTAATTAATTCTTTTAAGTTTTCTAAACGCTCTGTTTCTTTATCATCTTCTAGCATTCTGCGATAGCCGCTCTCATCAATCACCATTTCTAATAATTCAAAAACAGCTTTTTGCGAAACCATATTTTTCCAACGCTCTATCATTGTCACAAATGAAGAAATTGTTGCTTGTGCTTTACCACTAAATAATTCTTCATCACGAAGTACTTCATACATTGAACAATTCTTTTCTCTAGCTCTTTCAAAAATAGTATCCATTGTTTTATTACCTAAACCACGTTTTGGTTTATTAATAACCCGTTGAAGAGCTAAATCATCATTCCCTGATATCATTCTCAAGTAGCATAATGCATCTTTAATTTCAGCTCTTTCATAGAACTTCACACCACCATAAATAATATACGGAACATGTTCATCCAATAAACCTTTTTCTATTGCTCGCGATAAATAGTTACTACGGTAAAGTATTGCGAAATCGCGATAACGTTTACCAGCACGATGACCTTCACTTATTTTATTCGCAATCCAAGATGCTTCATATTCTTCACCAGCACTTATATAGTGAGAAATCTTTTCTGGATCTTTACGATTTGTATATAAATCTTTATCAATACGATTCTTATTACATTTGATTAAACTATTTGCGCCATTCAAAATATTCTCAGTTGAACGATAGTTTTCATTCAAGATAATTGTTCGACATGGTTGATAATCTTTTTCAAAATTCATGATAATATTCACGTCTGCACCACGCCAAGTATAAATTGTTTGGTCAGGATCTCCAACAACACAGATTGAATTCTCTGTTCCCGCAAGTTGTGCTATTAATTCATATTGTACTTTATCAATATCTTGGAACTCATCTACATGAATATAATTAAATCGTTTCGCCCATTTTGCACGAATTTCTGAGAACATCTTAAACATCTTTACTGTAACTAATAATAAATCATCAAAATCTAAGGCATATAATTCTTTTTGACGATTGCAATAATATTCATATACTTTTGCCTTTGATTTTTCACCAGTAAAACTTCCTGCTAGTACATAAGCACGATCCACCGTGATTTCAGCACCTTTGTTATTTCCAATATAATCTAACATTGAACCAAAAGAAATCGCTGACTTATCGATACCATGTTCCTTGTAAGCTTCTTTCAAAATCGTTTTTTGATCATCTTGGTCCATAACTGTAAAATTTCTAGGCATACCCATTGATTGAATATCTTCACGTAAAATTCTTACACATAGTGAGTGAATCGTACTAATCCATACCGCACCACTTGGATCACCAAGAATTTTCTTTATACGTTCTTTCATCTCATTGGCTGCTTTATTTGTAAATGTAATCGCAAGAATTTTACTTGGATATACATTTCTTTCTAACACAAGATTCGCAATACGCGTCGTTAAAACACGTGTCTTACCACTTCCAGCACCGGCAATAACACGCAAATATTGATCTGTAGATAATACTGCTTCTTTTTGATTTGGATTTAAACCGTCTAATAAATTCATTCTGCTTTATTCCTTCTTAATGCCCAACGTCCAATATCTTCGAATCCGATACGATGATAAATTCGACCTGCCGCTGGATTATTATAAAACAAACAAGGGACTTTGTCTTCACTTAGTAAGTCCATACATAATTTCTTCATAATCTCACTTGCATAACCAAGTCCACGATATTCAGGTAATGTTGCTACTCCAACAATCATCGCAAGTCCTTTAGTTTCTGCAGTACTAGAAGCTACCGCAACAATTTTCCCTTCTTTTTTAAGGAAATATGTTCTCCCTGTCTTATCTTCTATACTCTTTTTCATTCCTGGAGAATCTTGGTCAAATACAATCCTTATGACTTCTTTTATTTCTTCAACATCTTCTACTTTTGCGATTTCAATTGCCTCATTTGAAACTTCAGGTTTTTTGACCATTTTACAGAAATAACAATCATCATTTTTCATTCCAGTTAAATCAATAGTATCCACACAAGCTTGTTCACCATTCACATTTACAATTTTATATTCCTTAATTGTATTATGTACAAATTCTTCATCGATTTCCTTAGTGTAACTACACATCAAGAGATTATCATGATAAATGAGATAAACAGCTTTAATTCTTCCATCTTCTTCATCAATAAATATCTTTTGGAAATCATGTTCAAATCCATAGTTATCTATATCGCCTACAAAGAATAAATTTAAAACGCGGTCCTTATTTAAATATTCCATCACATAACCACGATCTTTTTCAAAACATTGACGTATCATACTTTTCATCCTCCATCTATCTCAAAAAGGTTTTTAATGATATAATTCTAGCATAGTTTATGGAGGTTCACGATGAAAAAATGTGCAACAAATTGGAAAGATTATGAATGCATCGATGCAGGCAATGGTGAAAAGCTTGAACGATGGAAAGATATCATATTGAGAAGACCTGATCCGCAAGCTGTATGGAATGCAGATACAAGTAGTTCTTTATGGCAAAATACCCATGCAATTTATCACCGCTCTAACAAAGGTGGCGGTCAATGGGATTACAAAAAAGATTTACCTGAAACTTGGACAATCGACTACAGAGAACTAACATTTAAAGTTTCCCCTACTGGCTTTAAACATACTGGTTTATTTCCTGAACAAGCAGTTAACTGGGATTGGATGCAAGAAGCTATTAGACAGGCAAACCGTGAAATTCGAGTTTTAAACCTCTTTGCCTATACAGGTGGTGCAACTATGGCTTGTAGTAGTGCTGGAGCAACCGAGGTTATTCATGTCGATGCATCTAAAGGAATGGTTCAATGGGCTAAAGAAAACATGCAACTATGTCATTTGGAAAACAATACAATTCGTTTCATTGTTGATGATGTACTAAAGTTTGTACAACGTGAAAAACGACGTGGTCATACATATCATGGAATTTTGATGGATCCTCCTTCATACGGAAGAGGTCCAAATGGTGAAATGTGGAAACTTGAAGATCAAATTACTGAACTTGTTGAAGCTTGTTTAGAAATTTTGGATGATGAACCTCTATTCTTCCTTGTAAACTCTTATACAACGGGATTCTCAAGTACTGTATTAGAAAATATTCTTACTACAACGGTATTAAAGAAACATCCTCATGGAAGAGTTGAAGCTGGTGAAGTTGGATTACCTATCAAGCGTGACAATTTAACACTCCCTTGTGGTATCTATGGACGCTGGATCAATGATTAATATTCTTTTCGAAGACAATCATTTATTGGTCGTAGAAAAACCTGTAAATATTCCTATCCAAGAAGATGATTCTAAAGACAAAGATTTACTCACATTGTTAAAAGAAGATTTAAAAATCCGTTATGACAAACCAGGCAATGTCTATTTAGGTTTAGTTCATCGACTTGATCGACCAGTTGGCGGTGTTGTTGTTTTTGCCAAAACATCAAAAGCAGCTTCACGTTTATCTGATCAAGTTAGAACGCATGCATTTAAGAAGATATATCACGCTATACTTTGCACAACAAATTTACCTGCAGAAGGTAAGCTTGTTGATTACTTGGTTAAAGACGAAAAGAAAAACATGGTTCAAGTAACAAACGAAAAGAATCCTAAAGGAAAAAAAGCGATTCTTAGTTATACCATTCTTAGTAAGAAAGAAGATTTAAGTTGTGCTAGAATAGAATTAGAAACTGGACGTTCCCATCAAATTCGAGTGCAATTCGCAAGTCGTAAAGCACCCTTATGGGCAGATCAACGCTATAATCCTCATCCAAAAGAAAATAGCCAAATCGCTTTGTGGGCAACATCACTTACATTGATTCATCCTGTAACAAAAGAAGAGATGACTTTTATCTCGAATCCACCAAGTAACTATCCTTGGTCACTGTTTAAGGAGGCGATAAAATGACACAACCAAAACGCAAAAAAGTTGTTAAGAAAGTAGCATCACAAAAAACTACATCAGGCGTACATACTACTAAAAGAAGAGTACGAAAAAGAATTAAGAAACCTGTTCTTTATGGTTTTTTAGCGATTGTTGTTTTAATTGTTGCCTTGTTAACTGTCCCAAAAACAATACAAAACAATCAATTAAAAGAATTGGGTTATGACAAAGCTACAATTACCGAAATACGTAATCAAAAGCTTACAAATCTAATTATTAAGAATAAATATTATTCAGAAAATCTCGCAAGTTCAATCTTAAATAAGTCTCTTAATAAAGACTACATTGAATTATATACAGTTGCGGATGAATGTGCAGATCGTGAGTTTGTCTTGTATGACCGCTTATTAGACAATGGTTACACAAAGGAACAAGTTCTTGCGCTTTTTGATGAATTGTCATTTTATGCAATTACGCCATTATTAGTTTTTGATTTCCAGACGGATGTAGCTCCGTATATCGCTGACGCCGTAGCTAACAAAGACAACATTAGTGCTACGAACTTCAGTCTATCAAACACATATATCGATCCTTACAAAAATACATTCCCTACTTATAATGCTGGTAGTTATGATATGTTAGTTAATAAAACATATTATCTTGATTCAACGTATGCACCTGGAAGTATTACTGATCTATCCATTCAAGTTGCCTCAGATGGACTTCAACTTGAGTCTGTCGCGGCAGATGCATTAAAAGTACTTTGTGATGCCGGAAGAGATATGGGACTTCGTATGTATGCATCAAGCGCATATCGTTCATATGAACACCAACAATCACTCTATGACCGTTATGTAAAACGTGATGGTGTAGAAGAAGCTGATACCTTCAGTGCCCGTCCAGGATTTTCTGAACATCAAACAGGATTGACTGTTGATATGTCCGCTCTTGATGATGGTAGTGGATTATCAAAATTTGAAGAAACTGACGAATTTGTTTGGTTAAGTCAAAACTGTCAAGAATATGGTTGGATTTTACGTTTCCCTAGTGGTAAGGAACAAATCACAGGTTATACTTATGAGCCATGGCATTATCGTTATGTTGGACCTGATTTAGCAAAGAAAGTAGTTGCATCTGGACTAACATATGATGAATATTATTTACTTTATTTAGCACCTTGGAAAAATGCAGAGGGCGAAACAAATAAAAATGCTCCAGTAGAAACTGCAGCACCTGAGGAAACAACACCGAGTACTGAAAGTCCTCAACCATCAGCAACAACTGAATAGAATGTCCTCGCGGACATTCTATTTTTTCATAAATTTAAGAATTTCTTCTTTTCTTGACTCCATATCTTTGTAACCTAATTCATAAAGTTTCTTAAGATTCTCTGGATCTCCACTAAAACGTTTCACTGGAATTGTTTCACTCGGTCTAATTAAAATACACTTTCCAGCTGCTACTTCTTTTTCAATTATTTCCATTTGTCGATTATAAGACTCATGGCGGTGGGTGTAATCATAGACCATTTTTTTATATTTTGGATAATTGAAATCCATTAATTTTTGCATAAACCAACCAGCAGCTTTACGTGTATAACCTTCTGGCTTTGTGATAATAACCATATTTTTATCACATCCTGCTTCGATACTTCTTTCAATAGGAATCATAATCGAAATACCGCCATCTAAGAAACGATAGCCATTATAATCTACTATTCTTCCTGCAATTGGTAGTGAACAAGAAGCCTTTAACATTCTTAATTCAGGATCTAAATCTTGAGCATTGAAGAAGATTGTTTTTTCTTGATTCATATCATATATGCCGAATTCCATTGGCATATTCTTCTCTTTTATGGGTGATGTATCATACTTAACTTCATCTCTTAATAATTCATCAAACATGTAATCATAACCGACATATCGATGTTCTTTAAGTAATGGGATAAGTCCCACATTCTTTTTGTCAGAAGTATATTCTACTGTAATATCATGGAGATATTCTTTACTTTTAAGAAGATAGCTACACAAATTAATTGCCCCTGCAGAAATTCCCACACCATAATCAAACTCTATATTATTGTCAACTAACCAAGCTAAGGCTCCAGCCGTATATGCCCCACGCATTCCGCCGCCTTCTAATACTAATCCAATTTTACTCATTCATTTCACCTCAGAACACAGTCTATTTTACTAGAAAATACTATTAAAATCAAAGTTTATTCAATGAAATGATAATTTTCAACCCTTTGTTTTTTTGGTAAGAACCAAGTATAATAGAGCAAGGTGAAAATATGATGAATGAAATTAGTTTAGCTTTATTTAAAAACAGCCAATTATTATCCATTTTAATTACATGTTGCATTGTTACAGGAGTTATTACTCTTTGTTTTAAAGTATTGAAAAAAAGTTTTAAATCAGACATTTTCTCAATACTTTTAATCACAAGCTTATATGCAGTAGTATCACTATGGCAACTCGGTGGTCATACAGCACCCACTACTTGGTGGCAACCACAAGATGATAAAGAATTTATTACCTTCGAAGTTATGGATGAAAATCCAGCCTTCGATGCAATTTATGCAATCGGTGGTGAAGGTGATAATAACGCTTTAGAGTCTGGCTATCAAATTGGTTTTGATAGCTTACAAGTCCTTGGAAGTAATGATAATGAAAACTGGGAAATCATTGCGATTCTTTACGAGAATAGTTTTATGGCATGGGAAGTCATTCCTGGTGAATGGAATTATCGATATATCTCTTTGGTTTCGCAAGATACTACGATGGTTCTTAATGAATTTGGAGTAAAAAAAGCGGGTGAAGATACATTTTTAACCCTTAATCCAATTACAATTTCAAATCCCGATAATCCGTATTTAGCAACGAATGTTATCGATGAACAAAATATGATTCCTATTACGCCTACTTATATGAATGAAACATACTTTGATGAAATCTATCATCCGCGTAATGCTTGGGAAATTGTTAATGGCCAAGATATGTATGCCTCTGTGCATCCTTTGCTTGGTACATCTATTATCTCTATTGGAATTAGTATCTTTGGTATGAATCCGTTTGGATGGCGTATTATGGGTGCATTATTTGGAATTATGATTCTTCCATTATTCTATCTACTAACAAAAAAATTATTTAATAATCGTTTCTTATCCATCGTTGGTACCACATTGTTTGCGAGTGATTTCATGTTGATTACGACATCACGTATTGGAACACTTGAGCCATTCAGTATATTCTTTATTATATTGATGACTTACTTTATGGTTTGTTATATCAAGGAAGATTTTACGAAATCCTCACTCAAGAAACAATTAATCTATCTTGCTGCATCTGGCATATCAATGGGTATTGCTTGTTCCATCAAGTGGACTGGCTGTTATGCTGCAGTTGGATTAGCAATTCTATTCTTTGCACACTTTATTTATCATACAAATCTGTATTTCAAATTAAAAGCAAAGAAAGATGCTGATTCACTTGAATATGTTAAGAATTATCGTTCAAAAGCAATCAAAATTATTTTATGGTGTTGTTTATTCTTTGTTCTTGTTCCTGCCACCATTTATGTATGTTCATATATCCCAACACGTGTTTGGAAAAATGATACTTGGAGTATCGCAAATGTTATTAAACACTCTGTAGGAATGTATGATTATCATGCAAAATTACAAGCCACTCATCCATATCAAAGTGTTTGGTGGCAATGGTTATTTGATATCCGCCCAATCTGGTATTACTTAAAAGATTTCGCAGATGGAACAATGCAAACAATCTCTTGTTTCAATAATCCACTTATAAGTATTGCAGGTGTAATTAGTATGGTAATCACAGCTATTCATACCTTTAAAACAAAATCATCAACAGGCTTTATCATTCTTGTTGGATTCTTAGCAGCATTATTACCATGGGTATTAGTAACTCGTTGTGTATTCGCATATCACTACTACCCTTCTGTTCCTTTCTTAATTCTTGCTATTGTTTATGTAGCACAACTAATAATTAAGAAATACAATTCTGGCGAAAAAATAGTTGTTGTTTATGTTGCTTTATGTATCTTCTTATTCATTTTATTTATGCCAGTATTAACAGGATTCACAACAGAATCTGGATATGTGCGTCTACTACAATGGTTACCTTCTTGGTACTTTGGTGGATAGTATGAAATTATGGCTGAAGCAAAATTACAAATATTTATTATTTAGTTTAATAATTACCATAATCTTTGCATATCCATTTTTAATTAAAGATTTTTTACCACTAGAACATGATACTTTATTTCACTTAAGTAGAATCGAGGGTTTAGCACAGTCCTTTAAAGATGGTGTATTTCTGCCTCGCATCTATCCTTATAAAAATATGAATTTTGGTTATGGAAGTCCCATGTTTTATAGTGACTTCTTTCTAATCATTCCTGCTTTACTTTATAACTTAGGGGTTAGTGTTAGTATTTGTTATGTATTCATCGTTATGGTCTTTACATTCTTATCCGCTTACTTCGCAATGAAATTAGGTAAAATTGTAACCAACAATAATTATGCCCCTTATATTGCAGCTACACTTTATTTATTCAGTAACTATCGAATTACCGATGTATATGTAAGAAGTTCATTGGGAGAAGTCATGGGATTCGCATTTCTTCCAATTGTTTTATTAGGTATCTATTATGTTTTATATACCGATTCAAAGAAATGGTATTATCTTGCGATAGGTTTTACATGTTTAGCACTAACTCATAACATTACCTTTGTACTCGCATGTATTTTATTTATTTTCTTTCTTGTTATCAGAATTAAGTATTGGATACACTCTAAAGAAGTCATATTTTCAATTTTTAAGGCTTTCATTGTATCCGTTGGATGTTGTGCTTTCTTCATATTTCCAATGCTTGAACAAATGTCTTCACAAAAATTTTTCTTAAGCTACTACACTTCAACAAGTTCACTTGCAGACAGTTCGGTTGAACTTTGGAAGTATTTCGCTAACACGACTGTATTTGGTTATGGCTCACATGGTTATGAAAAAGATATGTCGATGCTACTAAATACTGGTTATTTCATGATGATTATCCCAATCATCTATCTTTTTAGAAAAAAAGAAAATAAGAGTCCCTTTATTCTCCATTGTTTAATACTAGGATATATTTTCTTACTTTTACCATTAGACATAATCCCTTGGGAAAACATGGCTATGTTTGGCTTAATTCAGTTCACTTGGCGTCTAATCATGCTAGCTACGTGTTGCTTAATAATTCCTGCTTCCATAGCATTATTCGATTTTAAGGTAAAACCACTTTTGATTACTGGCATTTGTTGTGTACTATTGCTTGCGGAAGGTATTTGGCATATTTATCCTGTACTTACAAGGACGACTGGTATCAAGTTCGATACCGCATATTCTAGCTTAATTGATGGCTCTATTATTGATCCATTCTATTCCGCATTCTATGTTCGTGTTGAATTAGCAGGTGCCGATTATTTATCGGAAGGTTCCCCTGATTATCGCGAATTGTCCAAAGAAGTAACTGATAGTACTAGCAATATTGTATCCTCACAAATGACTCGAAAAGGAACTAATTTACGTATTGAAAACATCCAGCCAAATCAATCTTATATCTTGCCCATCACTTATTACTTAGGTTATCAAGTTTATGCACTCGATGTGCAAGGAAAAATCATTGGCAAAGTTCCAACATATAAAGCTAGCAATACACTTGTTGGATTTAATGCAAATGATGCAACGACTTATCTTTGTCGTTATGATGAAACATTCATTCAAAAATGTAGTTTAACAGTATCCATAATAACGGTAATCTCACTACTTGCATTCTTCGTCAAAAAAAGAATTACTGTACATAAAAAATAAAACTGATTTCATAAAAACCACAGGAGTACATTCTTTTGTGGTTTTATTTTGATTTTACCCAACTATGAAAAAAGTTTTATACATACATGCATAACATATTCATCTATATTTGACAGATATAAATCGAAGCATTAGGATAAAGAAAAGAAATTAAGATTATAAACTATTCTGTAAACATTTGCATAAATACATAATAGTGTCATATAAACTTACACTACTAAAACGTGAATTAATTTTCTAAAAGGAGGAAGATTAGTATGAACATGTTATATTATATTTGTATTGGTGCATCAGCAGGTGTATTGCTAGGTTTCGCTTTAGGAGGAATTAAATCTGTTTTACAACGAAAACCTTATCCCGATAAAAAAGTTGAAGCAACGTATAAACTAATCAACTGGATTGGCAACACTTTAAAATACATCACATTTATTTTACTTTTATTAGGTTTCATTTGGTGCGTATACTTTCTGATTTTAGCAATCGCAATACCCGAACAAGCAGATTACGCAAACAATATAGCTGAATTAATTGTTGCTGTTTTAACAACAATATCCATTCTCTTTGCATTTATTGAATTTTTACGACGAAAAGATAACAACAAATAAAGTATTACTTATATTAAATTTAAAAGTATTGTATACCCTATGCTTATGCATAGGGTAAGCAATGTATTGATGGTCACTTTAGGCTATTTATTTATGATTTTTTATTAATGACTATCCTCTAAAGAATTAACTAATATACATAGCTTAGTAATAATCATTCGCAAATAATTGTTTCTCTTACATGGTAATGACTTTCTTTACCAATGTTGTATTCAACATATAGGTCTACTATAATGGTTAACGAAGTTTAACGAAAGGATTCTGTCATGAAAGCTCATAAAATTTCTGTTGATACAAGCAAATGCATCGGATGTGCACTCTGCATAAAAAACTGTGTAGCTCACAATATTAAAAAACACAATGAAAAAGCTGAAATTATTTTAGAAGATTGTGTACTATGTGGACAATGTGCAGCAATATGTCCTAAGAAAGCCATAAATATAAGTGGTTACGATGAAGAACCAATTGATACCCAAGATTATCACTTAGACCCAAAAACCGTATTAGAGGTAATTCGTTTTCGCCGAACTATTCGTCAATTCAAACAAGATCGAATTCCTAACGAAGTTATTAGTCAAATATTAGAAGCTGGAAGACTCACTCACACCGCAAAAAATACTCAAGATGTTTCTTATATTATTCTTGATAAAGAGAAAGAGCAGATTGAACAATTAGCTGTTAGATTATTTAAAAAAGTTAAGCCTTTTGCCGATATGCTTAGCCCTATGGCAAAAAACAATAAAATTCATGATCATTTTTTCTTCTTTAACGCTCCATTAGTGCTTGTTATTTTAGCGAACAATGCCACGAACGGACTTCTTGCAGCACAAAATATGGAGTTTGTTAGCGAAGCACATGGACTTGGTGTTTTGTATAGCGGTTACTTTACAATGGCTGCCAATATTTCGCCCAAAATTAAAAAGGCACTAAAAATTCCAAAAGGAAAAAAAGTAGCGATGACACTTGTCCTTGGTTACCCCAATGTGAAGTTCCGTCGTTCAACACAACACGAAAAAATAGATATCACCTATATGTAGGAGGTTTAATAATGTCAAAAGAATGTGAGATACAACTGCAAAAAATAGTAACTGGTTTTAAAGAATGTCGGAACGCTTTTACTGCCATTGGTGATGAAACTCGACAATGTATTTTACTTGTCTTATTAGAAAGCGATTTATCAGGAATACGTGTCGGTGAAATCGCCAAGAAAACTCATTTAACACGTCCTTCTGTTTCACATCATTTACAAATACTAAAAGACTCAGGAATTGTAACCATGAGAAAAGAAGGTACTAAAAACTTTTATTATTTAAGTGTTGATGAAACAGCATGGAAAGACATTGCTAATTTGATTAACTTAATTTATGACAACGTTCAATCTATTAGCTGTCAATCAACCATTTCAAAAGGAGAATAATAAATATGATTTTATATTTTTCAGCAACTGGTAACAGCGAATATGTTGCCAAAAAAATATCTATAGAAACCGATGATAAAATCATCAATCTCTTAGATAAAATTCGCAAACATGATTTCACTCTTCTTGAATCAGAGAAACCTTGGATTATTGTAGCGCCTACCTATTCATGGAGAATTCCAAGAATCTTACATCATTGGATTGAGAAAACAGGCCTTACTGGCAACAAAGATATTTATTTTATCATGACTTGTGCAGGAAGTATTGGAAATTCTGAAAAGTACTTAAAAGAATTGTGTCATTTTAAAAATATGAATTATCGCGGTTGTTTTCCCATCATCATGCCTGAAAATTATATCGCATTATTTTCAACTCCATCCAAAGAAGAATCACTCAATATCATTGAATCAGCAGATATTGAAATTGACAGAGTTATTGATTTGATTAAGGCTAATCAATGCCTACCCAAATCTACCCCCACTACAAAAGATAAATTAAATAGTGGTATTATCAATAATCTGTTTTATCCACTATTTGTAAATTCAAAGAAATTCCATGCAACAGATAGCTGCATTTCTTGCGCGAAATGTACCACTGTTTGTCCTTTAGATAATATTCATATTAATGACACGAAACCTATATGGGGAAAGTATTGTACCCATTGTATGGCTTGTATAAATCGTTGTCCTGTTGGTGCGATCGAATATGGTAATCACACAAAATCAATGGTAAGATACACTTGTCCAAAATAACTTTTTTCTAGTTAATATTAAAACCCCGTAAGGTAGTGACTTCACGGGGTTTTATATTTGCCACAATTAAGTAAGTTTTATCCTCTTAATTTTGCATTGAGACTAGATTCTAAAGTTTTTAAAATTTCTTGATGTACTTCATTTACTTCTTCATCTTTTAGCGTGTGATCATTTGCTTGATATACAATATTCAACGCAACTGATTTATATCCTTTTTCTACGTGATCACCTTGATAGATATCAAATACTTCTGTTGATTTGATTAACTTCTTGCCAACTCTTTGAATGATTTCTAAAATTGATTGAGCAGTTACATCTTGTTCAACAACTAATGCAATATCTCTTGATACTGAAGGATAACGATCAAGTGGTGCAAATCTTACTTTTTGAGTTTTATTTTGAACTAAGCAATCAAATAATATTTCTGCATATACACATGGTTTAATATCCCACTCTTTAACTAGCGTTGGATGAACTTCTCCAAAAATTCCAATTAATTCATTTTGAAGATAGATTGTTGCACTACGATATGGATGGAAATGTTTAGTATCTAATGTATTCTCTTTGATTGTAATACGATTACCACTAAATCCTAGTTTATCTAGCCATACTGTTAATAATCCTTTTAATGCGTAAAAATCACTCTTAACTTCAATTTTATGAAGTTTAGATTTTTGTAATGATTCAGAAAGAATTATACCTACTCTTTCTTGTACTATATCTTTTTCATAAACATTTGAAATTTCAAATAGATTAACATTTGTTGCACTTCTAGCTTGATTATAAGAAACGCATTCCAATAATGATTGCATCAAATTATTACGTACATACTTACGATCTTCACTCATTGGAGAAGCTAGATGAATATGTTCACCAAAAGGCAATACGGCTTCATCAACAAATTGTGATTTAACCAAAGTATATGTGATTACTTCTCTTAATCCAACACCCGTCATTGTTGCCTTTGTAGTACGACGTAATAATTGGCGATGTGACAGTTGACCAGCTGTTGCTTCCATTGTAGGAAGTGTTGTTTCTAATCGATCATAACCAATTAAACGAATTACTTCCTCATCAATATCTTCTGGAATTAAAATATCAGTACGATAACTTGGAATTGTACAAGTTATTGCATTTCCATTCACTGTTGGGTCAAAATTTAATGCTTTTAATACACCTACAACTTCATCTAATTCAAAATTAGTTCCTAATAATTTATTACAATGTTCAAGTGTTTCGGTTACTTGAATAGGTTTATAATTTGTTGAACCAAATTCTACTGTTTCTTCTAAATTAGTTGCATCAGCTAACTCAATTAAAAGTTGAACAGCACGATCCATTGCTTTATTTTGTGCTAGTGGTTCTAATCCTTTTGTATATCTTGATGCAGCTTCTGTACTTAATCCTAAACGTTTTGAAGTATTACGAATAGATACATGGTTGAAATATGCAGCTTCGATAATAATACCTTTTGTAGATTCATCAATCTTACTGTCATCCCCACCCATAATACCTGCAATACCAGTAGGTTCTCCACCAGTAGTAATAACTAAGTCACCTTTTTGTACATCATACTCAATACCATCAAGTGCTGTTAATTTTAACTCAACATCATCAACAACCGTAATTTCACGGTGTGGCATTTTCGCAAGATCATAGAAATGTAGTGGTTGTCCTGTTTCAAGCATGACATAATTCGAAATATCAACAACGTTATTAATGGCACGAATACCTGCCGCATGAAGATAATCTATCATCCATTTAGGTGATTCTTTTACTGTCACATTGCCGATTACTTTACCTAAGAAATGTGGGCATTTTTCAGAAGTCGAATTTATTTTTAATGTTGTCTCGCCACCTATATTTGCGACATTTTCGTAAGCTGGAAGTTTTACTTCTCTACGAAGTACAGCACCCACTTCATATGCAACACTCCACATCGCCATACAATCCGCACGATTAGGTGTTTGTGAAGCATCTAAAACAACATCATCATATCCAAGATATTTCAATACTTCCGTATTTCCAACAACTGCATCTTCTGGAAGAATTTCTATTCCATTAACTTGTGCTTCAGTTAGATATTTTTCATTTACCCCTAATTCTCTTAAACTACAAAGCATACCATTAGATTCTTGTCCTCTAACTTTAGCTGCTTTGATTGTGATATCTAGAAGTTCTGCACCAACTTTGGCAACAATTACTTTAATCCCAGCTTTACAATTTGGAGCACCACAAACGATTTGTGTTGGTCCTTCACCATATTCAACTGAACATACATTTAAATGATCAGAATCTGGATGAGGTACGCAAGATAACACTTCCCCTATCACTAAGTTAGTTCCTTTCGCAACAGGATCTACTCCCTCTATTTCAAGTCCCGCAGTTGTAAGTGCATCTGCAAGTTGTAATGGTGTTACTCCATCAAGAGAAACATATTCTTTTAGCCAATTTGTACTTATTTTCATATTGCTTCCCTCCCTTAATCAAAACGATTGAACGTTTTTAAGAAACGAACATCATTTATATAGAAATTACGTATATCATCAATACCATACTTAAGCATTGCAATACGTTCAATACCAGCACCGAATGCAAAGCCGCTACATTTTTTACTATCAAATCCAGCCATTTCAAGAACATTTGGATGAACCATACCAGCACCTAGAATTTCAATCCAGCCTGTACCTTTACATACCGAACATCCTTTACCACCACAGATATGACATGTAACATCAACTTCAACTGATGGTTCAGTAAATTGGAAATAAGAAGGTCTGAAGCGGATTTCTCTACCTTCACCAAACATTCTATCTGCCATGAACTTCAATGTTCCTTTTAAATCAGCAAGTGTAATATTTTCTCCTACTACTAATCCTTCAACTTGTGTAAATTGATGTGAATGTGTCGCATCATCGTCATCACGGCGATATACCTTACCTGGACAAATAACTTTTACTGGTAATTGCCCTTTTGCATTTTCAAGTTGTCTTGTTTGAATAGCAGTAGTATGTGTTCTAAGTAATTCTTCTGCGTTAATATAGAAAGTATCTTGCATATCTCTTGCAGGATGATCTGCTGGAATATTAGCACGTTCAAAATTATATAAATCCAATTCTACTTCTGGTCCTTCCGCAACTTCATATCCCATACCTATAAATAGATCTTCAATTTCTTGGGAAATCATTGAAAGTGGATGAAGAGTACCTAATGTTGGTTCATATCCTGCTAATGTGATATCAATTTTTTCTTTTTCTAACTTTTCTGACATCGCACTAACTTCAAGTATTTTTTGTTTCTCCTCAATAGCACTTGCGATTGCTTGCTTGCATTGATTTACTTCTTGTCCAAATGTTGGTTTTTCCTCTGCTGATAAATCTTTCATCAACATCATTAGTTCTTGTACTGGACCTTTTTTACCTAGATAAGTAATACGTGCTTGTTGTAACTCATCCATCGTTGTACATGATTCAACTTGTTTTAATGCTTCTTGTTGTACGAGTTGTACCTTTTCCATAACAAATTCTCCTTTTTCATAAAAAAAATCGCTCCCCTACAGGAACGATTATATCGCGGTACCATCCTGATTTACCCCATAAAAAATGGAATACACCTTAATCCTTGATAACGGGAAACTCCCGGAGATGATTAATCTCACTATAAAGGTGAATTCATAAGTCGCCTTGTAAGTGAATTTCACCATTCATCACTCTCTCTACACAATTTGTTTCTTACTACTAATCCTTTAGTACGCTTTAACAGTTTAAATTATAGCCAATTCTACTTTTTTTTGCAATGCTTTTCTCATTTATCCAAAATCTCTTGATGAATCGACTTATTTATATTCAAGTCTAGAAACCATTTTTCATGACTATTCCACAACGCTGACTTTTTATTTGGAAATGGATTTTGAGGTTCCACAAACCGTAGGTTAAATGTTTCATAATAATGTCGATCTATATCATACTGACTATTAATTTTCCATTTAAATTCGTTGAAACCCAACTCAGTACCTTCCGTAATAATTGTGTATCTTTTTAAATCACCCAAAGGATTTGTGTACCATTTTCTTCCCCCTTCTATTCTTTGTTCATGGGGCTCAGTATATACATTTCCTTCTTTTCTATCTAGATAAAATAACGGTAATAAGAATTCACCTGTATCTTTTTCAAATGTCATTTCTATTACAAATTGGTTATCAATTTTAAAGTTATCTTCAAGTGATTTTGCACCATCTTGATATTTTATCTCTGCACCACCATGATTCAATACTCTATTATCTCCCATAACACAATGATAGTTTTCTATTTTTGAACATTCATTTACAGATTGAATAATAATTTTATTTTCTATCCCTTCTCCACTATAGTAGCTTTCTTTATCTTGATAATACTTCACAAGAATTGTTTCATAAAAATCATACTGACTTTCAAGAGACGATATACCACTAGCAACTATCCCTTTAAATTCTAATTGATCATTGCTTGTCTCTTTAAATTCTCTACTTTTCTCAAATACATTCAGTTGAAGTATTTTATCTGCTATTTTTATTTCTACCTTTGCCTTTTCATTTGTTGTAGGTGTAAATTCAAAGTTAAGATTATTTTCCACTTTATCAATTGTATGTTTTATGATTTCTTTATCTTCCAAAAAAACTGTTAGTTCTTGAGGCTCAATACTACAAACTTCACACTTTAATTGTAGATACAACGGATTTGGCTCATTTATTGTATATGTTGGGGATAAGATATTTTGAATACTCACACTTTCAATAAATACATTAAATATAGTCGATATAACAGTGTTAGTATTTTCTGCATTATCTTCAATATAAACCTTGATAACATAATCTCCAGTTTCACTAATTAAGAAGGAATCATCTGGTAATGTTAATGACTTTGAATGCATGAAATATGTGTTTCCACCATCTTTCGATATACTATAACTCCAAGTTTTTACTTTTGAATGCTCATCATATGGAATAATACGAATACTAAATGGTTTTGTCATATCTTCACTCGATACCTCAAAACGAGCATTCGGAATTTGATTATCGATTAAAAATGGTTTTGAATCTTTTGTACCAACATTATTAGCTAAATCTTCAATTCGTGCCCGAACAATCCATCTTCCTGATTCATTGAAATCAAATCTTTTTATTTCATCGACACCATTACCAATTTTTTTCTCTTCTTTCGTGTCTAGATTAATTAACGTGTATATACTAGTCTTAATTGCCCTAAGTGCTGGATCAACAACATTTTGATAATTAAATATTTCAACATCATATAAATTCAATCGACTATCACTTGTATGTCCACCCATTTTATAGCATGGTGTTCTAGAACTTCCCGTAACTTCATTACACCATCCTGAATTATCGGAACTAGCAAAATAATTTGGTTGTCGTACATTAGTCCAATAGCGCGGATGTGCTTCATAAACTACACCCATATTCGGTGATGTTTGAATGTAGGGAAATTCTGAATGATTTAATCCAAATGAACGAAAATAAATTAAATCTGTATTATTTACACTCGCCCATCCCACGATACCACCCGTATATCCTCCCATCCACTTATTGATTACCGGAGTACTGTAAGGTGCAATAAAATCTGTTTTCCCTATATCATAAGATACATCTCTAGAAGAAATAATAGGCACGTAGTCGCTAACTATACTGACACTTGGCGAAAACAATGTTGTAGCTTCCTTTACCCATTTATCATTTGTACCATCTGGATTATACTTTCCTTGATTTGCACATACACTAATATTCTTTGTTTCTGTATTTTCTATCTCATCAGTTACCCATCCTACATGTTCCTTTACTTTATATTCAAGTATTTGAAAGGAGTGCAGTGTATACAAATTCTCCTTTGCATCATTTTCAAAAAATATTTCAATAGATCCTATTTCTTTAAATCCTAAATCTATTGTGATTATGCCATTATCAACTGTACTTAATACACGATTTTCTTTTGAATATACTGTGTTCCCGTTAACAAGGCTTGGACTTGCATCAACATACACATTCTTCTTTATCGCTTCATTCGTTTCTGTATTTATTGCTTCTAGTTGAAATTGTATTCTACCTACTTGTATCGTCTTCCCAAAACCAATGCTGAAAACTGTGGGATAGTTGGTTTCATCACTACCACTAGCTGAATAAACTGATTTACCATAGAAAACTGCTGAATCTACTTTATTTATTCTATCTACTTTCCCAAATATGTTTTGTTTAACGACAACTGATCGTGAATTTATAAAATGACTATCTTCTTTCTTGAAGTCGGCATCAAATAAGTTTTGATATTGTACCCATTCTTTTTTGGAATAATAAGTAATTGTTGAGCAATTTTCTTCTGCTTGAACTTTTATATTAAAAAGTAAACTAAATAAAATGCACATCATCATAACTAGTCTTTTCACTTAATAAATCACCCGCCTTGTATTTTTGGATGCTTTAATTTCATAATCTAAATTCAATATCGCCATGTGAAATTTATTAAAACAAGTAACTTGATAAATTTTATAAGTATTATTACTTTCTTCTTTTTCAATTTTAATTTCTATTTTCGGATGCTTATCCATATAGTCCGCAATCTTTTCCATCACACTTCCTTTGGAATCTATTCCTTCATTAACTTCAATTATTTCTACAACATACGATGCCGTAGAATTACAAATACGATAAATCATCGCTACAGAAATCACTTGTGGAATTATGAATAACAATATACAAAAAATAAGGATAAATGCATATATTTGTATTGTAGCTTTCATATTAAATCATCTGTCCTATATTAACAGTAGAAAACATGGCAATGATAACTAATCCTACCCATAAAAATGAAATCCAAGGTATCAATGCTTGTTTATCTAGATATTTATCAAATCTATCTTTTCGTGCTGTATTCACTTTTTCATTCGCAAGTTTCGCTAACGATGACATAATTTTTTCTTTATTGGAAATCGTAATAGAAAGGTTATACAATGTACGCATGATTCTATTTAAATCTTTTACTTGTGGAAATTTATTCGCAAAATCAATGAATGGTTGAACACCAATCTTTTTACCTTGATGAATTTCATATACGAGTATTTTAATATCTTCTTTAAATATTTCTGGTGACATATCAATAGATTTTAATAGTGAAACAGCTACTGTATTACTTTGCATTAAAATACTTAGGGCATTTAAATAATAAGGGAATTCTATTTCCGCTTGTTTAAGATTTCTTTCATATCTCTTTTTTACAAATAAATATTGTATTTTATAAATTCCTATCGAACACAGCATTGCATAAAATAAAGTTTGTGTAATTGTATCACTTTCAAAAATAACGATCCCAAACAACAAAGCTACTCCTGTAGTGATATATCTTTTTTGTATTTTCTTTCGTGCATTACTTTTATATAAATGATCTAACATAAAATCATAATCTATTTCAACAAAACTTGATTTTAACTCATCACTAAACTCTGCTAAGCTTTCACGATTTATTCTAATAACACCTAAGACAATGATAATTGAAAATATACATATATAAATAATGTATATCACCTCCTTTTATTCAAAATAGTGAATTTTATTACACCATTGTTCATACAACAAAATAGTAATTAAGTTTAAAAAATAAAATAATACGAATACACTTAATAAAGTTGATGATGAATTCAAACTTTGTTGTGACACAAAGTTTTTGAGCGCTAATACACCAATTGCATTAAGACATTCTATTAAATAGAAAAGGGTGTGATTCGCTTTACGTTTTCCTTTGAATTCATTTAAAAGCATTTCAAAGTTTTCTACATCCATATAGAAATAATCAATTAATTGTTCACTTAATGCCCCTTCATCATTCTTATTCTTCATAACAATATTTAAATTTTTAATAAACGAATTAGGATATTTTTTTTCTAGTATATCCAATGCTGTGCTTATCTTACCGGTTTTTGAAATATAGATATTTATTTCATGCAAGTCTTCCTTAATAGGATACTCAGAACACTCTTCACAAAGTTTTAGAATTTCGAATACTGTTTTGTTTTCTCTTAACAACATCAATGCTGTTTGTAGATAAGTAAATAATCCTTCATTTATAGAATCTTGCACCTCAACATGAACTCTTTGTAAATGAATCATTGGAAGGCATAGACAATAGATACTACAAATAACTATTGTTACAAACCAATGATTAATAGTAACTTGACAGATGATCCCCAATATTATAAATACCATGACAATTTCTTTAAGATAAGTTTTAATCTTATATTCATATCCCAGCCGCTTACATTGTTGTGCAATACCAAAATAAGAATAACTAAGTATCTTTTCCATTAATTGTGATTCCAAAGAATATGGATCTTTATTCCTTTTGTAGAAAATAAAAACTAACATAACTAAATAACCTAGAAATAATACAATCATCATTTTACCTCCGCATTTCTTAACAATTGTTTAGAAAGGGATTGGGATAAATGATTTTTAATTTTCCCACAATAGTAAATTTCATTACTTTCACATTTATCCTGAATTGGATCATAAATAAATTCGGTAATCGATGTAACTTTCCTAACAATTCCTTCATCAGTTTGATATTTATCTAAACGAATAACTAAATCAAATAAAGCATAAACTCGCTTTTTTAAAGAACTATACTCTTCATTTGGATTTTTAATCATTTGCATGATTCTTGAAACTACATGATCCGCAGAACGCGCATGCATTGTCGTCATCACTGTATGTCCTGTTGACATAACATCAATCAAATCGTTAACTTCAACTCCCCTAGCTTCTTGTAGTAGTATTCTTTGTACGTTTAAACGAAGCGACATCGCTATGATATCGGAATAGCTAAAATTACTGCGGACTCTAAAGCTTGTTACTGAGTTATCTGGTGAAACTTCATGCATATTGAACTCCATGGAATCTTCTATTGTGACGACTACTTCATGGATTGGAATATAAGTCATTAAAAATTTCAGTAATTCTGTTTTACCACTACCGGTTTCACCTATGAATAATAAATTTGCTTTCCCTTGAGTAGCTAATATTAATAACTCCAATGCCTCCTTGGTAATTGAGTTATCTTGTATTAGTTGTTCGTACGTTAAGAAGCATTTCTTTCGTACTTTCCTTATAACTATAGTTGTACCTAATGGTGATAAGAATTGATGTACACAACCAATACGATAATCAATATCTTCATTTTGAATATCACCCTCTAAATTTGGATGCGATGGATTAAACTCTTTTTGCATTTTATTCGCAATTTGATTCGCGATTCTAATAATCTCATCTTCTTGTATTTTTACAGAACTGCAGAAGTGTCCTTTTACATTTGAAGTAACCCATACCTCATTACCGTTTTTACATGATACATCAGTAATATCTTCTTGTTTTAATAATGTTTCCAGTATTCCAAAATCGATGTCATTGAATGTTTGAATCATCACTTGTTTCCTCATTATATGGAACTAATGTTACATCCACTGAATTTCCTAAGATAATATTTTTAATCTTATCTAAATCAAAATAATTAGAAGTACCTTCCTGATTAATATTATCATACGATATCATTGGATTAATCGTCCCCATAGCTTTTCCAACCGCAACTAAATGGGCATCTTCTTGTGTTAGTGCAACAACAATAACACTTGATTCTAATTCGGAATCTTCATCAATTGATTTTCCATTCTCATCTTTTACTGCAATTACACGGGCGTTTTTTACAATTTCACCATGAACAATTGCTTGATTATTATAGTCATCATTCATTGTTACTTTACCTAGGAAATATAAATCAATTCGATGACCAACAAGAATAGAGTTAGCATACGATGTTTTGATATTTACATCGAGTGACATTGCTACTTCACCTTCATTTAATGAAAATAAATTTGCATCATTCATATCTTCTTCAAGTGCAACTAATTCTTCATAAAAAAGTGAATTGCTCGCAATTGATTGATAGGGTTTTACATACTTTCCAACGATTTCATTTTTATCTAGAATTACATTTTCCAATGTTATACACTTAGGAACTCTTATCATTTGGATATCTTCTTCAAGTATTATTTTTCTAGAACCTAATGGATGAATCGCAACTGGAACTTCTATCAATTCGCTAACATCATCAATGACTTGATAATAATAGGCTACACATACTATTCCCATTAAACATGTCAATAACATGCTTACTAAACCTTTGTGTTTCCTCAAAAAATTTATTTTTTGTTGTTCCATTAATCCTTCCTTTCTGTTAACATAACAACATTTGTATAGTCGATTTCTAACGTATCTTCGCTCATTAATAAATCTGAATATCCTCTTATTCTTACCGCAATTGCAGGTGGTGATTCATGGATATCCAATATATCGACAACATATGTCAATTTAGTATCTTTGTTGATTTTAAAGTTTTCAATCCATGAATCAATCGTTTCTTCTACTTCGATTCGATATTCTCCATTCGCAAACAATTCTCCCAAATACAAGTTGTCATTTAACGTTGATAATTGTGTTGTTCTTGAACTTTCAAAAATATCATCTTCAATAAATATTCTTGTATTCATATTAATCATTAAAAAAATTCCAATAATGCATACAAAAATTATTCCATATACCTTTACAATTCCACCCACTCTACTAGATTACCCTCCCATTTCAGATATCTTGTCAAGCTGTGCTGTAATGTTGTCGTTTATTTTGCCAATAAACCCATTTTTCAAACTGACAATTAATGCACCTATTAAAACAATTGATAAAATGAATCCTCCATACTCTTGTAATATCTCTTTCATAAATTTCTCCTTTCTTTCGGTATCTATTAATACTCGAAGAATAAAGAAATCCTAAAAAAAACTTAACATTTTTACTGTTAAGTTATTTGATCTTCTTAAAAAATAGTTTTGTTGCCGTTGAGACAAAGATTGTTCCTAAAGCTAATGCCCCCGCACTTGCGAGTGTATCAATTCCTGTGAGTATTGCTTGATTTGTATTTCCTTGAATAATTTCTAGCATCGTATAATACATTCCTTTTCCTGGCACTAGAATAATCAATGCAATAATTAGAAACACAATAACGGGTGTCTTTAATTTTCTTGCGCATATTTCAGAATATGTACTAAATATCATTGATGATAGAAATAAAGCCATAATATTATCTACACCTAGGTTTGTTAAAATAGCATAAGTCGTATATCCCATTGTTCCACCAATTGCCGCGGCATACAACTGCTTATCATGAATATTAAAGACGACTCCAAATCCTAATCCAGCAAAGAAAGAACCGATGATTTCTATAATCATATAATACCTCCTAAGCTTAACCAAATTGTCATCGCAATCCCACTACCTAATGCAACAGCCACTGCAATTAACAATGCTTCAACTGCTCTCGCTGTTCCACTAACAAGATCACCAGCAATAGAATCACGAATAGCATTTGTAATCGCAAGCCCTGGTACAAGTAACATTATCGTTCCTACAATCACAGTATTTCTGCTTGCTATTAAATGATAGTTTTCTAATAGTAGCGCAGTTATTGTTATCAAGAAAGCACAGCCACTTGTATTGAAAAATGAGTTTAATCCTTTTGACTCTAAATAAAGCGTGCAATAACGAACTACACCCCCTAGGATAAATCCTGCAATCGCATCACTAATTTGTCCACGGTATACCAAAGTAAATCCAAATGTACATATTGAAGCGAATAAAATGTTCATAAATACGCTATATGTTTTTGCAAAAATAATTTCATTTAATCGCTTCTCATATTCTGTTAACTCGATTGAACATGCATCACGTGATAACTGATTCAAATTCCCAATTCTATCTAAATTTGTTGATCTTGATTGAATGCGCGCAACTTGTGAATAAGTAGTTCCATCAAAAATTGAACTCATCATAATTCCAGTTTGCGTACAAAAACAACTTGTATCCGTCATCCCATATGTACTACAAATTCTAACAATTGTATCTTCTACTCGATATGTTTCTGCGCCACTTTCAAGTAAGAGTGACCCAGTTTTCATCGCAAGTTGGATAACTTTATTTGGATTCATTTTGCTTCTCCTGTTCTTTAAGCTTATTATATTCTTCTTCAATCATTAGTCTGAATTCTTTCACACGACCTTCAGTAATTAAGCGATGTGGGCATATCTTACCAGAAAAATCTTGGTGAAACTTAACTTCATCCATTCCCAAATCATAGGAAACCATCAGTGTCGCAATCAATTTAGCAGTATTCTGCAATGTTTTTTGATAATCACCCGTTTGGTTCACACACATCTCAATACCAATACCCGTCATATTACCGCCATCTTCAGTTTTCTTATCCCCTGCATGCCAACCAACTTCATTATCTGGTAAATGATGATAGATAACACTATCGTCAACTGTATAATGCCAACTATTTACTTGTGAGTCATCGGTATGTAAGAACGTATCATGATTAAGTGCTCCTGCACTTGAGCCGCGATTATCAGTTTCATGGATAACAATCCACTTAATTTCACGCTCGATTTGAGGACGTCTATCCGATTCTATACCAATAAAGTTTGTAATAACCGGAATATCTTCAACACTTTCTAGATTCGCATCAAAAGAAGCCCATACTCTTTCTGGTTTTTTTGTGGCTTGAAGAAAGTATATTAAAAGCGCAAGAATTATGATTAACATACTTGCAAGTAATATTAGTTTTTTTGTTTGTCTTTTACCATTTATTTTCATGTTCCTATTATATCATTAGAACATAGGCTCTATAAATATTTTTAGATTAATTATATAAAATTAATCTACTTATAAAAAGTGATTTCATTTTAGCTATTTGCCAATCTTTTATTCAAAAAAGCTCCAATTAAGTTCATACTTAAGTAATAACAAAGAGTAAAATGTAGGAAAAGTTATTGTGACAAAACATCATCTTTTTTATAGTAATTGGCAACATAAATAAAAACCCATACACTAGTAGAAATAGTATGTATGAGCCTTGTTGATTAAAATAATTAGACTTAATTTACTGTCTTTACACCTACAAATGATTCTTCATTTTACATCAGTGGTGCAAAGAAGTTTAACATTGCTTGAATAATTTTCTTTAAGAAGAATGTATTCTTACAATCTTCTTTTGTAATTTCTACACAAACATTCAATGTTTGAAGGAAATCCTCTTTCATTGTTTTCAATATCTTACAGTTATAAAGAAGAACTCCACATTCATAATGTAAGTAATAACTACGATAATCCATATTAATTGTTCCACATATACCAATTTCATCATCACAAACAATAGACTTTGAATGAATGAAACCCGGCTTATACTCATATATTTTAACACCTTGCTTAATCAGAGATAAATAATTAGATTGTGTTACCCAATGAACATACCATTTATCAGGAATGTATGGACAAACTATTCTAACATCTACACCACTTTTTGCCGCAAGCGACAACGCTTTATGCATTTCATAACCAATAACAAGATAAGGCGTATGAATATAAATATAATTCTTTGCGTTATTTATCATATTCATATGGACATTAAGTCCTGCTTCTTCATTGTCTGTTGGTGAATCACTAAATGGTTGAACAAATCCATCACTTTCAATTTCTTCTTCAATTGGCAATTTGAATTTTAAGAAGTTTATATTTTTTTCTTTATCTACATAATTCCAAAACTGTAAAAACATTACAGTTAAGCTCCACACCGCTTCACCCTTCAACATAACCGCAGTATCTTTCCAATGTCCAAAACGTACAACCTTATTGATATATTCATCAGCTAGATTAATACCACCCACAAAGCCAACTTGATTATCAATAACTGTAATCTTACGATGATCACGATTATTCATTTGGATAACTAACTGTGCTTTAATCGGATTAAACACCGCACACTCAATACCTTTGCGTTCTAATGTTTTCTTATAATGTGGATCAAGCTTACTTACACAACCTGCATCATCATACATGAATCGTACAAGTACACCTTCTTTGACTTTTTCTTCAAGTATCGCTAATACACTGTTCCAAAACTCGCCTTCTTCTACAATGAAGTATTCCATAAAGATAAAGCTTTTAGCCTTCTTTAATTCTTCAATAAGTTTAGCGTATTTCTCTTCACCAACTTTAAAATATGTTGTTTCAGTACGTTGATAAACAGGAAAATATGTATTAAACCAAACATAGGTACTTTCTTTATATGCTTCATAATTCTTTTTCTGTAATTCCGATAATATATCTTGATCTTGACTCAATAAAGGTATTGTTTTCTGAATTGAATTCAACATTGTTTTTTGAAGTGCCTTTGGAACTTTTTTATCACCGAATAATAAGTAGAATATCCCACCAAAAACTGGAAGAACTAAAATGATAATACACCAAGCAACTTTAAACGATGGATTACCTTCTTTATTAATGATATAAACAACCATTAAATAACTTAAAATTAAGAAAAAGAAATTAATTTTACGGTTTAATACCCCTGCTTGATATACAAGCGACATCATAAAAACAAGCTGTAATATAATTAATACAGCAACAACGAATAGACGACTTGTAAATATACTTAATAATTTCTTCATAGTTCACCCGATAACATTATAACAAAATCTTAGCCTAATTCCACAAAGACGTTTAAATCTTTAGAAATTAAAAGAAGCTTTTCAGCTTCTCATAATTTAAAACGATAAATACATTTTTGATAATCTCCTTGGTTTCTCAACCAATGGCCTACCGGTACATCAACTACCTCTACAAACTCTCCATCTAATCGTTCACATGTTCTTTTAGATGCAATGTTATCTGGATTACATGTTATTATTATTTCATCCATTTTATATTTATCTTTTGCTAGCTCGAATAAGATTTTACACGCTTTATACGCGTAATGATTTCCACGATAGGGTTTTGATACGCTATATCCTATATTTCCTGCATAATAGAGTTTATGATCCATTCCGATTCGCAAATCACATTTACCTACTCTTTTATTATTCTCTTTCAAATAAATTTCATAGTAGACTGATGGAATATAATCATTCAATTCATCACCTTTAATTTTATACATTTCAACTAAATCAATTTCACCATCTGAATATCTCGATTTATGAAATGGCCAGAACATACTATCCGATAGCCTTATCTAAAACTGTCTTTACTTGATCATAAGTTACTGAACCTTCACTAACTTTTTCATTATTTACATAAAATGTTGGTACATAGTAATAATCATATGTGTCCGCAATTTCAGGGTGCAGTTTTTCGTCGATCATTTCAATTTCAATATCCTTATATTTTTCTTCCTTTAATAATTCATCTAAAAATCCTCTTGCTTTTTTGCAATGTGGACAAGCTTCAAACATAAACATTTTGATTTTTTTCATTTTAATCACCTCTAAGTGTAGTGTACCAAAAATTGATTCTAATTGAAATTGTGATGCTCTATATCTTTATTTTACCAAGAAAGTTTGTACTCGTCATATAAAATCGTTATTCAAAAGAAAAAACTACGACTTAACGTAGCTTTTCAATAATTTCAATGTAGATTTTCTTTAGTTCATTTCGTTGCTTTTCATTCATATCGCCATCTTCATTAATATTATATGAATCTACTAGACTTAAATGTTCACCCACAATTTCACCATCTTTAATGGCAAATACTTGTGGTACATAGAATGTTGGAACACCATCCACAACTTCTAAATGATCTTTGATATAGTCGACTAATTTAGCGTAAATCTCTTCACTGTAACCTTCTTTTGAATAGACATCGACATAATAAATGTCCACACCCATTTGACGAGCAGCATTATTTAGAACAGGTACTGCTTGTTGACAAAATGCACATTGATTATGTCCATAGTATACAAGACCAGATCCTTTTTCTTCAAATAAGCGAATCGATTCTTCCATAGTAACTTTCTTGAATACATGTTTTGTATCAGTAAGTAGTGTATATCCGCTCATATCTGCTGTCTCAGCGCCGATATCAAGAAGATTGAGTGTAGATGTATCAATTTTCTCAGTAGGCTTAGAAGACGTTTGAGCAGGTTCAGACGAGCATCCAAATAATAATAGAGATGCAAGTGCAAGAATAAATATTTTTTTCATAATTACCTTCTTTCGGATACTTATTTTATCAAAAATGAATTTCAGAAACAATACAAACACACAATTTTACACAATTAAAAATCTTGAAGTTTCTCTACTTGAACTTGATCATAAAGAGCATTTACTTTATCACGTATTTCTAAGCTTTTTGAGAATACTGTTGCTTCACTACAAGAATTCGCAAACTTAAAACACTCAAGTGGTTTAGGTGTACGAAGGGAACTCATTACAAATCCCGCAACCATCGCATCACTTGTTCCAACTGTATTTACATGAATTGCTTCCTTACCTAGATGTGTTGCTTTAAATACACCTTCCGAATTAACTAAGATTGAACCATCTGTTTCTAAGCGAACCATTACATTTTTAGCCCCTTGACGCACACAATTCTTTGCAGCTTCAAGGATGTCATTTTCTTCATTCAAATCTTTCTTTTCGATTTGTGAAAGTTCTAAAAGACTCGGATTAATTAAGTAAGGATTATATTTCAAACAACGTTGAATAATTGTAGGGTTTGTATCTAAAACAATACGAACACCATTCTCTGAACACATGCGAATCAACTCTTCAATCTGTTCAAGTAAATACTCTGGACTATTTCCCGAGAAAACTAAAATATCATTTTCATCTAAACGATCCAGTCTATTTTTTAATTGTTCCATACTCTTATCAATAATGTATGGTCCTGCAGCATTTAAATCAACATCACCTGTGCTAATCTTCGCCTTTACATTGATACGCGTATGTCCTTCAATATATGTAAAACTAGGTTGAATGTATTCATAACGTTGAAGTAAATTAATATAAAAATCTTTTGTAAATCCACCTAAAAATCCAAGTGCACGAGAAGGTATCATCAAATTATTCAAAACAATTGAAACATTGATTCCTTTTCCACCAGCTTCAAAATATTCAAGTTGACTACGATTGGTATGTGCCCCATTCAAATCTTCAGCAAATTCCATATAATAATCCAGCGATGGATTTAATGTACATGTATAAATCATAGTTCCTCCTTCGCTGAAACTAATTCAACTATATTCAACACACATTGAACTGCTTGTTCCATTTCTTGAATACAACAGTATTCATAACGTCCATGGTAGTTCCCACCACCTGTTCCTAGATTTGGACATGGTAATCCTTTGAATGTAAGGGTAGCTCCATCAGTTCCCCCACGAATACTTTCCATCTCAACAGGTAAACCAAGCAATGTTAATGCTTTCTTCGCAATTTCTACAGGTCTTGGATTATCCTTAAGAATTTCGTGCATATTACGATATTCATCATGAATGATAACATCAACTAAATCACGTTTATACAATTTATTAATATATTCTTTTGCTAAGTAGAGTGATTCTTTTTGTAACTCTAATTTTCTTAAATCATGATTTCTTAAAATATAATGAAGATTCGCTTCTTCAACATTTCCACTCATGTCATGTAAATGATAGAAACCTTCACGACCTTCGGTATGTTCTGGTCGTGCATCTTTTGGTAACAATGCATGAAATTCTTGAGCGATATTTAATGCATTAATCATTTTATCTTTTGCCGATCCGGGATGAATACTAAATCCTTTAATATGGATATCTGCACTTGCCGCATTGAATGTTTCATCCGCGACAATATTTACTTCTCCACCATCTAGTGTGTATGCAAAATCACAGCCAAATCCTTCAACATCAAAACAGTCAGCTCCACGTCCTATTTCTTCATCTGGTGTAAATGCAACTTTAATTGTTCCATGTTTAATCTCAGGATGTTTCATCAACCAATCACATGCTTCTAATATTTCCGCAATACCCGCTTTATCATCAGCGCCTAAAAGCGTATTACCATCAGTCACAATTAAATCTTTTCCTTCATAATTTTTCATATTTGGAAAGTCTTTGATACTAAGAGTAACTTGTTCATTTAATTGAATATCTTGCCCATCATAGTTTTCAATAATTCTTGGATTTACATTTTCACCAGAAAAATCTGGAGCTGTATCCATATGTGCAATGAATCCAATTGTTTCACATTCTTCATCACTTGTACTCGGAATTGTTCCATACAAGTAGCATTGATCTGTAAGCTGAATATCAACTAAACCAATTTCTTCCATTTCTTTCTTCAACAAATTAGCTAAATCAAATTGTCTTGTTGATGATGGAACAGTTTCACTATTTGGATCTGATTGTGTATTCACTTTACAATATCGTATTAATCTTTCTTGAACACTCATTTGTTTTCACCTCTAACTTCTTTCAATATACAATCTTCTACTATCATATCTTTAAATTCAACATCGAATGATGAATCATTTGGACTTGCCGCAAACAACCCTACCTCAAATTTATCGCCTCTAAATTTCATATGGAATAAGCGCATCTGTTTATAATGAATTCCATCAAATGAATTCTCTACTAAGATGTTTTGATTAGCGTGTGATACACGATACCACATACTATCTACAGCACTACCTATTGCATATGAAGAAAGATCACTGAATCCATGATAGGTTACCACTGTACTTAGCAAGGATGATTTTTCATCAATGTATTCGACACATATTTTAAACCAGTTATCATCATTGGCGTAGATTACTAAACCCGCCTGATCAAATTGCTTTTTATATTTATAATGCACATGACATGAAAATGTAAAGTTTTGTTCGATTTTAAATGTTAATGAATGCGCATTATTATGGGTATATCCATAGTATGTTTTAGACCATAAATCGGTAAATGGCATCGTCTCAAAAATAACGCGACTTCTACCTACCACGTAATATGTTGGCTTGTTTTTCCATTTCATTAACGAAATATCTAACTCTTTTCTCATATCATCTACTCCTTGTATTATTATAAACTAATTCATTTGTGAATGCTTAACATTTACCTCGATTTAAATAAAAGAATGCAATTGCATTCTAGTATAATTCAATTGACACAATCTTGCCTAAATGTTTTAAATTTTCAGCCATTTCACGAATTAATTGTATTTTCGCATTCAATGATATTGTCGAATATGCGATTGCATTATGTGCTGGATTATCAGATCGACCAACCATAAATGTAACTTGGCTACATTCTTGTAAGAAACATTTTACCAAACAAAGTGCACCATCTTTGCCCTTTGTGAGTAGTAATTCTTCAAGATAATCTTGGCTTTCAACACAGCGGCTTAAATATTTATTTACTTTTTGAAGAGTTAAGACACCTTCTGTAACCAAGTCAATACCTTTGATATATGCCATCGGAGGAACATCTGATACTAAAGATACTAAGCTCTCCATTTCAATTTCATTTCCTGTTATGCGCGAAACAATATTACTTGTCGTTCCCCCGCAACAAATCTTTTTCCCAGAAGCTTCTAGTAGACGTTGCACAACTTTGGCGTCATCTTGTTCATCCAGCGGAGGTCCAACCATAACTCTAGTTTCCTTGGCTTCAAGTATTTTAGCACAAGCTACCGTTGAATCGTCACCTGGTCTACCACCATATAAATCATTAACATTCGCTAATAAAATTCGCGTAATTTCTTTAGCTGTATCATTGGGTTTGGTATAATCCAAAAGAAATTGTTGAACTTGTGGATGATCCCATCCAAAATTTAAAGCTTGTTCAATACCAGCATGAATAATGCCATCTGAAAACATAATTAGTGAATCATTCTTTTTAACTTGGAATGTGCTTTCAGTTATTTTTCGTTTTCCAATCATACGTACTTCACGCGTGGTTTCAAGTATTTGACTATCGCGTATAAATATTGTTGCTGGATTATCAAATTCTACTAAATGCGCCATTCCATCATAAAACACCTGAAGAATCGTAAACGTCGAATATGCAATCCCACGTTCTTTACATTCAGGAAGTGTTGCAGCTATTGTCTCAACAACATCTTGTAAAGATGCCCCCGAAGAAACCATTTCAGCAATGATTGTACTAGTAAGCGTTGATAAAATATTTGCTTTTACTCCACTACCAAGTCCATCTGCCAATACCATGACAAAGGATTCATCATTTCTTCTAATTTCTACTTTATCTCCACAAAGCTCTTCATTTTTTTTATTAAGCGACTTAAAGTAGCTTTCTACATGGACTTTGTTATTCATCCTCTTCCATCGCCTTCTTTAGTTTTGTGAGCGCAACTTTTGATTTCGCTGTTGTCTCTCCTAATAAACTCGCAATCTCTTGTACTGTACGCATTTGATCATCAATTACTTGTTGCGTAATTTCAATTGTTTGTTGACGAATTTGTTTCATTACTTTTTCTTTAGTTTCTTCAACAGTCAAATCCATTAAGATAATAACATAGTATTCTTCAGCTTCAAGTTTCATAATCGCATGTTCAAGAATACGATGATATTGTGGATATGCACAGCGATAATATTGTACTCTTCTCGTATTTTTTATAAGTTCGATTAATTCATTACTAGGTAGGATACTTTGAACTGGCATGCCTACGACATTTACAATATCTAAATCCAATAACATCTTTGCACTTGGATTAATCTCTACAATGTTGCATTCATTATCAAGTACGATAATTCCATTTGGTGTATTCTCAATAATTAGATTAGAAACTGATTCTGCTCTTTCTAATGCACTCAAAAGACAAATCTTTGGATCTGCTTTTCCTTCAATTACTGCGATTGCTTTATCACGGCAGGTTTCATAACCACAAGCGCCACAATTATATTCTTTATCAGCTGTTGTTTTTCCCATCATATATAAAACATCTTGGATTTCCGATTCACGATGAACAGGGTGTTGGATATTTTGATTTTCCCATGTTGTCATTAAATCATCTTTGGGTTGTTGTTCTTGTATTTTCTTATTTTCATCAACACTACTTCGGATAACACTTTGACCTAACCATTCATTATGTTCACAATGAACTAATAATGGTCCACCCATACATGATTCATGACATGCGCTTAATTCAAAAAAGTATCCTTCAAGCATACCAGAACGAATTGAATCAAGTACTTGTTTAATACGATCAACACCTTCTACATTTACTTTCTTATAACACCCTTCACGCGGTAAAGTCTTAATTATTCCTCCTGGTGTTGGATATAAACGAGCAATACTTCCATCGAAGTCATCCCATTCACTTGTTTCTTCATTTGTTTGTTCTTCTTTTACGAAATAAATTAAATCTTGCATGCTAATTGTCGCATCAATAGCGTCCTTAAAACGTGCATCATCTTTCTCTTTTTGCTTCGCAATACATGGCGAAAGGAAAACTACCTTTGCAGATGGTATTCTACTTTTAATATCTTTACCATGAGCAACCATCGGCGAAACAATTGGCGCAAGTTGATCAACTAAATCACCATATTCTTTTTCAACCAATGAAACTACTGCAGGACAACATGTAGAAATAATATTCTTCATTTTTCCTTCGCTTATTAAGTAAGCATAAGATTCCGATACTAGTTTTGCTCCTATTGCAGTTTCTTCAATGCTATAGAATCCTTTTTTAATTAAGTCATTTTCTAATTGCTTAAATTTTGGCCATATCGCAACAAAAGAAGGTGCAACACTAAGTACCACCTTTTCACCTTTTGCTAGCCAATCTTTTACTGATTGCAAATCACTATTAACTTTCTTTGCACTATGTGGGCAAATGGTATAACATTTGCCACATAGAATACATTCATCTTCAATTATTTTAGGTTGATGATCAAGGTATGTCATTGCTTTAGTTGGACATACACGTACGCATCGTAAACAGTTTCGACAATTAGACTCAGCGAGTCTTATGTAATGATTCATGATAAAGCTTCACTTATCTCTTGTTTTAAAACTTCTTCAACGTTGTGTAAGCCTACCCCTAATAATTGACGACCATTAATACGAATACCTAATCCATGTCCACCTTGACATGATTGCATGCAGAAAGAACCTTTGATTTCTACTTTTTCTTCCCATTGGTTTTCCTTAACCAAGGATTGTAAAATAGTTACTACTTGATTACTTCCTTTTACATAACAAGCACTTCCGATACATACTTCAATCTTAACCATATTCATTTCCTCCTATTTTTCACGGTGCATATGCACATCGCTAAAGTCGAATACTTTGAGAGATTCTTGTATATTTTTACAGCTATGATCCATATTTTCTTTATTCATTCGTGCCTTTGTAACATTAGGTGGTTCTATTTTAGCCGGTCCTGCTACACAGCCTCCTGTACAGCACATTCCTTCTAAAAGATTTCCATCAAACTTACCAACTTTCATCAGTAATAATTGTTTCTTACATTCAAAACAACCATCGGCATAAACCGCCTTAAACTCTGGTTGATTTTTTTCCTTTGCAGCCTCACCTACCGCTTTTGCAACGCCTCCACCTTGGGCAAAATTACGACCAAAGATAGATGGATAATCACTTGGATCTGGCTCGAGTTCTTCACAGAAAATATGTTGAGAAACAAGCATTGCAGCTAATTCTTCAAATGTTAATACATAGTCAACAGCCGTAAATTCTTCCATTGCTTCTTGTTTTTTTGCTAAACATGGGCCTATGAAAACAATTCCATGGTCTGGATTTTCTTGTTTTAATTTACGAGCAAGCGCCATCATTGGTGAAACAGTTGTAGAAACATTCTTCTCATATTGTTCAGGGAAATGTAATTTAGCCATATTAACAAAGGCTGGACAACATGATGTTGTTAATGGTATTCCCTTTTCAATATGTTCTTGCAACTCTTCTTGTTCATAATATGCTACAGCATCTGCACCAATAGCAGCTTCATAAACTTCACTAAATCCAAGTTCTTTGATAGCTTTCTTTATTTGCGGTAATGTTGCATTATCAAATTGTCCTTGAATAGCAGGGGCAATAATCGCAAACGTTGGTGTTTTTAATCGCAATAATTGGATAACTGGAACAATCCAAGAAATATCTTCAATCGCACCAAAAGGACAAGCTGCTTGGCAACCTCCACAGTTAATACATTTCTTTTCATCAATAATCGCAATTCCATCTTCATCCCAACGAATTGCATCGACTGGGCAATGCTGAGAACATGGACGTTCTGTTACAACAATTGCGTTATACGGACAATTTCTTGCACAAGCTCCACAATCTTTACATTTACTATAATCAATTTGAGCCCGAGTTGGTCCCATTGTAATAGCACCAAAATTACATGAACCCATGCAACTTTTTGCCATACATTTACGACAGTTATCGGTAATTTGTATCTTACGGATTGTACATCCATCACAAGCCGCTTCAATTACTTGTACTATTTGACGAGGATTGTAGTCTACTGCATCATTCGCCATTTTACCCATCGCTAAACGAGCTCTTTGGCGCAAGATTTCACGTTCTTTATATACACAACATCTAAAATCAGCTTTTGTACCTGAAATTAGCTTTCTACTGTATTCTTGAACTTTTTCTTCAACAAGTTCGTCTGCAAAAGCTTCTTCTGCTATTTCTCTTAAGATATCGAACTTAAATTGTCTTGCTTCATGTTTAAATAACGACATATATCCTCCCTGTTTTGCCAACAAATTCACAATAATAAAATACCATAATTTAGCACCAAACACAATAAAGAGGAACCCACAATTCATGCAGATTCCCCGTTTTAAATCATTTTAAATCATTAAAGCTTTAAAACTATTGTAATATGTTCAAAAATCAATTCAATTAAATACTTTTTACAAAAATATTATTCAAAAACAAATCATTTAAACATATGTTACTAAACTACAAATTGTCCTGGTTCCATTTACTTTAACCTCCTTGAGATTAACTCGAGAATCAACTCATTCTCTCTTTAGAATCTATCTAACAAGGAATATCTCCTTGTACCTTTATTATAGTAAATTCTACAGAAAAGAAAGGTCTATTTTTTAAGTTTTTTTCGTAGTATAATTAAAGTGTTGAGGGAATAAATGTATTCCTTCTTTTATTTTGTATAAAAAGCTGCAAATTCATCTTTATCTGCCATCGCTGCTAGAGCACCTTCTTTTGTTGTTGTTAAAGCTGCATATGCATTCGCAAAGGCAAGATATTCACACAATGTTTCATCTGAAAGGCTTAATAATTGATTCACATCATCATTCAATAGTTTAAATAAGAAGGCACCAATAAAACTATCGCCTGCTCCTGTTGTATCAACGGCATTCACAACCAATCCATTTACACTGATTTCTCGATTATCTTTTGTATAGAGCGTTACACCATCTTTTCCCTTTGTGTACAACAAGTATTCACACTTGTCTTTAAAAAATAAAGGGAGAGCATCATGAATATCTGTATAGCCTGTAATAAAAGTTAACTCTTCATCTGAAATCTTAATACAATGAGCATAAGGCAAAAATTCTAAAACTGTTTTCTTCAATGCTTCCTCATCATCCCATAAGGAGAGTCTTAAGTTAGGATCAAAACTTATTTTAATTCCTTTTTCATTCGCATAGTCAATTAATTGTAGATGTGCTTTTTTCATTGGTGAATCAACAAGAGAAACGCTACAAAAATGAATAAACCCAACATCTACTAAAGCAGCTAAATCAATATCTTCTGGCTTGAATTGTAAATCAGCAGCCGTACGACGATAGAATTTAAAATCGCGATTACCATCCAGACGCAATGAAACAAACGCAAGCGATGTATCGTAGTCTTTTGTACGTAATATATAACGAGTATCAATATTACTCTTATTTAATTCATCAACAATGACATCACCAAATGCATCATCACCGAGTTTTGTAAGAAAGACTGATTGTCCACCCAACTTCGAAACAGCACCGCAAACATTAGCGGGAGCACCCCCAGCCACTTGTTTAAAATTTTCTACTTCTTTTAAACGCCTTCCTTTTTCATTTGGAATAAAATCAATTAACGCCTCACCAATTCCACATAACTTTTTCATTGCTATCTCCTTATCATACTTGCGCCTTCTAGAAAGATAAAAGGTATACATTGCAATCGTTCAACTTCTTCTTTATTAATAACAGATAACAATGTCTTGGCAGCTCTAATTCCTAATTCTTTAGGGTTAAATTGAATCGTTGTTGGAAGTGGTTCTAATAAATCCACCACATCATACCCACCAAATGCAATGACTGATATATCTTCTGGTATTTTATATCCATGATCACGTATACACTTATATGCCGCTAACAATTGTCGTGTGGTAGAACAAATTATCATATCTGGTTTTCTTTTTGATAAGACATCATCCAAAACGCGATATGATTTTACATTTCCAAAATCACTTCGAACAACTTCAACACGTTCAACATGATTATCTTTTAAACCTTTTAAAATTCCTTCTAAACGATCAACACCAATTGCCACATCTTCTTCATCCACACTTATACATACAACATCTGAATGATTACTAAGTGCCGTGACTTCTCCTGCTTTATATCCCGCCAGATAATCTTCATTCACAATAGAAATCTCATCATCGCAACGTTGTGCTAAGAAAATAACCGGTACATCAATTTGCTTCGCAATCTGTAAATGTTGTTTAGATACTTGCGTTGCATTAATAATAATTCCATCTACATTCATCTTACTTAAACGCTCAAGGTCTTTTAATTCTTCATCAATGCTATGATTAGTATTTAAAATTAACGAAGTATAACCAGCATCTTTAAGTGATTGATCTAAAGCCATCAAAACCATTGAAGTAACGGTAGAATCTAAACATGGGGCAATGACTCCTATGATATGACTATTCTTTGCCTTAAGACGTGCAAAAGCATTTGGCTCATAGTTATTTTCTTCAATAACTTTTTTTATTTTCTCTTTTGTATCTTCTTTAACGTAACCGTTATTAAGATAACGAGATACCGTACTCTTGGCAACTCCCGCTTCTTTGGCAATATCATTAATCGTTAAATTCTTTTTCATCATAAACCACCTATCTTTATTTATTATAGATTGAAACTATCTTTTAATAAACTCTATACACAAGTATAATCATATTCATTTATCATATAACCTTTTAATGAATAGATTGTCATCGCTTCATATCCACATGCAAGAATACTTGGATTTTCTTTTCCATAGAAACGACTTGTCAGTACAAATTCACCGTTATTTATAAATATTTCAAGTGATGAATTATCAATGAATAAGCGAATATTCTCAATCTTTGGTATTTCAATATAACGTTGTTTTCTACCATGACCTACCTTCTCAAGATTAAGTGTGAAGAGTTGATTATGATAAGTTAAAGTAATTTCATTATGAATCACAATTGAAATTTCATCCATACAACCTTCTATGAATATTTCACTCGCTCTTGCGATTTCAAAAGTTTCATTTTGACTTTGTGTTTTAATTGTATCCGTACGTAATTCCTTTAATTCTTCAAGTGTTTCTTGGTACAACTTACCTTCTTTCACGGTTAACTGTTTAGGCAATGTTAATGCATGTTGCCAACCATTTTCGACTGTACAATCATTATCATAATCCGCGTCCGGTATACCCATCCAACTTAATAAGATTCGTCTTTCTTTTTCATCTTGATAGGTTTGCGATGCATAAATATCAAAACCATAATCAAGTTCTATAAAAGGACCACAAGTACAACGTTTATTCTCAATATCTAAATCGCATTTAAAATACCCGCATTGATAAATATTTTGATATTTATACCCATCCTGTGCCATTCCTTGTGGACATACAAGTAAGAATGTTTCACCGTCCATATCAAATAAATCTGGACATTCCCACATATAACCATAATCCATATCAGAGTCAATTCTCATATGATACTGCCACGTTGTTAAATCGGTTGATTTATACAACAATACACAGCCCTTATCCGCTAAAGTCCTTGCCCCTAGAACCATATAGTAATTACCATTCTTTTCAATTATCTTAGGATCACGAACATGCTTTGAACAATCTTTTGGATAATCATCATTTGTGAATATTATTTTTTTATCATCGTAATGATATCCATCTTTAGAAACAAGTTGTATTGTGTTTTGTTCCCTACCATCACTAATATAGTTGTATTCTGAATCATTATATTTCACATTACCTGTATAAAAATAATGTATTTCATCATTCTTAATAAATGCACTTCCACTGTATACACCATCTTTATCATAGCGATTATCAGGAAAAATGAATGGTAACTCTTCATTATAGTGAATGAAATCTTTTGTGGTATAGTGCCCCCACGTCTTCATACCCCATGTAGCACTAAAAGGAGTATATTGAAAATAAATATGATGAACACCCTTAAATTGACACAATCCATTTGGATCATTAAGCCAACCGGTTGGTGCCATTAAATGATAACTTAAGCGATACGGGTCTTTATCCACAAGCTTTTTCAGCTCGTTTCGTTTTGTGATATTCTTCAGATATTCATCATAACTCATTTTGTATTCTCCTTAATTAAAACTAAACCAAGTTTTCTTTGATGCTTGTATATTAACAGTAACGGTTTCTGGCAATTCTGTCATTATCGTAATTACTTGTGTATTATACCCTTTTTCCTTCATTGTATCCAAATCCATTTCTATCAATTTATCATTAGGTTTCACAACATCATTAACATTTACAAAGGTTTTGAATCCTTCACCATTTAATTCTACAGTGTTAATGCCACAATGAATTAATAGAGCAGCTCCATTTTCTAAACGTAATCCAATTGCATGTTTTGTCGGAAAGATAAATTCAACAGTTGCTTTACATGGTGATACGATGATGCCATCTTCACTGTCAATGACAATGCCGTCACCTAGTGATTTTGATGCGAAAGTTTCATCACTACACTCTTCGATTCCTTTACATTCACCTTTTGTAGGATAAACAATTTCTTCAACAGTTATTTTTTTATTTGTCATTTTTCCAAATACAAGTGTTAATACAAACGCAACACTTAAACCAATTAAATGAGCAATGATATAGTTAATATAACCATTATTACTTGGATCAACAATTGCAATACCAGGTACCGCTGTTGTACCAAAGCCTAATGAAACTAGCTTAGTAAAATAAACATAAACTCCGGCAACCGCACCACCCAAACATCCAGCAATTAATGGAAAACGATAACGAAGATTGACCCCAAAAATAGCTGGTTCAGAAATTCCAAATAAAGTACTTATAAAACTTGGAATACATAATTCTCTTGTTTTAGTATTCTTCCAATGTAAAGCCATATAACCAAGCACTGCACCTGCTTGCCCAATAAGTGCAACTGACATAAGTGGATTGATAAAATTAACCCCTGTTGTCGCAATTAGTTGCGATTCTACTGCACCAATAATATGATGAATTCCAGTAATTACTACAATTTGTTGTAAGCCTGCAAATAGCGCAAATCCTAGTGCACCCAGATTTTCTGTCATCCATATCAATGAACCTGTGATTGAATCCGCAAGTATACGCCCTGCTGGTCCCACAATCGTGAACAACAAGATTGTGGAAATGAACACAGTTAACATTGGTGCAAATAATAATTTAACAACATCGGGTATAACACGTTGGAAGAATTTGTCGAGCGTTGCGACAACCCACCCCATCATCAATGCAATAATAATACCACCCTGAAAGCCAACCATTTGAACTTGTAAGCCAAATAGATTTAACACTTCAGGATTAAAACTTTCTGTACCAATGCTGTATGCATTCGCTAAACTTGCATCCAACATGATTGCACCCACAACCATACCAAGAATTGCTCGTCCACCATAACGTTTTGTTGATGAATAACAAACAACCATTGGAAGTATCGCAAATATTCCAGTTGATGCTAAATTCGCAAGACGATTAATTGCATAAAGCGTTGCATTCTCTTGAACTAAATCCCATTTACCCAAAACACCTGTTAACCCCATTAACAACGCTGCCGCAAGTATTGCGGGAATGATATCTACAAAAACGTCGGATAATGACTTAATCAATTTTTGAATCGGATTTTGCTTCGCATTCACTTGTGTTTTAACATCTTCAAGTGACATGTTTTCTTTATGAACATATTTCGAGAAAATAGCATAAACATCATTCACAAGTCCCGCTCCAAATATAATTTGAAGTTGAGATCCAACAATGAATACACCCTTTACTAATTCAACCTCTTCTAATTCTTTACTTTGTACTAAAGATGTATCCTTTAAAACTATTCTTAGACGAGTTGCACAATGTGCTACTCCTTGAATATTCTCTTCACCACCAACTAATGCCGTGATTTCCTTTGAAATCATTAAGTATTTTTCGTTTTTATCCATACTTTCCTCCTGTATTGGAACCGGTTCTACAATTCTAGTATACCCCTTAATATGGACTTGTCAACACTTTTTGGAACCGGTTCTATACAATTGTAAAAATAATACCACATTTGTGGTATTATTCCTCATCATTTTTCGCAATATTACGATTGTATTGTTTTCTTTCAAGCGCTGTTAAATATCTCTTACGAAGACGAATACTATCTGGTGTTAACTCTACAAGTTCATCATCATTAATAAATTCAAGTGCTTCTTCTAATGATAATATTTTTGCAGGAACTAATTTCATTGCTTCATCAGCACCCGAAGATCGAACTGCTGTCATCTTTTTATTCTTAATAGGATTTACATCCATATCCATATCTTTAGCTGCACGCCCAATAATCATACCTGTATAAACTTCAGTTTGTGGTGTAATGAATAATTGTCCGCGTTCTTGGATATTCCATAGTGCATATGTCATTGCGCTACCATTTTCAGTTGAAATTAATGCCCCGTTTGAACGTTGATTGATTTCGCCTTTATATGGCTCATATCCAGCAAGACGGCGTACCATCGTACCTTCTCCACGAGTATCATTAATGAACTCTGAGCGATAACCAAGTAATCCACGAGTAGGAACCATGTATTCAACACGTGTATAAGTTCCTTCATCCACAATATCAACCATAACCCCTTTACGTAAGTTTAGCTTTGAAATTACAGATCCTGAATATTCATTTGGAACACTACATACAACTTCTTCAACTGGTTCAAGTAATTGTCCATCAACACGGTGGAAGATTACCTCAGGTTTACTAACCGCAACTTCATAACCTTCTCTACGCATATTTTCGAGTAAGATTGATAGATGTAATTCACCACGTCCACTTACTTTGAAACAGTCCGTACTATCTGTTGGTTCAACTTTTAATCCTACGTTTACTTCTAGTTCTTTTTCAAGACGTTCTTTAATATTACGAGAAGTAATATATTTTCCACTCTTACCAGCGAAAGGTGAACTATTTACCATGAAGTTCATCGATAAAGTAGGTTCTTCAATCTTGATTGATGGCATCGGTAATACTGCATCAGTATTACAAACTGTATCACCAATTGAAATATCAGAGATACCTGAAATCATTACAATTTCACCACATTGTGCTTCAGAAACTGCAACACGACTTAAACCTCTATAAATAAAGATTTGATTTACTTTACAACGTTGTTGTTTACCATCTTCATCACATACAATAACTTGGCTTGCTTCTTTTAGTGTACCTGAATATACTCGCCCAATACCCAAACGACCAATATAGTCGTCATAAGCTAATGCAGATACTTGCATTTGTAATGGTTCTTCAGAAACATCAGGATAAGCATCACAATGTTCTAGAATAGTTTCAAATAAAGGCATGATGTCAGTATTAGTATCATCTAATGATTTACGAACAATCCCTTCACGTGCTATTCCATAAAGAATAGGGAAATCTAATTGTTCATCATTTGCATTTAAATCTAAGAATAAATCATAAACCATATCGATAACTTCAGTAGCTCTAGCATCTCTTTTATCGATTTTGTTAATTAATAGAATCGGTCTTAAACCAGCTTCTAAACTTTTTTGTAGTACGAAACGTGTTTGAGGCATTGGCCCTTCACTAGAATCTACAAGTAAAATAACTGTATCAACAGTTTTAATTATACGTTCTACTTCACTCGAAAAATCCGCATGGCCTGGAGTATCTACTACATTAATTTTATAATCTTTGTAGTTCACAGAACAGTTCTTTGAGTAAATTGTAATTCCTCTTTCACGTTCTAAGTCATTGCTATCCATAACACAATCAACAACTTCTTCATTGTCTCTGAAAACGTGGCTTTGACCCAAGAAAGCATCTACTAGAGTAGATTTCCCTGCATCAACGTGCGCAATAACCGCAATATTTAATATTTTTTGAAATTCTTTCATAATCATCATCCTTTGCAACTTATAAATTATATGCTTATAAAGCTCAAAACTCAACAAAAACCGTAATTATAGCCTATTATCTATATAATATAGGCTTCATTTGTCTAAGTAAGCGCAACCATTCATCAAATTTCGATTCTTTAGATATGAAAAAAGAAAGCAGATTTTCCACTTTCTTTTATAAATTTAGTGTTTTTTACGAGATACTAGAATAATTCCACCGCAAACAACAATAATAATCAAACCTGAAACTAAGATATTATTTTGAATCCAATCTACAGCATTTGCAAGAGAATGAAGAATGATATTTTGACGAATGTTTTGATCACTAATAATTTCTTTTTGATAAACCACTTCACCATAGCTCATTACTATAACTTCACCAACAACATCGCCTTTTTTAATATTTTCAGAGATTACATCAGGAATTGTAACCTCGATAACTAATTGATTAGGATCACTTGGAACATCTAATAGAATTGCTTCATCAATCGTCCATTCCACGTTTCTATCTAAAAATCGGTATTTGATTTCACTTTCCTTAATTACATCATCTACATTAAACAGCGTTTGTCTTTGATAAGCATCTCGATAATAGTTATAAATAGTTCCAGCATCTAGATAATGACTTGGAATTTTTCTCTCTACCCACGCATGGGCAGTAATTAAGATAAGATCCATATCATTAATTGTAGCACTTGATGCAAGACAATAACGTGCTTCAATTGTATATCCAGATTTACTACCATTAAAACCATCAATAGTTACTTTATAAGGTACATTAGAACCTGGATTATTTATATATTTATAGGATGTAGATTCCATCTTTAATCCTTGCGTAGGATAATTTTTAGATACACCTGCTTGATATGTACTTGAAGTAAATACTTCTTTAAAGAAGTCATTTTGTAAGGCATAATCCAATAAAAGACTTATATCATATAAAGTAGAATAGTGATTATCATCATGTAGTCCTGTTGTATTTACATAATGTGTGTTATTCATGCCCAATTCTTGAGCTTTTTGATTCATCATTTCAACATACCCATCAACACTACCAGCAATCGTATAAGCAAGAGCTTGAGTACATTCAGCTCCTGACGGAAGTAATGTTCCATAGATTAAATCACGGATAGTTACTATATCACCGACATTAAAGCCTGCTCGACTTGCACCCGCTTCTTTTAATCCTGCCATAATTCTTTCATCAATTAAAACTTGTTGATCATAGTTATCAACATTCTCAATCGCAATCAATGCGGTCATCATTTTTGTAAGCGATGCTGGATAAATAATCTCTTTTGAACCCTCATCCCACAACACTTGTCCTGTCGTTTGATCATATAGATAAACATAGTCACTTGTAATGCTAGGTTTTTCTTCTTCTGCAAAAATTTGCATTGGCGTGAATAACGAACCAATTAACAAAAACAATATTAATACTAGCTTCTTCATTCTACTCCTCCAATTTTGTACATTATAACATAATGTTTTTTTATGATACTACTTTTATTTTTCTTAAGATTTAGTATAATAGAAGATGCACTGAGCGAATGGCGGAATGGCAGACGCGCAGCACTAAGGATGCTGTGTCTTATGACGTGAGAGTTCAAGTCTCTTTTCGCTCACCAAATGCAAAATTAAGAGCCTATTTTAAAAGGCTCTTTTATTTTTGAAATAAACAATCATTATTCACTACAGATTTTTATATTTAAAACAAAGATATATTGAATATCCAATAAATCCTATTCCTCCTATCACTCCTATAGGGTTAGGTCCAATAAATAGATTTGGTTTTACACTCATGAATAATGTTGCAGGTGCATACAAATCAATTGCATTTAATGATGCGTGAAATATCGTAGGTGCTACAACACTTTTTGACTTTAAAAATAAATACGAACAAATATTCCCAATAATTATACAAAATAAGATCATTGCGAATACCCCTAGAATAGGATTCTCTTTGCCGTAGTTGAATCCGGTAAGTATAATTGGACTGTGCCATAAACCCCAGATAATTCCATTTATTAAAACACCTTTCTTCATGCCAAATAGATGAATCAATTTTGGAAGTAAATAACCTCTCCATGCAAATTCTTCTCCAAAGCATTGAAGTAAACCAGCAATCGGATTAATTAATATTGCTAAAGGAATTATGATAAGTAATTTTGACATATATTCACGATTCGTTAATACACCTAAATTAATTGCATATTTGCTTTCTAAAGGATTGAACTGATTTTGGAATATTATAAAAAAGATAATAGTTCCTATCATCATTAAAACAGGTGGTAAGAAATAGATTTTCATATACAACTTCCAATTTTGTTTGAGATTCGGTTTGATATTTAAATCTTTGAACCCTTCTTTTGTAACTAATCTAGTAAGTACGCTCGAAATTAATGGTGTTATCATTAGTATTGTCAAGAATATTGTATTCTCGCCTACTGAATACATAATGCTTAGTGGTATTAAAAAAAGTAAAATAAAAAATAAAAATAATCTAATTCGTTTCTTTTCTAGCTTCATCATAGCCTCACTTTTCTATGAGGTTCAGGTATTATTTTTTGCTTTTTTTCAACCCATTCACTAAGAAATAAATACTTAAAGAAATCACAAGTGCAACTATTGCAGCTTCAATATTACTAGATACACGGAGTTCATTCATAATTGGAATCAGTAACACTGCAAAAATAAAAGTAAAAATTGCCAATGTAAGATACGGTATCTTTTTCGCTCTAACCTCTATTTCTTTCAAATCATCTCTTTTGTTTGCTTTCTCTTGTTCAATTACTTGATCTCTTAGAAGCTCATCGGCAGAAATTTGAAAGTAATCACATAGACTATTCACCTTGTCTATTTCAGGAAGACTTTGACCAGTTTCCCATTTTGACACAGTTTGTCTTGTCACATTCAGTATGAAACCCAATTCTTCTTGACTTAATCCTGCTTTTTTCCTTAGTTCATAAATTTTTGTTTCAATACCCATTTTCACCTCATACAAAGTCTACTATTTGCACTCTCTAACCACTACCAAGTATACGTGGAATTTTGTCAACCAATGTTAACATCTTCAAATAAATCACTATTTAAGCGTTTTTTTTATAATATAACCTCTAGATTATAACATTATAGGAAAATGATATATATGATTTTCAAAATTATTTTAATCATAAATTACTATTCTTCATTGACAAAAGAAAAGTCCTAATCTTACGTAGGACTTGTTTAATAACGCTTTAAAATTATATTTCTGAAATTAATTTTTTCCTCTTCTATTTTCTACCATTTTAGAAAACATCTTCACAGTTTCTGGAGTTTGGTGATTGAAAAACAAACTTTCATTTGTATCAAGAGTAGTGATTTTTTCCATATCTTCAGTATTAAGTTCAAAATCGAAGATTTCAAAATTCTCTTTCATTCTTTCGATATGTGTTGATTTTGCGAGTGCGACAATATTTCTTTGCATCAACCAGCGTAAGATGATTTGTGCTACTGTTTTATTATATTTTTCACCTATTTCCTTTAATACTTCATTTTGAAACATATTATTCTTACCCTCACCAAAAGGTGCCCAAGCTTGCATTTGTACACCAAAATCAAGCATATTTTCTTGCGCTTTAGTTTGTTGATGAAGTGGATTTACTTCTACTTGGTTTACATGGGGTTTTATTTCATTAAATACTGCTAAATCCGCAAGTCTGTCTGGGTAGAAATTACTAACCCCTATTGCACGTATTTTTCCTTCTTTATATAAATCTTCGAGTGCATGGTATGAACTATAATAATCTCCAAATGGTTGATGAAGTAATACTAAATCAATATACTCAACTTTTAATTTATTCATTGACTCTAATACTGATTTTCTTGTCTTTTCATATCCATAATTATCAATCCAAACCTTTGTGGTAATAAATAGATCTTCTCTATTAATTCCGCAATTCTTAATCGCATTTCCTACTTCTTCTTCATTCATATATGATTGGGCAGTATCAATATGTCTGTAACCTACTTTCAATGCATCCAATACACATTTTTCACATTCTTCTTTTGATATTTGGAAAACCCCAAATCCTAACTTTGGTATTTTTACGCCATTTTGTAATACAACATATTCCATATTAATCACCTTGACCTTTCGTGTTGCTTAGAATACAATTTGAATTATAGACCTCGGTAGTAACTACCGGTCAATACCCTAATGGAGGAAATCAATATGTTTTCAATGAATGAAACTTGTAAACTAACAGATATGAACTATGAAACATTAAAATACTATTGTAATGAAGGATTAATCCCTAATGTTAAACGTGATAAAAACAATTATCGAGTTTTTGATGACAAAGATATTTCTTGGATTAAAAGTTTGTCTTGTTTAAAACAATGTGGCATGGGAATCAGTGAGATGAAGCAATATGTGCAACTTTGTATGGAAGGTGAATCTTCAATTCCCAAACGCCAAATTATTCTTGATCATAAGAGAGTATTATTACTCGAAAAGTTGAAAGAGATTGAAGATAGTCTTCACTTTATAGATACCAAGCAACAGTTTTATAAGGATGTCCTTGATGGAAAGATAAGCTATGAGGGTCCTAAAGAGTAAAGCCACAGTCGTATATTTTAGTCATTGCTTATTAAACATAAAAAAAAAGAAATGGTTGTCCACTTCTTCATTCAGGATTCACATCCTTTAACGGGGGAAAGAAATCTATATCAAACGGTATTATTTCCTATTTGATGTCTTTATTATAGATTGCAGTTGTGAAGACATCATGGTGAATATGTGAAAGTTTTGTGTAATTTTATTGTGACATAGTCACTGAATATCCCTTTATAAAAGGATAGAATGAAGATGTAAATAAAGGAGGAATACTAATATGTCAGTATTACATTTAAATAAAGAATCATTTGAAAAAGAAGTTTTAGAAGCAAAGGAACCTGTTCTTGTAGATTTCTTCGCAACATGGTGTGGACCTTGTAAGATGTTATCACCAGTAATTGAAGAGATTGCCGATGAAGCAAAGGACTTTAAAGTATTTAAGTTAGACGTTGATGCCGAAGAAGCAATCGCAGCTAAATATGGTGTTATGACTATCCCTACATTAATTGTATTTAAAGATGGTAAACCTGTACAAACTTCTGTTGGTTTCAAACCAAAATCACAAGTATTAGATTTAGTTAAAAATGCATAAAGCAAGTGAAAACTTGCTTTTTTATTTTGCATTTCGCTTATAAAATGGTTTAATAGATAATGCGAGGTAATTTATGACTACGAAGAATTCTGATACTTATAAAAGTTTTATTTATCTTTACAATTTTCTACCTATCTTCATACTCATGAGTTATTCAAGTTTATTTTTTGCAAATAATTTTTTATCTATCCTATTTATTATCCTAGTTTTTGTAGGATCTATTTACTTAGAGTTAAAACTTAGAAAGAATGATATACAACTTCTAAAATATTATCATCATGTTCTCCTACGTACATTGTTATGGTTTCTTATTTTCTGCGCTGTTATGATCATGCTGATGACGTTAGCTAGAGATCCAAATGCAACTGGAGGCACGAGTAACAATAGTATCACAATCATCTTTATTGTAATACCTTTAACTTTCATCTCATACATTGTTTTAATGTTTATAGTTGCAAAGAAGAATAAGAAAGTATACGAAAAATAAAGCGCTAGTTTTCATCTAGCGCTTTCTCATTTAATGTTTTCACATTTCCAAATCGATCATAATAGCGGAATGTGTCTTTTTCTTTTTCTGGAATTCTCACAGTTAATTGTAATTCGCTTGAATCGAATACAAGAATTCTTTTATCTTTCATTGCTTCAACAATGTTTCTGAAATAATTTCTGAATCCACGGAAAGAATCAAAGTCTTGGTATACATAAATTCGGTATGTATCTTCACCTCTTTGATAATAATCAAGGTCTAGAAACTCGGCACCATTACTTTCAATTACTAATTCATCATATAACGAATTATCTAATACAAATTTTACTCGATAGTCATTGAAATCATAAATAGCATCTTGGTAATAAGGTATTGTTTCTTCAACTTGTTCTATATCTCCAAAATAACGTATAGCTTCTTGTGAAGTGATATAAACAGGTTCTAAGTTTGCGATATCATTAAATGTTAACGGAACCCCTACACCTAGGAATAATGCTGCGATAATCAATGATATACCTGTTGTCCAAAAATGATGACGTTTGCTAAAGATGAGATTAGTAAATCCACCTACGATTGCTCCAATAAAACAAATCGCTCCAAGTGAAACAAAGATTAACCCCAATAATGGAACACCAATCGCCCATAGATAAACAAGAAATCCAATGGCAATTGCAATACCGACAATAATTCCCCAAAATGGAATTAGGAAACAGATTCCAATAAATCGTAACACCCAAACAAATGCAGTGATAATTCCATTACCAAATCCGTTTGTTCCAGATTTTTCTTTTCTAGTTTGACCATTACTATAATCATATGAATAACTATATGAATTGTCTTTGTCTTCAACTTTTGTTTCCTTTGTAACTTCTTTTTCTGATTCTTTTTTATCTTCTACTTTTACTTCTTCAGTTTTTACATAAGAAGATTCATCTTTTTTTTTACTTGCATGCAGTGGTTCTTCCTTTGCTGTTTTATGTTCTTTGTATGGTTTTTCTTCAAATTTAAAGCCTTCTGCTAATGGTCTTTTAAATAAGTTTTCAGCATTAATCTCTTCACCATTAACTCCTACTCTCACAAAACTAATAATAATCAGTATTGTAAGTATAAAGAATACAATGGATAGTAGAACTGAAGTAACGATTGAAAACGCATGTCCTATACCGTAAGGCAAGATAATTTCTAGTAAACTTCTAACTAAGCCTCGTATTAAATAAAATGGAATTTGTAACACAAAGATCAATACGATTGCTACTCCAATTAATACAAGTGTACGTGTCACACCTTCTACTGATAAATCTCTAAAGAATGTAGAGAAGAATTTCACTAAGTAGTTTACGATTTCATTTAAGGCATCGCCAACTTTTTGAGCAGTATCTTCAGGTCTTGCAGATTTCTTACCTGTGTTAATTTTATATGCTTCTAATATTTCATTCGCAAGTTCATCAATGTCCCCAAAATCTTTTACGGCATCTTCTTCAGTCATTCCCTCTTGAATTTTTTGATCAATTGTATCGGAATATTCATCTAAAATATCCTTAACCTCTGAATCACTCAAGATAACTAGACGATTTTTTAATTTTTCTAAAAACTGTTGCTTATTCATGTTTATTCTCCTTGCTATTCTCTATAAAGCGGTTTATGCTCGTTGAGAATTCCATCCATTCCTTCTTAGTTTGTTCCATCGTTTCGATTCCCCTACCTGTTATTCGATAATATTTTCGAGGTGGTCCTTCGGTTGATTCTCGTAAATATGTTTCAAACAATGAATCATTTGTCATTCTCTTCAAAAGTGGATATATTGTCCCCTCATTTACATGGACAATATTAGATACTTCTTTTACCAGTTCATACCCATAGATATCTTGTTTCGCTACAACCATCATAACTACAAGTTCCAAGACACCTTTTTTGAATTGTGTGTTCATCTTATCACTTCCTTGCTATAAGATTATCATTAGTACTATGCATTGTCAAGTACTGTTTTATACCAATTATTAAAAAAATAAAATAGAGGATTTCCCTCTATCTTACTAGGTTTTTCAGTTTTTCTTTATCTTTAATAAGTATTCCGCCACGATACAATTCTACAATTCCTTCTTTTTCAAAGTATTTCAACATCCTACTTACAACCTCTCTTGCACTACCTATATATTTGGCTAGAGCCTCATGAGTGACCTCAATGCAAGTAGTTTTTGTCTGGTTCATTTCATCATATAGATAAATCGCTAACCGTTTATCCATACTCGTAAATAATACTTGTTGCATCGCCCACATCACATCACTAAACCGCTCTGTAGTTAGTTTATAAACATAATTTTCTAAATAAACATTTTTTTCAATTACTTGAGAAAATGCTTCCGTATCAATTAAAATTCCAGTTGTTTCTGTTTCTGAATCGACAAATACATCAAAACTTATAGATGATAGAATACATGATGCTGACAAAATACACACATCGTTCTCTTCTAAATAATAAAGAGTTATTTCTCTTCCTTCTTCAGAAAGCATATAAACCCGTAATTTACCTTTAGTTACTACAAATACGCCTAAACAATCATCACTTTCACCATGAATTGTTTGATGAGCTGGATAACGCATCTCTGTAGCATGATTAAGAATTAATTCTTTTTCCTGTGTTGAAAGTTTACCCCATGCTGGAATAATGGTATTTAATACATCTGTATTCTTTATATCTAGCATAACATCTCCTTCTATAATAGTTTTAATATGTCCTCTTCAATTTGACTTGGATTGATATTTGGTGCAAAACGCTTAATTACTTGTCCATCACGATCTACTAAAAATTTCGTGAAATTCCATTTAATATTATTACTTAATAATCCCTTTTTGCTGCTCTTTAAATAAGTGTATAGTGGTGCTTCATGTTCACCATTTACTTCAATCTTACTAAATTGAGGGAAGGTTACATGGTATTTTATTGTGCAAAATTCATGTATCTCACTATCGCTTCCTGGTGCTTGGTTATGAAATTGATTGCATGGAAAATCTAGAATCTCAAATCCTTGTATGTGATATTTGTCATATAATTCTTGTAATTCTTGATATTGTGGTGTAAAGCCACATCCTGTAGCAGTGTTAACAATTAATAATACATTACCTTTATATTTTTCAAGTGATATTTCTTCACCTTCTTGGTTCTTTACTGTATAGTCATAAATCATAGTTATGTCTCCTTATGTCTTTATTATAAAGATATTTATCATAAATAGTTATTTTATGCATCTAAAAAGCTCTATCAAGATTTGACAGAGCAACTAAACGGTTCAAAATTAATCATTTCAAAAGGTACAGGGCGAGCAAAATAATAGCCTTGAGAATAATGAATATTATATTTCTCAACTTCTTCTTGGATTGTTTTATCTTCTACAAACTCTGCAACAATTTTTGCATCCAATTGTTTCCCTAAGAAAACAATGTTCTCCAGCACTTTACGATAGATAATATCTTTCTTGATGTTTCTTACAATACCCCCATCAATTTTGATGAAATCTGGAGCTATTTGGGCAATTGATATGAAATTTGAGTAACCAATTCCAAAATCATCAATTGCAATTCTTACTTTAAACTTTCTTACTTTTGCTAAAAACGATTGTAGCATCGAAATATCTTTAAAACTTTCATCTTCCAAAATTTCGAATACAAAGTTACTACAATCTTTCATCTTCGACAATTTATCTATGATAAAGCTATTCACTGTTTTATAGTTGATATCATACGCTGACAAGTTCAACGCAACATCTAACCCAGTTCCTTCAAATAATTCTAGGACTTTACCAATCATAACCATACTTAAGCGGGTATATAAATGATACTTCTTTGCGATTTCCATGAAATCACTTGGCACATAAATATTACCTTCACTGTCCCTGATTCGCATTAAAGCTTCATACTTGCCTACTTGCTTCGCTTCATTATCATAGATGCCTTGAAAATATGGAATAATACCATCATGATTCAGTGCGTAATTCAAAATATTTAACATATCTTGTTCCTTTTGCAAAGATTCACTGCTGCTCATATCTACTTCTGAATAATTGATAAAGTGCGATTGTAAAAACTGACATTCTTTTAATGCAATAATTCCTTTTTCTAATAATTCTTTATCGTCATGAACTAAGATAAAGCGGTTGATAAGAATTTCTGGAAATTCACTAAATTCCATTGTGTGATAATGTTCAAATAAGTATTCGATGAAAGCCATAAACTCATCATCATTAACTTCTGTAGCTGCGGTAACTAGTATTGTTGTATCGTTGAGTGCATAACAATAAAATTTATGTGGGTTGCGTTTCAACTCTTCATCTTCTTGAATACATTTGATACCCTCTTTTAATATTTGATGATATCCTTCTTGCCCAAATCGTGAAACTAACAAATTTGAATTTTCTATTTGTATCATACACATCTTATTAAAATTGTATTTACTTTTATCAATAGCATATTTAAGTGTATTTGGTAATCCTGTTAGTGTGTCAAGATATAGCTGACTCTTTGATTTTTCTTGTTGCATCAAGAGTTTATCTAATAATTGTTGATTCATTTCAGTCATCGCTAAACTTTGTTTCTTTAGTACGAAGTTCAATAACTTATCATCATCGGTATGCACATGGAATAAATTATCAAAAACTGAAAAATCAGGTAAAAAGTAGTTTTCATTTTCTGCTAATCCAACATAACAACATGATCCATTATATAAACTATTGCGGTCTATATTCCAACCAATCTCTCCCAGCATAAAAGCCCCTGAGATATTGCAGTTTGCAAAAGGTTTCAATTCCCAATCAGCACAGTTTTCCAAATATAATTTTCTGAAGACACATGTGTAACAGAATAATGCTTCTATTGAATTTTTTGATACTTCTGTGCAAATATCATGACACTCCTTAACACATCTTGTTGGACTTACATAGCCAATTCTAAACCTCGTATTCGAAGGCAAGGTTGAACTATATAGTGACATTTTATTTAATGTTGAATCATAATGAATAAAGCGACTTAAACCATGACTATTTTCTATGATTAAAGGAAATTTAACTAATTCATCATCCTCAGCAATTTGTTGCCATTTCTTATATTCTTTTAAACGTCTAAGACCAAACTGTTCAAAACACCAATCTGTCGCAGGGACACCCTCAATTGTTTCAAGATATGTATCCTTGGCTTCATTAATTGTATAAACCGAGCTAATTGGTTCGTGAGAAATATTCGCCATCGTAAATATTTTTAAATCATCATTACTGTAGCCAGCATAAATCAAGCCTGCTTCAAATGCTTCATCTTCATCAAAAACAAACGATATAACATCTTGATTCATATTATTACCAGCAATACCACCTGCAAGTTTTACACCTGGATTAATTGTATTCATATCATCTAAAAATATACCTGCTTGCGTCCATTGATTACCAATTAACATATGCATCAATGATATATTTTTACCTTCAATATTCTGTTTAATTTCTTTTGCTACTGCAACTGTTGTTTTACCTTCGAAGACAACTTTTCCTTTAATAATGTTCGTTTTCTCATGTTTTTCTATGACAACTAAAATATCTGATTCATATTGTTTCCCATGATAAATAATTCCATTTGCACTACATCCAATAATTTTACTATTTGGTAGAAGATTTTGAATAGCTTTGGACACTTCTACTGCTTCTTCTTTAGAATGATTCGAAACATAGATTCTAACTAAACAGTCAGATTCATAGTCAAATGAATTCTCCATTAGAAAATTATTAAATTGTTTTTTATCTTCATAAATCAGTTGAAGACTTTTCATAATTCTCTCCCTCCAAAATAACCATCTATATAATGTTCACTTAGATGCTATTTTTGCTTACGTAATACTCTTTCTTTGAACTATACATATTTTGATCTGCTTCTTTTACGGTCATTTGCCAACTATCAATTTTGTTATCTTTACAAATTGCATATCCAATAGAGTAAGATGCATCTTCGAAACATACTGCTGTCGCTTTAAAATTAATCTCAATTTGTTTTATTAATTCTTCCATTTTTTCCTTCGTAGCGTTTTCTACTAATACAACGAATTCATCACCACCAATACGATACGAAATTTCATTCTTAGTGCATACACGGCGCAATGCTTCCGCATAACATTTTAGATATTCATCGCCTTCTTCATGTCCTTTTGAATCGTTTATTCGTTTAAGACCATTTAAGTCCGTGGATACAACACCTAAATTCATAAGCTTATGTTGACTTGCACGGTTATTAATATCTACTTCATATGCATTTCTACTTTTAAGAGAAGTTAAGTAATCCGTATTCGCTAAATCCTTAAAACGTGGATTTGATATTCTTCTAAAATAAATAACTGAGAAAATCGCACATACAATACAAGACAATCCAATAATTAATGGAGTGACTTGGCGTATTATTTGGAATGTTTTATATTGATTTTCGGCAGAAAATTCAACTCCGATAACACCAACGATTTCACTATTTGCATTGTGTACTGGTACATAGGCAACAAAGACATCGCCCCAATCGGTATCTAGGATTTCATTTGGCATTACGCGTTGCCCAGCTAATGCTTTTCTTAAATCAGCTTGGAAGTCTGGCTCAATCAAATCTCCAGGATATCTAAAGTCTGGATCATCCATTGGTAACCCATCAATCAAATAAACCAATCTACCTTCTTCATCTTCTTTTGCCGTGTATAAATATTTTGCATTTGTTATTTTCCGAATCTCACCAAACATTTGTTTCAATTCAATGTATTTCTCTTCTGTTATATCACTTTTATCGTTTATATCATCAAAAGCTGTTAAGTCAAACCCTGCTTCTTCCACATAAGTTACAATTGACTCAACACGTTGTTCCAATGTATAAATCATATCTTTATATGTAAATTCGTACGTAATCCAGAATAAAACAAAACAGGAAAGCCCAACAGCGATAGCAGCAAATAAAGAAACTTGAACATCTACTCTGCTTAGATTAAACTTTACCTTCTTACTCATAACTTTCTCCTTTTGGCTTATAAATACATTTTTTCAAACTCACTTACTGTTATTGGCTTTGAATAATAGAATCCTTGTATCATATCACATCCAAGTTCTCTTAGATAATCAACTTGGTCTTTTGTTTCAACACCCTCAGCAATTGTCTTCATTCCTAATTCATGTGCTAACATGATTATGAATTCAATAATAGTTTCTTTTCTTTTTCCACCTTTTTCAGAGAAAAACTCTTTATCAATCTTAAGTGCATCTGCTTGAATTGTCTTTAATACATTCAACGATGAATACCCGCTTCCAAAATCATCGATTGAACATTGATAACCTAATGCCTTCGCATTATCAATAAAGCGCGTAATTACTATCTCACTTTCAATGATTAATGATTCCGTAATTTCAAACTCAAGATAACTTGATGGAACGTTATACTTATTTCTAATCGTTTCATAGCGAGATAATTTATCATTGTTCGATAAATTATAACGTGACATATTAAATGAAATTGTATCAAATGCAATTCCATTATCAAGCCATTTTCGAATCGTTTTACATACCTCTTCAAAAACATAGTAATCTAATTCAATAATAAATCCATTTTTTTCAAAAAGCGGAATAAATTCTTCAGGATATATTTCTTCATTACCCATCCAACGTATTAACGCTTCACTAGCATCTACTTTGTTAGTGAATAGGTTAAACTTCGGTTGTAAATACAATTTGAATTCATGATTTTCTAATGCCAAACGCATTTTATTCTCAATATCTTTTTCACGTATTAATTCGAATGTATCTTGACTATTATAGAAACGACATTGACATAGTTCTGCATCAATATCTTTCTTTAATTTCTTACGTGCTAAATTCGTTCGATCCTGAATCTTTATTAATTGCATTTTTGTGTCTTCAATACAATAAATACCACACGCAAAACTTAAATAGTATTTAAGCGATGCTTTCTCATTAAAACGATTTACCTGTTCAACAATTTCTTGTAATCTTTTCTCAATATGTTCTTTACTATCATTCAACATTAAAATATCAAATACATCTGATTCTATTCTTGCAACACACTCAGCATCAGATAAATTCAACGCAATCGTATCATAGACATACTTTAACGTTTTGTTACCTTCTTCAATTCCAAAAGCATCATTAATCGCATTAAACTTAACAATATCCATGGATACTAAACAATACTCATTAGCCTTACAATTTGCAAGTATCTTTATTGTTTCTTCTTGGAATGATGTTTTACTTCTTCCTCTTGTAATAGAATCAACATATGCAAGACTTAATAATTTGTTGCGTTGCTCAACCTTTTCAGTAATATCTATGAATACAAAGATATATACTGGTTTATCTAAATGCCAATCAATACAACTACCATAAATTTCAAAATTGTACCAACAATTATTATTATCAACAAGTGACAATTCATCACTACACGTTTCACCTAATCTTAACTTTCCATAATTTTTTTCTATTATTTTTTTATTGAATTTTAAATTATGTTCAATTAAATCATTGTCCATATTCATTGCATCGCAACCAAAAAAGTCATAGAATTTTTGACTTCCTTTTAATAATTCAAATTTATCTTCGTGTATACACATCTTCGCAGAAAATCCTGGCAAACTTTCGTAGGTTGCTAATTGTTCTTTTTCTGCTAAAACCGTATCATTTACATTCGTGATTACCGTGTATATAACTGGAACTCCATTGATGTATTCGTTGGTAAATGTACCTGTCAAATGAATCCAAATATTTTCTCCATTTTTCTTTTTTGCACATACGGTTGCTTCATATGTGGATTTCTTTGATAGATATGCTTCTTGGATAACTTCAATAAGATGTTGATATACATTAGGTGAACTCTTAAAATATTCCGAGACTTTATTATCAAACAACGCTTCGAATTCTTCTTTAGAGTAACCATTCAACATATAAAAATAATCATTTGCCCAAATCATTTTAAAGTCTTCTTGAAGTAAATGTTTACTTACACTTACTTTCATTGAACTCATTAATAAGTTATATTCATTGAGTTGTGTATCATTACTTGTAATTAATTTATTTTTTTCTTCGTTTTCTACATTACTGTAAAATTTACGTTTGTTTTGATACATCTGATGATCTGCATCTATAACTAATTTTCTTATATCTTCACATTCTTCTATCCATTTATAACCAACAGAAAGTTTACAACTAGATTTTTCAATGATTATCTCTAATTCTTTTAAAAGTATGAGAAATTTCTCTTCTTCGATATCTTTACAAAAAACAACAAATTCATCGCCACCAACACGGTAAATATTATATTCTTTAAAAACCGCTTGTAGATTTCTAGCACTGGCTATGATTGCCCTATTTCCACCATTATGACCCATCGTGTCGTTAATTTCTTTTAGTCCATTTAAATCTGCATAAATTAAACCAATACTACCTTGCCAATTCTTTAGTATCTCCAAATCTTCAATATAACGATTTCGATTATATAATCCTGTTAATGAATCATGAAAACTTAATTGTAATAGCCGCTCCTCGTTTTCTATTCTTGTGATTGTAGACATCATAAAATATGTTAATGGATTAATTATCGGCGCTATATTTTTCAACTCTATTTGTGAAGGATTATCGATACCCATAAATCCGCACAACTTTTCATCTCTTATCAACGGTGCAATCACAAAGCGATTGATATTACCACGTTTGAACAATTGATAGCCTTTGGGGTTAATATCACGCAACTCTTCAATATTTAAAACCTCCACGCATTCCTTGCGCATTAGACTAGGAAGCCAATTTTCAATCAAGTTTAACGGTAAGTCCTGAAGTATTTCTTTATTTGACTTTATTCCTGGGGCACACCATTCATAAATACTACTCATTTCATTTTGATTAAACATAATAACAAAAGATCTATCTGAATTTGTTTTTTCACCAAACAATGCAAGAACTTTTTCCAAACCTTCTTGAATTTTAGAAGCTGTACAAATTTCATTAACACATTGAAAAATAAATTCATTGTTTATCAATGTATTTTCTAATACTTCGTTATGATTATTAGTTTTAAAAATCAAACTAACCCGAACTTTTTTATTATCAATCTCCAAAAGAAAGTCTTCACTATTCTCATAGAAACCATCCTTTTTCAAAAGCAAACTAGTTCTATTTTTTTCGATACAAGTGGAATTACAGTTTGCGCAAGGCGATTGTACACCATAGAAAAATTCATAACACTTTTTACTTTTATATTCTTCAACAGACAAACTCTCTTTATCAAAATCATTAAAATAAAGTAACTCATAATTATTCATATCAATAGCAAATACGAATCCTAGGGCTTCTTCTTGTAACCTAACCATATATTTTCACCTACTTAAAAAGTCTATCGTTTCTACTGTTTCTTTCCTTAATTATATGTAATATCAACAAAAAAGAAAAGTTAGAATGGTATAACTTTTCACAATTAAAGCTAATTATTGTAGTTCTTTGACAAATTTAGGATTAATAAAGCATCTTCTAAACCTAGTTTTAGGGAATCTTCAGTATTTTCAGTTTCATGATAAAGAGTTATTTCATTAAAAATATCACTGGTTTTTTCTTTTTCAATCACCATTGTTGTATTCGTATTACCCGTAACAACAGTAATTCCAAGTAGTAATTTACCCAAAATTGAAACATTAACTTGTAGTGAATTTAGTATTAATGTCACGAATTCATTAACATTAAATGAAGCAATATAATTGACCACATGATAGAAAATTGGAAAAAGTCGGCCTTGTGATAACCGATCAGAGTCTTTCTTCGCAGTAACAATGATATAGATAAACGTAAATCCACCAAAACTGAAAGCTGTGTTCTTAAGACGTATGAATATTCTTTTTAAGTCCTTCAAGCCAGTCTTTATTTTTCTTGTTACTGTTCGCCTTGATATTTTTAATTCGCTCGCGATCTCATTTACCTGATATTCTTCCAAATATCGTAAGTTTATGATTGTTTTTATATCTTCATCTAACTCTTCAATAGCTTCTATTAAAATATTATTTTTATCATTTTTTTCAGTATTAAAGATAAGTTCATAGTTGGTGTATTCAATTTCATCAATATCTAGATAAGTTTCTTTCCGGGTTTTTGCTAGTAAATCCATCGAAATACTGTAGTTCATACGATTCAAATAAGCTATAAATAATCGTGAGTTATTAATTCTGTCCATATATTGATATAACTTGATGTACAATTCTTGTACAACTTCCTGTGCTAAAGTTACATCTTTTGTATTTTTAAGAGCAATAAAGTATTGTGAAGAAACAGTTGCAGTATATAGTTTCTCGAAAGAAATTTCATCACCTTTCTTCGCATTTTCCAATAATTTACCTAGTTCTATATGGGAAAGTTTCCTGGTCATTGGTATCCTCATTTCTTGGTTATATGATAACCGGAATATCGTAAGACTTATTTTTGGCCCATTAATGAGACATTTTTATCGTCAATTACAAAAATACTTTATTATTTTTCACCAAAGAAATCTATAGTTATTGGTTGATAAGACCAAGTACTAATATTGTTTAATTTGTCTTTTTATTCATATTTTCGTGAAATATAGCAAAAAACAAGCCTTTTTGTGGGTTTTACTACTTTGATTTCTTGATTTTAATGTATTTTATGCCTAAAATATAAGTAGATATTTGACTCAAACTACCTATTTTTATGCCATTTTTCACAAATACAACAAATTTATCCTAGAAAGTGGGTAATAGTTTGAAGAAGAAAGACATTGACGGTTTAAACCAATATAATCATAGCGAACGAAAAGAACGAAAAATCTTTCGTATTTTTGCGGTTTTTTGTGGTGTTCTTTGTTTTGTAGTTGGAACTGCCTGTTTTTGGTTCTATGGTAAAATCAATGAAACCATACAGGATGAAAGTAGTAGTTACTTACAAGAAATTTCAAGCCGAATCGAGAGTAATATCAACCAAATCATTAATGATACCTATTTAATGTTATATGCCACAGATGCAATGTTAAACGCTGATGAAACACTAACATTTGAAAGTTTTAAAGATGTATCTAATTATCAACATCAATACTGGGATTTTGATAAGTTACTCCTAATTGATGAAAATGGCAATGCTTATGACGAAAATGGATATTCAATCTTCCTCTCTGGTGGTTCTTACTTACAAGAAACTATTCTTAATAAAGAAGAAGTAATGTCACCTTCACAAATTGTTGATGGTAAAGAAGTTTCTATCTTCGTTGTTCCATTACAAAATAAAACTGTGAATGATATAGAAATGATTGCGATTGCGGCTACATTTGACACAAATAAAATCGCTCAATTTTTGTCACTTACTTCATTTAATGATCAAGCATATTCACAAATTGTTAGTAGAGATGGAACTATGATAATTACTTCATCTGATGCTAATTCAAAGTTTGGATACAATGTTTTATCATCTTTTTCTGATTCGTTATCAAAAGACAAGATAGAACAAATTAAAAATGATTTTAAATCGAATGTCAAAGGACAAGCAACGGTTACTGTAAATGATGTTAAGCAAGAAATGGTTTATTACCCAATCGAAGACTCCAACTGGATTCTTTTAACACTTATTCCAAGTGAAGTTATCAATGCAAAATCTAACATTTTATTAATGATTACATTAATCATTACAGGATTCATATTTGTTGCGTTTATTTTCCTTGTGATTGCACTTATTGTAACATTCAATCGTTACCAAAAACGTCTTGAACGGATTGCCTTTGTGGATGAAGTCACAGGTGGGCACACAATTGATAAATTCTATGAATTAGCTTCAAATACATTATCTAAAAATCAAAAAGAGAATTTCGCAATTATTTATGTAAATCTAGAAAAATTCAAAATACTTAATGATAATTTCGGACGTAAAACAGGGGATGAGATTCTACGTTCATTATATAAAGTAGTAACAAATGAACTTTCTACAAAAGAATATATGGCACGTATAAGTGCTGATAATTATTGTATCTTCTTACAATATAATGATGCTGATGAAATTCTTGATCGAATTGAAACCTGGTATGAATCTGCAGCTAAATATGTTAATGAAAATAAAACTGTTTGGGCTTTACCTACTGGTCAATTTGGCATTTATTATATCGGAAATGATAATTTATCATTTCCTCAAATGATTGACCGTGCAAAACTTTCATTGAAAGAAAATTCTCAATCAATCAATTCAAAAGTTCATTATGGAATTTATAATGAAAAAGTAAGACGACTTCTTATTCGTGAAAAACAACTTGAAGATATGATGGATCATGCTTTAAAAAATAATGAATTTAGAATGTATCTTCAACCGAAATACAGTGTTAAGACAGAACGTATCATTGGAGCTGAAGCATTAGCACGTTGGCAAAGTGAAAGTGAAGGAATGATTTATCCAAATGAATTCATTCCACTATTTGAAAAAAATGGTTTTATTATTCAACTTGACCTTTGGATGTTTGAACAATTATGTAAACTTCTTCGTTCTTGGATTGACCAAGGTAAGGAACCGATTAAAATATCAATTAACTGTTCACGTGTTCATTTAAGAAATAAAAATTTCTTAAATCCTTATACACAATTAAAACAAAAATATGATATTCCTGATTACCTAATCGAAATAGAATTAACTGAAAACATTGTTCTTGAAGATGCGGAACGCTTTAAAGATGTTGTTAATGAAATTCGCCACGCAGGATTTGGATGTTCAATGGATGACTTTGGAAGTGGTTACTCTTCATTGAATATGATTCAAGAAATTAGTGTTGACACATTAAAAATTGATAAAGTCTTCTTCAGTAAAGAACGTCAAGACTCTGAACGAACAGAATCTGTAGTAAGCAATATCATTGGAATGGCACAAGCCCTATCAATGAAAACTGTTGCTGAGGGTGTTGAATACCCTGAACAAATTACGATGTTGAAACGAGTTGGTTGTAATATTATTCAAGGTTATGTTTATGCAAAACCGATGACAATTGAAGACTTTGAAAAACTTTGGGATACTGAAAATCAAGGAGACAATAAAAATGAAGAAACTGATTAACTTATTTCTACTACTTACCTTGATAATTTCATTAAATGGATGTACTGTCAGCAAGCAAGAAACTGCCACAAACGACATTGTAACGCAAAAGAAAACGGATGCTTCTAAAACACAAATTACTGTTTTGATTAAACATGCATTCTCAATTAATGCTTTTGAAAAAGCAGTAGAAGAAAAGTTCCCTGATATCGATATTGTACAGGTAGGTAACTATACTAGTGCTATGAACCCTAATGAATATGTTGCTCGATTAAAGAATGATGATCTTACTGATATCGTCATGACTTGGCCACTATCTTTTGGCGAAGAGTATTGGGAAGACAGACTGCTCGATTTATCCTCATTACCATTTACTACAAAGTATAACTTATCCATGTTAGATTCAATTGCCGAAGATGGTAAATTATATTATCTACCCGGGCCTGCACAAATAAGAGGTCTGGTTTACAACAAAACACTTTTTGAAGAAAATGGTTGGGTTGTACCAACCAACTACAATGATTTCATAGAATTATGTAAAACCATAGAAGCTTCAGGTATTCGTGCTATTCAATTAGGTTTCCAAAATGCTGAAGTTCTTGATACTGCCTTTGTTGGTTTTGGCTACGGAAGTTCTTTTGTAACACCAAAAGATATGCAATGGATACAAAACTATCAAAATGGTGAAGGAAACTTCCTCGACCATTTTGGCACTGCTTTACAAACATTTCAAGATATGGTAGATGCCGGTATATGGCAAAAAGAAGATTTAGAAATCGATTATTCTGAGCGCGAGAAAATATTCTTTGATAGAGAAAGTGCAATGATTGAAGATTCTGTTTTAATCGCAAGAAGTGGTTATAAGATTGCCGGAAGCAATGATGAATTCGCATTAATGCCTTTCTTCAACCCTGGCAGTGAAGGAAATGATTGGGCGAGACTGTATATGGTATGTTATATTGGTTTAAATAAACACCTTGCAGAGCCACAAAATAAAGCTAAATATGATCAAGTACTTAAAGTTATGGAATATATAAGTACACCAGAAGGACAAGAAGCACTTTCTGCCGATACTGGTGCAATGTACTCAAGCCTTAAAGGAGTTGAACCTCCTTCTGTTCCAGAAACACAAGACATCGTTAATGCGCTAGCTCATGGTCGTTATGCGATATTTCCAGAGCTTGCAAAAGTTCAATCGACTTTACGTGAAGGACTTGCAGGTATTGTAAATGGTACATTAACCATTGAACAAGTCGGAACCATGGTAGATGAAGCAAATAAAGTCAATGAAGTTACGACTACTAAAGAGGAAGTCCTAGGTACTGCTACTGAAACATTCTCCCTAATTGAGACGGGTAATTTCATAACAGATACAATGAAGAAGAATGTTGATAGCGAGATTGCTTTATTCTTGGATGGCGGAAAAGATGGAGCCTATAATAGTAAGGGTGTAACTGCCAAGCTATACGCTGGTGAAATTACTAAAAGTGATATCCAACGTGTTATGCCTGATTTCAAATATGGAGAAAAAGGTGAAATTTGGATGGTTACAATGACAGGTGAAAACTTGTTAAATACCCTCGAATATGCAATCCCAGTTGACAATAATCAAACTGGTTGGTTCTACTACTTCTCAGGACTTAAAATGAGTTTTGATCCTACAAATGAACCAGGTTCAAGAATTAAATCCATTACCTTAAGTGATGGAACTAAGATAGATTCAAGTAAAATATATACAATAGCGGTAACAGAAAATTCAGTCCCTGAAGAATATATCATCGCTAATTATAAAACCGGTGTTATATTAGGAGATTTACTTGCAGAAGAGATACAAAACTTGGGCACTATATCTCCTGCAAATGATAATCGCTTTACTTTTAAATAAAAATGGTACAGATTATATCTGCACCATTTTTTATTTACTTATATAACAACAATAGCTACGCATACATATAAAACCAAGCTCTTCCATCGCATTTAATAAACAACTATTTTCACATTCTACCATACACATTATTTTAGTTATAATTTGCTTGTTTAATTTATAATCATTCAACAAACCTATGATTAAATCACTATAAGCTTTCTCATCATCGGCGTAAATTCCAAATATTTCACTCGTATTATTTTTTAAGTCTTTGATAAATGCCCCTGCCACAATATTTCCATTTTCAATAATTGCGGTAATATACCATTCATCAAAATTATCAGAAATACGCTTTGTATTCCAATATCCTTCTTCAAAATGCATATTATGAAATTTCAAATAACTATCTTTATTCGCCAAAGTGATTTTGTTCGCCTTATTGATATTCATAGTATCATAATTGATAAAGTTCAATTCCATCATCTTACTATCATCAATACAACGATATCCCATTTTCAATAAACTTTGCGAAACGATTTTATTCTCTTTTGTGATACCAATATAAGATGAATAAGAATTGAAATTATCATGAATAAACTCAATAAACGCATCCGATACTTTTTCATCACAAACATAAAATCCGACTGTTTGTAGATAATTATCATTAGGAATTGTGTAAAAGCATAAGACTCCTCTTAATTCTTCATCATCATAATATCCCAACAATTCATTGGTACTATATTTATCTTTCATCTCACTCATTGATGCGTAAATTGGATAACTGCAATGCTCTTCATCTTCACACAGTTTCCAAGAAAATGTTACCGCTTCATCTATATGCTTAGCATCTATTTCTTGAATACTCATTTTTCTTCCTCGTTTATTTATCTTCTTTAAACATTTTATCATATTAATATATCTAACAAACATAGTAAATCATTGAATGAAAATCGACACTCATATTCTTTAATAAACAATCAAATAAAAACAACATTACATAGAAAAAGCTCGTGTATAAAACACGGGCTATTTTTTGTTTAAAACACCATCTTCTAAATAAAATATCTTTTGTGCTTGATTTGCAACCTTGACATCGTGGGTAATCACTACAATTGTGTTCCCTTGATTATGTAAATCTTTAAAAAGTTCTAAAATATCGGCACCCGTTTTTGAATCAAGAGCACCTGTTGGTTCATCTGCAAGAAGTAATTTAGGTTTTGTGATTAACGCCCTAGCTATCGCTACTCGTTGTTGTTGACCACCCGACAATTCATTGGGCTTATGTTTTTCACGATTCTCTAATCCTACCAAAGACAAGTATTCTCTAGCTTGAATAATGGCATTCTCTCTTTTCTCACCTCTTATAAGTAAAGGTAACATTACATTTTGTAAGACAGTATATGTAGGTATCAAATGATACTTTTGAAAGATGAATCCAATTTTTTGATTACGAATTGGTGCTAGTTCTATTTCTTTTTTTTCATGGACTGCAATGTCATCAATAACATATTCGCCTTCATCTAATTGATCCATACATCCAAGAATATTCATTAGTGTTGATTTACCTGATCCAGAAGTTCCTAATATTGAAATATACTCGCCCTTTTCTATTTCTAAGCAAATATCCTTTAACACATGTAATGACTCTTCTTTCATGTGAAATGATTTATTCAAATTACTTATATGAATCATCATTTCTCAAGAAGTTGTATTTCAATAATACTTTGTGATATTTCATCAAAAGTTACAGATAATACTGTACCCTCTTTAATTTCTGACATTGGAACTTCTTCACCACTTTTTGCATCAATAATTTTAACACCAGCAGGGAGTGTTAATGATTTCTCTTCTCCTGTGTACTCAAGTTCAATTTTATTCTCTTCCTCTTGCATAGCCCCTGTATTTTCACTAGCAGGCATGGCTGCAGTCATTTCAACAGCAGCAATGACTTCGCCATCACCACTGTCACCTTCTGCTTTTGCGTCTTCATCTATAAAGGGATTCTTTGCAACATCAATGCTGATTTCATTTCCTGTCGCTGAAGCAACTTTACCAAAATACATTGTTATTTGTTGTTCTTGTTGATCCTTATTCTTAACATTTTCTTTTTCTTCTTTTGGTGTTGTACTGCAGCCTGTTAATATTAATACCATTGTTAATAAACATAAAATTTTCTTCATATTTTTTCCTCTATTCTATTGATAATGCATCTACTGGTTTTAATTTCGATGCTTTATATGCTGGATAAATGCCAAATAGCATTCCTGTAATTATTGCAAAACAAAATGCAATAATTTTTCCTTCGATTGAATCTACTACCGCAATTTCGGTAAACCTCATTAGAGGCATTAGCACACTACTAATAACAATCCCTGCAATACCACCTAGACTACTGATGATTGCAGATTCTAGTACAAACTGAAGCAACACTTCATTATTACCAATTCCTAACGCTTTCAAAATTCCAATTTCTTTTGTTCGTTCTTTTACTGATAAGAACAAAACATTCATTACTCCTATCCCACCTACAATGAATACAATTGTCGCTACCGACAATAACAACAAATTCATTGTTTTGGCAGATGATAATGCTGCTTCAATACGACTACCAGCATCATCAATCGTGTATACTGAACTATCTTCTAACAAATAATCAAGTGTGCTCATGATTTCTTTTTTTGTAAGTTCTACATGTTTAAGATCATTCGATAATCCAACTATCTTAGGTATGACACTAGAGTCCATAAGTTTAGTTGCCACTGTGTAGGGTAAGAAAATGGTATCATCGGGATTTGAACCTTGTAACCCATCTCCCTTTCCTTTCAAAGTTCCAATAATCTTATACGTATTATTTCCAATTTGAATGGTTTGATTGATAGCATTTTCTGGACTACCATAATATTTATCTACAATGTTTTTCCCAATTACAACAACATTATTTTCATACTCTTGATCTTCTTCACTTATTTGTAAACCTTCTTCTATTTCTAAATTAGATACTTCATCAAATCCATCGCTTACACCTGTTAATGATGTATATGCTTTATCCGCTCCTAACTTCACTTCCATATAACTACTAGCGCTTAAATATAGGTCTTCAAGTGTTGTGCTTTCTTCCTTAATTTGCTCAACAATATCTAAGTTTAGCTTTTCAACTTGTGCCATTTCTTTATTTTCTAATCGCTTATAATTAAGATTTACATATACGGTTTCTGCACTTAAATCTTTGAATTGTTCCGCAACTTTCGCTTCTCCACCTTTACCTATTGCAATAACAAGTACGATTGTTATTGTTCCCACTAGAATACCCAGTGAGGTTAAGAACACTTTAAATTTATTTTCGACAAGATTGAGAACTACGAGTCGACATGTCTCAAGAAAATTCATTATTAACTCTCCACAACTACAATATCACCCTCTGATAATCCGTCAGTGATTTCACTTGTCTTGCCATCCGAAAACCCTGTTTTTATTTCTTTTCTTTCAATGGTACCATCAGCAAGTTTAACATCTACATACTGTTTACCATCAACCAATAGAATTGCCTTATTGGAAAGCTTAAGAATATTTTTTACTTCTTTTGAAATAAACTTTGTTGAACATGTCATTTCAGGTAATATTTCCTTTTCCTGTGAATCTATTTCTACATAAACATCAAATTGAATTGTGCCATTTTTATTCTTACCTACTAAATCACGTGATTTAACTATCCCGTAAAAAATGGTATCTCCATATGCAGAAAATTGAACTTCTACTTTCTGACCTTCTTCAATCTTGATAATTGCATTTTGATCAACTGAGACAAGCACTTCTTTTTTGTTCATATCACCAATAATAATCCCTGTTGATGATAAATCAACTAGAGCATTTTCTTTATAGTTAATCTCGGTGACAACTCCTGTACTTTCAGCATATAAATAAGGATCCTTTTTAAGCTTATTGACTTTAGAAAGTTCACCATTAATACGGTCCACTTCGCGTTTTGTAGCATCAATCGATATATCTGAGTTCGCATTATTTTCATTTTGAACATAATCATAGTTTTTCTTAGATTCATTCTCTGCATTTACTTCTGTTTGGCGATTACTATTAAGTAATTCCAAATTACGTATGACTGTGCTAAGTTCTGTTTCTGTTTCACCTAATTGCTTTGTAATCTCTTCTAATTCTTTTTTATATGCATCTAAATCAGGATCAGGTGTAACAATAACTTCACCCAAATCATTAACAGTGCCACCACCATTTTTTATCAATTCTTCAAGTTCTGCTTTTCTTTGTTTCTGTGCTGTAATAGTAGTTGTTAAATTACTTATACTTTTATCTAACTCACTCTTCTTTGATTCATAGGCTGCTTTTGTAGAATTTGTTTTATCTTGCCATGATGATGCAGAGTTAGTTTGTTGAATTTCTTTGTTATTTACTGCTTGATTATGAGCATCTTCTGCCTTTTTCAAATCATCAGTTAACTTCTTAATTTGTTCATCAATATTCTCAACAGATAATTTTGCAAGTTGTTGATCTTTTTCAACTTCTTCACCAATTGAAACCATAATTTCATCAATAATAAATTCATTTTCAAATACTTGACTATCGCCTTCTAATTTTAATGAACCGAAACCATCAATGCCAACAACAATATCTCCACGTGTTACGTTATATTCACGATACAGCTTTTCTCCTTCACTACCGTCATTGGCCAATAGAAATATACTCGACATAATTATTCCAATGGTTATAATACTAATCGCAACAATGAATTTTGTTTTATTTTTCATGTTTAATATCATCTCCTTTCATAACCGTTTAAATAATACTAGATAGCGGTTAAATTTCCGTTAAAAAAATCATACAAATGTATGATTTCAATTAAATTTAATAATTATCTTAGTCCCTTTACCTAATTCCGATGAAATTAAAATTTCACTATGATGAGCTTCTATAATATCTTTAGTTATTGATAATCCTAATCCACTTCCTGCAATCTTTCTAGATCTTGATTTATCAGCACGATAGAATGGTTCAAAGATATTCGCTAAATCTTTATCCTCTATCCCTATTCCATTATCTTCTATTACAAGACAATACCCATCTTTTGTTTCGGTATATATTTTAATGTATGGATTATCCGTAGATGCATACTTAATAGAATTATCTATTAGATTAACAAATGCTCGCGTTAACATCGTTTCATTTCCTACAATAATCTTATCTTCACAATTTATTGATAAGCTAATATTTTTTTCTTTTAGTTTGAACTCTATGTCCTGGGTAATATTTTTAATCATTTTCACCAATGATATTTTATCATTGAATTCATAAGACTCTAATGATGAAACCAAAAATAGGTTATCTATCAACTCAGTCATTCTATTTAATTGTCGTTTTGTAACATTCACAACAGTTTGATACTCTTCTATACTATTACTATTATCCATTTCTAAAACATCGATATTTGCCTTAATGATTGCTAACGGTGTCTTTAATTCGTGAGCTGCTGCAGTAGAGAACATTTTTTGACTTTCAAAACTTTGGTTTAATCGTTCTAACATTTTATTGAATGAATCGGATAGTTGTTTAATTTCAGTAATAGATGAATCAATAAGAGGTGGTTGGTTCATAACCTTTTCATCAATTCTTGCGATTTCATTAGAAAATTCATCGAGCGGTTTCACTGTTTTTCTTATGAACAAGTAAGTTAATAGAGTTCCACCACAACCAATTATAATCATTGATAGGAAGGCAAGTAGATTGAATCGATACTGTGCAATGTTTATTGTTGCATTTATCTTTGTAGCATCAATTGTACGCTGTGCTTCAATTGATTCAGTTATTTCATTTCCAGCAGGCACAAGAGCAGCCGGTATTACTTCTTGCACAGGCACTACAAATAATTGATTTATTCCAATAATTGAAAAAAGTGTTAAAGTTATAATCATTGCCAAAAATGTCATTCCCACACCTATTGTTAATTTAACTTTTAATGAATTTACTTTTTTCATATTATCCTTTAAACCTATATCCTATCTTTTGTACATGTTCAATAAAATCGATATCAAATCTATCTCGTAGTTTTTTTCTAAGTGTACTTACATGTACTTTTACAATATCTGCCAAATAGTCTTTATCTTCCCACACTTTTTCCAACAACTCTTCTGCTGAAATTGGTTTTTCCTTATTCACTAATAAATATTCAAGAATCATATATTCTTTAGGTGTAATTTTGATTTCTTCACCTTCATAGTCATATACTGTATGATTGCTCATGTCACAGATAAAATAATCTGTTTTAATTTTCAGATCGTTTTGAATAAAATTTCTGCGTAATAACGATCTAATCCTAGCCAGCAATTCTTGAAAATCAAATGGTTTCGTCAAATAATCATTCGCACCACTATCCAATCCTTCGATTTTTTGTTCAATGGATCCTCTAGCAGATACAATTATAATTTTTATTTCTTTATTATCTTTTCTTATGATATCTAATAGTTCCAATCCATCTCGCTTAGGTAAATTCAAGTCTAAAATGATTAAATCATAAATAGTTGCATAATAGTAATCTAAGGCTTCCTCCCCGTCACTTGCAACATCTATAAAATAACCTTGTTTCTTTAACCCTTTAGAAAGTGCACTAGCTAGATCTTCTTCATCTTCAATCAGTAATAATTTCATAATCTTTTCACCCTTATAATCATATTCCATTCTTGTTAAATTACAGTTAAATTTTGTTTCTACTATCATTATACAAGGTATATGCATTGCTTTCACCTTAATCTATATAGATTGACATTGTATCTTATTGATAGTAACGTTGGAATATAAAATAGCTGATTTATGCTATATTCTAAAAGTGAATCATGCGTTTAGTTAAATTGGAGATTATATGATGAAAAAAATAGTTATTATGCTGATTATTCTGTGTTTATCTGCGTGTGCATCAACAAATTATAAAGATACTAATGTTGATGAAATAATTGATAATAAAGAGAGCAGTCAAATATATAGTAAAGTAGATTTCGAATTAACCACGTTAAGTGAAGCTGATTTAGATTACATTGAGCAAATATTTAAAGAAAGATTTAAACATGAATTTGAAATAATCTTCGTATATGACAAAGAGATTAAACAACACAACTATTTTTATGCAGTAATCCAAGAACAAGAACCTGATAGCTATCCAATTGGTATAAAGATGAGTCCAGATGAGTTAGTCATTGATGCAGGTATTGTTGATAAATACTATAGCTCACATTTCGATAAGAGATGTAATCAAGTTTTCAAAACGTTTTTTAGAGATTATCTTCAAATCGATCTAAAGGTTGCTGTAGAAATGCGAAGACCTCACAATTATGGTATTGAGTTAACAGATGAAGAGTTACTGAATTTTGATCAAGATTATTTATATATTAATTTTGCTATTGAGACAAAAAATAAGGATGATACGAAGAAGATAATCGATAAGTTAAACTATTTTTTAGCAGATCTTCAAGATAAAGGAGTAACAAACATTCCAACCATTGTTTTATTTGTTGTTAAGGATTTAGATACTATCAAAACTACAGCTGATTTAGTGGTAAGAAATTTATCAGAGAATGTAGATTTATATAATGTAAAAATTGGACTTTTACATGAGCCATTTGATTATTTACAAAAATATTATAATTACAGAGAAGTCGAAATGAAACAAATGAAATAGTTATTATGATGTGATAAACATCAATTTTAATCACTAAATATTCACCTTAATCACAGGGTTATTGAATATTTAGTTTTTTTGTATGGTATATATACAAGCTCGTACAATAAAAAGGAGAAAAGTAAATGAAATACAAAGAATATATAGAGAATGAAGGAAATCCGCAACAATGCACGGTGTATACATGTCTATTGGATACAGCAAAAGAGTTAATTTTCCCTGCCTACAATTAAATGAGATAACATGAAAATAATATTTCATAATCACGAAAAAATAACGATTTAAAAAATTTCTTGTAAATGATTAGTTACCATAACACGTTAAAATATTTCTGATATTTTAACGTGTTATGAATAATATGATATATTATATTGACTATAGATAAGATAGTTAGTACTGTATGGTTAGAAAAGAATTTAGTGGAAGGTTTAATATGAAAAAACTTATTTTGTTATCTATTTTTGGATTATTGTTTGGACTGACTGGATGCATTCAAAAAGAACAAATAATAGATGCTAAATCAACCCAATCACCTATATCAAAAAAAGTGGTAAATAATAATTTCGAAATAGATTATAATATTACAATGGATCCTATTGAGTACTTCTTGTCAAAATTTGGAAATTCAGTAAAAGAAATAGAAGATAATGTTTTTGAAATTACAATGATTCCTGAAGACTGGGATTCAGAATCTAAATATTATTATAATTTCAATATGCGAGAGGTAATTTGGACAAGTTCATATCTTGATGAAACTAGCGTACCATCCACTTTTTATTGGGGAGAAAATCAATGGTATCAAGTTGGAACATGTAAATATTATTTTGAAACGGGAATTGATGAAACTAGTGATTGTTCAAGAGTTGATGAAAGTTTAATTAGACTTTATGCGAGTTCTATTCAAAGTTTAACACTAAACGACCTTCATTCTACCTATATTCAACAACAATCTGATTGTAACCGTATGTTCGATGAAAAGACTGGAGAAAGAACTTGTGAGTCTTGGGTGTTATTTGACGAAAATGTGAACACAAAGTTCTATGCAAAAATAAATGAATATATGGATAAAAATTATACGCTTGATGAAAGTATAACAAGCGAAAAATATATCAAATTAGTACAAGAACAAATAGATAAAAGATTTCAATAATGAGAAATCTAAGGTTAGTAGTTAGAATTAGAAACAATCGAAAACATAGATTACTACTTAGTGATAACTCTAATTATTATGAATGAAATTTAGTTGCAAATAAGAATCAACTCTAATATTTTTCAGGATATGATCCTTTTTACACAATGAAAACATGAGTAATTTAAAACAAATTAAAAAAACATTTATTCGCACAAACTATCTCTTTCAATATCCTCATACTTATTTATTCGCAAGAAAACTTATTAAATCTAAAACTATTAGATGAGTACAATCAAAAACCTACATTTTAAAATGCAGGTCGGTTAATAATAATTTATTAAGCTATTAAAATATCACTATAAGAACATAATGATTTCATATCTTCTTTCGTGTTGAAAAAATTCCAACGATTGCCACTATAAGGATAATTGGTGCAAGTCTTACAAATAACCATTCAAATGCGTGAAAAGATACTCCGATAACAGCAGTTTCAGGGTCGAGATAATTCCAACCTAAGTAAGGACTGTTTAATATTACCAACCTCACCGAAATTACTACCAAGATTATAAATAGCAAAATAAATAAATAATGAAATATTTTTCTTCTCGCAATGTTTCCACGTGCCAACTGTAAATTAATAATTTCTAATTTTTTAGAAATAGCCTTTAAGTCATCCACCTCTGTTTCAATAATTTTTTCTCCAAGCAAAGCACTTACAGGTGTTTCGAGTATATCCGATAATGAGATTAACATATCAGAGTCTGGAACCGACAATCCTTGTTCCCACTTAGAAACTGTTTGTCGCACTACATTCAGTTTGATTGCAATTTCTTCTTGTGAAAGTCCTTTTAGCTTTCTTGCAGTTTTGATGTTTTCATTTAGCATAACAAATGCCTCCTTTAAATGTAGTTTCATTATAGTAAATACTTACTCGTTGCCGTAAGCAATGCAAATTAACATAGGCTTTTTTTGACAAAAATATATAAATAAATTGTAATAATTGTATCATATTTTATAATTCTATAATCATATATATGTTTGTCATATTTAAAAAATCACATAAACACTAGAAAATCTTTATTCAAAAACCTCCACGATAGGATATCTATCACGTTATATAAGATTGGAACACCTAACGGAGAGTGAGCTCCCATATTTAGACTCATCCCTTTATAACTTAATTAGTTCTTTTGAAAAAGCTATTACATTTTCTCTTTCTTCTGGCTTTGATGAAGCGATTAATACCGTTAAAGTTGCAAGTGTTGCATTACCAATTCTTTGTCTATTATTCACAATCAATTGTCTATTCTTCATCAAAAAATAAATAAAGATAGTTGCAGCTATTCTCTTATTCCCATCATAAAAGCTATGATTCTTTGTGATGAAGTAAAGTAAGTTAACCGCTTTATCTTCTAAGGCAGGATAAAGTTCTATTCCTCCATAACTTTGATAAATTTGACTGATACTAGATTGAAAAGATTCATCTCTTTCTTTACCAAATAAATCTCCTCTTCCATCAAAAGGTGACTGTTCTATTACATCCATACATTCTTTATACGATAACTGATAAATACATTCGGTTTCTCTATTCTTTTTTTCTAGAAGTGTTTGATGATCATAATCATCTAATAACTGCAATCCTTGTGAATAGAGATTAAGTACATTTAAAACTTCTGATGCATCAAACCCCTTCACACCTTCCATCATATCAACTTGTATTTCTTGCATACGCTCTAGTTGTTTTAATCGCTTGTCATTATAAACTACTCCTTTTAAAGTGTATTCTTTAAGAACTTTTGTTGCCCATTTTCGAAATAAAATTCCTCTTTTTGATTTAACTCTATACCCTACTGAAATAACAACATCTAAATTAAATATTTTGGGTTTTCTACCACCCGTACTTCTACTGGAAATTCCAGTAGAAGTTTTTTCATCTAATTCACCTTCTTTGAAAATATTATTTATATGCTCATTTATTGTTTTAACATCTTTTTCAAACAATCTACTTAAATCATTGCTAGTCAACCATATTGTTTCTTCAATTACAGATAAACTAACTTCAAGTTTTATTTCTCCATCTTCAAAACTAACTATATTGTTTTGTTCCATTTATACATCCCCCTTACATATTTATTAGTAAAAGAGGTATACTTTCCTAAAATAATTATAGACAGGCACAAAAAAACCTGTGTATTTGACACAGATTCTACTCAATTTGTACGCCTTGTGCCAATAGAGCGAGGGCACAAAAGGCTCATATGCCTGCCCGCAGCAAAATCTGGCTGCAAAGATAGGTCAAGTATGGGGATGGTTGTTTCTTTTGCCCAAAATCCCAACCTTTAAGCTTTTGATATACAGATTCAGGTGTAAATAGACCGTTTTCATCCTGTTTGGATTTTATAATCATAACCATTTCAATAAAACGCTTGTCATTTTTTATATTTTCAAAGTGACTTAAAACATCAACAACACTCACAATATCATACCACATAGCTGGGGCTTTCAACTTTCTAAAGTCTGTTCCCATATAAAACATATAGGGGTGCTTTTCCAAGCTGTTTTCCCACAAAGAAAGAAAACACAACGCTATTTCTTCTGCAATCTTACTATTTTTATACTGTTCAATATTAGAAAGCAGTTTTAGCATCATCAGTGTAGCAAAGGGACAGCAATCATCTTTTCGACCCGGTCCTCTAAATTTTCCATGTTCTTTGGAAACAGTACATGGGAATCCGTCCTGAGTGTGAAAATTCAGAAGATACTCAACACCCGGTTTAATATGTTTATCGTAGTCAACACCTGCTTTTAGCAATAAAAGGAGTAACAGAGGCGCATCACACAAACACCAGCCAAAAGCATTGTTTCCACTGCCTCCGTAATGTTTGGGAATATTAGTCAGTGACTGATAAACACCGTTTTCATCAATATGTGCCAAAATTTCATCCACACCCGCCTGTATCTCCGCAATGTCCGTGTCAAACCCAAGCTCTAATAAAAACAGCAGTTTGTGCATAGTTAAGTCAGGGTTTTTATGATTGCTTACAAGGCAGCTATGAAAATCCGAAACATCTGCAAGATATTCCTTGATTTTCGGGTCAGATAACGCTTGCTGTCTCAGCTCTTTTAAGCTATCCTTGTTTTCTTGTAAAACATTTATTTTGACCGCATATTTTAACCATGTTTCACCATTTTCGAGGATGAAATCGATACAACTCATAAGGTTCCTCCTGACAGCAGTAAATATAAGCAGACTATCTACCATCTCACTTAGAATACAACAAAAAAAACATCAAAGCAAGAAGCCTTGACGGTTTGTTGGCAGAACTGTGTAAAAAAATATTTTGCATTCTGCATTAAAACCCCATCAGACTCAAAATCAAGATCGACATTTGTTCCCATTGGAAACCCAACGGAGAATGAACTCCCATATTTAAATTCATCCCTTTATAACTTAATTAGTTCTTTTGAAAAAGCTATTACATTTTCTCTTTCTTCTGGCTTTGATGAAGCGATTAATACCGTTAAAGTTGCAAGTGTTGCATTACCAATTCTTTGTCTATTATTCACAATCAATTGTCTATTCTTCATCAAAAAATAAATAAAGATAGTTGCAGCTATTCTCTTATTCCCATCATAAAAGCTATGATTCTTTGTGATGAAGTAAAGTAAGTTAACCGCTTTATCTTCTAAGGCAGGATAAAGTTCTATTCCTCCATAACTTTGATAAATTTGACTGATACTAGATTGAAAAGATTCATCTCTTTCTTTACCAAATAAATCTCCTCTTCCATCAAAAGGTGACTGTTCTATTACATCCATACATTCTTTATACGATAACTGATAAATACATTCGGTTTCTCTATTCTTTTTTTCTAGAAGTGTTTGATGATCATAATCATCTAATAACTGCAATCCTTGTGAATAGAGATTAAGTACATTTAAAACTTCTGATGCATCAAACCCCTTCACACCTTCTATCATATCAACTTGTATTTCTTGCATACGTTCAAGTTGTTTTAATCGTTTGTCATTATATACTATTCCTTTTAAGGTGTATTCTTTAAGAACTTTTGTTGCCCATTGCCTAAATTTTGTAGCTTTTTTAGAGTTTACCCTATATCCAACAGCGATAATCGCATCTAAATTATAAAACTGAATATTTCTTTTAACATTGCGATTCCCTTCAATTTGAACTATCGAGAAAAACTCGGTAGTTAACTCTTCGCTCAATTCATTATCATCAAATATATTTTTTAAATGTAAACTTATGTTGTCTATTGTACAATCAAATAAACGAGCAATATCTCTTCTTGCTAACCAAATCGTTTCATTACTTTTATCTAATTTTACTTTTACCAATAATTCTCCATCTTCAAAGATGGTAATGCTATTTTCATCCATTCATACTTCCTCCTACTTATTCATTAGTAAAAGAGGTATAACTTCCTAAAACTATTATATATAAGCACAGGTTCATTCAATTAGCTTGCAATACTCGATGAGAAATGAACTCATACATTCAAAGTAATCCCTTATTATTGCATCGATTTTTAAATAAATGTAGAATAAGAAGTTTGATTAGCTATTCGTCAAACTGATATATAAATTATTGAAAAAAATCCCTGATTTATGAATACCAAACCTAGGATATTTCATTATACCCAAATCAACATATACAATTAACCAATCATTTGTATTGCTATTTATTCTATATTTCATTCATTATTATCAAAGTTCATAGCAATATAACAATTATCGTATGTCTTTTTAACAAAACTTGTACACATATTTTGCTTACTCCCTTTCTATAAATTTTAATTATTTTATCTTTCATTATCTGGCAGAATTTTGCAATTAGATAATTAAGTTCATAAATCCAGGTAGAACATGGTATAGCATAAACATATATGCTGATAATTCAGCCACTACGTTTTTTCCTGACGCTGAAAATAATATAAATAATGAATAAGGGGTACTATTCAAGCTAAAGTTATAACTGAATTTCATTTTCCTGCAAAGTATAGACACTTACCAATGTAATCTACGTATCAAATCTATAATCTTTATTCTTTTACATATCAACTTTAGATGCTTCTATTAAAGTTGCAGGAAGTGAAGTTTTGATTATCAACGAAAGATATCGTAAAACTTTGTCTCTTCCATATTTTTTCCTATCCTTAATCCATTCAATGAGAACTCCTGCTAATGCTTCAGTATAAAGATTCCCTAAAAATTCTTTAAAGTCCATTGGAACTGACACTTGAAGATCTTCGATAGCACTATCAATTAATCCTTGAACTATACCAATAAAATCTTTGTAAAAAAAACGCTTCATCTCTTCGCGTCCCATACTATCATATGCACAGCTTAAAATATGTACATTTTCATCTACATAATTAATTACAAATGAGATAGCTTCTTGATAATCCAAAAGTAAATCAAAGCTTTTAACTACTTCTATCGCTTCTTGTTCAAGCATCCATTTTAGCAAATCATAAAGATCTTCAAAATGATAATAGAATGTTTTTCTATTTATATCACAGTCATTAATTATTTCACTTATCGTTATTTTTTTAAGTGGTTTTTTCTCCATGTGTTTTTTTAGAGAGTTTGCTAGGGCTATCTTCGTCATCCTTGTTCTTTCATCGTGTTTCATCAGCAATCCCCTTTTTATAAATTATATAGCGAGTATCAGAATATAACAACATTACATCCCTATAAATGACCAATTTATCCATCAAATGACTATCGTTTGTCCCTATTTACACATTCACTATCTACCTGTCCGTTTTTTACCATTGTATTTAATCCTATACTTCAATCAGATAACAGAAAGGAAGACGATTAAATATGCTAAAAGAAACCTATGATTTCACTCTTTATACACCTTTAGGTCAAAGAAATGGATTACTAGAATTAACTATTTTAGATTATAAAGAAAATTCATCGAATCATAATCTAGATAATTCATTTCTAAAATTTAATCTTTATGGAAGCTTAAGTATATTTCAAAACAAAGAGTTAGTAACAGGTCAAATATATAAAGATGGATCTTGTTATCTAAAAGGAATGATTGTAACGCTATCAAATAAATTTCCATTCATAGCTTTTGGGAAGTTCAATTACGAAGAAATCAAACTTGCATTTTACATAAAACATGATCGTCATACGCACAAACTAAAAGGAACAGCTGTTATTGCTAATAAAAACGGAGGAGAAACATATGAGTTATATTGAAGTATCACACAGTTATAAACGCTACAAAATGGGAAGTACAGAGATTATCGCAAATAACGATGTTAGTTTTGAAATTAATAAAGGAGAGCTCGCTATCATTTTAGGAAGCTCTGGCGCTGGAAAATCCACAGTATTAAACATTCTAGGCGGAATGGATACAAATGATGAAGGGACCATTATCATTGATGGAAAAGATATTTCTTCTTATTCACAAAAAGATTTAACGACTTACCGTAGATACGATGTAGGATTTGTATTTCAATTCTATAATCTAGTTCAAAATCTAACAGCAAAAGAAAATGTTGAATTAGCATCAGAGATCGTAGAAAATGCCTTGGATCCTGAACAAATCTTAATCGATGTTGGTTTGGAAAACAGAATCAACAACTTCCCTGCTCAATTATCAGGTGGTGAGCAACAAAGAGTTGCGATTGCTCGTGCTGTTGCAAAGAATCCAAAAATCTTACTTTGTGATGAGCCTACTGGTGCATTGGATTATCAAACAGGTAAACAGGTTCTTCAAATCTTACAAGATATGAGTAGAAAAAAAGGGGCTACCGTTGTTATCGTTACACACAATGCAGCCTTAGCTCCAATTGCAGACCGAGTAATTCATATGCATGATGCAAAAGTTAAAAAAATAGATATTAATGAAAACCCACAAAAAATAGCAGATATAGAATGGTAGGTAGGTAGTGTGAAGAAGAATAAAATGTTACGAAAAGACATTAAGAAATGCTTTAAAAAATCAAGAGGAAGATTTTTCTCGATTATGTGTTTAATAGCACTCGGTTCATTTGCACTTGTAGGAATACAAATTACAGGGCCCAATATGCGTAAAACATCTGAAAATTATTTTGAAGCATTAAACCTTGCAGATCTTAGTATTATTGCTGATTATGGTTTAAATGCAGACGACCAAGAAGTCATCAATCAGTTATCTGGTGTATATAAGATAGAGTATGGTTATCTTAAAGATGTTGTTTTTGAAGATACTTTAGAAAGTATTCGTGTTTTTTCTAGCACAGAAGAACTATCTTCATACAATGTGGTTGAAGGTAGACTACCGAACAATCAAAATGAAATAGCTTTAGCAAATAAATATAATGATAAATATAAGTTGGGTGAAATCGTACGCCTTAGCGAAAAAGAGGATGCCACAGGTGAATTAGCACTTCAACAACACGAGTTTGAAATCGTAGGTTTTGTAAATTCAGGTGAATTGATTTCTGAAATCAATATGGGGCAATCAACAGCGGGAACAGGTGAATTACAAGGTTATGCTGTTGTTGATGAATCTGCCTTTGATTATGATGTCTATATGATTGCTCGAATTTCATTTATGGATACCTACGGAGTAGATCCATATTCACTTAAATATTCTAATTTGCTTCAAGAACATAAGAATGACCTTGAAATAATACTTGTAAATCAACCACATCTTAGATTAGCTTCAATTAAAGAAGAAGCACAAACTAAAATCAATGATGCGCAAACTGAAATCAATGATGCAAAACAAGAACTTCAAGATGCAAAAGATAAAATCGATGATGGAACTAAAGAATTAGCTGATGCAAAAACAAAATATCAAGATGGCTTTGATGAATACACTACACAAAAAGCTGATGTTGAACAACAGTTAAGAGATGCTGAAGATGAACTTTCAAATGCCGCAAAAGAAATTGCTAATGGCGAAAGAGAAATAAGTGATAAGGAAAAAGAATTTATAGAAGTACAAAATCTATTAAAACAAGCTAGAATAGATTTGGATAATGGATGGAATCAATATAATAGTGCCACTGAAATTTTATCGTCAAAAATTTTAGAATTAGAAAATGCTAAAACACAACTTGATACGAAACAAGGTATGTTGGATACTCAAGTACAAACCATTGAATCCACAATGGGATTATCTATTGATGAAGTTGAAGCAATGATGCCCTCAATTAAAGTACAGCTCGATGAATCTAATTCAAAATATAATTCACTAACTTCTCTATTACAACTAAAGAACATGAGAGATGCTGCAAGTGGAACTAATAGTTATGATGAATTGGATGCTAATTACCAAGCAGCTTTAGCCATTGCTAATTTAACCGAAGATACAGCTAATAATTTATATTCGCAACTTGATGCAATGAAGGCTGAAATTGATTCTAAGCAAGCTCAATATGATCAACTCTCACTTCTTTTTGAATCAAAAGCACTTCTTGAACAAAGTTGGACAGAATACAATACTGGCGTAGCACAAGTAACTGTTGCCCAAGAACAACTAAATAGTTCAAAACAAATATTAGAAAGCAAGGAATTAGAATATTCTTCAAAAAGCAAACTACTTGCTGAAGCTGAAATTCAACTCAGCGATGCTAATAAGAAATTGAATTTAGGTAAAACCTCATATGCAGACGGTATCAATGAATACAATTCTAAAAAAGAAGAAGCTGATAGTAAACTAAGTGATGCTAGGCTAGAATTAGATGATGCATTGATTCAGATTAAAGATGGCGAAAATGATCTGAATGATGGTATTCTTGAATACGCTGAAAAAGAACCCGAAGCAAATCAAAAAATTGCTGATGCTGAAGTCAAAGTTGACGATGCTCGTGATACTTTATCACACTTGAAATTACCTGTTTACTCACTTGATTCAAGACGAGAAACTCCTGGTGCTGAAGGTTATAAAATTTATAACTCTGTTTCAAACATCGTTGATTCACTTGCAGATATTTTTCCAATATTTCTCTACTTCGTTGCAGCACTTGTGACGCTTACCACAATGACTCGATTTGTTGATGAAGAAAGAATTAATTCTGGAACTTTAAAAGCATTGGGATACAAAAACAAAGATATCATTAAGAAGTTTACTATTTATGGATTTATTGCAAGTATTTTAGGCTCTACTATCGGAATCATTGGTGGACACACTTTATTACCTTTAATCGTTTATAACGCTTATGGTAAGAGTTTCTCTGTTCCATCAATTGAACTTCATTTCTATCCTGCTATTACATGCATAGCAGTCATACTTGGTTTTGTAAGTGCAGTATTACCTGTTTACTTTGTTGCAACCCAAGAATTAAAAGAAAAGCCTTCCACTCTATTACAACCTAAAGCTCCCAAAGCTGGTGGAAAAATACTTCTTGAGTATATAAAACCTTTATGGAGTAAGTTAAGCTTTACTCACAAAGTAACAGCAAGAAATATTTTTAGATATAAAAAAAGAATGTTAATGACTATATTTGGAGTTTGTGGTGCTGTAACATTAATTTTCGCAGGATTCAGTGTACAACACTCTGTTTCAGGTGTAAACGATAAACAGTTCGGTGAAATTATTCAATATGACTTGATTGTAGCTGAAAACGACAATATCAAAGATAGTCAAAAAGATGAGATTAGTACACTACTAAATTCTAGTGATGTGGAATCTCACTTACCAATATTCTATGATGAAATCACAAAGGTTGCTGGTAAAAATAAAGATAAACAACAAATCAAATTGATTGTTCCTAATGAATCAACGGAATTATCAAATTATATTATATTGGAAAATCGTTTAACCAATAACACAATTGAACTTGATGATCAAGGAGCTGTTATTTCAGAGCGATTAGCTAAACTACTAAATGCTCATCCTGGAGATACAATAACTGTTACAGATTCTGAAAACTTCGAACGAACAATTACCATATCCTCTATTACAGAGATGTACACTGGACATTTCATCTTCATGAACTCCAACTATTATGAATCTGTTTTTTCAAATAACTATGAGGTAAATGCTAATCTAGTTAAGTTAGTTGATCGTAGTATACAAAATGCAAATAAGCAAGCAAGTGCATTTGTAGAATTAGCTGGTGTTAAAGGAGTAGTTCAAAATACTACTTTAATCAATCAAATTGAAACAATAGTAAATTCACTTAATAAAATTATGCAAATTCTAATTATCGTTGCGATATTACTTGCAGCTGTTATTCTCTACAACTTAACAAATATCAATGTATCAGAGAGAATTCGAGAACTATCTACAATAAAAGTTTTAGGTTTCTACAACAAAGAAGTAACTCTATACATATATCGTGAAACAATCGTATTGACGCTGATGGGAATTCTTGCAGGATTTGGATTTGGTTACGCATTGTATTTGTATATTATTTCAATTGTCCCACCAGATGATGTTATGTTTAATCCTGCCTTAGGGTCGAAAGCTTTTATAGTTCCTATTCTTGTAATTTGTCTTATTACATTCTTTCTTGGCTTAATGGTTAATCGCAGATTGAAAAATGTAGATATGCTTGAAGCATTAAAATCTGTAGAATAAGTAAATTAAAAAATGATGAACTATTACATGATATAAACCATACAGGACATTGCAGAAATTTATTATAGACTGGATAACTTTGTATCATAAATAAAGATATCTAGTCTTTTAATCTGCTATGATACGAAGTATCCATCTACTATCCTAAATAAACTATGATCTACTTGCTAATTAAAAATATTAAAAACTCATCTTCACTATACTATTTATGATTTTTTCAATTCACAAACTCATTGATGCATTAGAAAATACCTCTAAAAAAATTAACTGATATGATAGCATTTGCATTATATCAGATTAGAGCACTCAATGGATTGCAAGTGTTGTATGATTAATTCGCTGTCTATTTTTCACAATAAATTGCCTATTCTTCATCGAGAAATAAATTAAGATTGTTGTAGCAATTCTCATATTACATCACATTAACTTGTATTTCTTGCATACACTCAAGTTGTTTTAAACGTTGTCCATTAAATACAACACCTTTTAAAGTATATTCTTTAAGAATTTTTGTTGCTCATTGCCTAAACTTGATTCCTCTTATTGAGTTAACTCCATACCCAACTGAGATAATCATATCTAAATTATAGTGTTTTACACTATATCTCTTTTTATCTTTTCCAGTTGCTCGGAAATTCCGAACAACTTCCCTTTCTACTAATTCATTAGTTAGAATATTTTTAATATGTTCACTTATATTTGCTTTACTACTTCCAAATAATTCAGTAATTTGATTCTGTGATAGCCAAACCGTCCCCTCAATAAAATCAAAACTAACTTTTAATTCTATTTCATCATCTTCAAAAATCACCAGTTTATTCTCTTCCATTTATACTTCCTCCTGTTTATTTATTAGTAAAAGAAGTACATTTCCACAGTTAGATCTTTATTGTACAATTAACAGCATAAAGTATAGCAACAAATAATATGGGGTATTCATATGAGAAAAAGAATATATGAAATAATTGAAGTATCGAATGGTAAAGATCTTTTAAGCAAATTTTATGATTGGTTTATGTTGGCAGTCATATTTATTAGTCTCATACCTTTAGCTTTTAAACAAGAAACTAAATTATTCGAAATGATCAATTCAATTACGGTGGTTATATTTATTATTGATTATTTTCTAAGATTAATAACTGCAGATTTCAAATTCAAGGAAAAATCATTCGTTTCATTCATTAAATATCCATTTACTGGATATGCAATTATTGATTTAATATCGATACTTCCTTCCTTAGTACATATAAATAGCAGTTTAAAGTTACTTCGTATTTTTAGAATGATACGAGCTTTAAGAGTTTTTAGAGTATTTAAAACATTGCGTTACTCCAAGAGCTTTATCATTATATAGAACGTCTTAAAGCGTTCTAAAGATGCTTTAGTTGCGGTATTAATTTTAGCTGTTTCTTATATCTTTATCATGGCATTGCTAATCTTTAATGTTGAGCCAAATTCATTTAAAACCTTCTTTGACGCAATATATTGGGCAACTGTATCATTAACAACAGTGGGTTATGGTGATATTTATCCAGTTTCAGATTTTGGAAGACTGATAACTATGGTTTCTTCTATGTTTGGTATTGCAATTATTGCGTTACCAGCTGGAATTATCACAGCTGGATATATGACTGAAATAAATGCGAAAGATAATTAGTCAAAATCATTTATCTTCTAATTGATTTACCTAGACATCCATTTTTATTAAATTCCTCGATTTACTATCAACATCATCATAATTGCAGATTAAAACTCCCAATTTCAACTATGATATCTATGGTTTGATTGATTTCAAAATTATGAATAAAACATCAAAAAAGCCTTCTACAAAAGGCTTTTACGACATGATATCTATCGCGTTATATCAGATTGGCGCGCCCAACAGGACTTGAACCTGCAACCTTTTGAATCGGAATCAAAAACTCTATCCAATTGAGCTATGGGCGCAAATGTAACGAAGTAAGTTTATCACAATACGCATTAATTTAAAAGATTTCACAAAAATCTTGATATTTCTTATTACCCTTTGTAATATGGAACATATGTGATAAGGGGATAACTGTATGTCAGAGCTAAAACAATCTATCGACAATACGACTAAACCAAAGAAAAAACTTCCAAAATTAGGATTAAGAAGCATTAAAACCGCAATCAGTACTACACTGTGCGCAATAATTTATATACTCATTGACAGGAATTCAACATTTGCTTGTATCGGTGCAGTATTTGGTATGGAGACATCAACTGAGACACCTTGGAAAAGTGGTGGTAATCGTTTTATAGGAACGATTATTGGTGGTTGTTTAGGGATGTTATTTTTTTATCTTCAACAACAAACTTCCGGTAAGTTCATGCAAATACTCTTTTTATTAATTGGAATTACTTGCCTTATTATACTTAGCCAATTTCTAGGCTATCCTGGAGCGATTCAAGGTGGTGCTGTTGTCTTTTATATCGTTATGTTGAACACACCCCATGACCAATACATAAGCTACGCTATCAACCGTATGATTGATACTGGCGTCGGTGTATTCATATCTATTTTGATTAATGTGCTACTTTCACGCCAAAATCTATCCCGCTATTTCACCTTTATTAAAGAATAAGATATAATAAGAAACAACAAGGAGATAAATTATGACAATAAAAATGCTAGTATGTGATATTGATGGCACATTGATTCCATATTCTCGTGAAAGTATTAGTACTAAATTAAAAGAAACATTTGATGAAGCTAAATCAAAAGGTATTCAAATTTTGATAGCTACTGGTAGACATTATTCATTTATTCATGAAAGTTTATTTGAAGATGTTAATCCAGACTATTTCGTGACAATTAACGGAGCTTGTTTAGTTGATAAACACGGGACTGTACTTGAAAGTTATCCCATGAATGAAGAAGATGTTGATCTTCTTTATCAGCTTTGTGAAGAACACAATATTGGATTAGGTTTTAAATTCAAAGAAGGTGTAGTTATTTATTCTAATTATGATAAATTCTACAAAGGATATGTTGGTGATAAAGATTATGGTAATGCGGTCTTTGCGAATCCAACAGATGTTGCTTTCCATAAAACAAACGGATTACCATTAGGGGCATTTCTAATTGGTGATGAAGCAATTATTGAAACTTTCAAAGAAAAAATACCAAGTTTAGTATTCGCTTGGTCTTATTCTAAAGGATATGATGCTTACCCACCTACATTTAGTAAAGCAACTACAATTGCATCTGTATTAAAAATGAATAATCTAACTTGGGATAATGTAATGTCTTTTGGTGACGCGGAGAATGACATTGAAATGTTACGTCAAGCTAAAATTGGTGTGGCCATGGGAAATGCTCGTGACATCGTAAAAAAAGAGGCTGATTTTGTTACAACCTCTGTTGATGAAGATGGTGTTGATTTCGCAATCAGGCATTTCAACGTACTTTAAAATATTCTAGTTCTTCAAGATAAGGGTCAGTAATGACTCTTTTTTTATTTGTAAAGATTTCTTGCCATTCAAGTTTATAAGCATAGAGTCCCATACCCTTCCACTTACTTGTTTTTGAACCGTAGTACTCATCATTTACAATTGGATATCCAATAGAAGCTAGATGCACTCGAATTTGATGGGTTCTGCCTGTTTCTAGTTCACATTGGATTAATGATAATCCATTCTTAGAATTTATGCATTGTATCTTCGTAGTTGCTTCTTTTCCTGAAGAAGCGATAATCATTTTCTTAGCATCATGACGATTTCTACCAATCGGTTGGTTTATTGTTTGTTTTTTTCCTATTTTCATTTCGCCTTCAACAACCGCATAATAGAAACGTTTAATTTTCTTTTCCTTTAACTCATCATCAAACCAAGGTTGTAATAAAGATATCTTTGAAAAGAAAACTAAGCCTTTTGTTTCTTCATCTAGGCGATGAATATAACGTACTGCATGATTTTGATTTGTTTGAGCATAATAAGTGGCGACTTGATTCGCTAATGTTCCACTCTTTTCTTTTTCATCATGCACAATGATTCCTGCATCTTTATGTACAATTAAAACAAGATCATCTTCATAAACAACTTGGGCAGACTGATTATCATAGGCATAATCAATTTCCTCCTCTGGTAATTGTATTGTCAGGATATCCTCTTTTTTCAATCTACTTTCTCTTGTCGCAATCTCGCGATTTAATCTTAGTCGCTTTTCTTGAAACAAGATATGAATATTCTTTTTAGAAACTTTAAAAAGTTGAAGGAATTCAACAACTGTCTTTCCTTCAACCTCATTACATTCATTAAAATTTATTTGGTTGAACTTTATCTCATATTTCATACTACTATGATAAAGCTCATTTCAATTCGACGCAAGTTTTTTAAACAGCCAAGCGTTTACGTTTGAATATCATGATTCCTGCAACAAACAAAATAAGCGTAATTACAATGTATGCAATATTTGCAGTTAACGCCACTTCTCCAATGGCAATCTTCATTGGGTCATACCAACCAAATATTGAAATCTTTGTTAAAAAATCTAGTTTATCAGAAACACCACTAAGCATTTTAATCAACAAGAATGCTAATGGAATTCCAGTTCCAAAGCCAATAGAATACTTTATATCAGAGAATAAACATGAACAGAAGAATGTAATTGACATAACTGTTATATTGACAAGTAGCACTGTAATATTTAAGTTAGTAAACGCTTCAACATCCAAACTTCCTGGGAACATGGCATTGCTTAAAGTAATGTTGAATACATAGACAATACCCAGTAATACAATCATTGATACAATTGCATAAATTGCTTTTGTTAATGCAATTTTTACACGAGAATCAGGGGTTGATAATAAACATGCGATTGAACCATTATCTACTGTTTTCGCAATTAATTTATTACCGAGCATAATACTATAAACCATTGGAAATCCAATCATTAATAAACCGTACAACCAACTTGCAAGATAGCCTGTCATATCCGTAAATGCTTCCGCAAATCCTAACATCTTCATTATTTCTGGTGGAAACAGTTCAAACATCTTCATCAAGTTATCAATACTTGCAGGATCAAACATAGAAATCATGACACCAGAGTACATCATCAGTACAAGGGTAAAGATTAAGCCTAAAATCCAATTCTTTTTCAAGGTTAATTTAAATAATGGAAAACTCATCTTATTTTGCCTCCTTAGAATAAAAATGCATAAATACATCTTCTAATGTTTGTGCTTTGATATCTAATGAAGTTACCGTAAACATTGAACACGTTTTAATAAATTTATCAACACGATCACCTGTTACATATACTTCAAGTACATCATTATTATTCGAAGCATTAAAGCCTGCTTCTATTAATACTCCCATCGCTTTATCTAATTCAGGCGTTTTAATTTCGAATCCTTTTCTTTGCGTATTCTTTAATGTTTGAATATCTGAATGTGCAACAATACGTCCATCTTTAATAATCAATACATTATCACAAGTTCTTTCAACTTCCTCAAACATGTGGCTAGACATCAGAATTGTCTTCCCTTTTTTCTTTTCTTCTAAAATCAATTCAACAAAACGATTTTGCATCAATGGATCTAATCCACTTGTTGGCTCATCCAAAATCAATACATCGGGATCATGCATAAACGCAGCTACAATACCCAGTTTTTGTTTCATTCCTTTTGAATATTTCTTGATACTGCCTTGGGGTGAAAACTCAAACATTTTAATAAGTTCTTTTTGACGTGTTAAATCTTTAAGCCCTCTAACATCTGCCATATATTTAAGATATTCTTCACCTGTCATTCCATCAATAAATGAAATCTCACCTGGTAGATATCCTAAATTCTTCATAATTTGGGGTGCGTCCTCAAATGAATCTAAACCTTGTATTGTTGTCGTTCCTTTATCAGGTTTAATAAATCCCATGAGGGCACGGATAGTTGTCGTCTTGCCTGCACCATTTGGTCCAAGATATCCAATAACTTCCCCCTCTTTTACTTCAAAATTCAAGTCGAATACACCTTTTCCACTGTGGTATTGAAGTGTTAAATCATTTACTTTAATCATACAAATCACTATGCCTTTCAGCATAACCCCTTTCTTTTACTTATTAACAATAACGAATATTTTATTAAGATTGTATTAATTTACTGCACTCATATCTTTCTTGTTAAATAAATTATATGTACCTGTTAAAGACACTATAATAATCACAATACATACGATAACATAAACACCTTGATAGCTTCCGTTGAGAATATCAGAAGGTTGAAAGTATTTAAGTGGTGCTAACAATCTCAAGAAACCTGGTTTCTCTAACATATCTACAATTATACCAATGATAAATGTAATCATGAAAATGATATTTGCATATAATGCTCCTTTGTCAGCCTGTTTACTAAATGTTGATAGTAAAGCCGTAATACTGTAGAATGTTAAACTTACTAAATACGTAGTTGCGCTAAACAACATGATTTCATTGAACATTGATTGACCTAGATTCAACATTTGAATACCAAGTATTGAAAATATAATATTTAGTACCATAAACAAGGTCAAATAAATAAATCCTGCAACTAATTTCATCGTGAGTATATAAGAGCGACTTCTTGGCTTTGTAAATATAAATTCATATGTCTTATCAATTGCTTCGCGATTCACCGCATTTGAAGCAAGCATTATTCCATAGATACTTGCACATAATGATACAAAATAAAACAATACAGCATAATAGCCTCCAATTGTTTCAATATTGATTCCAACAATACCAATCAGTGCTTGAATAACCCGTGGAATTTGATTAATAATTCCTACCATTGAAACACCACTTTCGGCAACACCCGTAAATTTAATCAATCCCATGACAATAAGAATAAATATTCCAATTGTCCAAAATATAAAAGACTTCAAACCTAATCGTAATTCTCTTTTAATAATATTCATTGTTTTCACCTACACTGCTTTCACGTCTTGTTTCACATAGCGAATAAACGCAATTACTATGAATAATACCAACAAGACACAACCAACGATCATAACTGACCAATCTGATACCACGCCTCCAAAAAAGCGTATTGGATCAAAATATTTCAATGGTGATAAATATTGAAGCCCCTCAATTTCTAATACATTATTTAGTGCTACGATAATAAATCCTGCAAATCCCAATAACGTAGCGGTATTTGATACTGATCTAATCTTCTTCAAATAAATCGCTACTAAGATAGCTGTATGATAGAAAAAGAGTTGGGTTAGAAACATCATGCTTGATGCAAGAAGCATCGTATTCAACGAATTATCATACTTCACACCATAGAAACAACTAATCGCAATGTAAAGTACATTGAATATTATTATTAACATTAATCCTGTACTATATTTACTGATAAAAATACTTTGCCTTGAACAAGGTTTTGTGAATAGAAAATCGGTACATTTTACTTTCTTTTCTCTTGCGAAAATCGCTAAACCAAAAGAAGCTGCCATGATTGCACCCATCAATGATAAATAGGCATAAGAGAATTCATAGAAACCACTAAAGTCTACCATCGTATTTAAATCAACGGAGAAGGCTTTTAAGAACTCCTCTGGCATACTGCTAATGACACTCATGATATCTTTTAAACTTTCACGAAATAATGGATATACACCAATAAACAATGCCAACATAACTGCCACAAATAATAGTGTCCATAAACTTAATGTCAACCATTGGCGCTTTATTTCAAATTTTATTATATTCATAAGATCACCTAAATATAGTAGTGAAGAAATATCTCTTCTAGTGAAGGTTCACTAATTTCTACATTCATCAAATCATACTTACATAATTCTTGAACTAATTTATTACAATCACCTTTGTATAGAAATGCAACATTGTTGTCTACCATTTCCATTTGGCTGATACCATCAAGTTGTAATTGTGCTAGTTGATTTCTACTTGTAAAGCTCACTTTTTTATATGAATTTTCTTGTAAGTCACTTATCTTTTGCGTGCTTATAATTTTACCATCTTTGATAATCGCAACACGATCACAAATTTTTTGTACTTCACTTAAGATATGTGATGAGAAAAGTACCGTTGCACCTTTTTCATTCTCTTCTTTAATGATATCAAAGAATTTCTTTTGAATAAGTGGGTCTAAACCGGATGTTGGTTCATCCAGAATGATTAATTTTGGAGAATGTAGTAAACCTTGAATAATTCCAACTTTCTTCTTATTCCCTAAACTCATGTCCTCAATTTTTTTATTGAGATCTAGCTCTAGTTTTTCAGCTAATTCTTTAATCCGATTTGTGCAATCCTTGTTGTAGAAACTTGCTGAATATTTCAATAAATCAATTGCCTTCATATTATCATAATAGAAAACTTCACTTGGTAAATATCCAATATCTTTTAGCAGTTCTACGCGGTATTCATGACAATCTTTACCAAAAATTGTAGCTTCACCACTGGTCTTTGTAATCAACGATAACAAAGTACGAATTGTTGTTGATTTACCTGCCCCATTAGGACCAATAAAGCCAAAAATTTCACCTTCGTTTACAATTAAATCAACATCAACAATCCCTCTAGATTTCCCATAATTCTTTGTCAGTTTTTTAGTTTCAATAACTATTCCCATTTTCATTTCCTCCTCACCAAGTGAGACCTGTCTTATCTTTGAGACAATTAGATTATACCCCTTTCTTAACAAATAAAAATGCAAGACACATTGACTTTTATGCATCTTGCAAGATATCTTATCAATCAAATACTATAAACCCAAGAATCATTACCACTAGACTCAAAACTGCACCTGATACACCTATAACTTTTTGTTTCACTCCTTTTTTGATACCATTTTTTTCTACAAAACCATATTGCCAAAATAGTATCGCTGCAACACAACAAACCAGTTCAATCATATATTTCATAAATTTCCCTCTTCTCCTTATTCATTAGAATATAGATAATGATTATTCATTTACAGTATAACAAAAAAAAGTAGTAATCCATTCTTTCCAATTAGATTACTACTCATTATGGTATAAAAATGACACTATACTTTAATATATCCTCTAAAACCACGACCACTGTAATAAGAGTCTGCACCATTGTGATAGGTGAATACTGTGTCATAGCGACGATCACAGAAGAAAGCACCACCTAGTTTGCGTACTTTTTCAGGTGTTAGAATCCAACTTGAAGTTTTTAAATCAAATTCTGATAGTTTTTGTAAGTAGCGATATTGATCCTCACTCAATAATTCAATACCCATTTCTTTCGCAAGATCCATAGCACTGTTTTCTGGCGGGAATTTTTTTCTTGCTTCAAGTGCTGCCCTATCGTAACAAAGATTTCTTCTTCCCATAGGTGTTTCTTTTGCGCAATCAAAAAAGATTATCTCACCTGTCTTTTTATCAATATCCACAACATCTGGTTCTCCACCTGTCTCTTCCATCATTGAAAGAGTCGCAAGTTTTTCAGGTGTTAGTCTTTTTAAAACCTCTTCCCATTTTATTGCTTTATGTAGTTTCATATTTTTATTGAATCGTTCTTCTAAAACAAGTAAGAGTTCTTCTTTTTGTTTTGCATTTAATTTATTTGGCATAATCATGTCTCACTTTCAGTTATCTACTTTATTCATATACCAACCATCATGAAAATACAATCAAAGTACTTTTGAGTTAGAATAGTTTTAAGTAACTATCCACACGTAAAACGTGTGGTTTTATTTTCGCCCTATAAGGGCAT
>CAYLQY010000009.1:0-106681 GCA_964386325.1 uncultured Erysipelotrichaceae bacterium | reverse complement strand
ATGGATTAATTGTTGCGGATAGAATGATAGAGAAAGTATGAAAATTGGTACATTAGGCACAAGCCAAATCACAGAACAATTTATAGAAGCTACAAAACAAGGCACAACTTCTACAGTGAATGCATGTTGTTCAAGGGAATTATCAAAAGCTAAAGCGTTGGCACAACAATTTGATGTGCCAGCCTTTTATAATGATTTTAATGAAATGTGCATTAGTGGTAAAATCGATACCGTCTATATTGCTTGTCCAAATCATTATCACTATTCATATGCGAAAAAAGCGCTTCTTCATGATTTGAATGTCATCGTGGAAAAGCCATTTACATCAAACTATAGAGAAGCATGTGAATTAATTGAACTTGCGAAAGAAAGAAAAAAATATTTATTTGAAGCAATACCTATTTTATATAGTAAAGAATATAAACAATTTAAAAACTATGTATCTGAAATACAAGACATAAAAATAATTAGCGCCAATTATAGTCAACGCTCACGCAAGTATGATGAGGTTTTGGAAGGTAAGATACCAAATTCTTTTGATAGTAAACAATCGGGTGGAACTTTAATGGATCTAAATATTTATAACATTCATGCAGTCGTAGATTTATTTGGTGAACCTCAAGAATGTTTTTATCATGCGAATAAAATTGCGAATGGAATTGATACTTCAGGAGTAGCGATTTTAGTATATGAAGATAAACAAGCGATATGTACAGCAGCTAAAGATTCAACAAGTCCTAACTATTTTGAAGTCCAAGGAGACAATGGTTATGTAAATATAGTTGGAGGAATAAACTTTGGTGATAAAGTATTTTCATCCATACACAAGGAAGAAATTTTATACACTCAAAAGCTTGAAAGATTAAAAAATGAAATAGTGTATATTAGTGAATTAGTCAATTTTAATAACCTTGAAATGTGTTATAGTATTCTAGAACATACAAAAAAAGTAATGAAAGTATGTGATAGACTTAGGGATAGCGCGGGGGTAAAATTTGATGCAGACAAAGAAGAAATATATATTTTTTGATATTGATGGAACACTAACATCACATACAAAAAGAGACTTCATAAGTGAATCTACATTACAAGCAATTGAACAACTAAAAGCAAAAGGACACTTTGTTTCGCTTGCGACAGGGCGTTCGGTTTTTCTTGCAAAAGAAGTAGTTCCGCGGGTAAAAATTAATAATCTTGTTTGTGAGGGTGGTAACGGCTTAATTATTGATGGTAAGCTTCATAGCTATGAACCACTTGATCAAAAAAAGGTAATTACAGTCATTGAAAAATGTGAAGAAGTTGGACTTTCATGGGCAATATCAAATGAAGATAGTCCAGTTGTATTAACGAAAGATAAGAATTTTGTGGAACATATGACTAAAGTACCATTCATCACAAAAATTGCGATTGATGAAACCTATGATTATCATAATGAAACATCTGCCCGCCGTATTTTTATAGAAAATAAACCAGAGATTATTCAATCAATTAATGAAATTAAAGAAATCGGATTAATGGTTTATCATGGTTCGTTATTTGGACTAGTAGAACCTGATGATAAATACAAAGGAATTAAAAAGATGGTTGAACTTCTGGGTGGAAACGAAGAAGATGTTATTGTCTTTGGTGATGGAATGAATGATATCAAGATGTTTGAAAAGGCAGCATTTAGTGTTGCGATGGGTAATGCTGAAGAAGAACTCAAACAGTTAGCAACATACATTACAGATGATGCGGATAGCGATGGAATCTATAATGCCTGTCGTCATCTACAATTAATTGATTAGTAAAAGTTATTAGATTATTTGACTTCTTGCACAAAGTAGTTTATAAATATCTCATTGAGGAGTGTACAATGGACGTCGACCCTGATGATTTGAATATGAAAAGTTAAAGAACATACAGAACTATAAAGCATAGTGTCTTTGTATGTTCTTTTTTTGAATTTGATGTTAAATAAGGAGAAATATAGTATATGAGTAATCAATTAACCTTTCAATTATTGCTTCAAGCATTCTTGATACTTCTAAACGCTGTCTTCGCATGTGCGGAAATTGCTGTCATTTCAATGAATGATGCACGACTTGAACAACTTGCGGATGATGGTAATAAGAAAGCCCTTCGCTTAAAAAAACTTACAAGTCAACCAGCTAAGTTTTTAGCAACAATTCAAGTCGCGATAACACTTTCTGGATTTTTAGGAAGTGCTTTTGCAGCAGACAACTTTTCAGAAATGTTAGTCACATGGCTAACAGGTATGGGAGTTGGGTTGCCAATAGATACACTAAAAACAATTTCAGTTGTGGTTATCACACTAATTTTGTCATACTTTACACTTGTATTTGGTGAGCTTGTGCCAAAACGTTTGGCAATGAAAAAAGCCGAGCAATTAGCATTAGGTATGTCTGCACTAATCTCTACTATATCAAGTGTTTTTGCACCTATTGTTTGGGCACTTACTGCATCAACCAATGGTATCTTACGACTTCTTGGTATTGATCCTAATCAAGAGGATGAAGAAGTAAGTGAAGAAGAAATAAGAATGATGGTTGATATCGGAAATAAAAAAGGGGTCATTGATAGTGAAGAAAAAGAAATGATTCAAAACGTATTTGAATTCAATGATACTGAAATTGCGGAGCTTGCAACCCATCGTATTGATGTGCGCTACTTTGATTTAAAAGGTAGTCTTGAAGAATGGGAAAAAGAAATGATTCAAAGTCGATTTACTAGTTATCCTGTTTGTGATGGAACCCCAGATAAAATTGTGGGTATTATTAATGTAAAAGACTACTTTAGAACAACCAATAAAACAAAAGAAAATATTGTGAACACACTAATTAAACCTGCCCAATTTGTGCTTGAATCAACAACGGCTGATATCTTATTTAAAAAGATGCGGGCATCTCACAATCACTTTGCGGTGGTGATTGATGAATATGGTGGAATGTTTGGTATTGTCACCATGAATGACTTGCTTGAAGAATTAGTGGGTGATCTTGAAAACGATATTTTTATGAAAGATGATGAAGATATTGTTAAAGTTGATGAGATAACATGGGAGATTAAAGGAAATGCTAGTCTTGAAGATGTAGAAGAAGCATTAGAATTAGACTTACCTATTGATATCTATGATACTTTTGGAGGATTTATCTTTGGAACATTTGAAGAACTTCCCAAGGTTGGCGCTAAGTTTGAGTTAAATGAATATCATATCAATGTTGAAATTGAAGAAATTAAACATTATCGTATTGAAAGAGCTAGAGTAACACGAAGAAATTAGGAAAATTCTAATAAGCATACTGTCTAATACTGAAATTGTGTTAACTTTTGTTTAAAATAAAAAAGTAGAACTCACTTTGATTTGAGTTCTACTTTTCTTGTCTTTCCTTTAATTTTGATTGAAGTTAAATCTTTAAGGATACTGGGTTGAATATTAAGTAATGTAACGGTGGTATAGCTATCTTGAACATCAATAATTCCAATATTATCACCGCTAAGATTAGGTTGTGAACATAATGAACCAACGATATCAAGGTTTCTAATCTTGTCTTTTTTACCAGCACGAATGAAGAGTGTATAGTTCTTTTCTTTGAACTTTTCGTCTTTATCGCTTTTTATACGAGGACGATTGAATTGATTGTCGATACGTATCTTTTTGATAACATAAGATTCGGTTTCACTTTCAATTGTTTCAAATAAAGAAGATGTATCATTATCACTTAATAATGTGATAGATAAACCGATTTCTTCTTTACGTCCAGTTCTACCAGAACGATGAATATAACTGTCCAAGGTTAATGGGCAATCATAATGAATAACGAGTGATATCTTATCTACATCAATACCGCGGGCTGCGATATCAGTACATACTAGAATTCTAGATTTTCCTTGTTTAAATGACTCAATGGCTCTATTTCTTTGTTTTTGTTCTAGGCCACCATGCAACATTGTAACAAGATAATTTTGATCTGAAAGTTGTCTTGCAACATTTTCGGTATCTTCACGAGTATTGATAAAGATACAACAAGAATCGATTTCAATTGAATTCAGTAATGATAGTACAGTCTCAAATTTTTGATTAGTATCAATATGATAGGTTTCAATTTGCGAAGAAATTTCATTAGAGGAATCAAATTCAATTTGTGTTGGGTTATTTAAACGAAGAAACTTGTATTGGGCTATTTCACCAAGGGTTGCTGAGAAAAGCCATGTCTTGTGACGTGGTAGTTGACGAACAATCTCTTTAACTTGGTCGATTAAGCCTAATGTGCTCATTTCACTTGCCTCATCTAAGATAAGTGTTTGAATATCATCAAGTTTAATGTTGTTTGATTCCATATGGTCAAGGACACGTCCAGGAGTTCCAACAATGACATGGGCTTTTTGTTTAAGCTGTAAAGCTTGTTTATTAAATTCTTCTCTTCCAACAAGACAAACACAGTGTAATTTTTTGTATAATGCTAAACGATTGAATTCATGTTCAATTTGGTGAGCTAATTCTCGTGTAGGAACTAGGATAAGGGCTTTTGTATTATCATCAAAGTTAATTGCTTCAATTAATGGAATACAAAAAGCGGCTGTTTTACCAGAACCCGTCTTTGATTGGATGAGTGTATCATTGCCTTCTAAAAGAATTGGCAAGGTTTTCTCTTGAATAGGGGTGCAACTAAAATAGCCACAGTCTTCGATGGCTTGTAGTAGTTGAGAGTCTAAGTTATATTTTTTAAATTCAGTTTTCATAATCCTAAGTGTAAGGGGTAAACCCATATAGTGCAAGAACTATTACTAAGTAATTTATGAAAAACCCTTTGTGTGTTAAACTATATCATAGAAAAGAGGTTCTTTATGAATGACACAATTGTAGCTATTTCGACTTCATTACAAGAAGGTGCCATCTCAATACTTCGTTTAAGTGGAGATGATGCGATAGAAATCACGAATAAAATATTTAGTCGTGATTTGACAAATGTGCCTAGCCATACGATTCATTATGGAATGATTCGCGAAGATGATGAACTAGTGGATGAAGTGTTGGTTAGTGTTTTTAGAGCGCCCAAAACATATACAAGAGAAGATGTTGTAGAAATAAATTGTCATGGTGGGGTTTATGTAACACGCAAAGTATTGAGTTTATGTGTTGCGCATGGAGCAAGAATAGCAGGTCCTGGAGAATTTACACAACGAGCTTTCCTAAATGGACGTATTGACTTAACGCAAGCAGAAGGAGTTCTCGACTTAATTGAAGCTAATAATGCTCAAAATGCTTCTAAGGCAATTTCTTCCGTAAAGGGATCAGTTACAAGGTTAATTCAACCATTATGTGAAGATTTACTAGCAATAATTGCCCATATTGAAGTAAATATTGATTATCCTGAATATGAAGATGTGGAACAGTTATCACAAGAAGTAGTTTTACCACAAGCAAAGTTATGGCTAACACGAATTGAACAAATTATTCGCCAAGCCCAAAATTCATACCAACTTAAAAAAGGAATTAATACCGTTATTTTAGGAAAACCCAATGTGGGTAAGAGTAGCTTACTAAATGCTTTATTAGAAGAAGATAAAGCAATAGTTACAGATATTGCAGGAACAACCCGTGATTTAGTTGAAGGAGTTGTTCAATGTAAAAATATAACTCTTAATCTAATTGATACTGCAGGTATTCGTGATACAAAAGATGTTGTAGAAAAGATTGGTATTGAACGCTCATTAAAGGCGTTAGAACAAGCAGAATTAATTTTAGTTGTGCTTGATCAATCACGTGATATTGATGATGAAGATAAAAAGCTACTTGCATTAACAGAGGGAAAAAATAGAATAGTTGTGTATAATAAATCAGATGTTCAAAGGCTGAATGAAGGTATACAAATAAGTGCTACAAGCAATGATATTCATGAACTTATTGATGAAATTAATCGTCGCTATGAAACACAAATTCATGATAGCAGTCAAACTACATTGAATAATGAAAGACAAATTGGACTTGCGATCGCAGCTAAAAATGCAATGAGTCAAGCAATTGAAGAACTTGAACAAAATGTTGAATTAGACTTAGTTACAATTGATCTACAAGAAGCCTATACATCATTAAAGGAAATCTTAGGGAAAGTAAGCAGAGAAGATTTACTAGATGCGTTATTTAGTAATTTCTGCTTGGGAAAATAATGGATAACTTACTCGTAAAAAGAATATCCGCTACACTGGTTGATATCATTGCGGTCGCAATTCCAACAGGAATACTTTTTGGAGTTGTACTTCTATGTAAACTTAATCCAGCAATTAAAAATTTTGTAGATCAAATTAGTATTTCAATGCAAGTTTCAGGTTTGTTTATGATTGTCTACGGTATCTATGATTTTGTATACAATTATAAATTTCATACAACAATTGGTAAAAATGTAATGAAGCTTCATATAGAAACTTTGAAAGGAAGAAGAAGGATACCTTTGAAACGTTTATTAATACGTTCAACAATAAAATCAATTTCACTCTTTACACTTTATGCAGTTCCTGCAGTAATTTCAGTGTTATTGATGACTAATGATTATGGTACTTCTCTTCATGATAAAGCAGCGAGGACAAGTGTATGGGAAAATATGGTTGGTTAGATAGTCATGCGCATTTAAGTGACGAAACACTTTTTAATAGAATTGATGAAGTATTAGCGGCTTGTGATGCTAATCATGTGGATCGTATACTTACAATTTGTTTAACGTTTGAAGAATTGGAAAAAGCCTTTAACCTTCAAGAAAAAGATGCGCGAATTGATATTGCGATGGGATTATTTCCAACGGATACGCATCTACATACAGAAGAAAATTTTCACAGACTGGAAGAAGTTGCGAAAGATCCTCGTATTGTTGCGATAGGTGAAATAGGGTTAGATTATTATTGGGAAAAAGATGTAGATAAAAAAGAAGCCCAAAAAATTGTGTTTAAGCGCCAAATTGAAATCGCAAAGAAAGTAAACAAACCTATTCTTGTACATTCACGAGATGCGGCAAAAGATACCTATGATTTATTAAAAGAAATGAATCATCATGGGGTGATGCATTGTTATTCATATAGTGTCGAATATGCAAGAGAGATTATAAAGCTTAACTATACGATTTCTTTAGCTGGACCAATAACATTTAAAAATGCAAAAGAACCAAAAGAAGTTGCGAAAGATGTACCACTTAATAAATTGCTTATTGAAACGGATAGTCCGTATCTTACGCCTGTTCCTCATCGTGGCGAAAAGAATGAGCCTGCCTATGTCAAACACGTAGGAGAAATGATTTGTGAGTTAAGAGGGATAACACACGAAGAACTACAAGAAGTGATTCATCAGAACTACAATCAATTATTTTTAAAGTAGAATTCAATAATTTATTTTTCATTCATGCATAGTCTATTACTTATTTATTTAGTAGTAGGCTATTTTATTACAATCGAGGTATTCTTTTCAAGTTTATATTAATATGTTAACATGATAAAAAGAGGGTATTGATATGGAACAAAAAATCTCGAAATACATAATTATTGAAAATGATATTATTGATTCAATTAAACGAGGAGAATTAAAACCAGGCGATAAAGTAGATAGTGAATCTGTATTAAAGAAAAAATATGGTGTCTCGGCAATTACTGTTCGAAAAGCGTTTAATGACTTGATCAATGAGGGGTATCTCTATGGGGTACAAGGTCTGGGAACATTTGTAACTAAGAAACAAATGATTCGTGGATTAACGTCGATTAGCTTTTCTGAAGAGTTGTTACAACAAGGTTATAAAATTGACATGATTATCGATTCAGTAGAAGAAGTAGTAAACAAAGATATTGCGGAAATATTGCATGTCGATGCAGATTCGACACTTGTTTGTGTCAAACGTGTACGCTTGGCGAATAATGAAGCGATTGCTTATCACACATCATATATAAGTACAAGTAAACTAAGCTTCGAACAAGCACAAACCATAAAAACGACCCGTTCCCTCTACAAAACGTTTGCGAAATATAATCTAATTCCTACTTGGGTGAATGAGAATTATTCGGTGAAAGAAATCACGGATATGAATGTTCTTAACCAATTAAGTCTAAAGAAAGGTTGTCCATCTTTCTTTGTAAAGAGGATGACGTACGATTCGATGGATGAAATCATTGAATATGCTGAAACTTATTTTAATAAAGATTGGTACAGCGTAACAGTAAACATTAAAGCATAAAGGGCGTAAAGCTCTTTTATTTTCGTGAAATTTATGAAAGCGCTTAAAAAACTATTGAAATTCTAACAGAGCTTCGCTATAATGAGAATACTTAATATGTTAACATGTTAACTTTGGAGGGAGATATGAATTTTACTAATTATACACAAAAGGTTGAACAAGAAGTGGTTGAATGTTGGAATCGATGCTGCACTTTTGATGAAATAACTGTCGATAAATTCAGAAAACAAGCACTGTTTGATGATAACTTCGATTCAGAACTTTGTTGGGTTGCAAAAGATGAAGATAAGGTATGTGGATTTATAATGGCAACAAAACGTAAATTTCCTTATCTAGAAAGAGGACTAGAACCTGAACGAGGGTGGATTAATGTCATCTTTGTAGACAAAGAATATCGAAGACAAGGAATTGGCAAGACATTGCTACAACTTGCGGAAACAAAGCTAAAAGAACTAGGTGTAAAAAATATTACATTAGGTGCGTATAGTCCAAATTATTTTTTTGCGGGAATTGACCCAGTAAATTATAATGAAGCAATTCATTTCTTTAACGCAATGAATTATCAAGCGGGTGCAGAGCATTATTCTATGGCTAGAGATTTACATGGTTTTACGCTTTCAGAAAAGACACAAAAAAAGAAAGTAGAAGCAGAAGAAAAAGGATATATCTTCACAAAATTTGACTATAGTTATTCATTAGAATTACTAGAATTTCTTAAAACGGAGTTTGGTGGTGGTTGGAAACGCAATGCCTTGATAGCCATGCAAAATCAGCTTGCCGAGGATGTGATTCTTCTAGTGCTGAATAAGGATAAGAAAATATGTGGTTTCTGCATGCGAATGATTGATGGAAATCCTATGCGTTTTGGTCCTATAGGAATTGCAGAAGCCGAACGCAATGCCGGTGTTGGTGGGATTTTACTTGAACTACAAATGCGTGAAATGAGTCGTCAAGGAATATATCATATGTACTTTGTAACAACTGATGAACCTGGCAAACGCTATTATGAACGTCATGGACTAAGTGTATTTAGAACATTTATTGAATATAGAAAGGAAGTATAGAATGACAACATGTAAGAGAATTATTTCTATTGGAGCACACTCACTAGATGCAGAATTGATGGGAGGTCCACTTTTATTAAAATATGCAAAAGAGGGAGCACATTGTACTTGTGTTCATGTAACACAAGGACGATTAGAAGATCCCAATGCTACACAAGAAGAATGTGAACAATACTTAAATGAATTATTAAATCAGAATGATCGTGCTGCCAAAGCTTTAGGTGCAGACTCATTGTGGTTGGGTTATGTTTCAAATTCAATGCCAACAACGGAAGAATTTCAAGCCAGAATGGAACAATATTTCAGAAATGAAAAGGCTGACTTAGTTATTACCCATTGGAGAGGTTCAATGCATCCACGTCATATTAATACACACGATGCAGTTGTTCGAGCGATTAAAAAATTACGTGAAGAAGGAAATCCAATTCGTTTAGTTTATGGTGAAACGTTTGAAGATTTAGTGGGATTCATACCACAAGCTTACTTCGCTCTTTCTGATGAAGAAGCTCAACAATGGTTTAGTGCATTGAATGAATATACCGTATTCCGTGGTGGTGTTAATGATTTCCCATATCAAGCATATTATCCAACGAATTTAAAAGTTCGTGGCATTGAATCAAATACAAATAAGAAAACGGTGTGCTATATGTATGCAAGTTTGATTGAGAATGAATTATGGTAAAGATTGATCATTTACAAACAGAATCAAGAAATAGCAAAACAATGGAATTAGATTTATTAAGCGTCAAAGAAATGTTGACTATTATGAATGAAGAAGATTCAAAAGTAATATCAGCAGTTCATGAAGCTCTGGATGATATTGAACGTTTGGTTCACGTTGTGATTAACGTATTGAATCAAGGAGGACGTTGTATTTTTGCAGGAGCTGGAACTTCAGGACGATTAGGTATTCTTGATGCAGTGGAATGTGTTCCAACATTTTCTACAACCGATGAAATCATTGGAATCATTGCAGGCGGTCAAGGGGCATTTATAAAAGCGGTTGAAGGTGCAGAAGATTCAACAGAGCTCGCAAAAAAGGAATTGATGGATTTAGAATTAAGTTCAAAAGACATTTTAATAGCAATTGCGGCATCAGGAAGAACGCCATATGCCATTGGTGCCCTTGATTATGCTAGAGAAATTGGTGCTCATACAGGTTCGATTGCATGTAATAAAAATAGTGAGTTAGCAAAACATGCTGAAATTGCAATTGAAGTGGATGCTGGAGCGGAAGTGTTAACAGGATCAACAAGATTAAAAGCAGGAACATGTCAGAAGTTGATTTTAAATATGATTACAACAACATCAATGATTGGTATAGGAAAAGTATATGGCAATCTAATGGTTGATATGAAAGCAACAAATGAAAAACTTGTTGAACGTTCAAAACGAATAGTGATGCAAGCAACAGGATGTAGTTATGAAGTAGCAGAGGACAGTTTAATAAAATGTGACTATCATTCAAAAACTGCAATTGTCATGATTTTACTAAATGTTGATGCCGCTTGTGCAAATGACAAACTTGTACAGGCTAATGGGTTTGTAAGAAAAGCAATACAGTAGGAGGAAAATGTATGGCAAAAGTTTTTGTAAGAGTAGATGATCGATTGATTCATGGGCAAACAATTGTGGCATGGTGTCCAACCCTTGGTATTCAAGAAATCATAGCGATTGATAATGATAGCGCAAAGAATCCAATGCTTAAATCAATCTTAACGATGGGAGTTCCTAAACAATACACAACGCATATTGTTACTGTGGAAGAAGCAAAAGAATTATTGGCAAAACCAAGTGATAAGAATCGTTTAGTTATTGCCAAAGTTCCAAGTAAACTTATGGAAATTAAAGAAGAAATAAAAGGTTGCGAGTCAATTATTCTAGGTAATATGGCAAAACGACCAGATACAAATCATCAAGTAACTGGTGCAACAGGAATCTTTTTTCTTAGCGATGAAGATGTCAAAAACATTGATGAGTTAAATCAAGATGGATTTAAAGTTAGTTTTCAACAACTACCAAATGCGGCAGGTACAAGTTGGGACACTTTTAAAAAATCAATATAAGGAGGACAAATTAATATGTCGATGATTCAAATCATTCTAGTATCATTATTTATTTATCTAGGTTCGATCGGGTCCATTGTGGGAAATACAATAGGATGGTATACCCTAGGTAGACCCCTTGTTGCTTCATTCATTGTTGGATTGATTATGAATGATGTACAAACTGCTTTAATGGTCGGAATTCCACTTCAAATCATGTATATGGGGAATGTAACACCCGGGGGAGCAGTTGCATGGGATTTATCTTATGCTACCTACATCGGTACAGCAGGAGCACTTGTTTTCGGTAAAGGATTAGGGGTAACTGAAGTTATTGGTCTATCAGTTGTATTTGCTGGAATTGGTGGATTAGTTGGTCAATTGGTATGGAACATCTCGTATGCTGCAAACTTACCATTGAATCGTTTTGCCCAAAAATACGCAAATGAAGGAAGAACAGACAAAATGTATATTCCTAACGTTGCCTTAGGACAATTAATTGGGTTTGCATGTCGTTTCATTCCAGCGGTATTAGTACTTACATCAATGACGGCAGCATCAGGACAAGCTGATTTTGCAACTTTAATTCCATCATGGTTAACAACTTTATTAGGAACATTTGGTGGCATGATGGCTTCATTAGGAATGGGAATTATTCTTTCATTCTTATTGAAGAAACAATATCACTTTGTTATTTTCTTAGCTGGATTTATCTTAGTAACTTATTTCAATTTAACAACAATGGCTGTTGCTATTGTTGGAATTATTACAGCTGTACTTTACTACACAGCGGTAAGTAGAAAGGAGTCTGTATAATATGACAACAGTTAAAAAAATTAGTCCAAAGACACTTAAAAAATCATTCTTTACATGGTTCTTTTGGAATGGTTGTTCACAACAAGCAGAATCAATGTTAGGAATGGCCTTTGGTCAATCAATGGCTCCTGTAATTGAAGAACTTTACGATACAAAAGAAGATAAAGCAAAAGCATTAAATCGTCACATTACACTATTCAATACTGAAGCACAAGTTGGATCTATATGTAATGGAATTGTATGTGGACTTGAAGAAGCGAATGCTAATGGTCAATGTACACCTGAACTTATTGAATCAGTAAAGGTTGCGTTAATTGGACCAACTTCAGCAATTGGAGATTCACTTTGGGTTGCGACAATTATTCCAGTATTATTAACGATTTGTTTATCAATTGCTCAAGCAAATGCATCAACTGCATGGTTAGGTCCAGTTGTTTATATGATTGCTTATCCAGTAGGAACATGTGCATTAAGTTGGTGGTTATTTAGAGTAGGTTATCGTTCAGGTTTAGAAGGTATGCAAGGAATGATGGCTACTGGTAAATTAGATGCCTTAACAGATGCAATGACAGTATTAGGATTAATAGTTGTAGGTGCTTTAACAGCTTCATTTGTAAGTGCATCTTTACCTATTCAAATCGTGAAAGATGTATTGGATGGAGCAACAGGAGAAATTCTACAAAATCAAGTGCTATTCAATGCGGATAATATGTTGAATGCAATCTTCCCTAAGATCCTACCATTAGGATTGACATTGCTTGTTTATTGGTTATATGCAAAGAAAAAATGGTCACCATTAAAACTAATGGGATTGATTCTTGTACTTGCATGTCTATTAACAGCAGTGGGTTATTTAACAGGAGTTTATGCATAAAAGTGAGTAATATTAAGAGGTGAGTAAAATGGGATTTTGGTTTATTATTGTTATCATTATTTCACTTGTGCTTGTCTTCAATTTAGACAAGCTGAGAAGAAAAACAACATTAGAGTTAAGAAAGATTCTTTATCTAGAACGCAATGTCTCTTTATATATGACATTATTGAATAATAAACGATTGCGTTTAATCTATACGAGTGCAACAATTGAAATTCTAAGATTAGATGCATGGATTTTTCAAAATGATAATAATAAAATCGAAGAGTCATTTAAAAACCTTAAACATTTCAAGCTAACAAAAAATCAAAAACTAGATCTTGCGACGAAAAAGATATCGTATACTTGTTCGATTAATGATAAAGATAATGCTTGCGAAGCATTGGAAGAAATCAAAAAATTGGCAAGTAATAAAAAGAAGTTGCATTCTCTTGTAGAAGAAAGTAGTTTAATTGTCGATATTTATATTCATCATGATATATCGCGAAAAAATGATTTGCTGAACATGGAGAAAGAAGATCAAGATGAAAATCGTAAAGGATTAACAAATTTTCGATTAGCGAAATTGGAGTATTATCAAAACAAAACTAGTGAAGTAGATTACTATCTTAAAAGAGCAATAGGCTTTTTACAAGATGAGAAATGGCTTGAAATCGCAAAGTGTTGTTGCGATAATCATTCACTATTAGCTAAATATTAATAAGAAGTTTGACTTTTTCGGAGTCAAACTTTTTTCTTGCGTTTAACAATAGTTAAGGGTGTTTAGAACATTGTTTGATATAATAAAGGTAGAAAGATAGGTAGAAGACATGATTGTAAGAGAAAACTATACATGCCCATTAGAATTAACACATGATATGTTAAAGGGAAAGTGGAAACCAATTATCTTATGGCGATTACGACTTGGGCCGACATCTCTATCACAACTTGAGAAAGACATTAATGGGATTACACAAAAAATGTTGTTACAGCATTTAAAAGAATTAGTAGAATTTGAATTTGTTGCTAAGGAAAGCTATTCAGGATATCCTTTGCGAGTTGAATATTTCTTAACAAAAAATCGTGGTGAGAAATTACTACAAGCATTAAATATTATGCAAGAACTTGGAAAGGAATATATGGAAAAATAAGATGATAAAGAAGATAGATCATTTTGTAATCACAACTTCTAATATGAAGAAATGTATCGAATTTTATAAAGGACTGGGATTTGATGCGAAAGAATATGAAACACGAGGAGAACTATATGCTGGCGATTTTAAAATTAATGTTCATTATTTAAATCGTGAATTAATCCCACATGCAACACATGTACAAGTAGGAAGTGCTGATATTTGTTTTGAAATAGATGAATCAATTGAAATATTCAAACAAAATCTTGAGTCAAAAGGGTATACAATACATATAGGCGTTGTAGGTAGAACGGGTGTAAAGGGTGATATGAATTCAATTTATCTTTATGACCCAGATGGAAATTTAATAGAATTCAGTGAGTATTAAAAAAGAATAAAGATGGTGAGATAAATGAAAATAAAAGAAGTAATTGTTGTGGAAGGGAAAAATGATACCAATGTATTAAAAAGTCATTTCGATTGTGATACAATCGAAACACATGGAACACATTTGTCAGAAGCAACATTAAAGTTAATTGAAGAGACAAATAAAACACGGGGAGTCATCATATTCACAGATCCAGACTCACCAGGTGAGAAAATACGTATGACAATTAATCAACGAATTAATGGATGTAAAAATGCATTTGTACCTAAAGAGAAATCACGTACAAGTAAAAAAGTAGGAATCGAACATGCTGACAGAGAAACACTTGAAATCGCATTAAATCAAGTTGTAACATTCGATAAGGATGTTCAATCAGATTTAACAATGAATGATTTTTTTGAATTAGGGTTAACAGGTGGATCAGAAAGTAAAGACCTACGAAAAAAACTCACAACAAAACTTGGAATTGGAGAATCTAATGCAAAGACATTACTTAAGCGTTGCAAGATGTTAGAAATGAATAAAGAAGATATCAAGAAATTTATAAAGTAAAGATTATGTAAGATTGTTGCTAAATCAAATGGTAACATTGCATTTTATAGGTAAAGACTCTATAATTTAAAAAAGTGAAGTGAGAGTGATTACATTGAAATATCACGAAAAAGAAAATTATCAAAAGCTATTAAGCATAATTGAAAATTATGTTGATTTTAGTAGTGAAGAAAAAGAAAATGCTCTCAAAAAACTTGGAGAATTAGCAATAAAAGATAATGATGTAAATGGTTTAGCAGCATATTATTTTTATCGTGCGATATCGATACATGATAATGAAGGTATAGACCAAGCGATTACATGTTTGGATAAGGCATTGAACTATGCGAAAAATGGTGAGAATAAATTTTATACCATGAAGATAAATAATTCTTTAGGCATTGAATATTCTGAAAAAGCAAATTATTTAAAAAGTATTCAATATTATCTTCAAGCTTACTATATAGCTACAAGACATTCAGAATATGACTATGACTGGATTGTGTTGAATAATATTGGCAATTTATTCGTATGGCTTGAAGAATATGAGACTGCTGCAACATTTATAGAAATGGCTTATGAAAAATATTCAAAGAAACGCTTCAAAGAAAGATCATTGATTGCTCAACTAATTTTAAATATTATTGAACTTTACGCATTTGCAGAGAATAATGATAAGGTTGATTACTGGAGTCAATTAAAAACAGTAGAATATGATGACTTAGAAGGTAAAGTTATTCAATGCTTAATAAAGATGAACGAAATTACCAAAAATAAAGACAAAGGTATTGAATACTTAGTTCAAAGAATTGATGAATTTGCAAAAATGGCAGAAGTAATTGATGAATATATTTATGTTTTCCGTTGTTTATTAAATGTTTTTGAAGTTGCAGTTGAAAAAACAAATAAGGAAACATGTGAAAGACTAATGCAGGTAATGAATTTAAAGAAAGAAAAAGAAATGATTACTACATTTGATTTAAAGTATTACCAAGAACTCTGTGATTTTGATTTACGGTTCAATTGTGAGAATGGTTTTAATGAAAATATGAAGTTGTATTACGATGCAACTAAGAAAGCTATCAAAACAATGCAAAACATCTACTCAACAAGTTTATTAGTGGAAATTGAATTAGAGGAAGAAAAAGAAACTCACCGCAATACAATAGAAGAAAAAGAACTGCTTCAAAAAAGGCTTGGAAAAGATGCGTTTACGAATTTACCAAATAAAATTTCAATAGAAAATGATATTAGAGAAGATTTAAGAAAGAATATTATGGGTAAGCATCAAACTTTACTTGTTTTAGATATAGATTATTTCAAAGTAGTAAATGATACATTAGGACATGATGAAGGCGACAAAATTCTATTGTTGATTACTGAAATACTGAGAAACGAAATGACAGAAACCATGAAAGTTGGACGTTATGGTGGTGATGAATTCATGTTGTTTGTTGCAGGATATGAAAAAATTGAAACCGTGCAGCAGTTAGCTGAAAAATTATGTGTAGAAGCACGAAAAATTAAGTTAGTGATTAAAGACATGCCTACAATTACATTGAGTATTGGCATAGCGGAAAATGATGGGGACGAAAATTTTGAGTCATTATTTAAAAAAGCGGATGATGCCCTTTATCGTTCAAAGGAAGCAGGTAGAGATCGCTACACACTATATAAAGAAAAATAGGTGATGATAAGTGAAATATCACAGCAATGAAGAATTTAATGCATACATTGAAATGCTTGAAGATTCATCAATAAGTGATGATAAAAGAGAATTTCTTTTAATGCAATTGGAAAAAAATGGTGCAGAGAAAAATGATTTAGATGCTTTAGCTGCAGCAAATTTTTATCGTGCATTAATTTGTGATAGTCTTGATATTTCAAAATCAAATGAACTAGCTGAAAAGGCAGTACTTTATTCAACAACAAGTGGTAATAATTATTTTATTATGCGTGCTTATAATTTGTTAGGAGTTAATTATTCCAAAGAAACGAATTATTTTAAGAGTATTAATAACTATATAAAAGCCTATCAAATCGCATCAAAGCATAGCGAATTCAATTGGGAGTTCAGAATACTTAATAACATTGCCAACCTGTTTGTCTATTTAAAAGATTATGAAACAGCAGTTTCATTTGCAGAAACTTCGTATTCTAATTTTATTGAAAGTGAATATGCAGACAAAATAGAATATAAAAGACAAATAGTACTTAATATAATCGAACTTTATTCCTACTTGGAAGAATATAAAAAAGTTGATCACTGGCGAAAATGTGATGTAAGTTTTACTAAAGAATACCAAGATGTTTTAGATTGTATCTACATGATGAATGAAATTATGCAAGCAGTTGATGAACATAATGTTAGAGATATTATCGTTAAATTCATTGAAAAAACGAATGAAGTCGACGAATTCATTTACATATTTAGGGCATCTTTGAAAGTGCTGGAAGTTACGATAACGCTAGGGGATAAGACGTTGTGTGAACAACTTGTGGATGTAATGAAAAATCGCCGCAGCAAAACAACACTTACAATGTTTGATATTGAATTCTATGAGATTCTAAATTATATGGAACAAAAATTTAAATCTAGTGATGCAATTAATAGTCATTTTAAGAACTACTATGATTTAAGTAGGGAAACATTAGAAATGATTAAGTGGATTTGTTCAAAAAGTTTATTAATGGAAATAGAATTACAAGATATTCGTAATGCACATAAAGATGTTGTTGAAGAGAAGTCGATGCTTCAAGAGAAAGTTTCGCGAGATCCGTTTACACAACTATACAATCGTGTGTATATGGATTCCTATATTACCAATGAATTAAAGATGAATATCGCTAATAATTATGCAAGTAAATTTAGTTTATACTTTATTGATATCGATTATTTTAAACAGGTGAATGATTGTCTTGGACATTTATATGGCGATAAAGTTTTGCTTGCATTTGCAGAAATTTTAAAGAGTTATTCAAATAAAAATATTCTTGCTGGTAAATATGGTGGAGATGAGTTTATTCTTTTTGTAAGTTATGAACAAACACAAGAAGAAATTGAAAAGATGGCACAAGATTTCTTAGAAAAAGCCAAGATGATAAAACTTCCAATAGAGCACATGGAATATATTACATGTAGTATAGGAATCGTTTCAAACAAGAAAGCAAAGAACTTCAAAGAACTATGTAAACTTGCGGATAAGGCATTGTATGATGTAAAAAAAGCAGGTAGAAATGGATATAAAATTTATAGCGAGTAAACCATATTAGCGTTGTATAATGATATTCAATAAGATATGATAATACTACAAAAGTAGGATGTAGAAATGAATAAAGCCATTGCAACTGTTGCTAGAACAAATGAAATATTGAAAAAATTTGACCTGTATGCCAAAAAAGGCTATGGCCAAAATTTTATCATAGAGCCAGGTATTGTTGAAAAAATTGCTGATTTTTCTAATTGTGATAACGAATGTGTAATTGAAATTGGTCCAGGTATTGGAGCATTAACAGAGCAATTATGTAAACGTGCAAAAAAAGTCATTGCTTATGAAATTGACACTCGGTTATTAGAAGTCTTGCCTTATTCTCTTAGTGAATATAATAATTATGAAATAAGACACCAAGATTTTTTAGAAGTAGATTTTGAAGAAGTTGTTAAAGAATGTAGAAAAGAATTTAATAAAGTCGTTGTATGTGCAAATTTACCTTACTATATAACAACACCGATTCTATTTAAAATATTCGAAAGTAAATGCGAAGTGGATAGTATTACCGTTATGGTTCAAAGAGAAGTTGCTGATCGGTTTTGTGCAAATATATCAACCAAGGATTATAATGCATTGAGTGTAATTACCCAATACTTATATCATGTTAAAATGGTGATGAAGATTCCTAAGACAATCTTTAATCCACGACCAAATGTAGATTCTGCAGTTATTCAATTCACAAAAAAAGAAAATAAGGTTACGGTAGAAAATGAACAAGCCTATTTTGATTTTGTTAAAGCTTGTTTTAAACAAAGAAGAAAGACATTATTTAATAACTTAAAAGAAGTACTTCAAGATAATGACAAAATAAGAGAAATACTAACGCAATGTAATTTATCAGAAACTATTCGTGCAGAAGCAATTAATGGCGAGAAATTTATTGAATTATATACTGTGTGGAGTAACTTATGAAAGAAAGAGCTTATGCAAAAATTAATTTGAGTCTAGATGTTGTTAAACGTCGAGAAGATGGCTATCATGAACTTAATATGATCATGGTACCGCTTGAATTTTATGATGTTTTAAGCATGGAAATCAGTGAAGAAATGTCGATGGAGAGTAATGCTGGATATTTACCAAAGACTGAGAAAAATACAATCATTAAAGCCATAGAAGTATTGAGAAGTGAATACGGGTTCAAAGAGAATTTCAGTATCGTACTACAAAAACACATTCCTACCCAAGCAGGGCTTGCCGGAGGTAGTGCGGATGCAGCTGCTGCAATTCGGCTTGTTAAACGTTTATTAAAAATAAATATGAGTAAAGAAAAGATGATTGAACTTGCTAAAAAAGTAGGTGCAGATGTTCCATTCTGCTGTATTAATAAACCGGCATTAGTTTCAGGAATTGGTGAGAAAATCATGACTTTTGAAGCAATTACGGATTTTTACGTATTATTAGTAAAACCATATAAAGGAGTTTCGACCAAAACAGCCTTTGAAATGTTAGATTTTGATACTGCTAATCACCCGGATTGTTTAAAGATGAAGGAAGCGTTAGAATTCGGTGATTATGAAGGGATAATACATTCTCTGGGAAATACGCTTGAACAACCATCGTTTAAACTTGTTCCGGAAATCGCAAAGATTAAAGAACGATTGATTGAGTTAGGTATGGATGGTGTTCTCATGTCTGGAAGTGGTTCAACGGTGTTTGGACTAACGCGAAGTGAAGAATGCTTAAATAATGCAGCAAAAGAGATTAAAAAAATCGCAAGCTTTATCCGAAAAACAAAAATTCGAGATAAAAATAGATAAAAAGCGAAAAAAGAAAATAAAAAGCCTATTTGGGCTTTTTTTATGATCGGATTTTGAGTAGAATAGTAGGGTGGAGGGACAATTATGAAATCTGCAATACTGATGGCTGCAGGCAAAGGAACAAGAATGCAGTCAGATTTACCAAAAGTTATGCATAAAGTATGTCAAAAAACGATGGTTGAACACTTGATTGACACTGTTAAATTAGCAGGAGCTGAAAAAGTAGTTACTGTTGTTGGATATGGTCATGAAGTAATTGAAAAAGCAATGGAAGGAAAAACTGAATTTGCTTTACAAGAACCTCAATTAGGAACAGGGCATGCAGTAATGCAAGCGAAACAATGTGAAGATGTTCAAGGCGAAACGCTTGTAGTAAATGGAGATTGTCCGTGTCTAACCGCAGACACATTTAAAGAACTATATAAAGAAGTAAAAGATGCAAAAATGGTTGTCTTAACTGCAATCTTAGAAGATCCAAGCGCATATGGAAGAATTATTCGTGATGAAAATGGATTTATTCAACGTATTATTGAATTCAAAGATTGTACTGAAGAAGAAAAAAAGATAAATGAGATTAATACAGGTATCTATGCGTTTGATAATGAAACTCTCTTTTCAAACCTAAAAGATATTCAAAACAACAATGCTCAAAGTGAATACTATATTACTGACTTAGTTGAGATATTAAATAAAAAGGGCTTAAAAGTTAAAGCTGTTATCGCAAAAGATAACGAAGAGGTTGCAGGAGTAAATGACAAAGTTGAATTAGCTCGTGCAAATCAAGAAATGCAAAAACGTATCAATAGAGAATGGATGAAAAAAGGTGTTACGATGATTAATCCAGATGCGACTTATATTGGCGCAGATGTAAAACTGGATGCAGAAGTAGTACTCTATCCAAATGTATATCTAGAAGGTACTACAATAGTTCAAAGAGGAACAACAATTCTTCCACAAAGTTTTCTCGTAAATGCAATAATTGGAAAAGATTGTGTAATTGATAGTTCTAGAATCACAGATAGTGAAGTCAAAGATAACTGTACAATTGGACCATTCGCGCATTTGCGTATGCACTCAGTTGTAGAAAGTAAAAATAGAATCGGTAATTTTGTAGAGTTTAAAAATACAAATTTTGGGTTTGATAGCCGCTGTGCGCACTTAACATATATTGGCGATAGTGACATCGGAAGTAAAGTTAATATTGGTTGTGGTGTCGTAACAGTAAATTACGATGGTAAAAATAAATTCCGTACAGTTGTAAAAGATGGAGCGTTTATTGGAAGTAATGTAAACTTGATTGCGCCAGTAACTGTTGGAGAAAATGCCGTAGTAGCTGCTGGTTCAACCGCAACGAAAGATGTTCCAGATGGGGATATGGCCATTGGTCGTTGCCGTCAAGAAAACAAACCAGGTTATGGAACTAAATACAAAAACAAATAAGGAGAGTAAAACTGAAAATGAATGAGACGATTGTATTTGCATTAACATCAAGTGTTGATCTCGCTAATGAAATAGTAGACCACTTGAACTTACCTTTAGGTAAAATTAGTGTTAAACATTTTGCGGATGGAGAAATTTTAGTAGAACCAGAAGAAACTGTACGTGGACGTTCAGTTTATATTGTTCAATCAACATGTGCACCAGTAACAGAAAGATTAATGGAAGTGTTAATTTGTATTGATGCTTGTAAACGTGCAAGTGCTGGCGAAATCAATGTCGTTATGCCTTATTATGGGTATGCACGCCAAGATAGAAAAGCAAGAGCTCGTCAACCAATCACTGCAAAACTTGTTGCGGATTTATTACAAGTTGCAGGAGCGAATCGTTTAATCACAATTGACTTACATGCATCTCAAATCCAAGGTTTCTTCAATGTACCTATTGATGATTTAACAGCTGTTCCAATGATTGGACAATACTTTAAATCAAAAGCATTGGAAGATGTTGTTGTTGTTTCACCAGATCATGGGGGAACTACACGTGCACGTAAATTGGCGGATGCTATTGGTGCGCCATTAGCGATCGTTGACAAACGCCGCCCTAAACCTAATGTAGCAGAAGCTATGAATGTAATTGGGGAAGTTGAAGGCAAAACAGTAATCGTAATTGATGATATCGTTGATACAGCTGGAAGCTTAGTAGCAAGTATAAATATTTTAAAAGATAAGGGTGCTAAAGAGATTTATTGTGCATGTACTCATGGTGTCCTTTCTGGTCCCGCAATTGAAAGAATTGAGAATTCTCCAATTAAAGAAATGGTTATCACAAATACAATCCCTCTCCCTCAAGAAAGCAAAGAAAGAACTACAAAGATTACTTCATTATCAGTTGCATATATGATTTCAAAAACAATTGAAGCAATTCAAACGCATTGCCCAGTATCAGATGTATATGATTTGTTTGCACCAAAAAATGATTAGTTAAAAGAGACATTGTCTCTTTTTCTTTTTGTACTAGGCAACTAGTAGAACAATTGATAAACTATAGTAAATAGTTGGGAGGATATTAATGAATAAAACAGTCGATTTATTATTAAAAAGAACTTCACTTCGTAAATTTTCATCAAAACCGATTTCAAAGGAAGAGATGGATTGTATCATTGCATGTGCAAAACAGGCACCAAGTGCTGGAAATATGCAAATGTATACAATTATAAATATTACTGACCAAAATCTTAAGGATCGATTAAGTGTTACTTGTGATAATCAACAATTTATTCAAGAAGGAAGTCATATACTAGTTTTCTGTAATGATATGAGCAAATGGAATCGTGCTTTTAAACTTTTTGGTGCAAAAAAAGAAGAAGATAAATGTATTGATGAAGCAGACTTTATTTTAAGTATGCAAGATGCAGTGATTGCGGCACAAAATGCTGTAGTAGCGGCTGAAAGTTTAGGAATTGGCACGTGTTATATTGGTGACATTATGGAAAACTTGGAAATACATCAAGAACTTTTGCATTTACCAGAGTATGTATTTCCTTGTTGCATGTTAGTGCTTGGGTATAAACAAAATGAAACAGAGGTACCTCCAAGAAGGCGATATGCAAACAAATATAATGTATGTGAAAATACATATCAAGAATTGAGTGATGATGAAATCAAAGAAATGTTTTCAATAGGAACAATGGAAGAAACAAAAGATTGGATTAATCGGTTTTATAATCGTAAGATTAATTCTGATTTCTTTAAAGAAATGGGAAGATCTCTCCATAAAGCAATTCAAGAGTGGAAAAAATAAAAATGTGTTCTCTATTCAAAGGTTACATGAATAGAGGACACATTTTATATTTATAAGAATTAGAATAAATTAATTGCAGTAGTAACAATTACAAAGCATAATACGATATTAAATAAATTATGAATTTGTTTCTCAGTAAATTGGTGATTCAACTTAGAACCTATTAGTCCACCAATAATACCAGCAGGAATCATATAAAGTAATGCAGTTAAATCAAGACCAACATAACTTTTTGTTAACAAAACCTGTGATAATTTTGATGCTTGAGAGAAGAAAATCATAAAGACTGAAATAACAGAAGCAGCTTTTGTGTTCATTGAGAAAAACAAAGTAAGAGCGACCAAGTTGATTGGACCTCCACCAATTCCAAGGAAAGCAGAAAGAAAACCAAAGAAAATACCAACTAGAATAGGAGCAACAGGACTTTTTAAATGCCAATGATATTTCTCTTTGAATTTATTCATATAGATTAAAACAATAATTAATAGAATCATTAATACTAGATTTTGAATTTGCTTAATTGGAATATTATCAAACTTCAATAGACTAGATAATAAAGACTGTCCTAGTAATCCACCAATCATTGAACTAATGGCGATATATGATGCAAACTTGATATCAAATTTAGTATGCAACCGATAATGTTTAAATAATGCTGATGCTGACATGGAAAATACTGTAGCAGAAGATAATATACTGATAGCGGCAGTGGAATAATTACCAGATAAGTCAAGTAAGGGCTTAATAATAACGCCTCCGCCTATACCAGATATTGCACCAACAATGGATGCACATAATGCGACAAGTAATGCAATCATAAATTCACCTCATACAAACAGTATAAAGATGAATGATGCAGTATACAACAACTAAAATGGATAGTTTTTAGCATAATAAATATAAATCTTAAGAAAGTCTTTAGAAATACCTAATAAGTTTCTTTATATCTATCGCCTATCATTAATAACATAAAGAGGTTAGATATGAATAAACAAGAGAGAGTATATCAAGTATTAAAAATAGTTTCTATTATAGGTGGATTGTTCTTTATCATTGCTTTAGGAGCAGCTGTATTTGTGTTCTTTACAAGTATTGCATCAAATCCAGAAAACTTTAAGACATGGTTAGATAAATTTGGCGTATTCGGACGAGTAGCATTAGTTCTAATGATGTTTCTACAAGTGCTCGTAGCGTTTCTACCTGGTGAAATTATAGAAGTGGGAGCTGGGGTGGCATTTGGAACATGGGAAGGAATGTTTCTTTGTTTATTAGGTTCAGGACTTGCAACATATTGTATTTTAACACTCGTGAAAAAATACGGTAGCAACATGGTTGAACACTTTATGCCTAAAGAAAAAATAGATAGCTTATCTTTCTTGAAGAGTGAACAAAAGTTTTATCCTCTTGTATTTATGATTTTCTTCATTCCAGGAACACCCAAAGATTTTATTACTTATTTTGCAGGGTTGATTACAAAAATAAATACAATGAAATTTGTAGCAATCACAACATTTGCAAGAATTCCTTCAGTAATTACTTCGACAATTGCTGGGGAGAAACTGATGGGACAAGATTTTACATCAGCATTCATTATTTATGGAATTACACTTCTGATTAGCATAGTGGGAATTCTAGTTTATAGAAAAGTTACAACAATGAATCGATTAAAGGGAGAAATTTAATATGAAAGTTAGTGTTTTAGTGCCAGTTTATAATTCAGAGGATACAATCTATAATTGTATTCGTTCAATCATGAAACAAACATTTCAAGACTTTGAAATTATCGTAGCAAATGATGGTTCTACGGATTTAACTGAAAGTCGATTAGAGAAATATAAGAAACACTTTGTGAATAAACTACAAGTCTATAATTGTGAACACCAAGGTGTTGCGGCTACCCGCAATACTTTACTAAAGCAGGCAACAGGTGACTATATTATGTTTGTGGATGCAGATGATATGATTAGTGAAAACATGTTAGAAATTATGGTGAATAAACTTGAACAATATGAAAGTGATGTTGTAATTTGTGGCAATGACTTCAATGGTGTATTTGGTTTAAAAAATACGGTGGAGAAAGAAATGATTCCAAGTCGTAGAGAAGTAATGAAATATTTATTGAAAGATACTAAAATTCGTAATTTCTCGTGGGGAAAATTATACCGCAGATCAATATGGAAAGGCATTTATTTTCCAGTAGGAGAGCTTTTTGAAGATGTTTCAACAGTACATAGAGTATTAATTGAAAGCAAGAAAACAGTCATTATTACAGATATTTTATATCACTATAATGTACAAGCAAAAAACAGTATTACACACTCATTGCGTACAGAAATTCTTCCATATATGATACAATCATTTGAGAGTCAAGCAAGAAATATTTTAGAGTTTGACCCAACATTAGAAAAAGAAGTTAAGCATATGTTGACTAGAAATAAGCTAATAGCACTTTTGAGTTTAGTAAGACACATGGATTTTGATGGGAAAGTTTTACATTCAATTATGAAAAAGGACAACATACAATTGACAATAAATAAGAATTAGTGAGGGTTATATGGGAGATAGAATACTGGTAGTAGAGGATGATATAGAAATTGGCAATGCGATAGAGATTTATCTCAAAAGTCAAAACTATGAAGTGTTACGGGCATACAATGGAAAAGAAGGATTGGAAGTCATTAGTAAGAATGAAATTCATCTTGCAATCGTTGATATGATGATGCCTGAAATGGATGGTCTAACAATGATTATGAAACTAAGAGAAGAGTATGATTTTCCAGTTTTAATCTTATCAGCGAAATCAGAAGAATTAGATAAGATTACAGGCTTAAATATGGGGGCTGATGATTATGTCACAAAACCCTTTACACCGATGGAATTATTGGCACGTGTTAACTCCCAATTAAGAAGATACAATCGTTTTCTTAATAAAGTTATTGAACAAGAATCATCATGTAATTATGTCGTTGGTGGATTAGAAGTAAATGAAGATACAAAAGAAGTGAAAGTCGATGGAGAACTAGTAAAGTGTACTCCTATAGAATTTAAAATACTGTTACTACTGATAAAAAATCCCGGACGTGTTTATAGCTTAGAATCAATTTATGAACAAGTTTGGAATGAAGATGCAATCGCAACGGACACCGTTATGGTGCATATAAGAAATATTCGCGAAAAAATAGAAATAGATCCAAGAAATCCAAGATATCTAAAAGTAGTATGGGGTGTTGGATATAAAATAGATAAGGGGTAGAGAATGAAAAGAATAGATAAAACATGTAAACAACTCTTTATTTTCTTATCCATTATTGTGATTATCTCACTAGGTGTGTTATCGATAAGTGCTGGAGAAGCAAGTGATCAAAATAACTCTGTAGATAAAGCAGCATTTAGAAATAATCAACAACTAGAAAGTTTATTAAACGATACAGCATTTGAACTCTATTGTTCTGATCAAATGAAATTAAATAGTTTTATATATTATACGGATGTTTTTAAAATTGAATTTAAAGAAGAAAATGGGGCAATGATTCAAGGAACGGATCGATATAGTTATAAAAATCGATTGAATGAGTATATCCTTAATAATGTAGTGTCGAAAATTAGTGATATTCGTGGACTACAAGCCGTGTATATCAATAATGATACAGGACAGAAAACATATCTAGAACGTTCATCAAATTTACCAGATACTATAAATGATGCAAGTGAAAAAAACTATCAATTCTGGTATCGTGTTGATTTTGATGCGGAGGGTAATCAAACAGTTAAAGAGCTGGATGGAGAAGCGAATATATACATTGATCCTTTTTTAACAATTTTTAATGATGCGTCTAAATGGTTTTTACAAGGTGATGATATAACAGGTGAATATGCCGATTATAGTGGTTTAGAAATTGAATATCAACTTCCAAAACTTGTGAATTGTACAGTGATATTTGGAATACCAGAATCACTTGCACCAAATGACAATGTCATAAATTATATTGATTACACTTTAGTATCTCAACAAAGTATTTATTACCTTGGTGAAACCAATCTTCTCTATACAGTCTTTGCGATGGTATTATTTGCCTTTATTTATCCAATCAAAAAGATTCGAGAATCATTTGCGGCTCATTGGTTAGATAATTCATGTTGGGAATTAAGAATTCTAATTGTGTTCACAGGAATAATGCTTATTAATATACCACTAAGTTTTTATAATAATTTATCCTATAGTGTTACAGAGAGTGTAATGGCAGATGCAGGTTTACTCAATTATATCCTAGCGTTTATTCTTGCCTTTACTGCAGCTATAGTTATGGGCTATGGCATTGTTGTATCTGTTTATTGGATAAAGACAATTTTTGCAGATGGTATCAAAGAAAATTTAAGAAAAATTAAAACAAAAGAAATAGTCAAAGGCATATATAGAACGCTTAAACAATGGTTCTATGATTGTTTAACAATACAACTTTCAAAAGAGTCTTATTTAAAACTAATTGGTATTCTCGCTGTAAATGTATTTATTCTATGTAGTATTTTCTGGATTTTTAATGATGTATTTTGGGGTGCTTTAATTTACTCAATAGTGTTATTTGTACTCATTCTTAAAATATTCAAAGAGATACAAAAAAATTACACACAACTACTCACATGTACAAAACGCTTATCACAAGGTGATTTAGAAACTGATATTACAGAAGAATTAGGAGTATTTGAACCAATAAAAAATGAATTAGAAGATATTCGAATTGGATTTAAAATTGCGATAGATGAAGAAACTAAGAGTCAGAAAATGAAAACCGAACTAATTTCGAATGTATCACATGATTTAAAAACACCTCTTACTTCATTAATTTCTTATGTTGATTTATTAAAGAAAGAAACTGATGAAGAAAAGAAAAAGGATTATTTAGATACTGTAGAAAGAAGTTCATTACGATTAAAGCATTTAATTGAAGATTTGTTTGAAGTAAGTAAAGCAAATAGCGGTGATATAAGATTAGACATTGTTGATGTAGATATTGTTTCCTTAATTAATCAAACATTGTTTGAACTGGCTCCACAAATTGATAAATCGGGATTAACATTCAAAACCGATTTTGAAAATGAGAAGATGATACTACGGTTGGATGCGCATAAAACATATCGTATTATCGAAAACCTATTCAACAATGCAATTAAATATTCTGTTTCGGGTACAAGGGTATATGTTAAGGTTACAGAAGATGAAAGAGGTATGGAATTCTCTATTCGAAATGTATCAAGTGAAGAAATTACATTTGATCCAAATGACTTAGTAGAGCGATTTGTACGCGGTGATAAATCAAGAAATTCTGAAGGATCAGGACTAGGGCTTGCGATTTCAAAAGGTTTCACTGAAGCACAAGACGGTAAACTATCCATTGAAACTGACGGTGACTATTTCAAAGTAACAGTTAAATTTAAAAAATAAGGACTAAGTGCAAACTTAGTTTTTATTTTGTGAGCATATGAATAGAACTATTACTAATTAGTGATATATTGTAAATAAGAAGTCTTCACAAAGATATGGTTTCTATATTCAAAATTTACAAAATAATGAATTAATTACACGAGTGTAAATCATAATGATTAAAAATCATTCGTCATCATGATTTGTGCAAGAGGAGTAACTCAATTTAAGTGAAATAAATAAAGCTGTTATAAAAAGAAAAGAGGTATATATATGATAAAAGTAATCAATCATGAAAAAATGGGGAGAAGTGAAATGGGGTGGTTGCATAGCATTTTTCACTTTTCATTTGCGGAATACTACAACCCCGATAATATTAAATTTGGATCATTAAGAGTAATCAATGATGATATTTTTGATGCAGGAAAAGGATTTGGTACTCACCCACATGAAAATATGGAAATTATAAGCTATGTAGTCGATGGCGTTTTGACGCATAAAGACAGTATGGGTAATAAACGTGATTTAGTGCGTGGACAAGTTCAATATATGAGTGCTGGAACTGGCGTGACACATAGTGAATATAATCTCACAGAAAAGCCTTTGCGTTTTCTTCAAATTTGGATAATTCCAAATAAAAAGGGATATATCCCGAATTATGGTGACTATCGTTTTGAATGGGAAGAAAGAGAAGGAAAATGGCTACAAATAGTTTCTGGATTACAAGGTAATGCTCCAATTCAAATTCATCAAGATATGAATATATCCGTTGTAAGTTTAAAGGCTAATGAAAATATCGATTATCACATTGACTCTAATCGCCAAGTCTATCTAGTTCAAATTGAGGGCTGTGGGATGATTAATGGTGAAACTATTAATGAAAAAGATGGTGCAGAAATTATCGATGAAGAAAAAATTAATCTACGTGCGAAAACAGATTCACACATTATTTTATTTGATATGGAAAAAGAATAAACAACTAAAGGTTATCGTAAGATAACCTTTAGTGTATAAAAAGAGGATTCGAATTTTTATGGTAAAATAAATTTAGAAGTTAGGGAGTGATAATTTGACTATAGGAATATTATTAGCAGGAATTATTGTCATAGCATGTGTATTCTTAAATCGTGCTACACAGAAAGTTGGACTTCCTGTTTTAGTAGCATTCATTGGATTGGGGTTACTATTTGGTACAGATGGTATTCTTGGCATTTACTTTGAAGACTATGAAGTAGTGGAAAAAATATGTACTGTGGCTCTAATATTTATAATTTTTTATGGAGGGTTTGGAACAAACTGGAAACATGCAAAACCAGTAGTTTCAAAGGCTATTTTATTATCAACGTTAGGGGTCTTATTTACAGCATTACTCACAGGGTTATTCTGTTATATTGTATTGCGTTTTGGTATATTAGAAAGTTTTTTGATAGGAGCAGTAATTAGTTCAACGGATGCAGCATCTGTTTTTTCCATTCTACGTTCGAAACGACTAGGATTAAAATATAATACCGATTCACTATTGGAAATTGAAAGTGGTAGTAATGATCCTACATCATATACCTTAACTATTTTAGTTTTAACAATGATGACAAGTGGCATTCAGTTTCAAAGTACACTTCAATTCATAATATTACAATTTGCAATGGGTATCTTATTTGGATTTATTGTGGCTTATGCAGCAACATATATTCTGAAAAAAATTAAACTTACAGCGGATGGATTTGATCTAGTATTTTTAGTGGGTGTGGCACTTGTTTCATATGCAGCATCAACATATTTTAGTGGTAATGGTTATCTAAGTGTCTATATAACAGGAATAATATTAGGAAATCAAAAAATGACAAATCAAAAAGCATTTGTTCATTTCTTTGATGGAATTACGGGTTTGATGCAAATGGTAATATTCTTCCTTTTGGGCTTTCTTGCAACACCATCACGGATCCCGAGTATTTTTTTACCAGCACTTTTAATTATGGTTTTTCTAACAGTAGTAGCAAGACCAATCGCGACGTTTATATTGTTAAGGCCATATGGGTGTAAATTCAAACAACTGTTACTTGTTTCATTCGCAGGATTAAGAGGTGCAGCTTCGATTGTATTCGCAATACTTGCGACGGTTCACTTGAACAATTTATCGATTGATTTATATCATATTGTGTTTTTCATAGTCTTATTATCAATTTTGGTTCAGGGTACATTTCTGCCTAAGGTATCTAAATGGCTAGATATGACAGATAAGAATATTGATGTATTAAAATCATTTAGTGATTATTCAGATGAAGTAGATTTAAGATTTATCCAAGTTAATTTAAACTCATCTCATGATTGGATTAATCAAGAAATTAAAAATATTACGTTACCACCAGATACACTGATAGTTTTGATTTTAAGAAATAAAGAAAAAATCATGCCAAGCGGTGAGACTATTTTACAAGAAGGTGATCAACTTATTTTGAGTGCATATAAATACCAAGAAGCGAATCAAGTTTGTCTTCAAGAACATGTCATAGAAAAGGGTAGCAAGTGGATAGAAAAATCAATTAAAGATTTTTCACCAAAGGCGAATGAACTTGTGATCATGATTATTCGAGAGGGTAAAACAATTCTTCCGCATGGTGATACAAAAATTCAAGAAGAGGATATATTAGTTTTATATTCGAGCGAAGTGACTTGTTAGGTCAATAAGATTTTATTTACACAACAGGAAGAACAACGTATAATTTGTAAAATTAGTTAGGAGTAAAGTATGAACTATATCGATTTGCACAATCACTCTTTTTATTCAGATGGAACTTACAGTCCAAATGAAATACTTCAAATGGCGAAAGAAGAACACGTAAGCGTACTTGCGATTACTGATCACAATGAGTTAAAAGGTACTAAACTATTAATGGAAATTTCAAAGGATTCAGATGTTCAATGTATAACAGGTGTAGAAATTGATTGTACTGAGTTTGGTAGAAATATCCATATGCTTGGCTATGATTTTGATTTAGGGAATAAACAGTTTGATGAATTTGTTACCACTAATCGCACATTACTGGATGTAGCGAATCGTGATTTTGTAGAAATGATAGCTAAACAAGATTCAAGGGTATCACTAGAAGATTACGACAAGTATGAATATGATCGAAGATTAGGTGGATGGAAAGCAATTCATTATTTTGTAGAGCGTGGAGTTGCCTCTAATTTAGATGAATCTTTTGATCTGTTTTTCAAGGGAGAATTTTCTTATGAAGATATTTCATTTTTTGGAGTAAAGCGAGTTATTGATGAGATTCATCAAGCACATGGTAAAGCGGTAGTTGCACATCCTGGTCGAATATTTAAAGATTTAAATGATACCGAATTTGAAGAAATATTAAGGAAATTTGTAGCACTAGGAATCGATGGAATTGAATGTTATTATCCAAAGCATACTGAAAGTCAAACACAAATCTGTCTAAAAATTTGTGAAGTCTTTGATTTGTTTATTACTGCAGGTTCTGATTGTCATGGAACATTTGAAACGACTAAAATTGGGCAAATGAAAACTTTGTTATCACAAGTAAAAATTAATTTTGATATTGAAAGATAGTGAGAAAGGAATATACTAAAAGTATATTCTGCTCCCATCTTCTAATCGGTTAGGAAACACGGTTCTCATCCGTGCAACGAGGGGTTCGAATCCCCCTGGGAGTAGAAATAAAATAAAACTAGAAAATGCCTTGGCATTTTTTTCTTTTGGCTGGAAGTAGTCTTCACATAATGTGCATGATATACTTAAAGTATAGAAATAAATAGAGGAGAGAACATGGAAAAATCGCTGTATGTGATGATAATTGAAAAGAGTAAAACATATAATAAAATAACAAAGGCAGTTATTGAAAGACATGTCGCAAACATTAAAAACTTAGATGATTCTGGAAAACTAGAAATATGTGGTGTTTTTAAAGGGTATCCAGGAGTTGCGGGAATGTATATTATTAAGGCGAATAATTATGAAGAAGCTAATGAAATCTGTAAACTTGAACCGCTTGTAATCGAAGGATATGCAACTTATAAATTAAAAGAATTTATCGTTGCGAATAGAGAGAATAATTATCTGTTGTAAAAGTTTGTAAACAAGAAAGAAACAGGAGAAAAAATGTGACTGCGAGTGAGTTAGTAGAAAATATTTCTATACAATTTCAGAATATTCTTAAAGAAAACTATGTTGGCATGTATCTACATGGTTCACTTGCGACAGAAACATTTAACTGGGATAAGAGTGATGTTGATTTCATTATTGTAGTCAAAAAAAATCCGTTTTTAGAAACTAAAATAAAACTGATTGAAGTACTATTAGAACTGAATAATTATGCACCTAAAAAAGGTTTTGAAATGAGTTTAGTGTTGGCTGAAGTGTGCAAAAACTTTATTTATCCAACGCCTTATTGTTTGCATTACTCAAATCTTTACATAAAAGAATACATTTATGATATTCGAAGAACATGTATGCAAATGAAAGGTAATGATAAAGATTTAGCGGTGCATTTTAAGATGATAAAGAGCTGTGGTAAAAAGATTAGTGGTAAAGAAATTGATGAAGTATTTGGTGTAGTTTCAAACGAATATTATATGGACAGTGTTTTATCAGATTTAAAAGACTATGAGGAAAGCATCCTAGATAATCCGATTTATGCAGTTTTAAATTTAGTTAGAACACTTGCATATCTAGAAGAAAATGTACTTTTATCTAAAAAAGAGGCGGGAAAATGGGGTGTTTCTCATTTAAAAGAGCATTTTACTCTTATAAATGAAGCACTTATTTGCTATAGTGGTTATAAAGAAATGAAAGTGAATACAGTAGATTTAAAGAATTTCGCTAAAGATTTACTAAAAAGAATTGAGAATAAGATTGAAAACGAGGGCTAAAAATGTTTAGAAAAATGCGACGATTTAAACAAGTTTTATCAAATGAAGAATGTGTTCAAGTGTTAGAAAGAGGAACCAATGGTGTGTTAGCTGTAATCGGTGATGAGGGATATCCTTATACAGTTCCGCTAAGTTATAGCTATTGTGATTCAAAAATTTATTTTCATAGTGCAAAAACAGGACATAAAATAGATGCATTAGAGAAAAATGAAAAAGTATCATTTTGTGTTGTTGATGCCGATAATGTAGTACCTGAAAAATTCACTACCTTTTTTAGAAGCGTTGTTGTTTTTGGAAAAGCTCGTATATTAAATGATGAAGAAAAGCGATTTGCATTAGAGCTTTTAATTGATAAATATTCAAAAGAATTCAGTGATAACAAAGAGTTAGAAATCAGTGGAAGTTTTAATGCGGTTAGTTGTATTGAATTAACAATTGAACATATGTCTGGTAAAGAAGCAATAGAATATATTCGTGAAAAAGAAAATAATAAATAGGAAAGTTGTAAACTTGAGGTAATGGTATGGCTCTACAAGATGAATTAATACTAAAACTAGCAACTTTGTTTGCTGACCAACAAGTACAAATGGATAATGTAAGACAAGCACAACAACTGATTACAAACTACTTTGGCTTTGACATATCACTTGTATATGAACCAGGAGTCAATAATCAATTGAATGAGATGTCACGATATTCATTTACCAAGAAAGAATATCCAGAAATCCTATTTTTAAATAATCTTGAAGAGGAATTTAATAATCGTCTAATATACGAAGGTTTTTTAATGTTGAATAGGAATGAAGAATTGTCAGAATACGAGTTAAAGTTGTTAGATATCTTTGATGCGAAAACGCTGTATATTGAATCAGTTCTTGATGATAATAATCGTATCTTTGGCATCGTAGCAAATGCAGGGCAAAGAATGGTGTATAGTAATGATGAATTTAATTTATTACATATAGTCAATGCCATGTTGATAAAATATACAACCTTTAATTTGTATAAGAAGAGATTAAAATTCGCCCAAAATTCATTGGAAAAGATTTTGGATAATACAGGAATAGATATCTATGTAAATGATTTCAATACACATGATATTTTATATGTGAATGAATCTATGGCAGCACCTTATGGTGGTAAAGAAAAGTTTATGGGCAACAAATGTTGGCAAGTACTTTTTCCTGGACAAACAGGACCGTGTGAATTTTGTCCACAAAAGAAAATCATAGATGAAAAAGGAAATCCAACAAAAGTATATATTTGGGACTATCAAAGAGCATTTGATGGTTCGTGGTTTAGGGTATTTAGTTCAGCGTTTACGTGGATTGATGGAAGATTGGCACATATAGTAAGTAGTGCTGATATTACGGATAATAAGAAAAATGAAGAAATAATTAAATATCTAGCAAATTATGACTCATTAACGAAACTACCAAATCGAAGAATGTTGATAGAAAAATGCAAAGAGGATATTGATAACTCAACTAAAGGTGAACAAGGATATTTGTTATTTTTTGATATAGACGGTTTTAAATCGATTAATGATAATTTCGGCCATGATGCAGGTGATGAATTCTTAATTATGTTGGGGGAATTCTTCAATAATATTCCAATGTTAAAAGATTCGATATATCGTAATGGCGGTGATGAATTTGTAGCACTTATTGGAAAAGTAGAAAAAGAAAGTATTCGCAGTTTATGTCACTTTATTTTGGAAAGGTTTAAAAAGCCTTGGAAACTTAAGAAAGGTGATGTGTTCTGTGGTACCAGTATAGGCATTGCTTGTTATCCAGAGGATGGTAGTAGCGCCGAAGAACTACTTCAAATAGCTGATCGTGCTATGTATAAAGTTAAGAAAACAGGAGGCGGAAATATCCTGTTTGGATATGAGTTAGAAGATTAAAAGGTTTGATTTAAGGACGAAGTTGGTTTATAGTAATATCCACAGAGGTGTTGCGGATGAACTATATAGATGGACTTATTTTAGGAATACTTGCGATTGTAATCGGTATGACATTCATGCTGATGAGTAAAACAAAAAAGACAAATTGTTCTGGCACCTGCTTAGGTTGTGCGAAAGAAACAACTTGTCGTGTGAAGAATTTAAAAGAAGATTATGATTCAGATAAAAAATCAAGTTGTGGTTGCCACTAACTTGATTTTTCTTTACTTAATATGAATGAATGTTTCCAAATCAAAACTACAAATATATGCTTCTATAACTCTTTGCGGGAATAAAATAGATAAAGCAATTTTGTATGTGTTGATTTGTTGGCTATAACGTTGTAATAAGATTTCTTGAGTTACATTTCTATCTGTCTTAAAGTCAATTAAGATAATAGCTTGATCATCAACGGCAATGAAATCCACAGATCCCTGTATCAATGTGTTATCTTTGCGTACTGCAAACGGGAATTCTTTATGAATATCCATAGATAAGCATTGCTTATAAATTTTTGATTCACTAAAGCGTATCAATTTTTCTTGGTCATCTAAACTGAGTTCACTCTCTTTGAAGTCAACATCTGTCCACATACGATTAGGTAAAATTTCAATCCACTTATGGACTAGGTTACCACGACTTGATGAAGAAATTGCATCAAAGGTAAGTTGTGGAACAAAATAGTTTTCAGTTGAACTTGGTGACAAGGATTGAATCGAAGTATCAACGAATTGATATTTAGGTAAATCAACTTGTGCAGTTTCAGAGCGATAATTTTTAGCTTGAACTTGTAATTCATCAACGGTATAAATGGTGAAGTTTTCGTTATTACCAAGAGCACTTAGAATAGTATGAGTCATCCCTTTACGTTTATTTAAATGTTGAAGAGTTAGCTTTGTGGGCATAATTTCTTTATCAATGTTATCGACAATAATTAATTTACTTTCTGCTCGTGTTAAAGCAACATAGAGAACACGAATACCTTCTTCTAAATCATCTAAATTAATTTTATATTCTAAAGCCAATCGTTGAAAAGTAGGGCGTCGAAAGCGATAGGGTAATTTAAATGAATGAAAGGCAACCCCGAGTTCACTATCTACAAGAATTGTATTGGCTTTATCCTTAAGTCTATTTTCAGAAGTACTCCAATAGAAGACAACTTTGTATTGTAGTCCTTTAGAGTGATGGATAGTAACAGAACGAACAACATCTTCTTCTGGTCCTAAGGCTACCGCTTCATTTGATTTTTCTTGAATGTTCAAATCAATTTGTTGGATAAACTGACGCAAGCTAATCGACGTTTTTTCAAATTGAGTTGCTTTCTCAAAGAGTAAGTCAAAGTTTGTTCGCTGTTGTTGATCAAGTCCTTTTTCCACAAAATCGTTGATTGTAGCAATTTTATTTAATAATGCACATAGACCATGGTTTTTTAGAATTTCGCGACATTCATAAATATCATGTACAAGGGGGTGGTTAAATTTGATACAACCATCCCAAAGAGTTGGCGAACTTAACTTTAAGTTTGCGCAGAGATCATCACTTGTAAAATAGAGGGGCGATGTTAATACAGATAATAAGGATATTTCATCCATGTCTTCCACAAGCCTTAGCATGCTTAGTACGATAGCACAACAAGTTGATTGATAGAATCCTTCTTTTGCATCAATACTGTAAGGAATATTATACTCATCAAAAACTTGTTTAATTAAATTCTTATCACCATGAGTACGAGTAATAATTACAAAATCACTCCATTTATTATAGGAAGTTGTCGTTTTCATTTCCACAATTTTTTGCGCGATGAAATGGGCTTTAATTTGTTTGTTTTCTAATGTATCATGATTCTCTTTGATTGAAGAGGTATTGATTTTATAAAACTCAACAGGGTTCTTTGTTTCCATTTGTGCAGGGGTTCCAGGTTGTACAAAATCGCGATCAAGATAAACATCACGACAACCTTCAACATTCATACAATTGGAAAATAAATTGTTTGTGAATTGTACAATGGATTGATTTGAACGGTAGTTATACGCAAGCGTAATGTTTTCAACGTCCTTATCATTCATAAGGGTGCGCATGATTTCTGGTTTAGCTTTTCTAAACTTATAAATAGATTGTTTAACATCACCAACACGGAAAACATTACTTCCATTAGAAACCATTGTAAGTAACTCATTTTGAATTTCATTGGTATCTTGAAACTCATCAATAAGTATTTCTTTGAATAGGGATTGATATATTTTAGCGATTCTTTGATTATCGGCTTGAAGTACTTGATAGGCTAATTGTTCCATATCATCGAAATCAATGCCTTTTAAATCTAATTTATTTTGCTTGAAAATATAGCTTACTTTTTTTGCGAATGTGAGGCAAGTTTCAACAAGTGAACTCATTTCATTAGAATCATTTTTCATGGTTTCGAAATCAACATATTTACTAATGCAATTCTCACGATGATTTTTTAGGTTCTTGCATAATGTATCTTTGAAATATTCATCTTTCGTGATTGTTTTAATATCTTTTGATAAAGCGCTACGAAATGAACGAATGAAACCATCAATATCGCGTTTATCGATGTATTGATAAACATCACGCGTAAAGTCTAACTTTACGTTAATGGATTGAAGTACTTTTTCGTTTTCTGGGGCATTAAGCATACAATGCTTTAAGCACTCTTCAATTCCTTGGAGCTGAATATCAACATCAAGACGGCATGCATCAAAAAAAAGTTGTGCAAGTGCTGGGGCAATATCTTCAGGTGTTTTAATAAATTGATAATTCCTTTGAGCATTTTTATACCATGCATCTTCATCTAAAGAGGCAGATGCTGTTTTCATGATTGTTAGAATTGCATCTTTGAAATCTTCAAAGTCTTCAGCACGAGGTGAAAAATATTGAGCGCAATTTAATGTTTCATCAAAATGTGTAGTCAACATTTCTTGTAGAACAACTTCAAATGCATTTTGTTTGGCAAGTTCTACTTGACCGTCTTCTAAAATTGTATTTGCGATAGCAGGGTCAAGACCCAATGCATCAGCATGTTTTTTAATTAAATCCAAACAGAAAGAATGGATTGTAGATATACGAGCATTCTGTAAAAGAACAAGTTGTTTTTGAATGTAGTCTTTATCAGCGCTAGGTGAAGCGTATTCTTCGTTTAAACGTTTGGATAAACGTTTCTTCATTTCATTAGCAGCAGCATCCGTAAATGTCACCGCAAGGATTTCATCCATACTAATACGATCAACAAGACAACGCTTTGTAAGTCTTTCGACAAGCACGGCGGTTTTACCAGCACCAGCAGAAGCAGATACAAGAATATTTCGTCCTGTCGTGTTAATGGCTAAACTTTGTTCAGGATTCCATTTCATCGGTATCACTTCCTTTCTTCAAAGAACAATCAGCGTAAACAAGGGCTTTTTCTTTTCTTTGTTCGCCTTTGAATCGACATATTGTTTGGTACTTGCAATAAGTGCATGCACCCTCAACAGGATCGACAGGTATGATTCCTTGTTGCAGTTTTTCCACAAGAAGTTGATAGAGTTCAGAAAGTACTTGATCAATTAAATTAAAATCATAGATTGTAAATGACAATCCTTTGGATGAACTACGAATACCAACACAATGACGACCATCATAGTCTAATAAATCACTTTCGCTAAAAGTCCATCCTGATAAACGATGACTTTTCATAAAGTTTTGATGATAATCTTCTTCTGTAAATTCCACAAGATTACCGCGCGTAACTTTTGCGGCGGCAGTATCAATGTTATCATTCTTTAATGAATAATAATAAGCTCCACAAGGTTCACGATTAAATTCTTTTGTTGCTAGAACTAGATATGTGAGTAACTGTAGTTTAAGACCAGCTTTAAAAGAAGTTTCAGTTATTGATTTCGAACTACTCTTATAATCAACAATTCGTAATAAGTTAGATGCGAAATCAATTCTATCAATATATCCATTTATTTTGATGTGATCAAAATAATCAGATGTAAATTTATATTCAAAATGAGATGGAACAAAAGAAGTATTCAATTCCATATCCGCAAGAAATTCAAAGGATATTTGCAAGTTATCAATCATTTTAGTAACGATGCAATTAATTTTTACTAACTCTTTAGGAAGCAATGTTGTAAGCAATGAAATTTGGTTTTGAGCGATGATCATCATTTCATCTCTGGATATCTTAGCGTAATCTTTACCATATGTTTTACAAGCATGTTCAAGAATTGCATGTTGAATGCTTCCGACAGTGTTTGCGGCTAATTCAGTACGTGATTGTTCTTTAATACGTAACCCATAGTTAACATAGTAGGCAAAAGGGCATTCAAAATATTTCTCAAAAGAAGAGATACTACCATGTAACAAATCTTCTTTAAAGAAAAGTGATTTTGCAATTTCTGGATTTAAACTATGTTTTTCAATAAATCGTTGATTATTGGATAAGCACTTTAATTCGCCAATTGAAGTGAATTTAGATTCGATTTCAAAAGCACTCTCTGATTTCTTCCCTTGATAATCAAGAACAGAATAGGTGTAATATAAATCATCAGTGGCACTATGTTCAATCCATTGAAGCTGACTCATATGTGCATCAAAGCGATCTTGCATTGAAGGAAAAGATGTTTTTGCGCGATAAGCTTCATCAAAAATACCACCATAAGAAGCAAAAGCAGGGAAGTTTCTTTGACTTGCGCCAACGACATAACTGCGTTTTCGTGAAGGCAAAGGATGGGTACAATCAGTAATTCCTATCCGACCTAAGACACTAGACTCTTCATTGACAGTTGTCTGACTCAAACAATCGACAAGATAAATTAAATCGTCCATCGTTTCAAGATAAGCCGATAAATCTTCAATGGTATTTTTAATTGTGTAAACTTCTTTGAAGTATTCTGTATCTTTAAAATGTTCTACGCATTGATTAAACACGATATTTAGAATCTCTTTGGGATTATCTTGCGTAAGAATCAAATTAATCATATCGGCATTCTTTTGGATGAATTGATTGAATTCTTTTTCTTCTTCTAGTAATAAAGAAAGTTCGTTTCTGTTCAACAAATCGTGGTTACAATCATTTTGAATTGTATGATGTTCATAGGTACAATCTTCAAGTTTGAAAATGAATTGATTGATATAATTCAAACAAGGATTATTGATAGATGTAGAGAAACAGTTTTGTTCAAAGGCATGAATAAGCGAAGGGACATCCTTTTTAATGAAACAAGTTAAATAGGCGGTTGCCGCAACTGCTACTCGTGACAAATGTTTTTTATGGGCAAATCCATGAGGAATTTTATAACGGTTAAAGATTTGTTTTATAACATCAAAATAAGAAGGATCAGCACAAATAATCATAATATCTTGAGCCTTGATTTGATCGGAAATGATTTCCTGTGCAATACTTTCTATCTCTATACGCGGATTTAGGGCGTGACGATAGCTTTGATTTTTAGGTGTATCATGAAATAAATCAATGGATTCTATCCCTTGATTAACGAATTTTTTATGTAATGAATAGTCAAAATAATCTGTCAAAAACGGATGTGTTGTGACAATATTTGATAAATCGAATTCTTTTTCAGCTAAATCTGCTAAATTTTTTTCGAATAAGTTTTCTTTAAGACATAGTTGTAATAACGACTTTAACTCTTTCTCACTAGTGGTAGTACTAGGAAGCTCATCAATGGAAATTTTATACAAAGACATTTCTTTAGCGAAAGAAAGTAGTTGTCTAGAAAAGCTATAGAAAGAAAACATTTTTCCATAGATTGGATAGTTTTCCCCTTTATTTATAAGCTTTTTGTAATAACTGTAGACTAATGCATGAGTGGGTATTTCGGTAGGAAGTGACATGGTTAGCCAACTTCGAAAAGGAGTCCATTTGTACTCAGTTAATGCATATTCTTCATGATTATCAAGCAGCTTAAGAATGATTGCATCTTTACTTGATGAATTTACCCAGGTTGTTTTCAAATTTATCACCGCCTTAATTTTATCACAACCAAAACTTTTATTGTCACATTTGTGTTAAATAGGCTATAATAAATGCGTATAAACGTATAGTTGACAGGAGGATGAGCTGTGATTTATGACATACTAACAGCCTTCGTCGACACTCGAAAAAATGGAAATGATTGCGTCTTCAATGGATACCTAGAAGACTATTTACATTATCTAGAAAGTCACGAAGAAAATCTCCCAGCTTTTTTCCAACAAATCTTAGAGCTTCACCCGAATGCACGAATCTGTGCAGGACTAAACATAGGTATAAATAAAGATGTAGTATCAAATCAAATTATTGGATATAAGGATGCATTCAAGCTTGAGGGAAAACCACTTGTTTGTCCATATTTGCTTTATCTTCAACAAAATGATGATGAAAGACTGTTTATACTCACGGGGCAAGGTAAATCAAGTTACCTATATGCTAAGTCATTGTATTTTTGTTTTACTGAACCAACTGGAATGTTTGAAGCATTTAAAAACAACATCGTGACTATGGATACTAGAAATGGTGATCGTGTCGTACAAGCAACACGTGAAGCCTTTGAAAAACGTGCGGGCATTATTCAAAAAGAAGTTGACCACGAAGTATATCCAAATTATGAAGAGTTGAAAGATGCGGCGATGGAAGAAGCTAATGATATTAAAGAAGCTGCTTTCGATAGAATTCGTCCATTAGAAGACAAAACAGAAGAAATTAAGCGAACAGTAGCACGCTGGTTCTTATTAAAGAAACTAGTGTATGTGCAATACATGGTTAATAAAGCAATTCTTCAAACACGCTATGAAGGTGATGTAAAGAAACAAAGAGCTCAAGCTAGAGAATATAGTAAAGCAATACCATTTGTCGCATTTAGCGAATTATGGCGTTGTAGTGGAGAGAACCTTCCTTCAGAAAAAAAGGAAGACGAATTAGATTAGTTAGTACAACAGAAGACATCGTTGATTTATTCATAGTGAATAAGTTAATGATGTTTTTGTTTGAGTTGCATAAAAAAAGATGAGTTGTTATAATGGGCGAAGATAGAAATTAATCGAGGAGGATCGATTAGATTAAATCTATTGAGCGCCAGGACACATTGTGTTGACGAGGATAACAGAGTATCGAAAGATTCGGCGGGTACTGTTACGGTGATTGTGCACCGATATAATGACGAACAAAAAGTAGAATTAATACTATAACAAAACGTCGTTAACCACATTAGTGTTTTTTTTGCTAATGGAGGAGCGACGTTTTTATGTGTGGAATAATAGGATTTGTAAGCAGTCAAAATACCAAAGCTGCTGTTTTAATTGAGGGTTTAAAAAAATTAGAATACCGTGGCTATGATAGCTGTGGTATAGCTTTAGTGCATGAGCATGAGATGGCACTGTATAAGACAAAAGGAAAAGTGAAAGTGCTAGAAGACAAGCTAGATAAATCACTTGAAGGAACTAGTGGATTAGCTCATACAAGGTGGGCAACACATGGTGAACCTAATGATGTGAATGCCCATCCTCATCAAATTGAGCGAGTTACTTTAGTACATAATGGAATTATTGAGAATAGTCATGAGTTAAGACGATTCTATGAAATGCAAGGTGTAACTTTTAAAACAGAAACTGATACAGAGGTTGCCTGTGCAGTACTTAACGACTGTATGAGTAAAACAAAAAGTAAAATAGAAGCGATTCAAAAAGCATGTACGATTTTAAAAGGAAGTTATGCTTTTGGCATCTTTTTCGAGGATGAATTAGATAGAATTTATGCGATAAGAAAAGACAGTCCATTATTATTAGGGAAAGGAAAAGACATTGTTTTTCTTGCCAGTGATTGTAGTGCTTTTCTTGAAACTACAAATCGCGTTTTAGAATTAAACGAAAATGAAATAGCAATTCTGGATAAAAACGGAATTACCATCATTGATGAAGCAGGAAATAAAATTAATAGAGAATCAAAAGAGGCGACACTATCACTAGAAGAAATTCAAAAGGATGGTTTTGATACATTCTTGATGAAAGAAATCCATGAAGAACCAATGGTAATTAAAAAGACATTTCATCACTACATGAAAAAATCACTAGATGATTTAAATGATACACTACCAAGTCTTAAAAAATATAAGCGCTTCATATTTGTTGGGTGTGGTTCGGCATATCATGCAGGTATGATTGCGAAAACGTTGATGGAGCAAAAAGCGAGAGTGATTTCATCCGCTGAATTAGCAAGTGAATTTCGCTATAGTAATCCAATTTTAGACAAGGAAACTGCTGTTGTATTCATATCCCAATCAGGTGAAACAGCCGATACTTTGGCAGCCCTAAGAATGTGTAATGAACAAGGTATTGATACGATTGCGATTGTGAATGTGTTAGGTTCAAGTCTAGCGAAGGAAGCGAAAGTATTTTTGCCAACACTTGCGGGAAAAGAAATATCCGTCGCAACAACAAAAGCATATTGTAGTCAGGTTGCGGTATTGAGTTTACTGTGTCTAAAAAAAGCAATGGAAGAAAATAAATTATCGGATGAAGAAAAAGTGGAAATTGAGAGTGAAATTGAACGATTACCGCTCCTAATGAAAAAATATATTGATGAAACAAGCGTAGAAAAAATTGCGAATGCGATTCAACATCATAATCATGTCTTCTTTTTAGGAAGAGGACTAGATTATGCATTGTCTTTAGAGGGTTCACTAAAACTAAAAGAGATATCCTACATTCATTCAGAAGCCTATGCTGCAGGTGAATTGAAACATGGAACTATTTCATTGATAGAAAAAGATACACCAGTTCTAGCCTGTATTACAGATCCTGCGTTAGTGCTAAAAAGTATCTCAAACACAAAAGAAGTAGAAACACGTGGAGCTCAAGTGTTTCTACTAATTCGTGAAGATTTATATTCGAATTTAATAGATGCAAAGGAAGTAATCTTACTTCCTAAAGTTCATGATGTCTTACAAGGGATTGTATCAATACTTCCGTATCAACTCCTTGCCTATTCAGTCGCAAAGAAGCTTGGATGTGATATTGATCAGCCAAGAAACCTTGCGAAATCAGTTACCGTGGAATAATGAACTACAAAATTCTTTCAACAAGGCTTTGTTCAATACATACGGGATGAAGTTGCCCGTTTGAATACTCTATTAATTTATCATGATAGTTTAAATCTTTTGTTAAAAATGTATAAGTAACATCAACATCATAAGTTTTGTCGAGGAGTTCACAATCATCTTTCATGAAAAAGTCTAACTTATTAACCCAATCATAACTAAATGTACAAGTGTATCGATTCATAAGGACTGTTTCTACTTTAGGAGCAAGATGTATGGCTTCCGATACACTTTTTGAATATGCACGAATCAAACCGCCAGCACCCAGTTTAATGCCACCAAAGTAGCGAACTACACAAGCGCAACAATTTGTAAGACCACTCTTACAAAGGGCGTCTAACATCGGGGAGCCAGCAGTTCCGGTAGGTTCACCATCATCATTTGAACGCATGATTTCATTTCTTTCACCAAGCACAAAAGCGGTACAACAATGGTTTGCGTCACGATGTTCTTTACGGATTTTTTGGATGAACTCACGAGCTTCTGGCTCACTGAATGCACGTCCTAAATAACAAATAAACTCAGATTTTTCGATGATGAGAGTGTGGAAAAATTCTTCTTTTAAACGCATACAAGCTCCTTTCATTTTCAAATATTATAACATTCTTCACGAAAAGAGGTAAATTTGATGTAAAATAACTTGAAATACATTCAAGCACGTGCCAAAATATGTTAGTATACATACACAGAAAAGTGAAGGAAAGAGCCTATTTAAAGGCTAAAGTAGACATTATAGAATGTCAGCTTATAAAGATATGGCTGGTCCTTTCAATTGTGAAATGGTATCTGAAATAGTATAATAGAACAGGAATTGGGTGAAACTATGGAACAAAATAAAATTGTAATAAAAGGTGCAAAAGAAAATAACTTAAAAAATATAGACTTAGAGATACCACGTAACCAGCTTGTCATTATGACTGGGTTATCAGGATCGGGAAAAACGTCATTAGCATTTGACACGATTTATGCCGAAGGACAACGTCGTTATGTGGAGTCTTTGAGTGCATATGCGCGTCAATTTTTAGGTGGTGTGGAAAAACCAGATGTCGAATTAATTGAAGGATTATCACCTTCGATTTCGATTGATCAAAAAACAACAAGCAACAATCCACGTTCAACGGTTGGAACGGTAACGGAAATTTATGATTACTTACGTTTATTGTATGCACGAGTAGGAATACCGTATTGTCCAACACACAATGAACCAATTACATCGCAAACGATTCAACAAATGGTTGAAAGAGTGATGCAACTTCCAGATAAGACACGTCTAGAAATTTTATCGCCTGTCGTTAAAGAACAAAAAGGAACACAAAAAGACTTATTTGCGAAACTACAAAAAGATGGTTATGTGCGAGTGCGTGTGGATGGCGAAGTTAAATTATTAGAAGATGAAATTATTTTAGAAAAAAATAAAAAACATACTGTTGAAATCGTAGTCGACCGTATTGTGAAAAGTAGTGATTCAAAATCAAGATTACATGATTCACTTGAAAACGCATTAAAACAATCAGATGGAACAGTAATTGTTAAAACACCAGATGAAGAACTTTTGTTCTCAAGTAATTATGCATGTAAAATATGTGGATTTTCAGTGCCTCATTTAGAACCACGTTTATTCTCTTTTAATGCACCATTAGGAGCTTGTCCAACGTGTAATGGGTTAGGTGTAACCCAAGAAGTGGATGTGGATTATTTAATTCCTGACCGTAGTAAATCTATTCGTAAGGGTGGAATTGTCTATTATAAAAATATTGTAGATTCTACAAATATTGAATGGCAAACATTTGCGATTTTATGTAAAACATACGGCATTGATTTGGATAAACCAATTGAAAAATTAACAAAGAAACAACTAGAAGTAATTCTGAATGGCTCAGATCAACCGATTTCATATTCAATTACATCAAGCAGTGGGAATAAATTTTCACGTAGTGATTATATTGAAGGTGTTAAGACATTAATCGAAAGAAGATATGTTGAAACAACTTCTTCAATGTCGAAAGAATGGTATCAAACATTCATGATGGAAAGTACTTGTCCAACATGTAAAGGCCGTCGTTTGAATGAGATGGCATTATGTGTTCGTGTCGGGGATAAAAACATTGTAGAATTCACAGAAATGAGTGTACGTGTAGCACTGGAGTGGATTAATAAGTTAAAACTAAATACGATGCAAGCTAAGATTGCAGATCTTGTATTAAAAGAAATTCGTAATCGTCTTACCTTCTTATTGGATGTTGGACTTGAATATTTAACACTAGATCGCTTAGCGGGAACTCTTTCAGGAGGAGAAGCTCAACGTATCCGTTTGGCAACCCAAATCGGTTCAAGATTAACAGGTGTACTTTATGTCTTGGATGAACCTTCAATCGGTTTACATCAAAGAGATAATGCAAAGCTCATTCAAACGCTTAAGAATATGCGTGACTTAGGAAACTCGTTAATTGTTGTTGAACATGATGAAGAAACAATGATGGAAAGTGATTGGATTGTCGATATTGGACCAGGAGCCGGTGTTCATGGTGGAGAAGTTATTGCCTCTGGTACACCAGCCCAAGTAATGAAAAATAAAAAATCAATTACGGGGCAATATTTATCAGGAGCACTTAAAGTAGAAATTCCTGAAAAACGTCGTAAAGGAAACGGTAAGTTCATTGAAATTATTAAGGCATCAGAAAATAACTTAAAAAATATTTCTGTAAAAATTCCACTAGGAACAATGACGGTTGTAACAGGAGTAAGTGGTAGTGGTAAGAGTACCCTCGTCAATGAAATACTATGTAAAGCGGTACAACATTCACTAGGACGTATACGTATAAAACCAGGTAAGCATAAAGAAATTAAAGGACTTGATGAAATTGATAAAATCATTGAAATTGGTCAAGATCCAATTGGAAGAACACCACGTTCAAATCCAGTTACATATACAGGCGTATTTGATGATGTGCGTGATTTATTCGCAATGACACCAGAAGCTAAGCTACGTGGATATGATAAAGGTCGTTTCTCATTCAACGTTAAAGGTGGACGATGTGAAGCCTGTCAAGGAGACGGTGTAAGAAGAATTTCAATGAACTTCTTACCAGATGTTTATGTACCTTGTGAAGAGTGCCATGGTAAACGATACAATGATGAAACATTACAAGTAACTTATAAAGATAAGAATATCTTTGATGTATTAGATATGACTGTTGAAGATTCAATTCTCTTCTTCAACAATATTCATAAGATTAGAGATAAGATGCAAACGCTCCATGATGTTGGACTAGACTATATTAAATTAGGACAATCCAGTACAACATTATCAGGAGGTGAAGCACAACGGGTAAAACTTGCGAGTGAGCTTCAAAAGAAAGCAACAGGAAAAACAGTATTCATTCTGGATGAACCAACAACCGGACTTCATAGTCATGATGTGAGAAAGTTACTGACAGTACTACAAAGAATAGTAGATAATGGAGACACAGTACTTATTATCGAACATAATTTGGATGTGATTAAATGTGCTGACTACTTGATTGATTTAGGACCTGAAGGGGGCGATGGTGGTGGAACGATTGTCGCAACTGGAACACCGGAACAAGTCGCAAAAGTAGAAAAGAGTTATACAGGTCAGTATTTAAAACGAGTACTGAAGAAAGGATAAGATATGGAAGAATTAGAAGGAAAAGTAATGATACGAGAACTTGTCGATTATTTTAAATTCGAACAAGTAACAGGAAATGAAGAATCATTAAATCGTTGGGTTATTGTACCAGATCTTAATCGACCAGGACTAGAACTTGCGGGTTTCTTTAAGGAAACAGAAACAAAACGTATTGTTATTATGGGTGATAAAGAATTAGCGTTCATTGAAACACTAGATGAAGATACACAAAGACAACGTTTTAGAGGAATCACTGATGCATACACACCAATGATTGTTTTCTCAAGAAATCGTGAAGTTCCTAAAATCCTTATCGAAGTAGCATCAGAAATGAACTTTCCAATTTTCAAGTCAGATTTACCAAGTTATCGATTAATGGTTGACTTAGTTTCATTTTTGGATGAAAGATTAGCACCATGTGATAACATTCATGGCGTATTGTTGAGTGTATATGGTAAAGGTGTGCTTATCACAGGTGAAAGTGGTATGGGTAAAAGTGAAATAGCCCTTGAACTTATTCGCCGTGGGCATGTGTTAATTGCAGATGATCGTGTAGATATCGCAAAGATTCATAATACATTAGTAGGAAAAAGTCCTGAATTGTTAGAAGGTATGCTTGAAATTCGTGGTATTGGGATTATTGATGTTGCGAAAATGTTTGGAGCGAGTTCACTACTTACAAAGGATAATGTTGATGTCGTAATCAAGTTAGAAAAATATAATGATTCAAAAGATTATGCACGAGTGGGTATAGAAGAAGATGAGTTCACAACAATTCTTGAAATTGATGTACCTACAATTGTGTTGCCAGTCAAAGAAGGGCGTTCTATGGCTGTACTTGTAGAATCTGCCGTTACAAATTTCGCTCTTAAACAAGCGGGATTTAATAGTGCGAAAGAATTTGAAGCTAGAGTTCTTCGTTTTATACAAGCAGAGAATGAAAAGAATAAAGGGGCGAAATAAAAATGAGTTTTTTTCCAGATGCACAAACTTTTCTTCAAATAGGTAATATTGGAGTTAAGTGGTATGCCATCTTAATGATTACAGGGGTAGCTGTTACAGCACTTGTAAGTTATCGTGATATTAAGAAAAATGGCTACAACTTTGAAATCGTCGAAGATTTAACAATCGGTTGTTTTCTATGGGGAATCGTAGGAGCACGTATATGGTATTGTTTATTCTTTGATTTAGGATACTTTTTAGAAGATCCAATTCGAATCTTACAAATATACAATGGTGGACTTGCAATTCAAGGAGGTCTAATCACAGGGGCTCTTTATGGTTTATATTACACACGAAAACGCAAGATTGATTTCATGCGTCTAGCAGATTGTGTTGTGCCTAATATGTTGATTGCGCAAGCAATTGGTCGTTGGGGTAATTTTCTAAATCAAGAAGCACATGGGGTTGCGGTAACTGAAGCGTATTTTAAAAACTTCCCCGAGTTTATCAAAAACATGATGTTTATTAATGGAGAATATTACGTGCCAACTTTCTTATATGAAAGTGTACTCAATTTATTAGGATTTGTAGTTTTCTATTTCTTACTCCGTAAGCTCAATCAAAAATATCATTTCTTAAAAAGAGGAGATGGTGTTTACTTCTATTTAGTATGGTATGGTTGGTCAAGATTCATTGTCGAAGGTATGCGTACTGATAGTTTGATGTTTGGACCAATACGAATGGCTCAATTGACATCCGTGGTCTTTATCATTATTGGGGTCTTAGGCTTTGTCGGTGTTTTCAGGAAGTTTATGAAAGAACCAAAACCAGCAATGCTCTTTGATTTAGATGGAACATTACTTGATACTGAACCAGCAATTTTAGAAACTTACCGTTACTTATTTGCGAAATATAGCACTGAAGAAGAATTTAATAAAGAAAAACAACTAGAAGTTTTAGGTCCACCATTAGCAAAAATGTTCCCAATTTATTTTCCTGAACAAAATACGGAAGAATTAATTAAGGAATATCGTGAATATAATTTCAAAATACATCCAGAATTTGTAAAACCAATGGAAAATGCTGAAGCACTTTTAAAGAATTTAAAAGAAGAAGGATATAAAATTGGTATAGTTTCTACAAAATTCGCAGATGGAGTAAAACTTGGATTGGATTTATTTAACTTATCACAATATGTCGATGTAGTTGTTGGACAAGATGATGTGAAAGAAGGAAAACCAAGTCCAGAAGGAATATTCAAAGCTTGTGAAATGTTGAATGTTGGACATGACTCATGTATTTATGTGGGTGATAGTGCAACGGATATTCAAGCAGCACATAATGCAGGGGTATATTCAATAGGATATATTTTTAATGAAGATAGAATCGCAATGTTAGAGGCTCAAAAGCCAAATAAAATCATTCGTGATCTTGCGGAAATAGAAACAATACTTAAGGAGGATCATCCATGGACGTACAATATGATGTAATTATTATCGGCGGTGGACCAGCTGGAATGACAGCTGCAATCTATGCCTCTCGTGCAGGTTTAAAAGTAGCAATGCTTGAAAAAGAAGCACCAGGTGGGAAACTAATTAAAACATTTGAAATTCAAAACTATCCAAGCATTAAAGAAATGAATGGTGCCGATTTAGCTTATCAAATGTTTGAACATTCAACTCATTTTGGCGCTGAATACTTGTATGGTGATGTAAATAGAATTGAAGATGGAGAAGTTAAAAAAGTAATTTCTTCCGATGGCAATACATATACAGCACATACAATCATTATTGCGACAGGAACAAAGGAACGTTTATTAAATATACCCAATGAAAAAGAATTAACAGGTAAAGGTGTATCTTATTGTGCAGTTTGTGATGGCTCATTCTTTAAGAATCAAGTGGTGACAGTTATTGGTGGAGGAAACTCAGCATTAGAAGAATCATTATACTTAACACAATTTGCCTCACAAGTGAATATTGTTATCCGTCGTGATGTATTTAGAGCGGAACCAATCATTCAAGCGAAGATTGAAAATGAACCCAAAATCAACATTATTAAAAAACATCTCCCTGTAGAAATACTTGCGAAAGAGGGTAAGGTTGATGCGATTGTTCTAGAAGATGTAGAGACAAAAGAAATCACAACAATAGATACAAAAGCAGTATTCCCTTATATTGGTGCAGATCCAAATACAGATTTCGCCAAAGATTTAGGAATTACAAATGAACAAGGATACATCTTAGTTGATGATCATATGGAAACAAAAGTAAAAGGAATCTATGCAGCAGGTGATTGTATCGATAAAGTTTTACGTCAAGTTGTAACAGCTTGTGGTGATGGTGCAATTGCAGCACAAAGCGCATTCCATTATATTAAAGGTTAAACTACTGTGAAGTAGTTTTTCTTTTGTGTGAGTCAAAGCAAAATGATAAAATAAAACAGAGGTAATAAATATGAGTAAAGTTGAATTTATCAATGCACAGGAATTTAAAGAAGAAGCGTTGAAACTACATGTTTCTGAAAATCAAAAAGATACAATTGAAACAGTAGAAGAATGTTTAAAAGAAGCGGATGAATTAGAACTTTGGAAACCGACATTGATACGTGTAGATGATATTACTGTTGGATTTGCAATGTTTGGATTGTGGATATATGAAGGCGAACATGGTAGATTATGGCTTGATCGTTTCTTTATTGATGAGCACCATCAAGGAAAAGGGTTAGCAAGAATGATTTTGCCAATTTTATTGGATAGATTATATGAAGAGTATGTAGTGGATGAAATATTCTTAAGTGTCTATGAAACAAATAAACCAGCGATTCATCTCTATGAAAGTTTAGGATTTAAGTTCAATGGCGAATTAGATATAAATAATGAATTAGTTATGGTTAAAAAACGGATAAATAATGAAAATAAGTAGCTTAGCAAATATATTGTTAAGCTATTTTAATTTTAAGTATTGACTTAGAGTTAACTCCAAGTAGTATCCTTAAGATACTTGAAGGAGGAAAAAGGATGAAAGAAAGTCTTAGCAGTTTTGAATTGGGTAATGAATTACCAACGGAAGTTGCGAGATATTTTGTTGGCAAAGCGTATTTGAACATGCTGAGTCAAAAAGGTGTTAGTATAGGAAATGTAACATTTGAACCAGGTTGTAGAAACAATTGGCACATTCATCATAAAGGCGGTCAAATCCTTCTTGTAACAGGTGGAAAAGGCTACTATCAAGCATGGGGGAGTGAAGTTATACCACTTTATCCAGGGGATGTAGTAGAAATACCAGCGGAAACAAAGCACTGGCATGGTGCAACACAAGATAGTTGGTTTTGTCATCTAGCGATAGAGATTCCTGCAGAAGGATCATCGAATGAGTGGCTAGAGCCTGTTGATTCAGATGAGTATAGTAGAATTAGCCAATAAATGGCATAAAAAACAATAAAGGAGAAAAAGAAATGAATAGTTTTGTATATGATATTCCAACAAAGGTATATTTTGGTGAAAACCAATTAAAAAATTTAGGACCAGAACTTAAAAAATTTGGAACTAGAGTATTAATGACATATGGTGGCGGTTCAATTAAAAAGATTGGTCTTTATGATAAAGTAGTTAAAGAAATAAAAGATGCTGGTTTAGAATTGTTTGAATTATCTGGAATTGAACCAAATCCCCGCATTGATTCAGTAAGAGAAGGTGCGCATATTTGTAAAGAAAAGAACATTGATGTATTACTTGCGGTAGGCGGAGGTTCAACAATTGATGCTACAAAGTTTATGGCAGCAGGTGCTTTTGTAGAACATGATCCATGGGATTTCTTTGTTAGTGATGCACCTATTGAAAAGGCATTACCGATAGTATCTATTCTTACTTTATCGGCAACAGGCTCTGAAATGGATGCAGGCGGGGTGATTAGTAATCCAGAAACACAAGATAAATATGGACGTCTTGCTCAACCTTTAATTCCAGCAGTATCATTTTTAGACCCAACAAATACCTATTCAGTAAGTCCATATCAAACAGCATGTGGAGCAGCTGATATCATGTCACATATCTTAGAAGTATATTTCAATATGGATCAAGATTTATATATGTTAGATTGTTTTATGGAAGGCTTAATGAAAACAGTTATAAAATACACGCCAATTGCGATTAAAGATCCAACAAACTATGAAGCACGTGCAAATCTAATGTGGACTTCTTCTTGGGCGATTAACGGATTTGTGAATGGTGGTAAAAATCAAGCATGGAGTTGCCATCCAATTGAACATGAGGTATCAGCTATCTATGATATTACCCATGGTTTGGGACTTGCGATACTTACACCACGTTGGATGGAGTATTGCCTAGATGAAACAAATGTTAGTAAATATGTACAATTTGGTGTTAATGTATTTGGTATAGATGCAACACTACCACCAATGGAAATTGCGAAAGAAGCAATCAAACGATTAAGTGACTTCTTCTTCAATACATTACAATTAACAAGCAATTTCACGGATTTAAATATTGATGATACAAACTTTGATATCATGGCAAAGAAATCTTGTGAAGATGCAATCCTTCCGGGATTTAAACCATTAAATCAAGAAGATATTAGAAAAATATACGAAATGTGCTTATAGAAAGAGTAGAAATACTCTTTTTTAATTATAATAAGACAGTGTGAAATCAAAAATGCGTCAATTATTATTTCTTAATAAAATTTATTGCAAAAAAGAGCTATATTTGTTATTTTTGGAGAGCAGAGATGCAGAAACGGAAAGAGGAAGAAATGAAAAAATTACTAACAGTAGCATTACTGGCATTCATATTAGTTGGATGCTCAGGCGGAAGTAAGGAAGTAACTAAGGTTTGTTCATATGAAATTGAAGGAACTAAAACTTCAATGGAAATGATGTCAAAAGATGGTAAGGTTGTGGATGAAATCGTACAAACAACATCAGCTAGCCTAGAAGATTTAGGAGTGACTGAAGAGCAATTCCAAGCTGTAATTGATCAACTTAAAGATCAATTTAATGTAGAAGGTGTTGTCTATACTACAGAAATTAAAGATGGTGTTGTTACAGAAAAATGGGTTATTGATGTAAAGAAGGCTGGAAATGATCAATTAGTTAACATGGGCATGATGCAACCAAGTACAGGTGCAATTGATATTAATGAATCAGTAAAACAATTGGAAGCATCTGGCTATACTTGCAAATAGTAGTATTGTTTAGAAATTATAGATTTATACATAATGTTTAATTAGTGCGAATAGGTATAAAACAAAGATCTTATGATTCTACATCGTAAGATTTTTTTGTATATAAGTATTTTTAGAAACAGCAGAAAATTGATGGTGAATTAAAACCATCAACGAAGGATACAAATTTTCTTTGAAAAAAGGTATAATAGACAAGGAAAGTTGCAGGATTTTATGACAAAATATACACCGATGATGGAACAATATCTAGAAGTAAAAAAAGGGTATCTCGATGCACTTGTTTTTTATCGTTTAGGTGATTTCTATGAAATGTTTTTTGATGATGCAAAGATAGCATCAAGTGAATTAGATTTAGTGTTAACGGGAAGAAATGCAGGAGTTGAAGATAAGGTTCCAATGTGTGGAGTGCCTCATCATGCAGCTGCTTCTTATATTCAACGGCTTGTACAAAAAGGATATAAAGTTGCGATTGTTGAACAATTAGAAGATCCCTCAACTGCACAAGGAATTGTAAAAAGAGATGTAATTAAAGTTGTGACACCAGGAACTGTTATGGATGATTTAACGGATGAAAAAAATAGTATTTATCTTGCGAGTATAATTGACTATCAATATGGGTTTGCGTTATCTGTTGTCGAAATGTCTACGGGTGAAACGTTTATTAAGAATGTAGACCGTAATTGGGTTGTATTAACACAAACAATTTTAAAGAATAATATTAAAGAAGTAGTAGTTAAATCAGGCTTTGATGAAAAGGGCGTAAAGATATTACGAGAACTTGGTAATGTTGTTATTTCTTATTGTGATGAAACTTCAATTGAGCCTCAATACACAGAACTTTGTGAAGAAGTAAAAGAAGAAAGAAATCGTGAAGCTTATGGATTGATGTTGCATTATTTAGAAGCTACACAAAAGAAAATGTTAGGGCATCTCCAATTGGTTGAAATTGAACGAGAAGATGATGTTTTATACATGGATTTTTCGACGCAACAGAATTTGGAATTGGTAATACCAATGCGCGCACAAAGTAAAAGTGAAACATTATGGAGTTTTATGGATCGCTGTCAAAGTGCAATGGGATCAAGATTACTTAAGAAATGGGTTGAAAAACCATTAGTAGATAAAAAGAAAATTGAATTAAGATTAGATCGAGTAGAAATCTTAATGAAAGATTTCATTGCCAGAGAAGAGTTAAAAGAAAACTTATCCAAGGTTTATGATGTGCAACGTCTTATCGCAAGAGTTGCGATGGGTAGTGCTAATGCCATGGATTGTATCCGCCTACAAAAAACTTTAAATGCTGTACCAGCAATTTTTGATGGATTGAAAGGTGAAGTATTTGACGACTTGAAAAAAGGAGATCGATTACAAGATTTACACGCTCAACTCGAACATGCCTTTGTTGAGAACCCACCTCTATCTACAAAAGAAGGTGGAATGTTTCAAGATGGATATGATGCTGAACTTGATGAAATTCGCATCATTCAACGTCAAGGAAAAGATTGGATTCTACAACTTGAAAATGCTGAAAAAGAGAAGACTGGAATCAGAACACTTAAGATTGGATACAACCGTGTATTTGGATATTATATCGAAGTTAGTAAAGGTGCTAATTCACAAATTAAAGATGAGTTTGGTTACATTAGAAAACAAACCCTAACAAATTGTGAACGTTATGTAACGCAAGACTTAAAAGAAAAGGAAGATGCTATTCTTCATGCGGAAGAAAGATCCGTTCGTAGAGAACTTCAATTGTTCCAAGAACTTTTAGAGAAGATAAAAGGATATTTGCCAAAGTTACAAAAACTAGCTGCAATTTTATCAGAAATAGATTGTTACTACGCAATGAGTAGTTTATGTAGTGAACAAGGATATATTCGTCCAGTATTTACTGATAAAGATGTTAATATAGTACAAGGACGTCATCCGATTCTTGACAAAATGATGAAGGATAAACGTTATGTTGCGAATGACTTAATGATGAATGATGAAAATGAAATTCTCATCATTACAGGACCAAACATGGGTGGTAAAAGTACATATATGCGCCAAGTTGCATTAAATGTTGTACTTGCCCAAATGGGTTGTTTTGTACCGTGTAAAAAATGTGAGATTCCTTTGTTTGATAAAATATTTACCCGCATTGGAGCGAGTGATGATATCTTATCAGGACAATCAACATTCATGGTAGAAATGTCAGAAGCAAATCATGCACTAACATTTGCGACGGAGAAGTCACTAATTTTATTCGATGAAATTGGACGTGGTACATCAACGTATGATGGTATGGCACTTGCCCAAGCAATGATTGAATATATTTCTACATGTATTCATGCAAAGACATTATTCTCAACACACTATCATGAATTAACAGCATTGGAAGATTCACTATCTTGCGTGAAGAATGTTCATGTTGAAGTGCATGAAGAAGATGATCATGTTACTTTTATGTATCGTGTTAAAAAAGGTAAAGCAGATCGTTCATATGGTATTAATGTAGCCAAGCTTGCAAAATTACCAGACTCAGTATTATCGCGTGCGAAAGAATTGTTAAAAGAATTAGAAAGTCATAAACGGGTAGTTCAACAATCTTATCAAATCGTAGAACTTAAAAAAGAAGATACAAAAGAAACAAAAATTGTTGAAATGTTGGGGCAAGTTAATCCAGATGAGTTAACACCAATACAAGCGTTACAAATGATTATGGATTTGAAAAATAAACTGAAATAACATAATTTCACACAATGCTTACAAAATGTAGCGTTAGTAAGTTGGTATAGTATAGTCAAGCAAGAGATAATAGTCTTGCTAATGTATTAGCACAACCCCCTATTGTGTTAGTATTTATTCTATCCCCTTATAGAAATATTAAAAAAAGAGAAGTCCGTAAGGACTTTTTCTTTGTTGCTTTTGAAGCATAAAAAATATTATTATGCATTTATAACAACTAGCAAATATTAACAAAATTTTATGTAAGGGTTTTCTTTTGCCATTCTTAAAAAATCTTAATGGAAAGTAGGGTGAAGTTATACCAAAAGTGTTCTATTTACACATAATATTGTTATATAATAACCAAGTTGATTAACTCAACGGGAGGAAATTAAATGAAAAACTTAAAAGCTCTATTAGCTGCATTGTTAGTATTAACACTAGCAGGATGTAGTTCTAAACCAGCAGCACCAGAAGCAACTGCAACGCCATCAGCACCAACAGAAACTGCTACACCTGAAGCAAGTGCAGATGCAACAGTAACTCCTGAAGCAAGTGCAGACGCTGAAGCAACAGTAACACCTGAAGCAAGCGCAGATGCAGAAGTTACACCAGAAGCTTCTCCAGCAGCTAAAAACTAAGTATCGCAAAAAGTCCTTCGGGACTTTTTTTATCAGCTTTTTAAAAATGGGAGAGTAAGAGATGAAAAAAATTCTTTGTATAGTAATGTGTCTTGTTATGATAGTCGGATGTAAATCGACTGCATCTAATGAAAATCTAGCAAAGTTTAATATTTTAATTGATAACGAAGAAGCTTATTTGCAAGTAAAAGGTTCTTTCACTGTAGAGGGAGTTGCCTATGGCGATAAAACAATCCAAACATTTCAAAGTAATTTATTTTCTAAGGGAGATATTCTTACTTTTGAACTTAATGAAGAAATGGATGGTTGTGTGGGTAAAGAGATGATTGTTGAATTTTATATTAGTAGTGATGGTAACGAAATAGCAAAGGTAGATAACGAAGTTCGAATTATCTGTGAACTGGGGAAAGTATATCCCTATAAGCTGCAAGGAAACGCTGATACAGGATATAAACTTGTAGAAAATAAACAATAAAATGAAGACAGAAAATTTCTATCACTGTCAATATTTCATGATATACTTGAAACAGTTGAGGTATATTTATGAATAAAAAAATTAGTTTTGTTGGTTGTGGTAATATGGCAGAAGCTATAGTAAGTGGACTTGTTAAAAGTGGTGTTAATCCTTTGAATATTATTGCATCAAGAAGAGATGAAAAGAAACTCGATGAGTTACGTAATAAGTATGGTATCGATGTAACTTCATCAAATAAGTTTGCCTGTGAGATTGCGGATGTTGTATTTCTTTGTGTTAAGCCAATGATGATGGAAAAAGTTTGTAAAGAAGTGAAAGACAATATTCTTCCTAACGCAACGGTTGTCTCTATTGCAGCAGGCATCCCAATCAAACAACTCCAAGAATGGTTGGGAGAAGATAAAAAAATAATTCGTGCAATGCCAAATACACCAGCGATGGTACAAGCGGGTATGACTTCTTTAAGTCTAAGTGACATAATGAAATTAGATTCGCAAAAAGAAGATGTAAATGACATAAAATCATTATTTGAATGTTGTGGAAAATGTGAAGTAGTAGAAGAATATTTAATTGATGCAGTTATTGGTGTAAGTGGATCTTCGCCAGCATATATTTATATGATGATTGAAGCGATGGCTGATGGTGCTGTTAAAGAGGGTATGCCACGAGCAATGGCTTATACGTTTGCATCTCAAGCGGTTCTTGGATCAGCCAAAATGGTATTAGAGTCGGGTAAACATCCAGGTGAATTAAAAGATATGGTTGCATCACCAGGTGGAACAACTATTGACGCTATTGCAGCATTAGAAAAAAATGGATTTAGAAATGCAGTTATTGAAGCAGTTGTTACTGCAGCAGAAAAAAATAAGAAAATGTGACAATGCTTAATTAATTTAAATGAAAGGATTAACCTGTAGGCTAATCCTTTTGTGCTATATAGAGGCTTGTATTTAGTAAATCGATGAAAGAAGATTCATTTAATGGCATTGAGAAATAATATCCTTGAATATAATCACAACCAACACTCTTTAAGAATAAAAATTGTTCGAAACTTTCTACACCCTCAGCAACCATCTTTAAATTTAAATCATGAACTAGGGATACAATATTTCTAATGATTGTTTTTGCTCTTTCTTTTTCTTCATCCATCGTAGCGAGTAAGAAACCACGATCAAGTTTTACAATATTAAGAGGCATTGAACGCAAAGTATTTAGTGAAGAATATGCTTGACCAAAATCATCCATTGCAACGGAGTATCCTTCTTCTTGGAGTTGACCAAGAATAGTAATAGAAATTTCGGAATCATATGTCATTGCAGTTTCGGTACATTCGATTTCAATACAGCTTTTTGGTAGATTATATTTCTTAATAATCGCATTGAGATGAGGTATAAAATCATTACTAAATAAATGTACTCTTGAGAAGTTCGATGAGATTGGGAATAATTCGAATTCTTGATTGAGACGATTACGTTGGAATATACACACTTGTTCAACTACGTAGAAATCAAGTTTTTGAATTTGTCCATTTCTTTCAAACAAATCAATAAACTGTGAAGGTGGAATAATTTCGCCTTTATTATTCACCCAACGAACTAAAGCTTCAGCACCAATGATTTTGTTAGTTTTTACATCTACCTTAGGTTGATAGTAAACAACGAATTCGTTATTCTCTAAGGCTTGTTCAAAGTGGGCGAGCATACGTGTTTCAGTTTGTTGAAGGTCGTGTAAATTTTTATCGAAAATTCGAATATAAGAATTAGAATCATTCTTAGCCATTTTTTTGGCCATCGCAGCATAATCAAACATTTTAGTAATTGGAATATCGCGGTCGTCAATTGGATAGATACCAAAATTAAATCGCATACTAGAATCAATAAATTGACTTAAAATTTTGTTTGCGAGTTCGACGTCTTGCAATAATTCTGAAATGCTATCTTTGTAAGCTATTACTCGGAAATTATCAGCATAAGAACGACATATCGCATCTTGATCGCACAGAAATGATGTCACTACTTCAACAACTTTTTTAAGAAGAACATCTCCTTGTTCTTTTCCATATAAGTCATTGTAACTGCTGAAGTGAGAGATATCAAAATCAGTCATAAAGAAATGCTTGTTTGAGCGTGCAAGAATTTTAGATACTTGAAGTTCGAATCCAGCATCAGTGTATGCGCCTGTTAAAGTATCATTAGATAAAAGCAGTTTTTCTTTTTGAAAGTTAAGTAATCGCGCAATAAGTAATGATAGAACTGTGAATACTGCAATCCCTGCAAGAATATAGTAACGGTATTTGAATATAGTCTCTAAGAAGGAGTATTTATAAGGGTGATTAATGATATAAGTCATTTGAATATTGTTGTATTCATCTTCTCCTATTGCTGCGAGTGTTTTGTTGATAATGGAAATTGCTAATTTGTTTTGATGATTATTAATTCCCATAATAACACTATCGACTACACGTTGATAAGGTGCTAGGACTGTTAAATTTTCATAGAAAGGACTTTGCAATTCGTATATACCAACATAACGACTTATCATTGCTAAATCAGCTTTTCCTTGATTTACTGCTTGGAGAACTTCTTTATTATTTTGGTATAAAACAATTTCATAATTTGGGAATTGCATTTTCGAAAATTCATAACCCGCTTGGTATCCTTGCATAACTGCTATTTTTCCCGTTTTCATAATGGCAGGATTAGTATCTTTCTTGGCAATACACGTTGCAGAACCATCACAAAAACGATCAGATAGAATTAAGTTTTGGTTACTTTCAAATACATCAAGACGAATTGTACCAGCTACCAATTGGAATTCATTATCCAATAATGCTTCATAGGGTGTTTTTTGTTCAATTGGAACGCATGTAAACTCAAAGTTAAGTCCAGATAATTCAGAAATGAGATTAAGCATTTCTACGTTAGTGCCTTTGAATGAACCCTCATCTATAGGGCATGCAGAAAGCGGGTAAACATAAGGGATAATACCAGTTAAAATTGGATGTTCCTTTGTACTTTCAATATAGTTCAATTCTTCAGGTGTAAATTCAATTTCTTCTTCTGCAAAAACTCGAATAGGTGATAGCCATCCGACAGTTAATAAAAATATGCTTATTAAGACAATGCTAAATTTCATTGATCTACACATTAGATATCTCCCTGTTTGTTTAGCAATTAATAGGTAGTTGTGTTAAAAGGTATACGTTTATACAGTGGAAATCATTAATTCTATTTTAGCACAAAGATATAAATGCAACAATGTATCGCGAATTATAGATATAGCGAAATTATATTACAATCAATTAAAAGAAAAAAAGTGGTTATTTTTTGATGCGTAACATATAAGAAGGTATATCTAAAATTTTTCTGTATTTTGAAACAGTTCGCCTAGCAACAAGATAGCCACGTTCTTGTAATGCTAAAACAATTAATTCATCATTAAGAGGATTAGAAGGGTCTTCTTCTAATACGATTGATTGGATAGCCTCTTCTATTTCGCGGGTACTTTTATCACTTATTCCTTTGCATAACAAAATAGATAAAGGATAGCTTTTATTTTTATACTCGAAATATTTATCATTAACAATACGTGAAATTGTAGAAACATGTAATGAAGTTCGTTGGGCTATATCCATGAGTGTACATTTTCTAAGGGGTGTTGAATATAGAAAATAATCTTTTTGATAACTAAACAAATAATTAGCGACAAGCATAAGATTAAAGTTTCTAAAACTTAAATTATTAACTAATGTTTTTGCATCTCTTAAATATGATTTAGCTTCTTCACTTATTTGATTAATATCAATTTCCACAATACTTATATTTATTAATTCATTCAATTGTATATCTAAATTATCATTTTCTACATGGACATATAAATCTGGGACAATTGTTTTGATAGTTGTGTTCGAACTTGTATAAGGATAAATATCACAACTACGAAGAACATTCATTTGATCAATGAATTCTTCTTGCGTTAGATTTAAATCAGTCATAATTTTAGATATATTTGAATTCTCGATTTCTTCCTTATAGGTACTTAGTATGTTATAGGCGGTGTTCTCATTTCTTATTTTTAATTGATACAGCATGAAGTCATAACTATTTTTAGTTGCGATACCACAGGGTTCTAAATCATGTAGAAAAGATAAATTAAATTCTAATTCATCTTTTGTGATTGAGAATAGATTTAAAAATTCATCACTATTTTCATGAAAGAATCCATGTTCATCAAGTGATTGAATAATGTAGTAACATAATTCTTTCTTTATTTTTTTTCTTGTCGTATTTACTTGTGAAATGAGATCATCTTTGATGGATGGCTCAGCTGTCATTAAAGAATCAATATAACTATCATCAAGTGCAGTATATTGTAGAAAAGGATTTGTTGACAAAGCATTTTTGATTTCTTTAAGTAAAGATAGATTTGATAATTTTAACATTGCAGAAGAATCTTGTTGGTTCTTTGAATATTTAATTTTCTGTTTGATTTTAGGTGATACTAAAAATGTTTGTGCCATAAATATCATCTCCTTAAATTTGTGATACACCCTTGTTGAGTTTGAATTTTATGCTAGAATAGATGGAAACAGGGAGAAGAGTATGGAAAGCAAAGAAGGGTCTATAAAGCAAAAAATAATACATCATTTAAAGAATTTCAGTGAAAAGTGCCAAACAATTGATTTTTTAGTGGAAGAAAACCTAGGGACATGTACAGCAAATATTATAGCGAAAGAATTAGAATGCAGTAGAAATCTTGTTTCCCATTATTTTAGCGAATTATTACAAGAAGGGCAACTTATTAAAGTAAATTCACGACCAACATATTTTTTTGATAAGCTATCATTGTGTAATGCATTAAACACAAAATCAATTCAATCAGAGTTTGATAGCTTAGAAGAACTTCGTACTTATCTACAAGTAAATCATCGTGCAAGAAGCAATGCTTTTAAGAAATTAGTAGGAGCGACTGAGAGCTTGGCTTATGCAATTGAACAGTGTAAAGCAGCAATTACTTATCCTGATGGTGGACTACCAATTCTACTACAAGGACAAACAGGAACAGGGAAAAGCTTTATTGCGCAACTGATGTTTGATTATGCACAAGAGAAAAAAATAATTGATGCAGAAAGTAAATTTGTCATTGTGAATTGTGCGGAGTATTCTAACAATCCGGAATTATTAATGACCAATTTATTTGGATATGTAAAAGGAGCTTTTACAGGTGCCGATAGTGATACAGATGGAATTCTTGCACAAGCAGATGGTGGAATTATTTTTTTAGATGAAGTACATTCACTAAAACCAGATTGCCAAGAAAAGATATTTTTATACATGGATAAAGGAACATATCATAAAGTTGGTGATAATAAGAAATGGTATAAAGGTCAATGCAGAATGATATTTGCGACAACGGAAGATCCTAACGCAGTGTTGTTGAAAACCTTCATGCGAAGAATACCAATCACAGTGAAAATACCATCGCTTGCAGAACGTTCAATGCATGAAAAGAATGAACTTGTGCATACCTTATTTAAATATGAGGAACAAAGAATTAAGAAGACAATTCGATTATCGAAATTGACATATCAAGCACTCATCTCATTTGAATACAAAGGAAATGTAGGACAAATGAAGAATGTGATTAAGGCAGCGGTGGCGAATGTTTATATTCAGTCACTTCAACGTGATTCGATTGAAATTAGAATTGATGATTTGCCTGAAGATATATTCAATGGAAATCTTACTGATGCAACAAATCAATACGATGATAATTCAATGATTGAGTTAGATTCAATTCTTAGAGTTAATTATACAGATAGCAAAATTTATTTGATGAATCAATCAATTATTAAACACTATACTTCATTGGATATGCCAAAACAGTTTTCTGAGTTTATTGATTTTGTGCAATTAAGATTGGATCAATATTATGATTACTTATTTTTTGAGAGTACTAAAAATTCACCTAAATTAAAACTTGTGGAAAACTTAATGACAAATATTGTTAATATTTTAATCAATGAGAAAAGTGTACAGAAAATTTCTAATAATCAAATTAGGATGTTATCAATTTTCATTTATGATTTTTCTAAAGAGTATGGTTTTGAATGGTCTTTGATTAAATCACATGCTGAAGATATTAATCGCCTAATGAATTATGTTAAGAATGAATTTACATCAGAATGGGAAATTGTTTCGAAGATTGTGAATCTTGTCGATAATAGTATGCATATTAATTTAGGTGCAGTGGGTAGTTTAGATTTGTTCTTTATTATGCATCGTTTTAATCGTATTCTTTCAAATGCAAAAATACCAGGTGTTATATTAGCACATGGTTATTCGATTGCTAGTGGTATTGTTGAGGTTACCAATCAATTTTTAAATCACAATATCTTTGAAGCTATTGATATGCCATTAGAAACTGATTTTCAAGATGTAATAGAGAAACTTGTTGATTACTTAAAACGATTTGAAAACCTTAAAGAAATTATTGTCATGGTAGACATGGGGTCATTAGAATCAGTTCATCAATTTCTTCAAACCTTTGCGAATATTGATATTGGAATCATCAACAATGTTTCTACAAAACTTGCACTAGATATTGGAAGTATGATTATGGAAGGATATTCTATTGAAAAGATACTAGAAGAGGCAAGTGAAAGAAATAAACATAAGTATAAGATTATTAAAAACAGAAAGAAACAGCCAGCGATTATTACGGTTTGTGAAACAGGAATTGGAACAGCTGAAAAGTTTGCGGATCTGTTGAAGAATTCATTTCCAAGTACTGCGGGCGTAACTTTCATACCTTATGATTATGCATCCATTGAAGAAAAGAAAAAATCACTACCCGTCTTTGATAAATACAATGTTTTATGCATGATTGGAACATCTAATCCACATATTGAAAATGTTAAGTTTATACCTATAGAAGGAATTATTAATGGAAGTAGCTATCAAGAACTTGAACAATTATCTAGAAATCATTTGGGTGAAAAGGATTTGGAAAGTTTTAAAAAAGCAATACTTCGTAATTTTTCGATGGATAATTTGTTGAATTACTTAACGATTTTAAATTCAGAAAGAATAGTGGTAAGTGTAGAAACAATCATAGATAAGATCCAAACTGGACTTAAGATAGAATTAAACTCAAATGTTGTGTTTGGATTATATATTCATATAGGATGTTTAATTGAGCGTCTAATTATTGATAAACACATGGTAAACTTTGAAGGATTGGCAGAATTTGTAGAAGCACATCAAGATTTTATCGTCATTGTGAAGAGTGCTTTTGAGGAAATTGAACAAATGTACAATGTCACAGTTCCTTTGAGTGAAATCGGATATATCTATAACTATATCTTCAAAAGATATAAAGTTAGTGTCAAAGAAGAAGAAAATAGTGTCAACGATTTGTGGACAGAATCGTAAAATTGAATGAAATTCATATAAAAATGTGCTAGAAATCTACTGGCACATTTTTTGCTGTAGTAAAAGTAAAGGAAGGAGGATAGAGGGTGCGAAAAATAATAATTACGTCTCACGGGTCTCTAGCAGAAGGTATGCTGAGTGCAGCAAAAATGATTTTGGGTAATTGCGATGATATTGATGCATATGGCTTAGATACTTACAAAGAACCAAAAGTAATCTTTGATTTAATAAAACTGAAGATTGAAGAAAACCCTGCAGATGACTATGTCTTATTTAGCGATATATTGGGTGGAAGTGTACACAGCAAACTTATTGAATTATGCAATCATACCAATGTGTATGTTGTTAGCAACATGACATTAGCAATGATTCTAGAGATGAAACTAGCAACAGAAGAAGATACAGCAAAGATATTACAACATACAATTGAATCTTCTAAAAAAGGGACATTAATTATGAATCATACAAAAGCACTTAATACTATCAATCAAGGATTGGAGGATGATGAATTATGGTAGAACTTTGTCGAGTAGATGACCGTTTGTTGCATGGACAGGTTGCCGTTGCTTGGTCAAATGCAATTAGTCCAGATGCAATATTAGTTGCGAATGATGAAGCAGCAACAAATGAAATGACCAAAATGGCTTTGAAAATGGCAAAACCGAGTGGGGTAAAGTTAGCGATTAAAACGCTTAGTGATGCCGCAACTTTATTAAAAGACTCACGTACAAATCAAACAAAAATATTTGTAATCACTAGAACAATCCAAGATGCTTTAGGGCTAGTGCAACAACTAGAAGGTCAAATCAAGAAAGTAAATATCGGGGGAGTTAAAAAGAATGAGGGAGCAAAAATGTTAGCTCCAGGTGTATTTTTAAATGAAAACGATCTAGCTACACTTAAAGACCTTAAAAATTATGTTGATGTTGTAGAATTCCAAATGGTACCAAGTGAATCAAAAACAGATTTAGAAAAAATACTAAAATAAAGGAGGAGAGAAAATGTTACAGGCAGTTTTAGTAGGCTTAACAGTCATAATTTTAGAATTTGTAGAAACATGGTTTTCATACCCAATGACCACACGTCCATTTATCGTTGGAACTGCTATAGGGATTGTTTTAGGAGATATCGCTACAGGAGTCATCGTAGGGGCAGCATTAGAGTTAGTATTCATGGGTGTTATGGCAATTGGGGGAACAGTTCCACCAGATGCAGTAGCAGGAACAGCAGTAGGAACAGCATTCGCAATTATTTTGGGTCAAGGAACAGAAACAGCATTCGCCTTAGCAGTACCAGTATCTATTTTGTGTCAAATGATGTTCGTTCCATTAGTAGCATTGCGTTCATTATGGAGTCCAATGATTGACCGCATGGTTGAGTCAGGAAACTTTAAGGCAATAGAAAGAGTAGTACCTTTTGTATCACTAACATTTTATATTCCTAAAGGAATCATTTGTGGAGCTGCTGTTGCGTTAGGATCAACAGTAATGCAAGGAGTAATTGATAGTCTTCCAACAATATTACTTGATGGTATGGGTGTTGCGGCAGGAATGTTAGCAGCAGTCGGATTTGCCTTACTATTAAAGATGATGTTGACAAAGAAACTTGCGGTTTATTATATCTTAGGATTCGTTTTAGCAACTTATTGTGGATTACCATTAATGGCAATTGCAACATTAGGAATTATCTTAGTTATTATTCTTTACTTCGAAGGAAGCTTTTCTAAAAATAATAAAAAAGAAGTTGTAGCAAGTGGTGAGGAGGAACTATTCAATGATTAAGGAAAAATTCAATTTAACCGATGAAGAAAGTAAATTATGTTTTAAAGTAGCATTACGTTCTCACACAATGAGTGCTCCATACTGCTGGGAAAAAATGCAAGCTTTATCTTTCCTTTATACAATGATTCCAGTAATCAATAAATATTACGATAAGAAAGAAGATCGTATTGAAGGATATAAAAGACATTGGGAATTGTTTAATACAACACCAAGTGTAAGTGGATTTATTACAGGGTTAGCAGCATCTATGGAGAAACAAGGGGCTGAAGATCCAAACTTTGATAAATCATCAATTAGTGCAGTAAAAACATCTTTAATGGGACCATTCGCAGGAATTGGAGATTCAATTTTCCAAAGTACTTGGCGTGTTATTTCTATGGGTGTTGGGTTGAGCTTAGCTGGTAATGGAAGTTTACTAGGTCCTATCGTATTCTTATTACTTTATAATATTCCAGCAGCATTTGTTCGTTTTATCGGACCTTATATGGGATTTGGTCTAGGTGCTAAATTCATGGAAAATGCCGCAGAAAATGGCATCATGAGTTTTATTACTAAGGCAGCAAGTATTGTCGGATTAATGACAGTTGGGGCAATGACTGCAACAATGGTAAGTGTAAATATCGGATGGGTATTCAACATGAGTGGTGCTGAACAATCAATTCAAGCAATGTTAGATACAATATTCCCTAAACTACTTCCATTATTGTTGACACTCTTCTGCTTTAAATTATTAAGCAAGAAAGTAAAACCAACACTATTAATTTTTGGTTTAATGATTTTCGCAATATTAGGAACTTGGATTGGAATTTTCTAGGAGGAAGAAATGGTAAGTTATTTAGATTGTATATATAGGATACCTTCAATTATTGAAGATATTGTTGCTAAAAGAAAAGAAAGAACAAACGCATTAGTTTCAAAAATCACGGATAAACATAATGAAATACTTCTTGTTGGTTCAGGAACAAGTAATACATGTTCAGTAACTTCATATTTATATGTGGAAAAATATAGTGGATTACCAACATCAACTGTATTACCAAATCAATTCATGAAGAAAACAGCTTTTAACAAAGATGCGATCTATATTTTTACATCACAATCAGGAACTTCAACATTCACACAAACCTGTCTTAAAAAAGCAAAAGAAATTGGTGCTTTAACAGTAGCGATTACTGAAAAAGAAGATACACCATTAGCAAAAATTGCAGATGTACATGTGAATATGGGTTGTGGATATGAAGAATATGGAATGCGAACAATTGGATATTGTTCAGCAATTTTAACACAAATGTTAATTGGTTTAGAAATTGGTTTAGCTAGAAAAGCAATTAGTGAAGAAGACTATAACGCTGTAGTAGCGGATGCATTGAAAGTGCCTGCAAGCCATAAAGCAATTTGTGATAAAACAGTTGAATGGTTTGATAAAAACAAAGAAGAACTTATGGATGCAGATGGATTTGCGTACTATGGTTCAGGTAGTTTATGGGGTGTGGCAATGGAAGGTGCACTTAAAGCATTGGAAGTTGTTAAGAAATACTTATGTGTTGGTTTTGAAATGGATGATGGATTACATGGACCAACAATGGGATATACAAAACGTCATAATATTGTCATTTTGAATGATGGGGTTTATGATAATAAGTATTCAAAAGGACTAAAGAATTACATTACAAATGAAGTAGGGTCTGCATTTATTATTGGTGCAAATACAATTGATGATAAAGACTTAGCTTTTGAACCAGTAGGCAATGACTTTAGAGCGTTAGAATTTGCACCGGTGGTAGAAATATTAGCTTATCGTTTAGCTAAAGAACAAGGTGTTGCAATTCCAACAATGGAAGAAATGATGAAGGTAGGATTACCAGAATCAAAATATTTCAACACACATGATGAATAAGGAGTAATGCAGAAACATATTGTTTCTGCATTCTTTACATGAATAGGGGAGATAAAAATGATTAAGTCAATTGTATTTGATTGTGATGGAACGCTTGTAAATACGAGCTTTATGATTAAGGTTTATCATGATACATTCACGAGCATGTTTACAAACAAAAAATTTAGCAAGGTGGAAGATTTTATACCCGCATATTTTTTGACGAATAAAGGTGCAATTGAGTACTTTGAAATTCCAGAAGATCAACAAGAAAAATTTGAGAATCAATTGCGAATTAACTTTGATGAAGCTGCAATTAACTTAACTCTCTATGATGGTATTGAAGAATTATTAAAAGAATTAATTGTTAGAAAAATTAAACTAGGAATAAATACTTCGAGAACTAAGGAGGGGTGGGATTTAATGCGTGATATCATTAAACCTCAATACCATGAGGAATTTGAAATCGTAATTACAAATGAAAAAGTAAAAAATCATAAACCGCATCCTGAAAGTATAACGCTTTATCAAAAAGAATCTCAGCTAGAAAAAGATGAAATACTATTTATCGGAGACTCTCCTTTTGATTATGAATGTGCTACTCGCGGTGGTGTTAAATTTGGTGTTGCGGGTTGGGGTCTTCAACAACACTTTGATTGGGGAGCAAGCGTCTATTTTGAAACACCTCAAGATGTAGTGCACTATTTAGAGGGAGAAACTGTATGAATAAAGTCAATGATTTGATACATGGTAATATTACTCAGTGTCTAATAAAATTTGCTATCCCTTTCCTATTGGCGAATTTCGTACAATTTCTTTATGGAACAATGGATATGGCAATACTCAGCTGGTTTACATCTAATGCGAGTATTTCGGCAGTGAATGTGGGGACGCAGGTAATGCAATTTATATCATCATTAGTTACTGGATTAACGATGGGTGCAACAATTTTAGTTGCAATGCTCATTGGTTCCAATCGTAAAGATGAATTAAAAGAAACAGTATCGGCAACAATTAGTTTATTTATTTTTCTAGGGGTTGTGGTTATGTTGACAGTAGTTGCAGCAACATCAAATCTTGTGGATCTATTAAGAACACCTGCAGAGGCTGTACAACTTGCTAGAAACTATATTGTAATTTGTGGATTTGGAATCGTATTCACATTTGGGTATAATGCGATTGCAGCAATCTTAAGAGGAATGGGTGACTCGAAGAATCCACTAATTTTTATAAGTATAGCTTGCGTTACCAACATTGTTTTAGATTTCTTATTTATTGGTGCATTTAAAATGGATACAAGTGGTGCCGCTCTTGCGACGACAATATCACAAGGAATTAGCTTCTTGTTGGCAATCATCTATCTCCATAAATCAAGTCATATGTTTGATTTAAGAAAAATGAAAATGAATTGGAAATTATCAAAAATAATAATGAAAATTGGTATTCCAGTTTCTTTTCAAGAAGCAATTATCTCCATTTCATTTATCTTTATAACAGCAGTTGTAAATACATTTGGTGTTAACGCATCAGCTGCAATTGGAATATGTAGTAAGTTTGAAGCATTAGCAATGTTACCAGCCTCCGCATTTGGGGCAGCCTTATCAACTTTTGTTGCGCAAAATATGAGTGCGAATAAAGAAGATAGAGCACTTAAGTCACTAAAGATAAGTATCGGCTTATCGGCAATATTCTCGATATTCTTCTTTGTGATTGGCCACTATTTCCCAAATGTTGTCATGGCCATCTTCAATTCATCGCCAGAGGTTGCATTAGCAGGATCGCAATATTTATTGTGGTTTAGTGTAGACTTTATTCTCGTTGCGTTTGGATTTACGTTCAATGGTTTCTACAATGGTTGTGGAAAAACGGTGTTTGCGATGTTGGTGGGTGTAATAGCATCTATCTTTGTAAGAATACCATTAACTTACTTATTGGTTGAATTAACACCAGGTAACTTAACTGGCATTGGAATTGCAATTCCGATAGCGACTACTTTCCAAATCCTTGTTTATTTTATCTATCTAAAAACGAATCGTTGGAAAAACTTTGAATTAGCCCAAGAAGGTGAAATAACATAATTTTCCATAATTGAAACAAATTGTTACGATAGTATTTCGGTATAGTATAGTCAAGCAAGAGATAATAACTTGCATGGTGAACACAATCCCCCTAATTGTGTCACAATATACTATCCCCTTATATATAAAAAAGAAGAAACCCGTTAAGGGTTTTTTCTTATGTCTCGCTATTATCGAACCCATAATTTTCCATAATGAACACAAATTATTTTGATAGTAGTTTGTTATAGTATTCATGCAAGTGATAACAACTTGCATGAATACAATCCCCCTAATTGTGTTGTTATTCTATCCCCTTATAGTTTTAATTCTTAAAGAGAAAGCCCATAGAGGCTTTTTCTTTTTATACAAGTTCACTAACGATAGTGAATTTTTATGACTATTATAAATACATGGATAATGATAAATTAGACTAGGGAGAATAGCTATGAAGAAAATTATAATATTTGATATGGATGGTGTGTTAATTGATTCTGAACCAGTTTATTACAAACGACAAAAAGAGTTTTTAAAGGCTAAGGGTTTTATATTCTCAGATGAACTATTAAATTTAATGGTAGGAAATACAGGAGAAAAGACATTTCAAATATTCAAAGAAGGAATACCAGGATTCTATCAAACAAAGGAAGAGTATGTGGAAGAAAAAAGAATTTACTTTAAAGATAGACCAGTAGATTACAAAACAATTATTAATCAAAACGCAAAAGAAATTATAATTGGTTTAAAGGAAGAAGGATGGTCAATTTCAATTGCATCATCATCACCGTTAGATCATATTTTAAAAATAATAAGATTAATAGGAATTGAAGAATTTCTTGATTTCATTGTTAGTGGAGAGGATTTTGTTGAGAGTAAACCAAATCCGGAAATATATAATCATGTGGCTAGTCTATACCATGTTAATCCTACGGAGTGTATTGCGGTAGAAGATTCAACATTTGGAATAGAGGCGGCACTGAAATCAGGTATGAAAGTTATTTGTAAGATTGATACACGATATGGTCTTAATCAAGCTGGTGCAGATTGTTATATAGATAATCTCATGGAAATAAAAGATAATGTTGCTAAACTAATTTAATAAATTGAATTCACTAATGTTAGTGAATTTTTTTGTTTTATCATCATTTCATTAATTAGCTATAATTCGCAAAGGGAGCGAATCATATGACACGTATAGCTAAAATATCAAACAAGCAAATGATGGTGATCTTCATTCCGATTATCTTACAACAATGCATTATGAATGTACTCAATATCATTGATAACTTCATGGCAGGGCGATTTGGTGATGTTTTTATATCAGGAATAACAATTGTTAATCGTGTTTTTACAATACCGAATAGTATGTTCATGGGTTTGATTGCCGCCTGTGCCGTTTTTATTTCGCAATATCATGGTAGAGAAGATCATGAAAATAGTATTAAAGTATTTAAAATATCAATTGATTTTTCGATGATTATGTTACTTCCATTTATTGGAGCAGGAATTATTTTTCCTGATATTATTGTTGGATTGTTTTCCAAAGACCCAGGTGTAATTGAATTTGGCGCAATATATATGCGGCTTGTGTCACTGTCGCTGATTCCCTATATGTTATCACAATGTATTGCGAATTCATTAAGATCAATTGGGCAAGTACGACCATCATTACTTATAAATTTTGTAGTGGTATTTGTAAAAATAATTTTGAATTATATTTTTCTATACTTTCCTTTTCATTTAGGAATAGTGGGAGCAGGTTTAAGCTTGATTCTCTCACGGTTAATAGAATTAACTCTATATCTTGTGTTACTAAAATCGAGTTCTGGTCTATTCACAATCAAAGCCATGATGAAGACAAAGTATGATTTTCAAATGGTAAAAAAGATTATGGCAAAAATGTTGCCGCTAGGATTTAATGAACTTTTATATGGCATCATACTTTCGCTGCTTTATGTACAGTATGGATCTTATAATAGTGAAACATTAGCCGGTTATTCTATTGCCTTAACCTATTATGAATTATTCCGAGTTATGTTTGGATCAATTGGAATGACGATGAATATTTTTGTTTTGCCAAGTTTAGGTAGAAAAGAGTTTAATCATGCCAAGTTATTTGCGAATCAATGCTTTCGATTTGGTATTATCGTTTCACTTGTTTTAGCATTCATCATGTTTATTTCGAGTTATTCCATTCCATTAATCTATTCAGGCACAACTGCTTCTTTAGAAATTGGCGCAAGAATTTTACGTATTATTGCCTTCATGTTCCCTTTCACAACAATACATTCATTGTTTTATTTTGTTTTTAGATGTGGTGGCGATAATTTTTCAATCCTAATGGTCGATTCCTTATTTATGCTATGCATCATAGTTCCTGTTCAATATCTATGTATTCACTTTTTTAATATGAATATTTATATGACCATTTTGACAGTTGAGTCCATGTATTTGATTAAGTGTTACATAGCAATAAAACGTATTCAGAAGGGAGTATGGTTGAAAAATTTAACGAATTGATTTTCAACTTCACTATTGTTAGTGAAATTATATGTGTGTTCATAAAGTCCAAAGAAAAATAAACTGTGGGTAGAAAAGGTGATAACTATGAAATATATAATTGCTAGTCATGGACAATATGCAGATGGTCTGTATTCAGTTGTAAAACAACTTGCAGGTGATGAAAAAAAAGTTTATGCAATTCTTGCATATATTGATGAAGAGACGATACATGAAAAATTTGAAAAAGTAATAAAAGAAGATAAAGGAACATGGATTATTTTTACTGATATTTTAGGTGGCAGCGTTAATCAATATGTCATTAAAAACTATAACGAAAGTCGCTTTAAGATCATTGCGGGTATTAATCCTTATTGTGTTTTAAGTATTTTAGAACTTGAAGAGGATGAACATTTAGATGAAAACATTCGCAACATCATCAATGAGTCGCATAAACAAATGTGTTACGTGAATGATTTTATAAAAGAGAAAATGGGAGGTGAAATGCACATTTAAAACATCGCTATTAACATAACTTATTAGGAAAAGGGGTGAACAAATGTTAATACAAGCGTTATTATTAAGTTTAGTTTATTTGTTGGCAAGAACAGATATGATCAATGGTTATATGTTTGTTGGTAAGCCAATTGTATTAGGACCAATCGTAGGATTAATTTGTGGTGATTTAACTCAAGGGATTATTATTGGGGCAACTCTAGAATTAGCATTCATGGGTGTTATGAACATTGGAATATCAGTTTCAATGGATGTAAGTATTGCGACTATCGTAGGTGGTGGACTAGCTATACTTACAGGACAAGATGCTGCAGTTGCACTGACGATTGCAGTTCCAGTTGGTATTTTGTTCAATATGTTAAAAACATTCGTTCGTGTTTTCATGCAATATTGGATTATGAAAATGCAAAAAGCATGTGATGAAGGTAATTATCGCACAGTTGAAATTTATCATTGGTTCTTATGGTGGGGTTATTCTATCGTAATGTGTATTCTCGTATTTGTTTCAATCTATGCTGGAACAAATGTAGTTCAATCAGTTGTAGATTTTATTCCACAATGGATATATACAGGTTTAAAAGTAGGAACATCAATTCTACCAGCACTTGGATTTGCAATGTTGATGAATATGATTTGGACAAAGGAAGTAGGTGCATTTTATTTCATCGGATTTGTATTAACTTCATATCTTGGTATGAACAATACTGGGGTTGCTATCTTAGGTGGATGTTTAGCAATAATCGCTTTCTTCTTCTTTGGTGAGAAACCAGATATGATGGCTGATGATGACGAGGGTAGTGATCGCGGTACGAAGAAACTATCTAAAAAAGCATTAATGGGTGTATATTTACGTGCTCATACATTAGAAGCATCATTTAACTATCAAAACTATCAAGGATCAGGATATTGTTATTCAATGATTCCTGCTTTAAGAGAATTATATCCAGATAAAAATGACTTAGCTAAAGCGTTACGTCGTCATTATGAATTCTTCAATACAACACCGCAAGTATCAACATTGATATTTGGAATTAGTTGTGCAATGGAAGAAGAAATCAGTAGTCGTGAAGATATGGATCCTGCATCTGTAAATGCTGTGAAAGCTGCACTAATGGGTCCATTAGCAGGGATTGGAGATTCATTATTCCAAGGAACATTCCGTGTTATCGCAGCTGGTGTTGCCGCAGAACTTGGTTTACAAGGAAATATCATGGCACCATTTGTATTCTTGATTCTCTATAACGTTCCACATTTTGCAGCAAGATGGTGGTTAATGTGGAAGAGTTATGCTTTAGGAAGTAAATTTGTAAACAAGATTTATAAATCAAATGTAATGGATAAATTAACTTTATCATTTGGTATCTTAGGGATGATGGTTATTGGCGCAATGACAAGTTCAATGGTTAGTGTATCAACACCATTAGTCATCCAACTTGGTACAATGGAACCTTTACCATTACAACAATTATTTAATGAAATATTACCAGGGCTGCTTCCATTAACAATTACTTGGATTACAGCTTGGTTATTGAAAAAACAAGTGAGCATGTTGAAAATAATGATGGGCATGTTTGTTATTGGTATCGTTTGTAGCGTTTTAGGAATCTTATAAAAATAAATCAAGTAAATGGTGTTGATTTTTCCAACACCATTTAGCTATAGTAGAAGGAGCAATAAATATGGAAGAAACAATGTATGGCTACATTCAAGAAAGTGGACAACTCGTTCGCGAGAATGTAAACAATTCAATTAATTTAACTCAGAGTGCAGTAGATAGATATTGCGAAAAAGATTTTAATCGCATACTTATACTTGCATCAGGATCATCGTATAATGGTGCATGCTGTTCGCGATTCTTTATGGAAAAAGTTTTGAAAGTGAAAGTGGATATTGTAACATCATTTACATTTGAATATTACGAAAATATCTATGATGAAAAAACCTTTGTATTTGGTATTGGTCAAAGTGGCAGAAGTGTAAATACAAATGATGCGTTGGACAAAGCACGTGCAAAAGGATTAACTGCAGTAGGTTTAACAGGAAATACTGAAAGTGTAATGAAAGATCATGTCGATACAATCTGCAATTGGGGAATGGGAATCGAAAAAATTGGCTTTGTCACTAAAGGTGTGGCAACACTAACAGCTTTCTTGAATTTATTTGCGATTGAAGCAGCGAAGAGAAAAAATTGGTTATCAGATAATGAGTATAATCAATTCAAAGAAGAAATGATTGAGACATCTTATATCATGGATAAGATGGTAGAAGTAGCGACAAAATGGTATGAGGATAACGAAGAAGAACTAACAGACTTAAAACGTGTGCAAATCATTGGTTATGGAACATGTCATGGTGCTGCATTAGAAGGTGCATTAAAAATTGCTGAAACTACAGGTCATGCAGCAACAGCTTATGAGATGGAAGAATTTTTACATGGACCAGCGATTGAAACAAATCCTGATCGTACGGTTATGATTATTGATGGTAAAGGAAAACCATCAGATCGTTCAATACAAATTTATGAAGGTGTACATAAACTTACAAATCGAGTATTCCTTATTACAGATAGGGATATCGATGACAAACGAGTTCTTACAATTAAACATAATGTACCCGAGTATTTTAATTCATTAATTTCATGTATACCTTTCCAAATTATTTCAAGCAAAGGTAGAGATAAATGGAAAAATCCAATGGATGAAGCACGTAAAGAAATGAATGATATGCTAGGTTATAAATCACCTAAAACTGGAAAAGAATTAGGGATTTAGGAGGGTGCAATAATGATAAAACTATTAAGAGTAGATGATCGATTAATTCATGGAGCAGTAGCCTTTTCATGGACGAAGCAGCTTTCAATTAGTCTAATCATTTTAGCGAATGATAAGATTGCGAAAGATGATTTTCAAATCATGACATTAGATATTGCCAAGCCACGTGGAACAAAGTTAATATGTGCTAACTTAGTTGATTCCATTGTGGAAATTAAGAAGCACTTAACAGATTCGGTAAATGTAATGATTGTGACAAACAACATTACGGATGCGGCTAATATCTTAGAGGAAGTTCCAGAAATTAAATCACTCAATCTAGGCGGACTTCGTAAAAAAGAGGATACAGTAGAAAATCTAATTGGTGCAATTGCAGTAAATCAAACAGATATTGATATTTGTAATGGCTTAGTAAATAAAGGTTATGAAGTTGAGTTGCGCTTAATTCCAGACGGAAAGAAAACATATTTTAAAGATTACAAATTATAGAAGCTTGGTGCATATGAGTGCACCAAGCTTTAAAGATAGGAGGCAAGATGAAGTATTTAAGTAATAGACTAAATAGCATATTGAACTGTTTGTTGCATAATGAAGAATATGTAACAAGTGTACAATTATCAGCCCTTGCGAATGTTTCCACAAGAACAATCAAAAAAGATATCGTTGAACTAAATGAATTTTTAAAAGAATTTGAAATGGAAATTATGTCTAAAACTGGGGTCGGATATTCTATAAATATAAAGAATTACTTACTATATAATCAATTGCTTCAAGATATGAAAAATAGTGGTGTGAAAAAGGTAGAAGAAATACCTAAGTATCGCTATGAACGTGTGAATTATATAATTAAAAAAATGCTGACAGTGGATTATTATTTAACACTAGAAGATTTGATGGAAGAATTATATATTAGTAGAACTACACTTACAGCCGATATGAAAGAAGTAAGAGAAATTTTTAAGGATTATAACTTAGATGTCATTACACGTCCAAATTATGGAATTCTATTAGTTGGTGACGAGATGGCTAAGCGTTTATGTATCGCAGAATATTTTTTTCATTCAAATGTATCAACGGGATACTTCGCTGCCGACAATGCGATGTTTGTAAGTGATACGAATCAAGTAGAGATTGATTTCATCAGTAATACATTAAGTGAAATTAATGAGAAGCTAAATATTAAGATGGCAGATTTATCCTTTCAGAATTTTGTTATTCATATATTAGTTGCGATTCGCAGATGGAAATTTTATGGCTATATTAAACAAGATAGTATGAGTCTACAAGATTTTGACAAAGAGAGTAAAGAATTTGTCGCAGCGAAACAACTGATTGAAAAGATAGAACACTATTTTAATATTCTATTGCCAGACACAGAAATTTGTTATTTTGGTTTGCATTTTAAAAGTAAACATATTGCAGAAATTGACGAATTGAAACGTGAAGATATTGAGTTAGGCGAAAAAACATTTTATCAAATTTATTATACTCTACAACATAACTACAACTACATTGTAAAAAACAAACAACTTTACGAAGAATATTTGAGATTACATTTACCCGCGATGGCAAGTCGTTTGAATTCGGGATTAGTAATGAGGAATCCTCAAATAAATGAGATATTAAGCAAGTACTTATGTTCAACCCACATCACCGTAATTTTATGTGAAATCATTGAAAAAAACTTTGATGTTCGTATGAATAGAAATGAATTTGCGTACTTAGTATTATATACAAATTTGTTGTTTGACTTTAATAAAAAATACAAAGAAAAAATACTTCTTGTTTGTGGACGTGGTAGACCAGAAACAATAACATTAATTAATGAAGTGAATGAAAGTTCATTACAAATAAGTAATGATATTGAGATATGTGATGTTTTATCACTAGAAACAAAGAAACTAAATCAGTATGATTATATTCTGAGTACTGTTCCTTTAGAGAAGAAAATTAATAATTCTTATTACTATTTAAATAATGATATTTCATATGTTCCTGAAATAGAAAAAATCATCAGAAGTGATAAGATTTCTTACACCAGAGTTAACAATTACTTTGGTGAAGAAACATTTGCATCCGGTTTAAAAGGTACAGCGAGAGATGAAATCTTTCAAGAAATAAGTAAGAAATTAAACATGCCAGAACTCGTTAATTTATTTTGGGAAAGCGAGCATATTATTAGTCATGAAACACTGAAGAATGTTGTGTTTCTCCATGTTACAAAACCAGTTCAAGGAAACTTTGTATTTGTGGGATTAATGAAGAAACCGATAATTTGGAATAAGCAATGGGCACAAATTGTGGTCTTTGTGAATATTAATGATAACTTACAAAAGCTATTTAACTGTTACTTATTTTTGGAAGATATTTTATTTAGAGATCATGTATCAAATACACTTTCAAAGATTAGTACATTTGATGATTTTGAGGAACAAGTTTTGAAGAAGGAGGGGATTTAAATGAAAATATATATTGCAGGGCATGCGAATTATGCCGAATCAGTATTCAATATATTGAAATTCTTTAAAGATAATTTAGAAGAAGTAGATTTTATGACTTTTGACAATACATATGAAGAACGTTTAGAAAATTTTATTCGTGATAATGAAGGGGAAGACTTAATTGTAGTAACTGATTTGTTGGGTGGAAGTGTCAACGCATGTGCAATGAATCTACTTAAGAAATATCAGTTTAAACTCTTCTCAGGTGTAAATATAGCTTTTCTACTAGAACTCATATTTTCAAGTGATACGAGTGATGATCATCTTAGAATGATATTAGAAGAATCAAGAAAAGAAAATGTCTTTGTGAATGATTTACTGACTAGGAAAGACAATGATTAAATTAGTTGTAGTAGATGACCGGCTGCTTCATGGAAGAATAGCGTTCTATTGGTCGGAGTATCTTAAGTTAGATAGAATAGTTGTCTTAAACAATGAAGCATCTGAAGATGAATTTACAAAAATGATTTTAGGGCTGGCAAAACCAAGAGATGTTTACTTAGAAATTGAAGATATTGAACGTGGAAAAGATAGTGCAAAAACTCATATTATATCGGATGAAAATGTGTTGTTGATTGTTGGGAACTTATTTGACGCTAAAAAAATTATGGATGAACACAAGAGTCTAAATAAAGTTAATATTGGTGGGCTAAGACCACGTCCCAATTGCAAAGAATTAAATGAAAAAGCTTCATTTACAGTAGAAGATATAACGATCATTAAAAAGCTACTAGAAAGAAAAATTGTCGTGTCTGTTAGGACTTTGCCACAAGATAAGGCAATTATACTTACAGAAGAGATATTACAATCACTTACATAAAGTAAACAGAAGAAAACCAGTAGGTTTTTTTCTTTTTCTACATAATACAAAAAGAGGGATAAAAATGATAAACTAATAGGGTAATAGATTGTGAGGTATTATCATGGGAGTTATCCAAACATTAGACATGCAGTTAACAAATATGATTGCAGCTGGGGAAGTAGTCGAAAGACCGATGGGAATCGTTAAAGAATTGGTAGAAAACTCAATTGATGCAAAGGCAACAAGAATTGAAGTATCTATCGCACAAGGTGGAATACAATCTATTGAAATCATTGACAATGGTATAGGCATGGATAGCGAAGATGCGACAATGGCATTTAAACGTCATGCGACTAGTAAAATACATAAAACACAAGATTTATGGTCAATTAAAACATTAGGATTTAGAGGTGAAGCTTTGCCTTCTATTTCATCCGTGTCAGAAGTTGTTTTAGAAACCAATGATGGTAAAGAATCCACAAAGGTTGAAATCCATTATGGGGATATTATCAGTGCAAAACCATTTCCATGTAATCAAGGAACAGCAATTCGAATTACAGGATTATTTTATAAGACTCCTGCGCGCTTAAAACATTTGAAAACTGTTTCTTACGAGAATTCATTAATAAGTGATGTTATTCAGAAATTTGCATTATCACATCCGGAAATTGCGTTTACCCTAATAAGTGATGGTAAAGAATCATTTAGAACTACTGGTTCAGGAGATTTGCTTGAAGTAGTTTATCAAATTTATGGTAAAGATATTGCGAAGAATGCCATGATTATTGATGATGGTGATTCAGATTATAAGATTAAAGGGATATGTATTCATCCACAATTTACACGTGCCTCAAGGAGTGCAATTAGTGTATTTTTAAATGAACGTATGGTTCGACCATATCGTATTCAAAAAGCGATTATTGATAGTTATGCCAATTATATTCCAAGTGATCGATATCCAATTGTTATCTTAGATATCAAAATGGATAGTCAACTGGTGGATGTGAATGTTCATCCAAGCAAGTGGGAAGTCCGTTTATCAAAAGAACAACAATTAGAGTATTTAATTCAAGAAAGTTTACCTAAAATACTGAATAGTCATATTCAAGCACCAGAAGTTAAATTAGAAAGAATTAAAGAAGAAAAAATAGTTATCCAAAGCTTCTTTGAAGAACCAATCCCAACAAAGAAGGTGGAAGTATTTCAACCAGTTCAATCTGTTGTCGAAGAAGAAAAAACTGATTATAAAACAATGGAAATAAAAGTGGAAGAACCAATTCAGAGTGAACCTGTTGTAATAGAAGAAAAGATTGAAGTTATTGAACCACTACCAAAACGTGAATTTCCAAAGCTTCGTGTCATTGGACAATTGCATGGGAAATATATTCTTTGTGAAGGTGATCAGGGTCTTTATATTATTGATCAACATGCTGCCCAAGAAAGAGTTCATTATGAACAATTCCTAAAAACGATGAATGATACAAAACATATCATGAGTCCGTGTCTTGTGCCACACATGTTACATGCATCCAGCGATATGGTTCGTCGTGTTGATGAAATCAATGAATTCACAAAAACGATTGGAATTGAGTTTGAGGCTTTTGGTCAAGACAGTTTAATTGTGAGAGAAATACCAACGTGGTTAAAAGATGTTGAAGAAGGTGTATTCTTACAAGACTTATTAGATAATTTCAAAGATGAAACAGAGATTAATAAGAATAAGATTCATAAAGATAAAATTGCGACAATGGCGTGTCATCATTCAATTCGTTTTAACCGTTTTTTGATTCAAGAAGAAATGATAGAAGTAGTCGAACAACTAAAAAATTGTGAGCAACCTTACCATTGTCCACATGGACGTCCAACATTTATTTGTTTGGATGCTACACGACTTGAAAAGGAGTTCTATCGATGAAAAAAGTAGTAGTACTAGTAGGACCTACAGCAGTAGGGAAAACATCTTTATCCATTGAACTTGCGAATGAGTTGGATGCAGAAATTATTAGTGGCGATTCGATTCAAGTATTTAAGGACTTTACGATTGGTTCTGGAAAAATCAAACAAGAAGAGATGATGGATGTTCCACATCATTGCATTGATATTTTAGAACCGAAAGATAAATTCAGTGTTGCCGATTTTCAAAAAATAGCGCGTGAGAAAATTGATGAAATAACGATGAGAAATCACTTGCCTATGATTGTTGGTGGAACAGGATTATATATCAAAGCGTGTATTTATGATTATGAATTTAACACACAAGAAGAAGCAGATGAAGAAATTATTAAAAAACTAGAAGCGATGAATAATGAAGAACTTGTAATGGAACTACAAAAGATAGATCCTGAACAGGCACAAGCAATTCATCCTAATAATCGCAAACGATTAATACGAGCTTTATTAATTTATGAAATGACGGCAGTTACTAAATCCGATCAGATTGCAAGTCAAGAACATAAACCAATATACAATGCTTTCATCATTGGTTGTACGATGGATCGTGCGACACTATATGAGCGAATTAATGCACGTGTAGATATGATGGTAGAAGAGGGACTTCTTGATGAAATTAAAGGTTTGTTGGCACAAGGTGTAACCTTTGATGATCATGCGATGCAGGGGATTGGTTACCGTGAGTGGCGATCCTATTTTGATAAAACAAGTACCAAAGATGAAGTTGTTGAAGAAATTAAAAAGCATTCTAGACAATTTGCCAAAAGGCAATATACATGGTTTAATAATCAAATGCCAATACATTGGATAGATATGCAAGAACCAGATTCAATAAAGCAACTGAAAAAAATGTTGGCAGCATGGAGGAATGAACAATGAGTAATGCACTTGAACGTGTAGAACTTTTAGTGGGTAAAGAATCAATAGATAAATTAAGGAAAGCAACGGTTATTATCATCGGAGTAGGTGGTGTAGGTTCATATGCAGCTGAAGCATTAGCACGCAGCGGTATAGGAAAACTTATTTTGATTGATCACGATGTTGTAGCCCTAAGCAATCTTAATCGCCAAATTCATGCGACCTATAGCCGTGTTGGATTTTCTAAAACAGAAAGTATGATGCAACGTATTTCAACCTATAATGATGCATGCACGGTACTATGTGTCGATAAGTTCTTTAGTCTAGAGTTGGAAAGTTATTTTACCGAAGATATTGATTATGTAATTGATGCAATTGATACAGTAACATCTAAATTAGATTGTATTGAGCTGTGTCATCGTAAAGGTATTCCATGCATTAGTTCACTGGGGATGGCGAATCGATTTGATCCAAGTAAAGTTACACAAACAACATTGGATAAAACAACATATGATCCACTTGCGAAAGCGTGTAGAGATATGGCGAAGAAACGAAATATTCGTTATAAAATACCAGTAGTGTTCTCATCTGAAATACCATTTAAACAAAATCAAGAATTGAATCCAGATGGGAAAACACGTAAAGAAAGAATTCCGCCTGCAAGTATGGTCTTTGTGCCAGCAGCGTCTGGGTTATTATGTGCGAGCATTGTAACAAGAAGTATCATGTTTAACTCAAAAAATTTGTAATCTAGGAAAATTTTGTTATGATTACTATATAAAGAAAGTATTTATCTTTAAAACAAACCTATTTTCATACCAACAAAAGCGATACAGACAACAATCAGTAAGATGAGAGTTTGATGCCTTTGTGGTATCAAACTTTTTGTTTTATAAAGCGAATGGAGCGAATAACATGTTTAATGAAAGTTCTCATGAAGATCTTGGGAAATTATTAGTAAAAGCAAGTCAAGGGGATACAGAAGCTTTTGAAAAGCTTTATGCTGCAACAGCATCTGCCCAGTATTACTTAGCATTAAAACATACTAAAGATGAAACACTTGCAGCTGATGTTGTCCAAGAACTCTATATCAAACTTTTTAAGTACATGGATAAAATTGAAAATCCACGTCTTTTTGTTGCGTATTTAAATAGAATGAATTATACAATTTCAATGGATCTTGTAAAGAAGTATAAACAGGAAATATCGATGGATTTCTCTGAATCAGAAAATGATGTTATAGATCCTAGAAGTATTCGCAATTCAGAAAATAATGATCAAAATCTTCTGTCTTTGGCACTAAATGAACTAGACGATAGTCTTAGAGATGTAGTGGTCATGAGGTATATAAATAAGATGAAGATAGATGATATTGCGGAGTACCTAAAAGTGTCTAAGCGGACAGTTTCTAGGATGTTGTCAAAGGGGATTGAACAATTACGTAAGGAATGTAAACGTTTAAAAAACTTTTCATTTTCTCTTGGGTTCTTTTTAACACCTACTTCACCATGGATACTTAAATCGATTGCGGATAGTGCAATGCCAAAAGACTTGTATAGCGAAGTATTTACGAATGCCTGTCGACACGTATATGGTTTATCGGGTGTGATTGCACCACCGCTTGCGGCAACGGCAAGCACAAGCTTCTTTAGAAGTGTATTCAGACGTGAAGCAATTAATACATTTACAATCGTAGGCGGATCGACAATTATTGCAGTAGGAGCATTTGTGGTAGCTTTGGCGGCACCAGAATTTAAAATCAATATGCTTACTGAAGGTGAATATTCAAATACCTATATGGAATATGCAATTCAGGAGATATCCGCAATTCCGATAAAACAAATCAATTTATATAATGAACAAGGCAGTCTAATTACATCTGAATTAATTGAAAACTCACATAATTTGAAAATTGTTGAAAATGGAATATATACCGTTGAAGTAATTGGATTCAATAACCAAAAAGATAAACAAACACTCGTAGTGACACAAATTGATACAATTTCACCTACTATTGATATATTTGATTATGGTACGGATGGTTATACAAAAATAGTTGTTAGTGATCAAGAGTCAATGATAAACTTTGAGTCAGTAAAAGTACACACCTTAGATAACAAACAAATCCCGTTTGAATTAACAGTAATTAGTAAGAGTGAAGGAGAAATCACATTTACTACAAATGTAAATACTGATGTTGTTATAGAGGATAATGCAAATAATAGAATAATTGGACACATAAAAATTGAATAAATTTTAAAAAGTGTGTCTCATTTCTTTTGTGAATTCAGTCATAGTAGTGTAGATAGTAATAATGTCTACTACCAAGCGTTAGTCTAATTAACCTGTTTTATGTCTAACTAACCTGTAACAAGTCCAAATTTAAATTATAGGGGGAATGAGGAGTAGAATTGCTTGTTCTGTAAATTCTACTTTTCATTTTCTCATTCAATGAGTATTAAAGAATAGGTTAATACTTTTTGGAGCTATCTAATATACGATCAAACCCTCTCCCTTGACTCTGTATTGGGTAGCTCCATGAAGTATAAGTAAAAAAGCTAAAAATGCCATTTAATGAATGGTATTTTTATATGCTTGAATGAAAGTAAGAGTTATCATTAATAAAGGTGATTCATATAACTAAGGTGAATACCTTGTGAATCATTTTTCTTGTTGGTATAATAGAAACCCAGACAAATTATTAAAGTTTCAATTTAAAAGTAAACTTGCTATAATATGTCCAAAGAAGGGAGGCATATCATGATTCTAGAAGAAAGTCATTTTAATGAGATATATCACAAGTATCAAATATTTGAAGCAGATGCATTAACCGAAAATTGTAAAGAAATGATCGATGTTTCAATTGAAGACTGCTATATGCTGACCACCGCAATAGTAGATATAACAGGAAATATAAATTTTGAAGTTTTAGCGATAGGTCCAACAGAAGAAGAATGTACTAAAGGTTTAAATATTCTAGAGCCCCTTGCAAGTTTCACATCTTTTGAATTAGAGAATGTTGAATTTGGAATTATTGAACAACCGACATTTGAAATGCAAATAAAAGGTGCAGAAATATTTCAAAATGAAGCATGCACAAGAGAACTTGCACAAGTAAGAAAAACAAAAGAATTAGATGAATTGAGAGATATTCATTATCCCGATGTATTGAATGTTCATTTCTTAAGTGATGGTAAGTTTTATCGCTACTTAGTTGAAGTGAGTGAATATAATTCGCGATTTATTGAAGGAAGAATGTTGAAAGAACCTGATCGCGATATTGGTGTTCATGAACATGAAGTTGTTGAAATCATACCGATTCTTTTAAATAACCATCTACAACTTGTATCAGCTTCAAGCAATGTACAAGTAAGTGATGAAGCTTTTGAAAAACTAAAAGAATTTGTGAATGAAATTTTAGAAGATTATCCTGAAATTGAAAAAAGGAAGAAATCATAAAAATGGTAATTCATTACCATTTTTTCTTGGAGGAAGATGATGAGTACACAAACAAGTAGAATGTTTACATGCCCTAAATGTGAGAAAGATTACGAAGTAATAACTTGGGATAGTATTAATGTTCAGTTAGACCCAGATTTACGCGATAAGTTATTTCACAATGAAGTATTTAAATTTGAATGTCCACATTGTCATTCGGTGTATCAAATTGTGTATCCATGTTTATACCACAATCCAGAAGAGAAATTTATTGTTTGGCTAGTAGATGATAAGATTGAGAATGATTTGAAAGTAAAACCGGAAGTTCCATTTAATTTTGCAAGTGGGTATACATACCGTTATTGTAAAAAAATTATGGAATTTGTAGAAAAAATAAGAATATTTGAAGATGGATTAGATGATCGCATTATTGAAATGGCAAAGATGTTTTGCGAGAAACAAATACTTGACTCAAAACGTGCTACCCAAGAAGAAATTGCGTATACCGTTTATAATATGAATAAAGATGAAACTGTAGAAATTGTTTCCATGGTAAAAGATGAAGCAATTCGTATGCAATTGAACTACAAGGATTTTGAACAAATGTTCTTGGATGAAGAAGATGGTTATGAAGTGAATGAACGTGAATTTGTACGTGTTAATCGTGAATGGATGTATGAAAGAGCTCAAGTAGCATTCAAAAAAGTAAATCAATAAAATAATATAGAAACCACAATTATACTAAAAGAGGGTGAATCTTCTGTGCATGAATGTGGTTTTTTACTTTCACATAATATCACATAGAAGTAACACAACTATTTGATAGTGGTTTGATATTATAATCATGCAAGGAAATCTTGCCTATACGTTGACCCCCTATCAATGTGTAGATATATTCTATCCCCTTATATATATTTGAAAAGAAGAAAGACCTTTGGGTCTTTTTTCTTTGTGTTATAATAATCTCAGTGAGGTCATAAAGATGAAATATATATTCTTAGATATTGATGGAACACTCTATAGCCCAAAGATTAATGCAGTGCCATATTCAGCAATGGATGCACTTAAAAAAGCAAAAGAAAATGGACATAAATTATTTGTTTGCACAGGAAGATCACTTTCAGCAGCCAAGTTATTTTTAAATTTAGATGTTGATGGTTTTGTATTTAGCGCAGGAGCCGTGGTTTATGTGCATGGAAAACGAGTTCATGATAAAGCGTTTAGAAAAGAAGATATTACGTTAGTAAGACAATTAGCAGCTGAGTTTAATCTAGGATATTGTTTAGAAGGAAATGCCGGGGCATACTATGATGAGGTAGCTTATCGTCATATTTATGAATATTTCTCAGGGTCTGCCAAAAATGTTGAAGAAGGTATTGAAATTATGCGTTCAAACTGTTACTTCCCGATTGGATATTATGATGAAAATGATCGTATTTCAAAAATATGTGTTTATGCAGAAGATGAGGATATGATTAATCGATTAAGAACAGAACTACCAGGCGAATTTAATTGTTTAACTACACTAAGAAATCCAAAAATTAAATCTCATTGTGTAGAAATTAGTTATAGAACAGAAACTAAAGGAACAGCTGCAAAAATTGTGTGTGAAGCCTATGGAGTAACATTAGAAGATGCGATTGCGATTGGTGATAGTTCTAATGATTTCGAAATGATTAGAGATTGTGGAATAGGAATATCCATGGGTAATGGAAGTGAAGATATAAAAGAAATTGCAGATTACATTACTACAGATATTTTAGATGATGGTATTGAAAATGCATTTAAACATTATGGAATAATATAGGAGGTATAAAGATGATACATACAGTAACACTAAATCCTTCGTTGGATAAAACAGCAAAATGTGAGACTATTGATAAAGGTAATTTAAATCGTATTGAAATTGCAAGCTATGATGTAGGTGGAAAAGGAATCAATGCATCAAAAACAATTCGTGCTTTAAATGGTGTATCAACGGCATATGCGATTTTAGGCGGTGCAGTTGGAACAACAATTAAAGAAGTTTTAGAATCTAGATATATACCACTGTTTACATCAACGGTTGAACAAAACACAAGAATTAATTTAAAAGTAATTGATAAAAAAGGTTCTTTAACAGAATTTAATGAACTTGGTCCACATGTGGATAAGAAAAATATTACTGAGATTGTGAATGCATTAAAAGCAAATGTCAGACCACTTGATGTAGTAATTCTTGCGGGTAGTGTTCCAAATGGTATCAACAGTAATGTATATCAAAAAATGATTATTGAAGTTAAGAAGCTTGGCGCGATTGTTATCCTGGATACATCGGGGGAAGCGTTAATTGAAGGTATTAAGAGTTGTCCTACAATTATAAAACCAAATCGTCGAGAACTTGCGGAATGCTTTGGTGAAGAATCATTAACAATTCCACAATGTATTGAAAAAGCTAAAGAATTGGTTAAAACCGGCATTGTATTGGTTGTGGTTTCTTTAGGAAAAGAAGGTGCGCTTTTTGTCACAAAAGAGAATGTTTATCAAGCTCTACCGATTCATGTAGAAACAAAATCATCAGTTGGAGCTGGGGATGCGATGGTAGGAGCTATTGCTTATGGGTATGATCAAAAATATACATTAGAAGAAATTATGAAACTTTCAATGGCTGCAGCAACAGGGGCTGTTACTACAGTTGGAACAAAACCAGCTGAAGCTAAATATGTAAAACAAGTGATGAAAGCAGTCGTTTTAAAGAAAAAATAAGTAAATAAAAGAATAAATTTCTTTCATATTTAAGAGCTTTTTCTAATGTAATAATCGATAGGGGAATGTATAATAATCATATATTTATGATTTATATAGAAAGGTGATAAAAATGAATAAGTCGACTTATAATGTTGTTAATGGCGAATATGTTGATTTGAAAAATGCAAGAGAATACATTGAAACAGGAATAGGATTACAATTAGTAGATAATTTAAAACCTAGTCAAGAATTATATAAGGTTACTGAAAAAATCATATCTGGTGAATTGAATTACAAAGAAGCTGAAATACAAATTACTAGTTATCATAATTCTTATATTCAACCAAACTTATCAGAAAAAGAAGCTGATATTGTTTCGCTACGTATTGCACAATGCTTAAATAATAGAGATTTTAGATTAACGATTTCAACACTTTTAGATATTCACAAAACATTATTTGAAGGAGTATTTGAATTTCCATTGGATAAATATGTTGGAAAAATTAGAGATTTAAATATTTCTAAAAAAGAACCAATACTAAATGGAGCTACCGTTTATTATACTGATTATTCAAAAATAAAAGAGTATTTAGAATACGATCTAGAACAAGAAAGATTAGATAGAATACGTATTAATGATGATAAAAAATTTATTACACCTAAACATCTTGTTGATTTCACATCGCGAATATGGAATACTCATCCTTTTAGAGAGAGGAATACAAGAACTACTGCAGTTTTCATTGAAAAATATCTGAGAAGTTTTGGGGTAGAGGTTAATAATGATTCATTTAAGGAACATTCCCAATATTTTAGAGACGCATTAGTCTTAGCAAGTGATAATGAACTCGGAATTACAAATTACAGCTACCTAGAAGATTTCTTTGAAAAACTGATTAATAACGCTAATTTAGAGTTAAGAAAAATTGAAATTAAATCTAAATAAATGCAGATAGAAACCTTTTTTCAATTGAATATGCATATTTTCAGTTTGATATTATGAATGAAAATTACTGTAAATATAATTATTCCCAAGTATCATTTTATGATTATTTAAGCCAAATAGGACATTTGCCTGCTGAATTCAAACGAAAACTGACAGTTGTATGCTGTCCTTTGAAAGAGGCGAATTATCTAGTGCTAGAAGAGAGAATTCCAATCTATTTATTTGAAGATATTTGGCGGGATAGTGAAGGAAGGATTGTAGAATTTATCCGTACTTATAGTAGAACAGATCAAGTGCAATTATTATTTAATTCATATTAAGAATAAGTAAATATGGTAAACAAGTAATGAAAGCAGTTGTTTTAAAAAAGAAGTAAACGAAATCAAATCTTTATGATAAAATGGAAAAAGTACAATTAATTTGTGCTTTTTTTAGGGGGACTTATGACAAAAAATAAGGCAATCGTACTTACGATAATTTCTGCATTAATCTATGGGTTCACACCAGTATTGTGTTCAATGACTTATGTGTATGGAAATAATCCATACTCATTAACATTTTTCAGAAGCTTACTTGTGCTCCCCGTTTTAGGAGTCTTACTAATTAAAAATAAAATCTCCCTTAAATTAAACAAAGATGAATTTATAAAAATGATAATTATTGGTTTATTTGGTGCAGTATTTACAACATTACTTTTATATAGTAGTTATACATATATCGGTGTTGGGACAGCGACCACACTCCATTTTATGTATCCGCTGTTTGTCTTAGTTATTTGTCATTTTATCTATCGTGATCATATTACGACTAGACAATATATTTCGCTCGCATTAGCAATGATTGGAATAGTTTGTTTCATTGATTTTAATGATTTTTCAAGAATACAAGGAATTGCGATGGCACTGATTAGTGGGGTAACCTTTGCGGTTTATTTGGTAGGTATAGAAAAAGCAGGATTATCTTCTATGAATAATTACAAGCTGTCATTTTATTTATCTGCAATTGTAAGTGTATCGTTACTATTATTCAATGTATTTACAAATCAAATCGTATTTATACAACCTGCCTCTAATTACTTCTTGATGGTGTGTATTGGATTGTTAGCGTCGTTTATTGCGCTTATCTTCTTGAAGATAGGTATACAAGAATTAGGAAGTACACTAGCGAGCATGTTCTGCTTGTTTGAACCAATATCATCTGTTGTGTTTGGGTTCTTCTTATTAAATGAATCAGTGGGTTTTATGAAAATTTTAGGGTGTTTGTTTATCGTTGTAGCGATGGCATTACTTGTGATGAAAAAGAAAAAAGCATAATCATTTCTTGAAAAATGAATTTGCTTTTTTTTCGATAATCTCCTTAACATTTTGTTTTAATAGAATAAGGAACTCAGGTGTAAACACAAGTGGTGCAATGAACACAGGCACTTTTACAGTGTCGATAGGTTCACTTGAAATGATAAAATCAATATCACTTGCATCGAAATTAATAATAGTCTCATCAGTAACTACTTCTAAATTAGGAATATTATTTTTCAAAGTATGAATATTTAAATCTTGTTCGAAAATATTGTTTGTAACAACATAGTAACAGACAAGTTTATTGATTTGAATCAATGAGATATCAGCTAACAATAAAGTAATTGTAGCGATTCCAGAAGAAGGTAGTTCTTTATCTACAATTTCATTCATAATTGGATTTATTAGTTTAGCTAAGTTAAATAATTTTGGATATAATACTTTAATTGTTTCTTCATTAGGATTATAAAGATCATATTCAAAATTTGATTTCTGCATTACCTTTTCTAAATAAGGAAATAATTTAACTCTGAAATAATCTTTATCAAATTCAATCATATAGTCTTGTAGGGTATTGTAGAAAATATCAATGATTTCAAAAAGTAGTTTAGGATTGCTTGATTCTTGAAAAGCAACTTCATACGTAGAAGTAGAGTTAGATGATAAAAGAGAAGATAAATAAAGAATTTCATTATCATTTAATTGAATACCAAATTTGCTATTTAACTTGGCATCATTCTCTTTCATAAATTCTAGGATTTTAACATTTTTAAGTTTCTTTTTTAATTCTTGATTAATGGTAATGGTATATCCTTTTTGAATTCTTTCGAACGAAATTAAGAAAAGGGTAATAATACGTTCTAATTCACTGTGGGTAATCTTAAACTTTGCGAAGTTTTCTACACTTAAGATATAGTTTCTTAAATAGGTACGGTAATGATTGTTGAAATCACCAAATATGTAATCCATGTAGTTGATGATTTCTGGATAAGAATAATAATTTACCTTATCTTCTTTCAACATAGAGGTTGCCCAATCAAGTAAACATTTACGTTTTCGTTTTTCACCACAAATAAGTTCTATACCGGTTTTACGAGTTTTCTCGATTTTAACATCGTTTGTTTCAAAAAATTCTTCTATTTCTTTTAAATCATTATAAATACTGGGACGTGTAATAAAGAGTAAGTCTTCTAAATAACTCATGGTAATCTTTTTTGATTTTGTCAGTAAATTAAATACAATTATATTTTTGCGTATTGTTGAAGACAATTCATGTGAGTCTTTGATTTCAATAAGGCATTGCTTGTAACAATTTAAAATATCTTGGCGTTGTCCAACTAACTCAATTCCAATACCAGGTTGGCGATAAAGCTCAATGTCATATTTATTTAGAAATTCTTCAACATCATCAATTTGATTGCGAATTGTTTTACTTGATAAATGGAGGATGTCCGCAAGTTTTTGGTATGTAAAAGTTCTTTCTTGAAGTAAAATAAGTTTAGCAATGGAATATTTATCTACTTTCATAAGGGGCTCCTTTATATTTACATCGTTAGTAGCATAATAACTTAATTCGTACAAAATTACCACAAGTTTGTGTAAGATACAACTAATTGTAGTAACCGCTTACTTTGGTATACTCTAGGCAGATAAGGAGGATGAATTATGAAAAAGATTCAAGAAAAATTACAGTCTTTTGCAGGCGCTATGATGGTGCCAATTGTATTATTCGTTCTTGTAGGGTTTTACGTAGGGATAGGTAGTGCATTTACCAATTATATTATTCCAGGAGATAATATAGTTAAAACAATTTTTGGAATGATCTCATCAATGGGATTCACATTCATGAATTATCTACCTCTATGGTTCTCTGTAGGGATTGCATTCGCGATGGCGAAAAAAGAAAAAGGATGGGCAGCCTTTGCGGGTATCGTTCTATTCATGAGTTATATTACTTGTATAGGTTCTTATGCAGGTGCTCAAGGATGGAATGCAGATACAGTAACAGTAGAAAATTTATTAACGCTTGGTTATACACAACAAGCGGCATTAAATTTCAGTGCATTATGGGGTAGTGTTGCAGGTAAATTCACATTTGATATGGGTATCTTCAGTGGTATCATCAGTGGGGTAACTGCAGGATTAATTCATAATAAGTTTTGCGAAATTAAATTTAAACCAATGTTTGCCTTCTTCCAAGGTACTAAATTCGTAGTGATTTTAGTTACGCTTGCAGCAGTTCCATTAGCGATTATTACTTATTATGTATGGCCAATAATTGCTTCAGGATTACAAGCATTAACATATTTCATAGGATCATCAGGATTATTTGGAACATGGCTATTTGGATTTATTGATAAAGCATTATTACCGTTTGGTATTCATCACTTAATTGCATTCCCAATTGAATACTCTAGTGTTGGTGGGGTTATGACAATCGATGGTGTTGTTTACGAAGGTGTTAGAAACATCATTGTTGGACAAGCAGGTAGTCCAGGAGCTACTGGATATTTAATCCGTAACTTTACTTCAGGACGTATCTTATTCCAATTAGCAGGATTACCAGGGGCAGCGTTTGCGATGTATAAATGTGCTAAACCTGAAAACAGAAAGAAAGTTGCATCATTATTGATACCAACAATCGTTACATTAATGTTGGTAGGTATATCAGAACCAATTGAGTATACATTCTTGTTTGCTTCACCATTACTTTATTGGCTAGTTTATGCACCACTTTGTGGATTGTGTTATGTCATTGCAGAAATTGCGCAGATTTCAATTAATGGACACGCATTATTCTTCATGATTCCTAACTTATTCCAACCACAAAAAGTTCACGCATTATCATTAATCTTCTTGTTGCCAGCAACATTTGCGGCATACTTCTTCATATTTAAATTCGCTATTCAAAAATTCAATATTAAGACTCCAGGACGTGAAGATGACAACATCAAACTAATGAGTAAGAAAGAATACAACGAATTAAAAGAAAATGGTGCTAGTGATAAATTAGAAGTACGAATCGTTGAAGCCTTTGGCGGACCTGATAATATTGATTCAGTTGCTTGTTGTGCGACACGATTAAGAGTAACCGTAAAAGATGAAAGTTTAGTAGTTCCAGATGATGATTGGAAGAACTATTTGGAAGCTATGGGATGTGTGCATAGTGGAAACAGTTACCAAATTATTTATGGTGTAAACGTAAATTCAATTACGACATCAGTTAAAGACATATTAGGAATAGACTAAGGGATATCCTTAGTCTTTACTTTAGAAGGAGGAATTATGTTTAATTTATTTAAGAAAAATGAATCAAAGGGAAATTCAATTTGTGCAGTTGCATCAGGAAAACTTGAAAAAATTGAAAAAAGTATCGATCCAGTTTTTTCTCAAAAAATGATGGGAGATGGATTATTCATAAAACCAACCTCAAATAGAATTGTTTCACCAGTTGATGGTGAAGTTGTGATGATGTTTCCAACCTCGCATGCAATTGGTTTAAAAGATGAAAAAGGGAATGAGTATTTAATTCATATTGGAATTGAAACAGCTACCTTAAATGGTGAAGGATTTGAATCTTTTGTAGAAGTAAATGAAAAAGTAAAAAAAGGTCAATTACTAATTCGTGCAGATTTTGAATCAATGAAAGGTAAAATCACCTCATCAGATATCATTGTTCTTGCGACAGATGGAAGAAAATGCATTGTAAGTGAAGAAAAAGATGTAGTAGAAGGCGAAGAAAATATCGCAGTATTTGAATAAACTAAAAATGTCCATTCTCAATAAGAGAAAGGACATTTTTATGTTCCTTGAATTTAACGGATTTGGCCATTCCCAGTAATTATGTACTTATAGGAAGTAATTTCACGTAATCCAATAGGCCCACGGACATGAAGTTTTTGAGTGGAAATACCAATCTCTCCACCGAAACCGAATTCATTGCCATCGGTAAAGCGTGTTGAAGCATTGATATAAATAACTGCTGAGTCAAGCTGTGATACGAAGTATGTCGCGTTATTATCCATCGTAGTAAGAATAGCTTCAGAATGATGCGTTGTATAATGACGGATATGTTGAATGGCATCATCAATTGTATCAACAATTTTTATCGCAACAATTAAATCATTGTATTCCGTTTCATAATCTTCTTCGCTTGCACAAGTTAATGTTGGGATAAGTTCTTTGCATTGAATACATCCGCGAACCTCAACGTGATTCCTTGATAAGGCATCCACTAAAAGAGGCAAAAATTGTGATGCAACATTCTTATGGATCAAAATGGTTTCAACGGCGTTGCATACTGCCGGACGAGAAACTTTTGCGTTAATACAGATTGAAATTGCTTGTTCAATATTCACAAATTCATCCACATAAATATGACAATTTCCAGCACCTGTTTCAATGACAGGAACTTTTGAATTTTGGACAACAGACTGAATTAAGTTCTTCCCACCACGAGGAATTAGCGCATCGATATATCCTGTTAAGGTCATAAGGTCTACTGCTGATTCACGACGAGTATCGGTGATGAGTTGAATACAATCTTCAGGAAGATTATTTTCACGTAAAGTGGCTTGCATGATTTCTACAAGACAACAATTGGAATGTAGTGCTTCTTTGCCACCACGAAGGATGACAACATTTGAAGATTTTATACATAGTGAGGTAGCTTCAATCGTAACATTGGGACGTGCTTCATAAATGAATCCTAAAACGCCAAGTGGAGTAGAAATTTTGTCAATTTTCAAACCGTTAGGACGAACAGTAGAATCAAGAAGTTGTCCAATTGGATCAGGCAATAATTCGACTTCCACAACAGCTTGTGCCATCGCTTCAATTCTTTCTTTTGTCAATGTTAGTCGATCAATCATGGCAGCGGACATTGAATTCTCATTCGCGATTTTTAAATCACGTTGATTCGCGGCTAGTATTTCATCGGTCTTCTGAATGAGTTGATCTGCAATGTCATGCAATACTTTATTCTTTTGTGTTGTTGGCGCATTCGCAAGAATAAAACTTGCAAGTCGTGCGCGCTTAGCGAGAGGGGTAAGTGTATTCATTGTTCCTCCTTATTATCGTGATTACTTTGAAAATAAGTTCCGATTTCCTCATTTTTAAATAAATTGTAAAGTAATTCTGGGTTTTCACCGTTCATAATAATCATATCAACACCATGTTGATTGGCAATTTTGCCAGCTTGTATTTTAGTAATCATGCCACCTGTACCGCGATTTGAACTAGCGCCTTGTGCCATTGCTTCGATTGTATCATCGATTTTTTGTACATGATGAATAAGTGTAGCTTGTGGATTTGTCTTGGGATTATCATTATATAATCCATCAATATCACTCAATAGAATAAGTAGATCTGCTTCGGTTAATGTTGCGACAATTGCGCTTAAAGTATCATTATCACCAAATTCAATTTCTTCAGTAGAAACTGAATCATTTTCATTGACGATAGGCAAAGCACCGATTTCTAATAGACGCAAAAAAGTATTGTGTAAATTATTTCTTCTTTGAGAATTATCAACATCTTGCTTAGTTAGTAAAATTTGTGCGGTAACATGGTTGTAGGTAGAAAATAATTTATCATAAATATACATTAGTTCACATTGGCCAATTGCCGCAATTGCTTGTTTACCAGGCATATCTTTCGGTTTTTCCTTCAATCCTAAACGACCAAAACCAACTGCTTGCGCCCCGGAGCTTACTAAGATAATTTGTTTGCCACTATTTTTTATATCTGCTAAGACTTTAACTAATTGTTCAATACGGCGAATATTCAATAAACCGCTCTCATGAGTTAAAGTAGAAGACCCAACTTTGATAACGATACGATTACATGTTTTTAAATTTCTCATAATAGGTTCATCCTTCTTTTACTTCACATCATCATAACAAAACAAGCGAGAGTACACAATGAGAAGTATACGAAAAAAAGACTATCGGAATAATCTTTTTATCATTTTTAAAATTTACTTATTGATGGAAAGGATGAACTAGACTTTCCATTCTCCATTTTGAATTAACTGTATTTCTTGGTTATTGCAATCTAATCCAATAACCGTAGTATCTTCTTTTCCAAACATGAAGTCACAATGAATGCTTGCGAAATTAAGTCCATGTTCTTCAAAGTCGGTAGCATTGTATACAGGAGGTTCCTTGAGATTGATTGGATAAGCACATCCAATTGCCATATGACAGGCAGCATTTTCATCAAGCAATGTGTTTTTGAAAATTGTATTGGTCTTAGAAATAATGGTACTTCCTTGAAGTAATGCGATTTCACCACAATAGCGAGTACCTTCTTCAAGAGATAAGAGATTGTCTAATGATTTTTGTCCAACGGTTGCCTTTGCTTCTATGATTTTCCCATCATTGAAGATGAGATAAAAATCATCGATGATTTCATTTTGATAAACGAAAGGTTTTGATGAATGAACTTTGCCGTTTATACCATATTTTAGACAAGCCGTGAATATTTCTTCAGTAGGGAAATTAGGCATGCAACGCAAGCCTTCGATAGTATACTCACATCCACCAACCCAAACATGTTGTTGTGGTAATTCAACGGTAAAATCAGATTGATTATCCATGATGTGAAGTTTTGTTAAGTGTAAATCATTTAAGTAATTTCTTCTTTTGTTAATTGAGGAGATATGATTTTCCCAATACTCTAAAGGATGTTCACATTCGCATTGGGCGATTTGAAAAAGCTGATTCCACAACTTCGTATAAGCTTCATCACTTGAAAGGTGAGGAAATACTTGACTTGCCCAGTATCGTGTTGGTAATACGGTTGAACATGAAGTAAATGTCTTTGTTCGTTTGATTTGAGTATAGGGTTTAAGTGCTGAATTCATACCACGTATTGAACTTGCTTTAATGTGTGCATCAAATTCAAGAGTGGGAGTAATACCTGGATTGAATTTCAAATAGGCAACTTGTTCATTAGCCATATTAATTTTCTTGTTTACCAGATATTCAGGATAACTTTCACTGTATTCTAGTGAACAGTTTTGATAACGAATTTGATCTTGCATCGGATCATAAAATTCGATTTCAACATAGCGGGCACCAAGCTTATATGCAACGCGTGATAAAGTTTGCATGAACTCACTTCCCTCGATTGGACAGCTGACAGCTAAGTATTGTCCTTTTTGTAGGTTAATACCTTTACATAATAATATTTCAGCATAAATTTCAAAATTATTTATCATTAAGTACCTCTTCTATTTGTTTCACACGAATAGGGTTTCCATTTGATTTAATCGATTCAATTCCGGCTTCAATGACAAGTTGTGAGGCAAGTGCTTCATAGAATGTAGGAACACCTTCAAACTGTTGATTAAGATGAATAGCGCAAAGGACTGATCGGATAGAAGCCATGTGGGGAGCAATTTCTCTTGAAACAGGGAAACCACTAAGCCATGATTTAAGATTTTTTGAATAAGCTGATAAAGATAAATCACGAAGGATTGATTTCGTATTTGTAGAACTTGTAATACATATTTCATTAGCGGTATCAGCATCCGCATAAATTGAGCCCTTGCTTCCAAATATTTCAAGAACCCATTCAGGTTTTGTGGATTGGCAAAGCTTTGATAACTCTATTGTACCAAAAATATTGTTCGATAACTTACAACTACAAGAAGAATAATCATCACAATCATTTGCGGTAGTTGGCATAACTTTTTCTTCGTTTTGAGAGTAAGTAAGTGAATTTACAGCAATTGTTGAAAATTCTCCTAATATGAATCGAATGATATCAAAGGCATGAATTCCTAAATCAACAATGACACCGCCACCACTTTGTGTTTTATTTGTTCGCCATTCATTGTTTTTTGAACGATGCAAATAACTAGCGTGACGTAATGTGAATGAGAAGTGTAAAGGAGTACCTATTTGTCCAGAAGCAAGGACATCACGAACGATTGAGAAGGCTGGAATAAAACGATAAACAAGTGCTACTTGATTGTGCAAAGTTGTTGATTGTACTTGTTTAACTAAGGAAATTGATTCTTCAATGGTTGAACAAAGTGGTTTTTCACAATAGACATTTAATCCTTTATCAAGTGCCTGTTGTACTTGACTGTAATGTGAAGAATTAGGAGTGCATATATCAATTAAATCTAGATTATTGTCTAAAAACTCGCTAAAAGAAGTTGTTTGATTGTTAAATAAGTGATTATCATCCTTAATTTCTAGTGTATTTAAACAGTCTAGGTTAACTAAAAAATCTTGGGGATAATTCATTTGTTGGAGTAAATAACATTGACTATGTACCTTACCCATTAAGCCAAATCCTGAAATACCAATATTGTATGTTTTCATAATGTTCACCTCAGTATTATTGTAAGACAAATGGTAAAAACTACCGAACATCAACTTGCCTTAACATAGTGGTAAAACTATACTAATTCGTATATTTTTACCACAACTTTTCGGTAAGCAGGCGAAACGAGAAAAAATCAATAAACGATATAATAAAAGCATGAAGGAGGAACCTATGAACTTTAATTATCAACAACCCACAGAATTAATCTTTGGCGCAAAGAAAGTCCGCCAATTACCAGAAGTAGTAAAACGCTATGGTAATAAGGTATTGTTAGTAGGACCAGTCATGAATGATGCAATACAACCAATGTTTGATTCTGTGCTTAGAAATTTAGAAGAAAATGAAATTATCACAACATGTTACCTAGAAGTAGAACCAAATCCAACTACAAGTGCTGTTGATAAAGGACTTCAATTAGCAAGAGACAACAATATAGATGTTGTTGTTGCGATGGGTGGAGGTTCTTCAATTGATACTGCAAAGATGATCAGCTTATGTTTTGACAGTGAATGTATAAACTGGCAAGAAATGTTTGAAAAATATGATAATTTTGCAAGCAGATATGAGACAATAAGTAATATCAAACTACCAGTAGTTGCAATATCAACAACTGCCGGGACAGGTTCTCAATGTACCCAAGCCAGTGTACTTACTGATGTTGAATCAAATATGAAACTTACCGTATTTCATCAAGATAATTTTGTGGATGTAGCAATACTTGATCCAGAGTTAACGATGACCCTTCCAAGAAGTATTACAGTATCGACAGCATTTGATGCATTTACCCATGCATTTGAATCTTATTTGAAAAATGAGGGGAATCCAATAACTGAAAACTTCTCAATACAAGCGATTAAAAACATCGTGCAAACCCTTCCTAAAGTGTTGGAAGATAACAAAATAGAATACCGCGAAAAACTAATGCTTGCGGATACCTATGCAGGAATTGCACTAGCCAATAATGGTGCAGCACTTCCTCATCCATTATCCGAAATAATTGGAAGCTACGTTAAAAACTTGTCACATGGTCAAGCCTTGGCAATGGTATATCCAACATTTATAAAATATACTCATGAGAAATACCAAGCAAAGTTCGCAACGATATGCCGACTATTTGATGAATCTTATTGTGATAAAGAAGATAGTGAAGCTGCACAAGATTTTTATAAAGTATTATCTAACTTTGAGAAAGAAAATAGTTTAGAATTTAAATTGAGTCAATTCAATCTTGAACAAAGTGAAATTGATAGAATCAGAGAGTGTGAAATTTGGCGACATTTGCCAATGGAAAAAACAGAAACAATTTTAGAAATCGTACATGAAATATGTAACTTATAGGAGGAAAAAAATATGAAACATATTAAAATTTCAGCAGGATTAGCCCATGTAAACTACGGAAGAATTGCCGATGTAGTAAAAGCAGCAAGTGATGCAGGTGTTGACTACATTCATTCAGATGCAGCAGATATGCATGACTTACAAAATATGAAACTGATGGGAGGACACCAAATTATCGCTGGTATCCGTCCAGAAACAGATTTACCAATTGAATGTCATTTCTATACAGTGAGTATGGATGAAATGTTTATTGAACAAATTTATCAAGCTGGCGCAAATATGCTTATTTTACCAGCAGAACATTTTATTGGAGCACAATTAGCGTACATCATTAACTGGTGTAGAGAAAGAAAACTTAAAGTAGGATTAACAGTAGGATGTTATACACCATTAAGCTTTGTGGAAGAATCAATTTATGATATTGACCGTCTTCATGTTGTTACTCATGGGGTTGATGAAACTGATGGTAAGGATAACTGGGGTTGGAGAAAAAGTGCAATTGATTTAGTAAAAAGAGCACGTAAATTAATTGATGAAAAAAACCCAAAATGCGAGCTTGCGATTGATGGTGGATTAAGAGCAGATAACATGGAAAAATTAATTGAATGCAATCCAGATGTTATTGTACTTTCTTCAGGAATTTTCAAAGATCCAGATGGTATTGATGCAGGATTTAAAAAATGTCGTACTGCGATTGATGAAGCGGCAAAGAAGTTTAATTTAGAATAACAGACTGTCTAGTTTAACTAGACTTTCTTTTTAGGAGGGTTATGAAAGAAAGAATATTAGATATCATCTATCTCACGATATCCGCATTTTTAACAGCGTTAGCTGTACGACTATTCTTCACTGAATATGCACTTACACCAGGAGGAATAACAGGACTAGCAATTACGGCAAGTACAATAACAAGTATATCTGTTGATCTCATTTCATTGTGTATTTCAATTCCCTTATTAATTATTAGTACTTTATTTCTCGGCGGTAAGTTTGGTATAAAAACATTGTATGTAACAATTATGGTGCCTTTATTCTTGCGCTTTATTCCGCAAATACATGTGACGAATTCAATTGTCATAGCGAGTATATTAGGAGGCTTATTAGTAGGTTTATCGATTGGACTAGCAATTTATCGCGAATGTGCAACAGGGGGAACAGATGTGTTAGCAATGTTGATAAGACTTTTATTGAAAAAAGTTGATTTAGCAACAATTCTATTCATCTTAGATATGATTATTGTTTTATCGTCATGGGCAATTTCAAAACAATTCATTACATCGGTATGTTCAGCAATTGCATTATTTGTAATTATGCAGACAATTAAATTTACAACAGGGAGATTAGAACAATGGAAAAAGCAATCTTTATCGACTTAGATGGAACGTTAATGCAAAAAGACTTAACAATTTCAACAAGAAACATTGAAGCTATTAAAGAAGCGATTCGTAATGGATACCGTGTTGTCCTTGTAAGTGGAAGACCTATTCAATTTGTAAATTATCTAGCGAATAAAATAGGAAGTGAAATTGATACGATTGGATTCAATGGTGCTTATGTATCTGGACTTATTGAACATCCCATAAGTGAAGAAAATGTAGCGTGCTTATATGACTTGTTTGAAAAGAATGATGTGAATGCAATATTCAAATCAATCAATCATATTTATGCTAATAAAACGATAATAAAGAACTTTGTTTATCCTGTATCAGAAGAAGAGAATGTTAGCTTCACTGAGTATTGTCCACTTGAACAAGTTAAGAACCAAAAAATATATAAAATCTTAGGCTTGTATAATCATAATGAAATAGAACTAAATGAATTGTTAGATAAATTCGATATGACAAAAGCATTCTATGCAACTAAAGGATTTGAATTAACCCACCGAAATGCGAATAAAGGAAATGCAATTAAACTATATTGCTTAAAAAATAATATCTCAATTAAAGATAGTTATATGTTTGGTGATGATGTAAATGATGCAACCATGTTTGCTCTAGGTGGAAAAAATATGGTGATGGGAAACGCAAGTGATGCCATCAAAAAAAATGCCACCCACGTTTGCGATTGTTGTGCTGATGATGGTGTAGGAAAAATGATCGAGAAGATAGTTAAAGGAGAAATTCATGACTGAAGAAATGACACTTGTTTTAGAAGAAGAAAAGAAACTAAGATTCAAAAGTTTTAATGCTGAAAAAGCATTGCGAATTGGTCAAAAAATCGCGAATTATGCAATAGAAAAAGATCTCCAAGTTTGTGTTGAAATTGTTGCGAATGGTAAAATGTTGTTTCACTTTTCATCAGATAAGTGTATTCCAGACAATGACCATTGGCTTCAGAGAAAAATAAATACTGTGATGTATTTTCATCACGCTTCAAAATTTATTCATTATAAATTAAATGGTGATTCATCACTTATTAATAGTAAATATGGGCTTGAATCTGAAGACTATGCAGTTATCCATGGGGGATTTCCAATCTATGTGGAAAACGCTGGATTCATAGGAGCAATAGCTGTAAGTGGTTTACAACCCAATGAAGATCATGATTTAGTTGTGCAAACCATTCAGGAGTTTTTAGATTAAAAAAACACCAGTTGAAAGACTGATGTTTTAGTTTGATTATTTATTCTCTACAAGTCGTTCGATATACTGAAGCATACGATGTTGAATAAGGAATGTAGATAAAACGTTTGCGGTTAGTTTAAAACTATTGATTTGGGCATCTGTCCATTCGCGATCTTCTCGTATACATTCATCAAAACCAATACCGCCTAGGAAATCGTTTTTATAGAAAACAGCACATTGAAGCATTGATTTAATACCTTGAGATTCAAGTAATTCTTGTAAATGTACACCAGTTTCTGAATTTTTAGACCATATGAATAATCCTTCACTGTTGAAGTTACTCTTGTAATCATCTAAATCCTCAGCATAGGAGTAATCTTGAAGACGATCAATCTGCGGTTCAATTCCATCATTGCACCATTCGTATGTCATATCGACATGAGTATAGTCATTAGAACTTTCAAATACATAGGTTCTACTTACATCGAATGAGCGGCCAATGATTTCAAGAAGACTTGTCAGAGAATTTTCGAAATCATCTGATGAGAATAAGGTGCGGAAACAATATTGTGCTAAGCCTTGATCGATGATGTAATTTTCGGCATAGTTATTGTTTGAATTACCATCAGCTTTGAGTTTTGTCCAAGAGTGATATAAATCTAAATGTAATTGACTATCAAAGAGTGAACAACCATCACGACCTTCGCTTTTCTTTGTGTAAAGAGCTTCATCAGCTTGTTGGTAAAGATCGGTATAACTTGTGTCAGGTGAAGATGTAATAGAGATACCAATACTACAAGTCAAATGCTTTTCAGTTGCGAAAGGTCTAAGTTTTCTAATTTCATTTAAAATGACATTTGCCTTCTTGATGACAGCATCGGCAGTTGTAACTTCAGGTAAGAAGACAATGAATTCGTCGCCACCAATTCTACCTACAAAGTCGGTAGAACGAGTTGAATTCTTAAGGGCTTTAGCCACTTCGGATAAAACTCTATCCCCTGTTAAATGTCCATAGTGATCATTAATGTTTTTAAAATAGTCGATGTCTAAAATCAACAAAGCTTGATTAACATTATCTGTATTGTCTTTAATACAAGATTCAATTACAGAACAAATAGCAGCTTTATTATATAGTCCAGTTAAGGGGTCTCGTTGTGCTTGATCAAGAAGCTTTTGTTTTTGTTTCTTCTCATCATTAATATCAACGATAATTCCAATTACTTTAACAGGTTGTTTGTAGTCATTGAATTGAGTTGTTACACGAATTCTACACCAAAGATATGATCCACTTTCCTTTTTGATTCTTAATTCAGTTTCAGAGTAAGGAATTCCAGCAAGACATTGACGCATGATTGTGGATAGACTTTTTTTATCACTAGGATGAATATTATCAGTGAGGATTAAACGCTGTGAGACCTCGCTTGAAAGTGCATCATAACCAAATTTTTTAATGAAATTATTTGAAAAAATTAGAGTGTCATTTAAAACATCCCATTCAAAGACAATATCAGTCGTTTGATTAATTACAACTTGATATCTTTCAAGTGATAAACGCAGTGCTTCTTGTTCACGTTTACGTTCGGTATTTTCAATCAAGATACAATAGAATGTCGATTTTCCTTCAGATTCAACACGACGGCATTTATCAAGAATCCAAATTGGTTGAGTTGTTTTGTGATAAAGACGATATTCAAGTTCTATCTCATTCTTATCAAGACCTTGCTCTTGAATATCGCGTAAAACTTTAGCACGATCTTCAGGATAAATTAAGTTCATAAATTTATCATCGAAAAGAGTTTTGATTTCTTCACGAGTATAACCAACCATGTTTAAGAATCCGTCACTCATAGATAAGATTGTTAAACTAGCATCATCTAAACATTGATGAGCACCACCAGGAATATTCTTTGTAAGAATTTCAAGTTGGCGACGACGAACATCAACTTTCTCTTGAAGATTGCAATGGTTATCCATGCGTGATTTAGGAGTAAAGTAACTATTTTCACCTTGCATTAAATCAGGGTGTGAAAAATGAATGTGTTCAACTTGCATTTTATCATTCACATCTTTTAATACAACTGAAAATCGTAAGTTTTCTTCTGCTAATTCTATTGATTGAGGTGTGACAATAATTGAACCAAAGATAACACATAAATTGCTAGAAAGTTCAACATAGTTAACATCAGAATCTGAGATTGTAAAAGTTCCACTATATTCTTTAACTTCATTCGCAAGGGCTTGCTCAGCTTCTTCAAGACTTGAGCAAACTTCATTAATACCTGTACCAATCCAAGAAATATTATCGCTTAAACAATTTTGAACTAAAGATAAATCTCGTTTCAAGTAATAGTTTTCTTCAAGGAATGCAAAAAACTCTAATGCTTTTTGTTCTAAATTCATAGGTCCCCTCCAATTTTTTCAAGTAATTGAAAAAATATTGATTTTAGTAAGCAAATAGGTTAGGAAATTATTTAAAAATTTTCGCAAAGTATTTCTGATTTAATTCTATCAAAGTCAAAAGGAATTTACTATTTATTTTGCATATAAATGGCAAAGTTATTATTGGTAGCACCTTATTGGATAAAAATAGATAATTCGTGATAAAATAATTAAGCAAGGAGAGCAGATTATGGATAAAATAAATGATAAAATCAAAGGAATAAGAAAAAGTATAATCGAAATGGTAACGGCAGGGAAAT
>CAYLQY010000008.1:0-131090 GCA_964386325.1 uncultured Erysipelotrichaceae bacterium | reverse complement strand
GGTGTACCAGTTGTCACGCCAGTGGCATGGCTGGGTAGCTAAGTACGGACTGGATAAACGCTGAAGGCATCTAAGCGTGAAACCAATTCCAAGATGAGATTTCCCATTTCCTTGAGAAAGTAAGACCCCTTGAAGACGACGAGGTTGATAGGTCAGAGATGGAAGTGCAGTGATGCATGGAGTTGACTGATACTAATAGGTCGAGGATTTAATCACAAAGAGTAAAATACGAACACAACAATTTTTTAGAAAGATACGCAAGTGTCTGGATCTGTTATTTAGTTTTGAGAGAATGTCTCTCAGATCTGGTGGCGATGGCGAAATGGTCACACCTGTTCCCATACCGAACACAGAAGTTAAGCATTTCAGCGGCGATTATAGCTATGCATGCCATAGTGAAACTAGCTCGTTGCCAGGTAATCTTGGATTCCTTCATGGAATCCTTTTTTATTTTCTTGAAAGGTGGTAGAATAATTTCATGAGTGAAATTAATATGATGAAAGATTATGCCTATAAAAACAATGTTCCAATTATGCAAGATGAAGGAATACAATTTTTGTGTGATTTAGTTAAGAAACGAAATTGTCGTTCTATACTAGAATGTGGAACAGCGATTGGATACTCTTCTATTTGTATGGCAAAGGTTAACTCTGAAATTAAGATAGATACCTGTGAAATAAATCTAGGACTTATCGAAATAGCGCGTAAAAATATACAAGAGCAAAATTGTGAAAATCAAATAGTAGTACATCATTGTGATGCAGCAATATTCCAAACGACAAAGAAATATGATTTAATTTTTGTGGATGCGGCAAAAGCCCAGTATAAAAAGTATATGGATCATTTTATCGAAAACTTGAATGAAGATGGTGTTTTTGTCTTTGATAACTTGAATTTTCATGGGTTAGTTGATAACCCAGCAATGACAAAAAGTAGAAATACTAAAGCACTTGTGCGTAAAATTAAAAACTTCAGAGACTTAATTCTTACGGATGAAAATTTAAAAACTAGTTTTTATCCAAATATTGGTGACGGAATAGCCGTTGTAGAGGTTAAAAAAGTGCTTTAAATAAAGGTTTATACTATGAATAAAGGAAAACTATGATAAAATAGTAGTGTGGGGTAATGGTTATGAAAAAAGGTCTCTTAACAACATTATTGTTAGCGTCTGGCGCTGCTCTTGCAGTTTACTTACTAAAAGAGGAACAAAATAAGAAGTCATATGATAATGATGATGAAAAAAGAATGATTAAACTACGTACTGAGGAAGAGAGTCAAGAATTGGTACGAACAATCCAAGAAATAGAGAATTTACCATTTAAACATTTCGAGGATACAAATAGTATAAAAGAAGAAAATAAAGAATTTCATCATATTGATTTAAATAGCGACAATGTTCGTGTTTTTGGTTTAGAAGATAATGAGAAATCAAGTGATGAAATTGCAGTGCAATCCTATGACGATTTAGAAACGTTAGACTTGCCTTCTTTTATTCATGAATCACCTTTAGATTACGTAGAAACTGAAGAAGTATTATTAGATGAAGAAAAACCGATTGAAGAAGTAGAAGAAAAGATAGAAGAACCTGTTTCAGTTGTCGAAGATGAATCAGATATTGATTTACCTAGATTCTTTAAAGGAGCATTAGAAAGTGCCGCTGTTGCAGCACCAATTATGCGTGAAATTAATCCAGATGAGATTTATTTAGAGAGTTTAGTAGACGATGTTAATGATGATTTTAATGAGTTAGATTTTCCTTCGTTTATGACTAAAAACGAAACGGAAGAATTACCTATCATTAAAACATTATCTGTAGATGAACCTCAAGAAGTTGAAGAACTAGTGATTGAAGAAGAGGAGCCTATACTGGATACTGATCTTAACGAAGAGTTATTAAATCTGTATGCCGATGACAGTGAAAATTTTGGTGAAACTGCAATTTTTGATTTACCAAAAATGTTTGCGGAAAAAGCAAATAGTAGTTCAATGACAAATACAATTGATATTCCAGGACAATCTATTCAACCTGTTAATCCTTTTATGGATTTACAAAAAGAAGATTTGGAAGAAATTGATTTAGCTGAATTGTTTAAATCCATTGATGATGAACCAATGGCAGTCGATAATTTATCAATTCCTTCACTTGAAGAAACAACAGAAATTAAACTCGTCGATATCGATGAAGATGAAATCAAACGTTTATTTAATACCGATAGTGATGAACTTGAAGAAATACTTGTTGATGAAGTGCATCATGAAGAAGTGCCATTGAAAAAAGAATTAACAGAAGATGAATTTGAAGAATTTAAGAAACGTTTAATTCACGTTGAGGAAGATGATATTGACTTAATCAATCTATCTGACTCAAAACCATTTGATACTGTAGTAAATCCAAGCCATGAAGAAATAGATATTATTAACTTTGGCAATGTTGTGGAAAATCCAACAATCAAATTGGAAGATATCGTGTTTGAGAATGTAGCTCCTATCAATGAAGCTGAACTTGAAGATCTTGAAGAACTAGAATTACCAGTAGGATTTGATGTGACGGGTGAGTTACCAGTACTTGAAGAAATTGAATTGTCTGAAAGTGAAGATATAAATGATGATGTGGTTTTAGATGAAATACAAATGCTTTCTAATACACACGATGATACATCTGAAATTTTCTTAAGCGATATTAATTTACATGATGCACTTAATGAAGATGAAGATTATGATAGTCTTGAAATTAGCGAGGAAGAGTTTGTACCAGCACCTCAACCAATTGTGCAAAACGATGGTGAATTCCCAGAGGCTGTATATCAAATAAATACTCTATATCCATATTTGAATCCTAAATTTATTAATGCAGTATTCAATAATTTTGCAGCCTTCAATGAAGAATTTGAAATTGGTAGTGCTTGTAGAATTACACATAAGGTACAATTCCCTGATTCTCAAAATTTAATTTCTTTCATTGATATTGTTAAGGATTTGAATTATGAAATCGCTGGAACAGATGAGAATCAAAATATTCTTATCGTATTAGATTTTGAAAATGAAGAAAGTAAGATTTTAAGTGAAATCTACAATGTTTCAAATCAAGTTAATTATCTTGATGGCCTATATAGAGGCTATGAATTAGAACACATTTAGTATAGTTTACTGAGAAAGCGATGACATCGCTTTTTCTTTGTGTTTATAGGGGAATTGGTATATAATAAAAAGGCTTTGAGGTGATTAAAATGGGAATTATAACAGTAAAAAATTTGGATTTCTCATATGATAATGAAACCATGGCTGTCCATGGTGTTTCTTTTAGTATCAAGAAAGGTTCTTATACAACAATTGTAGGTCACAACGGAAGTGGTAAGAGTACGATTGCAAAACTTTTGCTTGGATTATTAGAAAAAAAATCGGGTGAAATACTTATTGATGATTTACCATTAACACAAGAGAATTTACAAAAAATTAGAAGTAAAATTGGAATTGTATTTCAAAATCCAGACAATCAATTTATTGGTTCAACTGTCCGTGATGATATTGCATTTGGATTAGAAAATCATCAAGTGCCTCAACAAGACATGGATCCAATCATTGATGAATTTGCGAAGAAAGTAAAAATGACGGAGTTTTTGAATAGTGAACCAATCAAACTTTCAGGTGGACAAAAACAACGTGTTGCAATTGCAGGTGTGCTTGCGATGAAACCAGATATTTTAATTTTTGATGAAGCAACAAGTATGCTTGATCCACAAGGCAAAGATGAAATTAAAAAAGTAATTCATGATTTACATGAAGACTCAACAATCACAATAATATCCATTACACACGATATTGAAGAAGTTGCGAAGAGTGATGATGTAATTGTGATGGACAAAGGTAAAGTTGTATTCACAGGTAAACCAGAAGAAATATTATTAAAAGAAAAAGAATTAGTATCTATGAAGTTAGATATACCTTTTAGCTTAAAATTACAAAAAGCACTAAAATCAAACGAAGTTAAGATTAAAGAAACAATTACAATGGAAGGGTTGGTGGATGAACTATGTCAATACGCTTCGAAAAAGTAAGTCATACTTATTCTGCTAATACACCATTTGCATATGCAGCATTAAAGAATATTGATTTGGATATTGAAGAAGGAAAAATGACAGCAATTATTGGTGCCACAGGATCAGGAAAAACAACACTTGTCCAACACTTAAATGCCTTATTACTTCCTACTTCAGGAAAGATAACTATTTTAGATAGAACCATTGAAGCAAGTGTTCAACCTAAGAAGTTAAAGAGTTTACGTAAAGATGTGGGATTAGTTTTCCAATTTCCAGAATATCAATTATTTGAAGAAACAATTTTAAAAGATATTATTTTTGGACCAAAGAATTTTGGTGTACCAGAAGAAGAAGCAACACAAAAAGCAATTGAAGCTTTAAGAGTTGTAGATTTGGAAGATAGCTATTTATCTAAGTCACCACTTGATTTATCAGGAGGACAAAAAAGACGTGTTGCGATAGCTGGAATTCTTGCGATGGATCCAAAAGTACTTGTGCTTGATGAGCCCACTGCAGGATTGGATCCACAAGGCGCTAAACAAATGATGGAATTATTTAAACGCTTAAACAAAGAATTCAATAAGACAGTATTAATTGTTACACATGATATGGAACATGTACTTAATTATTGTGATGAAGTTGTTGTTGTTAAGGATGGAGAAATTTATTGTAAGGAAGATGTGAAGTCGTTCTTTACACGTTCAAATTTACTAACAGAATTAAACATCTTACCACCAGCAGTTATTCAAATGAAAAATTTATTAAGTCAACGTGGAATTGAAATAGATGAGGATTGTTTCAGTGTTGACGAACTAGCAAAAGCGATTGCTAAAAAGGTGAAGAGTCATGAATAGTTTTGTATTAGGAAAATATATTCCGCTTGATTCAGTAATTCATCGTTTAGATCCAAGAGCCAAAATTATGGCAATGTTAATTATCCTCATTAGCATCTTCTTCCCAGTGGGGTGGATTGGATATGGCGTATTAGCTATTTGTATTTTATCTGTCGTATTTCTAGCTAAACTAAAATTGGATTTCATTTGGAAAGCATTAAAACCAATGCTATTTATGTTAGTGTTCTTACTTGTCTTAAATGTATTGGTATTAAAAACAGGAACTGTATTATTTACGATATTTGGATTCTCAGTTTATAGTGATGCAGTATTTCAAACTTTGTTTATTGCTGTACGCTTAGTATTGATGATTATGATTACAACTGTTTTAACCGCAACTACAAAACCATTGGATTTAACATTAGGGATAGAAGACTTATTAAAACCATTTCAAAGGATTGGTGTTCCATCTCACGAAATCGCAATGTTGATATCAATTGCACTTCGTTTCATTCCTGACCTAATTGAAGAAACACAAAAAATCATGCGTGCACAAGCATCGCGTGGTGTTGATTTAAAAGAAGGTTCAATGAAAGAAAAGATTGTCGCAATCTTGTCATTAATTGTTCCACTCTTTGTCTCAGCATTTCAACGTGCTGAAGATCTTGCAAATGCGATGGAATCTAGAGGGTATGCGCCTGGGCAAGAGAGAACACGCTATAAAGTACTTAAAATTAAAGGAAAAGACATTACACTTCTTACATTATCGTCAATGATTACTATTGGATTATTTATTTATGCATTTATACTATGAAAAGATTTAAATGCGTTGTGAGCTATGACGGCTCAAATTATATTGGCTGGCAATCACAAAACAAAAATAATTCAATCCAAGAAACCATTGAAGGTGTAATTAAAAGAGTGTGTAATGAAGATGTCAATGCTGTAGCAGCTGGAAGAACGGATGCGAAAGTTCATGCCTATGGGCAAGTGTTTCATTTTGATACTACATTTTACTTAGATGCAAATCGTTGGAGAATGGCAATTAATGGATATCTCCCTAAAGACATATTCTTACGTTCAGTAGAAGAAGTTGATGAAAACTTCCATGCACGCTTTAGTGTTAAAGAGAAACAATATGATTATTTAATTAATCTTGGTGAATATGATGTATGTAATGTTAATTATATGTATCAATGCAGGCATAAATTAGATATTGATAAGATGAAAGAAGCTTCATTATATTTAATAGGTATACATGATTTTTCGTCATTTTGCGCAAATTCTATTGAAAAATTTCCTAATCAAATTAGAGAAGTAAAAGAAATTCGTTTTACGATTGAAAAAAATGTACTAAGACTTAGTTACATAGGTAAAGGTTTCTTACGCTATATGGTACGAATGTTGACTGCAACATTAATTGAAGTAGGTCGTGGGCGGCTTGAACCAGTGCAGGTGAAAGAAATGCTTGAAGCTAGGGATAAAGATGTTTGTCGGTTAAATGCTGAGCCACAGGGCTTATACTTGATGAGAATTGATTATGATACTAAATAAAGCACAATTAAGTGCTTTTTAATTGAAATAATGGTCATAATATTGTTTAAGAAAAAATTTTCCGGGAAATAAGTACCAAAAGTTAAAAATATTCGATAAATAGACGATTTTATTAAGAAAACAATTGACGATTAGGGTATAAAAAAGATATAATGATAATCGGCAACTTATGCCAAATGTAGCCCCGGAAACTACATTGGTTTAGGAGGAAAAGAATATGCGCCAAACAACTATGGCAAAACCAAATGAAGTTGTTCGTCAATGGTATGTTGTTGATGGAACAGGATGTACTTTAGGACGTCTTGCAACGCAAGTTGCAACAGTTATAAGAGGTAAACACAAACCTACATATACACCTAATGTTGATTGCGGAGATTATGTAATTGTTATCAATGCTGATAAAATTGAAATCACTGGAGATCAAGTAAATAAAAAGAATTATTATAACCATTCAATGTATCCAGGTGGATTACGTACTCGTTCTACTGGTATTATGAGAAATCAATATACTATCGAATGGGTAGAAAGAGCTATTCACGGAATGCTTCCTCATACAAAATTAGGAAACGTTATGCGTGGTCATCTCTTTGTCTACAAAGGATCTGAACATCCACATGCAGCTCAAAAACCAATTGAGCTAAAGATTAAAGGGTAAGGAGGAGAAAGAAAATGCCAGCTAAAAAGAAAACAAATGTAACTTACATCGGCACAGGTCGTCGTAAATCATCAGTTGCTCGTGTCTTCATGACTCCAGGAACAGGTGTTATCACAGTTAATGGTAAAACACTTGAAGAATACTTACCATTAGAAACTTTAAGAATGAATGTACGTCTACCTTTAGAATTGACTGAAACATTAGCTCAATTCGACATTAAAATTAATGTTGCAGGTGGTGGATATTCAGGACAATCAGGAGCAATGAGACATGGTGTTGCACGTGCTTTACTTGAAGCATCTGTAGACTACCGTCCAGCTTTAAAAGCAGCAGGATTCTTAACTCGTGACTCTCGTGCTAAAGAACGTAAGAAATACGGTCTTAAGGGAGCTCGTCGTGCACCTCAATTCTCAAAACGTTAATCGAATACTTTCGTTTATCAAAGAGAAAATCAAATCTCAACCGATGGTTGGGATTTTTTTTATTTGAAAAGAGAAGAAAAAAAGATTATCATTTGGATAGATGAAAGATTTGGAGAGAAATCATGAAAAAAAACATACTGACGATACTATTATCAATTCTTTTTGTATTCATTGTAAATTTATGTGTTCAAGTCAAGTTCTATAATTTTATTCTTGAATTTTCGTTTAAGTTTGTACTATTCTTAGGATGCTTTTTATTAGTTAACTATTTCTTCTCGGTAAAAAAAGATTCGTTGATTGCGATAAAAATAATACTATGTGTTGGAGCGGTATTTATACTGGATAATCCAAGACAACAAGCAATTGATCTATTTAATCAAAAAGCTGTTGACTATCAAGGTATTGATAACCTAGAAAATGGTTGGCTATATACCTCAATGAGAAAAATGAGTAAGAGTATAATGTTTCCTATTATTATGGATAGTCAATTTGTTTATATTTTAGAAGTATCGAAATCAAAGCCAATTTTCATTGAGGGTAATTTTGATGCCTTCACAACAATCGAAGTTAAGGGTAATCATGAAATATTTTATGAAATTATTGATGATGATGCATACTTTAAATATGATGATTTAGGATATACTTATTATGGATACGTTAATTTAGCTAAATACTCATTTAATTAAATCGTGAGTTATATATAGTTATAAAATAATTGGTTAAAATGAATTTTTATGTTCTAAAAGTTATATTGGTTTTATGAACATGTGGATTGAATTAGTAAATAGTCTATGCTAACATTAATAATCGAGCGAAGAAATTCTTATCTAGAAGTTTTTTGCATTTATCATATTTGTATTCATTTTGTCTATTCAATTCATTGAAAACAAACTGAATTAACTATACGAAAGTGTAACTAAAGTAGAACTCTTCTGCTGTGAGGCAAGACGATGAAAGAAATTATAAAAGATTTAGGTGTAAACAACCTTACAAAAATACTTAGTGTGAATTTATACAAGGTTATTTATGTTGAAGGTGAAAAAGAAAACGGTAAGAAGATGTTACAGGAGTCATATCCAATAAAGAAAATCATGGATACGATTTGTTCAGTGCTACAAAATGATGGATTGAAAATTGTGCACGTATATGAACAGAAGGATTTATATGAAGAGTTCATTGTGATTTCTTTTTCGAAAGATAAAAATAGTAATACATTAAACTGCAATCAAATCCAAATTCATACAGTAATTGAAGATAGCGCTACTAACTTAGTTGTCATGCGTATTGATATTGAAGAAATTGTTAGAAAAGATAATTCTGCATTAGCTATTTTGAATAATATTGTCAAGATGATAGAGGCTGATGTTGTTTTAATTGATTACCATGTTCGTGGATTCATTCAGGATTCAGTCGGTAGAAAGTTTTTCAATGACAGTGAAGTTTATTCTATGAAAGACTTTATTAATGTAAATCTACTATCAAAATATGATGCTCATGAAATGAATATCTTAAGATCGAATATTTATCATTTAAAACTCGTTGTGAATAAAATTAATATTGAAGATTATGTTACTGATTTGAATGTTGAAGAGTTAAGTATGCAAGAAAAATTTAAGGTTAAGAGAGTCATAAATGATGAGATATTGACGATATTTACAAATAAAAATAGCTGATAAAAAATACAAAATAAATTAGTAAGAAAATATATAAAAATGTGTTGACTTACTAATTCATAAATGATAATATTATAAAGCATTCGATGAACGATCGGGCCTGTAGCTCAGGTGGTTAGAGCGCACCCCTGATAAGGGTGAGGTCGTTGGTTCAAGTCCATTCAGGCCCACCATCATCGAATTGAATATACATGGGGTTTTAGCTCAGCTGGGAGAGCGCCTGCTTTGCACGCAGGAGGTCAGGAGTTCGATCCTCCTAAGCTCCACCATGTATTCTAATCAAGCAGAGAAATCTGCTTTTTTTATTTTTGTGAATAATATGATTAATAAAGTATCGAGTATTTATGATACACAGCTTCTAAAAGGTATGAATAATAATTGTTGACCGCATAAAAAAATTAACATATAATAACGTCTGTTAAAGAGGTAATTAAAAAAAACGAATTCAAGTTCGTTATGTTTAGTTACCTCTTTTTTGTGTGAAAGGAATATTTATGAAAAATATATTTATTACAGGTGGTGTTGTTTCAGGTTTAGGAAAAGGAATTACTGCAGCTTCTCTAGGTAGGCTGTTAAAAGCACGGGGATATAGGGTATTATCTCAAAAGCTAGATCCTTATATTAATGTTGACCCAGGGACGATGTCACCTACTGAGCATGGTGAAGTATTTGTGACGGAAGATGGCGCAGAAACGGACTTAGATTTAGGACATTATGAGCGATTTATTGATGAAAATTTAAATCAATATTCAAATCTGACATCGGGGAAAGCCTATTGGAATGTACTAACAAAAGAAAGAAACGGAGACTATCATGGAAAAACCGTTCAAGTCATACCGCATATAACGGATGAAATCAAAAATTTTATTCAAAAAGTGGGTGAAAATCAGAATGTAGATATCGTGATAACAGAAGTTGGTGGTACTGTTGGTGATATTGAGAGCTTGCCATTTCTTGAAGCGATACGGCAGTTGCGTCTTGAGAAACAAGAAGAGGATACAATTGTTATTCATGTTACTTTAGTTCCATTCTTAACAGGTTCAAATGAGTTGAAGACAAAACCAACTCAGCACTCAGTTCATGCTTTACAATCATTGGGTATTCATCCAGATATATTAGTAGCCCGATGTGATAGCGAATTGGATAATGAAATAAAGGCAAAAATTTCAAGTTTCTGTAATGTAAAACAAGCTAATGTAATTACAAATGGAACTGTATCTAATCTTTATGAAGTTCCACGGATGCTTGAACAACAGGGTATGTCCAAAATTGTGTTAGAACGCTTTCAGATGCCGCTCAATGAGTTGAATATGGAAGAATGGGACACAATGCTGAATAAAATCAAACGGTGCTCTATGACGCTTAAAATAGCTCTTGTCGGAAAGTATAGTAAATTACATGATGCTTATTGTTCAGTGATTGAATCGTTAAATCATGCAGGTTATGAATTTGCATCTAAAATAGAAATTAAATGGATTGAGGCAGAAGAATTAACGAAGGACAATATGAATGAACTTCTTCAAGATTGTTCTGGAATTTTAGTTCCAGGAGGATTTGGAGAACGTGGAATTGAAGGTATGATTATTGCGGCAAATTATGCCCGTAATCAAAATGTTCCTTATCTTGGAATTTGTCTCGGTATGCAAATTGCATGTATTGAATTTGCGCGGAATGTACTAGGATATGATGAAGCTAATTCAACTGAATTTAATGCTCATACAAACTATCCAATCATTCACATCATGGAAGATCAAAAAAGTAAAACAGAGTTAGGTGGAACACTGCGTAAAGGAAGTTATCCTTGTGTTCTAGATATAAATTCACAAAGTTATAACTATTATGGTGAAGCCTTCATTCATGAAAGACATCGACATCGTTATGAGTTCAACAATACCTATCGTCAATGTTTTGAAGAGAAGGGTATGCATATTGTAGGTACATCACCCGATAAGAATCTTGTTGAAGTCATTGAAAATAGAACTTGTGATTATTTTGTAGGGGTACAATTTCACCCAGAATTTAAGAGTCGTCCAAATCGCCCACACCCATTGTTCATAGGATTTATTGAACATTGTTACCAACAACAAAGGAGAAGTAAATAAATGATTATCATTGAAAATAAAAACTTGCAGACAAAACCTTTAAATAGTAAAGAGCTTGGGTTTGGTAAAGTGTTTACCGACTATATGGCTGTCGCAAAATATCAAGATGGAAAATGGCAAGAAATTGTTATTCAGCCTTTTCAAAATCTAAGTTTGCATCCGGCTGCAACATGTCTTCATTATGCGCAAGAAGTTTTTGAAGGCTTAAAAGCATATCGTGGTGATGATGGAGTTATTCGATTATTTCGTCAACGTGATAATATTAAAAGACTAAATGAATCATGTCGTAGAATGTGCATTCCAGAAGTGGATGAAGATGAAGTAGAGAATGCAATTATGAAGCTTGTACAATTAGAATCAGCATGGATTTTTGAAGGTGACGATACCGCACTTTACATTCGTCCTGTTATTTTTGGAACGGGTAATGAATTAGGTGTGCATCCATCAAAAGAATACATCTTATGTATCATTCTTTCGCCAGTGGCTAAATACTATCAAAGCCAAGATGATTATGTAAAAATAAAAATTGAAGAACATTTTCATCGCGTAGGTAAGTTAGGTACTGGTACAGCAAAAACAGGTGGTAATTATGCAGCAAGTTTATTATCAACAGTAATTGCGGAAACGGAAGGATTTGATCAAGTTTGTTGGCTTGATGCCCAGACTAGTAAATATATTGAAGAAGTAGGGTCAATGAATATATTCTTTGTGATTAATGGCATCTTAACTACACCAATGCTTAATACATCAATCCTTGATGGAATTACTAGACGAAGTATTATTACGCTTGCCAAGCAAATGGGTATATCTGTTGAAGAACGTCAAGTAAGTTGTGATGAAATATTTACATATGCAGAATGTGGTGAATTAACGGAAGTGTTTGGAAGTGGAACAGCTGCCGTTATTTCGAAAATAGGGATGATGAAAAGAGAGAATCAGGAAATTATTCTTCCCCGTCTACAACATGGAATCGCAGATCAACTCTTGAATCAACTCAAAGGAATTCAATATGGAAGAATTCAAGATGATTATGGTTGGATAACTAAGATACAAGAATAAACTAAAAGAGAACTTATTTTGTGATCAAATTGATCTAGAATAAGTTCTCTTTATTTAATTATTTATGAATGATTGAATATAAGTCAATGAATTCTCTTGCGATGATATTGAATGCTTCAGCACTCATAAGTTGATCTTCGGCATGCATTAATAATAATGTAATAGCACTTGGTTCACCACTTGCTTCTTTTTGAATTAACTCAGCATGAGCGTGATGACCTTGAATAAATACTTCTTCGCCTTCCTTTATTAACTTATTTGCATCTTCTATTTTTCCATCTTTTGCAAGACGGATTGCTTCAATATACATACTACGTGCTGTACCAACAGCTGAAATAATTTGAAAGCTGATAAGTTCTAAGCCATTCATATTATAAACCTAGAACAGTTTTTACTTGTGCAAAGACTGCTTTACCATCCATCATTCCATATGCACGCATATCGATAACATCTACTTTTTTATCAGGACATTCATCTGATACTTTTTTTAGTAAATATCTTACTTGTGGTCCTAGCAGAATAATATCTGCTTCTTTTCCTTTTGATGAAGCTTGCGTAACAGGGAATGCAGCAACTTTACATTGGATTCCCTCTTGATCTGCTGCTTCTTGAATTTTGTTGACAAGAATACTGGTAGACATTCCAGCATTACAGAATAAATAAATATTAATCATAACAGTACTAACTATTGAGCAATAGTTTCTCCTTTCTGTAAATTATTGTTGGGAAGCTTTTATTTCATTTTCTTTTTGCATTTTATCAGCTTTACGAATAAACGGTAAATATATGATAAATGATAAGAATAAACAGAACAATTGAAGCAATGCAGTTCTCCATCCACCGATTAGAAATCCAGAGATAATAGGTGGAGTTGTCCAAGCAACCATAACACCACTATATAATGGTGCAAGTCCAATGTAAATTGCTAAGTATTCAACAACACCAATTACAATTGGAACAAGAAAGAATGGAACAGCCAAAATTGGATTTAAAACAACTGGGACACCAAATAATACAGGTTCATTAATGTTGAACATAGCAGGCCCAACAGATAATTTACCGATTTCTTTATATTGTGCAGATTTAGCAAAGAAAACAAGATAAATAACTAATCCAATAGTAACGCCTGCACCAGTAAGAGTGATGAATTGATCAAGAAATTGTTGTGTAACAATATGGCCGCCATTTGCTAGTGTTAACGGAAGTCCAGCATTTAGTATTTCTTGATTGGCTGCAGCATTTGCTTGAAGAATTCCACTCATGATACCACCGACAATTGTTGAACCATGAACACCAAAGAACCATAGAAATGGAATTAAGAAAGCCATGATGATAACACCACCGAGTGAATCTGTAATTCCTTGAAGTGGTATTTGAATAACTTGATAAATCCATTCAACAAAAGTTGTTTGTAATCCTAGTTGAAAGAATGCATAAATGCATGTGGCTAATGTAATAATTACAGCAGCTGGAATTAATGCCACAAAGGCATTCGCAACACCACTAGGAACACCTGCAGGCATTTTAATTGTGATGTTTTTTTTCATAAACCACGTGTAAATAAATCCAACGGTAAGTCCTACTAAAATAGCACAAATCATACCTTGACCACTAGTCCATGTTTTATTAATGATACCATTTACTTTTTCTGTTCCAGATATTACGAAACTAGGTTGAAGTAATATGAAACTAGCTAATGCAATGAAGCCAGCACCAAGTGCTTCGAATCCTTCGTTTTTAACATATGTATAGGCGATACCGACAACTGCCACCATACCCATCAAATTAAATGTAGCGCCATATGCTTGATCAAATATGGGTATTAACCCAACACTAGCAAACCAATCAACGATCGGTTGGTAAGGGAAGAAAGATAGGATTAAGAAGATTGAACCCACAATTAGTAGGGGCATAGAATAAACCATTCCATCTTTTAGTGCTTGCATTCCCTTAGTGTTAATAAATGCCATTATTTTTGGCAGTATTTTGTCATTGATAAAATTACTCATTAATTTATCCTCCTTATAGTTTTTTTCCGTTACTTGTGATTACTTCTTTATACCAATCAAATGAATCTTTTTTACTTCTCTTCAGAGTTCCTTCACCCTTGTTATTTTTGTCTACATGAATGAAACCGTAACGTTTTTCCATTTCACCAGTACCTGCTGAAACTAAGTCAATAGGTCCCCAAGGTGTATACCCAATACAATCTACCCCATCTTCTTCGATACACGCAATCATTTCTTGAATATGTGAACGTAAATAATCAATTCGATAACTGTCATGGATTTTTCCATCCACTTCAACTTTATCAAAAGCCCCTAAACCATTCTCAACAATAAATATAGGTAGTTGATATCGATCATAAAGCCAATTCATCGTATAACGTAAACCAAGTGGATCAATTTGCCATCCCCAGTCACTTGCAGGTACATATGGGTTTTTAACTAAATCAACAGCTTCGTTATATTCTAAATTAGTTTTGTCGGATGATTTAATCGTGAAACTCATGTAATAACTAAATCCTATATAATCAACAGTTCCTTGTTGAAGAAGAGCTAAATCATTATCAGTAATATCAAGATTAAAATGTTTTCTCTCAAAGTATTTCAACATGAAGTTTGGATACTTTCCACGTACTTGAACATCGCCAAAATAATTTCTACGTTGCATCGCAACAGTAGATGCCATCATGTCAGTAGGGTTACAAGAGAAAGGGTAAATTGGACAAAGTGCTAACATGCATCCAATTTTAAAGTTTGGATTTATCTCTCTTCCAATTTTTACTGCTTTAGCACTAGCAACAAGCTCATAGTGGGCAGCTTGATACATGATAAATTCTCTATCTTCACCTTCTTGATAAACAATTCCAGAATTGGTGAATGTGGCAAAATCACTTTGATAGTTTGCTTGATTATTTATTTCATTGAAAGTCATCCAATACTCCACTTTGTTTTTATAACGTTCAAAACAGACTGTTGCAAATTTCACAAAGAAATCAATACATTTTCTATTTCTAAATCCTCCATATTTTTTTACTAAAGCAAAAGGCATTTCAAAGTGTGATAGTGTTATCACTGGTTTAATATTATGTTTTAAACATTCATCAAATAAACAATCATAAAATTGTAATCCTAACTCATTTGGTTCTTCTTCATCTCCTTGTGGAAATATTCTAGTCCATGCAATTGATGTTCTGAAACACTTAAAACCTAGTTCAGCAAATAACTGAATATCTTCTTTGTAATTCTCATAAAAATGAATGGCTTCATGATTTGGGTAATTTTTATTTGGAAGTATTCCATCTGTTATTTCTCGATCAACCCCGTTCATTCCAGCGGTCATTACATCGGCAACACTTACTCCTTTTCCGTCAACATTATAACTACCTTCAAGCTGATGGGCAGCTACTGCCCCACCCCATAAAAAATCTTTATTAAGACTCATCATATCCTCCAATTGTGATTTGTACGCGCGTAGTAATCATCACGAGGTAATTGTAAGCGCTTTAAAAAATGTTGTCATTAATTTCGAATCAAATGGAAACAAGTTGCATCGAAAAAAAATTGTTCCATGAAAAAAACAGAAAGCTTAACATTCTGTTTTTTTAGATAAGATTTCGTAAATCTTGTGCTCAATCATTTCTAGGATCATAACTAAGGGAGCCTGCGTTGTTAAATTAAAATTGTCAGATGTTCTTAGAAAGGGCATGAAGTAGGCAATGTTCAAGTCAGACATTCTAGCTATTGTGCATTTATCAGTGTTTGTGATACTAATAATTGTTGAAGAATGCTGTCTAAATATTTTCATCTTATCAATGACTTCTCTAACTTCTCCAGAGACTGATAAAACGATTACCAAACTATTATCTGTCGAAAAAGGATAAAAAGGATCATCGATGACTTGCGAAAACTTACCAACGTTTGAAAGTAAACGTGCGCCTAACTTTCCTAAAATACCAGAATCACCGATTCCAAAGAAGATTACATGTTCATGACTTAGAATTAAATCAACAATCTTATTTATCTTCTCTTGAAATTTAGGCTTATCAATATCATCCAAAAAATTACGTATCATTGTAATATCCTCATACACAGGAATTACATCACGATGTTGTAGATACAATTTAAGTTGAATTTTGAATTCTGAAAATCCATCACTTCCTACTTTACTACAAAATCGCAAAATTGTTGATGTTGAAACATGGACTTCGCTCGCTAAATCACGTATTTTCATTTTAGTGACTTTGTGCATGTTTGCTAAAACATAATTATATACTTCTAGTTCCAGTTCATTTAATGTTTGCACTTGTTCGTTTGTAAACATAATTGACCTCCAATAAATTAATTATAATATAAGAAATATGCTTTTAATATATTTTATGGTCTGAATAAAATAAACTACAGAAAATAGTATAATATATTCTTAGTGAAATACTGAAAAATATGTACGTTTGATTTATAAAGATGATAAAATAAAGTGGAGGTAATTAACTATGATACAAGCTCCGGTAAATAAAATTATTCCTTTTTCAAATGTAGATGGTCCAGGAAATAGAACATCTATTTTCTTACAATCATGTCCTTTTACGTGTTTATATTGTCATAATCCTGAAACAATTCATATGTGTATTCATTGTGGTGATTGTGTTAAAACTTGTCCTACAAAGGCGTTGACTATTGTAAAAAAGAAAGTTGTTTGGGATCAAACGAAATGTGTTGATTGTGATACATGTATAAAAACATGTAAGCACATGTCATCACCTAAAATTAGAATGATGTCGACAGATGAGTTGATGAAAGAAATACGTAAACAGAAAGGATTTATAAGAGGAATAACAGTAAGTGGTGGTGAATGTATGAACCACCCGGAATTTCTTCTAGAACTGTTTAAAAAGGCGAAGAAAGAAGGTTTAACATGTCTTATTGACTCTAATGGATTTCATGACTTTAGGAAGTACAAAGATTTGTTAGAGTTAAGTGATGGTGTCATGTTGGATGTCAAAGCAGTAGATAATAAATTTCACGAATACTTAACAGGTGTATCCAATGAAATGGTTTTAAATAATTTAACTTATTTAGTAAAGATAGATAAATTAACAGAGGTAAGAACCGTTTTATTACCTAATAGTCCTAAAGAAAATAAAAAGACAGTGGAAGAAGTTAGTAAAATAATTCAAGATAAAACTACATATAAATTATTGCGCTATCGACCTTTTGGTGTAAGGGAAGAAGGATTAAAAGAAATTGGAAATACGATAACTTCTGAACAAGAAGCAAATAAGTTATGTAAATTAGCAATTCGTTTAGGTGCTAAAAATACCCAAGTAATTTAATGAAAAAAGCTCAGTTTAAGTTAAAACCAAACTGAGCTTTCTTTTAGAATTTATAGTGAATTGAGTCTTTATATTCTTCGTATAGTTTTTGATTAAGTTCATCTCCACCATCGACATTAGCGCTATAGAAAATAGGGGGATGTTTCATACCGCGATGAACAAGCTCTTGTGTAACTGCGGCGACAATTGTATTAAGCATAATAGAACCAATAACAGTTGATGTAGGACTTACTTTTTGTTGTAATCCTTCAATGCTTACGCAAGCATCACCAAGTTCACCATGATTATCAAGAACAACATCACAATATTCATACATATTTTTTCCAGAAGGATGACGAGAAGTTACAGATTTAGAATAAGATAAGTTTGTAATACCAATTACTTTACATCCTTTTTCTTTTGCATATTTTGCGATTTCAATTGTAACTGGATTTCTTCCAGAAACTGAATGAACAAGTAATACATCATCTTTTTTGAAGTCAACTGTTTCAGCGATGGATGTTCCATATCCGACAAGTCTTTCCATTTTACTTGTGTGGGTGATTGGTGAAATATCAAGTAACACTTCTCTACCAAAGATAGGATTAATTAACATCAATCCTCCAGCACGATAATACATTTCTTGGCTTAGTATTCCAGCATGACTTGCACCAAAAATATAAATAGAATTTTTATTCATAACTGCATCAGCTAATAGTTGTGTGCATTCTTCCATGTGTTGCATTTCACTTTGTTCAATTTCATGAATTAAACTTTTTATTTCTTTTAAATAATCAAAATTCATAATTACCCTCCTTGTTTAATAAATTATAAATAGGAATCTCAAGAAAGAAAGCACTCCGAGGAATGCTTTCTTTTCATTAACGAATAAATGAAGCTACTAAGCCTTCAAGAATTCCCCATAGTGAGAAGTCTTGTCCACCATAAACAAGCATCCATGATTGAATTGTATTATTGAAGAAGTAAGAACCAAATCCAACAAGCAATACCATGATAATACCTGAAACAGCAGCACCAATGATACATCCTCTAATACCACCAGTAGCGTTACCAATAATAGCAGCACATCCAATTTCAAAGAAGCATGTGAATGTAAGAGGGATGATAACAGTTGGGAACATACCAGCTGTTAAAATAATCGTAATTGTTGAAGTAATCATTGCGACGATGAATCCAAGGATTAATGCATTTGGAGCATATCCGAAGATAACAGGAGCATCTAATGCAGGGATAGCACCTGGTACAACTTTTTCAGCAATTCCTTTGAAAGCTGGAACGATTTCACCGATTAACATACGAACACCTTGAAGCATAACTGTTACACCAACACCAAAGTAAATTGAATGAGTAAAGATATATGTGAAGATACCAGTAGTACCACCAGCATATCCCCAAACAACAGCTGGATCAAATCCATTTACTTGAAGAATAATTGCAATAACAATGTAAGTTAAGCAAATAACGATTGAACCAGTGATTGAAACTTCACGTAAGAAACCTAATGATTTAGGGAAAACAAGTTTTTCTGTAGATTGTTCTTTATTACCTACAACTTTACCAAGAAGCCCAGATATTACAGAAAGAATTGTAGTTGGGTGACCAATAGTGAATGAATCATCACCAGTTACTTCTTTAACAAATGGACGCATTAAGTTAGGTGATACAATCATGTATGTTGCAGTAAATACAGTTGCAAGAACGATTAATTTAGTTCCTGTTAAACCAGCATTAACCCCAGCAGCAATGAATACGAATGGGAACCAATATAACATATGACCTGTTAAGAAAACAGATTTCCATTTTGTGAATCGCGCAAATAATAAGTTAATTGCGAATGCTAACACCATTACGATACCGATTTGAGTACCATAAGTACCACCAATATCAACTGAAGCTGGTGTAGCAGATTGAGGAAGTATAGTATTAAATGCAGTTGCAATACCATTGATTGAACTTCCTGTAATTAGTCCTGTACCTGCGTTTAATACAAAGAAACCAATTGCTGTCATCATTGTACCCCTAACAACATCAGTAAATGATTTCTTTTGAAGAATTAGTCCAATACAAGCGATCAATGCTAAGAAGATTGCTCCTTGATTGAAGATCTCATTAATAATAAAATTAAATATACTCATCATTTGAATTTCCTCCCTTATTTAATGAATGATTTTAGAAAATTAATAGTTTTCTCTTCAACTTCAGTTTTATTCATGAAGTTTTCAATAACAACTACAGGCACTGTTGCACGGCCTTCGATGCGTTCTGCTAATTCTTTTGAAATGAAAATAGCATCACAATCATTTGAACAACAAGTTCCTACGTCACTACAAAATGCTTCAGCGTCAAAGTTTTGTTCTTTAATAATACTTTCAACTTTCATTTTCAACATGAGTGAAGAACCACATCCAAATCCGCATACAGTTTGAATCTTAATAGTAGCCATGACATCCTCCTTTCTAATTGTGATTAATAAGCGAATATAATTCTTCGCTTGAATTACAATTCGCTAGCTCTTGAATCATACCTTCAACCATCAGCTTCTCTGCAACAACTTGTAGACTATTCATATGTGATGTTTTATCGACACAAGCTAAACAGAGAATGACAGATACAGGATCATTTGGACTTCCAAAAGTTACAGGGTTTTTAAGTGTAATTAGTGAAATAGAACTTTCTTTAACTGCTTCACTTGGTGCTGCGTGAACTAATGCAAACCCAGGCATTAATACCATATAAGGACCCATTTCATAGACACTATGAATCATGCTTTCAACATAATCTTGTGTTATTTTATTGTCTTCGATAAGAAGATTACCAGCTTCTTGGATAGCTTCTTGCCAAGTATTAGCCTCAATATGATTTCTAATATTTTTTATGTTAATTACTTCTTGCATAATACCCTCCTAATCATGTAAGTCATAGACAATATCTTTTGTGATATGGTCAGTTTTTAGTATTTCTAAATTTGTTTTCTTTTCAAAAATATAAACAAGATCAAGCAATGAATTCTCATCTTTATTTTTGATGCCAAGGATGACTAAGTTACGTACAATCTTGGAGTTTTTGTTTCCAAAGGTAAGTGGTTTTTTAAGAATAAGAATAGAAGTACAGTTATGTTTAATTCCATCTTCAGTTCCAGCGTGAATAAAGGCTGTTTCAGGAACTAATACCATGTATGTTCCTAATTTATTAACAGCATCAATCATCTTCGCAACATATCTAGGTTCAATAATATGCTTATCTAATAATGGTTTTGCGGCTAATTGAATAGCTTCCTCCCAACTAGCACATTCATCTACAATTTGAATATTGTCAGCGTCAACTAAATCATGAATATAAGTCTTTGATAAATTATCTTTATCAATATCTGCATATGATTGTAGAAAGTGATTACACATTTGCGAATAAGATAATTGAAAGAGTCTTGTTTTAATGTAATCAACGTCATCAGGATACAAAAGTGGATTAACAGTAATTACAGGTACAGAACTAAAATTCATTTCATTTGTACTTATAATCATATCAACGGTATTTTGTTGAACATATTTCTCAGCATCCGTTTTAGACAAAGGACCTATAATATTGCATTCTGGTATAATTTGAGCAATCCGTGTTCGTAATATGGATGATGTTGCAACACCAAATGAACAAACAAGTAATACATTAATTTGCGTATCTACCTTTAAACTATTCTCATAGGCAGAAGCAATATACATGGCAATATAGGCAATTTCATTTTCATCAAATTCTAAGCTATAAGTTTTCTCTAAAACAATTAATTGATTCTTGGTATATTCATAAATCAATGGAATACTAATCTTAATTTGATCAAGAAGTTCATTTTGTATAGCAATGTTATTTCTTATGCGATAGATTGCTACTTTCAAATGCATCGATAATCCTTTTGTGAAATAAGCACGAACTTCTTCATCAAGTGGTTGAAGTTGACGAAGCTTATCAATCAAGAACTTAGCTATTTCATTTGCTTCTTTATCTTCGTTGTATTCACTGTTATCAAGCTGAGTATTCTTTTCATTCATAAATAGCCAACAAAAGTAAATCTTTTCATCTTCACTATAGTGGAAAGGGGATAGTGCCTTCATCATAGAATTAAAATCAGGTTGATTTTTAATTTTTAGGAAATCACTTTCAGTTTTACCTTGAGTGAATGAGTATCCAGTATTAGAACGATGGATGCAATAGCAAAGAATAATTTTGATTTTCTCATGATCGAGATAGCTAACTTTCATTTCGCTTTCAATTGATTTAATAATTTCTACTGCTTCAGCTAATTCTGGATTTTTATATAAAGTAGAAAATATTGAATCAAATAACCATTTTTCAAAAGATAATTTTGATACTAGACGAATAAATGTGTTTCTTATTGTATACTCATCAGCTACTATGACAATTCCTTGTCCTTTGATTTTTTGCAAATCAATATTATAATCGGCAAAGTTTTTTTCAACTTGTGCAAATGTTGTAATGATTGTTTGCTTACTAACAGAACATAATTCTGCAAGTGAATCATAGGTGCCTTGTTGGTTTATGAGTAAACAAAGCGAGAGAACTAGAACTCGGTCATCACGACTTAAAACTTTGGATGAAAATAAGATTGATTTAAGATGTGATAATTGTTCAGGTGAAGCATTGATTTTAGAACCGCGATTTGGTTTAGTCTCAAAGTTTATTTTACTTTCGTCTAAAAATGCTCGAATTTGGTCTAAATCATAACGAATGGTTCGAGGGCTTACTGAAAACATTGATGATAAGACATCAATAGTTATGTAATCAGTTTTTTGCATCAGAAACTGTACTATTTCGATTTGCCTGCTTGAGAGTGATATCATAACTGTTCTCCTAACTTTATTTTATGTTTATCTTGAACTTGTACAATACTAACTGCTTTCATGGATTGTGGCAAGATTTTATATAAGCTAAAGCTAAAATCATTAGACTTGTAAAGTGGATATAAAGAAATTATCATTTTTTATAGAAAGATGTGTAAGGATAATCGCCTAAATGACTAAGGGAAGATGACATGACAAAGAAAATAGGATTTACAAGCATATTTTTATTAGGGATAAACGGAATAATCGGATCAGGCATATTCTTGTTGCCGGGTAAGTTATATCAAGATATGGCAGTTTCAAGCCTTTTAGTTATCTTATTTACCAGTTTCATGGTTTTGATGATTGCATTGTGTTATGCCGAGTTAGCCTCACGATATAGTGAAGATGGTGCTGCTTGGTTGTATGTATATAAAGCATTTGGAAAGTTTTCAGGGTTTGAAGTAGGACTCAGTATTTGGTTTTTATCAGTTACAATATTGGCTGCAGAAACATCAGCATTCTTAACCACTTTACAAGGAATAATACCAGCTTTAAAAGACCCAATGATCTATAATCTGGTAGGTGTTGGTATACTGGTTTTATTGTTTATCGCAAATTTATTTGGAACGTTGATTATGAAAGTTCTTAACAATATTTCTTCTGCAACAAAATTAGCAATCATCATTTTGTTTATTGTAGTTGGATTATTCTTTGTAAGACCAGAGAATTTAAATATTATACTACCTGCTGGAACGCATACCTTTACAACTGTTTTTACAGATTTCGCAAAAGCGTTAAGTGTGATATTCTACGCTTTTATTGGTTTTTCATTTTTACCGGTTGCAGCTGCAAAAATGGATAATCCCAAACGTAATATACCTCTTGCTTTAGTTACCGTGATTCTTACGAGCACTGTACTTTATGGTTTGATTACATTTGTGTGCATTGGTATTTTAGGTACATCACTATCTGGAGAAACATTACCAGCGGCAATGGCATTTAAACAAATTTGGGGAGGACTTGGTTATAATATCATTATTGTAGGGATGTTAGTTTCAATTGGTGGGCTTGCGGTTTCTTTTGCATTTGATGCTCCAGTAATAGCTTCTTCAATGGCAGAAAAACAACTGCTTCCAAGTTTATTTTTAAAGAAAAATAAATATGATTCTCCTTATATCAGTAGTATTATTACATTTGCTTTAGCAATAATTTTAGTAATAAGTGGTGATTTTATGTATCTCATATCATTGTCGGTATTTATTTCGTTCTTGCATAATGTTCCTAGTATTTTAGCAATGATGAAGTTACGTAAAAAGGGTGGGGATACAGGATTTAAAGTTCCACTAGGCTATACCGTTCCTATCCTTGCCTTAGTATCAAGTGCATACTTATTAACAGGATTCACATTTCAAATTGTCGCAGTTGGCTTGCTTATTTTGGTAATTGGCGCAATTATCTATTGGTTACAAAGTAAAATGAAAAAAGAAATAACGTGAGTTATTTCTTTTACTTAACTTTTTCAAAATTGTTTGAGTTATTAAATGTACTACGAATTGCATCAGTGGATAATCCATTTAATGAAGGAAGGGAGAATTTATATTCTCTCTTTTTCTTATACCATTGTCCTTCAAAGAAATATAAATCAGAATTCCATCCAGCAGAGGAAGAATTATTTGGTGAAGCGAATAATATTTCAGTCCAACTTCCTTCAGCAAAGAAAGGTTGGTAGTACCATGTTCCAGACATTCCAGCATTCTTAAGTGTTTCTGGATCAATTGTTTCCCAAGTATTGCCATTCTTTTTAAAAATATATTCACGTAGTATATCATTACTTCTAAATTCAACACTAAGAATATCTTTAATACATTGTTTATTTGCTCCACAAGCATTTATTTTTTTATTTAAGTCAGCCATTTCTTTTGCGATGTATTCATCATAAACTGTAAGGCTTCCAAATGAGCTAATATTATGTTCATCACAATAGATACCATAGCCATAAAGTACTTCATACTTTTTATGAGATTTAGGGCAAGCGGCGCCACCGGCAAAGTAAGTACCATCCGTATTGTTTACAATTTCTTCAAGAGAAACATTTGTATCCAGTGCAGTTGTCTGTTTATATGCACGCATAATTGTATTTATATTATCTTGGCACGTTACTTTTTGAGAAGACTCAATGTAGCCTGTAATGTTAGGTACAATAAGTAAAGCTAAAACAGCTAATACTGCGATAACTACAATTAACTCTATTAATGTGAATCCTTTTCTTTTTTTATTTATATATTTCATAGTATCTCCATCGTAATATTTTGTACTTCTTAGTATTATATCAAATAAGAAAAATAAATCAAAGAATGAAGGGTTAATATCCAAAGTTATACGCTTGATAAAATTAAAAGAATGAATTCCTATTTACGTAGAAATTCATCCGTATAAAAGAGCTAAGTTTTACTTACTAATAATTGAGGCTATACACTTCTTAGGGTTGTTATCAATAATTATAAGAAAGCATTGTAGAGTGAAAAATATAATTCTTTCTCTTTGTTATACAATGTTTGAACTTTATTTGAAATTATTTTTAATAAATCAGTATGTAAACTCTCAGATAGTTCCCATAGATCATTGGCGATATCATCCCATGAGTCCGATATGATTAAAAATTGTTTTCCAATTTCAAGAATTCTTTCGTTTTCTAATATATATGATGATTCAATAAGAAAGTTTCCATACATTTTTCTAAAGATTCCTCCGCCAGTTCCACCATCCTTGCTTATTTGAAAATAATTTGTGATTCCAGCTATACGCAGTTTATCATTACTGAATTTATTCCATTTTAAGATTTCTTTAGAAAATTTATGAATGCCTTCTATGCCTAGCAAATGTGCAGGTGGATTCAGCATAGATTCACAGGTTTCCTGAATGGCTTCTTTTAGAATGCTGGGTGTTATTGCTTGATAAGTACTAAAATCAAATACTAAATATTTATTTTTTGCAGGGAATGGTCTGAATGATGAGCTCCTTGCCTTCATGAATTCTTCATATGAAACAAGATGATAATCCATGTTTATTTTCCCTTTAGGTGAGCGGATAGAATAATCATGATTATCTCTGTCACTAATCCATACTATTTTATTTTCGTCGTCGTATCCATAAACTACAACAGCATGACCACCAAAGTGACTATCAGCGTCCATGTCTAGATATGTTAAATAAGCCATATCAACGTAGACTAAAACAGACTGGTCTTGGTCAATTATTGTTTTAATTTGATTAAATGTTTTTTGATAGTCTTTTCCTGCTTTGCATTGAATGTTGATGTTTAATCGTTGAGCAAGTTTTTTCTCGAATTCGAATACTTTTGTTCGTCCATTAATCATTGGAGATTTTTCTTGGTTGATATATAGAAATGATAATCCAGAAGCTAAGCCAAACATCATTTCTTCTGATAAAGAATAACCATTATGAGTAAAAACTTGTTTTAAAGAATTTGTAATACAGTGTTGTCCACCAAGTGGTGTGAAACTACTAATTATTTTTTTCATTATTGTCCTTTCAATAAACTTCAAAAGGTAAAAGAATTTCTGTAATATAGTGTTTAGGATTTCCTTTGAAAATCAAACCAGGACTCTTTACATAAATCTCTCTAGAAGGTGTTAACGTTTTGATTTGATGCATATTTGCATAATCAATAAGAGCTTTATACGCATATTTCAACGTATCGTAACTTCCATAATGTGTTGTTTTAAGGGCTCTTATTTTTGGAAGAGTTTTTGTAGCGATGCCTTCATGAGTAATTATTTTTTTAACAGGCAAACAAATTTCAATGTCGGCATTTTCGGTATAGTCTTCATCATAGTAACAATTGAAATGTCTCCCGTTTTTTTGATTTTTAGCTACGCTATATAATAAAGGAACATATTTATCAAGATTGTTATATTGGCCAATGAAACGAATTGAGGCAACAAGTTGTTCACTAATATCAATAATTTGTATTGCGTAGTCATTTTGATTTTCTTTATCAACCGATTCTTTTATGTACGATTTTATTTTATTAGATAATTCTTTTTCCTTTGAAATATTCATTTCGATTAATTTAATTTTTTCGCTAAGAATATGGGATAAATCATCCTCTGAGTTTACAAGACTAATTGTTTCTCTAATTTCCATAATGGAAAAATCAAGAGATCTTAATAGTTTGATGAGTTGTGCTTTTTGCAAGTCATCATCATTATAGTATCTATATTGATTCTCAACATTTCTGGTTGATGGCTTTAAAATATCTTCACTATCATAATAGCGAAGGGCTTTGATTGTAAGTCCAGATATTTTTGAGAATTGACTAATCTTGTACATTTTAACCTCCTTATATTTAGTTTAAACTATCCCCTGCGAGGGAAAGTAAACACTAAATATTGAATTTACTAATAAGAGATGATTGATACTTATTATAAATTGTGAAATTAGTTTTATTAAAATTCTATATCTTTGATTATAATTCTTTTTGACAAGGAATAAAATAAAAAAAAGCCTTAATAAAAGGCTAACCGATAGTATATCTATCGCATTTTCATAAATTGGTGGAGCTGCGGGGAGTCGAACCCCGGTCCAAGAGTAGTCCCACATTTAAACGTCTACAGTTTATCTTGCTATTAGTAAGACAATCACAACGAAGCAAGCCAACGATGATTGAATTTGCTTGTAAGAGTTGTCGGGATCCATCACCAAGCTAGATTTCACCTTATTCATTAAAAGTACGCTAAATTAAAACTAATGACAATTTTAAGATAGGGCGCTGCGGCCTGTAATTAGGCAACTATGCAGCGAAAGATAATCTGTTATTATTTCCAGTTATTTTTTGTTTGGTGATAAGGTCACCACTCCACTGCAGTTTAAATCAAACGTAAACCTGTCGAAACCATGACAACCCCATTTGAAACATGTTCATTATATCTCAATATTGATAGTAGTGCAATTGAATTGAATATCTAGAGATGGGAAGATTTACATATTTCAATGAAGTTTTTTTGTAAAGTTGCAAGTACTTTATCTTTGTGTTGAATAATGAAGAAAGATCGTTTTAATTGAAGTTCTTTTACAACTAATTGTTTGATGTTACCGCTCGATAAAGCATCGTGAATCAATCGTTTAGAGATAATGGCGATACCGAGATTTTTGATTGTTGCATTAATTAATGCAGTGTTACTTGTGCTTTCCCAAGTAGGGTTAACAGCAATTTTTGCAAATTTACATGCTTGATCAAATACTTCACGAGTTCCACTACCTGGTTCACGTAATAAGAATTTCTGTTGCTTGAATTCTTCAAGAGATAATACTTGATTGTTTTTGAAGGGAGCATCTTTTGAACAAATGATTGTTAATTCATCATCAGAAAAAGGGACTGCAACTAAACTAGATGCATGGATGGGTGTTTCTACAAAAGCCAAATCAATTTCATTTCTTAATAATCTTTCTTCTAGTAAATTAGAAGGCTCAACTGATACTCTAATATCAACGTAAGGATGAAGTGATGCAAACTCTTTTACGAAGATAGGCATGAATTGTGATCCGATAGTTATACTTGAACCTATTCTTAATATACCAAATGAATCCCAGTTTCTTAATTGCTTGTCCATATCATCAATAATAGATGATATACGTAAAGCGTAGTCTTTGAATTTTTGACCAGCTTCAGTTAAAAATAATCGTTTGCCAATTCTATCGAATAATAAGATTCCATAATCTTTTTCAATTTCTTGAATTGCAACACTGACAGAGGGTTGACTTATACACAGTTTATGAGATGCCTTAGTAATATTATTATTGGCTAAACAAACGGCTAGGAATATTTCAATATGGCGGATAGTCATAATTTTCTCCTTATAGCTAATAGGCTATCAATATAATAGAATTATAGTATTTTAATTATTATTAAACAAGGCCTATAATAAGCACAGATGGGGGAGTTTAACGTGAAGAAAAATGTTTATTTTAAGCTTTTTGTCTCAACATTATACTTGAGTGCGTTCACTTTTGGTGGAGGGTATGTCATTATCACTCTATTGAAGAACAAGTTTGTGGATGAGTTACATTGGATAGATGAAGAAGAAATGCTGGATTTGGCTGCGATTGCGCAATCAGCACCAGGTCCAATTGCAATTAATGGGGCAATTGTTGTAGGTTTTAAACTGGGTGGAATTCCAGGAGTTCTATTGTCAATATTAGGAGCAGTATTACCACCTTTCATTATATTAACGACAATATCCTTTTTTTATGAGTCATTTAAACAAAATATGTATATTCAATCAGTACTCAAAGGAATGCAAGCGGGTGTGGCAGCAGTAATTGTATCAGTTGTTTATGATATGGGAAGTGATGTTGTAAAAACTAAGGATTTTGTACTCATTGGAATTATGATTTTGGCCTTTGTAGCTAATTATGTGTTTGGGTTAAATGTTGTTTATATCATTATAACGGTGGGTTTATTTGGTGTAGTTCGTACAATCATTCGTGAAAAGAAAAGAGGTGTGCAAATATGATATTGCTTGATCTTTTCTTAGTATTCTTACAAATTGGAGCATTTAGTTTTGGTGGAGGATATGCAGCTTTGCCACTTATTCAAGCGCAGGTTGTAGATAAGTTTGGTTGGATTACGCTACAAGAATTCGCAGATTTAATTACCATTTCACAAATGACACCAGGTCCGATTGCGATTAATGCGGCAACCTTTGTAGGTAATCAAGTTGCGGGGATACCAGGTTCAATTGTTGCGACATTAGGAAATGTTTTACCTTCATGTATCATCGTAACGATTCTTGCATGGCTTTATAATAAGTATAAAAATCTATCTATCTTGCAAGGTGTTTTAGAAGTATTAAGACCAGCAGTTGTGGCAATGATAGCGACAGCAGGAATTATTATCTTAGTTCCAACAATTTTTACAAGTGGAACAATTCTCTTTGCGTGGAATAATATCGAAGTACGTTCTATCTCTTATTTTATATTTGCGATGATTTTATTACGTAAGTTTAAAAAAGACCCAGTTTTGGTTATGATTTGTTGCGGTGTTTTAGAGGTTGTATATCAGGTAGCACTACAGTTTATGCGATAGTTTTTCGATTAGATTTGTGCTATAATATGAGCTATACAAAAAAGGAGAAATTTTATGTGGATAGCACTTATTGTTATTGTTGTCTTATTGCTTGTTTGGGTAGTATCAACATATAACACATTTATTACATGGAAGAACAAAGTTGAGGAAGCATTCTCTACAATGGATGTTTACCTAAAGAAACGTTATGATTTAATTCCAAATTTAGTTGAAACTGTAAAGGGTTATGCAAAGCATGAAAGTGAAACGCTTGAAGCGGTAATTAGTGCAAGAAATAAAGCAGCTTCAGCAAATACAATTGAAGATAAAATTGATGCTGAAAAAGGTTTAGCTGGAGTAATGGGACGTTTGTTCGCTCTTACTGAAAGTTATCCTGACTTAAAAGCAAATACAAACTTTATCCAACTTCAAACAGAACTTAAACAAATGGAAGACGAAATTGCTAGTTCTAGAAAATACTACAATGGTGTAGTAAAAGAATTTAACAATCGTTGTGAAATGTTCCCAAGTAATTTAATTGCCGGAATATTTGGTTTCCGTAGAAAACCGATGTTCGAAGTAACTGACGAAGCGCAACGTGAAAACGTGAAAGTTCAATTTTAAAATATCGCGTATGCGATATTTTATTTTTAGGAGGAAACTATGGGTAGAATAAAAAAAATAGTGTTCACAATTTTATCTGTATTTATGTTCTTCTGTACAACGCAAATGACGTATGCAGAAGAAGGGTTTGATATTGATCATTATGATGTTCAAATTGTTGTACAGGAAGATGGAACATATCATGTAACAGAAACGTTGAATGTTAGCTTTAGAGAAAGACTCCATGGTATATATATTCATGTGCCTACAGTATATAAAGACATAACATGGAATGTTGATGGAAAAACGTATGTACGAGACTATAAATTTCCAGTTAGTAATGTAAAAGTTTTATCCAATCAGGATAAAGAAATAGATAGTCAAGAGAATGGAATTGCGATTCGACTAGGAAGTGGAGATTATTATGCTGATCCAGTTGAAACCTATAAAATTTCATATGATATTCATGCGAAAGATTTAGATTTGAATGGTATTCAAACTTTTTATCAAAATATTATTTCTGATAAATGGGATACGAATATAAATGGTGTAACATTTAAAATTACGATGCCAAAAGATTTTGACGCAAGTAAACTTTATTTTTATACAGATGGACAAAATGCTGATAGTAATTTGACTTATCAAGTAAAGGGTAATGTAATTGAAGGTAGTTATTCAGGAACACTTCCTCGTGGTAATGCGATAACAGTAAAACTGGATTTACCTGAAGATTATTTTGTATTCCCATCTTATTCTGGATGGTACATTTTCTCTGTAGGATTTGGGATTTTACTTCTACTTGGTGCAATCGGACTATTTTATAAATATGGTAAGGATGACAAAGTTGTTCAAACTGTTGAATTTAAAGCGCCTGCTGGTTTAAGTAGTGCAGGGGTTGGTTATGTTATTGATGGTAGCGTAGACAACCGTGATGTAACTTCATTGATTTTTGATTGGGCTAATAAAGGATATATTACAATCGAAGAATCTAAAAAAGATTTAACGTTTAAAAAGATTAAGGACTTGGATGAAACTGCACATCATTATGAAACAATTTTATTCAAGGGTATGTTTAAGAGTAAAGAAGAGATAACTGCATCTGAATTATCTGGAGATATTTATGATGAATTTAATCAATCAAAAATTGCGGTTAGAGAATATTTTCAATTAAAAGCAAACAAAATTTATACAACACAATCATTTGCGTTGCGCACCATTGTCGGATTGCTGGCATCTATTCCATTATCAATTTTTATGGCAATTGCTGTTTACACAACAACATATAGTTCATTGGGTGCAATTATTGCCTTTGTTCTCGTGATGGTGTTTATCCTTGTTGGATCAAGTATTCAAAATATCAGTGTTCAACGTTGGCATGATGATAGTGCAAGTAAGTTTGGTTTATTAATTGGTGGAATTGTAGTTATAGGAATCGTATTCTTTGCATGTTTCATTACAATTACTGTATTCGGTGTTAATCAGCATTTATTGCTTATTTTAATTTTTCTGATTACTGCTTTAATATGTTTCATATCCAACTTTATGTTGAAAAGAACACCTAAAGGAGTAAAATATTTTGGCCAAGTTTTGGGATTAAAAGAATTCATTCGTGTTGCTGAAAAAGATCGTTTAGATATGTTAGTGAAAGAAGATCCACAATATTTCTATCATATTCTTCCGTATGCTTATGCATTAGGATTAAGTGATGTATGGAGTAATCATTTTAAAGATTTTGAATTAGAGCCACCAACATGGTATGTAGGTTCAAATTCAATGATGTTTAATTACTATATGATTCATTCTATGACTCGTCACATGAATGTTGTTCAAAATCCAATTCCGCCAGTTAAAGCTTCGTCAGGTGGAGGATCATTCCCTAATGGCGGTGGTGGTTTTGGAGGCGGCGGCTTCGGCGGCGGTGGAGGATTCTCAGGTGGTGGCTTCGGTGGCTCATCTGGTGGTGGCTGGTAGACCTAAATCGAAATCCTTGAATCTTATACTACGAAACTCTATAATGAAGATGAAAAGAGAATATACCCATGAAACAACCAACTAATTTTAGAATGAAGAGTAATAAAACAACAGTGATTGCATTTGCAGTTATTGTTGTTTTTGGCTTAATTTTAACAAATCTTAGTTTTTTATATTTTTCTTATTTAAACACTACTTTTGAAGATGAGAATCGATATTATCTAAATGAGTTATCGAATCAAATGAGTAGTAGTGTTGCGAAAGAAATAAAGTATAATTTTAATTATTTAGAAATTCTATACATGAGTGCTGTTGATGAGAAAATAGAAACATTTGATAAATTCTTTGCCGTTGCCGAAAGAGAAAAAGATTTGTGGAATTTCATTGATGTTTTTGTGGTTGGTGAAAATGGCGAGATTTATACATCACAAGGTGATGAGGTAATGGGGACGGGTCAAAAATTCATTTCATCAATTATTGATGAAAGAGTTAATTCCGTTTTCCTGGCATCAGATGCAAATGATCAAAGAGTATTAATTTTCTCCAAAGCGGTTGATAACTTCTCATTGAGTGGAAGAAAGATTGTCGGTATATCTACAGTATATGATTTAAATAGTTTTGAAAAAAATATTAATATTGATGCATTCGACAAGAAAGCAAAGATAAATATTATGACACCTAATGGAACATTGGTTGTTTCGAATGTTACTGATGTTACAGGAGTTGGAGATCATAACTTCTTTAGAATTGCCGAGAAAAGTGCAGTGCAGAATGAAAATCAAATTATACAAATGAAGAATGATATTCGTGAAAATAAATTTGGTGATGTCGTCTTAGAAATTGAAGGTAAACGAGAGTATGTATCCTATAGTCCAATAGGTACTGAACAAATGTATTTTGTCGTGTCGGTATTGGTTGATGTTGTTAATGCTCAAAATAAGTTATTCATGACAAGTACATATATATTTTTAGGTTTTGTAATATTTATTGGTTTGGGTTTAGCAATTATGCTTTATTATCGTTACTTTAAAGGTAAAAAAGAAATTGAAAGAATCGCGTTTGTGGATTCTCTTACAAAAGCGAGCACAACACAGCATTTCATTTTGTCTGTTGAAAATCATTTGCGATTAAAACATAATACTAAACATGCTATCGTTTATACTAATCTAGATAAATTCAGAATAGTGAATGAATTATTTGGTAGAGAAGTAGGAAATGGCGTTCTTGTTATTTTGAATGATATTTTTAAAGTAAGTCTTGCAGATGATGAGATGATTGGTAGGATGTCAGCGGATCACTTTATCCTTTTCTTGAATTATACAAACGAAAATGAACTAATAAAACGTTTTGAAGAATGGGGTAATAAATTTTCAGACAATTTACGTGATAATAAATTTGAAATTAGTCCACCTGTTATTAACTATGGTGTTTACATTGTAAATGTTGAAGAAGATCCGGAGTGTAATTGTCAATTGATGATAGATCGTGCAAAATTCAGTCTCTCGGGTAATCAAATAAGTATCGGCACACGAACACGTTATAGTATTTATAATCCCGAATATAATTTAGAATTAATGCGTGAAAAAGAAATTGAAGATTTAATGGAAGATGCACTTAAGAATGAAGAATTCAAATTATACCTTCAACCAAAATACTCAACCGATACAGAAGAAATGGTAGGGGCTGAGGCATTAGTTCGTTGGTATGGAAAATACGGTATGATTTATCCTAATGAGTTTATTACACTCTTTGAAAGAAATGGATTTATTCTTCATCTCGATCATTATATTTTTGAACAAACATGCAAACAAATTAATAGATGGATTGAAGAGGGTAAGAAATGTGTTAAGATATCTGTCAATTTATCGCAATTGAATTTTGAAAAAACAAATTTCTTAGATGATTATATTTCGATATTACAAAAATATAAAGTTCCTTCTAAATATATTGAATTTGAAATTACTGAGAGTGCTATTTATAAAGACACTCAGCGGATAATAGACTTTATAAGTCGGATACATGAGTTAGGAATTTCTTGTTCTGTTGATGATTTTGGAAGTGGCTATTCTTCGTTAAATCGATTAAAAGAAATTCAAGCAGACACATTAAAAATTGATGGTATTTTCTTTAAAGTGAGTGACGAAGAAAATAAACGGGCATACTCTATTGTAAGAAGTATTATTGAAATGGCAAAAAACCTGAATATGACAACAGTTGCTGAAGGAGTAGAAAGCAGAGAACAAGTAGACTTACTTAAAACGATGGGTTGTGATTTGATACAAGGTTATTACTTTGCAAAGCCGATGTCAGTAGAAGACTTTGATGAACAATACAATAAAAAATGATAAGCAGATTATTCTACTTATCATTTTATTTTGCTATTTTACTGCGTCTTTAAGTGTTTTTGATGCTTTGAATCCTGGAACCTTAGCAGCTTTGATTTTAATTTTTTCTTTAGTTAATGGATTGATACCTGCACGAGCTGCTCTTTTCTTTACTGTGAATTTACCGAAACCGTTAATATCTACAGTACCACCTTTTTTCAAAGTTTTAGTCATTTGAGCAAAGATGAAGTTAACAGCGTCATTTCCAGCTTTCTTTGTTAATCCCATTTCAGTAGCTAATTCTTCAGCTAATACTTTTTTTGTTTTAGTAATGTCTGCCATATAATTAATATATCCTCCATGGTTTAATTTTAGCACATTTCTAGAAAAGTAAAGCAGTAAATTTGCTTAAAATCAAAGGAAAATGCATGTTTCTATGATTTTTTTAATTCTTAAGGCGGTTGAGCATAACTAAAGTGGTTTTTTGAAATACTTAGTAGTATACTAGAAAAAGTTGAAAGGATGTGTGTTAATGGAAAAAGTACTTTTAATAGGTGTTAACACCGCTAAATCAACGGCAGTTTTTGCTGAAGAAATTGAAGAGTGTAAGCGCCTATGTGAGGCATGTAATTATGTAGTAGCGGAAGTTATTATCCAAAATTTAGACACGGTTGATCGACAAACGTGTGTAGGGAGTGGAAAGTTACTAGAAATTAATGAATGTTGTGAGAATCTAGAAATCGAAAATATTGTCTTTTATAATAATCTGTCTCCATTACAAATTAGTAATATTGCGACAATTTGTAATTGTGATGTATTTGATAGAACAGGATTAATTCTCACTATTTTTTCAATTCGTGCACGCACGCGTGAAGCGCAAATTCAAACTGAAATGGCTAGACTTCGCTATGAACTACCACGACTTATTTACTCAGACAATCATGGTGATCAACAACGTGGGGGTTCTGGTGTTAAAAACAGAGGTAAAGGGGAAACATCGTTAGAACTCAAAAGAAGAGAAGTTGAAAGAAGAATCAGCAACTTAAAAAAAGAGTTAAAAGCACTCCAAACACAAACAAATATTCAAAAAGCTCAAAGAATAAAATCAAATTTACCAATGGTTGCGTTGATTGGGTATACAAATGCTGGAAAGTCTTCATTAATGAATGCTCTTTTAAAAAAGAATCATTCACAAGAAGAGAAACAGGTATTTGAAAAAGATATGTTGTTTGCGACATTAGATACAAGTGTTAGACGAGTACAATTTACAAGTGGTAAAGAATTTTTATTATTTGATACAGTTGGATTTGTATCAAATCTTCCTTTGGATTTAATTGAAGCATTTAAGAGTACATTGTCTGCGATAAAAGAAGCAGATTGTTTGGTTCAAGTGTTTGATTCAAGTAGTACGCAAATTGAAATTCATGAAATTGCGACAATGGATGTATTGAAAAAGATTGAAGCGAATCATCTTCCAATACTTAATGTCTACAATAAATGTGATTTAATAAATGAACAAACAAAAAATGATGGTATTTATGTTTCGACAAAGACAAATGAGGGAATTGATGAATTGTTGAATCGGATTGAAGCGATGGTATATCCTACAACAGAAGAACTAGAATGTATTATTCCTTATGAAGATTTATCAATTATTCAAATGTTGAAACAAACAAGTACAATTGAATTTTTGAAAGATGAAGACAAAGGTAGAAGAATTCGAGTGGTTTGTAGTAAAGAGGTAGCAGAAAAGATTGTCAAATATTGTGTGGGAGAAGAGAATGAATAAACAATTAAAAGAATTTACACTTACAGGGTTAGCAGCAGCATTGGTTTTTGTAACAACAATGTATATTAAAGTTCCAAATAGTTTGGGTGGATATTTTAACTTAGGTGAGAGCATGATCATGTTATTTTGCTCAGTATTGAATCCATTTCATGCATTTGTAGTGGGTGGAATTGGAAGTGCTTTAGCGGATGTAATTGGTGGTTACGCACAATATGCAATACCAACGCTTATTATAAAAGGAGTTGAAGGTGTAGTAATTTCAATACTGTTTGCGAAATTTGGACCAAAGATTAAATGGACGGCATATGCTATGGCTATTATCATCATGGTAGGTGGTTATTTTGTGACAGAGTGGATAATGTATGGTAGTGCAATTGTTTCACTTTCAGCTGCACCTGCAAACATTGTACAAGGAGTTGCCGGAGCAGTGATTGCATTGGTTCTATTGAAACGAGTTCAAATACTTACTGAAAACTATAGAAAATAGATGAAGCTAACAGATGTGTTAGCTTTTTATAACTTAATTTATTCGAAAAAGATTACTAAAATATAAGAAACTACGTCATGGAATATGATATAATGTGGCGAGGAATTGGAGGGAACATATGATTTTTATAGAAATAATAAAAGCTATTATTCTTGGTATTATTCAGGGGATTACCGAATGGTTACCTATTAGTAGTACAGGACATATGATTATTGTGAATGAGCTTATTCCGATGCAAATGAGTGCAGAATTTGTGAATATGTTCATGGTTGTAATTCAGTTTGGAAGTATATTAGCGGTGCTTTTATTATACTTCTCAAAATTGAATCCTTTTGCAAAGAGTAAAAAAGATCCTGAACATTTTAAGAATACAATGAATTTGTGGTATAAAGTTGCAATTGCAGCAGTGCCAGCAGCGATTATTGGATTCTTATTTGATGATATGATTGATAAGTATTTATATAATTCAGTAACTGTAGCAATTACGTTAATTGTTTATGGATTTGCGTTCTTGTGGATTGAATCAAGAAAAAATAAACCTACAATCAGTTCATTAGGTCAATTGACTTATAAAACAGCAGCGCTTATTGGGATATTTCAAGTATTAGCATTAATACCAGGGACATCAAGAAGTGGTGCGACAATTTTGGGGGCAGTTTTACTTGGGTGTGCGCGACCAGTTGCGGCAGAGTTTTCTTTCTTCTTAGCGATTCCAATGATGTTTGGAGCAAGTTTGTTGAAGTTATTAAAGTTAAAAGTTGCATTAGATTTTGCAGGCATTGTGTTATTGCTTGTAGGAATGGTTACAGCTTTTGTGGTGTCTATTGTCGCTATTAAAACATTCATGAGTTATGTACGTAAACATGACTTCAAAGTGTTTGGCTATTATAGAATCATTTTAGGTGTTATTGTATTACTGTACTTTGCATTTTTGAGGTAATTAGTTAGGAGTGATTTTATGGGTTCACAGGCAACGATTGTAACGCTGTTTGTGGAGGGAATGTTATCGTTCTTTTCACCCTGCGTAATCCCGCTTATTCCCTTGTATATTGGTTATTTAACTGCAGATGCAAAAACAACTGATGAGAATGGGAATATCGTTTATAAGCGTTCGAAAGTATTATTTACATCATTATTCTTTGTATTAGGAATATCGATGATCTTCTTTATTGCAGGTTTATCAATATCAACATTTAAAGAATTTTTCTTAGAATACCAATTAGTCTTTTCGATGGTTGGAGGAATGTTGTTAATTGTATTTGGATGTATTCATTTAAAAATTCTAAGATTTCCATTATTAGAGGGCGAGTATCGTCTTCCAATTAAAATGGATTTAAGTAAGATGAATTTTTTAAAGGCTTTCTTACTTGGTTTCTTCTTTAGTTTTGCATGGACTCCTTGTATTGGTCCAATGTTATCAAGTGCCTTTATCTTAGCGGCTAATGCGACCAGTGTATGGATTGGTAATCTTTATATCTTTGCATATGCGTTAGGGTTTATACTCATGTTTCTATTATTGGGAATCTTTACAGAAGAAATTTTGAATTTATTGAAGAAGAATCAAAATATCATGAGATATACGGTAATAATAGGTGGTGTTTTAATCCTCATTATGGGTGGGTGGATGGTTGTGAATGCATCATCTGAGATTGTTTCACTCAAGAAACAAAGTGCAGTTGTAGCACCAACACCGGCTCCTGATAATGGTGATAATGTTCAAACGGTTGGTAATGAAATGGAAACGTATAATTTCACATTAAAGGATCAACATGGAGAAAGTCATACATTGACGGACTACAAAGGAGATACTGTTTTTGTAACATTCTTTGCGACATGGTGCTCATATTGTAAGCAGGAGTTACCAATTCTACAAGAACTTCAAAAAGAGGATGAGACACTTAAAATCTTGGTAGTTACAAGACCAAATTATGGTCAAGAAACTGATCAAGCGGGAATTGAAAAGTTCATTGCAGAGAATGGCTATGAAGATATGACGTTCCTCTTTGATGAAGATGGAGCAATATCTAGTTTATATGGTGTTACAGGATATCCTACTTCGTTTGTTTATAAACCAGATGGAACCTTGTTAGGATATTTACCAGGTGCTGCACCAAAAGAAACATTGATTGATATTATTCAACAAACGAAGAATTAGGTTGAAACTGGAGTAAAATCCAGTTTTTATATTGTGAGGCATACATTAAACTTTTGTTTTAGTGTACAATAGTCAGTGGTGATAAAAATGATTACAAGCAAGAAAATAAAAAAAGCGATGATGAAAAAGAAAAATAGTAAATATTTAGGAATATTGTTAATTCTGTTTTTATTGTTTTCGGTGTATGAAATATATGTTAGTACGACAATACCGAAAGATCAAATCACATTCATTACTTGTGTTGATGGGGATACAGCACATTTTAATATTGGTGGTGAAGACAAGAAGGTTCGCTTTCTAGCAATTGATGCGCCAGAAATCGCGAAGGGAAATACACCTGCAGATCCTTATGGAGAAGAAGCAAGTGACTATACGTGTAAATTATTAAAAGGTGCCCAAGAAATTCAAGTGGAATATGAAGAAGCGAAAGAAGATAAGTATGGTAGAACTTTAGCTTGGATTTGGGTAGATGGTGTTTTACTTCAAGAACAGCTTGTTCGCGAAGGTCTTGCGGAAGTGAAATATCTTTATGATGATTATAAATATACAGATGTTGTGCAACTTGGTGAGAAGGTAGCAAAAGAGCAAAACAAAGGAATTTGGAGTATAAAGTAAATATAACAAAATTGTTTTTGAAGATTTGCTTTGATATAATGATACCAAGGTATAGGTAAATATATGGATTATCAACAATTATTATTAAGTAAAAATGGATTGGCAGCTCTTCGTTTAGCAAGAGAGTTTTTAAAATGCCAAGTTGGATCTAAAATACCTACAGTAACAGATATGAGTGAAAAACTTGATATCGGAAGAGGAACTTTACAGAGTTCATTGAGTTTACTTCAAACAACAGGAGCATTGAAGCTTGAATCAAGAGGTCATATGGGTACATACCTTGTGAAGAAGAATACATTGATTCTTTTAGAGATTGCGAATATTACAAGTATTGTTGGGGCAATGCCACTTCCGTATTCTAAGAAATATGAGGGATTTGCATCGGGATTAATCGTAGCGATGGAAAATCATTATAATATTCCAGTAAGCATGGCTTATATGCGAGGTGCACGCAATCGTATTTCGATGTTACTGACAAATCGCTATGATTATGCAGTTGTGTCAAAATATGCAGCCGATGAATTCATGAAAACCAATGATTCAATTGTTATTGTAAAATCTTTTGGACCGCATTCTTACTTGAGCGAACATGTTGTTATATTTAATAATCCCAAAGCAAAGACGATAGCGGATGGTATGAGAGTAGGGATTGATGTTGATTCAATTGACCAAAAAGAATTAACGGAAGAAGTGTGCCGTGGAAAAAAAGTAGATTTTATCCCAGTAGATTACTCACAAATCCTATCTCGTGTTATTGAAGGGGATATTGATGCAGCAGTATGGAACAAAGATGAGGTAACGGATAAAATCGTAAATATTAATTATGTATCCGTGAAAACAGAAAATGTAGCCGATACTGAGGCTGTTATTGTTGTAAGAAGAGATAAAGAAGAAATTATCTCGCTATTGAATGAAATCATTGATATTGAGACAGTAATGAATATTCAAAAATTAGTCTTGGAAGGTAAAATTACGCCTAGTTACTAGGGGTAATTTTTTCGTGTTGACAAAGATAAAGAAGTACTCTATGATGTATGTAAGTTGAATATACTAAATACGGTATATTGGAAAGGGGATATTATGAATTACTTTTTAGCGGCTTGTATCGGTGCTTTGTCATCAATATTAGCAAACAAGAGTTTGGCAGTTTACAATGATGGATTTAGACCAATATTTGCCGAATATTTTAACGGAGGTATTGATAGAAAAGGTTTAGCTGCAACATCTTTTGCGGTTAGCTTTGGGTTGATAGTTGGATTTGGTTTTACCAACTCAATTGCAATGGGAATTATCATTATTCACACATTCTTATTGATGGGTGACATTATTGGTACATGGTGCCCAGATACAAAAACAGGAACAATTTTATCAGGTGTTATTGGGGCAGTTTATGGAATTTTAGTAGTAGCAGCAATGAGTTCAATCAACTCATTCTTCCAAATGTTACCAGTTAACTTCCTTGGTAGTTTAGGAAATGTATCAACAATTGTTGTTGCGACATTCTCAGTTTTCCCAGTAATTGCAGTGGGATATCAACATGGTTTGAAAAAAGGGATTATTACAGGAGTTATTACATTTGTAACTTATTTATTAATTAAGAAGTTTGGTATCATCTCAATCGGTGATGTAGCTAAATTAACATTGAATGCTGATGGTATGGCAATGTTAGCAGGTACATTAACAATGATTTTCTTTGGTGCTAGTGTAAAAGATCGTGCATCAGCTGATGAAGGTATATCAAATATGTTCTCAAATAATGTTGAACGTATTAAAAAGAGTTGGCCATTATTTGCGGTTATGGGTGGATTAATCTCAGCTGCAGCAGCAACATTATTATTAACAAGTGATGTTATTTCAGGGCCATTAGCATTAAACGGACAATTTACTGAAGCAGCACTAGTTGCGTTAGTTAGAGCAATCGGATACATTCCACTAGTTTATACAACAGCGATTGTTACAGGAGTATTCTCACCAGCTGGTTCATATTTTGTTATTGCAGTTGGATTCTTTGCGGCATCATTTGGATTAAGTCCAGTAGTATTGGCTGTAGTTGCCTTTGTTGCAGGAGCATTAACAGTAATACTAGAAACATTTGTACTTGGAAGTATTGGTAAGTTATTAGATACATTCCCAGCATTACGTGAAATGGGTGACCATATTAGAAATGCAATGAGCCAAATTCTTGAGGTTGCATTACTTGTTGGTGGATTCATTGCATCAAATTCTATTATGGGAATGATTGGTCTTGGTTATGTTGGATCAATGGCAGTAATGGTGACATGGATGTTGAATAAAACAGCGAAGAAACCTTTCTTGATTCCATTGGCAGTTGGACCAGTAGTAACAATAGCTATGGGTATTTTAGTTAACCTATTATTCTTAGTAGGATTTCCATTAGTGGGATAAGTGATAATGCAGCATAAGCTGCATTATCTTTGTATAATAAATACATAAAAAAGGAGAAAAATTATGTTGAAAATAGTCGTAGGTGGACAATTAAGTAAAAATGAAAATGCAAAACTTATTGAAGAGTTTGGTGAAGGAAAAGTAGAAGTCAAAATTTTAGGTGACTTACAAGCAGCAATGGCAGTTAAAAATAAAACAGCTGATTACTATTTAGGTTCTTGTCAAACGGGTGCAGGTGGTGCATTGGCAATGGCGATTGCGATGCTTGGCTATGACAAATGTATTTCTGTTGCGATGGTTGGTAAAGTATTGGATGACGAAGAAATCGTTAAAGCAATTGCTGATGGTAAAATCGCATTTGGATTTGTGCCAGAAGCAGCTCATACAGTAATCCCTGTAATCATGAAAGAGTTACTTAAAAATGTGCAAGGCTAATTCATTAGAAAAAAGTAAAGAGCTTTTTAAAAAGACATTAGTCGCAATAGAAAATCCATACAAAAGTGTTAATTATGTTTTTCGAAATGTCGTTGATAAGATTAATGAAAATAATATTAATGAACTTCATTATATCGGTGTTAAGGATGTCGAACAAATTCCAAGAACGCTTGTGGAAAAATTAGAACAATGTAATTTTTTATTGCATACTTTAGATGCGCATTCATTAGGTGGTAGAGCAATCGATGTGAACTTAATGAATCCCCTTACTGCAAAGCCAATGACAGGGTCTTCAAGTGGTACTGCAATCAATGTGTTTGCGGGTATTAATGATTTAGGCATAGGAACAGATGGAGGGGGATCAGTATTAGCTCCATCAATGGCATTGAACTTGATTGGTTTAATCTGTCCGTTAATTGAACAAGATGAGATGAAAAAATATACCAGAAAATCAACAGATGGTATTGAGTTCTATCCATCAATTGGATTGATTTCAAAAAAAATTGATTACATTGAAAAAGGATTAAGTATTTTATTAGATACCGATTTTAAAGAAGTGGAAACAAACTCAATTTTAGCGAGTAAAAAAGTTGAAGGCTATGAAGAAACTATGAATTTTCCTAATTCTTCAAGTTCAAGAAATGAAATGATTTGTTTCTTAAATGAACACTTGAGTAGCTATGACTGTTTGATTGATATTGAAGGACCGATTGATACTGAAGGATTTGGTGATACGGTGTTTGGTCATTTCGATGATCGAACAAAAGCGATTCAAGCAAACGCAAATAAGTGTTTAAGCAAAGTTGCGAACATGGTTAAGGCAACAAGCATTGTAGTTCCAACTGGTAAACTTGCGACATCATATATTTTGATATGTGAATCAAAGAAAGAAAAAATAGAGAAGATGCTGACAATTGCAAAAAAATTAACTACAAAAGAAGATGAGTTAATTGAAAGTTATTTTGCAGATTTAAGTAAATATATAAAAAAAGGATATTTTTAAGATGAATGAAATTAAGATCAAATTAGATTTATTAGTCGAATCTGGAATTATCGATTCTACAGATAGAGAAATTATAGAGGCGTGGTTAGAACTGATAGTTAAGAGAGAATTATTTGATCTTACTAAGGTGGACACGTTTGTAACACACAGTGCCATGGTATTGTCGAGAGAAAAAGAAAATCAAGAAATTGCGGAATTAGATGCAACTATATTTGATTCTGTTGAAGAAGTAGTAAGAAATGAAGCGAATGAAATTATTTCGGAAATGAAAGTAATTCATGCAATTAAAGATTTTGAAGAAGGGTATATTTTGATTCATTTATGTAACTTACTAAGCAAATAAAGTAGAGGTGGGATAATGCTTGAAAATATTACTTATTCACATGAACACATTGTTTTAGATTTATCGAAAGGTAAAAATAATAAAGATTGTTATTTGAATTTATATGAAGAAGCACTTGATGAATTGAAAGTGTTAAAGGAAAAAGGAGTAACCCGTATCGTTGATTGTTCAAATCATGGAATGGGTGTTGATTGGGTAATCAACAAAAAGATAGAGGAAGAAATTGGTATCAAAATTATTAATTCAACAGGTTACTACAAAGATCCTTTTCTACCTAGTGAAGTGAATGAAAAAACAATTGAACAACTAGTACAAGTCATGATTCATGATTTGAATTGTGGGGCTAAAATTGTTGGAGAAATAGGTACAAGCGAAAATCAAATGACTGAAAATGAAAACAAAGTATTTGAGGCAGCATGTTTAGCACATGCGAAAACGAATTGTATTATTATCACACACACAACGTTAGGAACTTTCGCAAACGAGCAGGTACAATTTTTCAAAGATAGAAATGTCAATCTTAGAAAAGTTATTATCAGTCATGTTGCCCTTGCTAAAGATTTTGATATGATTTTGGAATTAGTAAAACAGGGTGTGAATGTTGCATTTGATACCATTGGAAAAGAAAAATATTGCTCGGATGATATTCAAGCAGAATATATAAAAAGACTTATAGAATTAGGTTATGAAAAACAACTATTCATGTCAATGGATTGCACAAGACAATCACATTTAAAAAAGAATGGTGGTCATGGGTTCTCTTATTTAATAGACACTTTTGTGCCACTGTTGAAAGAAAAAGGAATTACAGAAAATTCACTAGAACAAATTATGTGTAATAACTTTACAGAAATAATGGAGGCTTAGCTATGAAAACATATCCACTTCAATCAATTACATTGGAGAATGCAAAAGAAAAACAATTCACTTTAATCGATGAAATTTGTAAAGAGTTTAATGGTACAGAAATATTATCCTTGGGTGATTTAGGTGTAGTTGCGGGAATTAATAAGCCGAAGACTGCTGCGAAAGTTGAAAAAGTATTAGCACGATATTTCAATGCGGAAGCATGTATTCTTGTGACGGGTGCTGGAACTGGAGCGCTTCGTTGGGGACTACTTTCAATGCTTAAACCAAATCAGACAATACTCGTACATAAAGCACCAATTTATCCAACGACGGAAACATCAATTCAAGGATTGAATTTAAAAATAGTAGAAGCAGATTTTAATGATTTACACGATGTAGAAAAAGTTTTAATGACAGAAAAAATTGATGGCGCGTTAATACAGTACACCAGACAAAAATTAGATGATCAGTACGATATGGAAGAAGTCATTGGAGTAATTCAAAAACATCAAGATGTTCCAATTCTTACTGATGATAACTATGCGGTAATGAAGGTTGATAAAATTGGCGTTGAGTGCGGTGCAGATTTATCAGGGTTTTCATCATTTAAATTATTAGGACCAGAAGGGGTTGGGATTCTGGTGGGTAAACAAATGTATATTGACCGTGTTGAAAAGATGAATTATTCTGGTGGAAGCAAAGTTCAAGGTTGGCAAGCAATGGAAGTACTACGGGGCTTAGTTTATGCACCAGTAGCTCTTGCAATCCAAGCAGAACAAAATGAGTTATTAGTTGAAACATTGAATTGTGGAAAAATTCCACATGTGAAGAATGCATTTCTTGCGAATGCTCAATCAAAAGTTTTACTTGTAGAGTTCGACGAAGAAATTGCTGAAGAAGTGTTAGTCGAAGCAGAGAAACGTGGTGCAGCTCCAAATCCTGTAGGTGCGGAATCCAAGTATGAATTAGTACCAATGTTTTATCGCGTTTCAGGGACATTCCTAAAAGCGGATCCAACGTTGAAGAAAAGAATGATTCGCATTAATCCGATGCGTGCTGGAAAGAATACAGTTTTACGAATTTTAGAAGAAAGTATACAAGCGGTGACATCATGTTTGTAGAAAAGTTATTAACAAGAAATCCCCAATTAATACAAGCGGCAATTGATTTGCATGCAAAGAATGAAATCATGCCCGATACCTACGTGGTAGATATGGATATGCTTCTAGAAAATGCCAAAGCAATTTTAGCTGAAGCAAAGAAAAACAACATGCATATGTATTTCATGTTGAAACAATTGGGAAGAAATCCATACATTGCAAAAGAATTAATTCGTTTAGGGTATGATGGAGCAGTTGTTGTTGATTTTAAAGAAGCTGAAGTAATGATGAAACACCAAGTTCCAATTTGTAATGTAGGACATTTAGTTCAACCACCCAAAGCAATGATTCAAAAGCTGGTTGATTATGGTTGTGAGTATTTCACAGTATATACAATTGATAAAGCGAGAGAAATAAATGCGTGTGCAAAAGCAGCGAATAAAATACAAAAAATATTAATTCGCGTTATCGGAAAAGATGATTTGATTTACAGTGGGCAAACTGCTGGATTCATGTTAGATGATTTAGATGAAGTCATTCAAGAAATAAAGCAGTTAGAAAATTTGACTATTAAAGGCGTCACCTCCTTCCCATGTTTTCTTTATGATGAATCTAAAGGTGAAAATAAACCAACGGAAAATTTATTTACTGTATTAAAAGCAAAAGATATTCTAAGTGAACATGGAATTGACATTGATAATTTAAACACGCCAAGTACAACATGTGTTTCAACCATCCATGAGATGGCGAGCGTTGGTTCTACAAGTGGTGAACCAGGTCATGGACTAACAGGGACAACACCCTTGCATGCTTATAAAGATGAAACTGAAATACCAAGTGTTTTATATCTCAGTGAGATATCGCATAATCTAGAAGGACATTCGTATTGTTTTGGGGGTGGTCATTATCGACGATCACATATGGAAAATGCTTTAGTCACAAAAAATCTTGTGCGGTGTAAAGTTAATCCACCTACTTTAGATAGTATTGACTATCACTTTGAACTTGAACAAATGTTTAATGTTGGAGATCCAGTGATTATGGCATTTCGTTTTCAAATCTTTGTGACAAGAAGTGATGTTGTTTTAGTGAGTGGTATTCATAGCGATGAACCTAAGATAATAGGGCGATATAATAGTCTAGGAGACATAAGATAATGAAGAAACGATTTGTCGTTTTGGTTTTAGATGGTTTTGGAATTGGTGCGATGAGTGATGCGAAAGTTGCAAGACCAGGAGATGAAGTTAGTAGTACATTAGGTAGTATCTTAAATGATTTTCCTAGGCTAAAACTTCCGAACCTTGAACGACTAGGGCTCATGAATGCTTTTGGTAAAGAAAGCGAATGCATGAAGTTCAATGCGGAGGCGGTATTTGGTAAAAGTGAATTGATGCATTATGGTGCGGATACATTTATGGGACACCAAGAAATCATGGGCACGCTTCCTAAAATACCGTTGACGATGCCTTTTCAACAAAAAGTTGATGAAGTAAAGGAACATTTACTACAAAGTGGTCATCAAGTTGAAGTTAGGAAGAATGGAAATCTTCGCTATCTACTTGTGGATAAGTATTGTACAGTTGCGGATAATATTGATGCGGATTTAGGTATGGCTTATAATTGCACAGCACCTTTATCACTTCTTTCGTTTGAAAAAGAATTGGAAATCGCAAAGAGAGTACGAGAAGTGGTACAAGTAAATCGTGTCATTCCTTTTGGTGGAACCATGACAACTCTTGAAGATATTTTAAATGCGGAAGAAACTCGCCAAGACACGTTTATTGGAATTCATGCCGTAAAATCTAAATCTTATGAAAAAGGATATGAATGTAGACATTTAGGTTATGGGGTGGATAACTCTGTACAGGCACCTACAATTTTAACGCGTGAAGGAATAAATGTTTCACTGTTTGGTAAAGTTGCGGATGTAATAATTAATGAAAAAGGAAAGTCAGTTTCATGTGTTTCGACAAAAGATGTTTTAGATTTAACGATTGAAGAATTAAAGAATATTCAACATGGATTTCTATGTACCAATGTTCAAGAAACGGATTTAGCTGGTCATAGTCAAGATGCAAAATGGTATAAAGAATTATTAGAAATTGCCGATGAAAAGATTGGAACCATCATTGAATTATTGGATGATAATGATATTTTATTGGTGATGGCAGATCATGGAAATGATCCAAATATTGGGCATAATAGGCATACACGCGAAAATGTTCCACTTTTGATTTACAAGAAAAACTTAGTATCAATTGATATTGGTTTAAGGAAATCTTTAAGTGATGTTGGGGCAACAGTGTGTGACTATTTTGGAGTGCAAGCTCCGCAAAATGGGGAATCATTTTTATCATTACTACAAAGTGAGTGAAAGCTCACTTTTTATATTCTTGTAAAATTAAGTTCTTTTAATTTATAAAATTATAGGTTATTATTGTCGTAAATAATTTTTATAAAGAGACAGTTAGGGAAGTTGGGTCGTGACTGTCACAACAATTTATAAAATAAATTGAATGAAAAATAGCTCTTTGTATAGAAAGGTATGGATAAGAAAATGATACAAAAAGAGAAAATCGAACAGGCAAAAAAGATAGTTCAAGAAGAGAATGTAGATTTATGGTTAACCGTTGGAAGAGAAACAGGAATGAATAGTGAACCCGTTCTTCCTTTGATTTCAACACTTGAGTTTGGAGGTTTGACTTGTATCTTTGTAACGAAAGATGAAGTGGTTTGTTTGGCAGGGCATTTAGATTCTTATGGTATGTCACAAATGGGAATATATGATGAAGTTTTAACCTATGATAAGAGTTTTAAAGAAAAATTCTTTGAATGCTTAAACAAATATCAACCAAAGACAATAGCGATGAATTATTCAATGGATGTAGCTGCTGATGGGTTAACACATGGATTATGGTTAGAGTTTCAAGAATATTTTAAAGAAGCAAACTATCAAGGAGATATAATTTCATCTTCCTCAATTGTGAATAAGCTACGAGGAAGAAAAACACCGAGTGAAGTATGGGCGATTAAAGAAGCGATAAAAGTTACCGAAAAGATACTAGTAGAAGCGAAAGATTTTATTGAAGAAGGTAAATCACAAATTGATATTCATCGTTTTTGCCAAGAAAGAATTTCGCTCTATCAAGGAGATAATGCGTGGGAGATAAAACATAATCCGGGGGTTATGTTGCCACAGGTACCAGGGGGTCATGCAGGACCTGGAGAATATCAAGTTAAAAAAGGAAATTTAGTTACATTAGATTTTGGTGTTAAGATGCATGATTATTGTAGTGATATTCAACGCGTTTACTATGTTTTAAAAGATGATGAAAAAGAAGCTCCTAAAAAATATCAAGAAGCTTTACGTAATATTCAACATGCGCAAGATGAAGGACTCAAAATGATGAGACCAAACACACCAGCTTATGTACCAGATGAAAGAGCACGTGAAGTGGTTAAAGAATTTGGGTATCCTGATTTCAATTTTGGTTTCGGTCATCAAGTTGGACGTGAAACTCATGATGGTGGTGTTATGATGGGGCCACGTTGGGAGAGATATTTAGGACGTGTTGAGGCGAACTTAGAAATTCAAAATGTGTTTACAGTAGATATTAATATTCTTTTTGAAGATGGTAACATCGGTCAAGAAGATATGGCAATCATTTTAGAAGACAAAACAGAATATTTAACAACACGACAACCTGAAATATATTTATGTGGAGGAAAAAAGTAATGAATGTATTTGATCACAGCAAAGTAAAGTTAGAAGTACTAAAGAAGAAAGCTTTTAATTATCGTTGGGCAGAAGTAGAAGAAGGAATTATTCCACTTACAGCAGCAGATCCAGATTTTCCAATCGCTCAAGAAATTCAAGATGATTTAATTCAGTACATTCAAGATGGTTATTTATCATATACACCTAAACTAGGTCTTCCTGGTGTGTGTGAGGCAATTTCAAAGGCGCTTAAAGAAAGAAAAAATGAAATGATTGCACCCTCTAATATTTTGCCGATTGACTCAGCGGCACGGGCAATGTTTGTGACAACACAAACATTATTAAATGAAGGTGATGAGGCAATTGTATTTGATCCTCAAGATTATTTGTTTAAAGATGCCATCTTATCTGCGAAAGCAACGCCGGTTTTTGTGCCGATGAAATTTAATGGAACAAACATTGATTTATCTCATGTAGAATCTTATATTACAAATAAAACAAGAATGCTAACATTATGTAATCCGCACAATCCGTTGGGGTATATGTATACCAAAGAAGACTTAGAATTCTTATTAGCATTAGCAAAGAAATACGATCTATGGATTATGAATGATGAAATTTGGTCGGATATTGTATATCCAGAAAAACAATTTCAATCAATACTTAATTTAGATAGTGAAATGGATCAAAAGATTGTGAGCGTTTATGGATTTTCAAAAGCATTTGGAATAGCAGGGCTTCGTGCTGGTATTTTGTATACGCATAATGATGAAGTTTTTCAAAAGTGCATTGATAATTCATTCGTCATGAGTACGGCAGGTGGTATTACATCACTTTCGCAAATAGCGATGCAAACGTGTGTTGAAAAATGTTATTACTGGACAGATGAATTTGTCGACTATTTGAAAAAGAATCGTGACTATGCTTTAGAACGTATAGCTAAAATGCCATTAATTCATTGTCATAAACCAGAAGCAACTTATTTGTTGTTTCCAAATATTACGGAAACGAAAATGGGTTCTGAGGAGTTTGTAGATTATTTAAAAGAACACGCGAAGCTTGCGTTGGTTCCGGGGACTGTAAAATTCTTTGGTCCTGGTGCCGAAGGTCATGTGCGTATTTGTTTCTCTACAAGCTTTGAAATACTAAAAGAAGGATTAGATCGTTTAGAGATGGCTTTAAATGATTTGGTGAAAGACCATGACTAGATTAGAAAAATATGCTCGTTTACTTGTTGAGATGGGTGTTCATGTAAAGGAAAATCAATATCTCATTGTTGAGGCTCCGGTGGATGCGTATCCACTTGTACAAAAAATTACCGAGGTTGCATTTGAGAAAAAAGCAAAAGATGTCATTGTTTTTTATAATGATAGTTATGTGGATAAAGAACGGGCGTTGAATGTGCCTTATGAACAGTTGCGTACTGTTCCTGAGTGGCAAGCACAAAGTAGGAATGAATATCTAAACCAAGGAGCATGTTCATTATTGATTAAATCAGCTTATCCTTACTTGTTTGAAGATGTTAGTGAAGATGCTTCTTCAGCATTACAAGCATATACAAATGAATTACGTAATCATATTCGTGCCAAGATTGCGACTGATGGTATTCAATGGTGTATCGCTTCTTACCCAAATACTTGTTGGGCTAAAACATTATTTCCAGAAGATGATGAAGAAACAGCACTTAACAAAATGTTTGATGCAATTTATGATATCTGTCGTATAAAATTTGACAATAATCCAAATGAAGATTGGTATGAACATTTTAGAAGGATGGGTAAATATACAAGCTGGTTAAATACTCTACAAATTGATTCGTTACATTTTAAAAATTGTAAAGGAACTGATTTGACAATCGGACTACACATAAATCACCGTTGGAATGGTGGTATTCGTGAAGGCGAAGAAATAGACTTTATCGCAAATATCCCAACTGAAGAAATCAGTACATCGCCAGATAAGTATCGTGTAGATGGTATTGTGTATGCGACAAAACCACTAGAACTTGGTGGAGCTCTTATTGAAAACTTTTGGATTCGCTTTGAAAAAGGGAGAATTGTGGAAGTTGGTGGAGAAAAGAACATTGATTTGTTGAAGAAGATTATCGAGACTGATGAAGGTAGTCATTATTTAGGTGAAGTAGCGTTAGTTGAGTACAATTCACCTATTTCTCAAAGTGGTCACTTATTTTATAATACGCTTTATGATGAAAATGCTTCTTGTCATTTGGCGTTTGGTAAAGGGTTTCCTTCATCATTGAAGGGGTTATCTGCAACGGATTATGAAGCATGGGAAAAGGTAAATCTTAATTTTTCATCGATTCATGTCGATTTCATGTTTGGAAGTGATGATATGAAAGTAACTGCAAAATCTTGTTCAGGGAATGAAATAATTGTCTTTGATGACGGTAATTTTGTAACGCTATAACTAAAATGTAAATATTTACATTTTTGTAAAAAACTTAAAAATAACACTAAAAGCCTAATAAAATGGGCTTTTTTAATATTTTAGTAAAAATGAAAGAAGATTAAAAATATTTCATTTATGAAAGAATGTAAAATATTCATGAAAATATGTTGCTTGTTTCAGAAAATTCATATATACTGTCGATAATTAAACAAAATGGGGGTAATATTAATGGCATTCTATCGAGACAAAATTGAAAATGCAATTTCTGTAATGAAGGAGCAAGGCATTGATACTTGGATTATCGCTGGAACAGAATCAGCTACCAATACTGAGCCAGTTTTAACAATCATCAGTGATCATGAATTCATTGGATATACAGCACTTATTTTCAATAGTGATGGTACTAGTAAATGTGTATGTACCCCAATTGATAAAAATGGTTATGAGCATGCGGCTATCTTTGATGATGTAGAAGGATTCCCTGTTTCATTCGCAGACAGTGTAGGGAATTACTTAAGTCAAAAGAAACCTAAAAAAATTGCGCTCAACTTCTCAGAAACAAATCCGGCAAGTGATGGTTTATCTACTGGTTGTTTCATGCAACTACAAGATGCGTTTGACCTAAGTGGCGAGAAGTTTGAAATTGTATCTGCCGAGAAGATTGTAAGAAAAATCAAAGGTGTTAAATCAGAACGTGAAATCGAATGTATTCGTGAAGCTTGTAAAGTTACGGAAGAAATATTTGAAAGTGCTAAAGATTTTATTAAGCCGGGCGTTAATTGTCAGGAAATATTTGCCTTCTTCCAAAATGAAGTAGCGAAACGCAATTTGACATATTCATGGCCTAAGTCATGCAACCCAGGTGTATTTAGTGGTGCTGATTGCCCACGTGGACATATGGGGGCACCGGACTACGTAGTTCAAAAAGGACATCTTGTAAATGTTGATTTTGGAATTATTGTGAATGGCTATAGTAGTGATATGCAAAGAATGTATTACATTCTAAAAGATGATGAAGAAGTGCCAAACGAAGAAGCTGTAAAAGGATTTGAAACAGTTCGCGATGCGATTGCATTAGCAGGAAAGGCACTTGTTCCAGGAGTTACGGGATTTGAAGTTGATAAAGTTGCCCGTGACTATGTGATGTCAAAAGGATATCCAAGTTGGGGTTCAGCTTTAGGACATAGCATTGGTGCATTTGCACACGATGGGGGACAAACATTAGCACCAGAAAAACCAGGTGTAGATCGTTTTGAAGAAATTCATACACCGATTGAAGAAGGTTCAGTATTTACATTAGAACCAAGTGTACCAACACCATGTGGTGTGGTAGGAATTGAGGAAGATGTTGTTTGTCGAAGGGATGGTGCAGAATTCTTAGTGCCACCTCAGACAGAATTATATGTAATTCGTGGGAGATAGAAAACTATGGCAAAATTTTTGACTAAACGTGTAATCATGGGGATTGTAACGTTGCTACTTTTAACAACAATCACATTCTTCATGATGAAGATGATTCCAGGAAGTCCATTCTCTGGTGAAAAATTTAAATCAGCACAAGTTATGGAACAACTTAATAAACGGTATGGTTTAGATAAAAGTATTCCAGAGCAATATGTGATTTATATGAAAAATGTTATTCAAGGTGATTTTGGTGAATCAATTTCAAAGAAACAAAAAATGGTTTCTGATATTATCGCCAATGCTGCACCAACAACAATGAAATTAGGGGCGGTTGCCTTTATCATTGCGATGGTTGTCGGGATAACATTTGGAATGATTGCAGCACTTACAAAACGTAAATGGGTTAACAATTTAATTATGACGTTGGCAACCCTAGGGGTAAGTGTTCCGAGTTTCTTATTGGCATTGTTCTTAATGATGCTGTTTGGAGTTCAATTGAAGATCTTTCCACTAATAGGGCTGAAGACGCCACTGCATTATGTAATGCCAGCGCTTGCCCTATCCTTCTACCCAATTTCAGTTATTACACGTTTGGTGAGAAGTAGTATGATTGAAGTTTTAAAACAAGACTACATGGTTCTTGCGAAAGCAAAAGGGTGCAACAAACTTACGATGTATGTAAAACATGCATTGAAAAATGCTTTGCTTCCAGTAATTACTTATGCTGGACCAACAATTGCTTTCTTAATGACAGGTAGCTTCGTTGTAGAAAACTTATTCTCAATTCCAGGTATTGGAGCAGAGTTTGTAAATAGTATTAATAATCGTGATTATACCTTAATCATGGGTCTTACAATTTATTTAGGAGTATTCATCATTGTTGCGAATATTATATCTGACATCTTGAGTGCTCTAGTTGACCCTAGAATTAAGATTTCGGATTAAGGAGGTAGTTATGAGTCAAGTATATGATAAAAGTCTATTTGAAAAATTAGATGATAGTGAAAAAAATAGTGACTTCATTGCGGTTGAAAGTAAAACATACTTTCAAGATGCATGGAAAAGATTTAAACAAAATAAATTAGCGCTCGGGGGATTAGTTGTTATTACAATTATTATTCTCTTCGCAATCTTTGGGCCAATCGTTAGTTCGTACTCTTATGATGGTGTTGATGCAGCAATGAGAAATTCATTGCCAAGTCTAAAGCACTGGATGGGTACAGATAAATTTGGTCGTGATATTTTCATTCGTATTCTGTATGGAGCACGTATTAGTTTATCCATTGGATTTGCAGCAGCTGGAATAAGTTTAGTAATTGGAATTGTCTACGGAGGTATCTCTGGTTATGTTGGTGGAAAACTAGACATGTTCATGATGCGTATCATCGATATTCTATATTCAATACCAAGTATGCTATATGTCATTCTTATCATGTTAGTATTTGGAAGTAACATGCAAAGTATCTTACTAGGTATATGTGTAAGTAGCTGGATTGGGATGGCACGACTTGTACGTGGACAAGTTATGACATTAAAGAATCAAGAGTTCGCACTTGCAAGTTATGTTATCGGTGCAAGTCGTACAAGAATTTTATTTAAACATTTAATTATTAACTCAATGGGACCTATCATTGTTTCATTAACATTGATGATTCCATCTGCAATCTTTACAGAATCATTCTTAAGTTTCGTAGGTATTGGTATTAGTGCACCAATGGCTTCATGGGGAACTTTAGCGAGTGATGCAAAGTCATTAATTGAAACGAATCCACTTCAAGTTATATGGCCGGTTGCAGCGATTTGTATTACCATGTTATCTCTTAACTTTATTGGAGATGGATTGGGTGATGCACTTGATCCAAAGAAAAAGTAAGGGGGATATGAAATGAGTTTACTTGATGTAAAAAATTTAGTAACAGAATTTAAGACAGAAGATGGAACTGTTCAAGCTGTTCGTAATATTAGTTTTCATATCGATGGTGGCGAAGTATTAGGAATTGTTGGAGAATCAGGTTCTGGAAAAAGTCAAACGATGTTTAGTGTCATGGGATTACTTGCGGATAACGGTGCAGTAATGAATGGCGAGATTGTATTTGATGGAAAAGATATTTCTTCAACAAACAAAACAAAAGCAGAAAAGAAAGCCTATGAAAAAATAATGCAAACCATTCGTGGTAAAGATATGGCAATGATATTTCAAGATCCAATGACTTTCTTAAATCCAGTATTACGTATTGAAACACAATTAATTGAACCTTTGTTAAATCATACAAAGATGTCAAAAGCGGAAGCAAAACAAAAAGCGATTGAAATGATGGAACGGGTTGGAATTCCAAATCCTCAAGAAAGAATTCGACAATATCCCCATCAATTCTCTGGGGGTATGCGTCAACGTATCGTTATCGCAATTGCTTTGATGTGTCATCCTAAATTAATTATTGCGGATGAACCAACAACTGCCCTTGATGTAACAATTCAAGCACAAGTATTGGAGTTAATCCAAAGTTTACAAAAAGAACAAAATACATCAATCATTATGATTACTCATGATTTAGGAGTTGTAGCTAATATGTGTGATCGCATCGTGATTATGTATGGTGGAAAAATTGTTGAACAAGGTACAGACAATGAAATATTTTATGAAGCAAAACATCCTTACACACTCGGATTGCTTGAAAGTGTGAACAATCCTGAAAATAAAGAGAAGACAGAATTAAAACCAATTCCAGGTTCTCCACCGGATTTATTACATCCGCCAGTAGGTTGTCCATTTGTTGATCGTTGTGAAAAAGCAATGAAGGTTTGTAAGGATCAAGAACCACCGATAACAGAAATAACAAAAACACAATTCTGTTCATGTTGGTTATTACAAAAAGAAGGGATGATGAACCATGAGTGATGTAATCTTAGAAGTTAAAAATTTAAAGATGTACTTTGATGTTTCAAAAGCCTTTCAAGCTAAAAAATATGTTAAAGCAGTAGACGATATAAGTTTTTCAATAAAACGTGGAGAAACTTTAGGTCTTGTAGGTGAATCGGGTTGTGGTAAAAGTACCCTTGGGCGTTGTATTGTAAGAATTTATGATCCAACTGAAGGTAGTATCATCTTCAATGGTGTTGATATTGCGACAAAGAAAAATAAAGAGTTAAAAGATTATCGTAAAGCTTCTCAAATGATATTCCAAGATCCATATGCATCACTAGATCCACGTATGACAGTCGGTGAAATTATTCGTGAACCAATGGATATTCATAAGATTTATGATACAAAAGAAGAACGTACAAAACGTGTTCAAGAATTATTACAAATTGTTGGATTAAAGCCAGATCACATTCGTCGTTATCCTCATGAGTTCTCAGGAGGCCAACGTCAACGTATCGGAATCGCACGTGCCTTAGCACTTAATCCAGAATTTATTGTTTGTGATGAACCAATCTCTGCGCTTGATGTTTCTATTCAAGCACAAGTTATTAACTTATTAGAAAAGATTCAAAAAGAAATGGATGTTGCCTACTTATTCATTGCCCATGACTTAAGTATGGTTAAACATATTAGTGATCGCATTGGCGTAATGTATTTGGGAAGAATTGTAGAACTTGGCGAGAGCGATGATTTATATAGTAATCCTCTTCACCCTTATACAAGAGCACTTTTGTCATCTGTACCAATACCAGATCCAAAAATTGCGAAAACAAAGAAACGTATTGTATTGGAAGGTGAACTTCCAAGTCCTATCAATCCACCTTCGGGTTGTACATTTCGTTTACGTTGTCCACATGCAACAGAAAGATGCGCAAACGAAGTGCCTAAGTTAACGAAGGTAGGATCAAGAGAAGTTGCTTGCTTTTTATATGAGAGATAAAAACTAGGAGGAAAGAAAGATGAAAAAACTATTAAAACTAATGGGTGTATTTGCATTAGCAGTTGGTATTCTTACAGGGTGTTCTAGTGCACCTAAAGAAGAAACTGGTGGTACGAATACAAACACAGGAACAGCAGCTAACGAGATGGTTGTTGCAATTGGTGGAGAACCAACTTATTTGGATCCAGCTATTGCCGGTGATGCTGTAAGTAACTATGTAACAAAACAAATGTATGAAGGATTATTCTCAGTTAAACCTGATGGATCACTTCAAAATGAACTTTGTGAATCATTCACAGTGAGTGATGATGGTCTTGTTTATACATATAAACTTATCGATGCTAATTGGAGCGATGGGCAACCAATTACTGCTGAAGATTTTGTATTTGGTATGAAACGTTCAATTGCTTATGGATCTGCAGATGCATATTATGGTTCATTCTTAACTAAAACAGTTAAAGGTGGAGCTGAAGCAAGTGCAGTTGTTGATGCAGCTGGACAAGTATTAATTGAAGAATTACCTGAATTAGGAATTAAAGCTTTAGATGATAAAACATTAGAAATCACTTTAGAAAAACCAGTTCCTTATTTCAACCAATTATTGGTTCAAGGAGCTACTTACCCAATTCGTTCAGATTTTGCTGAAGAAAAAGTAAGTGCTTGGGCAGATAACAAAGATGTTCCAGTAAGTGGTGCATTTATGTTTGAATCAAGAAATGCTAGTGAAGAAATCGTATTGGTTAAAAACCCTAACTACCGTAATGCTGATCAAGTAACTTTGGAAAAAATTACTTTCAAAATTATGCCTGATGGTGTTGCACAATTAAATGCATTTAAAGCAGGTGAATTAGATTTTGCAATGGCACCTTCTCCTGAAACTGCAAAAACATATGCAGGTAAACCAGAATTATTTACAATTGATCCATATGTAATTAACTACTTTGTAACTGTAAATGCTGGACCAAATGCACCAGAAGCATTACAAGATGCAAATGTTCGTAAAGCATTATCTATGGCAGTTGATAGAGATGAATTAATTGCGATTATTGATGCAGGTGATACATATTATCCATTACACGGATTTATTCCTAGAGGAATGGCTGGTGTAAATGGCGACTTCCGTGAAGAACAAGATGCTGTATTAAAACTTTCTGATACAAATGTTGATGAAGCAAAAGCATTAATGGCTACAGCTGGTTATGATGAAACTAATCCATTAACACTTACTTATTACTACAACGATTCTGATTTACACAGAACAGTTGCACAAGTATTACAAGAACAATGGAAACGTATCGGTGTAAATGTTGAATTAAAAACGGCTGAAGTACGTGTATTCTTTGATGATCGTACAAATGCAAACTTTGAACTTGCTCGTCATGCAAACTCTGCTGACTACTTAGATCCAATGATCTATTTAGAAATGTATATGCGTGCAGGACAAGGAACTACAAAAGCTGTAGATGATCAAAAATATGAAGATTTAATTGCTGCAGCAAATGCTGAAAGCGATCCTAAAGTACGTTTAGAAAAATTACATGAAGCTGAAAACTATTTCGTAAATGAAATGGGTTATATTATTCCTTTATTTGGATATACAAATCCAGAATTATTACGTGAAGGAATCACAGGAATCGAAACTTCTCCAGATGGAGCTGTTAACTTCCGTTATACAAAAGTACAATAAGGAAAAATTTTAGAGGTGTTAGTTATTGATATTAACACCTCTTCTCTCATAGGAGGTTAGGATGGAACTCAATAAAGATAAATTACCAATTATTAAGAATGCTTTAAAAGAAAACGAACTTGATGCGTGGTGTGTATTAGGGCGTGAAACAATTATGAAGAGTGAACCTATTCTTCCTGTATTAGGAGATATGGATTTCATTATCGCTACAGGATTGATTTTTACTCAAGATAAAATTATTGCGGTTGTAAGCACACTAGATGAAGAAGGATACAAATTAATTGATGGTATTGATGAAATAATAACGTATACAGGGGATCTTATGGTTCCAGTTGCGAAAAAGATAAAAGAATTGAATCCTAAAAAATTGGGGTTGAATTTCTCGAAAAATGATGCGAGTGCTGATGGACTAACTTATGGTATGAAATGTAAACTTGAAAGACAACTTAAAGAAGTTGGATTTGAAGGAGAACTTGTAAGTGCAGTTAATTTAATTGCAAAAGTACGTGGGCAAAAAACCGCTGAACAAATTAAGAAAATTAAGCATACTGCTGAAGTTGCTTTGAAATATTTAGAAAGCGTTCCGACAATGCTAAAAGAAGGAACAACTTCATTGGACATATTCAATTATTTACATGATGTTGCCTATAATGATGGATATGGAATGTCTTGGACACCATCTCAATGTCCAGGTGTTAGTGTTGACCCAAATGTTCCAGCAGGGCATATGGGGATTATTGAAACACCGATCGTTAAGGGTTATGTTATTAATATTGATTATGGTGTATCAAAAGATGGATATTGTAGCGATCTACAAAGAATGTATTACATATTAAAAGATGATGAAGAGGATGCACCAGAAGAAGTAAAGCGAGCATTCTATACTGTACGCGATGCAATAAAGATGGCGAAAGATGCAATGAAACCAGGAGTAACTGGTTATCAAATTGATAAGATTGCAAGAAGTCATGTTGTTAGTGAAGGGTATGATTCTTGGAATGCGGCTTTGGGGCACCAAGTAGGACATGAAACACATGATGGTGGATATATCCTTGCGAATCGTCGACCACGATATAACCGTCCAGAATTAATTGATCAACCTTTGGACGAAGGAAACGTATTTACGATTGAACCAGGTGTTGAAACATCTCGTGGACGTATTGGTATTGAAGAAATGGTTGTAATCACAAAAGATGGATGCGAATGGCTAGTTCCTCCACAACAAGAGTTAATGCTAGTGAGGGTGAAATAATGACACGTTGTTACGATTTTTTTAAGGAAACAAGTCAGTTTCCACATGGTTCATATAATGAAAAACAATTAAGTGATTACTTAGTTGAATTTGCAAAAAAGAATGATTTAAAAGTAATTCAAGATGATATGTACAATGTTGTTATCTATAAAGATGCAACACCTGGATATGAAGATCATGAGACAGTGATGCTTCAAGCACATATGGATATGGTTGATGAAAAAAATAAAGATAGTAATCATGACTTTTCTAAAGATCCAATTGAGATTATCGAAATGGAAGATGGTTGGATTAAAGCGAATGGAACAACACTAGGTGCAGATGATGGTATTGGTACTGCGTACATGCTTGCGATTCTTGAAGATAAAACACTTGAGCATCCAGCGTTAGAATGCGTATTTACTGTTCAAGAAGAAGTTGGACTTTTTGGAGCAATGAATTTAAAGTCAGAATACTTCAAAGCTAAGAATGCAATTAGTCTAGATGGTGGCGATGAAAAAACACTTCTTTCATCAGCTGGTGGAAGACGTGTTGAAATAAAGATACCAATGGGTTGTCAACCTGTTCACACCAAGGGACTCCGCATTATGGTGCGTGGTTTACAAGGTGGACATAGTGGGGGCAGCATTGATAAAGAATTAGGAAATAGTAATAAAATTATTGGAAGAGTCTTATATCATCTTCAAAAAGAAGTAGACATTCGTTTGGTGTCTATTGAAGGTGGTTCTAAAGATAACGCTATTCCTAGAGAAAATGACACTGTAATTGCATATGAAGAAAAAGATCATGATCAAGTTCTTGCGATTATTAAAAAACAAGAACAAGATATATTCACATTATTAGAATTTTCAGATGCTGGATTTAAATTATTGGTTGAAGAAGAATCAGTAACTCAATCAATGTCAAAATTTAATACAAAACAATTTATTCGTTTCTTGTACTTATTGCCAAATGGCTTGATTTCAAAGAGTATTAATATTCCAGGACTTACATTAACATCATTGAATGTTGGTGTTATTTCTTGCAATGATGTATCCATTGTTATTCATTTGTCATTAAGAAGTGCTTACAATGAAAGTATTGATGAAATGACATATTCGATTAGAGAGTTATGTGATTTATTTGAATATTCAATGTCAACAGATTCAAGCTATCCAGGATGGCGTTATAAAGAGGTTAATCCGTTAAGAGATACTATCTGTGAAACATATAAAGACATGACGGGTAAAGAAATGGAAAAGGTTGCAGCACATGGTGGAAATGAATGTGGAATACTTGAAAGTATTTTAGATAATCCAAATATTGCGAATCTTGGTCCATGTATGAAACATGTTCACACCCCACAAGAAACACTTCAACTTGAATCATTTGATCGCATGTATGATGTGTTAGTTAATGTATTAAAGAGATTATGAGTTCCAAAGTTTCTTTAAAGCGTTATTTTATTTTAATTATTCTACAAACACTTGCGGCGAATTTTGCGCATCCAGTAACACCAACATTAATTAGCGACTTGAAATTTCATAGTTATATGTTTGGAGTAGCGTTTGCGTCAATGTCACTTACTTATTTCTTATTTGCACCTTTTTGGGGAAAGGTGAGTGATTTAATAGGAAGAGTAAAAGTGTTAGCTTTATGTTGTGTAGGGTACGCAGTTGGTCAATGGGTTATGAGTGGTATGCATACGGAATTCGATTTTGTAATCGCGCGATTAATATCTGGATTCTTTATCGGTGGAATTAGTGTTTGTCAGCTTACATATATTATTGATGTATGTGACTTGGAAAACCGTGGAAGAAATCTTGTAATTAATGCAACAATTCAATCAGTATGTGGCCCGCTAGGCTATTTGATTGGTGGGTTAATTGGTACTTACTCAATACCATTGCTTTTTGGTTCGCAAGTTTTATTGCTTGCATTATCAGGAATACTCTTCTTTATCTTCTTGAAGGATGTTGATAATGAGAAAAAGAAAGTAACTGGAAAAGAGTTTATAAAAAATGCCAATCCATTTGCTTCATTTATTGGAATACATAAATACTTAACAAAACAATTAGTCATCTTTTTTGTAGCTATTATCATTGCATCATTTGGAATTACAGCATTTGATCAATGTTTCAATTATTATATAAAAGATGTGTATGGATTTTTACCGGCATACAACGGATTGTTGAAAGCAGTAATAGGAATTATTGCATTACTTGCGAATGTAACGATTTGTATGTGGCTTATGAAAAATACGACGATTAAAAAAACACTTGTCTATGTATATGCGTTAACAAGTATCGTGGCCTTCTTTGTGGCAGGTACAAAAGAATTGTTTATCTTTGTTGTTGTGGCAATAATCTATTTTGCTTTAGTTGCGATCGTAACACCACTCCAACAACAAATTGTTTCACTTCAGACAACACCTAAAAGTAATGGACAAATCATGGGATTTTATAGTTCTGTGAATTCATTAGGGATGGTATGTGGATCTTTGTTTGCAGGATTTATCTATGATTTAGGTCCATCAATTTCATTTCTAATAACAGCTGTATGCTTCTTATGCATAGCGGTATTAATTGGTTTAACCAATCGATTATCAATGAAAGGATAATAATATGAGAACAGTGAAGACCCTTAGGGAGCAATATCAACTTATCGATGAATTGCTAGAAAAGAAACTACAACAAATTCCAGCACTTATGGAAATTGCAGGTATTGATATGTGGATTGTATTTGCGAAAGAATACAATGAAGATCCAATATTAGAGTTTCTTACACCAACATCATTTCCAACAGCTCGTCGATTAACATGTTTGATTTTTGCGAAGACAAAAGAAGGTTTTAAACGATACAATGCAGGTAGACCTAGTTCTGATTTAGATCCATATTATGAATCAGTTTTCAATGATGTTGATGAAAAGCAATTTGATGCAATTCGTGCACTTATAGAAAAAATCAATCCAGCTAAAATCGGATTAAACTTTTCCAGTCATTATGCATTTGGTGATGGATTAACAAAATCAATCTATGATGATTTTGCTAGGGCAATGCCGCAAGAAATTCTTGATAAGGTGGTCAGTGCAGAAAATCTTTGTTTGCGTTATTTGGAAACAAGATTACCAGAAGAATTAGAACGTTATAAAGAAATTGCCGAGCTTGCAATGGATATTGTAAATGAAGGATTCTCTTTAAATGTAATTGAAATAGGAAAAACAACAACTCGTGATTTAGAGTGGTGGTTGAAACAAGAAGTAAATCGTTTAGGATTACCATTTTGGTTCCCGCCAACAATTGATTTACAACGTAAAGATTCTGGACCTATTTATGATGATGTGACAATTGAAAGAGGCGATTTACTCCATGTTGACTTCGGTTTGATTTATCTTGGACTATGCACAGATCATCAACGTCTAGCCTATGTTCCGCAAATTGGTGAAACTGAGGTTCCGGACTATTTAATGACAGCCTTTAAAGAAAACAATCATTTCCAAGATATTGTATGTGAGAATTTCATTGAAGGAAGAACAGGGAATGAAATATTTACAAATTCAGTAAATCAAGCCAAAGCAGAAGGTATTACACCAATGTTATATACTCATCCAATTGGTCATTATGGACATGGTCCAGGACCTACAATTGGTTTGTTTAATGAACAAAAAGAAATAAAAGTTAAAGGTGATTATCCACTTTACAAGAATACATGTTACGCACTTGAGTTAAATACAAAACGTCTTGTACCTGAATTCAGTAGTAAAGATTTATATGTATTCACTGAAGAAACCATTGCCTTTGATGGTGATAAGTGTATCTACCTTGCAAAAGGCAGAGACCATATCCATTTAGTTAAATAGGAGGACACTATGAAAAAACCGTATGTTATTGTTTTAACTGGTGCCAGCAGTGTTGGTAAAAAACCAATTGTTCGAGCTTTGTTAGAAGATAAAGAACTAGACTTAAATTATTGTAAATCACTCACTACACGTCCTAAAAGAGATGATGAGATTGATGGGCAAGATTACTACTTTATTTCACATGACAGTTTTGTCAGAGAAGTTAAGGAAAAGAAGATTTTAGAATATACAGAATTCAATGGTTATTATTATGGAACAAGCCGTGAGCAAATCGAGTTTCTCTTGAGTATTGGTAAGAATGTATTAATTGACGTAGAAGCACAAGGTGTTGGCCAAATTAAATTGATTTTACCAGATGCATTGTGTGTGTTTGTCGAACCGTCAAGTATGGAAGACCTTGAACAACAAATTCGAGATCGATACAACGATAATGAATTTTCAATGAAGCACAGAATTAATAAAGCAAAGATGGAAATGGAACTTCTTCCATTATTCCGTCATACTGTAAAAGTAGACAATGTTAATGAAGCTGTTGAAGACATTAAACGATTTGTAGCTGAATAAGTAGGATAGGACTTAAAATGTAGAGTTGAGAAATATTTCAATAGCTCTTTACTTTAAGTCCTTTTATTTAAAAGAAAGAGTGGAAAACAAGATGAAAGAGAAAATGATAGAAGCCTTTAAAAAAGCAGAAGGTGGAATGTTTATGGAAGTTGAAAAAGCAGATGTAGGAAGTTCGTATCAAGAAATGGAAAAACAAGGAGTTGCACTTATGGGTTGGGCAGATCCTTTTATGCCAGATAAGAGTTTACCCGAACATGTTGAAGAAGCATTAATCAATTCGATAAAGGGACCATCAGCTGCTCACTATACTGCGCCTGTAGGTAATCAAGAATTAAAAGATAAACTTGCAATTAAGCTTGAAAAATTCAACAAATTAAAAGTCGATCCCCAACGCAATATTTTGATTACTCCAGGATCTGATTCAGGATTGTATTTTGCAATCTTACCTTTTATCAATGAGGGAGATGAAGTACTCATTCCAACCCCAAGTTATCCAAATAACTTTTTAGATATTGAAATCATGGGTGGTAAAGTAGTTCCTGTTCCTTTAAATGAAGATGAAGATTATCAATTTAATGAAGATACTTTTGAGAAACATGTCACTTCTAAAACAAAGATGATCTTGTTGACACATCCCAATAATCCAACTACTACAGTATTCAATCGTAAGTCTTTGGAGATACTTGCGAAATGTGCGATTGATCATGATTTGATTTTAGTTTGTGATCAAGCCTTTGAAGATTATTGTTATGAAAATGAATTCATCACGCCAGCAGCATTACCAGGTATGTTTGAAAGAACAGTGACAGTATTCTCATTCTCTAAAGGAATGGGATTAAGTGGTCTTCGAGTGGGATATGTTGTTTGTTCAGATGTTATTATGGATTCTATGTTTGCGAATGCAGTAGCAGTCATTGGGGCAACCAATACATCTTGCCAACAAGCTGTGCTTGCAGCATTGAATGATACACGATTCATGAAAGAATTTGAAAGTGCATTTGATTTGAGAAGACATCGTGCTTTTGAAATATTTAACTCCATTCCTAATGTCAGTATGAAACTACCAGAATCAGGTTTCTTATGCTGGGTTAATGTTTCAAAACTTGGCAAATCAAGTGATGTTGTTAAATACTTATTGAAAGAAGCAAAGGTTTCTGTGAACGATGGTGTCAATTATGGAATAGGTGGCGAAGGGCATTTAAGAATTGTTTTAGGTGTTTATCGTGATAATTGGAAAATATTTGATATACTAGATAGGATGAAAAATGCCTTGATGCACTATCAAGACAAGAACAACTAAGGGGGAGTATTTTTGAATAACGCAATTACATTAACAGAGATAGATCGTCAAATATTGAATTCATATGCTAGTTTTTTACAAGGTCTAGCCAATTATTTAGGAGATGCATATGAAATTGTTCTACATAGTTTGGAGGATTATGAACACTCTGTTGTAGCGATTATTAATGGTGAACATACAGGTAGAAAGATTGGAGCACCAATCACTAATCTTGCTTTAGATATGTTGGACCAACTTGTTGATTCTAAACAAGATAATATTTCATATTTCAGCACAAATAAAAAAGGTGAACCACTAAAATCAGCAACAATCTCTATTCGTGGTGAAAATAACCGTATCATTGGTTTATTGTGTATGAATCTATATTTAAATACACCACTTGTTGATGTGCTAAATCTATTTATGAGTCCTCAACAACAAATTCATTTTCCATCTACAAAAGAAAGTTTTGTTGAAAATTCAAGTGAGTTAATAGAATCTTCATTGAAAAACATAAAAGCGAAAGTAGATTCAGATAATTCAATTTCGGTTGCGAACAAAAATAAAGTAATTATTTCTACGTTAAATAGTTATGGGATATTCAATATTAAAGATTCTGTGGTTAAAGTTGCAGATTTGCTTAATATATCTAAAAATACAGTGTATATGCACTTACGAAATGTCAATGAATCACATCATGTTTAGTCTTTAATAATAAGTGGGATGTGATAAAATATTTCATAGTGACTAGGGGGTAGACAGATGGAAAAAGTAGGTTTGATTCTTGAAGGTGGAGGAATGCGTGGTGTATTTACTACGGGTGTTCTTGATTGCTTCTTAGATAATGGAATTGAATTCGGTGAAATCATAGGAGTATCTGCTGGAGCATGTCATGCTTGTAGCTATATTTCTAAACAAAGAAAACGTGCACGTGATATCTGTGTTAACTATATCGATGATAAACGTTATTGTAGTATTTATAGTTTAATTACTACGGGTGATATGTTTGGTGTACAATTTGCGTATCATGAAATACCAGATGTACTTTATCCGTTTGACCACGAAACATATAATTCAAGTGAAACTAAATTGTATTCTACAGTTACAAATGTTGAAACAGGTAAAGCAGAATATCATTTGTTGAAAGATATGAATGAAGATATTGATAATTTACGTGCATCTGCATCCTTACCATTTGTGTCGAGAATTGTAGACATTAATGGTAATAAATATTTAGATGGGGGAATTATAGATTCTATCCCATTAAAGAAAATCGAAGAAGATGGATACGCAAAAAATATTGTGGTGCTTACACAACCAAAAGAATATCGCAAGTCTGAAAATAAAATTGCATGGTTAGCAAAAGTTTTATACCGTAAGTATCCTAAGATGTATAACTTACTTAAGAACCGCCATCTTGCCTATAATGAAGAAATAGAGTACATTGATGAGCAAGAAGCAAGAGGGAATATTCTAGTAATTCGACCACAAGAAAGTTTGAATGTTAGTCGTATTGAAAAAGATAAAACAAAACTTGAAGCAATTTATCAATTAGGATACGAGGTAACTAAAAATCAAATTGATGAAATATTAAAATTTATAAGAGAACAATAAAAAATGATTCCGTTAGAAATCATTTTTTAATATTTAATTCTTCAAATTTTACTGAAGGTAAATTAAATTCAGGGTATTCGTGGTGAAACAGTTTAATGTAGTTTTGCATTTCTAGGTAATGAAGCGGATCGTGACAATCTAAACCATAAACAATACGTGGACGATATTCCATGATTAGCTCAATGGTTTTTTTATTGGGATAGATAAATGATTCTCCAAATGAATAATTTTTCTTTCCATAGGACATTCCTTTTAAATTGATTTCTACCGGTATTCCTTCTTCTTTTGCACAAATAATTATTTTTTTGAGTGCTTCAGTACAAGCAAGAGACCAATCATCACGCGATAACATAAAATAGTCAGGATGTGCTAGATAAGTGAATAATCCAGACCTCAAAGCTGTACATACACTTTCAGCATATTGAAGAACTCTTGTATCATCACAAAATTCACAATAATCCACACTGTTTGATTCATCATAATGATGACCTAAAATTAGATAATCACAGGTTTTTAATAATTGTTTGTAGTGATCAAGGTTGGATATGATATATTCACATTCAAATCCCAATTTAATATCAATTTGATGCTTATATTTTTCTTTAAGGAATAATACAGAATCAATATATTCCTGAATTTGATCCATGGTCATTCGATCCTTCATTCCACAATCATCAATGAGTGGAACATGATCACTGAAACCAAGTGTTTTTATTCCAGCTTCGATTGCTTTTAAAACATATTCTTCATCGCTTCCAACAGCGTGTAAACAACGAATTGTATGACTATGAATATTAAAATCTTGCATCTACTTTCTCCTTAGGATTTCGTTTTGAAATACATAAAGATATTATAACATTTTCGAAAGAAAATGATTGTATGATTTGTGTAAAAAATGATAGACTATATCTAACGTTTTTAAGTAAGGGGGAAAGCGGATGGAACGGATTAATAAAATAACAGAAGGCGTTATTTGGAAACAAATTTTAATCTTCTTTTTCCCAATTTTATTGGGGTCTTTTTTTCAACAATTATATAATACTGTTGATGCGGTTATTGTTGGACAATATGTTGGTTCAAATGCGTTGGCAGCAGTGGGTGGTTCAAGTGCTCAGATAATTAACTTTCTTGTTGGCTTTTTTCTAGGAATATCTTCAGGAGCAAGCATCATTATTTCGAGATATTATGGAGCTAAGAATAAAGAGAAAACATCGAAGGCGGTACACACTGCAATATTATTAGCGATTACATTTGGAATTATTTTAATGGTTTTAGGATATTTCTTTGCCCCGTCAGCGTTAAAAATGATGGGTGAACCAGAAGCTATTTTTACGTTGTCATTGGATTATATCCGTATTTACTTTTTTGGTTCAATTTTTTCACTTACTTATAATATTGGTGCGGGTATATTAAATGCGATAGGGGATTCTAAGAAACCACTTTATTTTTTGATATGCTCAACAATTATTAATGTTGTACTCGATATTATATTTGTAAGAGTTTTTGGATTAGGAGTCCAAGGTGTAGCCTTTGCGACAATTATTTCACAGTTTTGTAGTGCATGTTTAGTATTATTCTCATTATCAAGAACCAATGATTTACACCGTTTTGAATTCAAAAAATTACGTTTTGATGGGGAAATACTTCAGAAGGTAGTTTATATTGGTTTTCCTGCTGGTATTCAATCAACGATGTATTCTATTTCTAATATATTTATACAAAGTAGTATTAACTCTTTTGGAACTGATACGATTGCAGCATATACAGTCTATGGGAAAATTGATGGATTATTTTGGATGATGATGAATGCATTTGGTATTTCTGCAATGACCTTTGCGGCTCAAAATTTTGGAGCGCACAAATTAGACCGTGTTCACAAATGTGTAAAAACATGTTTGATTATGGCGTTTGGATCCACAATTGTTGTAAGTATATTTTTATATTTTTCATCAACAATGTTTTTTAGAATATTCACGGATGATGTAAATGTAATAACAATTGGGAATAGTATGTTGCGGTTTTTAGTGCCAATGTATTTTACATGGGTATGTATCGAGATATTATCAAGTGTAATCCGTGCTTCAGGGGATTCACTAGGACCGTTGATTATTAGCGCTATAGGTATTTGTCTGATGCGTGTGTTATGGGTATTCTTTGTTGTGCCAAATAATCATGATATTATTGTGTTAATCGCAAGTTATCCAGTGACGTGGATTCTATCTTCGTTGGCATTTATCATATATTATCGTAGAAAAATAAAAGGGTGGTTCTAAAAGTAAGCTTTTGGTGGTAAAATAATCAAAAGCCTGAAGGAGAATTAAACGATGAATGATGGAAACAAGAAAATAGGAAACAACAGTGGACAAGGTATTGCCTTGGGTTTATGTTTTGGTGTTGTGTTTGGTATAATTTTTAAAAACATTGCGATAGGAATCAGCTTAGGTTTATGTTTTGGTGTTTGTATGGATGCCGTAAATAATAAAAAGAAAACAGATCAAGATGAATCGACTAACAAAAAAGAAAACCAAGTGGAGTAATCTCGCTTGGTTTATTTAATATTTTTAAGTGAAAGGAAAAGTAAATCATGGAGATTGCGAAATTTGGAGTAGAAGATTGGTTGAATGTTTGGGAGAATGATGCAGTGTATGATATTGCAGGAAGCTCAATTTCATCGATGACAGTTGAAGAAATAATTCGTTGTGGTCCCAAAACAAAAGAAGAATTTTTTAATGAATTGTTAAATAAAAAAATGAACTATGGATGGATTGAAGGGTCACCAGAATTCAAAACAGAAGTATGTAAACTATACAAAAATGTAGAACCTGAACAAGTGCTTCAAACCAATGGTGCAACTGGTGCTAATTTCATCGCATTGTTTGGATTAATTAATCCAGGTGATCATGTCATCTCGATGCATCCAACTTATCAACAATTGTATGATATTCCCAAAGCGCTAGGAGCAGATGTTAGTTTTTGGGAAATTGACGAAGAAAATGATTGGTTACCTCATTTAGATGATTTAAGAAAAATTATTCGTCCGACAACTAAAATGATTTGTATTAATAATGCAAATAATCCAACAGGTAGTGTTATGGATGAAAAATATTTGAATGAATTGGTAGAAATAGCGAAAGAAGTAGGTGCGTTCATACTGAGTGATGAAGTATATAAACCATTTACAGATGAAATAAATGTTCCATCAATTATTGATTTGTATGACAAAGGAATCGTATCCAATAGTATGTCAAAGACATACTCGGTACCTGGTGTAAGAGTAGGGTGGATTATTGCGAATAAACATACAAGTGATATCTTTAGGAAACTTCGTGATTATACAATGATTTGCACAGGTGTTTTGGATGATATGCTTGCGACATATGTTTTACAGAATAAAGAAGCAGTCTATAAAAGAAATAAAAAAATTGTGGAAGAAAATCTAGCTATTGTAAAAGAGTGGATAGCGAATGAACCACGAGTTACATTGCAATTTCCAAAGAATATTTCAACCTCATTTATCAAACTTGAAATACCAATGGAAACTGAAGAATTTTGTATAAAATTGCTTAAAGAAAAAGGTGTATTACTCGTTCCAGGAAATCGTTTTGAAAGACCAGGGTATGCTCGTTTAGGTTATTGTACGGATACAGAAACATTAAAAAATGGATTGCGTGAATTATCCTTGTTTTTGCGAGAATTTGAAAAAAACATCTAAGAGGACTTGGATGTTTTTTCTTGGCATTCACTACATTCTTGATCGTGCAATGAGATAACTCCACCACAATGTGAACAAGTATATTTTTCTTTTTCTTCAATCATAAATTGGTGAAGACCAATTTCTTTTGCCTTCTTACTATTATCTATTAAACTTACTTGATAGCGGTGGATGTAGCTTTTTTCAAGGTTTTTAATTAGTTTACAAGGAAAGCTAACACACTCAAAACAATAAGTAAGATTATGGTTTTTAACACAATCTTTGATTTTACATGCACGGCAATGATTTGGTTTATAGTCATTATTTGTCATACATCCAGCACATGATTTTTTTGTGTAACAATGTTTGTAGCAAACTTTACAATTCATTCCACAGGGTGCAAACATTGTTGTGTTTATGTCATTTTCAAGCATTTTCATAAGAGGAACTCCTTTTCATTAATAGTTGAATGCTACTACGTATAGTATAAAGGAAGAAATATGACATCCTATGACAAAGGAAAAACACAAGAGGAGTTTATAGGAAACTTTGAATGAAATTTTTGATAACATCAAATCCACCAATCATTGTACCGATGGTACTGAAAAGATTCGCAAAAATGACAACTAACAAAATATGAGTAATGCGATTTTTGTAGAACCCTTTAATGGAATTGACATCATCAAGTAAGTTTTCAAAATCTCTTACTTTTGGTTTTCTTATAAATGCTTCAGCAAGGCCGGCAAACCAACCGGCTGCCAGTAATGGGTTAAGTGAAGTGATTGGAGCTGCGATAAAAGCCACAATCATAGATAATGGATGTCCCCAAGCGAGGAATACACCCAATGCGGATAAACTGCCATTCCATAGAATCCAATTAATGACTTGTTCCCAACCTAATGCACTGTTGATACTAAATAGGGAAATAATCATAACAATAATGGCGATTGGAATTATCCACCCGACTATTTTTGCCGAGGGCTTCTTTGCAGGGATACTTTCCAACTCCTTTATGTCATAAGTTTTATAGATTTCTTCTTTGATTCCAGGGATATGTGCAGCACCAAGAACTGCAACTATTTTATTTCCTGGGGCATTTTTTATTTTATAAGCTAATACTTGATCGCGTTCGTGAATAAGTACTTCTGAAACTACTGGATATTCTTTAGAAACTTCCTTTAAGGCAACATCTAATGCATCTGATTGTTTTAAACTTTCAATATCTTCACTGCTAATATCTTCATCATCGAAGATAGACATTACTAACGATGAAATTAACTTAAGTTTTTGAAAGAAAGAATGTTTGCGATAAATTCGTTTGAATGTTGTTTGAATATTACGGTCTACTAAGACTAAGTTAGCTCCAATTTCTTTTGCACTCTCAATACCCTGTATCATTTCTTGACCAGCTTGAACATCCATTTTCTTTGCGATACGGCGTTGATATGCACTCAAAATAAGATTCGCAAGCATATAACCAGTCTTTTTTGCCTTTATAACCTCGATTATATCAGTATTTTCCCAACGTTTAGGGTTGTTGAATGCTTCATATCGCTCTTCATCTAATTCTATGCAAATACTGTCTGGTTTTACTTCATCAATGCAATCTTTTACATCTTGACGGCTTGTATGAGAAACATGGGCAGTACCAATTAAATATATTTCTTTTCCATTTACTTCTATTTTTGTTATGTTTTGATTCATAAAATACCTCAATTTCTACTGAATGTATTATATCATAGCTTAACTTTAAGACAAATCAAGGGTATTTTTAAGTTTTCAATGCATTTATTGATATGGTATAATATCATGAGCGAGGAGGCGAAAGAGTGATAAATTTTAATCTTAGCTTGACATTTGAAAGTCTAAAAACGATTCTTCGCATGATAATGGATATTTTTATCATGTGGATGTTGTTATATTATGCAATAAAAATTGTGAAAAACAACTCAAAGACAATACAAATCTTTAAGGGTATAGCCCTTATTTTAATCGTGAATGGCTTAGCAAAATTTCTTGGGTTAGATACGGTTGTATGGTTATCTGACATGTTTCTTAACTGGGGATTCTTGGCAATCATCATTGTTTTCCAACCAGAAGTACGTTCAATATTAGAAAAACTTGGTAAGAGCAATGTATTCTCAAGAATGTCTACATTATCTGGTAATGAAAAAGAAAAATTAGTTGATGAGCTAGTAACGGCAACAATGTTACTATCACGTGATCAAACAGGTGCCTTAATCAGTTTAGAACAAAGCCATTCGTTAAGTGACTTTATTAAAACGGGTACCCAAATTAATTCGGTTGTTACAGCAGAATTAATAACATCAATCTTTGTTACGTCAACACCACTACATGATGGTGCGGTTATTATTCAAGGAGATCGCATTGCTTGTGCGAGTGCTTATTTCCCTCCAACAAACTTAGATTTACCATCTCGTTATGGTGCTCGTCATCGTGCGGCGATTGGGATTAGTGAAATTACAGATGCAATTACAATAGTTGTATCAGAAGAAACAGGTGCAGTTTCAATTACTGAAGGCGGAAAAATTATAACTGTTAATCGTAAACAGTTACGTGATTATTTAATTCGTGTAATTTGTGGAGAGGCAACAGAAGTTAAAAATGTTGCGCCTACACACCAATTGATTATCGAAAAAGAAATTGTTCCGGAAGTAATAACTCCTTCAAAACCTGCTCAAGAGTATATTGTTGAAGAAAAGAAAAAGGCACCAGAGAATGAAGATAAAAAAGATACTAAATTCGATACTGCTATCTTAAGTAAACTTGCTGTTAAACGTCAAGCTGAAGAAGAGGAAGCAAATGAAGAAAAAGAAATGGCTGAAGAGGTAAGAGAACCAATTCAACCAATGAAAAAAGAAAAGAAGAAATTCAGTTTCTTTAAATCAAAGAAAAAAGAAGTAAAAGAAAAAGTGATTGAAGTAGATCACGAAGAAGAAATGAATAGGGCACTTGATGAAGAAGAAGCTAGTATTAAGCTTCCTCGTAAGAAAGATCGTCCAACTCCTTCATATCCAATTCATGAATTGGAAGAAAGTGAAATTACCCCAGAACAATATCTTGTGGAAGTTCCTGAAGAAGTAGAAGAAATAGAAGAAATAGAAGAAATGCCATTGTTTGATGATGTACAAGTTGTCATGGATGAGCCAGTGAAAAAAGAGGTTGTACGTCAAGAATTTGTGGATAATACAACGGTAGCTCATAGTGAAAAGATTCAACCTTCAAGAAATGAAGCTGTAAGTACGGCAGATATTAAAACTATTCAAAGACAAGCAGTTGAAACACCAACACAAGTTCGTCAAGCTACTGCAGTGACAAATCAAATCAAACCAACACAACCAATAACTCAAACTTCAAATGTTAGAGTGATGGGTGTTGAAAATACAACACAACACAAGACAGATGGTATTTCCGGAGAGGCATATCGTAAAGCTCGATTAGAAGCAATTAAACAAGGAAAGACAATGTATAAAGAACAACAAAATACAATGCAACATCCAGTGTTTGATGAAAAACGTGAAGATATCGTTAAAAAACCTGAACGTGCAGCATTTAAAGCTGATTTCAGTGATAAGAGTGAAACTGCAAATCTTAGTCTAACTGGCGGTATTAAGAAACCAGTGAAACATGACACAAGTTTTGATACGAGCCAATTCGCAAGAATTGATGCTGATTTCCAAAATATCGAAGATTTAATTCAAGCAGATGACAATTTAGAAGATCAATTTGCAATGTTAGATACAATGAGTATTAAAAAACCAGCCGTAACAGAGATTCTTGATATCAAACCGGCAAATAGAGCTGGAGGTGATCAACGATGACAAATATGGATAACAAAAAGAAACCACGTAAAGAAAGTAATCCAGATAGTAAGCTAGAACTTGCGAACAAGATTGCCAAACAAAGTAAGAAAGTAGCGAACACATATGCTCACTTTGAAGATTCTTTGTTTAGAATTATCCGTAGTTTTAGTTCATGGATTGACAACGTATTATTTAATCAACGTTTCAGTTTAATCGTGTCATTGGGTTTAGCGATTCTCTTATATATGACAGTGAACTTTAATTCACAAAATTCATTGTTTGGTAGTCCGTTATTAAGTGCTAAAACACTTACAGATGTGCCTATTGTTGCGCGTTATAACACGGATACATTTGAGATTACAGGTTTACCTACAGTGGCTGATATTACCATTACGGGTGAAGGTTCAAATGTAAATGCGGCAGCTAACCAAAAAGGAACATTAGTAGCAAATCTTGAAGGATTAACTGAAGGACAACATACAGTTAAACTTACTCCTGAAGGGTATAGCGATAATGTTACGATTAAGGTAGATCCTAGTGATGTAACAGTTACGTTGAAAAAGAAAAGTACTGGGCAATTTGATATTGGTTATGATTTTATTAATCAAGATAAAATGAATAGTATTTATAGTTTAGGAACTCCTGAATTTGAGTATTCAAAAGTTAATGTACGAGCTTCTAAAGATACATTAGATAGTATTGCGTTTATTAAGGCATTAATTGATGTTACAAATGTAGAAAGTGATTTTGAACAAGAAGCTACACTTGTTGCGTATGATAAAAAAGGTATTCCAGTTAATGCGGATATCGTTCCAAATACTGTAAAAGTTAAGGTGCCAGTAACATCACCAAACAAGACAGTGCCTATTCGTGTTGAAACTTCAGGTGAAGTTCCAAATGGTATGGCAATTGAAACAATTACAATGGATCATGAGTCGGTAACGATTTATGCTTCAGAATCAGTATTAAGCAAGATTAATGAAGTAGGTGTTACTTTAGATGCTTCAACACTTACAAAAGATTCAACCGTACTTCGACCAATTACACTTCCTACGGGAGTAAAATCATCAAGTATAAGTCAAATAAGTATGGATGTAAAACTTGGTCCAGGAGTATCTAGAATATTAGAGAATGTGCCTGTATTCTATAAAAATAATGTGGGTAAATATAAATTCTCAATTTTAAATAATCAATCAACAGTGAATGTAGAGTTGTTTGGAACACAAGCAAATGTTGATGCGATCAATCCAGAAGATGTTGTTGTTTACTTTGATATGACAAATGCGGTTCCTGGTAATCAAGAGTTCAAGTTATCTGTAGAACAACCAGTAGGATCACTTGTACGTTATTCAGTAACACAACCAACAATTCAAGTAACGGTTTCTGGAGAAGTAGATAATACAGCGGATGAAAGTGTAGGAACAAACTAATGGGAAGATATTTTGGTACAGATGGTATTCGTGGAAAAGCGAATGAAAATTTGGATGTAGAAAGAGCATTTAAAGTTGGACGTTATTTAGCGTATTACTATAAACAAAAAGGCACAGGGAAGATACTAATTGGTAAAGATACACGTTTATCAAGCAGTATGTTTGAAATGGCATTGGCTGCTGGAGCAACTGCCAATGGGGCGGATGTATTCCTACTTGGTTATTGTCCAACACCAGCAGTTGCCTATTTAGTAATGAACAATGACTTTGATTGTGGTGTGATGATATCTGCAAGTCATAATCCTTATTATGATAATGGAATCAAAGTATTTAATCATGATGGTGTTAAATTAGATAGTAGTATTGAAGGATTAATTGAAGACTATATTGATGGTAAAGTCGATATTGATTATTGCATTAATGATCAAATAGGACATGTAATAAACTATGCGAATGGTTTGGAAGTTTATTTGACATGGCTTCAAAAAGAATATTCTTTAAATCTTAAAGGAGTAAAACTAGCGGTTGATTGTGCAAATGGTAGTGCAAGCACTACAGCAGTTCAATTATTAACACGTTTAGGTGCTTCTATTGATGTCATTCACAATGATCCAAATGGAATTAATATTAATACCAAATGTGGTTCAACACATCCTGAAGAACTACAAGAAATGGTAAGAAATGGGAATTATGATTTGGGACTTGCGTTTGATGGTGATGCCGATCGCTTGATTGCCGTTAATCACGAAGGTGAGCTTGTGACGGGTGATCATGTCATCTACATGTGTGCAAAATATTTAAAAGCTCAGGGTGAATTAAATAAGAATACAGCGGTTACAACAGTAATGGCAAATCTAGGATTATTTAAGGCACTAGAAGCTGCAGGAATTGAAACATCAATTACCGCAGTGGGTGATAAATATGTTTATGAAGATATGGTTAAAAATGACTATGTCATAGGTGGCGAACAATCAGGACATATCATTTTCAAGCGTCATTTAACAACAGGTGATGGTCTACAAACGGCTTTAAACTTATTAAAGATTATGGTTGATACAAAGAAATCAGTTGTTGATTTATGTGAAGGATTGAAAATTTATCCACAATTACTTGTGAATGTACCAGTAAAAGATAAAGAAGTTGCGATGAAAGATGAAGATGTCTTAAAAGAAGTTGATATCGTTTCAAAACGATTAGATGGTAATGGACGTATTCTTGTTCGTACTTCTGGAACTGAACCATTAGTACGCGTTATGGTAGAGGCTGAGAATGATGAAATCTGTCATGAATGTGTTTACCAAGTCGTAAAAGTGCTAGAAAATAAATTTAAGTAGTGAACTCATGGCAACATGAGTTTTTCTTATGTATAATAAAGGTATCAATGAAAGCGGGGAATATTATGTCTACTCGTAAAGTAATTAGCATTGTAGAAGATGAAAAAGATTTAAATGAATTAGTAAAACGATATTTAGAAAAAGAAGGATATGAAGTACGATCATATTTAACATTTGATGACGCTTATGAACACACTACAGATGATGATGTTCATTTATGGATACTTGATATCATGTTGGATGATAAAAGTGGATTCGACTTAATTGAAGAAATCCGCATGCATTCACCGAATGTCCCAGTCATCTTTATGTCAGCACGAGATAAAGAATTTGATCGTATTATTGGTCTTGAAAAAGGTAGTGACGATTACATCACAAAACCATTCTCACCAAAAGAGTTAGTCTTACGTGTCAACAACTTGATTAAGCGTACATATCGCAATGATAACTCACGTATACAAATTGATGGATACGAGATTGATGAGTCACAACGTACGGTATATGAAAGTGGAAAAGAACTAGAGCTTACAACAAAAGAATTTGATTTATTAATGTTATTTGTAAAGAATAAAGGCACAGCCTTTTTGCGCGAACAAATTCTTGAAAAAGTATGGGATGTAAACTATTTTGGTTCTGACCGTGTTGTCGATGATACATTACGTCGACTTAGAAAGAAAATGCCAAATCTAAGTATTCATACAATTTATGGATTTGGATATCGATTAGGATAGATGAAACGTTTTAGAATATGGATGAAAGAGTTATCACTGTCACAGCAACTGCTCACAATAATTTTTATTGTTGTAGCGGTCTTTTCAGTGTTCTTTTTTGTATTCTTAGCTGATTCAGTAGATACATTTGTTCAAAATGAAATGTATAAGATGTTGCATCGTTCACAAGAAAGTGTAGTTTTCTATGCTGAGAATGATATTCCATTAGAGAACATTAATGAAACATCAGACAGTAACATTATTCATATTTATTACAATGAAAGCAAAAGTACATTCAAAGTATTAGGACAACAAAAAGTGTCTACCGGTGTTATTAATGATATTTTAAATAATATTCCACTTGTGAATGAAGGATATAAAGACTTTGTCTTTGATTCTGCAAATAAGAAAACAATGTATTCTATTTATCGCATGAGTGCAGATAACTACTTGATTTCACTTGTGACAGACTCCTATCGTTCAGAATTTAGAACAGCTTTAGTAAATAGTGTTATTAATCTCAATGTATTAGTTGTAGGTATTCTATTTATTATTTTGATGTTATGGGTGGGATCACTAATCTATCCATTGAATCAAATTAGAATTTACATGGAAAAAATAAGGCGCAATGAAAAGGCTGAGTTAAAGATTGATCGAAGAGATGAAATAGGTGAAGTGGCGGATGCTTTGACGATGATGGAAGCGGAATTAGATAATCAAAAGAAGATTCGTGAAGAAATGATTCAAAACATATCTCATGATTTGAAGACACCAATTGCCACAATTAAATCTTATGGTGAGAGTATTAAGGATGGAATTTATCCATATGATTCCCTCGAGAAGAGTGTTGATGTAATTATTGAGCATGCGAATCGATTAGAAAAGAAAGTTTATAGTTTAATCATGTATAACAAGATGGGCTATTTATTAGATAATGACGAACAATCAAGTATTGATATGAAAGCTATTATTGAAAAAGTAATTATGTCACTTAAAGTTATACGCCCAGAAATTATAATTGAAGCAAAATTAGATGAAATACAATTCCATGGCGAAGAAGAACCTTGGCGTATTGTAGTAGAAAATATTTTAGATAATGCAATACGTTATGCCCGTTCTAAAATTGTCATTACATTAGATGAACAAGAATTAATGATTTCAAATGATGGCAATCAAATGTCTAGAGATCGTTTAGAGAAGTTATTTAGACCTTATGAAAAAGGTACCGATGGAAAATTTGGGCTAGGATTATCAATTGTTTATCGCGTTTGTACAACATATAACTATCGTGTAGAAGCTGAAAATCTTACCGATGGTGTATGTTTCAGAATTTCAAATAACAAGAAAGATAAGAAAAAGAAGACATAAGACGATAAACCTAAAGAAGAAAAGAAAGAAGAATAACATAGCTTAGAAAGTCAAAACACAAAATGTTTTGGCTTTTTTGTGAAATAAAATAAAGAAAATCACTTGTCTTTCGTAATTGTGATACAATACTATTAATAAAAGGTAGTAGGACATGAAAATAAGAAAAATGAAGAAAAACTTATTGCTTCTTTTAGCGGGTGTTATTTTTTTTGCGTTATGTACGCCACTACAAGCTGAGAAATCATTAAAAAAACAAGTAGAAAGAGAAGTCATTACAGTTGCAATACTTAAAGAAGAGGGTATTAATAATGAAGACCTCAAGGATGAATACATTAATGGTTATTCTCATGCATATTTAAAAAAAATCGAACAGTTTTCACCTATTAAATTTGAGTATATTTTTTATAATCCTGTTGATGAGGAAATATTAGATGTTTTAAATCAAGTAAAAGAGGGAAAAATCGACTTACTTGGAGGCATACTCAAGAATAGTGGTTTTGATGAAGGATATTTATTTAGTGATTTACCCTATGGTTATGTGAGTACATCATTATTAGCTAAAGTTGATAATATGGATATAAATGAACGTGTTCTTTTGGAAGAAGATAATATAAGAATAGGGATTATTGGTAAATCTACAGTACAAAAAGAATATATAAATAACTACATTGCGAAGAATAAAATTAATCCGATTATTGTTGAATATGACTCTAATCAGAAGATAGATGAAGCTTTAATGAGTGGTGAAATTGATTTAATGATAGGGCGAGATACTACTAAATCAGAAGAAGTGAGGGTAATTGTCAATCTTGCCGAAACACCCTATTATTTTGTAACAGCTGAGAATAACAAAGATATTATGAATCTCATTGATGATTCAATGAGAGAGTTAGAAATAATTGATCCTGAATTTATTGATAGCCTTTATGAAAAATATTATTCTACGCCATATCTATCAACAGCATTAACAAGTGAAGAAAAACGATTCATTCAAGAATTAGGTGTATTAAAAGTTGGTGTTATTCCAAATGATTATCCATTACAATATTACGATACTTCAACAAAGGAATTTCAGGGAATACTGATTGATTTAATGAATCTAATTAGCGAAAATACAGGCTTAAAAATTGAATATGTACAGTTGGATGATTTAGATAATATCAAAGATGATTTCGAGAATGGTGTAATTGATATGTTGTTGGGTATTCCAACAGATTACTCACGGGCGAATATAAATGATTATCTAATAACATCAGCACTTGTCAATTTACCAGTAGTTAGAATCTCAAATTCTTATGCTTCCAGAGGTAGTGAAATTGCAATGTCTGGATATTTGAATTTGAATAAAAACTTTACTATTAATTATGATGATGAAGATCTATTTAAAAAAATAGCGGACGGAAAATATAAAGAAGCTTATATTGATGGTTATCGTGCACAATATTTCTCTTCCTATTATCCAAATGTGAGTGTTATTCCATCTATTTATGAAAATTATGAATTAGCTATAGGGCTCTATAATAAACAGGATTATCGTATTATGAGTATCCTTGAACAAGGAATTCGCGGCATTAGCCAACACAAGGTAGATGATATAATTTATAACAGTGTAAATGAGAAGAATAAATATTCATTAATGGATTATTTTAGGCAAAATCCTTTTGAATCAATCATTATCGTTATCGTTATATCTACGATGCTTGTCGGAATATTGTTAATGTTCTTATATAAATCAAATCAAATGAAAAAGGATTTGGCAAAAGAGCGAAAGAAATATGAATACTTAGCTCAATTTGATCAATTAACAAAAGTGTATAATCAACAAACATTCAAAAATAAAGTACAGTCTTATATTGAAAAGAAATCGAATGGTTCTATTATTTCAATGGATTTAGATAATTTTAAAAATATCAATGATTCCCAAGGTCATTTTGAGGGAGATCGACTACTTGAAGAATTTGGAAGACTACTAAAAGAAAATTTTGGAGAGTATATTACAGGGCGTTTGGGTGGCGATGAATTTATGGTTTATCTTGATGCAGTTCATAATGAACGATACTTACGTCAATGTTGTGAAACATTTTTAGCGAATTTGAATAAAATTGAAAAAGACTATGAATTAACCATTAGTATTGGTATTCTAATTTTCAATGAAGCAATGGACTTTGATGATTTATATTACCGTGTTGATAAGATCCTCTATAATGTAAAAGATAGTGGAAGAAATAACATAAAAGTTGAAGTTGCTAATTAATTAATACTACATAATAAAACCTCTACTACAATTGTAATAGAGGTTTTAAGTTATCTATTTTGTTTCTTTAATTCTTCATTCGAATATAATTGACGATAATGAGATTTCCTATATTTATAGTAGAAATAACATACTGTAATAACAGGGATGATGACCAAGATAATCAGAACTATCGTCTTATTTGTAAATGATGAATAGAAGAATAACAATATCATTTCGGATAAAGCTGCAATGAATAGACCTAGGCCTTCCAAGATATCACGAATGACTCCTTTATCTTTCATTAAGATTCCTCCTAAAGCGATTTGCTTATTTTTTTGGATCTTTTAATACTTCGCTAATACCTGCAAGTGTTCCTGCGATGTCTTGTAGATTTGAAGGAACGATGATTTTTGTGGATTGACCATTCGCAAGTTGTTGAAGAGCTTCATAACCTTTTAATGTTAAGAAACCTTTACTTGGATCAGAGTTGTTAATCATATCAATACCTCTAGCTTGTGCTTGGAATACTCTTTCCATTGCTTGAGCTTGACCTTCAGCTTCTGCGATCATTGACTCTTTCTTTGCGTTAGCGCGAAGAATCATAGATTCCTTTTCACCTTCAGCGGTTAAGATAGCAGCTCTTTTTTCACCTTCGGCACGAAGAATTGATTCACGACGTTCACGTTCTGCACGCATTTGTTTTTCCATTGAATCTTGAATGTCGCGTGGTGGGATAATATTTTTTACTTCAACACGTGCTACTTTAACACCCCATGGGTCAGTTGCTTCATCAAGAATTGCACGCATTTTTGTATTGATAATATCACGAGAAGTTAATGTTTCATCTAATTCAAGGTCACCAATAATATTACGTAATGTTGTTGCTGTTAAGTTTTCGATTGCACTTAATGGACGTTCAACACCATAGGTATACAATTTAGGATCGGTAATTTGGAAATAAACTACAGTATCAATTTGCATAGTAACATTATCTTTAGTAATAACTGGTTGTGGTTCAAAATCTTTAACGATTTCTTTCATAGAAACTTTATTAGATATACGATCGAAGAAAGGAATCAAAATATGAACACCTGTTCTCCATGTTTGGTGATAAGCACCCAAACGTTCAATAACATATGATTTAGCTTGTGGGACAATGCGAATACAATAAATGAAGACTGCTCCTGCAAGAATTAATAAAACTAAAAATAATAAAATTTGTAATGGCATAAAATACCTCCTTATATTTTCTTTACAATTACTTTAGAACCTTCAATACTAAGAACTTCTACTAAGACACCTTTATCAATTGATTTTCCATCACTTGAAATTGCATGCCATTCGACACCTTGTATTTTTACTAGACCCCATTGATCGGGAGTAATTGCTTCTAGTAGTTTTGCTTGTTGACCAAGTACACGGTCAGCATTTGTTGGAACAATATTTCCCCGTAAATATTTTGTTGCCATTGGACGACATACAAGAATAAACAAGATAGATATTACAAAGAATACACTAACTTGCCAAACGAATGGGAGTCCAATTTCCATAACGATTAGTGCGCCGATAGCTCCTACTGAGAACCATATAGAAATTAATGCACTAACTGTTACAAACTCAAGAATTACGGATCCAACTAATACACATATCCATAACCAAAATTCCATAATCTATCTCCTAGCTAGATTGATTTAAATCAATCACTAACATTTTGTCCTTATCATCAAAGTTTGCATTGAATTTTATTCCATTGCAATCCTTTTGAATAAGCGCTGATATCTGTTCAAGAACTGTCTTACTACTAATGCGAGCGTATCCTTTTCCAACAGACACCTTGTGAAGTTGGTCGAGAGGAATGATATTTAAATCAATCTCACGTTTTGTGACGGGTCGAATTGCTACCTTTAGCGTTTTTTTGTCTATGCCAATGCAACACCATCGGATGTCACTGAAGTAAGAAGCGGCAGTATTATTCAACGTAAAGTTATTTGGATATAATGTAACTATAGATGAATAAGCGTTTCCAGGCATCCATTCAAACATAACACCCCACCTTTCTTGAATTAATTATAGCGTGTTCATATTCTTTTTACAATTCTTATTTATCTTATTTTTCATAATATTTTGTAATTCTTTCAAAAAAACGTGTTTTCTAGTACAATAGTAAGGAAATGAGGATTGGAAATGGCAAGTATTGAATTAATGGGAGTCCATTGTAATTATAGTGTTCAAGGTGAAGGTCAGGCTGTAGTGCTTTTGCATGGCTGGGGTCAAAATATGCAAATGATGCAAGCTATTCAAAATCACCTTGCAAAAGACTTTAAAGTATTTAATTTAGATTTTCCAGGTTTTGGACAATCATCAATGCCTCCAACTGCGTGGGGTGTATTTGACTATGCAGAATTTATTCATGAATTACTTCAAGCCAATGATGTTGAGAATCCAATCTTAATAGGGCATTCATTTGGCTGTCGTGTAGCGATTTGTTATGCATCAAAATATCCTGTTAAAAAAATGGTACTAACAGGAGCAGCTGGACTTCGTTCAACACCAACACGAGCACAAGAGTTGAAATCTAAGTCATATAAAATAGGAAAGAAACTAGTCCAAATGACAGGTTCTAAAGCGTTAGAAGAATCATTGAAAAATCACTTTGGCTCAGAAGACTATAAAAATACAAGTGGTATATTAAGAGAAATATTTGTAAAAGTGGTTAATGAAGATTTAATAGATTATCTAGATAAGTTTGATTGCCCAGTACTGTTAGTGTGGGGCGATAAAGATGATGCAACACCATTATGGATGGGGAAAGTAATGGAAGAAAAAATGAAGAATGCGGGTCTTGCGATATTTGAAGGTGATGATCATTATGCCTATTTTCATCAAGCAGCTCGTTTTAATTTGGTATTAGATGCATTTTTTGCGAAAGATAAGGGGACACAAGCATGAGTTGGTTTATTATTGTTAACTTTTTATTTGTCATATTATTCCTACTATTATTGTGGGTACCAATGAAACGTGCTTTGCACATGTTTCAACAAAATCGTTATGAAAGAGAACGTTACAGCGCATGGCTAATTAATAATGTAAAAACACAGTACAAACAAAACTATATTCCATTTGTATTATTGCTGGCGATCATTATTGCAGGATTCTTTATGGAAATCGGAATATATCGTATCGCGATGGCACTCGTTATTGTACTTTGGTTCATTTACTTAATTGTAAAAGAATTAAATCAAGATTACATAAAACCGTTAGTATTTACAGATCGAGTTAAACGTCAACTTGCAGTAATGACAATTCTATATCTAGTTATGATGCTTGTTATGATGCAATTTCGATTTGAATGGGAATCAATTATGTTGTTTATGTGTACCTATGGGGTGTGGGGTATGGTGTTTGTGATGGATTTTATTACCCGCCCAATAGAAGAAGCAGTCAAAAAGAAATTTTTAAATGATGCTAAACGTCGATTAGAAGGTTTCAATAAGATGATCAAGATTGGAATTACAGGAAGTTATGGCAAAACATCAAGCAAGAATATCTTGCAAGCGATTTTATCAGAGAAGTTTTATTCGCTTATGACACCGGCATCATTTAATACACCAATGGGTATTACCCGAACAATTCGAGAACATTTAAAACCAATTCATGAAGTATTTATTTGTGAAATGGGTGCAGATCATGTGGGCGATATTAAAGAGTTATGTGAATTCGTTCATCCAAGTATTGGACTTGTAACTTCAATCGGTCCACAACACTTAAATACATTTGGTTCTTTAGAAAATATTATTAAAGAGAAAATGACAATGATTGAAAGCTTACCTCAAGATGGTGTAGGAATTATTAATAAAGATAATGAATATATTCGAAACTATGAAATAAAGAATACATGCAAACTTGTAAGCTATGGTATTACTGAAAGTGATGTAGATTATCATGCGACAAACATTGTTTATTCCGCTAAGGGAAGTAAGTTTGTGGTTGTATCGAAAGATGGTGAACATGAATTTGAAACACGTTTATTGGGAGAACATAACATTGCGAACATATGTGCCGCAATTGCCATCGCAAGAGAACTTCAAGTAGAATGGAAAGAACTTCAACAAGCGGTAAAGAAAGTTCAATATGTAGAACACCGTTTAGAACTTAAAAAGATCAATGGATACACATTCATTGATAATGCATTTAATTCTAATCCAGTTGGTTCGGCAATGTCACTTGAGGTTATGAAAATGATGCCAAACCGTCGTTTTGTGATAACACCGGGTATGATTGATTTGGGTGTTCAACAAGATGAAATCAATAAAGAATTTGGCCGTAAGATGAAAGATAAAGTGGATGAAGTTATTCTAGTTGGTATACAACAAACAAAACCAATTGTTGAAGGTTTAGAAGAAGTTGGCTTTGATTCAACACATGTCCATGTATGTAAAACCGTGAAAGAAGCATTTGCTCTTGTGTATACACTTGCAACACCAGAAGATACAATCTTATTGGAAAATGATTTACCAGATGCATTCAATAACTAAAAAAAATTAGCTTTCGCTAATTTTTTCTTCTGCTTTTTCAAGCGTATCGGTAGTAACTATTAACTGTTGTTTATTCAAACGATAATTAACAAATTCACTTAATAAGTTATAGCATACTGCCGTAAAAGGAACGGCAATTAACATTCCGAATAATCCCCATATAGAGCCAAGGATAATAATTGAAAGTAAAACCCAAATACCAGGAAGTCCAACTGAATTACCAACAACACGTGGATAAATGACATTACCCTCAAAAGTTTGAACTGCTTGGAAAATAATTACAAACCAAACAACATCGAGAATAGGGCGAACAGCTAGAATTAATAAACAACCAAATGCCATTCCAAACATTGCCCCAAACATAGGGATAATACTTGTAATTGCGATAACGCAACTGATTAACATGGCGAATGGAATGTTAAGAAGTGATAATACAACGAAGTAGATACCACCAAGAATACATGCTTCAACAAGTTGACCAGAAATAAAACTATTGAAAATACGATTAGAATTAGCACCAATTTTAAATAAACGGAGTGATAGTTTATATCCGAATAGTGCAGCAACTAATTTGCGAAGTTGGCGAATAAATTTTTCTTTGCTTGAAAGCAAATATAAACTAAGCATAAACCCTGTGAACCAATTTGCGACTTCACCTGTAAAGGCAAATACATTATTGATTAAACTAGTACCAGTACCAATAGCCCAGTTACTCATGTTTTTAACAATACTTTCCCAGTTAATATTAAATTGTTTTACGAATTCATTAATACTTTGATTATCTAAAGTAATATTGAGTTGATCTAAATTAAAGAACTCAAGAACAGTGTTGAAGTTGGTTAAGATAGAAGTAATATAATTTGTAGCATTCTTAAGTAATAATTGTAAGCTTGATATGATTTGGGGAGTGATGATACTGAATATAACATAAAGTACCAAGGCTGCAAAAATCAAAGTAAGTACAACAGCGATGCCACGAATTTTATTATAGAACCAACTTTTCTCAGGAATTCCTTTCTTTAAAAATTTTTCAAAGATACGCATGGGAATATTTAATACAAAAGCAATCCCAATTGCATAAAATAAAGGCATAAATAAACGGAATAATTTAGCTAAAAACAAAGCGAATCCTGGAATAGCTAAAATGGCAAAGATAAGGAATACGGCATAGGTTATTAGAAGTATTGCGGGTTTGATCTTTTTGAAATCTTCTTTACTAAAAGGGTTCATAGAGGTCTCCTCAACTATAAATACACAAATATAGATGATAATTTAAGCTTATTTATCTTCTACTTATTCTATTATAACGAATTATTTTGTATAATGGTATACGGAAACGTTTGGAGATGAAACAATGAAAATAAAAGTTGCCGTCCTATTTGGAGGAGAATCAGTTGAACATGAGGTAAGTATTATCTCTGCAAAACAAGCAATGGAAGCATTGGATACTGAGAAGTATGAGATTATTCCTATTTATATTTCTAAGAGTCGTGATTTATATTGTGGTGAAGAATTACGTGATTTAACTCAATATAAAGATATGAGTGCATTACTTGCGAAAGTTCCACAAGTAGTATTAGTTAAGAAAAATCAAACAGTAACCATTGAACCTGTTAAAAAAGGATTATTCACAAAAGCGATTAATACAATTGATGTAGTTGTGCCTGTTGTACATGGTACAAATGGTGAAGATGGTACTTTACAAGGTTATTTGGAAATGCTGAAAATACCATATGCTGGCTGTGATGTTGTCGCGGCTGCAGTTGGTCAAGATAAAGTAGTTATGAAACATATGTTTGAAACTGCAAAACTACCAATAACACCATGGTTTTGGTTCTATGGACATGAATTTGATGATAAGAAAGAAGAATATCTTGCTAAAGCAAAAGAGCTAGGATATCCATTAGTCTTAAAACCAGCATGTTTAGGATCTTCAGTAGGAATTGTGATAGCTCATAATGAAGAAGAATTCATTGAAGGTGTAGAAGAAGCAGGAACTTTTGATTTCAAGATTGTTGTTGAAAAAATGGTTGATAATCTAAGAGAAATTAATTGTTCAGTATTAGGTTCATGCTTCAGTGCGAAAGCAAGCGTATTAGAAGAAGTAGGAAAGAATGATGAGATACTTTCTTATAAAGATAAATACCAAGGAGGAGGCTCTAAAGGGGCTAAATCACAAGGTTCTAAAGGAATGGCAAGTACAACAAGAATAGTACCAGCACCAGTAAGTGAAGAACAAACAAAGAAAATTCAAGAATTAGCTTTAGAAGCATTCCACTTACTAGGATCTAGTGGAGTTTGTCGTATTGATTTTATGATGAATGGTAAGACCGAAGAAATTATGATTAATGAAATTAATACGATTCCTGGATCACTTGCATTCTATTTATGGTCACCAGTAGATGTTGATTTTACAGCATTAATGGATGAATTAATTAAAGTTGCATTAGAACGTCATCGTAGAAAAGAAAAGATGACATTCTCATATGATACAAACCTTTTACAAAATTACACTGAATCAGGTAGTAAAGGTGCAAAAGGAAGCAAATCGTAGGTAAATTTGATATAATCAAATCGAAAGAAGGAGGACTATTATGTCAACACCACATAACGCCGCTGAGAAAGGGCAAATCGCAAAAACAGTATTAATGCCAGGAGATCCACTTCGTGCAAAATTCATTGCCGAAACATTTTTAGAAAACCCAAAACAATTTAATTCAGTACGTAACATGTTTGGTTACACTGGAACTTATAAGGGTCATGAAATTTCAGTAATGGGTTCAGGTATGGGTATGCCAAGTATTGGAATTTATTCATATGAACTCTATACACAATATGGTGTAGAAAATATTATTCGTATTGGATCTGCCGGTGGTTACACTGAAGATTTAAAAGTATTTGATGTAGTACTTGCAGACAGTGCATTCAGTGAATCAAGCTATGCAAAAGTACAAAGTGGCTATGCTGATGATAAAACATATCCATCAAAAGAATTAAATTCAAAAATTCGCATGGCATCAGAAAAAGTAGGAATTCCTTTAGTAGAAAGCTGTATCCATTCTTCAGATGTATTCTATCGTGAAGGAAATTTGGACTATGTAAAAGAATTAATTAATGTACATGGTTGTAAAGCAGTTGAAATGGAAAGCTTTGCATTGTTCCATAATGCTAATGTATTAGGAAAACATGCAGCATGCTTAATTACAATTTCAGATAGCTTTGTATCAAACGAAGTAACGACTGCAGAAGAACGTCAAAACTCATTTACAAACATGATGAAGATTGCGTTAGAAGCAGCAATTATGTAATTAAAAAAGTAGAAAATTTATTAAAAAAGTACTTGCCTTCAAAAATGCTTTATGATACTATGATATAGCACTGTTAAGTATAACATGAAGAAGTACTCAAGAGGCTGAAGAGGTGCCCCTGCTAAGGGTATAGGTCGGGAAACTGGCGCGAGGGTTCAAATCCCTCCTTCTTCGCCATAATATTGGTCTGGTGGTGTAGCGGTTAACATGCCTCCCTGTCACGGAGGAGATCGCGGGTTCGATTCCCGTCCAGACCGCCATTTGAATGGTGTAAGCTATTTCGAAATTAATTCCAAGAATTAATTGAAATAGCTTTTTTTGTGCGTGAAAATAACCTTTATTTAAAGGACTTAGTGAATTTCTCTAAAATATAAGTAAATGTCATATAAATATTAAATAGATGAAGAAAATTAATAAATATAAAGTTAGGATGCATTTTCGTCCCCCGACTCTTGTGATTTTTTGTAATATAACTCTTCTTTTTTATTGGGGCTTAAATAATTATTTGCTTTGTGCGGACGCTGCTCGTTGTAGAAGTTTATATACTTTTTAATTGAAGACTTAAAATCTGAAATTGATTGGTAATTTCTACGATACATTTCCTCTTTCTTCAATATTCCAAAGAATGATTGCATGACAGAATTATCATATGGATTATGTGGCTTTGAGAATGATTGGATAAAGTTATAATCTTGTAATAGCTTACGGAATGTTGCAGATGTATATTGTGTTCCTCGATCACTATGAAAGATAATACTTTCGTCAAATGGTTTCTCTTTGCATACTGCTTTAAATGTAGAAGTTACTAACTGAGTAGATATATTGAAAGATATTTTATATGAAATAATCTTTCTAGAATATAGGTCTAAAATCGCACATAAGTATAGCCTTTCATCTTTTATCATGAAAGTAGTGATGTCGCTAACCCAAATTTGATTTGGATGTTCAGGATTAAATGCCTTGTTTACAATGTTCTCTTTTTGCAAAAAATATTTATATGATTTTTTTGAATTAGGTGAAACGCATACCAGATTTAATTCATTCATTAGAGTTTTTATAAATTTAGCACTTGTGATATGACCACTTTTCCTAAGTAAAGCAGATATTTTTTCTGCGCCTATTGCTTGATGATATTCGTCAAAAATTGATTGAACCAAGGGTTTCAGAGTATATCTTCTCTTTTGTTTCTGTTTATACTTTTTTATATGTTTAATATGATAATGATAAGAACTTCTAGATACATCAAAAGCTTCGCATAATGTATGAATACTGTGTATTTTATTTAATTCATCCATTTCATTCATTTTTAATTCAAGAGAAATGTTAGTATAGATTTGTGAAGAATGTATAATTTCTATTATTCTTTCTAGTTTGGTGCAATGAGCTTGAAGTTTCACATAATCATTTCTAGTTATACTATGTTCTGATTGTGAATTTAGAAGAGTGTATTGTCTTATCCAACTATAAATAGTACTTACTGGTATGTTCCTAGATTTACTAATGGTAGCAATAGATATATTGTTAGAATAATCCTTAACCACCTTAGTTTTTAGTTTGTTACTGTAATTAGTCATAATATTATCCTCCTTTTATGACAGGTCAATATGACCTTCGATAATATAACATACTTAAAATTTAGAGTTATTTGGTAAATTAAGGCATTAAATTAAATTGACAATGAAAATAGGATAGGTGGGAATATTTTATAAAAGTATGCTAAAATATTTAAAAGGATTAGGTGAGCTAATTGATAAAAACGTTGAAAAAAACACTGAATTGGGTTACTTATAGTTTTAAGAATATTCATAAAATTACAGTAAAGAACTTAATTTTTGTTTCTCTACTTACAGTACTTGGTATGTTAGCATTTGAATTTTTAATATACTATATTTCTAATGCTCTTAACATTCAATTGAATGTTAATTTAAATATAGATTACTTGCCAATTTATTTTTGTATATTGGGTCTAGTTTTACCTCTTACAATTATGCTAATAGAAAAAATAAATATAAAACAGGACTATATTGTTGCAGAAGCATATTTAGTGAATACTTTGATGTTACCATTCGTTACATATTTTTGTATCAATTTAGCAATATTCACGTTCTTAAATGAACAATATTATTTTATATTTACGTGTATTATATCGGTTTCTTTTGTCATATATATGTACTTTAAAACCTTGAAAATGTTATCAGATTTAAGATATGAGAAAGAAAAAATATCAAATACAAGATTTAAAATCATACAAGACGATTTGGAGGATCAGTTAAAACATTTTGATGAAGTTAATAGTATTGGACAGTATTTTAAATATGGGATAGGAGTTGTTAATCATAATTATTTCAATGTTGAGAATTATGAGAAAAGTAGAATCTATCCTTCTCGTGAGTTTTTAATTATTCAACAATATAATTACAAGCAAATTGAAAAGATAGCAATAATGCTAAGCGAGATAAATAAAGAGTATGTAGAGAGTACTGCAGATGATGAAAAGAGTAATATAGAAAGAGTGCAGCCCAAAATAGTCATATGGCTGCTTGATATTGGATCAACTACAGAAAAAGAAAAAAGTTTTATAACGATTGAGTACAGTGCTGAAGTTAAGAAAGAAATAGAAAGTATAAAAAAGTTACTCACAGAAAAAATTTATGTTATATCTGAAGTGAATAATCATTTTTATATAAAATCAAATTATGAACATCTTCAAAAAGATTGTATACAAGCAATAAAAAATTCGTCAGCTGTTCTTTTGTCAAACAGTTTAGAGAAGTATTTGGATATTTATAAAGACTATGTTATTGGCATTAAAGATAAAGTTGGCGATTACACATATGAAATAGCGTATTCTCATACGCATTCATTAATTGAGCCAAGAGCTTATGAGGTATTGAATCTAATTAGAAGAGATATCTATGATTTTTCGCGCGCCATTGTAAGGGAAAATAATCCATTTTTACTAAATGAGTTAATTGCTTTTCTTTATCAAATGATACTATTTTCGAGTGTTAATAAAGAATTGTTGTCAATTCAGTATTTATATAATGTTTATTGCTATTTAAATAATCAAGCATTGCAATTAGAAGATTCAAGTATTTCAACAAGAAAAATCAAACTTGAAATATTCGAATTTTTAGGCGTAACTAAGTATAAATTAAATTTAGATAATGGAGCTTTCTTACGGGATCTGCTTCTTGTTTGCAACAAAACAATAAGCCAAATAGCATATGACTTAAGTAGAAATCATGAGGATCTTTTTATCCAATATTTTAGAAAAGCATATTATTTTATTACGGATATCAATGATGAATTAATATCAAATCAATATAATGAAAATGAAAAAAATAAGAAACTCGCAATAATACTTAAAGATATTTGGTTGAATTTTGAATGTAATTTTTTTGCTACGACTGCATATATAGTCAATAAAGCGGAGAAAGATCAAAAAGATATTGTAAAGATAATGAACTTCTATGAAAATTATGATTTTGATAGATTAACAACTATTTTTCTTGAAACGATAAATAAGGATAATATAGATGGAACTTATTTTTGGGATTTAATGGAGGATGATAATTTTGATGATGAAGGAATGAGAGATGTAAATACATATAAGTATTTGGTTCATTTATACTGTCTTTTAGTAAGTAGAATAGGAAATAGCATTAGCAATTTACCACTTAATTATCCTTTAAGTACTCATTCAAATGAAATTATTAAGGAATTAGAAGAATTAAAAAATGAAAATCTTATCAAATTGTTTAAGAAACTTGAAATGGATTTAAATGAAGAAGAAAAAAAATATATTAGAGCAACATATATAAGTAAAGATAAAGTGGAAATGTTCAAAATTTTTTTTATTGAATCTTACTATAATAATTCAGTACTTTTCAAAATCTTTGATAAAACTGGTAACATTAGAATTATTGAGCAAGAACAAAAAGGAATGTACTATCTTGGAATTAGTAATATTGTAGACAAATCTTATTTCTTAGATAAATTACTTTATGACAAAAAAATATACTGGCAAGACTTCGAAAAAACCTTTTCAAATTCATTTATATCTGGAGAGGAGAAAAAATATACAAAGTTGATTGACGAAAAATCAACTCTCCAAAATGAAAGTGCTATTGAATTTTTCCGGAAAATTATAGAAACTGAAGAAAACCATATTATATTTTCAAGACATTCGACTATTTATCAGCTCCTAGATAGAAATGTTGTATATAATATTCCAAAAGATGTAAATTACAATGGTTTAAAATCAAGCACTTATTATAAATTAAGTAATAAATTAATTCCAATATTTACATTTAGTAGTTTGGATGAGAAATCTATATATGTTTACAATGAAAATGAATTGGGAATAATGGAAAAATCTATTGATGATTTTAAAGTAGAGGTAAATGATTTCAGTAGCGATGATGAATTGTTAAAGAAATTTATGGATGAAAGAATCAAAGGATTGGATTTGAAAGGTAATGAAAAAGAAAATCATCTTTTAGAATCAGTAAACATAAAGATAAGTGAATACATCAGATTCGATTGTAATAATATGAAAGGATATAAATTTAATAGGTAGTATTGAATGTTTTGAATTATAGGATTTATATAAATGAATTCAAATAAATTAACGTGTAAAATGATATGGGAATTAAAGTTCTAATATTGTTAAAAGTTGATTATTCAACAAGACACTTATCCATCTTAATGAGTTATAGAGCGGCACACACATCCATTAAGTGCATTAAACCTGTGTCTAATTGATACAGGTTTTTATTATGTTTTTAGGATAAATCCAGTCTTCTAATTATAAATAAGTAGAAGATAACAAGACGATTGGTAACCATATTAATAATATATATTCAGAATCAGAACTAGATAAAAAGGCAACAGTTTCCATTTTAGAAACAGTTCAAAAAAAGGAAAAAGGAAATTCAAAGTAATATACCAAAGAGAATAATAATGTAAAAACATCCAACTATAATGATGGATGTTTTACTATATATTTTTTTATTTCATTAAAAGGAAGATGGTTGACTAGTATTCCAATGAGAATACCAATGGATGTATCAATGATTCGAGCTATCGCAAAACTGATAGGGCTTGAATCTAAGTTATGATTAACTGTAACACTTAAAAAGACAACACACATAAGAAAAGTACCATCTTCTTGCTTTATCATTCTTGATAATTGAATAATTGGAATTAACAGTAAGGATAATAATGAATAGCGTAAAAAGTCAAATTGAATAGGTGGTAGTAGACGTTCAACATATAGATAAATAACTCCGACTGAAGCGCCGATGATTGTAGCTATCTCTCTTTTCTTTCCTTCTTTAAAACTATCTTTTGTTGTTTTTTGAATACAGAGGATAGCTGCGATTGCACTATAAAAGGGTATGCCATCAATTCGTAATTCACCAATCATGAAACAGATAAATACTGCAATAACCGTTTTCCATGTTCGTAAACCTATTTTCATTATACTTAGTTTTTATAGATGCCTTTCAAAGTTTCAGAATCTAGAATATGTCCGTCCATTGCATGATGTAGTTCATTGAATAGGAATCCATTTTGTAAATCTAGTTCAGTGTCTAATGCGTAAACATGTAGTTCATATAAGTGTGGTTGGTCAGGTGGCATCATGCCTCCATAGTAGCTTGCGGCTTCTTTAGAAATTTGTCCTCCTTGAATGCTAGTCCAACTATTAGCACCTTGAACAAATTCATTTGTTGAAATACTTTCATTTGATTGTACTTCATCTTTTTTTATATTTGCGGCTAACCAGTGAACCCAAACAAATCCACCAGATACGAGATAAGCATCCTTGTCTTCTAATACAATAGCGAAAGATTTTGTATTTTTGGGAGCTTCTTCAATTTTAAAAGGCAATGAGTAAGTTGGGATACCATATTCATTTACTTGTGTTCCTCTCACCCCATACTCATCACTAATCATGCCATTAATAATTCCTTTACTTGTTACTTTCATTTTAAATTCCTCCTTGTATATATTTACTATAGAGAGGAGTAATCAATAAGTAAATTACCCACTTTTTTGTATGTATACGTGATTAAGATAATTTTTATAGAAATATGTATATAAAAGTCAAGATTACTTTAATTGAATTTTTTGTGGTGTGAAATAATAATAAAATTAATAGAAATACACCGAGTTTGATACGTATTGATATAAATAAAAATCTAGAATAACACCAGAGGAAACTTACCATGAAAAAAATCTATGCAATTATCACAGCACTTGCAATGACATTGTCATCATCGGCGGTTTATACAGATGATACATATGCCTTAGAACAAGTGAAAAATCATGATCAAGAAATAATAGATGACTGTCTACAACTACAATGTACACATACCCACACAGAACAGTGCTATCCTGATGGAGACACTAGTAAAGAGCCATCAAATTGTCAGCACCAATGTAGTGATGATGAAGTAATTAACATTTGTGAAGGTATGACAACAATTCAAGATATAGAAGAAACAACGATTCCTTCACCTGAATCAACACAAATACCAGAACCAACGCCAACACAAGAAGCACCACCATTAATACCGACAACACCCCAAGTAGATAAATCAAAATCTGAGATTGTTTTTGATTCTATTCATAACTTAAAGGAAAGTTATGATACAAAGAGTAAAATAGAGAATGCTATTGATCAGAATGGAATATTGTTGGATGAGGAATCACGTATGGAATTCATTCAACAATTCAGTGATATTCAAGGAACAATTGATGAAATTATAAAAGTGGATGAAACATTTTTAGATGTATTTAATCAAAATGCAGATTATCAATTGCTAAATGATTTATATTTAAAGATGGTTGATTATCAAGCACAAAATAATGCTAATGTACCAATGCTACTTGCAGAAATTCCTAATCCTAAAGTTACGTATAACGCGAATGGTGGAACTGGGAGTGTACCAGAGCCACAAGACTATACAATCAATACAAAAGTGACCGTTCGCTTCAGTCCGCTTCCAAAAAAAGATTACTATGCTTTTGCAGGTTGGTCAAAAACACAGAAAGCTGTAAATGAAGTACCTGATTATGCAAGTGGGGGTACAACTAGTTTTACGATAACAAGTGATGTGACTTTGTATGCAACATGGAGAAGTGGGTCAATACAAGTTATTAGTCAATCAATTAATGGATTAGTAGCAACAACAAAATTTAAAGTCGACTTTGTAGGAGTGCCTGCCCTAACAACACAATATGGTATTGTCATTAATGGTGTAACATATTTGGCTGACTTAGGGTCATTAGTTAATAATAGTGGAGTGGGAAGTTATACAGTAACTGTTACAAGTTTAACTCCAGGAACAACCGTAACTGCAAATGCGAAAATAGGAACACAAGTACTTACAGATTATGCCTGTGAAACAAAAATAATAGAATATGATACTTCATCAATTAATTTTAATGGAAGTAATTATACACTTTCGCCAGTGATAGTTGGTACAAAAATGAGTACCGATGAAGGAAAAAATTGGCATCTCTTTACAGTTCCTGAAGTTATAAGTGGTGTTTATAAAATGCCAAGTGATTTTTCTGGTTCATCCATTTGGGTTGCTTACTTTGCGTTAGATGGAACATTACTTGGTTCAACGCGAAAGATAGCAATTACTAAAGTAGCAACTCCAACATCGACAACAGTTCAACCAACAACTGTAAATGGAACAGGATCAATTAAGAATATTTCAAGTAATGCTGAATATAGCGCGGATAATGGTGCTAATTGGCTAACAGTAACAACAGATTTGAATAATCTTGCACAAGGAACAACCATTTTATTGCGAACCAAAGGAGGTATAAACACACTTCCAAGTGAAAATATAAGCATTACAATTAATCGTATATCACAAATGAATAGTTCAACATATTCCGTTGTTGGATATGGGGGAAATTATGATGGAGCTAATCATAATTCGGTTACAATAACAAGTACCCTTCAAAATGCGACGATATTATATGGAATAAATGCAGATTCTTTATCATCAACAATTCCACAAGTGAAAGATGCTGGTTCAACAACAATTTATTACAGTATTAGCGCGAGTGGTTATGAAACTGTAACTGGATCAATTGTAGCACGGGTTAATCCTAAAACATTAACTGCAACATATGGTGGAGAAAGTATCTCTTATGGAGTTACACCAACACTTCTTGTTGATGTAGTGGGTTTTGTTAATGGAGAAACTAGTACAACCGATCCGTCATTTCAAATGCCACGCATTCAAAATACAAATCAAGTTCCAGGTAGTTACACATTAACACCAAGTGGTGGAAATCCAGGTAAGAATTATGTATTTAATTATGTTTCAGGTACATTGTTAATTAATAAAGGAAATTTGGGAATCAATGTAACAGGGTATCAAGGAACATATGATGGTGTAGTGCATGGAGTTACAATTTCTAATAATGATGCAACACAAATTCTATATTCAATAAATAATGGTACACCTACTTCGGTAGCACCGCAATTTAAAAATGTTGGCGTATATGCAGTTAAAGTACAAGCAACAAAGACAAATTATGAAACAAAAGAATTTCAAGTAGAAATCAAAATCGAACCAAAAGATGTTACAGTTGAAGTAGAAACTGTAAATGATAAAACATATGATGGAACTGCAATAGCAAGTGGTAACTTACTTGTAAAAGGTGCTGTTGTAAATGATTCAATCACAGCTTCTGGAACTTTTACTTTTGATAACAAGGATGCTGGAGAGTCAAAAAAAGTATCGGTTAATAATATTCTATTAAATGGAAGTAGTGTTGGAAACTACAACTTAATTACTAGTGAACTTGAGAGTGCTGGAACGATTCATCCAGTTGTTGCAAGACTTCAATGGTCAGGAACAGATACAAGAGTTTATGATGGTTCAGCAAGTCATGTTAGTGCAACAATCACAAATACAATAGGGCATGAAAGTGTCACAGTTGATATAGAAGGAAATAGTGAAACGGATGCAGGAATTCATACCGCAAAAGCGATACGTCTTTCAAATACTAACTATACTTTAGAAGGTGCTAATCATTCCGTGACTTATACCATATCACCACGAGAAGTAGTTTATTCATGGAATAATATTACTACAAGACCTTATGATGGAAAAGCTCGTCAAGTTAGTGCGACAATTACAAATCTTGTTCAAGGGGATACGGCTTCACTAAGTATTTCAAATGGAGAAGAAGTCAATGCCGGAATATACATAGCAAGTATTTCTGGTATTGAAGGAATTGATGCAAATAACTATCGTTTACCTACTGAAAATTTAATGGTGCCATACACAATTACAAGAGCGATTTTAACTGCGAAAGTGAATGATGAAACAATTAAATATGGAGAATCTCCACTATCACAAATAGAAGTTACAGGATTTGTAAACCAAGAAGACGCTTTTACTGCAAATGGTTATCAACAACCAATCGCTACAATCACAGCTATCTCATCTGCTTATCCAAATGTTGGAACATACCATGTTGTGTTAAGTGGAGGAAGTGCTACTAATTATAGATTTATATATGATGATGGAGTGCTAACAATCAACAAAGCTAATCCAACAGTTACATCTTCAGGATATACGGGCGTATATGATGGAAATAGTCACACAATTACTGTTGAAGTCCAAGAAAGTGGATCGACGGTGAAGTATGGATTATCCGCAGGACAATATGATTTAGATGATGCACCAACATTTACTAATGCAGGAACTACAACGGTTTACTATAAAGTTGAAAATCCAAATTACAATGATGTATTTGGTAATGAAATTGTGACTATTCAAAAGAAAACAGTGACTCCAATTGTTTTATCGGTAAACAATAAAGTTTATGATGGAAACAAATCAGCAACAGGTACACTAGGATTAAACGGTGTCTTGCCAAAGGATGAAGGAACTATTACAAGTAGTGGTATTTTCTCATTTACAAATAAGAATGTTGAAGCAATTAAGTATGTTGATGTTACTAGAATTAGCTTTGATAACATTGTACAAAACTATGAATTAGATTCTGTCTCACTATCAAACATAGAAACAAATGCTAAAATTCAAGCTGCTCAACTTGATGCAACTTATCATGAAAGTGTGAATTATGGTGAAACGATTCCTACCAAGGTAGTTGTTACAGGATTTGTGGCAAACGAAAATGAATCTAATGCGGACAATTATCATGCGCCAACTGTCGAAATTACGGATCAAGATGTGGGAACTTATTCAATTCTTCCAAAAGATGGACAAGCAACAAATTACATATTTAATTATCAAATGGGTTATCTAACTATAATTCCAATTGATATGAAATATACGGTAACTGATTACCAAGGTGTATATGATGCTCAAGAACATAATGGACATATTTCAGTTACTGAACCTAGTTCAAATATAGAAATTACTTATAGCACTTCAAAAGATGGAACTTATACAGCTGATGAACCACTATACCGAAATGTAGGGAACTATTCATATTGGTATCAAATTCATGATACAGGAAGTGCAGATGGTTATAATGATGTTCAAGGAGTTATCTCTGTAACAATATTACCGCATGTGGTAAAAGCTCAAATTAATTCAATAGATAACAAAATATATGATGGAACAATAGATGCGAAAGGCACTTTAGGACTTGATTATATTGGTGCAGGCGATGATTTAGGAATTCAAGGTACTATTCATTTTGACGATAAGAATGTAGGAACTTCAAAGAAAGTAGATGTTACAGATTTGAAGTTAACTGGTGAATCTCGAATAAACTATCATTTAGAAGACACCACAATATTAGATGCCGTAACAGCAAGTGAAATTACAAAAAAACCAATTTCTATTAATTGGTCAAATCAAAATCAATTTGTTTATCAAGGTATTAATCAAGGTGTTATGGCTACTACAAATGATTTCCTACCTTCAGATGATATTAAGCTGGTTTTAGAAAACGAGATGAATACTAATGCTGGAACTTACATTGCTAAAATTAAAGAACTTCAAGGAGTTGATAACTCAAATTATCAATTGCCAATAAATATTGAACAAGTGTATACAATTACACCAAAATTACTGACAGTTCGTTATGTCGGAGAGTCTATTATTTACGGTGGAACACCTCATTTTAGAGTTATTTTAGAGGGGTTTGTAGCAAATCAAAATGCGAGCAATATTAATGGATTTACAATTCCAAGCGCAGTTCTAGAAAAATGGGTAGCTGGAAAAACATATACAATAATGCCACGAGAAGGAAATGCTGGTACAAACTATGCTTTTGATTATGTGGGTGATACTTTGGCAGTTCTTCCAGCAAATATGGAAGATGAGGTCAAGGGTGAAGATAATAAAGTCATGTTTGATGGGCAACCGCATTCAGTTTCTGTAATAGCGCCAAGTGATGCAACTATTATTAAACAGTCTTATACAACGCCAGGTACTTACACAATACAATGGAAGGTTGAGAAGGAAAATTATGAGCCAGTGAGTGGAAGTAATGTCTTGATAATTCAACCTAAAGAAACTGATCCAACACCGACACCAACACCATCCGCAACACCAGAACCAACAAAGAAGCCAACCGTTGATGAACCTGAAGTTATTTATGTTCAAGAAGAAGTTACAAGAGTTAAACAACCATTTAAGAATTATGATAAAAATGATATTGAGGAAGCCATGGAAGAAGAAAACCCAACTTATCAAGGAAAAGTTGAAAATGGCAAATTTATAATGATTGGTGAAAATAAAGCAATAGAGTTCACACAAGATATAACAATCCTAATGGGTAATGGGTATCTAGTTCTAATGCACAGTAATGATTCACTTCGCTATGGAGTTGTGAGTGATATCGAACAATTGTTAAACGCAGTATTAACACCTGAAGAACTAGATGGTGTTATGCAAGGTGATGAAATTGAACTTGTATTTGAGATTCAACAAGGATTAATAAATTCTTTGGTGAACGGCAAAACAATGGAAAAACAAATCACAAATTTAGGATTTACGAGTGGTGGATTCATCTCATTTAAAATCAAAACACGGTTAAATGATGGTGAGTGGAAAGAAAGATTAAATCTTGTAAATAATCGTCCATTTGAGGTGCTTTTATATCTACCTAAAGAATTAGCAGGTAAGGATGATTTATATTTGTGGAAGGTAAATGATGATACATTGATGGATCAACTAAAAATAGAAGCGGAAAATAATGAATTGCAATTACAAGTTGATGCATTAGGGGTATATGCAATTGCTTATTCACAAGAAAATGAAATTTTAGAAGAAAGTACGGAAGGACAAGGTATTGTGATTATTATTGCGATTCTATTAATAAGCGCAGTAGGTCTAATACTTTTGGGAAGAAGAAAAAATAACAAATTGAATAAATAATCATTAATTTACAGCGAAAATGAATAAATATAAAGATTTAGAGCATATTCATATAAGTTATTTCAAATTAATGAGACAATGTCTTGACACAAGGTAATACGAGATGTATTATATTGATACGACGTATCATTAAGATACGAAAAGGAGAAATTATGGCAAATGACAACAAAAAACTAACGAATGAGGTTGGTGCTCCAGTGAGTGATAATAATCATTCATTAACAGCAGGAGACAGAGGCCCTATTCTATTACAAGATAACTGGCTTATTGAAAAGTTAGCACATTTTGATAGAGAAGTTATTCCAGAAAGAAGAATGCATGCTAAAGGTAGTGGTGCATTTGGAACTTTCAAAGCAACACACAATGTTGAAAAATTAACACGTGCAAAAGTATTCATGAAAGATCATGAAACTCCAGTATTTGTGAGATTTTCAACGGTTGCAGGTGAACGTGGAGCAGCGGATGCTGAAAGAGATATTCGTGGATTTGCGATTAAGTTTTATACAGAGGAAGGTAACTGGGATTTAGTAGGAAATAATACACCAGTATTCTTCTTACGTGATGCACTAAACTTTCCTGATCTAAATCGTGCAGTAAAACGTGATCCTCGTACAAATATGCGTTCTGCTCAAAATAACTGGGATTTCTGGACATTATTACCAGAAGCTTTCCACCAAATTACAATTACGATGTCTGATCGTGGAATTCCATATAGCTATCGTCATATGCATGGATTTGGTAGTCATACATACAGCTTAATCAACGCTGATAATGAACGTGTATGGGTTAAATTCCATCTTAAGACACAACAAGGTATTAAGAACTTAACTGATGAAGAAGCGGCTCAAATTGTTGCGAATGATCGTGAAAGTCATCAACGTGATTTATATGAAAGCATTGAAAAAGGTGATTTCCCACGTTGGACAATGTATTTCCAAATCATGACTGAAGAACAAGCAAATAACCACAAAGAAAATCCATTTGATATTACAAAGGTTTGGAGCCAAAAAGAATATCCACTCATGGAAGTTGGAGTACTTGAATTAAATAAGAATCCAGAAAACTACTTCGCTGAAGTTGAACAAGCAGCTTTCAACCCATCACACTTAGTTCCAGGTATTGGATTATCACCAGATAAATTACTACAAGGTCGTTTATTCTCTTACGGTGATACACAACGTTACCGTTTAGGTGTAAATCATGATCAAATTCCAGTAAATAAAGCACATGTTGAAGTTAATAGTTCACATCGTGATGGAACAATGAGAGTTGATGGAAATTATGGTTCTACAGTTGCTTACCATCCAAATAGTATGGGTATGTGGGAAGAACAACCTTCTGTTCGTGAACCAGGTTTAAGTGTTGGTGGTGAAGCATATCACTATGATCCTAAGAACGATTTAACAGATAATTGTTTCTATCAAGGTGGAGATTTATACCGTTTAATGACTGAAGAACAAAAACAAGTATTAATTGAAAATACTAAAAATAATATTATGTCAGTAACAGAAAATATTAAATATCGTCATGCAGTACATTGTTACTTAGCAGATGAAGATTATGGTAAACGTTTTACAGAAGCATGTAACTTGGATATGAATAAAGTAATTGAATATTCTAAGTTATCAAATGCAGAATTAATACAAGCTACACGTTAAATTGGAGGGAAGAATAATCTTCCCTCCTTCTTACATAGTATTGTATACTATTAGAGTAATGATTTTTAATAACTTGATGGAGGAGCCTATGAGAAGAGAAAGAAATACAAACCAAAAAGAAATTATAAAAACAGAAGTTAAACTTCATCAAGGACATCTTACTGGTGATCAAATTTACGGACTTGTAAAAGAAAAAATGCCCGGTATTGGACGTGCAACAGTATTTAGAAATCTTAAAGACTTAACGGAAAAAGGAGAAATTGGCTATATTCCAACTGTAGATGGTGCTGGTTTCTTTGATTATCGTAAACATAATCATTATCATTTTAAATGTACAAAATGTAATCGTTTATTTGATACTGATGTTCCTTACAATGATAGTTTAGATAAAATAGATTCACGATTTAATATTCAAAATCATGTGACCTTATTTTATGGTGTTTGCCACGATTGTGATAAACCAAAAAATAGTTAGTAAAAAAAGGCGAATAGCCTTTTTTATTTGTTATTTTTATGAAACTTTTCAACATAGAAATTATAAAGTAAGTCGAAAAAATAGCCTGCACCATAACGCGTATAAACATTGTTTAAACCATGGTTGATATGATCACTTGAACGATGTTTTTTACTTAAATAGAAAATAGTATTATAGTAGTCTTCAAATTGTGCAGAGTGATTCAAAGTGATTAAACATTTATAGGCATGTACTTTTCTAACATCATCACCAATTGCAATTGCATAGTTTCCAGTAACAGAGATAGTGATGAGCAAGTCTTCAGAAGTAAGACTGTCGAGTATTTCCAAATTCGGAGTTGAATTTGTAACAATGCGCACAAGTTTTCCTATCGCAATCATGCCTTGTTGAAATTCAAGTGCGGATGAACTTGAGGTATTTGAAATAACAATAACTACGCAGTTACTATCATGAATCATTTGAGCAAGTTTTGATAAATCCTGCATCTCTGCCATTTCATTAATATTCATCATCATGTCATTCATTGATTCATATACATATTTTTTGAAGTTAGCGTGATTCGCATATGAAACATAGGCATTGTAGTGTATTTTTGTTTCTTTAAAAGTATGTTTCATTGCGGTAAAGTTATCAAATCCGATGTATTTAATGAAGCGGTGAATACTACTTCTAGAGACAAAACAATCATCTGCCATATCATAAATACTCAGCTCATCTAAATCTTCAAAATGTTTAAGAAGATACTTTGCAAGAATAAAATAAGTATCATTTTCATCATGGTTATTTAGTATAACAAGTAAAGAATTTATGAGACTGAAATTCCGTATGCTTAAGTTTTGTTCATCCATAATTTTCCTCCTAGACAGTATAAAGATTTACATAATCTTGATATTTTTAACGTATATTGAGCAATGTAAGTGGTTTCAAAAGTTGAAACCACTGATATTTTTTTCTTTGTTATAATTCCCTTAAAGTTACAGACAAGTAACAAAAATTTGTTTGTAATATCAGAAAGGGTGAGTGGTTTATGAAGTACAAAGAGTTACCAACATTTCCAAAAGGTTTCTTTTGGGGAGCATCAAGCGCAGCATGGCAAGTAGAAGGAGCAACAAGTGAGGATGGTCGTTCCCCAGCGATTATTGACTTAAATTCTCAAACTAAAAAGCCATATGCTGATAATTCAGTGGCAGCCGATCATTATCATCATTATAAAGAAGATGTGGCATTGATGAAAGAGTGTGGATTTACGAGTTATCGTTTCTCACTATCATGGTCTCGGTTAATTCCAGAAGCTGATCGTAAGATTAATCCAAAAGGTTTAGAATTCTACAATAACCTTATAAATGAGCTACTTGCAGCAGGAATTACACCTATTATAACACTATATCATTATGATATGCCTTGTTGGGTGGATGAAAAATGTGGAGGATGGCGTAATCGTTCAATCATTGAAGAATTTGATTATTATTGCCGAGTATGTTTTGAAAATTTCGGTGATCGTGTTAAATACTGGTTATCAATTAATGAACAAAATATGCAAATTGTTTATGGAGATTGGTTAGGTGTTTCTAAAGGTTGTACAGATTGGTTTAAAGATAAATGGAAAATTAATCACATCATGAATCTATGTCATGCTAAAGCAGTACTTGCTTGTCATGAACTAGTTGAAGGTGGAAAAATTGGTCCTGTTCCTGGATATGTTCCTATTTATCCTGAGACATGTAAACCAGAAGATCAAATCGCTGCAATGAATGCTGAAGAGCTTACACAAAAAATATGGGATGATTTATATGTATTTAGAGAATATAATTCATTCACAAAGAGTTATTGGAAAGAACATGATATTGATCCAGATATTCGCCCTGGTGATATGGAACTCATTGAACAAGCTAAGATTGATTTCATTGCTGTAAACTGTTACCGTTCTGATGTTGGTAAAGCACCAGATAATAGCTATAAACAAGAAATTGGATTAAACAAAACAGGTAAAAAAGGAGAATTTGTATATCCTAATTTACCAGGTGAATATGCTTTAGCAAGAAATCCATTTGTTGAAGTAACGGATTGGGATTGGCATATTGATGCAACATGTATGCGTTATTCATTACGCTACTTGTGGGATCATTACCATTTACCAATGGTTATTACAGAAGCGGGATTTGGTGGTCATGAAGATCTTGATAAAGATGGAAAAATTCATGATGAAGAAAGAATTAATTACTTGAGAGAATATGCATTTAACATTGGATTAGCTATTCAAGATGGTGTAGAAGTATTTGGATTTAATCCATGGTCATTCACAGATTTATTAAGTACAGGTAATGGTATGGCTAAACGTTATGGACTTGTGTTTATCAATACAACAGATGATGATCCTAGAGATTTAACAAGACATAAAAAAGATTCATTTACTTGGTACTCAAACTTAATCAAGTCAAATGGTAAAGAGTGGGGAACTGATATGACCACTTGGCAAGATTTTCAAAAAAATAAATAGAACAGATTTGTTCAATAAGAAAGGGTAGAAAATGGCAAATAAAGATTATAAAGCAATTTGTAGCGCAATAATCGAAGTTAGCGGAGGGGAATCCAATATTACGAGTGTTAGTCATTGCATGACACGTTTACGCTTACAACTTGCAAATGGAAGTAAACTTAATCAAGAAGAAGCAAAAAAAATTCCAGGGGTATTAAATTTAATTGTTCAAAATGGTGAGTATCAATTTGTAATTGGTCAAGATGTACCAAGTTTATATGAAGAATTCACAAAACGTGAGGGTATTAAAGCAAGTGGCGAAGTGGCAGATGCAAATGCTCTAAAACAAGACACTGATGCCAAAAGAGGAAATTACTTTAATGCAATTATGTCATTTATTGGTGGGACATTCTCACCAGTCATTCCAGTATTAATTGCAGGTGGGTTGACAGGTGCAGTATTAACACTGCTTACAACATTCTTTGGAGTATCCACGGATTCAGGTACTTACACAATTATTTATGCAATTAATCAAGCAACATTTTATTTCTTACCGATTTTCATTGGTTTCTCAGCAGCAACGCGTTTGAAATCAAATGGTTATTTAGGAGCATTTTTAGGAGCAATCTTATTATATTCAACAATTAATAATGCTGAAGGATTGAATTTCTTAGGTATTCAAGTTGCACAAGTGGCATATAATTCAACTGTGTTCCCAATTATCTTGGGTGTCTTATTTATGTCAGTTGTGTATAAATTCTTACAAAAATATGTACCAGTATACTTTAGAACAATCTTTGTTCCATTAATTACGATTTTAATTACCGTTCCAGTAACATTAATCGTATTAGGTCCAATTGGTAACTTAGCAGGTACATGGTTAGCAAGTGGTGTTCTCAGTCTTTACCGTGCTGTACCAGCTGTTGCGGTTATGGTTATTGGTATTACAACACCATTGATGGTATTCTTTGGTATGAATAATGCTGCTTATCCAGTTGTATTTGCACTTCTTGCAGAAGTTGGATCAGATCCACTTATTTGTACAGGGATGGCACCTGCCAATGTAGCAGTGGGTGGTGCATGTTTAGCAGTAGCGTTAATTGCGAAAGAAATTAATGATAGAAGTATTGCAACAGGGGCAGGAATTACGGCATTGTGCGGAATTACTGAACCTGGTGTATATGGTGTTTTATTCACAAAAAAATATCCTCTTATTGGGGCTATGATTGGTGGTGGAATTGGAGGTTTAATTGCAGGTTTAGTCGGTATGACACAATATGTAATTTCAACCCCAGGATTTATTTCAATTCCAGCTTATATTAATCCAGATGGTTCTTCAGGAAATTTAATATGGTCAATCGTGGTCATGATTATTGCAGTGATAGTTTCATTTGGTGTAACTTACTTCTTAGGTAAACGTGCTCAAGCAAAAGAAGCATAAATTATTCTAGATAAAAGGGGCGATAAAATTTTGCCTCTTTTATATTATTTGGTTTAGAATAAGGTATAATATTAAAGAAAGATGGAGAATGATATGGGATTATTTGATAAATTATTTAATAAAGATAACGTAGCAAAATATAAGGATACAGATATCGTATCCATTGCGAATGCTGAAATGGTACCTGCAAGTAAAGTAAATGATGTCATGTTTGCACAAGAGATGATGGGACAAACAATTGCATTTGAATTGAAAGATGGTGTAATTGTCGCTCCCGTAAGTGGTAAATTAGAAGTGATGTATCCAACTGGTCATGCCTTTGCGATTCGCAGGAAAGATGGAACAGGGCTACTTGTTCATGTTGGAATTAATACGGTTGAACTTGGTGGAAAAGGATTCAAAATTCTTGTTAAACAAGGAGATACTGTAAAAGCAGGACAACAACTTTTAAATGTTGATTTGAATCTTATTAAAGAAGCAGGTTATGACACAATTACAATGTTGATTGTGACTGAAACGCCAAATGAAGGTGAAAAGGTGCCTTTTATTGATTTTGGTGATGTAACTCAAGGACAAGTTATTAATAAATAAAACAATCAAAAAGGCTTATTTATAAGCCTTTTTTACATATTTATGATGAATAAACTTAAGAAATCTTAACTGAAAATTTGCTATTTTTGGCGAAATCTTATAGAATAAAGCCGTTGTTTTAAAAAATGAGGTGAATTAAATGTTTAGAAAAATTAGTCGAATAGTCGCTGTAATTGGTATTCTAGGATGCATGTGCATTCTTACAACTTCAGCTCTTGCATACGAACCAGAAGTAGTTCTCAACAATGAAGCTGAAGTTCAAGCAATTATTGATGAGTTAGCGATGGAAGAACCTAAAGTTATAAGAGATGAATTAGTAAACATAGAAGCTATTGGTTACTTAGATGAACAAGCGATTGCATTAGTCAACGCTGAGCGTGAAGCTATCGCTAAAAATTTAGGTGGTGGCATGGCTGGGCAAGAGGCATTCTTTTATGATAAAGCGCTAGAGCTTGGAATTGATCCAGCTTTTGCGGTTGCACTTGCAGCTCATGAAACAGGAAATGGTTCAAGTTATCTTTGTATCAACAACCATAACTTTGGCGGTATGCGTGGTCAAGGTGGATGGATGCAATTCAAAGATAAAGAAACTGGAATCATGGCTTATCTCAACTTGCTTGCTTCATATCATTCACGTGGATTAGATACACCTGAGAAAATGGTTTCTCGGTATGCCCCAAACAGTCCAACATGGGTAGGTGTTGTACGTGGGTATATGGCTAGAATAAATAGAGATATTGAAAAAAGTCGTGCTGAAGTAAATTCATATTATGCAGCACTGGCAAGTCAATTGGATTAAAAGGAATGTCATCAAGATACAAGCTTGATGGCATTTTTATTTCATTAATAAGAATGAAAATTTTATTAAAAAATTGCACTTTTCTAGTTGAATGCGTAAAATATTTATGTTAGAATACAAAGGCAGTTGCAGATGTAGTTCAATGGTAGAACGCGACCTTGCCAAGGTCGACACGGGGGTTCGATTCCCCTCATCTGCTCCAATAGATAAATATAAAGCTAATCTAGCTTTTTTTTTATTTTTCTGAAAAATGGCACACAATTACAATAAATTAGTCTTATTAAAGTAAATGATTGATTTTAGAATATATGATTATTACTTTGAAAAAGGGGTGTATAGTTGGTCATCTTGATAAAATATCAAAATCTTTACATGATATTCAAGGGTGCTTTAAATCAGCTTTTTAAAGATATATGGTACAAATAATAGAAATTTTATTTGATTATAACCAGCATATAACCCGAGAAGTGCATACTATAACCATGAGGTGGCAATGATGAAGAAATTATTACTAGGTTTATTATTGGTTCTAGGGCTAGCATTTGTAACGATACCCGCTTCTGCTCAAGATGAAATAAATAGCGACACAACAGAAATTAAAGAAGAGACTACTCCAGAAGCAAATCGAAAACCTTCTGGAAGTAATACGATTATCCAATTTGGTGCATTTGCATTATTTGTTGTAATTGTTGGTGTGGGGGTAACAATGTACAATCGCCGTGGAGTCTTCCATATTAGCAATACACAAATGAATGGTGATGGTAGTTATACCCTTACAGTTCGTAGCAATATTGTCAAAAAAATGACGAATAATCCTGATGATGTTCATGTAATTATTCGAAGAGGCACGTGCATATTTTTGAAGAAACCTGATTTTTCCAAACGCCTAACAAGAAAAGATGATTTATTTATCTTAGTTGTTAATGAAAACAGTCAAATTGAATTTTTGTATAAAGATGAAACATTCACAATTGATGGTGGCAATTTAGGTAAATCTCTGAAATTGAAAAATAGCACTATTTAGTGCTTTTTCTTTTAGAAAATCATATAATGAATATAGGTGATACCATGAAGTTTTTATTGGGTTTATTATGCATAACATTGTTGCTTGTGGGTTGTAGTTCTACAGGTAGTAACTCTGAAAATAAATATCCTATTATTGAACAAGTTGGAAATGAAGTTACTCCAACTTTTGATATGATTAAAATACCGGAAGCATCTGGTGTTTTAGTTGCGAGTGATAATCTTGTTGAAATAGATTATTCAAATACGAATTTAGGATATATCATGGTTAAGACTAAAAGTACTGATCATGAAAAATTAAAACTACAAATAATAAAAGGCGAAGAAAAATATACATATGATATTGCGATAGATGATAAGTTTGTTAGTTATCCACTAAATATGACAGATGGTGAATATACTATAAAAGTACTTGAAAATGTAGGTGGCGATAATTACGCCTTAAAATTAAGTCAAAATATAAATGTGACTTTAGATGATGAAAACTATCCCTTTCTATACCCTAGTTACATTGTGAACTACGATATTGAAACCAAAGCGATTGATAAATCCTTTGAACTTTGTGAAGGTGCAACATCAGATCTTGAGCGAGTTTATCGAATTTATCAATGGATAACTAATAACGTTGAATATGATTGGGATAAAGTTGAAGAAGTACAAGGAAAATTTGTAGTACCGATTATTGATGAAACATTGTCATTGAAAACAGGAATTTGTTTCGATTATGCAGCACTAATGAGTTGTATGTTAAGAGTCCAACAAATACCGACAAAACTACGAACGGGATATGTTGAACTTGGCTACCACGCGTGGGTAGAAGTCTACATAGATGATGTAGGATGGGTTGATCCAAATGTTTACTTTAAATCTGATGAATGGACGAGAATGGACCCAACTTTCGATGCATCTGGCGAAAACTATAAAGGTAATTATGAGAATAAATACCAATACTAAAGGGGGCTTAACGATGATTAAGATAACTGAAACCGTATTACTTTGTGATCAACTTCATATGATTCTTGAATCTGGTTTAACATTGGAGACAGGAATTGATGCAATTCTAGAAGAGTTAACTGACAAAGAAACAAAAGAAGCATTAATTTCAATTCATGAATCTTTGCAAGAGAATATGAGTTTTGCGAAAGCATGCGAAAAAACAGGTGCATTTGATGCTTATTTTATACAAATGGTAAAAATTGGAGAAGAAACTGGTTATTTAGATAATGTATTAAAGCAATTATCAATTTACTATAATCGGTTAGAATCTATGAATAAAAAAATTAAGGATGCCATCTTCTATCCAAGTCTTTTGTTTGTGATGATGCTGGTGCTTATGGGTATTCTCGTTGTGAAAGTATTACCTATATTTAGAGATGTGTTAAATAGTATGGGTACGGATATTTCTTCACTTGCTTTAGTACTTATGAATATTGGTCAAAAAATATCGGAATTTGGATTTGCGATATTAGCGATATTAGCAATTGTAGTTGTGATTATCCTTCTTACTTATCGAATTAAGTATAAAGAAAGAGCGACTTCGATGCTCCTATCAAATTTCATATTTACTAAATCATTAATGCGCGATGTTGAAGTAAGTAAAGTTGCTTATGCACTAAGTTTGTTTATGAATAGTGGCTTAGATTTGATTAATGCATTTGAACTTCTTCCTGGTCTTGTAGATAACAAAAAAGTTAGAGAAAGAATTGAATTATGTAATAAAGAAATTGAAGATGGTAAATCCGCATTAGATGCATTAATTGATGCGAAGATATTTAAATCAGTTTATACACGGATTTTGAAGATTGCCCAAAAATCTGGTAAGTTAGATGACACAATGTCAAAGGTTGCGAGAGATTATGAGAATGAAATGAGTAGTTCAATTAATCGTTTCTTAAATATTATTGAACCTACAATTATGATTAGCTGCGTTATTATTGTAGGAATAATTCTATTATCAGTAATGCTTCCACTTATGAGCATTATGACGAGCTTAGGATGATTAAGTTTATAAAAAAACACAGTCGATTATTCACAATACTCTTATTACTTTTATTGGTTGGTGGAATTGTAATGTCTCTTGATTCCATTCAAGAACGATTAAATAAGGAAGGTGAAAAACGACTATATAATGCTATTCAAAAAGCAGCTATTACTTGTTATAGCGTTGAAGGAAGATATCCTGCTTCACTCGAATATCTAGTTGAAAACTATGGTGTCATTGTAGATGCGGAAAAATATCATGTGTATTACGAAACATTTGGTTCCAATGTGCAACCAGAAATTAAAATATATCAAAGGTAGGAAAAATGAAAAATTCTAAAATCGCAGAAGTATTATGGACTCTTGTTCTACTTACAGCATTTGTTGTAGGTTCTTTTGCACTTTTACTTTTAGGAGCGAATTACTATCAAACAATGACCAATAAAACATCGCAAGCAAGAAATCTTCAATTACCAATTTCTTATATTGCGACAACAATTAGACAAGCGAATAAGGATCAAGTATCACTTGAAGAAAAAGATGGTGTTGAATGTTTAGTTATTACGTATGATACTCATAAACGCATTATTTATTTGTATGAAGGCGAATTAAGAGAATTATTTGTGGCTAATGATGCGACATATACATTGAATGATGGTACGACAATCACCGAAATTGATAGTTTAGAAATGGATTTAAAAGAAAATGAATTAATCTACAAAATAAATGTTGATAACACAGACTTTGAAATGAAAGTTGTGATGAGGTAGTAGATGAAAGTAGAACGCAAATCAAAATTCTATGTTTTCTTGATGGAATATTTATGGTCCATTCTTTTCTTCATGCTTGCATGTATTGTATGTGTACAATTATTTGTTGAAAGTTATAAAACATCAAACTTAGTAAGTGATAAAAATGATGCTTTATTAATAGGACAAGCGCTAGCGGAAGATTTAAGGATGAATATGATTGATGAAACAGATGGTTTTATATTGATTGCGGAAAATCATTATCAAAAAAATACGGATAAGTTTGTAATTGATGTGTATCAAACGCCTAAAGCACTAGATTATGTTGAAAGTACAATTGAAATTTCAAATGGTGACACTGTACTTATCAATTTTACTGTAATGTCAGGGGGTCAATAAAAATGGAAAAGATTAAGAATATTGGATTTTCTATTGGATATACTTCATTGATTATAATTTTTGTCATTTTAGTCTTTGTGTCTTTCTCAGCACTTAGTTATACGCAAGCGAATAATGATTTGAATCGTATCAATAAAGCTATTGATGTAATTGATGAAAACTATCAAGCAGATACTACTGCGATGATGGTTAAAATGGCTATTGATGAGATGATATTGAATGGTTTTACTCCTGAAGAAATAGAAAATGCACTAAAAAATGAAGTAAATGGTATAAATGTTAACCAAAATACTGCAAATTATACTATAATAATTAGTAGTAAAGCCTATTTAAATGTAGAATTAGGTTTGGATTTTGATAAAAAAACGATTACTGTTAAGTCTTGGGTAGTTGAAAATATTAATACAGATGAGTATAACCTAAAAGGTTTTGACTTGTAATGGAGGTAAAATGACGATCTTAGAAATCTTAACAAAGGCAGTTGAACTTGAAGCTTCAGATATCTTTCTAATCACAGGAAGCCCTGTGACTTTTAAATGTAATGGGAGTTTAGATAAAGTGGATGAAAGTCCTTTACTTCCCCACGACACTGAAACCTTGGTTAATGAGATTTATGATTTGAAGAAAGGTAAGACAAAAGAACAATTAGAGAAAAATGGTGATGATGATTTTTCATTTTCTATTTCTGGATTGGGACGATTTCGTGTAAATATTTATTATCAACGAGGATCACTTTCAGCAGTTCTTAGAGTCGTAAAACCAGAGCTTCCTGATTATAAAGAATTAATGTTACCAGAAGCGGTCATTAATTTATCCAAACAACTAAAAGGACTTGTTTTAGTAACGGGTAGTGCAGGTAATGGTAAATCAACAACACTTGCATGTATTATTGATAAAATAAATACATCAAGGAAGTCACATATTATTACAATTGAAGATCCAATTGAATTTTTACATCGTCATAAAAAGTCGATCGTGACACAAAGAGAAATTGATAATGATGTCATTGATTATACCCATGCGTTAAAGGCAACACTTCGCCAAGCTCCAGATGTTATTTTTGTTGGGGAAATGCGTGACTATGAAACTATTAAGACGGTACTATCTGCTGCTGAAACAGGACATTTAGTATTTTCGACATTACATACATTAGGAGCTGCTGAAACAATTGATCGTATCATCGATGTTTTTCCATCTGCTCAACAACATCAAATTAAAGTACAATTATCAATGGTTCTACAAGCTGTAGTTTCACAGTTGTTGATTCCTACAATTGATAATAAACTTGTACCAGCGTTTGAAATTTTAATTGTGAACAATGCAATTCGTACACAAATTAGAGATGGTAAGACATATCAAATAGATAATTATATTGCATCTGGAAAACAAGATGGAATGATTACTATGGATGATTCTATATTTAGTTTGTATAAGGAAGGGAAAATTTCCAAAGAGAATGCTTTACTCTATGCAGTAAATTCTGAATTGATGGAGAAAAAGATAGGAAAAGCATGATGAAAGAAATAAACTTCAAGATGTTTGGACGATTCTACTTAAATTATGACAATCGTCAATATGATGTATCTGAAATGTTAGGAAGACAGCTATCTAGTTTGGTAGCGTATTTTGTGTATTACAGAAATCGAATAGTTTCTAAAGATATGTTGATAAGTGCATTTTGGCCAGAAAGCGAAAATCCGAATAGTGCTATTAAATATGCAATATTTCGACTAAGAAATGAATTAGCAAAAACATTTGATTTCGATTGGATTATCACATCAAAAATGGGATATATGTTAAATCCAGAACTTGATGTAGTTGTAGATTTAGATAAGTTTGAAGATAACTATTCAAAACTTTTAACTGATAAGCATTTCAGCGACTTAAAGTTTTTGGATGAAATGACTGGTGAATTTCTTGAAGAATTTGATGATGAATGGATATTATCGATTCGTGAATACTTTAGTGAATCTAAGAATAAAGCAATTGTCACAATTTGTGATGAAGAATTTAGAAAAGGTTCTCCAAATTATGCGGAGATACTTCAAGTATGTAGAGTAGCACTAGAAACAAACCAATATTCAGAATCATTGATTTATTTTTATTGTAGATCACTCATTGAAACACGTGATTACAATAAAGCCTTAACTTATTTTGAAAAAGTTAAAAGAAAATTTCATGATGAACTTGGAATTCCTTTATCAGATAGCATTCGCGAATTATTTACAGGTGCTGAATCTGAGGTAGGGAAAACAGTTAGAATCGACGAAATATCAAAAGACTTTGAAGAAGATTCATTAGCTAATGGTCCATTATTTTGTTCACAATTAACATTCAAGAAACTATATCAAATCTATGTGCGTAAAGCACGTCGTGATAATTCAAACTACCATATTTTGTTGTTTGAGATCAAATGTTTAAAAGCGAATAAACAAGATTATCTCCATGAAGCACTTGAAAATATTATTGTTGAAAGTCTTCGTCGTACCGATATTTATACAAGTTTTACAACAAATAATTTTGGAATTTTGGTAGAAGTAAAACAATCAGAAGATATTTTTGTAGTCATTGAACGTATTCAAAAGAAATTCTATGCAAAAGTAAATAGTAAGGTTGCTCGTTTGTTGTATCATGAACGTTCACTAAATAAAGTTGTCGATGCGAATCATTTCCCTTCAATTGATCAAAAACAGTAATTTGAAGCTAGTAGTAAAATATTAGCTTTTTTTTATTATCAAGCACCAAAAGAAGGCAAAGAATGTTGTATAATAGATACTGGGAGAAGGATTATGAAAAGAGCTATTGTATTGTCAGGTGGTGGAACAAAAGGTGCTTATGAAGCAGGTTTTGTTCGTGCGCTTAAAGAATTGAATTTATCATTTGATATTGTTACTGGAACATCAATTGGTGCCTTGAATGGTGCGTTGCTGGTTCAACATGATGAAGATAGATTAATTGATTTGTGGGATAACATGACTATGACAAGAATTCTGAAAGATGAATTACCAGTGAATTTTAATATTGATGAATTTTTAAAAGAATCAAACCGCGTTAAGTCGTTCTTCAAAAAATATGTAAAAGAAAAAGGGGCAGATATAACCCCACTCAAAGAATTAATTCATGAGTATTATAATGAGCAAAAATTTAAGGATTCTAAAATTGATTTTGGTTTAGTAACTGTTGAGTTTCCCAATCTTAAATATCACTATATTACCAAAGAGACCATGAAAGATGGTTGCGGTGAAACATACTTACTTGCGAGTGCATCATGTTTTCCAGCTTTTCCACAATGCGAGTTTAATGAGTTGAAATTTATAGATGGTGGATATTATGATAATTTACCAATTGAACTAGCAATTCAATTAGGAGCTAAAGAAATTATTGCAGTGGATTTGAATGATACTCCAAACCACCCGCAATTTGTGAATAAACCAAATATTCATTATATCTTACCAAGTTTTTCACTCGGAAGTTTTTTGAATTTTGAAAAAAATCAAATTGATAATAATATTACTTTAGGATACTATGATACGATGAAATCATTTGGTAAGTTAGATGGTTTAAGATATACATTTAAGAAAGTAGAAAAATATCCTGACTTCTTTAATTTATTTTATTATCAATTATTGATTTATGATCATAAGCTGACAAAGCAGTTATTAATAAGTGCTGATGGTGCAGTTACTTCTAAGCTTTATAAAATGACATATAAGGGATATTTAACTTTAGAAGAAATGAACTTTGCGATTATGGATTATATTATGATGATGTTTGAAATGAATCCATACAAGTTATACGATTTGGATGAAACAGTATTATCAATTCAAGATTTCTTTGCAGAGGCATTTAAAGAAGATTATGAACTGCTTCCGGATTTGAATGTAAAAGAAATTATGAAGGCAATTCAAACATTGGATAAAAAAGAAATGATTATGAAATTTGTGCATTATCTTTGCTTCCCTAAAAAAGGTAAGTTACCATGGAGTATAATACTTAATGTATTTAGTTTTGAGGTTGCGATGGCTTTATGGATTGTCGCAAGTAAAGGTATACAATGTCGATGGGAGGAACTATGAGTAAAGTAGCGAAATTTGAAAAAGTAAGTTTTGAGCAGTTTAAAGAAGATTGGTTGAAACTGTTTCAAGATTCAGAAGAAAAAATAAAAGATATTTATGAAGATATAATACTTCCTAAACGAGCAACATCAGGTTCAGCTGGTTATGATTTTTATTTGCCCATTGATATGAAATTTGAGCCATTAGAAAAGAAAAGAATACCAACAGGAATACGTGCTAAAATAGATGAAGGTTGGGTGCTACAACTATATCCAAGAAGTAGTTTAGGATTTAAATATGGTTTTCGACTTGCGAATACCGTAGGTATTATTGATGCCGATTATTATCATTCAGATAATGAAGGACATATACAATTATCACTTGTGAATGAAAATCATGAGAATTTGATTGTTGATTTAAAAAAAGGTGATGCGGCGATACAAGGAATATTTGTATCTTTTGGAATTACAGAAGATGATAATGCAACCAATACACGTAATGGCGGATTTGGTAGTACAAATAAGAGGTGAGGAAAATGTTGAATAGTGTTGAAAAAATGTTAGATTTTGTCTTTAATTCGCCAACAAGTTATCAAGCAGTTGATGTTATTAAAAGTGAATTAGATGAAGAAGGATTCAAAGAATTAATTGAAAGTGACCACTGGCAAATTGAAAAAGGTGGAAAGTATTATGTTGTAAGAAATTATTCAAGTATCATTGCTTTTAAAGTTGGGAATAAACTTGAAAATCCAAGCTTTCATATGATGGCATCACATAGTGATGCACCAAGTTTTAAAATTAAACCACGCAGTAAAAATGATAATGCGGGTTATGAAATAATAAATACAGAGGTTTATGGAGGTCCAATCTACAATACGTGGATGGATCGTTTATTAAGTGTTGCGGGAAGAATCATTGTAAGAGAAAAAGATGAAATTGTGATAAAACCAATACGTTTAGATTATCCAGTTTGTCTTATTCCTAATTTAGCAATTCATATGAATCGTACAGTCAATGATGGTGTTAAGTTAAACCCTCAAGTTGATTTAATGCCAATGTGTTCAAAAGATAAAGGTTTTGATATGATGAAACTTATCGCAAAAGAAGTTGGAGTTAATTATGAGGATATCATTGATTCAGACTTATTCTTATACCCTTACGAAAAAGGAAAAGTATGGGGTAGTGATAATGAGTTTGTGTCGGCATATCATTTAGATGATTTACAATGCGCTTATACAACACTTCAAGGATTTAAACAAGGTGGTAATAGCGATACAATCAGCGTGTATTGTTGTTTCGATAATGAAGAAGTAGGTAGTGGAACAAAGCAAGGTGCCGACTCTACGTTTTTAATGGATGTATTAACAAGAATTCAATCAGGGTTAAATATGAGTGATGATGAGCTTAAGCAAGCATTAGCAAGTAGTATGATTGTTTCAGCTGATAATGCACATGCAACTCATCCAAATCATCCAGAAAAATCAGATCCTACAAACAAGGTTGAAATGAATGAAGGTATCGTTATTAAATACAATGCAAATCAAAGTTACACAACAGATGGCATATCAGCATCATTGTTTAAAGAGATTTGTAGACAAAATGAACTTGCTTGTCAAACGTATACAAACCGTTCTGATGAACGTGGTGGTGGAACCCTTGGTGCGATTAGTATTGCCCATGTAAGTATTCTATCTGTTGATATTGGTTGTGCACAATTAGCGATGCACTCAGCATGTGAAACAGCTGGTTCAAAAGATGTGGATACAATGATTGAAGCAAGTAAGTCATTCTATGATTCACATATAATAAGAACAGGTCAAAATAGCTATAGAGTATGGAAGGTGTAGATATGGAAGAAAAAAAATGTTGGTGTGGTAGTGGTAAGTCCTATGAAGAATGTCATAAAGCAATTGATGACAAAATTAAACAGTATGAAGCAAAAGGAGTAGAAGTACCTCCTCAATCATTAATTAAAACACCAGAGCAAATCGAAAAGATTAGAAAAAGTGCAAAGATAAATACTCAAGTACTTGACCTTGTTGAAAAGAATATTCATGAAGGTATGTCAACTGAAGAAATAGATGTATTAGTTAAAGAATTTACAGCAAGTCAAGGAGCAATTTGTGCTCCCTATCAATATCAAGGATTTCCTAAAAGTGTATGTACTTCAATCAATGAAGAAGTATGCCATGGAATACCAAGTCGGATAAGAAAATTAAAAAATGGTGATATTATAAATGTGGATGTATCAACAATTTTAGATGGTTATTACAGTGATGCTTCAAGAATGTTTTGCATTGGCGAAGTGGATGAAGAAAAAAGAAAGCTTGTTGAAGTTACTAAGGAGTGTTTGCGTCGTGGGATTGCGGCAGCTCAACCATGGGGTTTTGTCGGTGATATTGGAGCAGCCATTTCTGAGTATGCACGCGAAATGGGATATTCTGTTGTTCGTGAATTAGGTGGACATGGTGTTGGCATTGAGTTTCATGAAGACCCATTTATCTCACATGTTGGTAAAAAAGGAACAGGTATGTTATTGGTGCCAGGAATGATATTTACAATTGAACCAATGATTAATGTTGGAAAAGCCAATGTTGTTATTGATCGTTATAATGGATGGACAATTTATACAGGTGATGGTAAACCGTCTGCACAAGTTGAACATATGATTTTGATTACTGAAGACGGACCTGAGATTTTAACATATTAGAGGTGAACAAGATGAATGATTTAAAGAAAGCTATTTTTGAAACAAGAAGAAGTGTGAGACTTTATAAATCTGAACAAATATCAAATGATGATCTTCATACAATACTTGCAGCAGGTACGATGGCAGCAAGTGCAATGAATGAACAAGCATGGTTTTTTACAGTTATTCAAAAAAAAGATGTCATTGAAGAAATCGGAAGACTTGCGACGGGTAATGAGGATTCACCTTATTATAATGCGCCAACATTGATTGTGTGTTTCGCTAAAGAAGATGCGATTGCACCAGTTGAAGATTGTACTTTAGCAATGGCAAACATGATGTATGCTGCAGTAGCATGTGATTTATCAACATGTTGGGTTCATTGTACAAAACAAGTATTTAATGATCCTCAATATGCAGGATTAAAAAAAGCATGTGGCGTTCCAGATGGATACACATGCATAGGTTCACTTGTTGTGGGTTATCAAGAAGGAGAACATATTCCAGCTAAACCACGTCATCAAAATGTATTTTCAGTAATTAGATAAATCGTTCTACAATAAATACTGCAAGACAAGCACTGAGGGCAACGGTAAGTAGCCCTTTTTCTTTATAAGCAAGAACAAGCGCTGTAGCAAGACCAGCAAGTGCTGAGATAAGCGATGTAGTGCATGTAAGTATTGCTGGGAAAGTCATAGCGCTCAATACAGCATAAGGCATATAAAATAAAAAGCTAGATATCCAACGATTTTTAATTTTTCCCTTAATAAAGATCAATGGTATTGCGCGAAGTAGATATGTTGTAACAGCGGTAGCAAGTAAGTAAAAAATAAAATTATTCATTGTCACTCACCTCCACTGGAAATAATGTAGCACTTATTGCAGCTCCAATGCATGTACAGAAAATGATTGAGAAACCATCAGATATGAAATTTAAAAAAGGAACAATTTTAAACAATGTACTTAAGATAACGGATATCGCAATTGTAAATGTCACAGATTTCATTTTCTTCGCAACGGGTAAAATGATTGCGATAAACATACCATAAAGTGCAATAGAAAAAGCGGATTGAAGAGAGCTTGGAAGTAATGAATTGAATGTACCACCTAAAAAAGTCCCAAGTGTCCATCCAACAATCGGCATTGTCATCAAACCAAGCATATATGTAAAATGATTAGGTTCGCTTTGTGATTGTGCCACAGCATAAATTTCATCAGTATTACCAAAAGCGATAATCATCTTTTCTTTTAAACCTAGTGATTTATCTAGTTTTTGAGATAATGAAATAGACATCAGCACATAACGAAAGTTAATAATTATTGTTGTAAGAAAAACTTCAAAGATAGGGGCTGATGCACCCATGAGTTGGATTGCCGCAAACTGTCCCGCTGAAGTTAAGTTAAATAAAGATAATGTAGTTGCTTGTAATGTTGTTAGACCCGATGCAGTAGCAATCATTCCAAAGGTAAATGATACAGATAAATATCCTAAACCAATGGGTAAGCCATCGCGAATTCCCTTTTTAAAACGCTGCATTTCTATCACCTTGATTTAGTTTAACCCTCGTAGAAATAAAGTGCAAGGAAAAATAGCGGAATATTTGAAATAGTTGGTGTAATCTAGTAAAATGGTAATGCAAAGAAAAAGGTGAAATTATGGGAGATAAAATTTATGTAGTTGGGCATAAGAATCCGGATTCTGATTCTATTTGCTCAGCTTTAGCATATGCAAACTTAAAACGAATTTTAGGCGAAGACGCAATTGCTTGTCGTTTAGGACCTTTAAATGATGAAACTAAGTTTGTATTAAAGCGGTTTAATTTGGAAAATCCACTTTTATTAAAAGATGCACGTAGTCAAATACTAGATATTGAAATTGACCATGCAAATAAGATAAAAGAAGATAGCACACTAAAAGAAGCATGGAGTGAAATGCTTGGTGCAAGCAATCGTAGCTTATGCGTGATGAATGATAATGATGATTTGATTGGAATTATATCGACATCAAATTTAGCAATGACGCGTTTAATGCTTCCAGAAGAAATTGAATACTTAATGAAATCTGCAACACTAGATTCTATTTCTAGAACAGTAAATGGAAAAGTAATATTAGAACCAACCAATATGGAATTAAGTGGAAAAGTATTTATCATCACATTAATTAATATTGAATGTTTTGAAAATGATTTACACGGCAGTATTTGTATCATGTCAGATGGTATTCTAAAACAACGTCAGTTAATTGAATGTGGAGCACGTTGTTTAATTATTACTTGTGGACAAGATGTTGATGAGAGTGTATACCGTTTGGCTTCAGAAAGTGGTTGTGCTATTCTTCAAACAGATTGGGATACAATGAAAGTTGCGAAAGTAATTAATGAAGCTTTCCCAATTAAACCAATTATGACAACGCATGCAATGACATTCAATGAGAATGAATTTGTTGATGATGTAGCCAAGAAAATGATGAATACGCGTTTTAGAAGTTATCCTGTTTTAAATGATGAAGGTAAGATAGTTGGTGCGGTATCGCGTTACCATTTACAAAATTATCGCCGTAAGAAATTCATCTTAGTGGATCATAGTGCACGTAACCAAGCGATAAATAATATTGAAGATGCGGATATTCAAGAAATTATCGATCATCATCATATTGGGAATATTGAAACAGATCATCCAATTTATTATCGTAATCAACGTTGTGGATGTACGGCAACAATAGTATCTCAGCTTTATCAAGAAAACGGTGTAAAACCAGATGAACAAATGAGTGGTATCTTATTGAGTGCGATTATTTCTGATACTTTACATTTTAAATCAGCAACAACAACAGAGCTTGATAAAAAAGCAGCTGAATGGTTAGCGGAACTTGCACATATTGATATTGAAACATATGCTGTTGAGATGTTAAGTGCTTCCGTAGCACTAAAAGATGCAACAGCATCGCAAATACTTAACCGTGACTTGAAGAGTTATGATATTGGCAAATACCATTTAGGAATTGGGCAAACAAATTATCATAATATAGAGGACCTTCAAGCCATTCTTCCAGAGTTCAGAAAAAATCTAGAAAAAGAACTTCAAGAAAAGAAGCTGGATTTGTTAGTAATGATGTTTACACACGTTATGGCAGAGGGAACGATGTTCGTATATGCCGGACCTTTGTCTTATATAATGAGCAACCTAATTACTACTCAATTTGATGATACTTCAGGATATGATCATGACATAATATCAAGAAAGCAGCAATTAATGCCGAAATTATCATCTATCCTCAAAAATATGTAGCTAAAAATACCTCATCTTTAACAGGATGGGGTTTTATTAAAAACAAAAATGTAACAATTTACATATAAATATGAAAATATTTATCAATTTATGATGAAAAATGTTACAAAACGCTTGACACCCCCTATATATAAAACATATACTTGAAACATATTTTGAGGGGGGACTAAAAATGAAAAAACTCAAATATTTCACAGTTTTAGCCTTGGTAATTGCCCTCGTTGCTGGTTGTAGTTCAAAACCAGCTGATGGAGGCGCTACTGAAGGAACAAGTACTGCAGGTAAGTCAAAAGTTGTAGTAGCGACTGATACTGATTTATCAACGATGGATCACAACATTGCGACAGATGGAACATCGTTTATTGCACAAACTTTGGTTTTTTCTGGTTTGACAGAACTAGATGAGAACAATATGCCAATTCCAGAAATGGCAGAGAGTTGGGATATTAATGAAGATGGAACAGTCTATACGTTCCATTTAGCAGATGCGAAATGGTCAAATGGTACACCAGTTACCGCAAATGATTTCGTTTATGGATGGCATCGTTTAATTGATCAAGCAACAGCTAGTGAATATGCATTTATTTTATCAACAATTACGTTGAAAAATGCGGATGCAGTTGCAGCAGGAGAATTGCCATTAGATGAATTGGGTGTTAAAGCACTTGATGACAAAACATTAGAAGTAACATTGGATGCTCCATGTGACTTCTTATTGGGATTATTAGCATTCCCAAGTTTCTTTCCATTAAATCAAGAATTCTATGAAGCACAAGGTGATCAATATTCTTTATCACCAACAAACATGATTTACAATGGTCCATATGTAATGACATCTTGGACACCAGGTAACAGCTATAGTTTTGCGAAGAATCCTGAATATTTTAAAGCAGATACGATTGACGTTGAAGAAATTGATTTCAAATTCATTCAAGATACTCAATCAGCAATGCTTGAATACCAATCTGGTAATCTTGATGTTGTTAAATTGAGTGGTGAAATGGTTGATGCATATAAAGATCAAGAAGGTTTCACAAATCGTTTACAAGGATACTTATGGTATCTATCACTTAATTTCGATGTACCTGAATTAGCAAATGATGATTTACGTCAAGCAATTATGTATGCCGTGGATCGTGAAACAATTGCGACAAATGTATTAAAAGATGGCTCTGTTGCAGCAAATGGAATTATTCCAATTGAACTTTCAACAGGACCTGATGGTAAAGAATACCGTGAGACAGCTGGTAAGATTACAAATTATGATCCAGCAAAAGCAAAAGAATACTATGATAAAGCAAAAGCAGCTTTAGGCAAAGATGTATCAATCGAACTATTATTTGAAGATACAGAAGCGAGTAAAGCAGTTGCGGAATACGTTCAAAATAACCTAGAAACAAACTGTCCTGGTATGACGGTAACATTAAATAGTAAGCCTAAAAAGACACGTTTACAAATGATGCAAAATGGTGAATATCAAATGGCATTACATCGTTGGGGACCAGACTATGCTGATCCACAAACCTATTTAGATTTATTCTTAGTAGGGGCTTCTAATAACTATGGTAAATATGAAAATCAAAAATACCAAGATTTAATTTTAGAAGCTACACAAGGTGAATCTGCAAGAGACTCTCAAGCACGTTGGAATCTACTAGTTGAAGCTGAAAAAGTACTAGTTCAAGAAGATGCAGGAGTTATTCCAGTTTACCAAAATGGTGGGGCAATGATGATTAAACCAAATGTTAGTGGTGTACAATTCCACAGCGCTGGTGTTGATAGCTATCGTCATATGAAAACAAACTAAACTTGTAAGTAGGGCGAGTATAACTCGCTCTATTTCTTTAAGAAGAAAGGGATAGGGATAATGAGCAAGTATATATTAAAAAGAATACTGATAAGTTTAGCTACATTACTTGTCATATTATTTGTATTATTCTTAATGCTTGAATTTATGCCAGGTTCACCTTTTAATGATGAAAAACTGACAGAGGCACAACGTGTTCTCTTATATGCAAAGTATGGGTTAGATCAACCATTCTTTGTGCGGTTCTTCAATTATGCTGCAAATATGTTAAAAGGGGATTTTGGTGTTTCATACGTTATTAATAAAAACTTTTCAGTAACTACAATGATTGTTGCTCGTCTTGGTGTAACAATTCGTATTGGACTTCAAGCGATGACATTAGGAACAATCATTGGGTTAATTTTAGGAATTATCGCAGCGATTAAACATAACACATGGATAGATACTTTGTGTTCAGGGATTTCCATTGTTGGGGTAAGTGTTCCTTCGTATGTATTTGCTTTAGCACTTGCATACTTCGTTGGGTTCAAGATGGGTTTATTTCCAATTTTGTATAATCCAGCTATGCCAGAAAAATCAACGGTCTTACCAACGATTGCGTTATCGCTATTTACAATCGCAAATATTGCCCGATTTACACGTTCTGAAATGATTGAAGTATTAAATTCAGAATATGTTCAATTAGCGCAATCAAAAGGTATCAAAGAATGGAAACTAATTATTAAACATGCGTTACGTAATACATTGATTCCAATTATTACAGTTATGGGTCCATTGCTTGTCGGATTATTGACAGGATCAATGGTAGTAGAAAAAATATTTAGTATACCTGGTTTAGGATCACTAATGGTTTTGGCAATTCAAAATAACGATTACAATGTTGTAATTGCTTGTGCCTTTGTATATTCTGCGTTATATGTCTTTACGATGTTAATTGTAGATGTGCTTTACGGTGTAATTGATCCACGTATTCGTATTGCAAAGGAGGGTTCATAATATGACACAAATTACTGATGTTGAATTCAATGAAGATGATTTTCAGTTTGCCCATGAATCAAATCAAAAGTTAGTTGATAAGGCATATAAAACTTCTTCTTATGCAAAAGATGTGTGGAGTCACTTTAAGAAAAATAAAGGAGCAGTATTTGGAGCTATTGTTATTGTAGTTATCATATTACTAGCGATATTTGGTCCATATTTTAATGAACATACCTATAAGTCAATTATTATTGAACACGCATCATTAACACCAAGAGTTCCATTTTTAGAAAACTTTGGATTATTTGATGGTATGTATCATGGTAATAATCAGTACATTACTAAAGGATTTGAAAATATTTATTATTGGTTTGGTACAGACACACAAGGTCGTGATTTATTTACACGGGTTTGGGAAGGTACTCGAATTTCACTAATTATCGCCTTTACGGCAGTAATCATTGATATTTTTATTGGTATGGTATACGGATTAATTTCTGGATATTTTGGTGGTAAAGTGGATATGGTTATGCAACGTGTTGCGGAAATATTAAATGGTATTCCAACCTTAGTAATCGTAACTTTATTAGGGTTAGTGTTGCCTGCAGGTATTTCATCAATTATCTTTGCGTTGATGATTACTGGTTGGATAGGTATGAGTAGAATTGCACGTGCACAAGTTTTAAAATTGAAAGAACAAGAATTCATTCTTGCATCTAAAACATTAGGCGCAAAGAATTTCGCAATTATTTTTAAAGATATTTTACCAAATATTTTTGGTCAAATTATTATTATGAGTATGTTCTCAATTCCTAATGCAATTTTTACAGAAGCGTTCTTATCATTCATTGGATTAGGAGTTCCTGCTCCAATGGCTTCATTAGGATCACTCATTTCTGAAGGATATAAGTCAATGACAATTTATCCTCATATGATGATGAGTGCAATTGTAGTATTAGCATTACTCATGTTATGTTTTAACTTATTTGCTGATGGATTAAGAGATGCATTTGATCCAAAGATGAAACAGATGTAGGGGAGGGATTCACATGACTGAAAAGAAAAATAAAAAAGATCGTGTACTCTCTATCCGTGATTTAAATATTTCATTTGAAACTGGATCAGGGATTGTGAATGCAATTCGTGGTGTTCGTTTAGATTTATTTAGAGGAGAAACAATTGCGATAGTAGGTGAATCTGGTTCAGGAAAATCAGTTACAGTAAAAGCAATAATGGGAATTTTGAGTGGTAATGGAAAGATTGATCACGGCTCTATTATCTTTAACTATAAGGAAAAAGATGGAACTGAAAAAGTAGTTGATCTTGTGAAAATGACACCAAAACAAATTCGCTATCAAATTTGTGGTAAGAAGATTGCGATGGTTTTTCAAGATCCAATGACCTCTTTAGATCCAACCATGACAATTGAAAAACAAATCATGGAAGGTATGATTGAGCATGAAAAAATATCGAAACATGAAGCAAGAGAAAGAACATTAAAACTACTTCAATATGTAGGCATTGAAAATGCTGAGAAAAGAATGAAGCAATATCCCCACCAACTATCAGGTGGTATGCGTCAACGTGTTGTTATAGCAATCGCTTTGTCATGTAATCCAGATGTTTTGATTTGTGATGAACCAACTACGGCGCTCGATGTAACAATTCAAGCGAAGATTCTAGAACTTATAAAAGAAGTTCAAGCTGAAAAAAATATTTCTGTAATTTACATTACCCATGACTTAGGTGTCGTTGCAAAGGTTGCTGATTATGTTGCGGTTATGTATGCGGGTAAGATTGTTGAGAAAGGAAACATTAATGAAGTTTTCTATGATCCACGTCATCCATATACATGGGGCTTATTAAGTAGTATGCCAGATGTTGATACAAATAGTCATCGTTTATTTGCGATTCCTGGTTCTCCACCAAACCTTCTAGAAAGAATTGAAGGGGATGCATTTGCACCTCGTAATCCTTTCGCGCTAAAGATTGATTTTAGAGAAGAACCTCCTATTTTTGATGTTGGTGGACAACATCGTGTGTGCAGTTGGTTATGCCATCCCAAAGCACCAAAGGTGGAGATGCCAGAGGATTTAAAAAGAAGAATTGAAAAGATGAAGAAGGAGGTAAATATCAATGGATGAAAGAACTCCTTTACTCGAAGTAAAAGATTTGCGACAACATTTTAAAATTAGTCGAAAATACACAACAAAAGCAGTTGATGGGATTAGCTTTAAGATCTACGAAGGAGAAACATTTGGTTTAGTTGGAGAATCAGGTTCTGGTAAATCAACAACTGGGCGTTCAATTATTCGTTTGTATAATCCAACTTCAGGTGAAGTTATCTTTGACGGTAAAAAAATAAGTGGTAAATTATCTGCACAAGATGAAAAAGAACTACGAACTAATATGCAAATGATATTTCAAGATCCGATGGCTTGTTTAAATCCACGTAAAAAAGTGTATGACATTATTGCGCAAGGGTTGGAGATTAATCATTTGTGCAAAAACAAACAAGAATTGGATGAAAAAATAAATAAAATACTAGAAAGAGTTGGACTATCAAAAGAACATGCGACACGTTTCCCACATCAATTTTCGGGTGGACAGCGTCAACGTATTGGAATTGCACGTGCACTTGTAATGAATCCTAAACTCGTTATTGCGGATGAAGCTATCTCTGCTCTGGATGTTTCTATTCAAGCACAAGTAGTTAATTTGATGAAAGACATTCAAGAAGAATTAGGGACAACCTATTTATTTATTGCGCATGATTTATCAATGGTTAAATATATTAGTAATCGTATTGGTGTTATGCACTTAGGACATATTGTTGAAATGGGAACTACGGATGAAATTTTCCGTAATCCAATTCACCCTTATACAAAATCACTTCTATCAGCGATTCCACACCCCAATCCAGTTGTAGAAAAGAAAAGAATTGCATTAGTCTATGATAAAGATAAAGAAGGTGTAGATTACACAAAAGGAGTTTATCATCAAGTGAGTGATACGCATACCGTACTAGCGACAAATGATGAATTTGCACGTTGGTATACACAATGAAAAAAAGCTCGTAATATAATTTACGGGCTTTTATAGTATATGCTTCATATGAACATGGGGACAATACTCATCATAGTAGATTTCTCCATATTCAGTATAGCCAAGTTTTTCATAAAATTCTTTTGCTTGAACTTGTGCACCCAAATGTGTTGATGTTGCACCCATTTCTTTTGCTTTTGCTTCAAGTTGTTGAATGATTTGAACACCATATCCTTTACCACGATAATCTTCTAAAACACAAACACGGCCAATGATAGTGTTTCCATCTTCGATAAATAGTCGGCCAGTGGCGAAGGGTTTATTGTCATCATAAAAGAGGACATGTGTACAATGATTATCAATCTCATCTTCGTCTGTTGAAAATCCTTGTTCGCGAATAAAAACATCTTCTCTAACAAACATTACTTCTCTATAGTGGTCTTTGTTTTCATAAAATTTAATCTCTATCATAATTACCTCAATCTATTGTTTGAATTATATCAAAGTAAACGGTAAAATAATAGTAGGTGATATTATGACAGATAGTTTATTTTATTTATTAGACATAGTAGTATTAGGTATAGTTATCAAATTAATTCTTAATTCGATGAAAATTAAAGTTCATTCAGATGTAGGATCAAATAAGATTGCTACTATTTTATTTGTAGCATTTGCAGCTTTTCTTTATTTCACAGGAAATAGTGTTTTCAATACAATTCAAAGCGTTGTAGTATTGATGATTGGATTGGCTTACTTGAATATTCGTAGTGGATTTGTGGATGATGGCATTGTTTTAATGGGAAAGCTATATAAAGGGCAATTCATTCGAAATTTAGAATTAGAGAAAGATGGCGAGGCTTATCGTGTTTCTTTTAAATATAAGAAGAAACAACATTTTCTTTATTTAACAGAAAGTAATGCAAAACAAGCAAAAGAGATCATGCAAAATTTGCAAAGAAGAGGGTAACATGAACGCAAAAGAAATGTGGCAAGCATATTGCCAAGGGAAGGATTTAGGAAGAGTTGATTTTTGGCAATATGGTGCTGCACCAGACAAGCTTGCGGAATTAACTTTGAGTGGAATAAAAACAGCAACAGCGAGTGCATTTGAACCTTATGAATTAGATGAAACAGAAGAATTACCACAAGTAAATAGTCACAGTGTAATTCTCAATTCAAAAGATGAAGCAGTATGTGTTATTCAAACAACAAATATAGAAATTGTTCCGTTTAAAGAAGTGCCAGCGAAGCAGGCTTTTAAAGAAGGCGAAGGTGATCGATCACTTGCCTATTGGAGAGATGTTCATGAAGAATTCTTTACAAATGAGCTAAGCAAGTATGGCTTAACGTTTACAGAAGATATGTTAGTTGTATGTGAAGAGTTTGAAGTTGTATATCCTAAGTAATTAAAAATGAAGTAGAATGAAGAGCAACTTGATAATAAGTTGTTCTTTTTATATATTTCTTTGGAAAACCACATGCTATGCATGTGAGAGGTAAAAACTT
>CAYLQY010000007.1:0-140468 GCA_964386325.1 uncultured Erysipelotrichaceae bacterium | reverse complement strand
GGTATCCACACATTAATCCACCGATTCCTCCTCCAATTATTACGACATCATATTTTTTCTTGATTTCCATTGTTTCCTCCTAAAATAAGCAGAGTTTTTAGCTCTGCTTTGTTGTTAAAATTGTCCTGGATTATATTTAAATGCGTTAGGAACTGCATCTTTTGGATCATAGGTTTCTAGTATTTTACCATAACGTTCACGATAGTCATTAGTAATTTCAAGTTGCGGAATTACAATTGTTCCTTCTTCAAAGAAATGTTTAGAACCTCTGCCCATTTCTTGACCACGTTTGGTATGCTTGTCTAAAGCTACATCCATAATTTCTGGAAGTTTTCCAAGGGCTGCTTCTTTAATAATAATATTTTTTAAGTAATCACTTGAACGATCTTTTGTACTTTCACATAAAATGCGAATTGCATGAATGAAATACATTGGTTGATCACCATCATCAAATGGAAAGTTCTTTCTCATTTCATGCATTGTATTTACTTGCACAGCTGCATCTAAATTACCAAATCCAATATCTTCTACTGAAATCGTTAATAAACGTCTCCACATTTTCTCTAATAAAATAGGTCCAGACACATATAATTCATAAGCATATTGACATGCTTCTTCAACCATATTTCTACGGATTGCTTTTTGTAAACTCGAAATAATTTCATCTGTGGCAAAACCATTTTTAGTGGTGCTATTTGCCCATAGTGTATAATCACTCATACTTATTTTTCCCTCTCACTTCTTCTATAATTGATTCCATTTCAATAACGATTGTTTTAATTGTTTCGGCAGACATAAGTTGATCTTCTGCATGCGCTAAAAGCATAGTAATTTGTGGTTCTGCAGTTGTCATTTCTCTATTTAGAATTTCTAGATGAGCATGATGAGCAAGTACAAAATTTTCATCACCTTTTTTCATTTCAACTTCAAATTCTTCTTTGTTTCCACTTTTAATTTTTCTCATTGCTTCAACATAACAAGACTTTGCTACTCCTGAATAAGTTATAACTGTCATCGCAATTCCAGCAATCTGTTCTACATTTACCATTGTTTACCCCACAATTTTTTTAGCGAAATCAAGCGCTGCGTCACCATCTGCCATTGCATAAACTCTAGGTTCAATACTCGCAACAGGTATGTTCAATTGTGCCTTCACTGTATCCACCGCAAAGATAAGTTGGGGACCTACTAAACAACAATCCCATTTTCCAACCTCTTGTTTTACAGCTGAACTTGCAACAGCCGCAACAGTAACTTCTTCGCCTCTTTTTGCGGCAGCTGCTTGAATTTTTGATACAAGAATTGAACTCGACATTCCTGCATTACAACATAATAGTATTCTCATAGTTTTTCCTTCCTTGCAGATGATCACTTTTCTGCTTTATTTTAATTCAGGCCAATATCCTTTATTTACTTCAATAAAATCATCTAAAATCTTTTTCGCAACATTTGCACTTGGTACAATTTTAGAAAGTGTTAATGCTTGCCATAGTTTGTTGTAGCTTCCTTCTTGCCATGCATCGACAACTAGTTTTTCTACAGCCACTTGTTGCTCCATCAATCCTTTTTGGAATGTTGGAATCTTTCCAATTGATAGTGCTTCATAACCATCCTTGCCCACGATACATGGAATCTCTACCATGGCATCAGCTGGGAAGTTTTCAATCGCACCATTGTTTTCTACAATCAACAACATTCTCTCGTGTGTGTTGTAAGCTAATGCTGTCGCAAGATCCACAATGAATTCTGCATGAATGCCAATTTCTAATGATGTATCTTTTGCAGTACCAGCATCTTCAATACGTTTACATTCTGTGAATACACGTTTTTCTCTTCCATCAATGACTTGATTTGCACGTGTGTAATTCGGATCAGAGTGAGCAACCATATCATCTGGATATAAATAATATTGTAAGTATGAACTTGGTGTCATTGTTGGATCAATTTGCACTAAGTCTTTTACTTTACGAGCTGTTTCTTGCCAGCTATTATCAGAATATTTTGATGGATCATCATTTACCGCGCAGTTTCCATATTTTAATTGGTGCTCAATTAAACGATGAATATGCTCATTACCCTCTGCATCTTTTATTGAAGTCCACCACCCAAAGTGATTTAAACCAAAGTAACGAATGTCCATTTCTTTTCTTGATTTAAATCCAAGTATTTCAGCAATGTTATGTTCCATGCCAATTGGCATATCACAGATGTTGATAACTCGTGCATTCGGTTTAACTCTTCGACATGCTTCCGCAACAATTGCCGCTGGATTTGAATAATTTAGCATCCAACAATTTGGCGAATATTTTTCCATGTAATCAATATTTTCTAATACCCCTGCAATTGAACGCATACCATATGCTATTCCACCAGGTCCACATGTTTCTTGTCCTACCACACCATATTTAAGTGGAATTTTTTCATCCAACTCACGCATTGGTAATTGCCCTACACGAATATGAGCTAAACAGAAATCAACATCTGTATAAGCTGTTTCAGGATCAGTTGTAGCCACAAAATCAATAGATAAATCTTTTTCCTTTATGAGTATTTCACATGCCTTTGCAACTTTGTTTTGTCTATCTCCATCGTTATCATAGAGCTTGATTGCCCTTAATGGGAGTTTATCTAAGTTATCCAACAACATTAGGATAATTTCTGGTGTATATGTACTCCCTCCACCTGCAATTACAATTGAAAATCTTTCTTTCATTTTATGTCCTCATCTTTCTATAATTTGAACAATAAATTGATACACAGTTGTGTTAGATTTTATTGTTAACAACTTTTTTGTATTGCTTATTAAAAACCATAATACATTTACCTAACAATAGAATTGCCACCAAAATTCCGATTGTAAGGAAATCCTGTAAGCATAAGCCAAGACCAATTGTACTCTATCATATGGCCATATAATCTTTGTTAAATAGATTAGATAAACTTATCAATAATGTCTCGTAAGAATATTTATTTACATCTTCACAATTTGTCATTGATATTCCAAGATTTAATCCAAGTAGTTTGATTAGAAAAACATGATAGTAACAATTTCATTTGAAGGCAGTTTGAACAATGCAAACGCAATATCAATTTCCAGTCAAACGATTAATGGACTTAGTAATATTTTTTTCAAACTCTTTCAATGCATTTTTTCTTTCATTTAATTCTTACTTGAACTAAATTTAAACATATTTGAAATCATTTCTTCTTTCGTTTCGCTTTCGTATAAACTCTTCAACAAATTTTTATTACTACTAATTTGTTTAAAGAATTGAAAGATGAAATTTATTTCTGAATTTCTTACTTTTTCTATCGCTAATAAAAACACTAAGCGAACATCATGTTCATTGTGTTCAAAACCTTTTTTAACAACCCCTATCGCAACTGCTGTTTTATTCGCAAATGTATAAAGCGGATGAGGCATCATTAAGGTATCTCCAAGATTGGTTGGATAGTTAATTTCTCTAGCTATTACATCTTCACTAAATTCTTTACTTGAATCAATAATTTTTTTATCTTCCAATAAATTGGATAATTCTTCAATCACATTTTCAAATGTTGGTTCATCAAATATTTTGATTAAATCTACATGAATATAATTGTTAATTGCTGACTTAATACGTTGATTCATTTTCACAGTATGAATACATTCATTAAGCCGATTCACATCACGCATTTCTGGTAAACCATTAAACGCAAATGTTTCTAACTCTGTTGAATATATTTGTTCATTGAATGTAAGAATCAAATCAAATGAACTTAGATTGTAATGTTGCATTCTTGTCTTATCAAGAATCTTTTGAATTACAATTTGATTTTTAAAATTGGTGTCAATCCATTTTTCTAAAACTTGATTAATACTATGTCGCTGTGAACTGATTAAAACTGCCCGAATCTTTTCATTTATATTTTCCAAAAAGTGTTCAATATAAATTGCAAGATAACTTACTTCATCATCTAAGATATATCTATTTTTATATTTATATACAATATGTACAACGAGCATGGATACTTCATAGGCAAATGGATATTTACCTTTAATATCACTAATGATTGGATTTCTCAATTCATAACCATTTTCTATTCTTCTCAACATGTATTCGATATGTACTAACATATTGTTATATAAATCATCTGATTCTTTTAAGTTTAAATTATATTTATCAAATACTTCATCAATAAATTCATCTAATACTACTCTACTAAAATCATGTATCTCTATTGATTTATCATTCTTGATTATTTTAAATGTATGAATTAATTTTTGTAATAATGGCAAGTCTTCTTCATTTAAGTTATTCACTTTACTCATGAGTGTTAATAAGATTGGATTCAGAATTTCTTTTGAATTTTTTACTGTAAAGTTATATTCATTTCTTACAACACATATAACTACAGCTGCTTGTAATATTTTTATATTTTCAATTGATATTTGAATTTCACATTCATCACATAAAGCAAAGATAGAATCTAAGACTTGATCTAATAATTCTTTTTTAAATCCATCATCAAGTATTACTTCTAATAATTTTACATAATCTGTATTATTTGATGTAATCGCATCTTTTAAAATCTTAAATAATGTAACTCTTATTTCTTCTTCACTTGTTTTTATTTTTACTTTTTCTGATTCAATTTCAATAAGTGAAACTTGATAATGACTTTGTAAATACTGATCAAGTTTTTGAATGTCTTTACGAATTGTCTGTGATGAATAATTCATGAGTTCACTTAAATCTTCTAGTTGAAGTTCTGGATCAAAACATACCTTACCTAAAATTTCATAACTTCTCATTAATCCATCATTTCGATCATCAACATCATTAAGTAATAATTTAATTTCAGTCTTATACTGTGTATTTAATGAGTAACCTGTTTTATTATTTGATAAAATCAACGCTTTACCAAATAGTTTATTTATCTCATTAATTTCGTTTCTTATTGTTCTGGAAGACACACTCAAAGCATCTGCGATTACAGAACCGTGGACACCTAGATTATTATCAAGAATTATCTTGATAATAGAGACTTGTCTTCCAGAAAACATAAGACCTCCTAATTGTTATTTTCAGACTCTTTTTTTAATTCATCTGCTTCCATCATCTTAAAGAATGGATAATAAATGAGAGTCATAAGGATTAATAGAGCGACTACTAAGATGACAGCTTTCCAATCTAAAGTCATTAAGAATGCACCAACCCCCGGAGGTAAGAAACCTGGAGGATTTGCGATTGGCATTCCAACAAGACCGCTTGCCATACTAAAGTATGTAATAGCTGTTACAATTAATGGTCCAAATACAAATGGTATAAACATAAATGGATTCAAAAGAATAGGTGTTCCAAAGATTAATGGTTCATTGATACCAAATAATGAAGGAACCAATCCTACTTTACCAATTGAGCTTAATGATTTTGCTTTTGAGCGAACCATCAATAAGTTTAAGCCAAGTGTTAACCCTGAACCTGTTACTTGTAAAATACAATAATATAATCCAAATGTAAAGATATGGCTTACTGGTAACCCCGCTCCATAATTTGCAATATTTTCTGCTCCATAAGCGATTGCAAATGGTGCCCATACTGCTGAAGTGATCGAAGGACCATGTAATCCAAAGAACCACAATAATTGAGTTAAGAATACAACAATTAATAACGCTGGTAATGTATCCATTGTAGAAATTGCTGGTGCTAAGAAACTCATCAATGCTTGCGGGAATACTGAACCTGTTAGATTCATTGAAATTGTTGCAATAGCCACTGCAAGTATAACATTTAAGCAAAGTGGTACTAAAGAAGCAAAGCTATCCCCAACCATTGCAGGAACACTATCTGGAAGTTTAATATAGATATTCTTTTTGTAACAAATATGATAAACCTCAACTGTAAGTATTGCAGATACAATAGCAGTAAATAAACCACTAGCACCTAAATATCCAATACTTAAAGCACCATCCGCAATCACACCACTAAGAATTAGTTGAACAACGATTGCTGTTACTGCTGGTTGACTTCCTTTTAGGTCATACTTTTCTGATAATGATTTCGCAATGAAGTACACTGCATATAATGATAGTAAATCCATTGTGAATCCACTTGCATAAGTCAGAACCCCTACATTACTTGCGATAAAATCAAATACTGGTCCACTTCCTAGTAAATTCATGATTCCAAGAGGCAACAAACAAATTGATCCAACAACGATGATTGGAATTGAGGCAATCATACCATCTTTAATAGCTTGGAGATGTTTTTGTTGTTCTACTTTGTTTGCAATAGGCATTAAGAATTTCATTAATGTTTCTTGAAACTTAGATATATTCATATTCTATTCTCCTTTAAATAACAATTGATTGTCGACATTAACTGTTAACCCTAATATATTTTATATTTAAGTTTCTTTCAAATATTCTTTTTCCTCACAGTTAGGAAAAGAAAATAGGCTTTCGCCTATTTATTTAAAATACATGTTTTTCCACGTTCTTTATTGAAACATTGCCCACATCTCAAGCAACGACTAGTCTCTTCATTCTCTTCTTTCCATTGTCGAATTAAATTCGGTTCACTTATTAAAGGTCTAGACATTGAAATGATATCAATTCCTTCATCCAAACATCGTTGCGCACACGATTTATTATAAATACCACCAACAATTGCGATAGGTACCGATGTATTTTGTTTTAGTAATTTACATTGTTCAAGCCAATACGCCTGAGCATCTCTTGGTAATTGCGAATAACTCATACCGCTGACTTCAATGAGATCAACACCTGCTGTCTCTAATAATTTTCCCATTTCTATAAAATCACTTGGAGAATTTGTATCCGCATCCACTTTAGCGGCAATGATAAAATCTTCCGACACAGTTGATTTTATTGCTTTAGTAATATTTAGTGCTAATCGAACACGATTTTCAATAGAACCCCCGTAATTATCTTCTCTATGATTCTTATGACTGTCAATGAATGATGATAATAGATATCCATGAGCACAATGTATTTGAACACCATCAAAACCTGTTTCTTCTGCAAGCTTTGCAGTTTTACAGAAAGCTTCGATAATACCCTTCATATCCTCTTCACTTAAACTTCGACAACCCTCTTCATCATTAGGTCCTACGGCTTCCATTTTAGTCACTGCCAGCCTTGCCTTTGATCCTGAATGTGCTAATTGTAGTAGAATACGAGAACCCTTTTCATGAACTTTTCTTGTTAACTCTTTAAAGATTTCTTTATTTTCATTGTGGGATGGATTCAACTGAAGTACACTTGCACGTCCTTGTTCTGTAACATACGCATGCCCAGTGATTATTATCCCCACTTCATTTTCTGCGAATTGTTCGTAATAGTCTAAGTACTCCTTTGTCATTACCCCATCTTCGTTAAAATAGAACTCATTTGTAGCAGAACGCATAAAAATATTTTTGACTTCTTTACCTTTTAGTAGTTTAGTTTCAAACATAATCTATCCTCTTTTCTTTTTCATTATATAGTATGTGTCAAGTTGCTTTCCATTCTATATAAAATTAATAATCACTTAATTCTTTATTCTACAACCAAATATTTTCTACTGAAACTACCTTCCATTTATTGTCTTCATATTTTACAGTAGCCACTACAATTGCTTTGAATTCAAGCGCACTGGCTTCACCGTTATTGCTTCCTACAATTTCTATTTTCTTTGTAGTCTCATCAATATTTTGTACCGCAAGGATAGCTTCTGCATTGATATCTATCCAGCTCATTGGGTATAATCCACAATCACATTGGTAACGATATGGATATCCATTATAATCCACAATCATTGCTGGCATATTCTGGCTACTTGAATTAAAAATAGTTTTAATAATTTCTTCCTTTTTATCCCAAACATATCCTTGCTCGTAGAACCATAATAAATCTTCCATACTTTTAATGTCTTTTTTATTGTTAAAGTTGATTATAGGCGAATATACTACACCATTCACTTTTACTGTGTCTTTTGATGTGAAAAATCCAGTTCCATATAAACTTGCCTCATTATTAGAAATATAGATTTCAAGTTCTCTTGCAATATCTATTTCTTCCGGATATGCTAATTTCGCATTTTCTATCGCTTTATTCATGTTGGCAGTAATAGATACATTGTAAATACTATTATCGTTTTTTCCATAATAAAATGCATAACTATAGAGATTATCAATTTTGATTTCATAGTAAGTATAGGAATCATTGTCATCAATCATTTGGGGATTAATAGTTTCATCAAGTAATTCCAACTTGTATGGTAAACCAATGGACTTGCCAGTTTTCCGCTTATTATATGCTTCAATCATTGGATTAACTTCTTCTACAATCAACTTGTTCATATCTATTTCTACTTTTGTAGATTGAGTCGTTGTAGGTTTTTCAACAGCTGGTGGAGTTGTATTTGGAGTGGGTGTAACTCCGCCTTCTTGGATAACTGTTGAACAACTTGTCAAAACGAATACTAATAGTATTAAAACGTATTTTTTCATATCTATTCCCTCTAACCAAAGTCTACAAAAGTAGATTTACGAAGTCAATAGAAAAGGTATAACTTAACAGTTATACCTCATTTTATTCAATCGTTTTTGCACGAAGTTTGTTTATTAGAATTTCAAACAGGAACGCTACCGCAAATACACACAAGATTGCAAAGCCAAGTCCTGGATAAAATCCACTTCTTGAATAACCATTTATTACACTTCCAATTGTACCTGCCACACCAATCGCTGGTCCAACTACTACCGCCACCGCAAAGTTAATTTCGCTACGCATTGCTAGCCATGCAATGATGCGACTTGATGACGAAGGAAGTACGGCCTCAGTAATAATTTGGAACCAGCTAGCTCCACTTGCCTTGAGAGCTTCAATTACTCCTGGATCTACTTCTTCGAAACTCTCACTATAGGATTTAACGAAGAATGCCCATCCATGGAAAATCATCCCGACAACTGCTGTTGTGGCGCTTAGTCCGTAAGAGGAAATGAAGATTAAAACCCAAATAATTGTTGGAACAGCGCGAACAAAGCTTGCAATTGCCTTGATGGTATTTGAACATTTCACACTTGATAAATTACTTGCGGCAAGCAAACCAAACGGAAAGGCTAGTATTGCAGCTAGAATTGTAGACAATACTCCTAAAAATATTGTATTTATCAAGAGTGAAGAGATTGTAATCATTTCACTAAACTTGAGTGCATCAAATCTGAAGAATGAACTAAAAATTGTAAGAATTAAATCAGGTCTAAATTGATCCCATTTATAAGTTGTTGATGCTAGGAAAGTAATGAATAATATTCCAAATAATAGAATTATTAGTTTAATTAAAACATCGCTTGTTTCTTGATTTTTCAGTTTATATCGTTTCGCTTTTTTGCTTTGAATATTCTCTGAAACTAATTGTATTTCAGTCATATTATTCCATTATCCTCCTTCTAACATAATTTGATGTTTGGTCAAAAATTAGGATTACAATCACAACTAATAAGATTGCTGTGAACAATGATGTGAATTGTCTAAAGTGTTTATAGTTGCTGATTAGATAACCAATACCACTTCCGGTTAACATACCAATAATCGTTGATGAACGTATATTATTTTCAGCTGAATATAATCCCCATGAAATTAGTGAGGGCATTACTTCTGGAAGTACTGCACAGAAGATGATTTGCCAATATGATGCACCTGTTGCTTCTAGTGCTTCTATACATGCAGCATTAGTTTCATCTATCGCATCGGCATAAACTCTTGTGAGAAAACCAAATGAAATAATTGATAATACTATAAAGGCTAAGAACTCACCAAACCAGAAACAGATAAGTAAGGTAATTGCCCAAACTCCTTCCGGAATGTTTCTTGTAAGCGATGCAATGAAGCGTACCAGTAGTTGTAATAATTTATTCTTGCCTGTTTTCTTTGATATGGCAATAGCTGCAAATAACCCTAATACCATACCAACAAAAGAGCCAGCAACGGACAATAAAATCGTTGACCATAGTTGTAATAACATTGAATTAAAATCTGTAAAACTTGGTGGTAAATAAAGTTCTATAAATCGTGCAATTCCTTTTGGAAAATTCACAATCGAATCAACCCATTGAAATTGAATCGCATTACCAACAAGTGCTGTACCTACTACAACTGCTACTATAGTGAATACAAGAATGTGTTGTTTTTTCTTTAAATAATTCATCGCTAGTTTTCCTTTTCACGATTAATTAAATCTTCAATTTTAACGCCATAAATTTTTTCAATCATCTCATCTGTAAGCTCTTCTGGTTTTCCATTAAATACAATTTCTCCAGCATGCATACCAAGTATACGATCTGAGTAGTGTAGCGCTACATCAACTTGATGTAGATTTACAAGACATGGAATTTTTGTTTTGTTTACGATTTCTTTTAAATATTCCATAATAACTTTACTTGATTGTGGATCTAATGAAGCAATCGGTTCATCACACAAAATCATCTTAGGATTTTGCACAAGTGCTCTTGCGATTCCAACTCTTTGTTTTTGTCCACCGGATAGTTTTGAACAACGATCATAAGCACGATCTTCAAGTCCTACCATCTTTAAAATACTCATTGCTGATTCGATATCTTCTTTGCGATATTGTTTAAGTAGCGATTGAAACCAAGTATAGTTTGCAAGACGACCATGTAATACATTTTCTAAAACACTTGAACGATAAACAAGGTTGTAGTGTTGAAATACCATTCCAACATTTTTACGAATTGATTTCAATTCTTTTTTATTTGCTTTTACTACATCTACCCCATTAAATACAATATCCCCATTTGTTACATCAATCATTCTATTGATTGTACGAAGTAAAGTTGATTTCCCTGCACCACTTGGTCCAATGATAGAAACTAGTTCTCCCACCTGTACTTCTATTGAAACATCTTTGAGTGCTGTAATTTTATTGTCATATATTTTAGATACTTGATTCATCTGCAAAACTTGTGTCATTGTTATCTCCCCTTAATCTTTATACATCGCAAATACGAAGTCATAGAATCCATCTGGTATTTCAATAAAGCGATTTTTTCCAGCTGCATCACTTTCGAAGAAGAAACCATTTTCATCATCAAAGAAATTTGCAACGGCATTTTCTGGTGTTAATGAAATGAAGTGCGCAATAATTTTTTCTTGCATTTCTGGTGTAATATAATCAGAATTTACCCATAACGGTCCATTAGGAACATCGACTTCATCAATGATATATAAGTCATTCATATAGTCTTCACCATATTTACAACAGAAAGCACCAGCATATACTTTCTTTTCTGCAATTAATTGTACTGATCCTGGGTGATTACCACCGAATTGAATTTCAGAGAATAACCCACCATCTTTATCCGTCTTTTCAAAAACTTGTGATTTACTTGATACTTTATTATTTCCTTCTGGTCCAAACATTAAATAGAGTGATGTTGTTGGTACTAAACGTCCTGAAGTAGAAGTTGCAGATACAAATGAGAATGATTTGTTTAAAAGTTGTTCATACATTTGTTCTTTTGTTTTACCTTCAAAGTCTGCTTTGTTTGCTACGTTTGTTGCAATGAAAGCTGGATAAGAAGCTTTCGCAACATCACCATCTTCACCATAAGTGATTAGTGGAATGATTGCATCATCTTCCATATTTGTTGCTACAAATGTTGCCCCTGATTCCCAAGCAATTTGTGCTGTTCCTGTTAACATTGCTTCAGTTACTGCTGAGTAATCGTCACATACAATTCCTGTAACGTTAACATCATCTCCCAATGCATTTTTGATTTCATCAATCAACATTTGGTCAACAGTACTAATTCCTCCTGATTGTTCATTTGGTAAAAATGCGACTGTAATATCTTTTATTGTTGTTCCTGTTGTGTTATTTTCTTGTTTTGGTTGTGTTGTACACCCTGTTACTAATAATAATGCTATGCATCCCGCTACTATTTTTCTCATAAATCCTCCATGTAGATTAACTACACTCCAACTATAAGATTTCAACATAAAAAAAGAATTAACTCTTTGTTAAAACTGAGTTAATTCCATCTTATTAATTCTTGTTTGAATTCATCGAGTAATTTTTTTGATGTCGCTGCAATACAGGTTTGATTCTCATCCATTTTGGCAAGACTCGTTAATGTCTCGATACATCCACCAACTTCTTCTACTATTATTCTTGCAGCTGCATAATCCCATAACTTTACATGATTCGATACAAATAACTGTTTCTCATTTTCTGCAAGGTGACAGATTGTCAAAGAGCTACAACCAAAACTGCGATGTCCTCTAATTTTTTTGGTTAGTACTTTTAAATTGAGCTCATGAACTTGTTGAAAACTAAGTAGACTTTTTAAACTTCCATCGAGAATTGATTCACTTAATTGCTGTTCTTGAAGATGCTTTAATTGAACATTATTTTTAAAAGCCCCTTGCCCTTTAACACAATGATAAAGTGTATCATTCTCTACATCATAAACTAATCCAAACATCGGTATTCCTTCATGATAATAAGCTAATGAAATGGCGTAGTTCTTTTTCATCATTACAAAATTTGTTGTTCCATCAATGGGATCTAATATCCAAAGATTACTTGAATGAATGTCTTTTACATTTTCTTCACTTAACCATGAGTCAGTTGAATATTCCTTTTGAATTTCTTCGATAATCATTGTCTGACATTCAACATCACAGTTTGTAACTAAATCTGAAATATCATTGTTTTTACATTCTACTTGTATCGTAACTTTTTCTTTGATTTTCTTACCTGCCATAAGTACTACTTTTCTAGCTGTTTCAAATTTTTTAAAAATAAGATCCAATTTCTGGTTCATTACCATAGTTTCCATGATTATCACTTCCTCCAGTTTCTAACCACTCAAATTGCTTCGCAATTTCATTGCATACTTCAATATTTTCTTTAGTTTGTGAGCTATGATATGTTTCTATACCATCAATACCATATCGCTTATAACGTTCTAGTTCTGTTTCACATTGGCTAAGAAATGGATGTGCTATTATCGCAAATCCATAATCTTCATGAATACTATGAATAACTTCTTTGATGTGTGGTAACAGTGGTTTCATTTCACAGGGTCCACCATTTTTAAACATCTCTTTATAAAAATCACCATAGATTTTATCAGTATATCCTTTTTCTATTAACACATCTAAAATATGTTGTTTATAGATACATGGGCTATTTCCTTTTTTTGCTTCAACTTCTTCGATTGATATTTTGAAATTTAAATCATGGAGTAATGAAATTTGTTTAGCTGCAATTTCATTTCTTTGTTTCGTTGTTGATTCACATATTGCTTTAATGTTTACAGCTTCAATATTAAATTGATAGGCAAGTATATGTATCTCTTTTTTTATTTTTGGATCCCATGCACTTATCTCAACACCTGGATGAATAATTAATTCACTTGAATCCATTCTATTTATCTCATCTAAATTATTTACTGAGTCATGATCTGTAATTGCTATTGAATGTAAGTTATTTTTAATTGCAATCTCTACAATTTCTTGAATAGATCGATTCGAATCAGAATAATTAGAATGAATATGCCAATCTCTATTCATTCATTTCGCCTTTTTGCATATTGAATTCTTTGTCGCATAAACCTTCCATGAATTCTAAATCGTGGAAAATTCCAAGCATGGTAGTGCCATCATTTTTCAATTTCTCAATCAATGTTCTTACTTTAATTTTACTTGCATTATCTAATGATGCTGTTGGTTCATCAAGAAGTAATAACCGTGGTTTTTTCACCATTGCCATTGCGATATTTACACGTAGTTTTTCTCCGCCTGAAAATGTATTTGGGTAAGCATCCCATAATGATTCATCTAAGTCAAAATGTCTTAGAATTTCTTCTGTTCTTTCTTTTGCCTCATATTCGCTACATTCGGTTTCAAGCATTGCATTTTCTACGAGTTGTCTTGCAGTTGTACGTGGCATGATTTTTAGAAATTGTGACACATAGCCTATTTCATGTTTTCTTAAATAAACAATTTGTCGCTCAGTTGCTTTACATAAATCAATCTTTCCATACTTTTCACTATCATAAATTATTTCGCCTTTTTGGGGAAAGTTTGTACGATAAATTCCTTTTAGAATGGTTGACTTGCCACTACCACTTCTTCCTGTAATTCCGATGAATTCACCCTTCTTAAGTTTTAGATTTATGCCTTGGCAAGCTTTCACAATTTTATTTGCATTGTAAACATGAAATTCTTTTGACAAATCCTTTATTTCTATACAAAGTTCGCTCATTTTACCCCTCAACTTTCTTTATGAAATCATCGATTGGAAGAAGAAAGTCTTCCCATCTTTCATGTATTTTTTCGCTTGGCCAATCCCACCATTGTATTGCCTCTAAACTTTTTATTTGTTTTGGTGTAAATCGATACTTGAGAACTTTTGCAGGATTTCCTACCACAATAGCATACGGTTCAACATCTTTAGTGACGACTGCACCACTGCCTACCACACATCCATTTCCGAGTGTAATTCCCGGTTTAATGATTGCGCCATGACCAATCCAAGTATCATGACCTATTGTAGTTACTCTACTTGCTCTTTGGTTGAAAAACTCACTATCATCTTCATCTGCTAAACCAAACATTTTTCTACGATAAGTAAAATGGTGGAGGGTTGGTCTTTCAATTGGATGATCTGTTGCACCAATTCGTACCATTGCTGCAATGTTGGAAAAATTCTTTACAATAACGTTTTGTAAAATACAGAATTCGCCTGTATATGAATATCTACCTAATGTGACATTTTCTAAACGATTCCAAATTCCTACTTCTGTATAGTCTTCTAAATTACTTTGAATAATGACAGAATTTTCTTTAATTGTTGGCTCTTTTGTAATCATGGTTATACCCTATAATTCATATTGGAAACTTGTACACCTTCAACAAACACGTGGGTGATTGCTGGAAACTTATCTGGTAGTCGCATTACAATGAGCATATCTGCTTTCTTGCCCACTTCAATAGATCCAACTTCCGCTTCTATTCCAACTGCTTGGGCTGGATTATAAGTAACCTTCTTCACCATTTCGTGTAGCTCTTGTCCGCTATCTGCCATATTGTAAATTGCATGCAACAATGATGCTGGATAATAATCTGAACATAAAACATCGGCACAACCACTTTCAATTGCTTCTTTAGCACTAAGATTTCCTGCATGCGATCCACCCAATAAAATATTAGGTGCCCCAACTACAGTCATGAATCCTTGTTCATGGGCTTCTTTTAAAACTTCCATAGTAATTGGAAACTCAGAAATTGTTGCATTGAAACTTTTGATAATATCTAATTTTTCAATTGAGTCATCATCATGTGATGCAATCGGAATATTTTTTTCTTTTGCATAATTCGCAATAGTTTGAATTTTATCTAATGTTAGTTTTTCTTTATTCATTAAATTAGTAATTTGTGCTTGTACTTGTTCCTCACTCAATCCTTCATCATTCAGATATGATTTTTTATAGATTTCCAAATCACGATATTGTCCTTGCCCTGGAGTATGATCCATAAATGATAATAAGTGTACTTGACCCTTTTGAATGTATTCAACAACATCATCGACAACATTCATGTTATCTAGTTCTAATCGCAAATGAAAACGGTGGTGAACTAAATGTAATTGTTTATGGCTTTGATCAATTAGTTCAATCATTTTTCGTACGTTTTTTGGTTGGCGAAGAGCTTTCTTTCCTGTATCTTTTAGAAAAGAAATTGAATGATACATTGTTGTTATCCCATGTGTTACTAACTCTCTTTCAAATTCGTAAAGTGCTAAATTAAAATCCATTACACTCGTAACTCTTGGTGCGGCAAGTTGTTCAATATAATCCGAATGAACATCAATGAATCCCGGCATTAATGTTCCGCCTTGTCCATCAACAACTTCAACATTGGGTTTATTTATTTTCTTTCCTATTTCTTGAATGATTCCATCTTCAATATATATTTCATAGTCATGAAGCACTTCATCTCTAGTAACAATATCTATATTTTTTATTAGTTTCATACTTTCTCCTATAGTAATGAATATACAAGTTGTTGGGTATATGGATGTTGTGGGTCTTCCATAATTTGATCAGTAAGACCTTCTTCTACAATTCGCCCATTAAGCATTACAATGGTACGATCCGCAAGCATTTTAATTACCCCTAAATCGTGTGATACAACAATCATCGATACTTTACTCTCTCTTTGAATTTGTTTTATCAAATCCAAAACATTGGCTTGTACCGATAAATCTAAACCCGTTGTTACTTCATCCAATAAAAGTATGGGTGGGTTATTAGACAATGCTTTGGCTATTTGTACACGCTGTTGCATGCCACCTGAGAAATTTTTGGGATAATCCTTCATACGATATTCTGGTATATTTACTTTCTCTAATAAATTTGTACCAATGCTTGTCATCTTCTCTACATTGTTGTGATTTGCCGCAATTAGTTTTTCTGCAATATTAGAAATTGCTGAGAAATTCATCTTCAATCCTAAATATGGATTTTGATAAACCATTCCTAATACTGTGTTTCTAATCATTCTTTTTTGTTGATCAGTCTCTTCAAAAATATTTTTATTTCCATCTTTGTGTTGTACGATTGTATATTCTCCATGACTTGGTTCTTTATCAAAATATAGACATTGAACAAGTGTTGATTTTCCTGACCCTGATTCTCCTACAACACCAAGAATTTCGCCTTCATAAAGTTCTAGGTTAATATCATTACATGCATATACTGTTTTACATTTTGGGCAATAGTTACCTTCTAAACTATCTGGATTGTTTAGACAAGTGTCACAACCTGGACCAAACTGTTTATAGAAATGACTTACTTTTAGAATTGGACTTTCATTCATGCAATTACCCCATTTCTCTTTTTAAGACAATAACTTGTATCATTACATTGATAGGTTACTTCATTGGTTTTCGGATCAATAACTTCATCAAGATACACATGCACAGATCCACATAAACTACATTTCTTGTCTTCGAAATTTTCAACTTCAAATGGTACATCTTCAAAATCCAATGAAACAACTTTTGTATATGGTGGAACAACATAAATCTTTTTTTCTCTACCTGCACCCAACAGAATAATTGATTCAGAATAATTTAATTTGTGATTATCAAATTTGGGAATTGGACTTGGTGCCATGACATAACGATTGTTTACTTCAACTGGATGATCTGCTCCAGTTGCCATTGTTCCATATTTCATAATTTGTTCAAATAAAAGCAAACGTGCTCCCGTGTATTCTTTTTCACCATGTAAAATTTTTGTTTTAGTTTCGCTTGGTTCATAATCTCTTAGTGGTTCTGGTGTTGGAACTTGTAGAATAATAAGTTTATTTCTTCCCGTCTTTTCTTCTGGGATTCGATGACGTGATTGAATGAGTGTTGCTTTTGTTGTATCATCTGTCACTTCAACATCTGTTGTTTCTTGAATAAGTTTTTTAATACTTATTGCATTCACACTTTCATCACTTCCTTGGTCAATAACCTTAACTACATCCTTTTGTCCAATGCATGAAAGAGTACATTGAATTCCACCTGTTCCCCATCCCCTTGCCACAGGCATTTCACGTGATGCAAATGGAACTTGATATCCTGGTATCGCTACACCTTTTAATATTGCACGTCTTATTTCTCTTTTGCTTCCTTCATCAAAAAAGGCGAAATTAAATTTCTTCTTCATTGTCTTTACCCTTCACTTTTCTTGCACTATTTAACTTGGCTTGGAATGTTACATAATGAGGAAGTTTTAAATGTGAAATAAATCCAGTAGCTTCAATACTATCTACATGATATAAAACAAATTCTTCATCACTTGTCGCAAAATTTTCATCTTTTCTTTCTAAGCATTGATCCAGAATACTCATTGCAATAGCCTTTGTTTCATTTTGACCAAGCGTTATTCCATATCCAATATCAAAATTAATTTCATGGGTTCCATCGCGTAATAATTTTGTAACTGGAACTAAACTTTCTACTTCAGTTATTTCTACTTGTCCAATAGAATATGAGTCTTCTTCATCTTCAGGATTATTTGGATTTTCTATTGTAATTGGCAACTTACCATATCGCAATTCACCAATCGTAGGGTGCACTGCACCATAGCCACGTAGTGATGCATAGCCAAGACCAATAACCGCTTGACTCATACCGCGTTGAAGTATTTGCAACCTTTCTGAACGACTTGCAGGAAACTTTAATGTTTCTTTTGTTGCATCACGAGGTTCCTCATTGTTCTCTTCCATTGTTTGAATGAGTCCTTCTTTTTTTAAGTAATCAATAACTTTAGGAAGTTGTACAATTTCTCCTTCCTCTTTTTTAAGTTTACTTTCTACTTTTCTCATAAACTTTTTTGCATCATCATCGTTTTCATTTTTCAATTCAAAATCAATTAGGCGATGTGTATAATCAAATGGTGCTCCTAAAATTTGTCCACCTGGAATATCTTTGAATGCTGATGATATTCTTCTCTCTACTAGCATTGAGGAACTTTCTGCTGTTCTTGAATAGTATTTCCTAGGCAATGTAGAACGATAGGCACGAAGTAAAAATACAGCCTCTTCTACTGAACCTTCAGCTTGCTTAAGTGCTATTGCTGCAAGTTCTCTTGAATATAATGATGCTTCCGATAACACTTGATCAATCAACAATCTCATTGATCCTTCAAGTAGTTTTGTGTCGATTGATGACTTACAACGCAAACGTTGTACTTGTAATTGTTTAATACTTTCATTGATTGCTTTTTGTCCACCGCGTACTGCTACATATGCCATGTTTTCTAACCTCTTTCTATTTGCGTTGTTCTAGGTATCGCAAGTAAATTACTATTGCCATCAACGAAAATTAAATCAACGCCCAGTGGAAATTCAACGTTCTTTTCTCTTCTTGCTTCTAACCAATCACAATCAATATTTAATTTAAATGTTGCTTCAGTTTCAATACCAGGACCTTTTGCTTTATATGATTTACCACTTGTACAACTATTGCATTCAACAATTACGGTTGCGCCTTCATGTGGATTAATTAGTGAACCTTCTTTTGCATTTTGTATTACTTTTGCTAATTCATTTTGCTTATCGAATGGTACAAAAATGGTTGCTGCACTATTACAACTTTGTTTACGACAATAAGTAATCATCGCTATTTTATCTTCACTATTTTTGTCATCATAAACATGGAAACTTGTGTCTGCATCTAAGTACATAATTGCTAACGCTTGTGTACATTTAAATAAATCTAAATCATAATCACAGCCCGAACAAATGTGATAGACGTTCTTTACTGTACCTACATAAGACATACTTTCTAATAGATTTCTAAATAGTTTTTGAGTGTCAAACACTGTATGAAATTTTGTCATAGTTTACTCCACTTGCATCGTATCAAACGATACTTTTGTTTTTAAAATTGCTTGCATTTCATTTCTTTTTTTAGTTTCTTGTTTCTCTTTTTCCATTTGAATTGTTTTTTCTAATTTATAAATTAATCCACTGTTTGCATTAAACGCTGCATCGATAATCGCAAGGTATTTTGATTTCTTCAAATCAAATCCTTGGAGTATTCCAAAGCCAATATGTCCATTAATCATGACACGACATTCACTCACAACAACTTCACTTAAGTAAAATAAACTGTTTCTTGAACCTTCTCTTTTCTTAATCATCACAAGACTATGGGATGGCGATTCAATTTCTTTCACTTCATGTTGTTCCATGATTTTTTTAGCTAATGCTCGAAGTAGATTCGTGTTCATTTGAATTAATACTTCTGTTCTTTCTTTACGATTCATAGGAACCTCCTTGTTCGCTTTAATTCTAGCAATTCTTTTTTTGTTATTAGTTAAATCGATGTTATATTTGATTAAGACTTTGTAAAATCGAAGACATAACAAAAAAAAGAATTTCAATTTTCATCAAAATTCTTTCGTTATTTATTTAGTTTAATATTTATTCTGTAAATCCAATTACTCCGAATGCACCTGGTCCACTATGAGTTGATACGACACATCCCGCACTAATCCACATACAATTCATGAATCCACATTCACTTGCAGTTTTCTCTGCTTTTTCTTTTAATGTTGCATCAAGTTCTCCAGAATAGACAAATACGATTCTGCTTTTTTCTAGCTTATGTTCATTTGCAAATTCCTTAATTAATCTTGGGCCAGTTGTAAGCATAGATCCACGATATTTTTTAGATGAAACCAATTTCCCATCAATAATTTCAATGATTGGGCTTAGGCTAAGTATTTTAGCACCTAAGTATGCAGCATTACTTACTCTTCCACCAGCTTTTAAATATACTAAATCACCTGGAATAAATCCCATATGAATTTTAGAAATAAGATCATTTACTTTTGTTTTTACTTCTTCCAAGCTTGCATTTGGATTTTCTTCTAACCATTCCGCTACCGTCAACACTAAATAAGCTTGTCCTGCTGAAACACATTTTGTATCAATACTTGTTATATAATCCTTATTTTCACTGGCAATAACTGCACTTTGGTATGAACATGTAGTAATAGCTGAATAAGCTAAATGTAGAATGTGTTTATCTGGAGATTCTTTATGAATTTCATCAAATATAATTTCAAAATCTGATGGTGTTGACCCACTCGTTTTAGGTAATGTACCTGTTTTCTTATAAAATTCAAACACATCACTCACTGGAAATGTCATATCATCTTTTGTTTCTGTTCCAAAAGACACATGCATTGGGACTATTCTGATTTGATATTTATCAACGATATCTTTGGGTAAATCCGCGCCTGTTTCTGCTACTAGTATGTATTTACTCATCTTCCACCTCAATTTATTTAGAAAGTCTAAACAAAGTTTCTTATATGGATTATAACATAATTAATCTTAATAAATTATCTCTCTAAGGAAATATTTTTATTATGAACAATGTTTTTATTAGGATTTATCTTTTTATTTTGTTGTGACGTAATAAAAAAAGTAAGTATGTAACTACTTACTCTTCAATACAACCTAATAATTCTAAAATACGATTTAGATCATCCGTGCTTGTATATTTAATTTTAATTTCACCTTTATCAACTGCTACTCTTGTTTGAAGTTTTAATTCCATTAAATTTTCTACATATACAAGATTTGGATCTTTTTCTTTCAACGGTTTTACATTTGTTTTATGTGGTTCTTTACCATCTGTAATATCTTTCACTAAGCCTTCAACACTACGTACTGATAATCCTTCTTTTACTATCTTATTTGCAAGTTCTATTGCTAGATCTTCATCATCAATGGTTACTAATGGACGTGCATGTCCCATTGTTAACTTTTTGTCTGTTAACATTTTTTGAACAGGTGCTGGCAGTTTTAATAAACGCATGATATTTGCTACATAAACACGAGATTTCCCTACACGTTGTGCTAATACTTCTTGTGTATAATTCAATCTTTCCGCAAGATGCTGATAAGCACTCGCTTCTTCAAGTGGATTTAAATCTTCACGTTGAACATTTTCTAAAATTGAAATTTCCATCATTTGTGTTTCGGTAAAATCCATCACAATTGCTGGAATTGTTTGTTTATTTGCTAATTTACTTGCACGCCATCTTCTTTCCCCAGCAATGATTTCATAGCCTTGCATACTCTTACGAATAAGAATTGGGGTGAATATTCCATGTTCTTTAATTGATTCAGCCAAATCTTTTAAGGCATCTTCATCAAATACTTTACGTGGTTGATATGGATTTGGACGGATATCGGAGATTTTAATTTCCGTTGTTTTTACTCCAGGATCAATTTTTCCTTGTTGAATATCTTCAATTGCGTTTAAGACTTCACTTCCAAATAAGGCAGTAAGACTTCTTGCATCTTCAGGACTATCAATACCACTTGTGATATCACCTAATCCTCGACCTAGTGCTTTTTTCTTTTCTTTACTCATCCTTTAGCCTCCTTTGCTGCAATGTTGATAACTTCTTTAGCTAAAGAAGCATATGCTTTTGCACCTTCAGAGCGGACTTCATATTCAAAGATTGTTTGTTCACGGCTAGGTGCTTCTGATAATTTAATATTACGTGGAATAAAACTCTTATAGACACGTTCTTTAAAGTATTTACGTACTTCTTGTTGAACTTCAACAGATAGTTTAGTACGCGCATCAAACATTGTTAATAGTACTCCTTCAATCGCTAAAGTTGGATTGAATAGACGTTGTACTAATCGAATTGTACTCAATAATTGTGTTAATCCTTCAAGAGCATAATATTCACATTGAACTGGAATAATTACTGAATCAGCTGCAGTTAATGCATTTGTATTTAATAGACCAAGTGATGGTGGACAATCAATAATGATAAAATCATAGTCATCTTTGATGTCTACAAGTTTATTTCTCAACATTCTTTCTCTTCCCACTTTAAATTCAGCCATCTCTAAATCAGCTCCAGCTAAATTAATGTTCGCAGGTATTACTGAAAGAGGTGGAACTTTTAATTGAACCATCGCATCCTTCGCTAGTGTTTCTCCCATCAAAACATCATAGACTGTCGCTTTATGTTTTTGTCTATTGGCACCAATACCTTGAGAAGAATTCCCTTGTGGGTCAAAATCCACAAGCAAAACTTTCTTTCCTAGATACGCTAAACCTGCAGATAAATTAATACTTGTTGTTGTTTTACCAACGCCACCTTTTTGATTCGCAATCGCTATTATTTTCCCCATAAGACACCATCCTTGCTATTTAGGAAATTTGAGTACTACACAAACTTCGTCTGATGTTTCATTAACTTCCATGCTAACATCAATTCCTGTTTTCTTTATCATTGTTACACATTGATTCACACTATTTATTCCTATTTGAATATTACGTGTAAAACCTTTGGTATTTTGTTTCTTCTTTTTTGGTTTATCACTATTCATTTCTTCAATAAACCCTTCAGCTTGTCGTACATTAAATTGTTTTTCTACAATTGTATGATAAGCATCCATTTGTTTATCGCCTTCCAGACTTAGTAAAGCTCTTGCATGTCTTTCTGTTATTTTTCTTTGAAGAATGCCTTCTTTAATTTCATCAGGTAAATTCAATAATCTAATTTTATTCGCAACTGTTGATTGCGTTTTACCAATCTTCTTTGCTACTTGTTCTTGCGTTAGTGATGCTTGTCTCATGATTTGAACATAAGCTCTTGCTTCTTCAATTGCTGTTAAATTTTCACGTTGCACATTTTCTACCAATGCAATTTGAGCTGCTTGTTCTTCTGTTGGTGTCATGATGTTACATGGTATTTCTTTAAAACCTACAAGTTTGCATGCGCGAAATCTTCTTTCACCTGCTATTATTTCGTAACCTTCACCATTTTCTCTTACTGTGATTGGCTGTATTAAACCATTTTCTCTAATTGATTCTGCTAATTCTTCTAATGCTTTTTGATCAAATTCTAGTCGTGGTTGGTAACGATTAGGCTGTATTTTATTTATATCTATTGTAATTACTAATTCCATAAATTCTCCTTTATAACGGATTCTTTTTAATTTTCGCAAACATTCGTGGATAACCCACAGGAGTTGCTTTTGTCTTCTTGTAAACAAGATTGATGCGACTTGATCCATCATTGAGTGTTCTTGTTTCTGTTCGCTCTAAAACACATCCAAGTGTACTTATCGCTTGTTTAGCATCTTCACTCTCTTGTACTCCATTTGCGCCTTTCATCGCTAAAAAATAACCATCTTTTTTAACTAAAGGAATACATAATTCCGATAAGATATTTAAATTTGCTACCGCTCTTGCTGTAACAATATCAAATGATTCACGATGTTTACTTGCATAATCTTCTGCTCGTTCATTGACACAATGAACATCCACAAGTTGTAGTTGTTTTTTTACTTCCTCTAAAAATTTTACTCTTTTACCAAGTGGCTCTAAGATTGTAATTTCTAAGTCAGGATACGCTATCTTTAAAGGTATTGATGGAAATCCAGCACCAGATCCCACATCACATAAGTGTCCTTGTATTTGATTTGTAAATGCTGGCAATAGTGAATCATAGAAGTGTTTATCGAGTACTTCTTCAAATTCTACAATTGCAGTAAGATTCATCTTTTCATTCCATTCTTTAAGCAAGGCTGCATAATCACAGAACTGCTTAATTTGATGCTCATTAAGATGAAGCCCTTGTTTTTCACAATTTTCGATAAATTCTTCAAGTTTCATAGAGCTCCTCCGCTACATTATTATATCAAAATTCCACCCTATTCACTATCATTATTTCCCAATTATTTCCAATTCACTTTGTCTTCATCATTTTCTCAGTTATCACTTAAATTTTCTTTATTTCTCTTACTATTTTCATTATTTTCACCAAAAAGAGAATGATATGAAAAAATGGCATAACCACTGTAATTTTTAACTGTTTTGCTTGTTTCAATTTGTTTAGATAAGATTTTAGGGTCATTGAGCCACTCTTCATTATCACTATCTTGGCTTTCTACCCCGATTTTATACGCCGCTAAACCAATAATTAGCTTTGTGTCCGTATTGCCCATGAGTGATTGCCATTCTTGTAGAGTTGGTTCAAAGGGTTTTGTTTTATTTGTATAACCCCAATAAATTTGTGGTACGACATAGTCCACAAGTCCTTTATTTATCCAGGCTTCAGTATCACCATAAATAACATCTCTAGAATACTCAATATTACCAGAAGGACTAATTCCAAATACTAGATTATTATCATGAACTAAATTATAAATTTTTCCCACAAGTTCATTCACTTGGTATTTTCTGAAATCACTTAATGAATCAAAGGAACTTCCTATAAATTGGTTATAATCAAAGGTTTCATCAACTTTCACAGGGTAAAAGTAATCATCCATGTGTATTCCATCAACATCATAGTTCTTAATAATTTCCTCAATGACACCTAAAATTAATTGTTGGCTTTCTGTAGTCGCAATATTCAAATAGTAACGATCTTCAAAACTACTTATACTGTCATTATTTTCATTGATCCATTGTTTGAGGATGAAATCATCTTCCCACAATGCTACCTCTTCAACCGTGACTGATCGCATTGGATTTATCCATGCTTCTACGTGCATATTTCTTTCATGCGCTTTATCGACAAAAATTTGTAGATAATCAATCTCTTTTTGATTAACTTTATTTGATTTTGGATATATGTTTGAATCATAGAATGCATCAGTAAACGCAACTGCATGTACAAAGATTGTGTTGATTCCGATGCTCTCACAATTTGAAAGTATTGTATCAATTTCTTTTTCTACATCCTTTTTGGAGACATCTTTTAGAAATGTTTGATAATCAACGTATGAAAACCACATCGCTTTTACTTCTTCTGGCAATGGGATATGAAGTGATTCTTTTTTACTTGCACATGATGCCAGTAAAACCAAGCAGATGACTAATTTCAATATTTTCTTATTCATTTTGATTTACCTTGTTTTTTATCAACCATTTAGTAGCAGGTAGTATACTTATTTTTATATCATCTATTTCAATTTCTTTTTCTTCATTTTCTGTAATAATAAGATATTCAGAACATTTCTTGATTTTTGAAAATTTAATTAATGCTTTTATTTCTCTATCAATAGTTTCTTTTTTTTCTAGTGAATAACATACCTGAATTGCAACATTATCACTCGGTATGTAGAAATCCACTTCAATATCTTTTTTATAGAAATACACTTGATTATCTTTACCATACTTCTCAATTAGGTTGATAGCAATTAAATTTTCAAGTAGTTGAGATTTTGAATTAACTAAAAACAAGTTTAAAATTCCATTATCAACAAAATAGTATTTAGGATTACTCTCTTTTTCACCCAATGTTAATATATAGTTTTTAATATTAAATAATAACCATGCTTCTTGTATATATTGAATGTAATTGATTACTGTCGTTTTTCCTATTTCTATTCCGACTGATTTCACAATATTAAAAATTCGACTATATGAAATTGAATCTCCAACACTCTCTGCAATTTTTTTCAATATGATCTTAAGAGCATATTCATTATACAAATTATATCTTGTTATTATATCTCCCAAATATATTTTTTGATAGACGCTACTTAAATAATCTCTTTTTGCTATTATGTTCACAATTTCTGGAAATCCCCCAAATTGTAAATATTCATCAAAACATTTAACAATATTTGAATATTGTTTTATTGAATAAATTGTTTCATCTGTAATAGCTATGTTTTTCGCATTTAAAAACTCGTAAAATGAATATGGGTATACATAAACTATTAAAAATCTGCCTCCTAATGTAGTCGCAATTTCTGCACTAAGCATCTTAGCATTACTGCCTGTAATGTATGTTGTATATCTTGTGTCAGCTAAGCGCCTAACAAATTTTTCCCATCCGTCTATTAATTGAATTTCATCAAAAAATAGAATGGGTTTTTCTTCATTCATTTCATAATATGCTTCGAGAATTTGATTTAAGTCATCTTTTTTCATTTCAAGCAAACGTTCATCTTCAAAATTGATATAGAGTATTTTCTTCATATCTATTCCACTTTGCACGAGTTCTTTTATTTTTTGAAATAAGATCGTTGATTTTCCACTTCTTCTTATACCCACTAAAACATAGTTCAAATTATCTTCAAATGTTACATTACGTTTATTCAGCTGAATGCTTTCAATGAACTCTCTTGATTCTATGATAATTGATTTTAGTACATTCTTATCCATATGCTCACCGTCCTGTATATAAGACAATTTTATACTTATTTTGTCTTTCTATCAAGACAATTCATTTTTTTTAGTGAACCTGCAAACTATAATTATCGCTTATCTAATAAGAGTAAGACTGAATAGATGACTAATTTCAATATTTTCTTAATCATGTATTTTCTCCAATTTCTTGTAAAACCTTGATAAAGAAATTTCTAAAACCATCATTAATAGCTGGGTTATCCTTTGATCTATCTTCTAAATCAAAGAAATATGTGTTTGTCTCAATATCAACAGATATCGTATCAAGTGGGAATCCTTCTACTCTTTTTTCATGTGGTTTTGAAAGAATACGAAATGATTCCCCACTTAATGAGCTATCCATACTTGTATAACTGTGACTTTCATCAATAATTAAGCATATTGCGTTTTGATATCTAGCTATTAATCCATCTTCATATCTTGATGCAAGATCACTATAATATGTAATCATTTCTTCATCACTACATTCTTTGCCATTAATTCTTCGAACATGAGTTCCTGGTTGTAAATCTTCTTGTACACCTTCAAGAAACAAACCGGAATCACAAGAAAAAACTGGCATTTTTAATTCATTATAAAATGCTTTTGCCTTAATAATTGCGTTTTCTAATGGGTTTGAACCATTTTCATCCATAGATGGAAGAGCGCATTGTATCTCATCCAAGCCTATTAATTCTATTTCTGGAAGTTCTTTTAAACAATCACGCATTGCATTTAATTTTGCTTTATTATGTGTACCATATAAAATTTTCATCTTGTCACCTTCATTTAACTTATTTTATCATTCTATGCTTCCAAATTAAAACTGTCTTGTTAGGACAGTTTATGATATTAATCTTTTTTTGGTAGGATGAATTCACTATAAGGCAATGTTTCAACCCAATCACAAAACGCATGCCATTCAGGAAGTCGATGTGTTCTTCTTTGTAGATAAATCGTCTTTAATTGACGATAATTTGTTGTCATACGTGCCGTAATCTTAAATCCTGCTGGATTAGAATAGAGAACTTCCAAATACATTTTCTTTGCTTTTTCATTAAGTTCTTTAACATCTGCTCCTTCTGCTTGAAGGCGTTTGATTTCTTCTTGTAACTCATTGTAGGCTTTTGTTTTTTCTTTCATGATTTCAATCATACGTGGATCAACATATTCAATGAACGCATTATCCATATCAAATCGACAGATACGGTGCATTGTAGATTGGCTACTAATAAAATCAATAAAATGATAACGTTCTAATTCAACCCATACTTTGTTTGTGAATGTTAAGTCAAATTGTACAATAATTCCATTAAGGAAATTATCATGTCCTTCCCCTACACGACTTGTCGCAAGTTTATAAGTTGTAGGTGTAACTTCTCCTGTTACAGCATTTGTGTCGGTTGCCATAGGGTACTTACTACCTCGAACAGCACTTTCAATTCCAAATATTTCGACATTGTTAATCACTTCGTTAATGTTCATTATTCCGCTCCTTTTTTCCTTCTTCTTTGTTCTAAAGTAATTGCGAGTACCGCAATATCTGCAGGGTTAACTCCAGATATTCTTGATGCTTGTCCCATTGTTCGAGGACGTATTTTATCTAGTTTTTGTTTACCTTCTAATGAAAGATTATCTATTTCTAAGTAGTTTAACTCTTCTGGTAAGAAAACCTTTTCCATTTGATTGAGACGAGTTGCTTCTTTCTTAGCTTTATTGATATATCCCTCATATTTGACTTCTATCTCAACTTGTTTCGCAACTTCATCACTTTCTTCAATACCCAATGCTTGTAGTAAAATTCGACATTCAACATTTGGTCGTTTTAGTAAATCATAACCAGTTATTCCTTCTGTTAATCGCTCATATCCCAATTCGTTCAAATAGCTATTAATTTCATCTTTAGGAGTAAAACGAACTTCTAACAATTGCTCTTTCACCTTTTGAATATGACTCATTTTATCTACGAATTCAGCATAGCGTTCTTCAGAAATTGTGCCAATTTCATAGCCTTTTCTCATTAGTCTTTGATCAGCATTATCATGGCGTAAAAGCAGTCTGAATTCAGCTCGTGATGTTAATAAACGATAAGGTTCTTTTGTGCCTTTTGTTACTAAGTCATCAATCATAACGCCAATATATGCTTCATCACGACCTAAGACGAGGGCTTCTTTTTTATCTAGTTTTAAAACAGCGTTGATTCCTGCAATGAGTCCTTGACCAGCTGCTTCCTCGTATCCTGATGTTCCATTAATTTGTCCTGCAGTAAATAAGTTTTCAATCTTCATTGTTTCTAATGATGGCTTTAATTGCAGAGGATCTACCGCATCATATTCAATAGCGTAGGCATATTTATCAATCACAGCATTTTCTAATCCTGGTAAAGAATGAACCATTTTTTCTTGAATATCATAAGGTAAAGATGTTGAGAATCCTTGCACATATGTTGTATCCAAAGAACGTGATTCAGGTTCTAAGAATAATTGATGTCTTTCTTTATCAGAGAAACGTACTAATTTATCTTCGATAGAAGGACAGTAACGTGGTCCAACTCCTTTTACCACTCCGGAGTACATACTTGATTTACTTAAATTATCATGAATTAATTGATGTGTTTCAGGAGCTGTATAGGTTAGGTAACAAACTACTTGTTCATTAAATGGTAGTATTTCTTTTGTTGTTGTACTAAAGGCAACAAAGGCATCCGTTCCTGGTTGAATCTCAGCTTTTGAAAAGTCGATTGTATTGGTAAGTACACGCGGTGGTGTTCCTGTTTTTAGACGGAATGTTTCTAATCCTGCATCGCGTAATGATTGGGATAAGTTATGTGTTGTTGGTTCAGAGTCTGGTCCACTTTCAGTAACCGTACTTGATACCATGACTAAGCTTGACATGTATGTTCCAGTTGTTAATATTACGATTTCACTAGTTATTATTTCACCATCCATCATCGTAATTCCTGTTACTTTATTATTATCAAAATTACAACATTTGACTTGGTTTTCAATCACAGTTAAGTTTTCTTGTTCAAGACAAATCGTTTGCATCATTTTTGAATATTCTACTTTATCCGATTGAACTCTTAGTGACTGTACACCTGGTCCTTTAGTAGTATTTAGCATTTTAAATTGGAGAGCAGTTTTATCTGCAGTGATCCCCATTTGTCCACCAAGAGCATCTATTTCTCTAACTACAATCCCTTTTGCAGGTCCTCCTACAGAAGGATTGCAAGGCATCTTAGCGATGTTCTCACTACTTAGTGTAACTAATGCAGTTTTCTTATTACAACGAGCTGATACAAGCGCTGCCTCTACACCGGCATGTCCAGCACCAACTACGATGATATCAAATTTTTTGGCAGTATTCATAATTTCCTACCTTTCTAAATCGCTTTAATCATATCATATTTTATCTCCACTTTCTTTGTGAGTTTCTTAACTTGAATGAGATTTCTATTTTCATATATTCACATAAAAAATCAGAGATTTTAAGTCAATCTCTGATTCTTTTATTTTTTATTTATTGCTTCAATTAATTCAACAGCATCCACTGGTAAATCTTGTTCACTTAATATTTCAAAGTGAAGATTAAAATTATAATCACTCATCGTTTTAATACGCATTTGATAACTTACTATACGACCCAATAAAAATTGTAACTTACGATTCAACTCTTTGGGTTTGTAAATAAATGGTATTGCGATTGTAATACTATTTTCTTTATATTGAATACAGTCTGTTTTACTTCCCTTGATATATTCAAAAGATGAATTCTCACATTTTGTTTTCGCTAATTTCTTAGCTTTCTTAAGTTCTGTATCCGTATAAAAATCATCATTTATTTTTTGATAAACTAATGAGAATTGATGTTTAATTTCATCTTCTTCTAATGTTTCTTCATTTTCACTGGTATTGTTTAATGCTGCCATCCACATATCAATACCACTCTCTTTTGCTTTATTCAAAAGTTTTGATGTGGCTTGTGGATCTTCTTTATCAAGGTAAATAAAACTTTCAATCTTATTTGAAATTTGCACACCAACTTCACTTAAATAAATTGGTGATTGAAAGAAAACTACTTCTTCAAGAAAAAGACAATTCATTTGCTTTGGCATCTTTTTATCTTTCGACACTTTTATGATTGCATCATACAATTCATCTTGTGTTGCAAACCCATTCAAAGTTCCATATTCTTTCCACATTTGTTTGAATGAACATGTATATGATTTCTTGAATTTGCCATAACCAACAATTCCTTTTTCTCTCTTTCTTCCACGCTCACTACCCTTAGCTAGAAAGAAGAGTAAATCTCCTTCGAAAAAATCTACGAATTTCTTTTGAGAACTTGGACGCCAAAAATTCATCGTTTGGTTTCCATTAAGACGATGAAATTCAATCATATGTTTATCTGTAACATACGCAATTGATGACATGACTTATCTCCTTTTTTCTCTAGAATATTCCGTAACTTTCTCCGTGTTCATCTATACCCATTCCAAGTGCCGCTGGTACTTTTGGAAGCCCTGGCATAGTCATAATATTTCCTGTGTATACAACAACAAATCCAGCACCTGCCGATACTTTTAATTCTGTTACATGAATATCAAAGTCATGTGGTCTTCCTTGAATTTTTGGATCATCAGTAAGCGACATTGGTGTCTTAGCCATACAGATAGGAAGTTTATCCCATCCATATTTTTTCATCATCTCAATTTGTGCTTTAGCTTCATCACTAAACACAACATCGTTTCCACCATAGATTTTTTGTGTAATTATTCTTACTTTATTTTCAATTGAATCATTAATATCATAGATCGGTGAGAACTTAGATTCTTTTGAACAAAGCTCTACAACTTTTTCAGCTAAGTCTATTGTTCCTTCTCCACCTTTTGCCCAAGCATCCGATAAAGATACAGGAACATTTTTTTCTTCACACCATCTAATTAGCGCTTCAACTTCAGCATCTGTATCCTTTGCAAATTTATTAACTGCAACAATCATTGGCACACCAAATTGTTGTACTGATTCAATATGTTTTTCTAAATTTTCTACACCTTTTAAAAGTGCTTCAACATTTTCATTTCCTAGATTTTCACTATCTACACCGCCATGCATTTTTAACGCACGAATTGTCGCAACTACAACAATCGCACTTGGTTTTAAATTTGCAAGTCGACATTTAATATCAAGAAATTTTTCGGCTCCTAAATCCGCACCAAAACCTGCTTCTGTAATTACATAGTCAGAAAGTTTTAATGCCATTTTTGTAGCGATAACAGAGTTACATCCATGGGCTATATTTGCGAATGGCCCACCATGAATTAACACTGGTGTTTTTTCTAATGTTTGAACAAGATTTGGTTTGATTGCATCTTTCATAATCACTGATAATGCACCCGCAACTTTTAAATCTTGAATGGTTACTGGTTCATTATCCACCGTATACGCAACAACACAACGATTTATTCGTTCTTCAAAGTCTTTTAAGTCTTTTGATAAACAAAGAATTGCCATGACTTCAGTTGCCACAGTAATGCAGAAACTATCTTTTCTTTCAACACCATTAGTTGGCTTACCTTGCGCAATTGTAATGTCACGTAAAGTACGATCATTCATATCAAGACAACGTTTCCAAATAACTTTTGCAGGATCAATATTTAATTCATTACCTTGGTAGATTGAATTATCTAAAACTGCTGCAACTAAATTATTTGCGGTTGTGATTGCATGCATATCACCAGTGAAGTGTAAGTTAATATCTTCCATTGGAACAACTTGAGCATAACCACCACCTGTTGCTCCACCCTTTAACCCAAATACTGGACCAAGTGATGGTTCGCGCAAACAACCCATAACATTTTTTCCAATCTTCGCAAGTCCATCAACTAAACCTACTGTTGTTGTTGATTTTCCTTCGCCAGCTTTGGTTGGATTAATAGCTGTAACTAGTACTAATTTCCCATCTTCTTTTGTTTGTAATTCATCGAGAATCGCTAAATCAATCTTAGCTTTTGACCATCCATAATGTTCTACATAATTTGGATTGATGCCTGCTTTAGTTACGATTTCATCAATCTTCACCATTTGATTCTCTTGTGCAATTTGTAAATCTGTTTTCATCCTTTTCCCTCCAACAATTAATCGTTTTTCATTGATTTTCTGCCCTCTAAAGCTTTAATCAACGTTAATTCATCGGCATAATCCAAATGTCCACCCATAGGTAATCCATGGGCAATTCGGGTTGTGTATATATTTCTATCTTCTAATAGTTTCGCTAAATAAAGTGCTGTTGTTTCTCCTTCAAGTGTTAGATTTGTTGCGATGATAACTTCTTCTACTCCTTGATCCAAACGATCAATTAATTTTGAAATTGTTAAGTCTTCTGGAAGGATACCTTTTCTTGGTGAAATCACGCCATTTAGCACATGATAAACACCACGAAACTCTCTTGTTTTTTCCATCGCAATAATATCTTTTGCAGATTGCACTACACAAATAATTTTAGTGTTTCTAGTTGAATCTTCACATATACTACAGTGTTCTTCTTCAGCTATATTCCCACAAATTTCACATGTCTTAATTTTAGTTTTACAATCAATTAAATTTTGCGCAAACTCTTGAATTTCATTTTCATTTTTTTCAAGCATGAGTAATGCATAACGCTCAGCTGTCTTTGCACCAACTCCTGGAAGCATCTTAAAGTTTTCAATTAAATTTTCTAAACTTTTTGGATACATAATTAGAACATTCCTGGCATCTTAACACCAGCAGTTAATACTCCCATTTTTTCTTCACGATCGTTGCTTGCAGTTTCTACAGCTTGATTAACCGCAACCATAATTAAATCTTCTAACATATCTTTGTTATCTTTTTCTAACAAATCATCTTGAATAGAAATTTGTGATATTTTGTAATCACCTTTTATAGTAACTGTTACTCCATCTCCACCAGCACTACCTGTGTATTCAGTTTCAGCTAATTCACTTTCAACCTTTTGAATATTGCTTTGCATTTTTTGTGCTTGTTTAAGTAAGTTTTGTAAATCCATTTTTTATTCCTCCTCAATAATATCTATATTTTCTTGTCCAAATAAATCAATTAATTTTTCTTCCGTAGTTTTCTTTTTTTCTTTCGTCACAACTTTTTTATATTTAGTAATTTGGGCAGATGGTGGTAATTCATTTCTACTCATTCGCTCTTTGAATTCTTGTGTAATTTCAATAAAGTTTTCTTTACCAACTGCATAAATCATTTTATCTAATTCTAGTTGTTCCTTAATGAAGAAATGTAATTCTTGATTTAATTGTAAATCATTAATTTGATTTGCCTCTGCAGTTGTATCACTTGTAACAACTACGAAGTCTTCACCACTTGCAACAATCATTGTTGATTTAAGAATCGTTGCACATTTAGCACAACTTAAATCTCGTGATTTATTTTCTAATTGACTCCAACTATTTTTATCATTTTCTTTTGTTTCTTTATTTGCCGAAACTAATAAACTTAAAATGAATTCAGTTGAAAGAATTTGATCTGGTTCATTTTTTTCTTTCTTTGGTTTTTCTACAACTTCTTCTTGAACTGTTTGTGTAATTTCAATAGGTTCATCTTGAACTAACTCTTCATCTATCACAACCTCTGGTGTTTTTGGTGAAGGTGTACTTGTTGGAACAATAGTTGGAATAACCACTTCCTTAACTTCTTGTTTTTGAATGATTTGAACTTGTTCTTTTTCATCAACAATAGCCATCATCTTTAATACTGCAACTTCAAAATAAGAAGATACATTTGTTGCACTTTTATAAGAGACAGTTGCTTCCATTAAAATATCAACCATCCTTAATAATATTCTTGAATTTTTATTTTCTAATATTTTTTCAACTTCATTCACATTTAAATTATGAAGTAAGCCACTATCTTTTGTGTATGAATAAATTACTGCTTCCTTTAAAATTTCGATAAGATCGTTTGTAAGTCTTCGAATGTCTATTCCTTTTTCACTTAATGTTTGAATCACATTGAGTAATGATTTTGCATTCTTAGAAAATACATCTTCAATCATTGAAATTTTTTCTTGAATTGTTGTAATACCATAAATATCATTTACATCTTCTACGGTGATTTCATTTTGTGCATATGCAATACATTGATCAAAAATACTTAACGCATCACGCATACCACCATCTGATAAAATGGCAACAAGTCGTAGTGCTTCATCTTCAATATTTATCTTTTCTAAATCAGCAACATACTTTAATCGATTTACAATTTCTTCTTGTGAAACCTTACTAAAATCATAGCGCTGACAACGAGAAATAATTGTTGGTAATACTTTATATGGTTCTGTCGTTGCTAGAACGAAAATAACATGTGCAGGTGGTTCTTCCAATGTTTTTAATAATGCATTGAATGCCCCTTGCGATAACATGTGAACTTCATCGATAATATAGACTTTAAAACGACCTTGAATTGGTGAGTATTTTACTTTTTCAATTAAGTCTCTTATTTGATCAACCCCACTACTACTAGCAGCATCGATTTCTACAATGTCTTGGTGAGTTCCTAAATCACTTGATTTACAATTATCACAATTGTTACATGGTGCAGATTCTGTATGTTCACAGTTTACAGCTTTGGCAAGCAACCTTGCGACTGTTGTTTTTCCTGTTCCTCTTGGTCCACATAATAAATAAGCATGTGCCATCTTATTTTGTTTCACAGCATTCATCAATGTTGTGACAATATGTTTTTGACCAACGACTTCTTCAAAAGAAGTTGGGCGGTATGTCCGATATAACGCTTTATAACCCATTCTTGCCTTCCTCCTTCATTTGATACGTCCATTGTTATTATAACAAAATCTCCCTCACATTTACAGTCATAATAAAAGAAGTAAAATAGCTTTACTTCTTGCGTTTTTCTCTAAAAAATGATGTGAGCAGTTGTGAACATTCTTCTTCTAAAATTCCACCTTCAACCTTCGGATAGTGGTTAAACCCCTTTATATCATTAAAATTTATACAACTGCCAAAGCATCCACCTTTTGGATCATATGCCCCAAAGTATACTTGTGGTATTCTTGATTGAATAATTGCACCCGCACACATTGGACAAGGTTCAAGGGTCACATATAACTCACATTCCTCTAGTCGCCATGATTTTAGTTTCTTACAAGCCTTTTCAATTGCGATATGCTCAGCATGAGCTGTAGAGTTTTGTTTTGAGTTTCTCTGATTATATCCTCGTGCGATAATTACCCCGTCTTTAACGATTATCGCCCCTACTGGAACTTCATCTTTTTGCCTTGCCTTCTCCGCTTCCTTTAGTGCTAATTTCATATATTTTTCTTGGTTACTTAATTTTTTCATTATTAACTATCGCCTCAACAAGCTTATCCCCATCATAACTAAGTTTCATTGTGAAGAAAGAATCATCCGTTACTAATTTCTCAAGAAAGTACTTATCACCTTCCCATAAATTGAGTTTAGTTATTTCTTCCTTATTAATCCATGCTAGCTCTCCCTCGCTACAATTAAAATTAAGAGTCCCGCTAAATTCATTTGATGTGAACAAAAACATATATTCTGTCCAATGATCATTATTTGTAAACGTGATGACGCCTCTAAACCTTATTTGAAGAAGCTCTAAACCGGTCTCTTCTTTTACTTCTCTTAGAACACATTCTTCTGGACTCTCATATTCTTTGAATTTGCCACCCAATCCTATCCACTTACCAGCATTAGGATCATTGTCTTTCTTTGTTCGGTGCATCATCAAAAATTGATTATCTTTTTCAATGTAACACAAAGTCGTAAGCATTTCATCACCTCTTTGGTATAAAAAAAGGTACACACAAGTAGAGGTTCTTAAGGCTGCTACCTTCCGGTCCTGACCTGATTCAATACATGCTTGTTGTACCTCATATATTATATGTTAAAAACAAATTTTACTCAACACTTTAAATAACTTGATTTTAATTCAAGTTTGTTTTATTATACTCTTGTGAGGTAAGTATTCTTCCTTGTTAAATCCTATTAATATTATTGATTTGCTATTTGGAGTGATTTATTTCTAGTACTTCTAGTTTTTTTGTTTATTTCTAATTAAATGGTTATGGTTTATCCATTTAAAGTAACTTTAGTTATTCATATTTTACATTTTTGTTTCACGTGGAACAAAAAAAAGAAGTAGAATACTACTTCTTAATTATTTCCTTACCACCCATATACATTCTTAATGCTTCTGGAATATTAACACTACCATCTGCATTTAAATTATTTTCTAAGAAAGCAATTAACATACGTGGAGGTGCAACTACTGTGTTATTTAATGTGTGTGCAAAGTACTTACCATTTTCACCATTAACACGTATACCTAGACGTCTTGCTTGTGCGTCGCCTAGATTTGAACAACTTCCTACTTCAAAGTATTTCTTTTGACGTGGTGACCAAGCTTCAACATCACAACTCTTAACTTTAAGATCTGCCAAGTCTCCAGAACAACATTCCAAAGTTCTTACTGGTATATCTAATGATCTAAAGAATTCAACAGAATATCTCCACATCTTTTCGTACCACTCCATACTTTCTTCAGGCTTACATACCACAATCATTTCTTGTTTTTCGAATTGATGAATACGATACACTCCTCTTTCTTCAATACCATGAGCTCCAACTTCTTTTCTAAAGCATGGAGAATAGCTAGTCATTGTATAAGGAAGATTCTTTTCTTCTAAAATATTGTCGATGAACTTACCAATCATAGAGTGTTCAGATGTACCGATAAGATATAAATCTTCCCCTTCTATCTTATACATCATATTCTCCATCTCTGCAAAACTCATTACTCCAGTAACTACATCACTACGAATCATGAATGGTGGAATACAATATGTAAATCCTTTATCTATCATAAAGTCTCTTGCATAAGATAATATTGCAGAATGTAACCTTGCAATATCCCCTATTAAATAATAGAAACCATTTCCACTTGTTTTTCTAGCGCTATCTAAATCGATACCCGCTAGATTTTCCATAATATCTGTATGATAAGGAATCTCAAAGTCAGGAACGATTGGTTCTCCAAACTTCTCTACTTCAACATTTTCTGAATCATCTTTCCCTACTGGTACACTTGGATCAATGATATTTGGAATAGAAAGCATATTTGTTTTAATCTTAGCTTCTAATTCTATCTCTTTTTCTTCTAATGCTTTAATCTCATCGCCGATATGTGCGATAGCATCCTTTGTTTCTTGTGCTTTATCCTTAAGTCCTTGTTGCATTAATGCACCAATTTCTTTAGACTTTGCATTTCGAAGTGCTCTTAAATCATCGGCTTTAGTTTTAATTTCTCTAAATTGCTTATCCATTTCAATAACTTCATCCACCAAATGTAGTTTGGCTTCTTGAAACTTCTTTTTCATGTTTTCTTTTACTAACTCTGCGTTTTCACGTATTAATTTAATATCTAACATTTCTTTCTCCTCCTAGAAAATAAAAAAAGTCCCAATAAAGGGACGATAGTTCGTGTTGCCACCCTCATTGCAAATTGTTTCACGTGAAACAATCTACCACTCGATACAGATAACGGTGTCCCGGAAAGTTTTACTTTCACTCCAAGGTAGATTTCAAATAGCCATGCAATAGTTTTCACCAACCACTATTTCTCTGATATCACAACTGATTTTACTTGTCCTTTTCAACGATTTGTATATTCATTTAAACACTGCTTTCTTTGTTTGTCAAGGCTTGATTAACAATGGTATAATTTACGTAGTAAAGAGGTATAATTATGAAAAAATGTTTAGCTTTATTCTTATTAATATGTACTTTATCAGGTTGTTCTCCTAAATCTGATGAACCAAAAGAATTAACTTTTGAAGAGAAGATATTACTCTTAATTCAAGAATGTATAGATGATTATAATACCAGTATCGCTGCAGACTCAATTATCCATCAAATAGATACTCCACCTCTTCCTATTTCAATCGGTACGATACCTCAAGTTGAGAAATTAAGCGATTTGAAAGCGGTGGAAGATGACCATAGTAACGCAGAATTTATAGGTGCACTTAAAATAGATGAGTATGAAATGGTCTTCCATCTATATAGTGCATGTGATAGTTTTTGGCAATGTGGAGAAGCATCTTTCCAAATCGACACTGCAACAATCCGACCAGATAGTCCAACATTCACATCAACTAAAGCTATATTAGATGAACTACTTGCAGTTGATCGTGATGCATTTGGATACTTATATGGTATTGGTGTTGATTTAGCTCAACAAGAAAGTACAGATCATCCAGGATATTATGAAGTTATCAATACCGCAAAGATAGAAAATCCAACATCAATTAATCAAATAAAAGAATATGTAGAATCAATTTTTGATAAAGATTTTATTTCGCAATTCTATGCAGAAGTTTTTGAATCAGAGTCCCCTATCTACATTGAAGATAACGAAAAATTATATTGCATTGAAAATGCTCCAAGCATTACTGATGAACAATATTACAACACATCTCTCATTATCAATACGCAAGAAACCGAAGATAAAATTCTTGTAGATATTGTTACTTCTTATGGCGATATAATTGATCCAGAATTAAAGCGAATAGAAATATCAAAAACCGAGAATGGATATCGTTTAGCTGGTCTATATTAATCTTGAATTATTTTCAAGTTAATTTTAAAAAATTTACCCTCTCAGATTTAATTTTCATAGGTTACTACCCACGAAAATTAATTAAAATCAAATGAGAGGGCTTTTTATTTTGTCAAAACAAGAAAAAATAGCGATTATTCCTCGCTATTTTGACTATTTTCATCATTATTTTCTAATGGTTTAGAATCCGTGTTTTCTTCAATATTTTCGTTTTCTTCATCATCTTCTGATTTTTCAACGATTGCTATTGTAGAAACCTTACTTGTCTCACTTGTAGAAATTAATCTAACACCTTGAGCACTTCTTCCATATGTTGAAACTTGTTCAAGTCTAATTCTGATAACTACACCGTCATCAGTCATAATCATACAATCTTCATCACCGTTTACAGCTTTGAGTGAAACAAGAGCTCCATTCTTTTCTGTAATCTTTAATGTCATTACACCTTTAGCTCCACGATTTGTCATTCGATAATCATCAAGTAAAGATTTCTTACCATATCCTTTTTCAGAAATTACTAAGATATAGTTTCCTTCATGATTTGTAGACATCCCAATAACTTTAGAACCGTCTGTATTAAAACCTCTTACACCAGAAGCTGTACGACCCATAACACGAATATCAGATTCTTTGAAACGGATTGCTTTACCATTGCTTCCTGCAATAATAATTTCATCCTCACCTGTTGTTGGTTTTACACCTATTAGTTCATCATTTTCTTTCAATGTAATCGCAATCTTTCCTGTTTGACGAATATTTTCAAATTCATCTACAGAAACACGTTTTACAATTCCGTTTTGTGTCACAAAGAATAAATATTTATTTTGATTATCTTCACGCTTAATCGCAACTAATGCTTTTACTTTTTCATCTTTATCTAAACTCAATAAATTAACAACTGGAATTCCCTTTGCTGTTCTTGATGCTGCAGGAACATTATATCCTTTCATACGATATACTTTTCCTTTATTTGTAAATGCCATCAAGAAATCATGTGTAGATAATGATAAGAATTGGTCAATGATATCATCCTCATTAACTGCCATTCCTTTAACACCTTTACCACCACGATTTTGAACACGATAAGTATCGGCAGGAATACGTTTGATATATCCGTTGATTGTCATTGTAATAACGATATCTTCAACTGGAATTAAATCTTCATCTTCCATATCCACATCGCCTTCAATAATTTCTGAACGACGTTTATCACCATACTTTTCTTTGATTTCAGTTAATTCTTCTTTGATGATTTGTACAACTCTTGAATGGTTCGCTAAGATATCTTTACAGTCTTCAATGAATAACATTAATTCATTATATTCACCTTCAATTTTTTCTCTTTCCAAACCAGTCAATCTTCTAAATTGCATATCCAAAATTGCTTTTGCTTGAATTTCGGATAAACCAAAATTTTCCATTAATCTTGGCATTGCTTCTGTTGCATCTTTAGAGTTTCTAATCGTACTAATAATTGCATCAATATGATCTAACGCAATTTTCAAACCTTCTAAAATATGTGCACGATCTTCTGCTTTCTTCAATTCGAATTTTGTACGACGAACTGTTACTTCAATTTGATGTTCAATATAGTACTTTAATATATCGCGAATTCCTAATTGCTTTGGTTCGTTATTTACAAGCACAATATTATTTACGCCAAAAGAAGATTGTAGAGCCGTCATTCTAAATAATTGATTTAAAATTACATCTGCTTGTACATCTTTTCTTAACTCGATTACAATACGAATACCTTCACGATTTGATTCATCACGTAAATCAGTTATTCCATCAATTAATTTTTCTCTTACTAATGATGCAATTTTTTCAACCAAGTTTGCTTTATTTACCATGTAAGGAATTTCTTTTATAACAATTCTTGGCTTACCATTTGATAATTCATCCACCTCTGTTTTAGAACGCATAATAATACTTCCACGTCCTGTTTCATAAGATTGCTTAATTCCTGAGCGTCCTAATATATATGCACCAGTAGGAAAGTCTGGACCAGTGATATAATTTTCCATTAATTCTTGAACAGTGATTTCTGGATTTTCCATAACAGCGATTGCAGCATCAATAGTCTCCACTAAATTGTGAGGAGCCATATTTGTAGCCATACCAACCGCAATACCAGTTGTACCATTGACTAATAAATTAGGAAAACGGCTTGGTAATACTTCTGGTTCTCTTTCTTCACCATCATAGTTATCAACCCAATTAACTGTTTCTTTTTGAATATCTTTCATTAGCTCCGTAGATATTTTTGACATACGTGCTTCTGTATAACGCATCGCTGCAGCACCATCACCATCGATAGAACCAAAGTTTCCATGTCCATCTACAAGTGGATAACGGAAACTAAATTCTTGTGCCATACGAACCATTGTTTCATAAACTGCAGTATCACCATGAGGGTGATATTTACCAATTACTTCACCAACGATACGTGCTGATTTTTTATGTGGTTTATCTGGTGTCATTCCTAAGTCATTCATCGCATATAAAATACGACGATGTACTGGCTTCATACCATCACGTACATCAGGTAGTGCACGTGCTACGATTACTGACATCGAATAATCTAAGAAAGAGTTTCTCATTTCATGTGATACGTCAGTAGTTTTTATCTTCCCGTGATTAAATGAATCGGGATTATACTTGTTGTCATCCATTTCCATGATCTATCTCCTATATATCTAAGTTCTTAACGAACTGTGCATTTTCTACAATAAAGTTCTTACGTGGTTCTACTTCATCACCCATCAACATACTAAATACTGCATCGGCATCAATCGCATCTTCAATTTCAACTTTTATCAAAGTACGAACTTCTGGATCCATTGTTGTTTCCCAAAGTTGTTCAGGATTCATTTCCCCTAACCCTTTGTATCGTTGAATGGATAAACGATCTCCTAATTCACGTTTGATAACTTCTAATTCATCATCAGAATATGCATAACGTACAGCATTACCTTTTTGTGCTTTATAGAGTGGTGGTTGTGCAATATAAATATATCCTTGTTCGATTACCGGTTTTAAATAACGATAGAAGAACGTTAATAATAATGTACGAATATGAGCTCCATCGACATCGGCATCGGTCATAATTACAATCTTATGATAACGTAATTTACTAGTATCAACCTCATCACTTACACCGCATCCAAATGCTGTAATCATTGAACGAATTTCAGCATTCTCAAAAATTCGATGTAAACGTGCTTTTTCTACGTTAAGAATTTTACCTCTTAACGGAAGAATAGCTTGGAATTTACTATCTCTTCCTTGCTTAGCACTACCACCGGCTGAATCTCCTTCGACAATATAGATTTCTGAAATACTTGCGTCTTTACTTGAACAGTCCGCAAGCTTTCCAGGTAAACTAGAAATTTCTAAAGCCCCTTTACGACGTGTTAACTCACGTGCTCTCTTTGCCGCAAGACGCGCTTTAGAAGCCACTGTTGCTTTATCTAAAACAGCCTTAGCTTCACTTGGATTTTCCATTAAGAAACGTTGTAGGCTATTTCCAAATATATTAGAAACAATTTTACGAACTTCACTGTTTCCCAACTTTGTTTTTGTTTGTCCTTCGTATTGAGGATCTGGATGTTTAACTGAAATTACAGCTGTCAATCCTTCACGAACATCATCACCTTGTAAAGTATCTTCATCTTTCTTTATAATTCCTGCTTCTTTACCATAGGCATTAATTACACGATTAAGTGCTAACTTAAATCCCTCTTCGTGTGTTCCACCTTCATTGGTATTAATGTTATTACAGAAAGTATAAATATTAGGAACATAACCATCATTGTATTGCATTGCAATTTCAACTTGGATTCCTTCTTCTTCACCCTCACAATAAATTATATCGTCATGAACTGGCGTTTTATTTTTATTCAAATATTCTACGTATTCTTTCAATCCACCTTCATAATAGAAAGTCTCAGTAATTTTTGCAGGATCTTCTATTCTTTCATCGGTGAATACAATTCTTATTCCTTTATTTAAGAATGCAATTTGACGTAAACGATCACGCAATACATTATGATCATACGATACTGTTTCTTGGAAAATAAGTGGATCTGCTTTAAATCTTACAGTTGATCCATGCTTATCATCACAAGGACCAATAATTTTTAAAGGTGTTACAGGATTTCCACCATTTTCAAATCGCACATAATATTCTTGGCCACTATTGTAAACAATTACTTCTAACCATTCACTCAATGCATTAACAACTGAAGCTCCTACACCATGTAGTCCCCCAGAAACTTTATATGCACCACCACCAAATTTACCACCAGCATGAAGCACAGTAAAAATCGTTTCTACTGTTGATATTCCGGTTTTCTCATGAATCCCTGTAGGCATACCACGACCATCGTCTTTAACAGTAACAACGTTTTCTTTATCAACGATAACATTAATTGTTGTCGCATAACCTGCAAGAGCTTCATCAATACCATTATCGACAATCTCCCATACAAGATGATGCAAACCTCTACCAGAAGTTGATCCAATATACATCCCTGGACGTTTTCTAACAGCCTCTAAACCTTCTAGAACCTGTATATCATTTTCGTTATACGAATGTTCTACTTTGTTTTCCAAATTTGCCATTGCATATCCTCCTTAGTTTTGATAATCCCATTTTCAACTTCAAATACTTTAGGTTTATTTTTCAACTCATTGAAATCCTCTAAAATTTCTGTCGTTGTAAGTATCGTTTGAAATTCACCATCCAAACACTTCAACAGGTTATATCGTTTTTTGTGATCAAGCTCAGATAAAACATCGTCTAGTAAAAGAACGGGTGTTTTATGTAGCTGATTTTTTATATATTCTACAAGTGAGAATTTTAGTGCTAACACAACCATTCTCTTTTGTCCTTGTGAACAGAATAATTCAACACGCTTACCATCCATCTCAAATGCACAATCATCACGATGTACACCGATTGATGTAACTTTAAACTGAATATCTTTCTCTCTATTTTTATCATAGAGATTTCTAAAATCTTGATGCATTACCTCTTTGTCCTTAATTTCAACACAGGCTTGATAGCTAATTTTTAACTCACACTTTTGATCAGATAATTTTTCATACTTTTCACTCAAGTACAAATTACAAGAATCAATAAACTTCTTACGTTCAACCAATATCTCTATTTGTGATTCAATCATCTGATTTTCTAACACAACTAAATATGCATCATCAAACCGATTCATCTTCAACATTGAGTTACGTTCTTTTAGTAACTTTAAATAACGTGATAGATGAAACATATAATTTGAAGATACTTTACCAATCTCAATATCAATTAAACGACGACGTTCTTTTGGAGAATCATCAAAGATTTCTAAATCACTTGGTGAAAACAAAAGTACATTTAACTTACCAATGAAATCACTACTCTTTGAAACCGGTTGTTGATTAATAAGTAAAGTCTTTCCTTTACTATGAATAACAGCGCCGATTTTACGATCTCTTTCATCAAAGAATGTACATTCAATATTACAAAGTTCTTTACCTTCTTGAATCATTTGTTGATCATATTGTAGTCGATGCGATCTTGTTGTAGAAAGAAATACTAAGCTCTCTAATATGTTTGTTTTACCTTGAGCATTTTGACCTAAAAGTATGTTACAGTCTGGATCAAATTGGACTGTACATGTATCATAATTTCTAAAGTTTCTGAGTTTTAATTCTTTAATAATCATGATTCAATTTTGTATGTTTTTCCTAAAATTTCTATGACATCTCCAGGGTATAATTTCTTACCGCGACGATTTTCTTTTTCACCATTTACCAAAACTTCAACCTCGCTTAGAAACCATTTAACTTCACCACCAGAAGCTACACAATCTTCCATTTTTAGAAGCTGAGATAGTGTAATAAATTCAGTATTTATTTTTGTCATAGTATATCCTCTTTTTAGGCTCAAAAACCCTTATTAATTATATCATAAAAACACATAAAAATGTGCTTTTTCTCGTGTTTTTTTACTGTTTTTCACGGTTATTTTTCAAATAAATATTTGTTTGTTTTTGAAGGCATTTATCACTTGATTTTTATGTGTTTTTAAGGATAAAATAACACGCACAGACAAGACAAAAGAAGTTACTACCCTTATTCTTTTATTAGGAGGTACAAATTATGTACGCATGGCAACAAATCCAAAAAACGATAGAATTAATTGATCAACATCACGATGAAAATCTTGATATTGATTACCTATCAAAAGAAGCTGCATTATCCCCTTTTTATTATCAAAAATTATTTAAGCGATTGGTTAAATTAACAGTAATGGATTATATCAAAGGTAGACGTTTATCTTTTGCTTTAGAAGATTTAAAAACATCAAATAAAAGAATAATTGATGTAGCATTAGATCATGGATTTAATTCTCATGAAAATTTTAGTAAATGCTTCAAAGAAGCTTACCAAATTACGCCAGAAAACTATCGAAAAAATCCAACAATCATGAATATTGTCACAAAACCTTTATTAGATTTAAACTATACACTGGTAGAAGAAAATACACCTATTATTTATGAAGGAATCATTCTTGAAATTACCCAAAGGAAGTTAACAGAAGATATTCACTTCATTGGTTATCAAAAAGAATTACCTATCAACTTTATAGAAGGATTAAGCATTGATTCAGGAACTGATCCGCTTTATGATTGTTGGGCTGAATTTCATAAAATGAAAGAAGAAATCCCATCAAGAGTAGATATTGGAGATTTTGGAGTTACTCTACAATCGCAAAAAGAGGGTTATTTTGAATATTTTATTGGAAGTAAGGTAAAAATACCATTAACCTATAAAAACCTAAAAAACTGGTCTTTAAACAAAGGAGAACTAATTATTTGTACTGTTGAAGCTGAAAGTTTTAACTCATTGGTACTTGATGTACTATACAAGGCACAAAACTATCTGTTTAGTACATGGCTACCAACCAAAGCAATTGAAATTGAACCCTTCTCAATTGAATACTACCCTAAAGAACAAGAAAACACCGTCGAAATATGGGTGAAGAAAAAAGAAAACGTATAAATATACCTATAAAATAGTAAAAGTAGAGGAAAACCTCTACTTTTAATTTGAATTTATGAATAAGTTCTAACAGGTAATACTAATTGAAGAATAGAATCATCATCTGTATTTCTAATTACAAATGGTTTCATTTCTCCACTGAATTGAATTTTAACAGTAGTTGTAGCTAAAGTACGAATAGCCTCAAATACATAACGACCACTGAAACTAATTTCAATTGGATTACCAGAATAAGAAATTACATTCAGTTTTTCAGTTGAAGATCCTACTTCTTGTGATTTACTAGAAATAACAACTTCTTTAGAATCAGCACTTAACTTAACAATTGATATACCTTCATTTTTAATAAATGAAGCACGGTCAATAGCATTAAGAATATCACGACTATCAACAATCATTTCATGTAAGAATTCAGTTGGAACAAGTCTTTCTGTTTCTGGATAAGATCCATCAATCAAACGAGTTTGAATTAATGTATTTCCAATCCAAAATTGTGCTTTCTTATCAGATACACATACATTTACTTTACTGTCCTTATCAATCGTCTTTACAATTTCATTTAAACTCTTAGCAGGAATTGTAATATTAAATGTATTATCACTTTCTAATTCAATAAATTTACGAGCTAAACGATAACTATCTGTAGCTACACATTCAAGCGTTTTATCTTTGCATTTAAAGTTAACACCCGTTAATACTGGTCTAGTTTCTTTATCACTTGTAGCAAAACTTGTTTGACTAATTACTTTCATCAATACATCAGCGTCAATATCAAATTGTTGACCAGGTTTAGAAAAATCAATAGAAGGATAATCTGAACTTCTCATTCCATTAATTTTATACTCAGCAGATAAACCACTAATCTTTGTCAATGATCCATCAATGATTTCAAAATTAATTTCATCAGCATCAATTTTACGGACAATTTCAAGAATGTATTTTGCTTCAATAACAATTGAACCTGTTTCCTTAACAACTAAGTTTAAATCTTCTTCGTCATTATTTAAAATCTTTTGAATTGAAATATCTGAATCACTTCCTGTAAGTACAATATGATCATCATTAACTTCAATCTTAATTCCAGATAGAGATGGTAATGGAGAATTTGCTGAAATAGCTCTTGATACTACCTGCAATGCATTGTAGAAGATTCGCTTAGATACTTTGAAATTCATAGAGGTCCTCCTGATTATTTATAATCTATTTATAGTTTTATTATTATTAAGGCTGTGGAAAAGTGGAAAACTTCCAAAAAGCCTTATTTTATAAGAATATTTTACCACTTTTTGATGTGAATTAAAAGTGGTAAAGTGTGGAAAGTTAAGACTTGATGATTTTCTCAATCTCATTTAAAGCTTGTAAATATGCTCCACTTGATTTAGATTGTTTTTCAACTTTTTCGCAAGAACTCATAATTGTAGAATGATCACGACCACCAAATTCTTCACCGATTTTGATATAAGGTAAATCCAATAATTTACGACACATATATATTGCAATTTGACGAGCAGTAGAAATATTTTTTGTACGCGTCTTACTGGTTAATTGTTGTTTGGTTAAACCATAATATTCTGAAACACATTTAATAATTTTACGAACAGTGATACCTGACTTATCAGAAACAAGAACTTGTCCTCTTAAAGCATTAGTCGCAGTATCAAATTGAATTTTGCCATCATCCTTTTGAAATTCTATAGCATAAAACAAAACACGATTTAAAGCACCTTCTAGTTGACGTACATCACGGTTAAAATTAGATGCAATGAATGCGAGTGCTTCTTCATCAATACTACGAGCTTCAAATGCAGAATTACTCATTTTCATTTTTAAGATAGCTAATGAAGTCTCAAATTCAGGTGAATCAATACCTACAGATAATCCTGAAGAGAAACGACTAATCAAACGATCTTCAAGCCCTTTAATTTCAGTAGGAAGACGATCAGAGGCTATACATATTTGTTTGCGATTATTAACTAATTCATTGAAGATAGAGAAGAAAATCTCATGTGACTTTTCTTTACCAGCAATAAATTGAATATCATCAATGAGTAATACATCAACGGAATACATATACTTCTTAAAAGCATCTATCTTCCCCATCTTGATAGAATTAACAACATTATCTACGAATTTATTTGAATCTGTATAATAGACACGCTTGGAAGGTTCATTCTTTTTAACATAGTTACCAATAGCACATAGAAGATGACTTTTTCCTAATCCAGAATTTCCATATATAAATAAGGGATTAAACAAATTAGCAGGATTATAAGCACATGCTAATGCAGCTGAGTGACTTTCTCTATTACAATCACCAACAACAAAATTTTCAAAGGTGCGATCTTCTCTTAAAGGACTGCTTTCAAATGATTCATCTAAGATAGTACCTAAATCTTCAGTAGTAAATGTTTGATTCTCTTGAATAAATTTATTTAAATCTTTTTCTAAGATAATTTCACAGTTTAATTTATTTGTTGATTCAAGAATATCTTCTAATGTAGTTGATATTAAATCGATTTCATTCATAAGTAATGTTTTATGTATAAATGAAGATACAGAAACTAAAGCTTTCTTATCAGATAAATCTACAAGATTTGATTCTTTATAGAAATTATCAAAAACGAAGTTATCAACTCGCCCTGATTTACCAATAGATTCTAATGTTTTTGACCATATCTCATTCAAATAAAAAGTGTTGCTAGTCATAAGGTTCCCTCCAAACAAATATCCCTCACATAGGCGAAGAGTGTGAGAACATTATACAACAAAAGAAAGATAAAAATTTATGAAATTGTGGAAAACTTTTTTTATCCACAATTAAAAACTTTAAAAACAATGAATATATAAGGATATAACCGACTTTCCCACAACTTTCCACATCTTTTAAAAGTGGATAAACTGTGGAAAGAATAACCCACAACACTACAATTGTGGAAAATGTGGATAAATCACAAAACTTTTTTCTTTTTCCACCCTTATCCACAATGAAAATATGGCTTTATAAAAGGATTATTTGAAGTTTTCAACAATTTTCCACAATTGTGGAAAACTGCCAATTGTGGATTGTTAATTCGTTGTGGAAAACTGTTGAAAAGTGTGTTTTTATAGGTCTAAAATCAATAAAGATAAAGGTACTTTATCAACAATTGTGTAAAAATGCTCGGTTATATGCTTTTTCCACAATAAAATAGGGATTTAATTGAAGATTTACGAATGAAATCATAAAAAAAGACGCTATTAAAGCGCATAATATAAGGATAATTAGTACCAGCGTAATTGTTTAAGTTGTTTGACGAATGAAGTATATGAATATAGAATTGAAACTACAAAATACTTTAATTTGAATGAAGATAAGAGGTTTAATATGTCAACTTATAAAATAGTACATTTAAAAGATATTCCAGAACAAAAAGAATCTTTTGCGAAATGGTTTCATGAAAAATGGAATATCCCACAAGCGTCTTATTTAGAAAGTATAAATGAGTCCATAGATAATCCTAATGGCATACCACAATGGTATGGAGTAATGAATCATGTAGAAATAATTGCAGGGATTGGAGTAATAGAAAATGACTTTCATGATAGAAAAGATTGTACACCAAATCTTTGTGCTCTTTATGTTGAGGAAGAATATCGCCATCAAGGAATCGCAAAAAAATTATTAGCTTATGTTTGTGATGATATGAAGCAACAAGAAATAGACACTTTGTATCTAGTAACAGACCATACCTCTTTTTATGAAAAAAATGGTTGGCAATTCCTGTGTATGGTTCAGGGTGATGGAGAATCAACTATGTCAAGAATGTATAGTATTCATACGCAATAAAAAAGCACACAATTGTGTGCTTTACTTATTTAGAAGAAGTTTTATTTTCATCATACATAATCTTTAGATGACGGTGAATACCTTCGCCTTCAGATTCTGTTTTGATATGATCCATCTCACCTAAGAATTGGTGGATAACTTTTCTTTCATCATTTGGCATTGGATCAAGAACAGCTTCAACTTTTGTTTTTTGAACAGTACGAGCAATTCTTTTAGCCATTGATTTAACTTTAGCGTAACGATCTTGTTTGTAGTTATTAATATCAACTAAAACATTGAAACGCTTTTTAAATGTGCTATTTACAGCGCTACGAACAACAGTATTAATTGATTGAAGTGTTTGACCATTCTTTCCAATTAAGATAGCGTTGTTATCAGCATTAAGCATTACTTTAAATCCCTCTGCTTGAGGAATTATTTCAATTTCAATTTCTTGATTTAGTTCAGTGAAAAATTCACCTAGATAATTAAAGATAAATTCTTTAACATCATTTAAACAATAGGCTTCAGCAGTTACAGAAGTTCCAATTCCAAGGATTCCTTTTTTCTCTTCAAGTACAAAATATGTTAAATCACTTACTGCAACATTCTTATCGTTTGCAGCTTGTTTTAATAAATCATCAAGTGTTTTTGCAGTATATTTTTTCATATTTTAAGCTTCTTTCTTATCAATGAAGAATTTTTGTACAATCAATGTTTTCGCAATCATTGTTAAAGAGTTGATTGCCCAGTAAATAGTCATTGCTGCTGGCCATACTACTGAGATAACCATAATAGGAACCATCATATAATACATCATGTTGTTTGTTTTATTTGTTGTTGGGCGGTATTTCTTACCTTGTGCTTCAGCATCCTTCTTCGCTTTTTGTTTAGCTAAGTATTGTGGTAAATACATAGAACCAAATTGGAATACTAACATAACTATGAATAAAACAATATATAACCATTGTCCGCTTAGAACACCATCCCATGGAGTAGTTTTTAAACTAAGACCTAAGAATGAACCATTTTGTACCGCATCAGCACGTTGTACAGCTTGGTAGATAGCAATTAAGATTGGGAATTGAAGGAATGTAGTTAATAACATTGAGAATGGATTAACATCATATTTCTTATAAAGGGCTTGCATTTCATTAGCAGAAGCCATACGAGAACGGTCATCTGTTTTACCTTCATATTTCTTTGTGATTTTTTCCATTTCTGGTTGTAATTCTTGCATTCTTTGTGAAGCTACTGTTGATTTTTTTGTTACCAACATAACCACACCATTTACACCAACAGTAATAACTGCAATCGCACCAGCAACTGTTAAGTAAGGTGTTAAATAGTTAATACCTTGAGTTAGTGGGAATACGAATAATGCACTGAACCAGCTTTCAGAACTAAATATTTCTTGGAAAGTGGTTGATGTTGTAATTAATTTTACGACTTCTTTTCCTGTTTCAGGATCTTTTACCATCGGAGCCGTACATCCGCTTAATAAGAATAATGCACCCAAGATTCCTACTAAGAAGACGATTTTCTTTGTTCTTTTTTTCATCGTGATCTCCTTATTGTTCATGCTCTATAATTGTAACTTTATTTATTAAGCTTTCCAAGTCTTTTTTGTTATCTAGATAGCTTTGTTTTGTGAATTTTGGGCGGATAATTAATATTCCGTCAATTTTGCACTTTTCAAAGTCAATTAGCTCTTGGATAAGCATCCTACACTGTCTTTTATATTTATTACGGTGAACAGCATTGCCATTCTTTTTTCCTACCGATACACCAAAGCGACTATAATTCTCACTTTTAGGCTTATAATAAAGAACATAAGTAGCATTTGCTGCAGATTTTTTGCGCCCGATAATTGATTGAAACTCTTGTTGTTTCTTTACTCTAAATTTAGTTTTCATAATTGTAAAAAAAGTCACCGAAGGTGACTTTTCTTATGCCGATAAGATTTTTCTACCTTTACTACGACGGCGGGCTAATACTTTACGGCCACCTACCGTTTTCATGCGGGCTCTAAAACCGTGGACTTTTTGGTGTTTTCTTTTGCTCGGTTGATATGTTCTTTTCATCAAATCCACCTCCAGTTTTACTATAATAAATAGAACAATTGCTTTACTATCATAAGGGACGACGACTTAAAAGTCAATAAATACATGAATTGACTATCTAAATAGTACAATAAATTAATAAAAAATAAGGGTAAAAAAACACAAAACAAATTGAAAATAAAATTAGTAGTGATATAATATTGCGTTAGACGGGAGATCTATTAAAAATGAAAAAGAACGCAAAAACTATTTTAAAGAGCTTAATTGCTATGTTGATGGTACTTGCTCTAGCAGGATGTACTTCAACACCAACACAACCATCTGAAACACCAGCAGGTACTGCTACACCAGTTGCATCACAAGAACCTACAGAAGCACCAGCTGAAGGTGAAGAAGTTGTAGAAGAAGGTAACACATTATTAGTTCCTGTGTTTGTAAAAGACAGAGAATCAGGAGCAAAATATGAAACTGACCTTGCTCAAGTACAAGTAAAAATCACAAGTGATACAGTTGATGTAAACACAATTACTGCTTTAGATGTTCGTGCATTCTATGATGCAAGTTCATGTGAAGTAGGTAAAGAATGTACAGTGCAAGTACAAGTAGAAATTACAAATGATGCAATTGATGCAGCTGCACTTACAATGACAACAGATATCACTGAAGGTACAGTAGTAGTAACTAAATAGTTTACTATTTAACATTTATGGGTGAAAAAAGCACAGGAATTATTCCATGTGCTTTTTTAATTCGTAAAATTATAAAATTCTTCAAGTGTTAGTCCACTATCGACAATTTTTTTGGCTTCTTCAATACCAACATATCTAAAATGCCAAGGTTCAAACATATAACCTGTAATATCTTCCTTGCCATCCATAAAACGTAAAACAAAACCATATTTATAAGAGTTTTCTTTTAACCAAATACCTTCAGGAGTATCTTTGAAACTATTCTTTAACCAGTTTGCCATACTACCATCGCTAATATCGACAGCTAATCCAGTTTGATGTTCAGATTGTCCAGGGCGGGCACTATATCGATTTGCCGCTTCTTCTCCATCACGTGCTACATAATTGTTAAATAAACGTTCTTGGGTAGAATAAGAACGATATCCACTTCCAAAAATAAGTGTATGCCCTTCTTCTTTAGCAGCATTAAACATTAATTCAAGAGCATCTGCCGCTTCTTTACGCATTGTTAAGCCATCTTTTGTAGCTTTTACATTAGGAACAACAAGGTCACTCGGTTCATAGTCTTCAGGTAAAGGATGCGTTTTATTGATAATGACATAGGTGCTGTCATAACTGGTATGATCTAGGGAAACAGGTGTTGAACTTGGTGCTGGGGTTTCTATGTCTGGCGTTGATGAAGGTGATTTATCTTTATTAAATAAAGGTTTTGTAAGTATATATGTAAACCCAATAAGAGCGACAAGGACTGCAATTAACACAATGACTCGCTCCAATCTGACTTTTCTTTTTCGTTTCATAAGTTTCACCTCATGGTCCCAATTATAACACAATAATTGACAAGATAAAAAGTTTACTGTATTATTGTATTATGTAATTAATACAGAGAAAAAAAGGAGTGATGATATGCCAGGGTTTGATGCAAATATTCCAATTTACTTACAAGTAATGGACTATATTAAAAAAGAGATAGTTTCAGGAAAGCTAAAACCAAATGATCAAGTTGCGACTGTTAGAGAAATGGCTTTAAAATTTGGTGTTAATCCAAATACAATTCAACGTTCACTACAAGAATTAGAACGTGAAGGATTGCTGAAATCAGAACGGACAACAGGAAGGTTTATTTGCGCCACAGAAGAAATGATACTAGAATTAAAACAAACGCAAGGGAATCAAAAAACTAAGCAGTTCATTCATGAGATGGATGATCTTGGATTTACTCATGAAGAAACTGTAAATTTAGTTGAGAATATGAAAGGTGAATAGCTATGAGTGAGAAGAATATTATCGAGATTAAAAACCTGACAAAAACTTATGGTCCTAAAGTGGCACTAAGCAATGTTAGTTTTAATCTTAAAGGTGGGAGAATAGTTGGTTTATTAGGACCGAATGGTAGTGGTAAAACAACATTGATTAAAGTATTAAATGGACTATTAAAAGATTATCAAGGAACAGTGGCAATTGATGGCCAAAAACCCAATGCACACACAAAAAGTATTGTTTCATACTTACCCGATGAAACCTATTTTGAAGATTGGATGAAAGCACGTGATGCTTTATCAATGTTTCATGATTTATACAAAGATTTCGATTTAGAAAAATGTATGAATTTAATGAAAAGAATGGATTTAAATCCAGATATGAGAATTAAAACAATGTCTAAAGGGATGAAAGAAAAATTTCAATTAGCTTTAGTCATGAGCAGAAATGCAATGGTTTATGTACTTGATGAACCAATTGGTGGTGTGGATCCTGCAGCACGTGAATTGATTCTAGAAATTATATTAAATAACTATACTGAAGACAGTGTAGTTATGATTTCAACACACTTAATCAGTGATATTGAAGCAATATTTGAAGAAGTTATTTTTATCAAAGAAGGTGAACTTGTTCTTCACAGAAATGCAGAAGAATTAAGACAAGAAAAAGGCCAATCAATTGATGAAATATTTAGGGAGGTATTCAAATGCTAAAACTACTAAAATTCGAATTAATTCATAGTTACCGTAGCTTTGCACTTGTATTTGCAATCTTCCTTATGGGTTGTGCAGCTCTACCTTTATTACCTGTAGATATATTTGCAATTGCATCTGTTCTACTTGTATTTGCAACACTTGGAATTAGCATTGCAGTATTTGTAACAATTGTAAGAAACTACAATTCTTCAATGTTTAAGAAACCTGGATATTTAACACTAACCCTTCCAGTAAGTTCACATCAAATTGTAATTTCTAAAATAATATCAGCACTTATTTGGTTTACAATAACAGGAATTGTATTAACAATTGGCTTATTTATTATGCTTATAGTATTAGGTCTAAAATCAGGAGTAGATTTTGATTTACCATTGATCTTCAATGCAATTATGAAAGAATTTAAATATCTAAATTTAAACGATTATCTTGAATTATTAAAACTTGTTATTAGAGGAATGATTGTATCAATTACATCAGTGGCAGGTGTCTATGCCCTTGTAACGATTGTACAAACAAAATACACTAGAAAACATAAAGTAGCTATCGCATTTGTGATTTACTTTATATATTCATTTATCGTTAGTTTATTATTACAAAATGTATTAGGAATTAACACAGATATTATTGCTTATAATGAAGATATTTTATTCAATATAACAACGTTAATTAATTTGATACAATTTGCTTTATATTATTTTGTAACAATTTATGTCTTAGATTATAAACTTGAATTAGAATAGGCAATTTGCTTATTCTTTTTCTTTGTAATTGGAATTGTCGAAAATATTATCATGATTTATGATAGAATTATCTAAAGTAGGTGAAAATATGGAACTAATAAGTTTTTTAATCAACATAGGATTGGTAGCTTTTATTCTATCAATGGCAATCGCATTTGTAATTCTCATTCGAAGAAATATGAAGAATAAAAAAATTGTAGAATGTGTAGAAGCATTTGATAATGAAGAAGTATTTTTCAATAAAATTGATAACTACATTGAAATTGAAAAAGACATTGAGTTTAAAATGAAAGGTAAAGTATTAAAACTTTGGGGTTGTGTAAAATACGACCATAAAGAAAATATTGAACCACTATTAAATGAAATAGATTGTAAACCACTCTACCAAAGAAAAGGCAAATATAACAAAACAAAAGCAAGCTTAAATGAAGACAGCTTTTATTATTTGTGCTTAGCTTGTTGTAACACATTGTATGGTAGAAAAGACAATGATTTATTAATGAAGTTCAAAGAAAAATTAGTTGACCTTGATCAAGATTTAAACCATCTATTAGTTTATCAATTATCAATGCATGGATTTAAACTGTATCAAGATGAAGATGATCTAGGTGAAGAATTTTTCTCTAATGTTCTTCAAGGAGATACCGGTGATTACCATTACGCAAAACAATTAATTGGTATCTATAAAGATATTTGTGCAGCATACTTAACAAGAATTTACTTTATACAAAATCGTGTTGAAGAGTATGAAGTACTTAAAGAAGATATGCAACGCTTTTATAGATCTGGTTTAGGTAGACGTTACGTAACAGAATTAGAAATTCCACAAGAATGGGTAGTGGAAAAAACAACAACTGAAGAAGATTTTGAAGAAGTAGAATAACTTCTTTAAATAAGTTACAAAAGTAACCAAGGGAGAGAGTATGGTAAAGTTTTTAAAAACACTTGTGGGATTAAGTTTAGTCCTAACGCTGACCAGTTGTAGCTCAAACAATGAGACAAGTAAAGATGGATTAATAGAAGGCATCCTAAAATCATTTAGTGGAAATCTTTTAACCATTGAAACATTAAAAGGAGAAGAATTAATCTTTGATGTTTCTCAAGCAACAATCGAAACAACGCATGGTTTATTATCAGGTGATGATGTTTTATTAAAGTATGAAGGAAAAATTTCAGACAAAGATACTTCAAATGCAGTTGTAAAACAAGTTATTGATAAGACAACAAGTGACCCAGAACTCCAAGCAAGTACAATATCTGGTAAATTAGTAGATTCTTCAATGAATACAATTACCATTGAAACAAATGAAGGTAAATATACATTCAGCACAGCACTTGTGGAAATGGATGTAAGAAATGGTTTAGTTAATGGAAATATCATTTATGTTACATACATTGGTAAAATAAATGGTACAGATACTTCAGATATTAAGATTATGAAAATCGTTGATGATGAAGAAAATGCAAAAGTTACTCCAGTTGAAACTGAAAAACCAAAACCAACATTAACACCAGTTGAAGATATTAAAGTAACTGCAAAAACAGAGTGGTACTATGCTACATTAGATTCTGATATTTATGCAGGGAATTCAAAAGAATATAAGAAAGTCGGTTTTGTTTGGCAACACCAAGGAATTGATGTAACAGGCGTTACTGACAATAACTGGACAAGAGTTATGATAGATGGTGTTACAGGATATGTTCCAAGTGATTTATTAACGGCAACGCCACCAGCAACACCAACGCCAAAACCAACCCCTACCCCAACGGCAAAACCGCAACCAACCCCTGTTCCTACACACGAGTTGACAATAATTTATGAAGACTCAAATGGAACACAAATTTATCAAAATTATGATGAGAAGTTAAATGAAGGAACTTCCTATAATATTTCAAGTCCAATTAAAAATGACTATGTTCCAAACATGGCAAATGTAAGTGGTGTTATGGGTACGGGTGATGTTGTCGTTACGGTTGTTTATACTGAAGTTAAGAAAGATGAACCAACACCAACCCCAGTTCCTACCCCAGAACCAACACCGGTTCCAACACCAATTCCAACACCAGAGCCAACGCCAACCCCTGCTCCAGTTGTTTATAAAACAATTACAGGATATGTAGTAAATGCAGATGGTGGATCATTAACTATTGATGTTGAAAATCAAAATTATGCCTTTGATGTAAGTTCGGCAACGAAACAATATGCAAATGGTATATTAATAGGAAATAAAGTTGATGTTGAATATTCAGGTGAACTTACAGGGACAGACACATCCAGTGTAAGTGTTACAAAAGTAACAGATAATTCAGAGAATGATAATGAGCCACATATTCAAGGTGCTGTTATTGGACTAACCCAAAATACATTTACAATTAGTACGAAAGATGGAGTTGAATTAACTTTCTACTATGGAGAAAACACAGATATTCGTACTGCAAGCGGAAAGATTGAACAAGGAACACGTGTTCTTGTATGTCCTGATAATGCAAGTGGTGCTAGCGGAAACATCTTTGGCGCAAAAGTTGTCGCAGATGATCCAGGATTACTTGGAAAAGTGAATTATTAATCGAAGAGAGGGGTCTATCCCCTCTCTTTAATAAATCGTGTGTTTATTCGTGAAATTTAGAGAAACCCGTGGTATTATAATTGAGCAAGAAGAGGAGGTTAACATGAAATTAATTGTTGGACTAGGTAACCCTGGAAAAGAGTATGAAAAAACGCGCCATAATGCGGGATTTTGTGTTATGGATGAACTCGCAAAACTTTGTCATACTTCAATTGAACAAAAGAAATTTAATGCTTTAATAGGAACTGCTCAGATTAATGGTGAACAAGTCTTGTTGATGAAACCTCAAACCTATATGAATTCATCAGGAGAAGCAGTAATTCAAGCTGTTAATTTCTACAAAATAGACCCTTCAGATATCTTGGTCATCCATGATGATTTAGATATTCCAGTAGGTAAGCTACGAATACGTACCCAAGGAAGTTCGGGTGGACAAAAAGGAATGCAAAGTATTATGAATCATTTGCATACACAAGAGATATCACGTATTCGCGTGGGAATTGATAAAAATCCGCTAATCCCTATTGTTGATTATGTATTAGGAAAAGTTGCCAAAGAAGATTTAAAAAATTACGAAGATTCAGTGAAAAGGGCAGCAGATGCAGCTTATATGAGCATTACACACTCAATTGCAGAAGTGATGAATAGGTATAATTCAAATGAATAGTTGGCTACTTAATGAGTTAGAAAATAACCCAGCTGTCATCGATTTAACCAATGGAATCTCAAACTATACACCAACTTCCTATATTCAAGAAGCACTAATTCTTGCGAGCAGTTTTCAAAAAAAGAAACGACCTATTGTCGTTATAAAAAATAACTTATACTCCGCACAAAGACTCTATGAAAGGTTGAGCACCCTCCTCCCCCAAGACGAATGTGTGATTTTTAGCGTTGAAGAGTCATTGCGTGTTGAGGCCATTGCCGCAAGTCCAGAGAATATCGCAAACAAAGTGGAAGTGCTCTCAAAACTACTGGATAATTCAAATCGAATCGTGGTCACACATGCATCAGCATGTATACGTCAATTACCACGAACAGAACTATTTAGAGAAAGTAGTATTCATTTAAAAGTAGGCGACACAATTGCATTAGATACATTAAAAAGAAAATTAATACAAAGTGGATATTCACAAGTATCCCATATTGATACACCCCTATGCTTCGCAGCCCGTGGAGGTGTTTTAGATTTCTATTCAATGAACTATGATAATCCAATAAGAATAGAATTCTTTGACACTGAAATTGAAAGACTCTGTTTCTTTGATATTCAAACACAACGTTCATTAGAATCGATTGAAGAAGTTGTATGCATACCAGCTACAGATATTTTATTTAGTGATGAAGATGTAAAAAGAATTAAAGAAAAAGTAGAAACAATCGTGAAAGATTCAAAAGATGATGCACTCATCTCTAAGGTTGAAATTGATATTCAATATTTAGAAAATCATATCAAAGATAATAGCTTATACCAATACTATGCATTCGTTGAAGAAACTGGATGTTTATTTGATTATCTTCAAAATCCAGTACTTGTGTTATCTACTAGAGAAGAATGCCTAGAAACAATCCATCATTCACTAGAAGAAAATACAATGTATCTTCAAGAAATGGTGCAAGAACATAAAGCATTACCAAAATTCAGTATTATGCATGATTTTGATCGCTTACTCATGAAACATAAAGTGATTGAAGGAGATCGCTTTTCAGACAACATTTCACAAATAAAAGAAGTTAATTTACCAAAAGAAACAATCAGTGTTCAAATAGAATTATTAAAAAAAGAAAGCGAAACAAAAAGAATTTACTTCTGTCTAAGAGACACCGAAATAAAGAAGGTTATTGATGCTTGTATAGAACGAGATGTTGTTTATCGTTTTATTCAAGAAGATGTTCCAGCAGAAATTGGAATTAATATAACATTTGCATCACTATTTGAAGGATTTGAAGCTGAACTAGAAAACATAAAAGTAATCACATCAACAGAACTTTTTGAAAGCAGAAAGAGTCAATCAAAGTTTACCAATAAATTTAAAAATGCTGAGGTATTAAAAAGCTATCAAGACTTAAAACCAGGCGATTATGTTGTCCATAATCAACACGGTGTTGGACAATACATGGGACTAGAAACGCGCTCAGTTTTAGGGGTACATAAAGATTTCTTGCGGGTCATCTATAAAGGAAATGATGAGCTACTCGTACCGTTAGAACAATTTAGACTTGTGAGAAAGTTTGTATCTCGTGAAGGAGTCGTACCTAAATTACATAAACTAGGATCCAATGAATGGAATAATACTAAAGCTCGCTTAAAAGAAAATGTCAACAATCTTGCGGAAAGACTTGTAGAACTTTATTCATTGCGTGAAGATCAAATTGGTTATGCATATGGTGAAGATAGTGAATATCAAAATGAATTCGAAAATGAATTTGAATATGAACTAACGAGGGATCAAAAAATCGCAATTGATGAAGTAAAAAAAGATATGATGAAAAACAAACCAATGGATCGTCTATTATGTGGAGATGTTGGTTTTGGAAAAACCGAAGTTGCAATACGTGCAGCATTTAAAGCAGTAGCAGAAAATAAACAAGTTGCCTTCTTATGCCCAACAACAATCTTGTCACGCCAACACGCGAAAACATTTATGAAGCGATTCAAAAACTATCCAGTAACAATCGAACTTATGAATCGTTTTGTCACAGCAAGCAAGCAAAGAGAAACAATAGAAAACTGCAAAGAAGGAAAAGTAGATGTATTAATTGGAACACATCGATTATTAGGAAAAGATATTAAATTTAAAGACTTAGGTTTATTGATTATTGATGAAGAACAACGATTTGGGGTTGAACATAAAGAAAAGATAAAAGAACTAAAAGCATCTGTCGATGTTTTATCATTATCCGCAACACCAATACCACGAACATTACAAATGTCACTAGTAGGAATTCGACAATTATCACAATTAGAAACACCACCTGATAATCGTGTGTCTGTACAAACCTATGTTGTAGAAAAAAATCCAGCCTTAATCAAAGAGGTTATTGAACGCGAATTATCACGCGATGGACAAGTGTTCTATTTACATAACAATGTTGAAGAAATTTATCACACTGCACGAAAAATTCAAGAACTTGTACCGTATGCTAAAGTAGCGGTAGCTCATGGTCAAATGGGTAAAGAAGAAATTGAAGATGTCATGATGAACTTCACAAGTGGAGAAGCAAACGTTTTAGTTTGTACGACGATTATTGAAACGGGTATTGATATTCCTAATGCTAATACCATTTTGGTTGAACATGCCCAAAACTTTGGACTATCACAACTCTATCAAATTAAAGGACGGGTAGGACGATCAAATCGTTTAGCTTATGCCTATCTCATGGTACCAAGTAAAAAACAACTTTCAGAAATCGCTAGCAAACGACTACAAGCCATCAAAGACTTTGCCCAACTTGGTAGTGGTTATAAAATAGCGATGCGTGATTTAACGATTCGTGGGGCTGGTGATATGTTAGGTCCTGAACAATCGGGATTCATCGATACAGTGGGTATTGATATGTATATTGAAATGCTTGAAGAAGCTATCAATGAAAAGAAAGGCATAATTAAACCAGAACGTAAAGAAATGGTTAGAGCTAATGTTCAAGTGGATAGTTATATTCCTGAACGTTTTGCCCCAGATGACTTCGATAAAATCAGCATGTATCAAACAATAGATCGCATCGAGTCACAAGAAGAGTTACGATCATACGAAGAACAAATCTTAGATGAGTTTGGACAACTACCAAAAACGGTAAAAGTATTATTCGAAAAGAAACGCTTAGAAATATTAATCAACTCAGAAGATGTCGAAAAATATCGTGAATTAAAAGGACAAATAGAAATAACTTTCTCAAAAATGTTTAGTGCCCATGTTGACGGTGTCAAACTCTTTGAAATCTTGACAAGCATTTCAAAAGATATTACACTTCGCTATACAGACCAAAAAATCATTGTGAAACTACCACAAACCAATGACGGCTTGAAAATGGCAATCGAAGTATTAATGAGAAGTAAAGAGGCTAAGAAAAATGAGAATTGATAAATACTTAAAAGTATCACGTATTCTTAAAAGAAGAACAGTATCAAAGGAACTGGCTCTTCACCAAAGAATAGAAGTAAATGGTAAATCAGTAAAACCATCGTATGATGTCAAACTAGGAGACTGTATTACGATAACTTTTGGTCAAAGACAAATGACAGTAAAAGTACTAGAAACATCAAATTTTTCTAAAAAAGCGGATGCACCAATGATGTATGAAGTTTTAGAAGAAAAATGGCTAGAGGAAAATTGTTGCGAATAAATGTATTGAACCATATAATGAATATGTCCAGAAAGGAGAAAAAATGACACAACAACCCGTAAGAAGAAAAGTTGTTAGAAAAGTAAAGAAACCTAAAAGAAGAACACTTAGACCAATTACAAAGCTTTTGTGTTTTGCTGTCATCATCTTCTCAGGCTGGCTAATTTATGGTGTGATTGAAGAAATTGGCACAACAGTTACATTACAACAACAACTTAAAGAAACAAAAGTTAAATTGGAAGAAGTTAAAGATGAAAATCAATATTTGATTGATCAAAAAAATAAACTATCAGACCCAAACTATGTACAAAGTTATGCACGTGGAAGCTATATGCTAACAAAAGATGGAGAAAAGATTTACTACTTACCATCAAAGGACAAATAGAATCGTATTCTAAATAATAAAAAAGAAGTTGTTACAATAGTGATGATTGAGATTGATCATCATGAAAAGTAATAGCTTCTTTTTTTATTTGCTTTAAATTGAAAAGATAGTACCTCATTCTGAAGTGCTATCTTTCTACTTTTAATTATATTCCTTGCTTATTTTGCAACAAATTTCTTGTAAGATAATTATCTATATGACTTTGTTGACAATGGACTGAGCAACTTTTGTGTTTAACTTCTTTGCCTCTTTCTCATGTTTAACAACGTATTTATCTTTAACACAATCAATTACGAAGAGTTGACTAATTGTACCACCGAGTGTGCCGCCACGTAAAATATGTTCATTCGCTGCTGTTAACAAGATACAGTCTGCAAGTTTAGCAGTAGGACTTTCAATGTAGTTAGTGATAACAACAAGTTTAGCACCTTGACTTTTTGCAATTTTACATGAATCATAGATATCACGCGTTGTACCAGAAATGGTAAATGCAACAACAACATCATTTTTAGAAAGTGTTGAAGCTACCATTGCTTGAAAGTGAGGATCTGCAATTGCATTAGAAGGAACACCAATACGCATAAAATTAGCCTCAGCTTCTTTAGCTGATAATCCACTCGATCCTACACCAAAGAAATATAGATACTCAGCACGATCAATAAGATTGGCTGCAACATCGACCGCTTTTTCATCAAGAATAGAAGTTGTATTACGAAGAATTTCAGTTAAATCATTCTCAATAGATTCGATAATGTTGCTAGCTTGTTTTGCTTCCTCTTGAGATGTTTCTTGAGCAATCATGAGTTTTAAGTTTGCAAATTTCTCACATCCGATTTTATTGCAAAATCGTAGTACTGTCGCCTCACCTACACCGGTTTTTTTAGAAACGGTTTGAAGGGTCTCGTATAATATTTTTTGACTGTTCTTTAATGTGTATTGTGCAACTTTTGCTTCTGATTTTGTTAGTGAGGGAAGATAGGATTGAATGAGTACTTTATAGCGCATAAGATAAACCTCTCTTTTACTAATAATAACAAATTAATTTTATTTTTCAATTGTTATAGATGTAATAATAAACGGCGCCAATCATACCAGCGTTGTTTTTTAATCTTGCTTGTTTGAGTTCTAAATTATCTTTAAAACGTGGCATAACAAGAGCGAAAACTTTTTCGCGAAGAGGATTAATGAGTAATTCTTCCTGAGAACTAACACCACCACCAATTAAAATACAACTAGGATTAAAAATATGAATAAGCGAAACTAATCCAATTGCAATGTCATTAATCCATTCATCGACACATTGAATTACTTGTGCATTTCCATTTTTGACCTCATCGAAAATCCAGCGTCCATCCACGTTTACATGAGCGTTACATGAATTTTTGACACGTCGAATGAGTGCAGTAGTAGAGGCAACTTGTTCATAACATCCATTGTTTCCACAAGTGCATAACAGTCCTGTTTTATCGACAATGAAGTGCCCAATTTCACCCGCTAAACCTCTTGAACCAAGAAGAATTTGATTGTTTACAAGAATACCACCACCAACACCAGTACCCAGTGTAATGCCAATAACATTCTCATGATCTTGCGCATTTCCAATCCATTTTTCTCCTAAAATCATACAGTTTGCATCATTAACAACAGTTACATTATAATTAAATTCTTTTTCAAAACGGCTCTTAAATTCAGAACCAATATAGTTAGGAAGGTTACCACAAGTACCAATAACTTTGCCAAGCTTTGTGTCAATTTGTCCTGCAGCACTTATCGCAATTCCTTCAATTATATAATCATGACTCGCATTAAATTGATGTGCAGTTTTGACAACAGTTTCAATGATTGGTGTTTGATAATTATCAAATGAAACAGAGGCTTCATGTTGAAGAAGAACAGTCCCCTCTTCATTCACGATTCCCATTTTTACAGATGTACCACCGATATCAATTCCTAAATAATTTTTCATAAAAAATTCCTTTCAATAAATTTTAAACTGGTTATACTGAAACATAGAGGAGATCAACTATGATATACGATAAAATTGAAAACTTAGAAAAATACGAAGGAAGAAATAAAAATTTAGATACAGTAATTCAATACATGAAAACGCATAATTATTCAGAATTACCAACGGGTAAAACAGTAATTAATGATGATGTTTTTGTGAATGTATTTGAATATGAAATTGAAGAAAATCAATTTCCACCTTTTGAATTTCATGAACTTTTTGGCGATGTACATCTTGTTGTAATAAACCAAGAAATGATTCACAGTACTCAAAGAGAGAATGTAAAAATCACAACACCCTACGATATTGAATCTGATGCAGGACTTGGCAATGCAGAAAAGTTTGAATCTTGTTTAATAGATCAAAACCATTTCTATGTAGCATTTCCAGAAGATGCACATCGCGTAAAAGTTTATGCAGGAGAAAGAAAAATAAAGAAAATTGTATTCAAATTTAAAATAGTCTAAATACTAGACTATTTTTTTATGGCTTGCATGAAACGTTCAGTAATCTCTTTAGGACGAGTTATCGCTCCTCCAACAACAACGCACAAAACACCTAAGTCTAAAACACGGCGTGCTTGTTCTGGATAATGAACTCTACCCTCAGCAATGACGGGAGCTTTACATGATTTTATTATTTGTTCAATTAGTTCAAAATTTGGTCCTTCAGTTAAAAGAGAATCTTTTGTATATCCATTCATTGTAGTACCAATAAAATCAATACCGGCTTGATCAGCCGCTAGAGCATCTTCAAGTGTAGCGCAATCTGCCATGATACATTGATTTGGATATTTCTTTTTAATTTCTTTTAAAAATTCCGGAGCGGTCAATCCATTTTCACGGGTAAGGGTAGTAAAGTCAGTTGCGATTATGTCACAGCCAGTTTCAACTAAGTCATCAATCTCTTTCATAGTTGGCGTAATGTATGCCTCTGAATTAGGATAAACTTGTTTAATAATTCCAATAATAGGTAGTGGAACTTGTTCTTTGATTTCTTTAATATCACGTACAGAATTGGCTCTAATACCAACGGCTCCAGCTTCAAAAGCAGCTTTTGCATAAAGTGGCATTATACCACCAGTTTCAGAATACATTGGTTCAGAAGGCAAAGCCTGACATGAAACAACAAGGCCTTTTTTTAGTTGGTCAATCAAATCTTGCTTATTCATAGATTGTCTCCTTTTGGAATAAAACTTCAAAATTTCATAAAATAATGGAGTATATTGCTAAAACCAATATAGCATGTAGATATTTTTTTGTAAATGCTAAAACAAGAAAATACTCACAAGTGAAAGATACTGTACTTATCAAAACGCAAAACTAAAAGAAAAAAGCACGAAGGCTTTTTTCTTTAAACAAAGAGATTGTAGTAAGATAGTATTTATTTTATTTCGCTAATCGATCAAGTATTTCAATATTTTCAATATTATATTCTTTCTTTAGTGCTAGCAATGATTCGATGATTTCATTTTCTTGTTCAGGTGTAAAATTAGTAAATGGTTTTCTAGAATAACCTTCACAAATATCAGCATGTTTTAAACATACTTTCATTGCGGCAGTCATACTATTATGAGATAAAACATTCATGATAATACGTACAGCATTTCTTTGAAGTGCTTCGGCTTTGTCTTGTTCACCCTTCTTTGAAGTGTTGTAAATATCCAAGAATAGATCAGGAACGATGTTATAAAAAGATCCAATAATTCCATCAACACCAAGATTAACATTACTTGCAGCCATTTCATCACAACCGCCATAAACAAGGAAGTCTTTGCCACAAGCATCCATAATTTGTGTGCATTCAAATAAAGTAGTTCCAGTATATTTAACTCCCGCAACGTTATCAATGGTAGATAATTTCTTAATCATACCCACAGACATCATTCCAACAAGTGGAACATTATAGACTATCATTGGTAGGCTTGTAGATTCTGCGATGTCTTTGTAGTAGTTGAATATTTGTTCTTCAGTAAATCTCCAGTAGAATGGTGGAACACTTGAAATACCGGTTGCCCCTACTTTCTCCGCGTGTTTAGCTAATTCGATAGATAGCTTGGTAGATATTGCACCAACATGGACAACAACTGGAACTTGTCCCTTAACTTCATCCATGACGATTTCAACAACACGTTTTCTTTCTTCAAGACTCATCAAGAATCCCTCACCGGTAGAACCCGTTAAATAAAAACCACCAATGTTGAATTTCAATAAGAAACGGATAAACTTACGTGTTTCTGTTTCGTCAATTTCTTCATTCTTGTCAAAGATAGTTAGTGTTGCAGGAATTACCCCTTTAAAATCTTTTATTGAGAACTTGTTCATTTTTCCTCCACTTTACTCCAAAATAGTTTATAATTTTGGAGTAAATCTCTAATATACTTACAATTTACAGCAGGTAACCCCATTTGTAAATAACAAAAACCATGAAAGAAGGATAATCATGAAAAAAGAGTTTAGTTTAAACAAAATGAAAAAGTATCAAGGAACAACTACCAAACCAAATGACTTTGACACATATTGGGACAAGAAAATAAAAGCTTTGGATAAGTTTACACCTAAAGTAAAAATAAAAAAAGGTACTCCCAAAGAGTTTCAATCTTTCGAACTCATGGAAGTTACATTTAACAGTTTTGATGGTGCTAGTATACACGCAAAATATTTAAGACCAAGGACAAAAAAGAAAGTTCCATGTGTATTACAATTTCATGGTTATCCAGGAAGTAGTCGTTCTTTTTTTGAATTAGCAGTATTTGCAAGTAAAGGATTTGCTGTACTAGCAATGGATTGCCGTGGGCAAGGTGGAAGAAGCCAAGACTTAGGTGGATACAAAGGAACAACGGTTGCAGGACATATCATGGCAGGCATGGATGACACTAATTTAGACAATTTACTTTATACAAGAATATTTCAAGATGCAGCATTGATGCCTCGTGTTGCAAGTCTATTACCAGGAATTGACGAAGATGAAATATATGTCAATGGTGCATCACAAGGTGGAGCACTTGCAACTGTTTGTGCTGCACTAAGCAAACAAGTTAAAAAAGCAGCAATCCTTTACCCTTTTCTCAGTGACTATCAACGCGTCTTTGAGTTAGAGTATGATCAAATCGCCTATGATGGATTACGTTACTATAGTCGTTGGATGGATCCATTAGGAGAACATTTAGATGATTGGTTTAGAAAACTTGGCTACATCGATACAAAGAATTTCGCAAGTAGAATAAAATGCCCTGTACTTTTTGGCATTAGTTTAGCGGACACAGTATGTCCACCATCTACACAATTTGCGGTTTATAATAACATGAATACCGAAAAACAAGTTTTTGCTTATGAAGGTAAAGGTCATGAAACTATACATGAATTTGATGACAAGATAATCCCCTTCTTTTTGAACAGAAATATAAGTCAACCAGTAAAAGCAAAAGTCATCTCATATAAATCAGGAAAAGAATTAAAACAAACAATGGCAATCTGTGAAGGTAATAGACCATTAGTTTTCTTTTTTAATGGACTAGTAGAAGTTAAAGAACATTACTTATTACGCTTTGATGCCCTTGGATATGATGTCGTAAGTATTCCATACAACAATAAAAGTACCTTGAAAGATGCAACTACACTTCTTCAAGAAATAAGAAAAATAACAAGTAACCAAGAAGTCATTGTTGTGGCAGAAAGCTATGGTGCAACAATTGCATTAGCTTTTGCAGCAACAAGAGATAATTGTAAAGGTTGTGTAGTACAAAGCCCAGTCATGATTGATTCCAAAGAATACAATCCCATTGAAAATGCAAAGAAAATAAAATGCCCATTTCTATTAGCAAGTGGCGGAATAGACAAAATATCATTAATAGAAAACAACAAAAAAATCTTTAAGAATGTAAAAGGAAAAAAAGAACATCTTCAATATCTTCGCTATGATCATGAAAGAATCAATGACTTCGAAGATAAAAAGATGCACTTCTTAGAAAACCTTAAATAATTATTTACAATCTTCTTCTTTCACCTTATTTTCAACAATATAACGATCAAAAATTCGTTCAAGATAAGCCGAAGACCAATAGTTTACTAAAGCAAAACCAAAGCTTATGAAAAATCCAATACCCCAAGCAAATGTAAAACTATTATAGAAAGTTAATAGTAGAACTGTAAGTACAAGCATAGACATTGTGAATGTTGTAAGTGAATGCTTGAGCATAAGAATGAATGAATTCTGCACAAGCATTTTCGTTGAATTACTAAATTGTGAGATAACTGGAAAAATATACATCATGAATATGAGTAAAACGATTAACATAATAATCATAAGAACACTGTAGGTTTGAAATAAACGATTTGAATTACCGGAAAAGAGAACGATACAAAAGAAAAACCAAAATCCCAAACCGAGGATAACTAACCAAACAAGTGTAGATTGTTTGAAATTATCTTTATAGGACTTCCAAAATAATTGAACTACAGCTGGTGATTCGCCAGCTCTTATTTTGAATAAAACAGTATACATTGCAGTAAAACTAGCTCCAATTGTAAAAACTGGTAAAGAACCAAGGATGAAACATGCATTACAAATCATAATTGAGGCAAACCAATCAAAGAAACGATATATTAAACCATCTTGTTCAAACAAAGAAATCACATCACTTTCGTCTTCATTATAAAGCAAAATGATATGAAATAATACTCCAATTTCAATAAGTTTAATGAAATAAAATAATCAAATTATTAAAAGTATAATTGCGTAATATGCGATTAATAAAGGCGATAGAGCAGTTTTATTAAAATTTAGAAGAAAGCGTTTACAAAGCAAAAACGACATGCTATAATGCAAATGAAGGTAAACTCCAAAAAAAATAAAATAATTGGAGTAATTCTTTAAAGTGTTATAGCTAGACTATAATTAACGAGGAGGAAAAATGAAAAAACTACTTGCTTTACTGATGACAGCTTTAGTTGGTCTTAGTTTAGTTGGATGCTCTAAACCAGCACCAGCTGCAACTGAAACACCATCTACTGCAACAAAACCAGAAGACATCACAGCTGAAATTACGTGGTGGGCTTATCCAACATTTGCATCAATCGATGATACTGTGGGTAAGTATGAAGAAAGTCTTGTTGCTGAGTTCAACAAGAAATACCCTAACATTAAAGTTAATGTTGAAATGTTAGACTTTACAAATGGTCCAGAAAAAACAATTACTGCTCTACAAGGTGGAACAGGACCAGATGTATTATTCGATGCACCAGGTCGTATCATTGAATACGGAACTTCTGGATACTTAGTTCCATTAAATGATATGTTTGCTGAAACAGGATTAGACAAAGATACTACACCTGCAATTATTGATGCTAGTAGTGATGGTGAAGGAAACTTATGGATGTATCCAACATCAGCTGCACCATTTATCATGGCTGTATCAAAAACAGCTTTAGAAGAAGCAGGATTATTAGACAAAATTAACCAAGATACAAGAAGCTGGACAACTGAAGAATTCATCGCAATTTCTAAAGCGATGCAAGAAAAAGGTTATAAAGGCGTTGAAATTTATTGTGGTGGTCAAGGTGGAGACCAAGGTACACGTGCTTTCATCTCTAACTTAACAGGATCAACAATTATGGGAACAGATAAAACAGCTTACACAATGGATACTCCAGAAGGTATTGCTGCTTACCAAATGGTAATGGATGGCGTTAAAGAAGGTTGGTTAGAAGGAAATACTGCAGGGGTTGCTAATGATGCATTAACTCACTTCACTACTCCTCAAAACTCTACATTCTGGGCTGTTAACTTATGGAGTCCAAACCTAGATTTAGCTAGAAAAGCAGAATTAGAAGCATCTAATATCGAAGTAATCGCTATGGATCTTCCTGCAAAAGATGGAACATCTCAACTTGAATACCTAGTAAATGGTTATGCAATTTTCGATAATAAAGACGCTAACAAAGTAGCAGCTGCAAAAGAATTCGTTAAATTCTTAGCAGATGACGAAGTTATTGGTAAACAAAATGTTCTACAAGCTAATTGCTTCCCAGTACGTACAAGTTTTGGTGATTTATATGCTGGAAATGAAACAATGTCATTCTATAGTGGCTTAAGTGATCAATACGGTCCTTACTACAATACAGTTCCAGGATTCGCTGAAATGAGAACTTATTGGTGGGGTTCACTACAAGCAATGTTAACAGGTGATAAAACTCCTGAAGATGCTGCTAAGTACTTTACAGAAAACGCAAATACAACTTTAGCTGAATAATTAGTTATACATTGATAAAGGGAGACAAGGGTGACTAAAAATCACCCTTGTTTATAAAAAGAAATGAGGATATTATGAGCGCTATTTTGAAACAAAAAAAGAAATCGAAATTCCTGTCCTCAAAAAATAGGGAAACTCTTGTAGCATATAGTTTTCTACTACCAGCCTTGTTCTTCTTTTGTGCATTTGTAATTGTTCCTATCGGAACAGGAATGTTTACAAGTTTATTTAATTATACAAATAAGAAATTTGATTTTATTGGCTTAGGTAACTATGTTAAATTATTCCAAAATGAAATCTTTATGAAGTCGTTGATGAATACAATTAAACTCGTAGTTATTGCAGTTCCAATTATTGTTCTATTTAGCTTATTTGTCGCAATGGTTTTATACAAAAGAAAATCAGTTACACGTGCAATATTTAGAGGAATCTTCTACTTGCCAGTTGTAACAGGAACGGTTGCAGTTGTAGTCGTATGGAAGTGGATATTCGATCCATACAATGGTGTTTTAAACTATGTGTTAATGAACATGGGTGTAATAACAAAAGAAATACAATGGTTGGGAGATAAACAGTTTGCAATGTGGGCAATCATCATTATTCTGATAACCACAAGTGTTGGCCAACCAATTATTCTATATATCTCAGCGTTAGGAAACCTAGATGTTTCACAAGTTGAAGCAGCAGAAATTGATGGTGCGAATAACTGGCAAATATTTAAATATATAAAATGGCCGGGTATTCTTCCAACAACACTTTATATTGTTGTAATAACAACAATCAATACATTCCAATGTTTCTCATTGATACAGCTATTAACAAGCGGAGGACCTAACTATAATACATCGACAGTTATGTACCTTGTTTATGAAACAGCATTCAAACAATATAAATTTGGATATGCGAATGCAATGGGAGTTATTCTAGCAGTAATCATTGGATTGTTTAGCTTAGTACAATTTAAGTTACTAAGTAAAAAGGATTAGGGGGTAATAGAATGAAGAAGAAAGAGAAATTTTCGATTTTCACACTTGCCTCAATGGGTTTACTTACAGCAATAACGATCATCTTTATATTTCCATTTTATTGGATCATTACTGGTTCATTTAAAAACAGATTAGATACAATTAAACTGCCACCTCAATGGTTACCAACATCTCCAACTTTGGAAAGTTGGGTTACACTATTTAAACAACCAGCATGGCAATGGCTATTTAACAGTATATTTATTGCAGTAGTAACAATGATTCTAGTATGCATAGTATCAACACTAGCAGGGTATGTTTTAGCGAAGAAGAAATTCGTAGGTGCTACTGTAGTATTTAGTATCTTTGTGTTTGCAATGGCATTGCCGAAGCAAGTAGTATTAGTTCCATTAGTAAAACAAGTAAGTGCTATGGGCTTCCATAATACTTTATGGGCTGCAATATTACCTGCAATAGGATGGCCATTTGGAGTGTTCCTAATGAAACAGTTCAGTGAAAGCATTCCATCAGAGTTAATTCAAGCAGCTAAAATTGATGGCTGTAATGAAATTATTACATTCCTAAAGATAGTAGTTCCTATTGTTAAACCTGGAATTGCAGCTTTAGCAATCTTTACATTCATATCAGCATGGAATGATTACTTCTTACAATTAATCATGTTAAATACCAGAGCAAATCTAACATTGCAATTAGGACTAGCAACGCTACAAGGTGAATTCTCAACCGATTATGGAGTTTTAATGGCTGGTGCTACATTGGCTGCAATACCGATTGTAATCATGTTCTTGATGTTCCAAAACTCATTTACACAAGGAATTACCATTGGTGCAGTAAAGGGATAAACTCATCCAATAGATATTGCATATTATGTAATATCTATTTTAATTTTATATGGAGCAATATAGGAAGTATGGACTAATGAAACACGACGTGATATATAAGAAGTAGTCATTTAAACCTAGACTAGAAAGTGAGAATTAAAATGAAGAAAATTGGTAAAATAGTGTGTGCGTTCGCATTAGTTACAACAATGACATCATCAGTTTTTGCAGAAGATAAAGTAGAAACATATCTTGATGATAATGGTTGTGTTGTAACAACAGTGAATGGAGAAATCACAGATGTAAACTGTGATGTAGAATTTCCAGGTATTACAACGTTTGATTTGTATTTCCCTTGGGGATAACAAGTTAAGCATTAATTTATAATAAAAAATGGTATAATTATCCTTATTAAAGAGTGGGGAAATAATTATGCCATTTTATGTTAAAAGTCTAAATAATGATACCAAAGAAAATCGACTGTATGGATGTATTGTTCGTCGTGCAAGAGAAGACTGTCAATTTAGTTTAAACTTTGCGGCTGAAAGTACCTTTGTGAATCCAAGTCATTTAAGTAAGATTGAACATGGTAAACATGCTGCATCGGAAGAGTATAAGAAAATTCTAGAAAGTTCTTTGGGAATTGAGGTAAATACACGATTAGATTTTAGAGATGAAGTTGAAGAAAAATTGATATGTTTCTTTAACTATTGGGCAACATGTAATGCACAAGGCATGAAGGATATTTATAATCAATTCATAGAAAATAAAAGAGAATATAAATACTCTTTTGCATTTCCTTATTATGATTTTCTCATAATTTTTTATGAAATACTTTTTGAAAAAGATTTAACGAACACGAAAAAAATATTAGATGAAATGAAGAATTATAAAAATTTGTTAGAGACTTCTTATCAACTACTTTATCAAGATTTGAAAGCACAATACTATCTAAAAACTAATGATAGAGAAAAAGCAAAAGCAATATATGAGGATTTGGATGAGGAAATACCAAGCTCACCTAAAAACTCAATTATATTTTCAATAATCTATTATCACTTAACACACTTTAATGTTCTTGTGAATGATATTGACATAGCAGTCAAATATTATAAACGTGCAAGAACAATGCTTGCGGATTTATTCATGTTTGAAAGAATGGCATTCTTAGGTATTGTGATTGCGAATGGATATACAACTGCTGCACGTTATGAAAAAGCGATAAGTATTTATGAGAGCATATTAGCTTTTTATAGAAGAGAAAATAAGTTGATAGATATGGAAAGAATATACGGAAATATGAGTTATTGTTCATTGAAATCAAAAAATTATGAATGCGCCATAGAATATATTCAACAACTTGATGCATCAAAAGATATTCACTCAAGTGCAAGTTTCTATGAACCATATGCATTATGGATGATGGGAAAGAACAAAGAAGCAAAAATTGTGATTGATAGAAACATTCACACAAAGAATGCAAAATCAAAAATTATTCAACAAATAATTCTTCATTCAATAAATGGGCATGTGGAAAAAGCATTAGAAGCTTGTGATCATGCATGTCAGTTAATTGTAAATGATAGCTTTTCTGAAAACCAAGAATTCATCTATAAAATTGGACTTAAGATTGCAACAGATAATGACTTACTCGAAGAAAAGTATAAGTACTTAGAACTTCTATATAATATGAAGTAAATAGTATAGAGGACAAATAGTGTATAAATTTTAGTAACATTCAAGAAACTGTATAAGTTAATACAGTTTTTTTTGTATGGAGCAATACAGATGTGTTGAAAAAACTTTGAGAAAGAAATACTATTAAATATGGAGAAGGATCTCTGTGTGATGGGAAAAGTTGGGGAGATAATGGAACCTGTCTATCAAGGAGGAGAAAAATGTATAGTATACCTGGTTATGTAGATTTTGAATTAAAGGGAGACACAATAAGCATAATCGACCATTTAACAAAAAATGTAATTGAGGTAAACGCGTCAAACAAAAAGGAGCTGTTCAGTATCTACAATAGCGGATCAATAGCTATTAGAACAGACCTTGAGAAATTTTTGTTTCAACATGGGGTGTTAGACGAGAAAGCAAAGCTAGCTGCAAAAGTAAATGCGAAGTTAGAAAGTTTGTCGAACAAATTGAATGTAACAATTATGATTACAGAATTATGTAACTTTAATTGTAAGTATTGTTATGAAAGAAAAAATCCAAAAGCTATGAGTGATGAAATGATGAGATCTATCGTAAACTTCATTAGCAAACAAGTGGAAGAAGACAAAAAACTAAAAGCAATCCATATTACATGGATTGGTGGAGAACCCCTTCTAGAAAAAACAAAAATCCTTAAATATGGAAAAATGATTAAGGATTTAGCAGAAAGTCATGGACTAAAGCATTCTGCTGAGATAAGTACAAACGGATACTTCTTGGATGAAGAGGTTTTTGGAGAGTTACTTACTGTTGGAATAAGAAAATACTCTATTGCATTAGATGGAAAAACACACGATTATCTTAGACCACTAATTACAGGCGAGGGAACTTCTAAGGCAATATTTAGAAATCTAATCGCTATTAAAAAGCATTATGGCAAAACTGAAGATTTTGAAATAGAAATTATAAATAATATTTTAGAGAATAATAGAGATTTCATTTGGTATGACAAATTGAAAATACTTATTGGTGATCCTGATCATTTTGTCTTTGTTGTTAAAACAATTGATCAATTACGAAAAGATTATGATGCTCAAAATACAGCAAATATTGTAAAAAGAAATAAACTATTAAAAGAACATTATGAGTACTTAGAGTTTATACATATGCGTACAGATCGTAAAAGCTCAAGTGAATATGGTTTGTGTAAAGCAGGACTTAAAAATGGATTTGTATTTCGATGCGATGGATTGGTTGTGAAATGTAATTCATGTCTAAGTTATGATTTTAACAATGTAGGTCTAATTGGTTATGATGATATCAAAATAGACGCAGAGAAAAATAGTAAATGGACTCATAAGATAGACCATGAAAGTTGTATATCATGTAAGAATGTTTTGAAATGTGGATATAATTCTTGTCCTAAAACAAGATTTAATAGTCAAAAGTGTATTAACTTTTCAAGAAGAAACTATGAAACTATATGAAAATAGTGACGAGATTAATCGTCACTATTTTTCTTGCAATTTTGTTTCCAACAACGACAGTTTTCAATACGTAAACCATTATCACCTTGGACTTTGTCATATGAAAAACCAATTAATAACGAGCAAGGAAAATTAGAACATTCTCCACAATGTGAATGTTTCTTTTCTTCACAACAATTCTTTATTGGACATGAGTCACCCCAAAAAGGTGTTGTGATGGCTAGACAACCTTTACATTGAAATTCATCTTTATAATGACATTGACTACATGAAATACCACAACGAGATTCAATCATAGTTATACCTCCTGTAGCTATACTAACAAAAGAAAGGTGACAACTAATTGTCACCTTCATTGTAAAGAGGGATTGTTTTCAACAAAATGTCTCTTAATTCACTTCGTAGTTCCTGGGGTTCTAGTAGTTCAGCAAGATTACCAAACCCAAGAATCCAACTAAAGAGATAGTCTTTGTTTGTGAATGGAAATTTGAACAATAATTTTCCATCAGATTGAGTAGAAAAGTGATTTAAACCATACTCTTCAATAATTCGCCATTTCACAGAAGAATCGAATAAAATAGTTACTTCATAATTGCTAGGGAAATATGAAGAAGAATTTAGTAACTCACGAGGAATATCTTGTAGAATGAAGGTATCGTTTGAAATTTGTAAATTCCAAGTACGGTTTAGCTTTAATAATTCAAATTGTTGAGATTGATGATTATATCCTAAAATATACCAATTTGACCATTGATAAACAATAAGATAAGGGTCACAAGTAATCATGTCTTCACCTTGTCTACTATAGTAAGTAAAAGTGACAGATAGAGTACTTTCAATAGCTTCTTCAAGTTGCTTAATTTTATTTGATAGAGAGTCTTTATAGTGTGAGGCTAAATCAATTAATAGGTGACTTGATTCAATGCACTTATTTTTTTCAGGTAAAAATTTGTCGATGATTTGATCATACTGATTATTTAAAGAGATACTATTAAGACTTTGAAGACCAGTGAAGATAGCTTGTAAATCAGTGGTGTTGAAGTAAGTCTTATCAATTTTGAATCCATCCGCAATCTGTATGCCTCCAAGATATCCAGGTAAAGTAATAATAGGTATACCTGCAATGCTTAAGTCATCGATATCACGTAGGATTGTTCTCTTTGATACTTCAAATCTTTCCGCAAGTTGGGTTGCAGTTACTTTTTCCTTTTGAAGAAGATAAGTAAGTATTCCGATTAAGCGATTCATTTTCATGATGTGCACCTCATCTATCATTGTACAATAAAACGTTAATCTACAAAACATCACCAGTGTATAGTCCATTGCATTTATTAGAATGTGGTAAAATAAAAAAGTAAGTTTATGAAATGAAACAGGAGAATAAAATGGAATTCATAGGGACAGTATGGGCGCTTTTGCCAGCGATAATTGCGATTGGGTTAGCGTTAGTTACAAAAGAAGTTTATTCATCTTTATTTTTAGGTATAGTAGCAGCGGCATTATTATTTAGTAATTTCAATATACTGGGTGCTACTACAGAGATTTTTAATGTAATGATAGCGAAAACAGGATCGCCATGGAATGTTGGTATTTTGTTCTTCCTTGTATTCTTGGGAGCAATTGTTGCGCTTATGACAAGAGCAGGAGGAAGTAAAGCTTATGGTGATTGGGCAATCAAACGTATAAAATCAAAACGCGGAGCTATGCTATCTACGATGATACTTGGAATCCTTATCTTTGTGGATGATTATTTTAACTGTTTAACAGTCGGCAGTGTTATGCGACCTGTGACAGATAAGTTTAAGATATCACGTGCCAAACTAGCTTATATTATTGATTCAACAGCAGCACCAGTATGCATTATCGCACCAATATCAAGCTGGGCAGCAGCCGTTACAGGATATACATCTGGAGATGGGTTTAATCTCTTCCTCCAAACTATTCCAATTAATCTTTATGCATGGTTAACAATTATCATGGTATTCATTGTTTGTGTTTTTAACTTTAATTTTGGGCCGATGAAGCAACATGAAGAATGTGCAGAAAAGGGTGACTTGTTTTATGGAAGAAATGATTTTGAAATCATAGAAGAAGAGAAAGTATCTGCAAAAGGTAGTGTTATGGATTTAATTCTTCCAGTTGTATTTTTAATTTTCTCATGTATAACAAGTATGGTTTACACAGGGGGATTTTTTGATGGAGTACCGTTCATTCAAGCTTTTCAAGAGTGTAATGCATCATTTGGGTTAGTTTTAGGTTCATTCTTTACACTTGTGTTTATGTTTTTACTTTATATCCCTAGAAAGGTAATAAGTTTTAAAGATTTCTTTGAAGCATTACCAGTTGGATTTAAGATGATGGTGCCAGTGATTATGATTCTTGTATTGGCATGGACGCTGGGTGGTTTTGTATCAGATAATCTTCAAGCAGGGTTGTTTGTATCTAACTTCTTGCATAATAGTCATATCTCTACAGCTTTCTTACCACCCTTATTATTTCTTATCGCAACAGGTTTGGCATTTTCGACAGGTACCTCATGGGGAACCTTTGGTATATTGATTCCTATTGTGACATCCGTATTTTTAGAAAGTGATCCTATGTTAGTTACAACAATTGCAGCCGTTTTAGCTGGGGCAGTATGTGGAGACCATATTTCTCCTATTTCAGATACAACAATTATGGCAAGTGCAGGGGCTCAATCAAATCATATTTTCCATGTAACCACACAGTTACCTTATGCATTGGTTGTAGCATCAGCATGTTTTATTGGATATTGTATCGCAGGATTTACAGGATCTACTATTCTAGCCTTTAGTGGAGCGCTAGTGGTGTTAGGACTTATTTTATTTATTATTAAGAAAACAAGTATTAGCAAATGAATAGTAGCTCATTTGTTAATAACCAGTTGAGAGAATAATTAAAATAATTCTATTGTGCAACATAAAGCATCTTGCAAAAAATAAAGGTTCTTGTTAAATCGAATTAGGGAATAAAAGTTAAATAAATCGGAAGATGTTTTCATGTTTGTTGAATGAAGGTTCTTTAAGTTTTAGGAAATTAGTTTAGAATGAGCATAAATAATTAGGAGGTGTTGAAATGACACTCCTAATAAGGGACGCTATGACGAATGCTTGGTGGTTTTTAAGATATAAGTGGAAAATTTTCTTTTTGTATTAATTCTAATTTACCTTTTGAAAACAGAAGATAGAAAAGATAAATAAAAACTAATCAAGCTGAAAATAGCGAAAAAAAAAGAGAGGATACCCGTCCTCTCTTTCCCTAAAGCATTTGATACTTGGTGGTTTATATGTAGTATAGCATAGACAGTGTATTATACAAACCCAACTACTATCACTTTTATACCATTTTAAAAAGTAGTACTTTGATATTATGGACAAAAATTGATGACAAGATTTATAATTTTCTTTACAGTTAATACACAAATTATCTTGCAAAAGAACAATGTTCTTGTTAAATTAAATTAGTGAATAAAATTAAATAAATCGGGAGAGATTTTTCATGTCGTTGCCATTAAGGGTATTGAGTGAAAAAGATATTCCGATTTTTATTTTGTTGTGGAGAGTGATAATACAGATAGTAGGAATAAAATGTGATGCTTTAACAAGACTTAATTGAATGATTTAAAAAGATGGAAAGAGGATAGAAATGGGTAATACAATTGCGAAAGTTAGACCGGAAGTAAAAGATGATGAACAGTTTCAAAAGGGACTAAAAATAATTACAAATATCCAAATTTGGTTGTTTGTTTTGCTAGCGATATTTAATATTTTGCTTGTTTTTGTAGTGAAAGTACCAATTGATTTTATGCTATTAAGACAAATGGTGCTTAGATTCATGTTTATTTCTATACTTGGTTGTGGATTTAGAAAAGTATTAATAGGCGTAATAACTTTAAATGTGATTAGTGTCATGGGAATAATAATCTTATTTGTTTTGAGTTTAGGTCGATTGAATATTTTAGGAATACTTATTAGTGTGTTAGAAATTATATTCGTTCTAGGCTATATTATGTGTGGAGTTATTATGTTTAATCTAAAAGAAACAAAATACGTTATTGAAAAATCAACACAAATTATGGAAGAAGTTAGAGAAGAAAATAGAAATAAAAAACGGGATAAGTAGATTGTAGAACTTCTTGTTTATTTTTAAGAAAACCAATAAAATAAATACACATAGTGAAGGAAGATAGAGTGTATGAAATATGCATTAGTTTATGAATTTGATAAAGACAGTCAAGAGTACATTGATGGAATAATTCAAGAAGTAACAAAAGTTACAGGAAATAATTATATGGCAGTGGAAAAGATTTCTGGACATCTTACAATCGGTTGCTTTGAAACAGAAAGTGAATCTTTATTAATAGACTTAGTAGAAAGTGGTCTTAAGGATATTCGTAGTAGCTCAATAACATTGGGGTCAGTTGGGATATTTAAACCATCTGTCCTATTCATTGCGCCAATTTTGAATCAGTTCCTTCAAGAGTCATGTGAATGTTTCTTTGATTACTTGCATGAAATTGCTAGCCCAAGTGATGATAATCATTATGCTCCTCATTGCTGGGTACCGCATATTGCAATAAACATTACTGATGAGAATTTAACAAGGGGCTTAGAAAAATGTTTAGAATTATTTGAACAACGATCAGTTATATGTGAAAAATTAACTGTTGTAAAATGTGATCCATATACGGAAATAAAACAATATTCACTAAAAAAGTGTTGTTAGTTAACAAAAAAATTGTAGAAAAAAGAACATTGAAATAACTTGATTTAAATTTTATAGGAAGAATGAAAAACCATTTAGTTAAGCATTAATTTGTAGTCTATACCATGGATTTTGACATTTTTAAAGATAATTTTAAATAATTAATAAAAAAATAAAAAATAAAAAAGTTTACTATTTTGGTGTTGACACAATAAAAGAAACCGCTTACTATGATGGTGTAGTTGGATTGTTATTGTTATACAAAGCAAGCAAAACCAATTTGTGAGTAATACAAAGGTATTACTATGCAAATTGGTTTTTATTATGCATATGGAGGGAAAATGAACAATATATTATGTAGCCCAATCAGGGGAGAATTAGTACATTTAGAAAATGTAAATGATGAGATGTTCTCAAAGAAAATGCTTGGTGACGGTATTGCGATAATACCGAAGGCAAAAGAAATATTCAGTCCAGTGGATGGAGTGGTAACGATGGTTTATGAAACAAAACATGCGATTGGAATTGAAATGAGTAGTGGTTTAGAAATACTACTACATATTGGCATTGATACGGTAATGTTGAATGGAATTCCATTTGATACAAAAGTTGAAGTTGGTGATCAAGTAAGACAAGGTGACTTATTAACAGTTGTAGATTGGAAATACATTGAAAATAAAGGGTGTGACACAATTATTCCAGTTTTAGCAATAAACAAAAAAGTTAAACAAATCAAATCATCTGGGAATGTACAACCAGGAGATGAATTATTTGAAATTGAAAATTAAAGTACGGAAGGCTCATAAAGGGGGTGTCATCGTTGAAAATAAGGCAAATTTTTAATAACAATGTAATTCTTTCGGAAAATGCAAAGGGCGAAGAAATCATACTGGTAGGACGTGGAATAGCATACGGACTATCGAGAGGTAGTACAGTCATCGAAGATAGAATCGAAAAGAAATTCGAATTGAAAGATGATGTTGGACAAAAGTTTAAAACACTTGTTCAAGATGTACCTTATGACTATATTATTGCAGCAGAAGACATTATTGATTACATAAAATCACAAAGCAAAAAAAGAGTAAATGATTCAATTTATGTAACATTGACAGATCATATATCAAATCTAGTCGAAAGAATAAAAATGGGAATTGTATTTGATACAACCCTATTATTAAATATTAAATCATTATACAAAGAAGAGTATAAGATAGGCTTAAAAGCAACTGAAATACTTCGTCAAAGTCTAAAACTAGATATTGATGAAAGCGAAGCAAGTTTCATTGCACTTCATATTATCAATGCACAAATAGATTCAAACATGCAACAAATGTATGAGATTACAGCGGTTATTGAAGATATATTAGGAATTGTAAAAGAAGAATTTGGAGTACTTGATTTAGATAACTTTAACTGCGATAGATTCATTACTCATTGTCGTTTCTTTGCACAAAGAGTTATCAACAAAGAATATATTGAATATAAAACAGTGGATAATCGAAGCACATATAAAATACTTGCAGATGCGAATAGTAAACAAAGTGAATGTATTGATAGGATATGTAAAGTAATCAAAGAAAAATATAACTATGAAGTAAGTGTAGATGAAAAATTATATATTATGCTTCACTTGATAAAGTTGACTGAACAGTTATATGGAAACCTAGCTTAACCTATAAAATTAGTTGAAAAATGAATAGCTGAATATTTGTTTGTATTTGAGTAAATACAATAAATGAAAATATTTAGGCAAATAAAAACAGCTTCTCATAGCGATAACTGCCATCATTCAAAATGCAGATTTCAATCGTTAATTCTAGCTATTCATTTTCAAATATTAATCAGCACAGATAGTTCTGAAAGGAGAAAATTATGGGAAAGTATCAAGAATTATCAAAACAAGCTCTTGAAAATCTTGGCGGTGTCGAAAATATTAGTCATGTAACGCATTGCGCTACACGTCTCCGTATTGATTACAAGAAAAAAAGCCTCGTTAATGAGGAGGGGTTGAAAGATCTTCCAGAATCAGCAGGTATCGTTAATAAGCAAGGTCAAGTACAAATCATTATTGGTCCTGGTGTTAACGATGCATACAATGAATTTTTAGCAGTATCAGGTTGGCAACCAGGTGGAACTGTTAAAAATGTCGATGAAGAGGAAGAAGGTCCTCATAACGCAACTTATTGGCTTAACAAATTTGGAAACTTCGTAGCACCTATTTTCATGCCAGTAGTTCCAGCAATGATTACAGGAGGGTTGATTTTAGCAATTAAAAATCTTCTAGTAAACTACTTTGGTTTCTCAGTTGATAGTGGAACAGCACAGTTGATGCTCGCTATTTTCCAAGCTGGATTTACGTTTCTACCAGTATACATTGGTTACACTTTAGCTTCTCAATTAAAGATGCAACCAATCATGGGTGCCTTCTTAGGGGCATTACTAATATGTGATAAATTTAATAGCGGAGTAGTAACAGACTTCTTTGGAATCGGCATTCCTCAAGTTTCTTACGGCTCAACTGTACTGCCTATCGTATTGGGTGTTGCATTCATGTTCTGGGTAGATAAGGGATTAAAGAAGATTATACCAGAAGCTCTTGTATTCTTCTTAAAACCACTTCTAACAATGGCTATTGTTGCTCCAGTTACATTTATCATTTTAGGTCCAGCAGGAAACCAATTAAGTGGCTATGTAGGACAATTCGTAGTATGGCTTACAAATGCATTAGGTTTCATTGCTCAACCTATTCTTGCAGTAATTTATCCATACATGGTTATGTTTGGATTAGATAAAGCGTTATCTCCAATCGGTATCGAATTAGTTGCAACACTTGGTTACAACTCAGTTACTGGTGTTATGGGATTTGTATCAAATATTTGTATCGGTGCTACAGCATTAGCTGTTGCGACAACAATCAAAAATAACAAAGGTCAAAAAGGTATGATTAGTTCATTTGGTGTAACAGCACTTTGTGGGGTTACTGAACCAGCATTCTATGGTGCATTAATTTCTAGACCTAAAGCATTAATTGGTACTGCCATTGGAGCTGCATCAGCAGGACTGGTAGCAGGTATCTTTGGACTTAAAGTATTCGTACAAGGCGGATGCCCAGGATTATTAACTTTCTTATTCTTCGTTGATCAAAACGGAAGCTTATACTATGTTTGGATTGCGGCTTTAGTTGCTGTAGTTGCAATCGTTGTGTCTTTTGTTTCGACTAAAATTATTTTAGCACAAGATCAAAAGAAGGCAGTTAATAAAGCTTAATCTTATTTAAACTTCTGCCGGAATAGATTACCTATTTCGGCAGAAACTGTATAGTAGCAAACAATAATTAAGAAAGGAAGTAGTAGTTAACTACTTAGGAAATTATAGTATGAAAGTACTTATTGGTCAATTTATTACAGAATCAAATGCTAATGTTCCAATGAAGAATGAAATCACTAGTTTTGACATTGCTTTTGGCGATGATTGTGTTGAAAAAATGCTTGTAAAAGATATTTTTGAAAAAGAGAATATTGAAGTTATTCCTTCTATTTATGCAGTATCAGGAGCTTCTGGTGTTATTAAGAAGCATACGTTTGATTACATCGAAGCATGTATATTAAATACTGTGAAAGAACATCTTAATGAAATTGATGGAATTTATCTTATGCTACATGGTGCAAGTGAAGTGGATGAAATTGGTTCAGGTGATCATCATATACTTAAAGAAGTACGTAAACTTGTAGGACCTTATCTACCAATTACAGTTGCATGTGATCCGCATGGTAACTTAAACAAGGAATATGTAGAAGCAATTACGTCAATTCGTAGTTATCGTGAATCTCCGCACACAGATCAAAGTGCTACGTGGAGAATGATGGCTCAAATGCTATGTGACATTTTAAAAAATCGTCCTAATATTCATTCTGTATATCGCAAACTGCCACTTATTTTAGGTGGTGAACAAAGCGTTTCAGCAGATGAACCCGTACGTTCAATCAATATCTTTATGAATGAGTTAGAAAAAGATTCACGTATCATGAGTGTATCTTGGCATGTTGGTTACATACGTCATGATTGTGATGTTGCAGGCTGTGGAATAGTAGTTGTTCCACAAACACTAGAAGATCAAGATTATGCAGAAGAAGTTGCAGATAAATTAGCGAAATATGTATGGGATAAGCGCCATGAATTTCATTATACAGGAACAACTGCAAAACCTGCTGAAGCCCTTCAAATGGCTTTAGACTTTGATGGTAAACCAGTGGTGATTACAGACTCTGGTGATAATACAACATCAGGTGCTACAGGCTGGAATACATATATTTTAAGACAAGTATTAGAAGTAAAAGATTTGAAAAAATCATTCTTATTTGCGGCAATTACAGATCATAGAGCACAAGCAAAGTTAAATGAATATGAGCTTGGTAAAGAAGTACATATAACATTAGGAACAGACTATGATGAAATGTCAAAGAGTGTTGAACTTGATGTGATTGTTAAATCTAAAGGAGATGTTATTCGTCCTATTAGCATGGGTGATTCAAATGTTGAACTTTACAATAAATTTGGTAACTGTGTAGTTGTTACTGTTAAAGGAACACCGATTGATATTATAGTTTCTAATCATCGTCAATCCTATGCACATGCGATTCAATTTAAACACGCCGGAGTTAACTGGCTTGATTATGATGTAACAGTTGTTAAGCAAGGATATATCTTTCCAGAGTTGAAAGAAAATTCAGAATTCTATGTGATGTCATTGACAGATGGAGCAACACCACAAGATACTGCATCAATTCCATTTAAGCGTATTATGCGCCCAATGTTTCCAGTAGATAATATTTAGTATTGCCAAAAAGACAAAAGAAAAGATGTTATTGAAGTTGTTATTTGATAACACTTTTCAGTGACTATCAATCAAAAAGAGGAGTTAGAAAATGAAAAAATATAATGTTGAATTAAGTAAAGTTGCTTCACCTAAAAAAGATTGTTCAAACATACCAGTACCATTAAGCGATGAAACAATTCAGGAAAGAAAAAACAAAGTTCTAAAAAAAATGAAAGAACGTGGTTTAGATCAACTAATAATTTATGGTGATGTCGAACATGGCAGTAACTTTGAATATTTAGTAGGATATACTACCCGTTTTGAAGAAGCCTTATTAATTGTAAATAAATGTGGCGATATGACACTTGTATTGGGGAATGAAAATTTGAACAAGGCATCAAAATCAAGAGTTGAAGTAAACGCTATTCATGCTTCATTATTCTCACTTCCCAATCAACCCAATCGAAGTGATAAAACACTCAAAGAATTATTAGGCGATGCGGGTATAAAAGAAAATAGTCGTATCGGATTAGTAGGGTGGAAAGTCTTTACAAGTAGTCTTGAAGACAATAAAAACATCTTTGATGTTCCTTCTTATGTTGTAGATACAATTAGAGAATTAATAGGAAATCAACAACTTCTAAGTAATGAAACAGACTTATTTATTGGTGAGAATGGTGTTAGAACGACAAACAATGCAAATGAAGTTGCTCATTATGAATTTGGTGCAGCATTAGCATCGGATTGTGTTTTAGATGCCATGAATCTTGTGCATGTAGGCACTCAAGAATTTGAACTTGGTGATGCCTTAGTTCGCCATGGTCAATACACAAGTATCGTTACAATTGCTGCAAGTGGTCCGCGCTTTGTAAAGGCAAATATGTATCCAACTAACAATACAGTTAAAGTTGGTGACTCAATTGCTCTTACCGTTGGTTATCGTGGAGGGTCATCTAGTCGAGCTGGTTATGCTGTTCATGATGAATCAGAACTTCCAGAAGGATGTAAAGATTATATTGAAAAAGTTGCAGCACCTTATTTTAGAGCATATAGTCATTGGCTAGAAGAAATAAAAATCGGGTGCACTGGAAAAGAAATGTTTAATAAGATTGAGGAAATTCTACCACGTTCAATTTATGGATGGTCACTTTGCCCAGGTCATTTAACAGCAGAGGAAGAATGGATGTCTTCACCCATTTATGAAAACTCTGAAGAAAAACTTCAAAGTGGAATGTTGTTTCAAATTGATATCATTCCTTCAGTAAGTGGTTATGGTGGAACAAGTGCAGAAAGTACAATTTTACTTGCGGATGAAAAACTTAAAAATGAAATTATAAATGATTATCCAGAGTTATGGCAACGTATACAAGAACGCATAAAATATATCAAGAATGAATTAGGTATTGAATTATCAGAGGATGTACTTCCAATGTGTAGTACCGTAGCATATTTAAGACCATATTTATTAAACAAAGAACTTGCATTTATATGTGCAAAATAGAGGGAGAAAAAATATGAAAATATTAGTTGGTGGATTTATTGCAGAATCAAATGCTTATGTTGATAAACCTTGTGAGATTCAAGACTTTACAATTATTACAGGAGATGCAATTACAGATCGTCTTTATATTACTGAAATAGCAAAAGAAGAAAATGTTGAATGTATTCCTTGTTTCTTTGCGAGTGGTGCAGGAGCAGGTCGTGTAAGTTATGATGCATTTGACTATATTCTTAAACAATTTATTAAAGGAGTTAAACAACATCAACATGAAATTGATGGATTGTTTTTCTTCTTCCATGGTGCTTCCAATGTAATTGATTTGGAAGGAGGCTCAGGTGACCATGCACTAATCCGAGAGATACGTAAAGTCGTTGGTCCTTATATGCCAATCGCAATGGTTATGGATCCCCATGGTAATTTATCACAAGAACAAGCGGATAACTGCAACATCATTCGCACATTCCGTCATAGTCCTCATACTGATCGTAATGAAGCGCATCAACTTGTATTTAAAAGTTTAATTGATCTATTAAAAACAAGAAGAGTGATTCATCCAGTTTATCGCAAAGTTCCAATCTTGCTTGGCGGAGAACGTTGTGTATCAACGGATGAACCACTTGTGTCTATCAATAAATTGTTGGATGAAATAGAAGCTGATCCAAGAATAATGTGCTGTTCATACCACATTGGTTATCTTCGTCATGATAATGAAAAATGCGGAGCTGCGGTTATTGTTGTTCCATATAATCCAGAAGATGTTGATTATGCAAATAAAAAAGCAGATGAAATTTATGACTATGTATGGAATCGTCGCCATGATTTTCACTTCACTGGGTATGCCGATGATCCAGAACCAGCACTTGATACAATGATTCAATTTGATGGTAAGCCATGTTTCTTAACAGATTCAGGTGACAATGTTACTGCAGGAGCACCAGGGGCAAATACGACAGTACTTAAACAAGTATTAGCGTTAGAAAATTTTAATAACAAAGAAATTTTATTTGCAGAAATTACAGATAAAGTTTTATGTGATAGTTACTTTGAGTCTAAAAATTGTGGAGATCATGTTGAATTTGACTTAGGGGCACAACTAGATAAACTTTCAGAAAAAGTGCATTTAAAAGGAACGATACTTGCAAAAGGAGATTTGCATAATCACTATCACGATGTAAAAGTTGTAGGAACATGTTGGACTGTAAAATTAGATGATTATCCTGTTACTGTTGTGGTTGGAAATAAACATGTATCTTTCGCAGAACGCGAACAATATGAATGGGCAAATATAGAAATGGATAATTATGACTTAATCATTGTGAAACAAGGTTATTTATACCCTCAATTAAAAGCAATGGCTAAGCATTATGTAATGTCATTAACGGATGGTGCATGTATGCAAAGAACAGAACGCTTAATCTATAAGAAAGTTATTCGCCCTATTTATCCACTAGATAATATTTAGACTATATATTTTCTACTCGTATAGTGAGTAGGAAATATTTCAATACTATGAATATAGGTATGATTGTGATTACTTTATCGGTAGCCAGTATAGGGTGGTATATTGCCGATAAATTAAAACTATCTGCACCCGCAATGTTGGGAAGCATGATAGCGGTAGGGATAGCCAATATCTTCTTCGATTTTGCTTATTTACCTACATCAATTAAAATTTTTACTCAAGCGATTTCAGGTGCATTTATAGGAATGCAAATTGCGAAGAAAGATATTATGAATTTTAAATATTTAATAAAACCATTTATTTTTCTTGTTATCTTGCTTACGATCAATACCTTTGTAATGGGAGTGATAATCAACGCAATCTGTGGTCTTGATCTTACAACAGCACTGCTCTCTTGTGTTGCAGGAGGTGTGACTGATATTTCACTCATCGCAATGGATATGAATGCCGATGCTGGAACAGTTGCGCTGATGCAAACATCTAGACTTGTCTTTGTCTTATTGTTTTTCTCATCATGGATAAAATTCATGACAAAGAATTCAAGTGACACAACCTTAGATTTAAGGATGCAACAAGAGCATGTTCAAAATCAAACAATTATCGATAAATTGATAAAGACAAAATTTCAAAGAATACTTTTTACAATTCTTGCAAGTTTTGCGATGGGATATGTAGGTTATATGAGTAAAATTCCTGCTGCTACAATGGTGTTTCCAATGTTCATGATTGTGTTTTTGAATTGTACAACATCCGTTTGTGTCGTTCCTACACAAGTAAAAAACATCGCACAATACCTTGCAGGTACTTTGGTTGGAACAAGTATATGTGCATCTACATTTTCAGATTTAAATCAAACACTACTTCCTATTTTATTATTACTAGGTAGTTATTGGCTTATTAACTTAATCTACGGAATCGTATGTGAAAAATATAAACTATTAGATTTAAAATCAGCAATGTTTGCTTCAGCACCAGGGGGAGCAACAGATATGGCATTAATCGCGGCCGACTTAAATGCTGACCTAACAAAAATCGCACTAATACAAGTATTGCGTGCTGCATATGTTGTTGCGGTAATGCCAATTTTAATACTCAAATTTGTAAATTTATTTTCTTAAATAAAGGAAGTTCATACCAAAAATAGGAGGTGTAATATGAACGGAAAAGTGAAACATGATTTCTTGTGGGGAACTGCAAGTGCAGCATATCAATGCGAAGGAGCATGGAATGAAGATGGTAAAGGAATAAGTACATGGGATCAATTTTGCCATGGTGATAAAAATAGTAAAGGATTAACGGGTGATGTTGCTGTTGATTTTTATCACCGCTACAAAGAAGATATTCGATTATTAAAAGAAGGCGGTCATAATACATTACGCTTTTCTATTTCTTGGACACGAATCATTCCTGATCAAAGTGGAAAAATTAATCAAGCAGGAATTGATTTCTATAAAGATGTAATTAAAGAATGTAAGGATAATGGGATTGTTCCCAATGTAACATTAATCCATTATGATTTGCCAGCTTGGTTAGAAAATTTGGGCGGTTATGCAAATCCAATCTTTTCTGATGAATTCGCGAAGTATTGCAAAGTAGTTTTTGAAAATTTTAGAGATGATATTCCAATGTATGTCACAATTAATGAATCTACACATAATGCGTATTGTTCATACTTAACTGGAAACTATCCTCCAAATGTTCATGATGTTCAAACACTTGTACAGGTTTGCTATAACTTAGTGATTGCGAATGCGAAAGCAATTCGTGAATTTAGAAAATTAAATCTAAAGTCAAAAATAGGAATCGTTCATACAACAAACACAGTACAAATTTTAAAAGATACACCAGAATATCGCATTGCGCAGCGACGTGGTGATTTATTTAAAAATAAATGGGTGACTGATCCTGCAATTCTAGGCAAGTTTCCAGATGATTTATTTCCATTACTAATCGAAAGTGGTATTGATCTATCTTTTGTTAAGGAAGAAGATTTGGAAATGATAAAACATAATACAATCGATTTCTTAGGACAAAATTGTTATACGCGTGCAGTTGTAAAACCGTATGAATCAGGAGAAACAAACTACTATCCAAACAATGTTGGTGCTGGTCAAAAAACAATAGAGGGTTATGTAGTTAAAGGATGGTTTCAAACAGATGTTGATCCAACAACTCCTAAAAATGCATGGAGTCGTGAAATATATCCAAAGACAATTTATGATATGTTGATGGGAATAAAGAAAGACTATGGAGATATTCCAGTATATATCACAGAAAATGGACATGCGATGGCAGAAAAACCAAATGAAAATGGGGAAATAATTGATGATGAACGTATTGAATTCATGAAATCTTATTTAGAATGGTTAATCAAAGCAGAAAATGAAGGATGTAATGTAAAAGGATATTATGCATGGTCTACCACAGATTGTTACTCATGGATTAATGGTTATGAAAAGCGTTATGGATTAATTTATATCGATTATGAAAATAATTTGAAGAGAATACCAAAGAAAAGTTATTCCTGGTATCGCGATTTCATTAAAGAACATACGGAGGAAGTATGATGACGAAACAAAAATTTCTATGGGGTTCCGCAACAGCTGCTTATCAATGTGAGGGTGCGTGGGATGCTGATGGAAAAGGAATAAATATTTGGGATGAATTTTGTCACTCCGATAAAAATAAAACGGGAATAACTGGAGATGTTTCATGTGATTTCTATCATCATTTTAAGGAAGATATTAAAATGATGGCAGAAGGTGGACAAAACACATACCGATTTTCAATTTCTTGGTCACGTATTGTTCCTAAAGAAGATCACGTTGTCAATGAAGCGGGATTGAAATTTTATGATGAAATCTTAAATGAATGTGAAAAATATAATATTGTACCCAATGTTACTTTAGTACATTATGATTTACCAGATTACATTGGTCACAAAGGTGGTTGGTGTTATGAGGGAATAGCAGATGAATTTGCTTATTATGCTGCAGTAGTATTTAAGCATTTTAAAAATCGTATTCCACTTTATGTAACAATTAATGAGCCAACACACAATGCATTTTGTAACTACATGGTTGGTAATTATCCGCCAAATGAATTCAATATGCAGCATCTTTGCGAATGTGCATATAACATGATGGTTTGTAATGCTAAAGCAATTCGCGAATTTAGAAAATGTAACTTAACATCACAAATTGGAATTGTGCATGCATCATGTTTAGCGGAAGCTCGTTTCGATACTCCAGAATACAAACAAGCTGTTAAATATGGAAATATGTTTAATAATGATTGGGTTTTAGACCCGGCAATCAAAGGATTTTATGAAGAAGAATTAATCGAAAAGGTTAGAAGTTCAGGAATTGATTTATCCTTTATGAAACAAGAAGATTTAGCGATTATGAAAGAGAACACAGTCGATTTTTTAGGACAAAATGCATATAGTCGACTTCTAGTGAAACCTTATGAAAAAGGAGAGACCTCTGCAACCGTAAATAATGCTGGAAATAATGATGGAACAGGTAAAGCAGCTAAAGAAGGAAAGACGGTGAAAGGATGGTTTGAATCAGATACTGATCCAAGTATTCCACTTAATCCATGGGGCAGAGAAATTTATCCGAAATGTATTTACAATACATTATTAGCTCGTAAAGAAAAATATGGAGATATTCCTATTTATATTACAGAAAATGGTCATGGTGCATATGATGTAGCGGATGAACAAGGTTATGTTGAAGATGATGATCGAATCAATTTTATACATAATTTTCTTACCTATATTTTGAAGGCTAAAGAAGAAGGGGTAAATGTAAAAGGATATTATGTTTGGTCAACCATGGATTTATATTCATGGATTAATGGTTATAAAAAAAGATATGGTTTGGTACGTGTAGATTATGAAGATAAAAATTTAAAAAGAATCCCAAAGAAAAGCTACTTTTGGTATAAGAAATTTATAGAAGATCATAAAGATGTTTGATTTAAATGTTTTAATCCATGTTGAAATGCAGATTTTGCTTTTCTTCGTAATTGGAATGGTATTAAAAAAGAAAGGAATCACAGACCATCATATAGATGGATTCCTTTCTACATTTGTTTTAAATTTAATTATGCCAATGAGTATCTTTGTATCATTTTATAAAAGTATTTCTACCGAAATTTTAAAAAGCAGTATTATGCTTGTTGTGGCAGGAATAGCAGTTGCGATTCTTGTCATAATACTAGGGCGATTTATTCCAAAGTCAATGTCCGAAGATAAACGTCGTATAGCTCAATATGCAATTCTTATTTCAAATGGATCATTGATAGGACTTCCCCTAATTTATGGTTTATGTGGAGATACAGGTGTATTCTATGCCAATATCTTTATGATACCGACACGTATTTTATCATTCACATCTGGAGAGAAATATTTTAATCCACAGTATAAAGGAGCAAGTGTATTTACAGTAATAAAAAACTTTATTCTCAACCCAATTACACTGGCAATGATTTGTGGGTTTGCGTTAAATGCTTGTCAAATACAAATACCAGGGGGAGTCAATTCTGTTTTTGAAAGTTTGTCAGCATGTATGACACCACTTGCTTTAATATTAGTAGGATCTACACTTGTTGATTCTGCAGATGATATAAAAAAATCATCTTTTGATATTTTAGGAATAAGTTTTTTTCGATTGATTTTATCACCACTTTTAACGTATTTTATTTGTCTTCTATTAAGAATAGATTTAAGCATGACCATTGTGGCGGTATTGATTAATGCAACTCCGGTAGCTTCAACTGCTACCATATTTGCACAAAAATATAAAGGTGATACATTATTCTCGAGCAATTGTGTTTTTCTGTCTACGGTATTTTCATTTGTTACATTATGGGGAGTTTGTTTAACGATGGCGGGGATATAAAAAGTTATGACAAAGATTTTGATGGATTTACAAATTATGATTTTAACATATATTGCAGTAGGGTTTGTACTCTATAAAGTAAAGATGATTGATACAAATGCACAAAATTTTTTGTCTACAATGACATTGAATTTATTATTGCCAATTAGTGTTTTTGTATCTTTTGTAGAAAATATGTCACTGAATCTAATTACAACTTTAGTAACAATATTCTTTCTCGCCATTCTTATTGAACTAGTTTTATTTGTGATTACTAAAATTCCTTCGCGTATCCTGAATAAACAACAAGCAAGTGTTGCGCATTATGGCTATTTAGTAAGTAATGGTGGATTAATAGGAACACCAGTTATTGAAGGACTGTTTGGAGGCTTAGGAGTAATGTATTGTAATGTCTTCATGATTCCTACCCGAATTATGGCTTATAGTGCAGGAGAAAGTGTATTTAATCCAAGGTTACAAAAAGATTGGAAAGAAATTATAATAGCGATTATCACAAATAAAATTATTATAGCTATGTTTCTTGCGATAGCCATTACAACCTTTCAGTTTGCTATTCCTTCGCCATGCTTAGGTGCATTAAAAAATATCGGAGCGTGTTTGTCGCCGATATCGCTGATGCTTGTAGGAAGTATGTTAGCAGAGAAAATGCATTTTGATTTTGGGATATTTGGTAGAATTAGCATAATTACAATTATGCGACTGGTGATAATACCTGTAAGTGTATTACTACTTTGTATGTTACTAAGAATTGATTTTCAAAACACATGTATTGTAACTCTCTTGATGGGAATGCCTGTAGGGAGTACATGTGCAGTATTCGCGAAAAAATATAAAGGTGATGAATCGTTTGCTTCATTAACGGTTTTTGCAACAACACTTTTGTCATCAGTGACTCTCGTTGTATTAATGAAGATTATGGAGACTGTGTATTTATAGATGAAGTTTTAAAGTGATGGACAATACAAGAGTGTATAATCATTCTTCTCTTGTTAGATAAGATTTATTGAAAACTAATTATACTAGTAATAGTGAAAAAAGAGAGGATAGCAGTCCTCTCTTTTCCCTTGCGTTTTCAAGCTCTTAGCTCACTCATAGTATAACATAATCCTTATACTAACCAAACCCAGTAAGTATCACTTTTATACCAAGCAAGTGATAATAAACTTAAGAACTTTATCACTATATGAATACTTATTCTCAACTTATGAGGTAATTAAAATTAGAGAGTAAAATTCACACCTTTGTAAAAGAAGGGGACTATAATGAAATAGACCTAGTACTGGCTAATACTAAATTAAGGTGGTAACCTTAATCTCGCCCGTTTCGTCAAAACCAATAGAGTTTGAAAGGAAAAAAATTATGTTAAGACAAGATTTTACTATGGAAGTATCTGTAGAGGACATGCTAAAACGTCATGCCTTTGCAGGAATTATTGCTGCTATCTTAATGGTAGTAGTTGGCATTTTATTATTTATTAATCCACTTGCAGTTAGCATTGGGGCTGGACTCCTAATTGCAATTGGTGTAGGCATTGAGGGGATTTATATATTCTTCCGTTACTTTGGATCAAAGAGCAGAAGTGCTTGGGATCTGGTATTGGGAGTAATCAATGTATTGTTTGCAGGCTGGATTCTTAGCCTTTGGCTAGGAGATTCAAAATTATTAACAACTGGAATCATTCTAAATTTCTTAGCAATGATATTCGCAATTATTTTATTGATGTCAGGATTTAATAAACTTAATTTTGCTTCATCACTAAAAATGGCAGGTGAGTATAAAACTGGAATGATTACATTCAGTGGATGGCTCAATCTCTTCCTTGCGTTATTCTTTATTGTTAGTCCATATGTGACAACATTAACGTTTGAATGGATATCTGGTATTTACCTTATTGTGAGTGGAATTATATTATTAGTTCAATCAATTGCATTTGCATTTGCAGCAAATAAAAAATAAAGTATAGACGATAAAAGTTTAAAAATACGGAATTAAGTCCTATAGATAAAATGTACCTTGTAAGTTTACACAGATATTCTTTTATGAATATCTCATAAGGGATATTTTAAATAAGGACTTTTCTTATTTTATAGAGAAAATCAAGTAATAAAATTGTTTTAAGTATTTTTAGAGTTTTAAGAAAAATAATAAACATACAGTTATTGATAATAAATACCAAAAGATATAATATGTGTTCAACATAAGATATAATTTAATTGGATATCATAAGCAATAGTCATTTTGAAAAGAGGGATAAACATTTGAGCAAAATAAAATATAAAACATTTTTATGTTTAACTGCCCTTATTTTTGTGGCTTCACTATTCTCCTTATCAAACTATGTTAACAGTGTATATAAAGTTCAAACAAATTGGACTTATTTAAATGATTTGTTTTTTATACGGAAGTATCGATCAGATCCGGCACTTTATTTTAATTTCAGAATAATTGAGATAGCTTTATTATCTATTCCAATGTACTATTTTGAGTCTAGAATCGCAAAGTTATATGGTGTAATCATCATTGGATTCTTAGCAGGTAGTATAAGTTTTTATGTAGAGGTTCTATATCTAAATTCAATATTTTCGTGTGGCTTATTTGTTCTAGGAATTGTATTATCAATAATTTACTATTGGCTTGTATTATTTTTAGAACATCATGAGTATTGATGCGTTATAGTGTTATTGTGAAGCTATACATTCAAAGAAAAGTAGCAATACGAAAAAAATATAGAGAGCATCATGAAGCAATTGTTAGGTTTGATAAAAAATGACATAGGGCTTACAGTATATATGATAGTGAGATGTAGAGGTGAATATTTTATGGAATTTATAATTGAAAAGCTAGAAGAGAAACATCAAAAAGAAGTAACTGATATACTAAACTATTATATTGAAAATACTACTACAGCTTATCGTAGTGAACCCGTTAGTAAGGAGTTTGCGAACAACTTCATAGAAAGTTCTAATATTTATTGTAGTTTCATCATTAAAACAATTGAAAATAAAATTATTGGTTTTTGTACATTGGAGCCATTTAAATCAACACCCACATTTTCTGAGGTTGCGGAAGCAATGTACTTTATTCACCATGAATATACGGGACATGGTGCAGGGACACTTGCTTTAAATAAAATTGAAGATGAAGCGAAAAAAATCGGAATAAAAAAATTAGTCGCTGATATTTCCACAGAAAACAGTGGCAGCATAAAATTCCATTTAAAAAATGGCTTTGTAGAATATGGCCGATTATGTAACGCAGGATATAAATTTGGCAGAACATTTGGTATTGCCTATTTCGTAAAAGAAATATAAGTACGTTATTAGAATGCCTTATCAGATTTAATATACAGTTTGGTACTAAATTGAGACGATTTTGATAGAAAGTTGTACTAATTTTACTACAAATTCAGATTAAAATTATAAATAATACAGTGAAAAAGGCCAATATTTAGGCCTTTTTTTGTATTAATGCATAAAATAAATAAATTTTTTTAAAAAGTGCTTGTATGTGACGTTACGTAATGAAATATACTATATCTAGGAGGTAAGAAACATGAATAACGAATACTTAACGGTAGGTGAATTAGCAAAGAAAATGAATGTTACTGTGAGAACATTACAATATTATGACAAAGAAGGATTATTAAGCCCTTCGAGCATGACTGAAGGGGGAAGAAGATTATATTCGTCAAAAGATATCGTCAAACTCTATCAAATATTATCATTTAAATCTTTGGGATTTTCTCTTGAAGATATAAAAGAAAGACTTCTAAAAATGGATACACCAGAAGATGTATGCGTTTTACTAGAACAACAAGAAAAAATGATAGAGGAACAAATTAAGGGAATGAAATTAGTTAAAACTTCATTACATGCATTAAAAGAAGAAGTAATTCAAATGAATGAAGTGGATTTCAATAAATATGCAGATATTATCCAACTTTTAAAAATGGGGAATAAAGAATACTGGGTCATTAAATTATTTGATGAAGAGCTTATGGAATATTTTAAAAATCGCTTCTCTAATAATATTGATGAAGGTAAAGAAATTCTTAATACCTATAAGACCGTTGTAGAAAAAGCAATCCAACTGAAAAATAAAGGTATAAGTCCAGATAGTGATGAAGCAATTGCTCTTGCTGCTGAATGGTGGTCTATGATTATGGATTTTACTAAAGGAGACATGTCCTTGTTAACGAAATTAATGGAATTTAATGATAATAAAGAAAACTGGGATCAAGAAATGGCAAATAAACAAAAAGTGATAGATGATTATATTGGACTTGCAATAGATGCATATTTGAAGAGTATTGGAATGGGGTTTCCAACGGAGGAGTTAAACAATGACAACAAATAGTATAGAAGTAAGAAAGTTAAAGAAAAGTTATGGTAAAAATGATGTTTTACATGGAATCACATTTGAAGTAAAACAAGGTGAAGTATTTGGCTTTCTTGGTGTAAATGGAGCTGGTAAGACAACAACCTTGAGTTGTATAGAAGGAATCACTAACTATACTGAAGGGGAAATTAAAATCAATGGCAAGGTGGGAGTACAACTTCAAGTATCATCTCTACCTGCAAATATTAAATGTTTAGAAGCAATCCATTTCTTTGCAAAGTGGCAAAAGGCAAAGGCTGATATGAATTTAGTCGAACGCTTAGGTATGGAGGAGTTTAAAAATAAACAGTATAAAGATTGTTCAACAGGTCAAAAAAGAAGATTACATTTAGTGATTGCACTATTAGGAAATCCCGATATTGTCATACTAGATGAGCCAACCGCTGGGCTGGATGTAGAAGGTCGTTATGCATTGCATCAAGAAATACACAGCTTGAAAGATCAAGGGAAAACAATTCTACTAGCAAGTCATGATATGGCTGAAGTAGAAGAGTTATGTGATCGTATTGCCATTCTTAAAGATGGCGAAATTGCTTTTATTGGTAATCCTCAAGAGTTATCTAAAGTGGTACAAAAGAGTTCAAATATGCAAATAAGATTTGATCAAGAATTTGAATTCAATAACATAAGTAAGAGCAAATACTGTGAAATGAATAATAAGTACTATGTATTCCAAACAGAAGATTTAACAGAAGCAATTTTAGAAATAAGTATGCTTGCGAAAAATCAAAATAGGTTAATACAAGATATAAAGATAGATTTACCAACACTTGAACAACAATTTATGGCAATCGCAAAGGAGAAAATTGTATGACAGCATTACTTTCAAGCATTGTATTACAATGGAAATTAAACTTAAGAGATAAAGAAATACTTACAGTATATTATATTGTGCCTCTTGTATTCTATTTATTCATGAGTGGTATATTCAAAACAGTCATGCCTGGTCTTGAGGAAACACTTATTCCAACGATGTGCGTATTTGGGGCAACGATGGGAGCAGTATTGGGAAGTCCTGCACCGCTTATTGCGGTATACGCTACTGATGTAAAGAAATCATATCTTGTTGGAGGTGTACCACTATACTCAGCATTAATTGTGAATTTTATTTCGGCACTTCTTCATATCTTTATTATGAGTTGTATCATTGTCTTTACAGCACCTTTACTATTTAATGCAACACTACCTACAACCGCAACATTTTGGACAGGTCTAATCTTATTCATCTTTGCAAGTTTAAGTGTTTCATCAATCTTTGGTCTTTATGTAAAAGATACTTCTAAAGCAAGTATGTTAGGTCAATGTATTTTCCTACCAACAGTTATGTTGTCAGGTATTATGATTCCTTCTTCAATGTTACCAAGCATCTTCACAACCTTTGCGAAGATATTACCTGGGACATGGGGTTTTGAGTTAATGACAGCGAATAATCTAACAATGCAGCCAATCTTATTTCTAGTTGTGATTTCAATACTATGTTTGGCAATAAGTTTTAGAAAAACATTAAAATCAAATTAATTGAGAAGTTACAAAACTCATGGTATAAGAAAACTGTATAGAAATATACAGTTAGAAGGAAATACTATGGAAAATACAATATTTAAAAAAATGCATATTAAAGAGGGAAGTTCATTAATATGCATCAATGCACCCGATGAATTTTTAGAATTAATTGGCAATCAAGAAACATTGGAAGTAAAGAAAACAGGAAAGGCTGATTATGTATTTCTCTTTGTATCAAGTCTTGATGAATATGATAAAAAAATAAAGTCAGCACTTTCAAAATTAAATGACACGGGTATTCTTTGGATTAGTTACCCTAAATCAAAAGGTAAGATAACCTTTGATGTAAATCGCGATATTTTGTATAGACATTCTTCAAAAGATGGAATAGAACCATGTTCAATGGTAGCACTAAATGAGACGTGGTCACTGATGAGATTCAGAGAAATCAAGGCATAATATGCATACCGTAGATGGTTACCTAGAATCACTCAAAGGAATTCGTAAAGAACGCATTAAAGAAGTGATTGATTACATTAGAGAGAATTATCCATATAGCGAAGAAAGCTGTAGCTTATCCCCTAAATGGAACTATCCTACCTTTAAAGTAGGAGAAGCATATGTAGCACTAGCAAGTATGAAAAATTATATATCAATTCATTTTGGTAGATATGGCGCAACAAAAATTATTGCGGAAAGAAATCCAAAGATTCAAACAAAGGTTGGTTGTGCAAACATCAAAGATAAAGATGAATGGCCAATCGAAGACATAGAAAAAGCTATTAATTATACTTTAGGTAGAGAATAATGTTCTCTACCTTTTTTCTGAAGATAGTATTAGTTGACAGAAGGGGTGTTATCATCTAAAATGAACAGTGTTCAGTTTGGGAGGGTAAGTGTATGTATAAGAAGTTAGAATCAAAAGAAGATATTTTGATTTGTGCGGTTCAACTTGTGAAGGAAGAAGGATTTGGACAACTTAATATTCGTTCACTAGCTGCAGCATGTGATGTTTCTACTGGGACGATATACAATTATTTTCCATCAAAACAAGAACTTATTGCACAGACAGTAGAAACTATCTGGCGAGGTGTATTTCATGATCAAAACTGTGCATTTGATAAGATAAGTTTTATTGATGCGATTGAATGGTTTGAAAAATGTGTAAGAAAAGGGGCAAATGAGTTTCCAGAATTCTTATCACAACATAACCAAGTATTCATGAAAAAAGAGAAAAAAACAGGTAAGAAAATGATGGATGAGTATTTTGAACACATCCACAAAGGGTTAGCTTTAGCTTTAAGAAATGATGTTGGGTCAAAGAAGAATATGATAGAAGCCAATATTAGTGAGGAAGAATTGATTTCATTCACACTAAGCAACATGATTTCAAATGCACAAAAAAATCAAGATACAAAAACACTTAAAAAAGTGATAGAGAGTTTAATAAAGTAGAGGAGCAAGTATGCAAGCAATTATGGAAACAGCGTTTGATGCGGTGTATTTAATTACCGTAGTCACTTTAGGTATCATTATGATTCTTAAAGGAAAAACAAAAGAAAATAAATTATTTGGTATTATGGCAGTAACACTAGGACTTGGAGATTCATTTCATTTAATTCCAAGGGCTTATGCATTATGTACAACAGGATTGGATAGTTTTGTAGTCGCATTAGGGGTAGGTAAATTTATCACTTCGATTACAATGACAGTTTTCTATATCCTACTTTATTATGTATGGCGTTTACGTTATAAAGTTGAAGGTAAAAAGGAATATACAATTGCAATCTATGCGTTGGCATTAATCAGAATTGTATTATGTTTCTTCCCACAAAATATGTGGACAAGTGCTAATGCGCCAATAAGTTGGGGAATCTATCGTAATATACCATTTGCACTTATGGGAATATTGATTATTTACTTGTTTTATAAGAGTGCTAAAGAGCACAATGATAAGGCATTTAAATATATGTATTTAACCATTGTATTAAGTTTTGCATTCTATATTCCCGTTGTACTCTTTGCGGACTCAATTCCGCTAGTAGGAATGTTGATGATTCCAAAGACATGTGCATATGTATGGACAGTATGGATTGGTTACCAAGATATGAGAAAGGCAGGTAATGAAAAATGAAAAAAATGATTAATTTAGCGTTTATTTACGGTATTGTCGCAATGGTTGCGGGAGTATTCTACCGTGAATTTACAAAATTCAATGACTTTGTAGGAGTAACAACACTTGGGAAGATGCATGGTCACTTCTTGATGTTAGGAACATTCTTTATATTAATATTAGCTTTATTATCACAACATCTAAAGCTTCAAGAACAAAAAGGATTTAACTCAGCATTCCTTACATACAATATTGGACTTATTTGGATGGAAGTGATGTTTCTTGTAAGAGGTGTTGTAGAAGTATTAAATATAGAAGTTTCTTCAGGAATCAATGCTGCAATTTCAGGTGTTGCAGGTATTGGACATATCTTACTGGGTGTAGGCTTCGTCTTGATTTTCTTAAAACTCAAAAAAGCAGCAGCATAATTAAAATACCCCGATGTATACATAGATTCTTATGTTGATTCGGGGTTTAATTTTGAGAATAGGTACATTCGTGACTTAAGAGTGTTTATAGATAAAATAGATAAAGAAATTAAATTATAAACTGTGATTAAATTGAGAAGAGAAAATGAAAAAAGTAACAGTATAAAAAACTAATTAACGCAATAGAGGTAAACTGCCAGTGAGCTTGTTTATCTTTTTTTTGTCTCCACAAATGCCAATGCCAAAATAATGTAGATTTTTTTCTTCTTGTAATTTTAGTTTTTCCATATAGTCATCGTAATCAGTACAGCTTTGAGCGACATCGCTAAAATCAACCACAGTGCAATCACTAAATTCATCCGCATAACATTTCTGACGAAGTTCATGAATAAGTGCTTGGTTACCTTTTAATATAGGAATCGGAATTGCAACAACACCAATGTGTTCAAACCCACTTTTATCATGAAGAGTGGGTCCGATAATTTCACCTCTCTCTTTTCCTAAGGTTACACCTAGAACGGCAGCGGTATTTGTAAGAATACCTATAGGTAATGATTCATCTAAAAGTATGACGCATTTCTTATTTTGAATTTCCATGAGGGTCTCCTTTAAATATATATTTACTTTCTGAAAGGTATAGTCCAAACAAGGTTAGAAGCATACCTATTAGTGCATATATGGTAATTTCTTCGTGAAGAATAAAGTTAGAAGTAATCATTGTAAGAATAGGTACTAGATAAATATAGGCACTGGTTTTAAGTGGACCTAAAATCTTGACCGAGAGGTTCCAAGTAATAAAACATAAAGCGGAAGCACCTAAACCTAAGTATAAGATATTGAATAGATTGATGGGGCGAAGAATAGTATCTATGTTAAATTGGAAATTAAATAGGAATAATGATGGAATCATGATCAGTAAACCATAGAAAAAAATACGACGAGTAGTAGCGATAGTAGGATAACCAAATGTACTAATTTTCTTGATGAGTAGTGAATAAATAGCCCATAAGAATGCAGCAATTAAGGCAAGTAAATCACCGATAGCGTGAACTTCAACTTTTGTACCATTAAAGCTAATCAGAGAAATACCAACCATCGCAATAATAAAACCAAGGATAAAATTAAAAGTCATCTTCTCTTCCCTAAAAAATAATTTAGAGAGAAGTCCAGTGAAGAAAGGTGCAACAGAAACAAGTACGCCCACATTTGATGCACTTGTATAGGTTAATGCAATATTTTCTAATAGATAATATAAACAAATACCAGTACAACCTGCTCCAATAAAATAGAATTCTTGATATTTTGTTGTATGTGGTAACCGTTTTGGATAAATGATAATTAAGGCAACAAAGCCAATGAGAAAACGAAGCAATAATATTTCGATTGGCTTGAAATCATTGAGTAATACTTTGGTAGATACAAAAGTCGTTGCCCATATACAAATAGTTAGAAGGGCATAAAGTTGACCACGTGATTTACTCATCATTTGAATTACCCTTGTTGATAAAAATATCTCGATAAGCACTAGGTGTTAAACCAGTAAAGCTATTAAAATAATTCGTAAAATGACTTTGATCAGAGAAACCTGTTTGTTGAGCTACATCAATAGGTTGATATCCCTTTTCTAACAATTTGCGTGATTCGTTAATTCTAATAGCTTCTAAATAGCGATATGGGGTTACTCCTTTAGATTTTGTGAAAGCACGTAGTAATGAAGATTTACTTAGATTTGTAAGCGCACAAAGATCATCGAGTGAAATCCGTTTTGCGTAATTTTCCTCGATGTACTGACAGGCTTTTTCTACCTCTATATCCAAAGTAGGTATGATTGAGTCAAAAGGTTGAGCGTAGTTTTGAAGTAGATGTGATAAAAGTAAATACAAATATTCTTCTTTTTCAAATTCCTGTGATCCACTCATAATCATTTCATGGAGGGGTCGATAATAAGATCTAGCTTCATCATCAACAATTACATTTTTGATAAAGTGAGGCAGTTTTCTTTCACCCGTGATGTCTTCTACTAAATTCAACATAATTTCAGTATTAATATTTAATCCACGATAAGTAAGCGTATCTTCATTCAGAGGAGCACAACCATGATTATCATTGGGATTAAAAAGAATCATATCACTTCGCATAAGGGAATATTCTTCGTGGCGGCAGTTTAAATAACGGTGTCCTCTTTCCATCAATCCAATGACGTAAAAGTCATGAAAGTGATTAGGAAAGGGTTGAACAATTCCTTCCAATAAATAGCCTTCAATATTTAGTGTGTCATCCACGACAATTGTACGTGTTTCTTTTTTCATAATTTACTCTCCATTGTTGTGACTTATTGTAGCATTTAAAAAAAGTTAACGCTTGTAAAATATCTTCAAAATAGCATTAAAAGAGTATAATGAAAAGGAGGTGAGATGATGAAATTTGATTTATTAAAAATAATGGATGATTTAAATATTTCATATCAATTTGTTGAACATGACCCTATTGTTGATTATGAAACAGCACATGCCGTTGATAAAAAATTCAACTTACAAGGAATGGAAAGTAAAAACTTAGTATTAAAAGATAAAAAAGGAAACTTTTATGTTCTTGTGACAGAAGAAGGGGTCCGCTTTGACCGTGCTTTTATGAAAGAAGTAACAGGTGAAAAATTATCGATAGTTACTCCTGAAGAGTTGGAAGCTAAAACAAGTTATGTAGTTGGTTGTGCTACTAATTTTGGTTATGATGCCGATGTAACATTGGTTATTGATGAAGCCGTCTTTAATAATGAATATTTGATTTGTTCGGCAGGGTCTTCTACCCAAAGTTTTGTGGTAAAAACAGAAGATTTAAAGAAAATATATGCGACATGCGAGAACAAATTAATTCATGTAAACATACCAAGGAATCACGAGGAATAGTTTTTTCGTTTTCCCAATGCGATTCTAGTGAAAAAAGTGACAAATCGTGATAAACTATGAAAAGAAAGTTGAGGAAGTAAAAAGATGATTAAAAAACCAGTAGTATTAGTTGTCATGGATGGCGTTGGAAGTACAGAAAAAGACAACGGAAACGCCGTTATGCATGCATATAAACCACAACTTGATACACTTATGAAAACATGTCCAAACATTAATATTAAAGCACACGGTCTTGCGGTGGGATTACCTAGCGATGATGATATGGGTAACTCTGAAGTAGGACACAATGCTTTAGGATGTGGACAAGTATATAGCCAAGGTGCAAAACTTGTAAACGAAAGTATTGAAACAGGTGCAATTTACCAATCAGAAACATGGAAAGAAGCAATTGATTTCTGTAAAGATGGAACATTACATTTCTTAGGATTGTTATCTGATGGAAATGTTCACTCAAATATTGCACACTTAGAAGCGATGCTTAAAGAAGCTAAAGCGGAAGGTGTTAAAAAAGTACGTATCCATGCATTACTTGATGGACGTGATGTACCAGAAACAAGTGCTCTATTATATATAGAACAAATCGAAAACTTAATTAGTGAGTTAAACGATGCAAACTTCGATTGTAAAGTAGCATCAGGCGGTGGACGTATGAAAATTACAATGGACCGTTATGAAGCAAACTGGAAAATGGTTGAAGAAGGATGGAAAATCCATGTTCTTGGAGAAGGAAGAAAATTCCCTTCAATGAAAGATGCAGTTGAAACATATCGTAATGAATTAGGTGTATCAGATCAAGATCTTCCTGGTTTCGTTATTGAAGAAGATGGTAAACCAGTAGGAACAATTGAAGATGGTGATACAGTAATTTTATTCAATTTCCGTGGTGACCGTGCAATTGAAATTTCTAAAGCATTTGGAAATGAAGACTTTAAAGAATTTGACCGTGTTCGTTTCCCTAAAGTATTCTATGCAGGAATGCTTCAATATGATGGAGACTTAAAGATTCCTAATAAATTCTTAGTAACTCCGCCACATATTACAAATACAATGAGTGAATACCTAGTTAAGAAAGGTGTTCAATCTTATGCAATTAGTGAAACACAAAAATTTGGTCATGTTACTTATTTCTGGAATGGTAACCGTTCAGAGAAATTTGATGATAAGCTTGAAACTTGGGTAGAAATTCCTAGTGATGTAGTTCCATTTGAACAAAGACCTTGGATGAAAGCTGCTGAAATCACTGATAAATTGGTTGAAGCAATTGAATCTAAAGAATATGAATTCTTACGTGTTAACTATCCAAATGGTGACATGGTTGGACATACAGGAAACTATGAAGCTACATTAATCGGTGTTGAATCAGTGGACTTAATGCTTAAGAGAATCATGAATGCTTGTGATAAAGCAGATTGTACTCTTGTAATTACAGCTGATCATGGAAATGCGGATGAAATGTATGAAAAGAGAAAAAATCCAGAAGATGCACCAAAACCAAAAACAGCACATACATTAAATCCAGTACCATTTATTGTTTACAACAATGATGTTGAATTAAAAGATGGAAGCTTTGGATTAAGTAATGTTGCCGCAACAGTTGTTCAATTATTAGGCTATGATGTTCCAGCTGGCTGGGATGAAAGCATGATTAAATAAACTTAAAAAGAGTTATTGTTGAAAAGATGAGTATATTTACTTATTCTTCGAGACAATAACTTTTTATTTGCATATAAAATAGCTAATTTCAGTAAAAGTCATTATTTAATAAGATAAAATTGAAAACTTCTATCAAAATAACCGTTTTATAACTAGGACATTGTATATTTAAGATAGTTATTGGGAAATAAGAGGGAATAGATATGAAGTTTAATAAGAAGAGTATAATTAATTTCATCATTGCAATGATGTTAAGTTTAAGTATTATTCAACCATCTTTTGTTATGGCTGAGGAACAAGGAAATACTGATTCAAATGAGGCGGTGATTGAAAGTACAGTGGCTCCAGAAGTAAGCGAAGAACCGGTTAATAGTAGCTTACCAGAAGAATCAACTCTTCCTGAAAGTACTGAAAATCCTACTACTTCACCTACACCAGAGTCAACAAGTGAGCCAAGTGAAGAAATAATAGAAGAAGCTGATTTAACTGAAACAGCACAACCTATGCTTTTAAATGCACAGGAGCCAAGTCAAAATAATAATGTGTTAATCGACGTTAATATAAGTAAGGCAGAAGTTACAATAACAGAAGGTGGGTTAACGAAAACTATAAAAGTAAATAATAAGAAAGCTACCGCCCTTTGCCTAACAACATGTGTGATAGAAGTAAGTAGTCAAGATGCAACAGTTAAAAATGTAAGTTTAGAAGTAAATGGACAAAACCAAGAATTATATAATCTTGGCAATTCAAATGATTATACGAGTAGGCAGGCAATTAATGTAGATAACTCAAATATTCAAAAAATCACGGTTAACTTTGGATATAAATTAACAGTAACTACGCATTTCTTACCTACTACAGGAGCTGTTAATGATTCTAATGGCTGGATTAAGTGGTCAAATAGTACAATGACAATGGATAAAATAAGAGCACTTGAAGTATGTGAACCAACAGTTTATACATATGTACTTTATCCTGGGGAAAGCTTTGAAGCAACACCTCAAGGGACAAATGATTATCCATTAAATTTATTGTATTTAAGAGGATATATACTAAGCACAGACTTATATTCAAGTTACATAGTAAGAAAAAAAATTAAAGGCATTGCGGCATCAAACAATCCTGAAGACTGGATTAGTCAAGCATTAAAGGCTACTAGTGCGGATGTAACGAATCAATACATAGCAGTAAAAGCGATGCCAGAAAAAAATTCTACAGTGGATTATGTATATAATTATGCTAAAAAAGATATGAATGTTTCCATTATTTTTGAACAAGTAGATGGAACATATGCACAAGAGGATTTCGTTGGCCCAGGATTGGGAGCTCTTGCGAGCTATCATAACGCTGATTATGTTGCTGATGGAAAAACACAAGTAAATTTTGACCCTAATACAAATGTGTTTGGGGATGATATTAATTTCCCAACGAATACAAGCAGAGAAGATTATTCTTATCTACAAGCTTATTTAATGTCAGATACAGGTTATGCTGGAAATGTATATTATTCAGGATGGAATGATGCAACGAATGAAATAGGTAAAAACAATATGAAAGTAGTCACTGGACTTGACTTAGCTGCTGATGGTAGTGTTAGTGGTACTTTCATTAATGTACAAGAAACAAGGCATTATACAATTGCTTACTACTATTCTTTAAAGAGATCATTAATTTATAATTCAAATGACGAAAGTAATGTAAATGTCAATGGAGGCACTACAGCTCTAAATGGTACGTTAGCAGTTAGAGACAACATGTTTGTAAGAGACGGTTATACATTTGTTGAATGGAATGAAAATGCCGATGGTAGTGGAAAAGCGTATAAACTTGATGAAATCGTAACGATTGGAAAAGTTAAAGAGGTTGTACTTTATGCACAATGGAAAAAAAATCCAACGCCAGAAGTGACACCAACGCCAACACCAAATCCAACTAATCCACCGGTTGTTAATCCTACACCAACACCAGAAATAGAAGTAATAACACCACCGGTTGTTAATCCTGTGAATCCTGGAAACCCTGGCAATCAACAACAACTTGAAGAAGTTGTTGAAGAAGAAACACCAGAAGTAGCTCCTACTGCTACTCCAACTGCAACACCAGAAGTCATTGAAGATGATGCTACTCCTGAGGTTGTAGGAAGAAGTTGGGCATTAATTAACTTAATTGCTTCTTTAATAGGTATGTTACTAGCGATTGTATTACTATTCGCTAAACATGATAAAGAAGAAGAGGATGAAGATGATAGTGAAAAAACAAATGAATTTGAACGTAAACGTATTTATAAAGTTTTAGGAGCATTAATAGCGATTATTTCAATTATCGTATTCCTTCTAACTGAAAATATTACCCTTCCAATGAAATTAGTTGATAAGTATACATTATTGATGATTGTATTTGCTTTAGGTAATGGATTATGTTTCTTCCTTGGAAGAAAGTGGTATGAAGTTGAAGAAGAAGTTGAACAAATAAATGAATAAATAATGAGGTGCTATTCATCGTAGCACCTTTTTTCTTGCATATAAGGAGGTAATATAGAAGGGTTAGATTTATTTTGAGAAAGGTTAGTTAGAAGGTGGTATGATAAGGATATAATGACTTATTAACAAGTGTTAAATTGTAGCCAAGACATTGTTAAAAAGTTATAATGAAACAATATATTAATAGGAGGACAGAATGGAAGTAAGTAACGAAATTATGAAAATTGTCATTGCATCACAAATTGACGAAATAGAGGGTTCAATTATTTATGGATTTATGGCGTCTCGTCAAAAAGATGAGAGAAATAAAATATTATTACAAAGAATGGCAGAAGATGAGAGTAAACATGCCTTAGTTTGGAAATCAATCACAAAGAAAGATCTAAAGCCAAATGGATTTAAAATTTTTATGTTGAAAGTTGCGACGATTATTTTAGGATTTACCTTTGTTGTTAAGAAAATGCAAAAAGGGGAACATAAGACAATAGGCTCTTATGAAAAATTAGAAAAAGATTTACCACAAATAGGGCATCTTGTTGAAGAAGAAAGAAGACATGAAAAAGATTTATATGCGATGTTGGATGAAGAAAGGTTGCATTATGTTGGCTCCATGGTTTTGGGATTGAATGATGCACTAGTAGAACTTACAGGTGCTATTGCAGGGGTAACCTTTGCACTACAAAACACAAAACTTGTCGCAATGACAGGTATTATTACCGGAATATCCGCTACACTTTCAATGGCTGCATCGAATTATCTTGCAGAAAGATCAGATGGGGCAAGTGATGCACTAAAATCAAGTTTTTATACAGGTATGGCTTATTTGATTACGGTGGCTTTATTGGTATTACCTTATTTATTATTACCATCATCAATGTATGTTGCTGCCTTTGCGACAATGATTGTAACTGTATTGTTGATTATTTTATTCTTTAACTATTACTTATCTGTAACAAAGGATGAACCATTCATGAAACGCTTCATGGAAATGGCTACAATTTCACTTTCAGTAGCAGCAATTTCATTCATTATTGGTATTCTTGCAAAGCAGTTTTTGGGTATAGATACACTTTAGAGCATTTCCTTTGAATTTAAAGTTATTCATTGTTAGAATTCAATTATAAGTTAAGCAATTAACTTCCCAAAGGAGAACTAAAAATGACAGTTTATGGATTTAAAGTTTTAACTAAAACAGGTGAAGAAAAATCACTCAATGACTATAATGGAAAAGTATTACTTATTGTAAATACAGCTACAGAGTGTGGTTTTACTCCACAATATAAAGAATTAGAAGAATTATATGAAAAATATAATGCTGACGGATTAGAAATTCTTGATTTCCCATGTAATCAATTTGGGGGACAAGCACCAGGAACAGCTGAAGAAATTGATGCGTTCTGTTCATTAAACTTTGGAACAAAATTCCCACGCTTTGCTAAAATTGAAGTAAATGGTGCAAACGCAACACCTTTATACAAATACTTGGTTAGTACAAAAGGCTTTAATGGATTTAATCCAAAACATAAATTAACAGCGGTACTTGAAGATATGTTAGGAAAAGTTGATCCCCATTTTAAAAAGGATCCAGCAATTAAATGGAACTTCACTAAATTCTTAATTGATCGTGAAGGAAATGTAGTTGAACGTTTTGAACCAACAGAAGACTTAAGTGTTGTAGAAGAAAAAATTAAAAAGCTAATATAAATGAAAAGAGGTAGAGTTGGACAAAACTCTACCTCTTCTCTTGTCAAATAACAAGAAATTTGACAAAAAATCTTATAAAACGAAAGGATCACCAAAGCCTAATATATAGACTTTAGAAAATAGCTATAGGATACAAGTATACATCATTTCAAAGCAAGGGAAGATAAAGCATGATGGGTGTGTAGACCAAATGCATCCTATATAAATATTTTAAAGTCTATTTATTCAGAAAGCGACAGGGATGGTATAAATCTCCGATTTGTAGGTATAAAGCATAATTATTTAAAAATGTTGTGAAATTATTTATCATTAATAAAGAGGGTAAGAAAATGAAATGGGATGAAATTGTAGCGGAAAAACTCAATGAGAATAAAATTTATTTTCTTAGAGATTGTTTAATTAAGGAATATACGACACTCAAGATTGGTGGTAAAGCTAAATATATAATTGAAGTTGAAACAATTGAAGATATTCAAGTGGTTTTAGATTTGGTAAGACAGCATGAAATACCTTATTTATTATTGGGCAATGGTTCCAATGTACTCATTGATGATATGGGATTTGATGGAATCGTTATGGTGTTATCAAAAAGATTCAATAAGATTTATATTGAAGATAATGAAATTGTTTGTGATGCTGGAGCTAATTTAATGCGTGTTTGTGAAGTTGCGCTAGAGAACTCATTAACAGGACTTGAATTTGCCTATGGTATTCCAGGTTCGATTGGAGGAGCAGTATATATGAATGCTGGAGCCTTTGATGGAGAGATAAAAGATATAGTGACGGAAGTGTATTATATAAATAAAGAAGGTATCATTACTAGAGAAGAGTGTAAGCCCGAGGAGTTCTCCTATCGTAAGAGTAAATTTTCAAATCGAGATGGTTGTATCCTACAAGCAAGATTCAAATTAGCGCAAGGTGAATATACGCAAATAAAGAACAAGATGGATGACTTATTAGCAAGACGCATCAGTAAACAACCCTTGGAGTATCCAAGTGCTGGTTCAGTATTTATAAGACCTACTGGAAATTATGCAAGTGCACTCATTGAACAATGTGGACTTAAAGGTAAACAAGTGGGTGGAGCTATGGTTTCAACAAAACATGCGGGATTCTTGATTAACCATAATGACGCAAGTAGTAAAGAGTTCATTGAACTCATTGAGTATGTTCAAGCAGAGGTATATCGACAAACAGGATATTCTTTGGAGTGTGAAATAAAAATAATTAAATGAATTTATAAATAAACAAATGAATATATTTATTTATATCCCATTTCATCTAATAATTGAATTAATAAATCAGGACGATCGGTAATGATACCATCTGCTCCAAGTTCAATGCATTTTTTCATATCATCAATATCATTGATGGTCCAATAATGTAAGAACATGTTATTTTTATGAATTTTATAGACAAGGTATTCTAAATCTAAAGGAATACCTTTTTGTGACATTGGAAGTTGTAAGCCGTTATTAGGATAGTCCATGAATATACCATAGCCCGCATAGTTTGCGATAACAAAACTAGTTGCGGTACTCATATCAAAAGAAGTAACAGTATTTTCAGGAGCAATTGATAAAAAGTATTCCATTGTATCCTTATGGAAAGAGGCAACACATACTTTATCCTCCATGCCATATTTTTTTAGAAGTTCAACCATCTTCTCAGCAGACTTTCTACCAAGTTCACCTTCGTTTTTCAATTCGCATACATATAACATATCAGGACCATACTTTTGAAACATTTGTTCAAGGCTAGCTGGAACTAAGGCGTCACCATAGATCACTCTTTGTTCATCACTGAGGTCACGATAAGGCATATTACCATCTAAATCAGTAAAGTTAGCACCAAAATTATATTGTTTGATTTCTGCGTATGTTAATTCAGAAACAAGTCCTTCAGCATTTGAAAAGTCTTCTAGTTCATTGTTGTGATAAGTAATCAGTTCACCATCTTCAGTGATTTGTAAATCCATCTCAAGAACATCAACACCAAGTTCATAGGCATAATCAAAAGCCATCCATGTATTTTCGGGATTCATTAGCTTTGCACCACCATGTGCCATAACAAGAGGTCGTTCACCTTCTTTTATTTTAAAGGGAGTATCTATTTCTTTTTTACCATATGGAAGTACTTGTAATAGGATATAAACCCCAATAAATAGGGTTAAAACTAGTAGTATTATCTTCTTTTTCTTCATATTATTCTCTTTTCATCATTTTAACACAAACGGTATTATAGCCTTTTTTATGGGGTTTTTCAATATATATAAGATATTGAAAGGGTTATCATCTATTATTCGATAATAGATGATGTTTACATTTAAAAAACACAATGTTATAATCAATATGCTTATAAAAAGGAGAAATATTATGTTTGAAAAAGTAAAAGAAGTACTTGTAGAAACCCTAAATGTTGATGAAGATCAAATTAAACTAGAAGCGTCACTAAAAGATGATTTGGGTATTGATTCCCTTGCAGCGGTTGAACTTTCACTAGAACTTGAAACTCAATTTGATGTAAAAATCGAAGACGAAGAATTAGTAAACTTAAAAACAGTTGCTGATATCGTTAACTTATTAGAAGGGAAATAAAGGGGAAGGACTTCCCTTTTTTACTAACAAATATGAAAAAAGAAGAATTAAAGGAACTTATAAAGGAATTTGAGTCTACTACCTTATCAAGATTAACGATAGAAGAGAAAGACTTCAAAGTAACGTTAGAAAAAAATAATGGAGTAGCTCCAGCTATGCCTATAGCTCAACCTGCACCATCACATGCTATAGCACCAGTAATAGAGGCACCAGTGAGTCTTAAGGCTATTAAGGCACCACTTGTTGGAACTTTCTATTTAACGCGTTCACCTGAAAGCAAACCCCTTGTAACAGTGGGGCAACATGTAAAGGTTGGGGATGTTGTTGGTATTATTGAAGCTATGAAAGTTATGAATGAAATACAAGCTGACAAAGAAGGAATTGTAAAAGCGATTCTTGCCCCATCTGGCAAGCTTGTTGAATATGATCAACCGCTATTAGAACTAGAATAATGATTAAGAAGATACTAATAGCGAATCGTGGAGAAATTGCAGTACGTATTATCCGTACATGTAAGATGTTGAATATAAGTACAGTAGCGGTATATTCAACAGCAGACAGAGATGCTTATCATGTGCAAATTGCGGATGAAAGTGTATGTATTGGTGATTATCCAAGTAAAAGCAGTTACTTAAATATGGATGCAATCATAGAAGCAGCAAAAGGAACACATGCCGATGCGATTCATCCAGGATTTGGATTTTTAAGTGAGAATAGTACGTTTGCCCGCAAGGTAATCGATGAGGGAATTACATTTATTGGACCTAATCCAGATGTTATTGATCGGATGGGAGATAAATCAAATGCGAGGGCTTCAATGATTGAAGCTGGCGTATCTGTAATTCCTGGATCAAAAGAATGTATTAAGACAAAAGAAGACTGTATTTCGATGGCAAGTACAATCGGATATCCCGTTATCATCAAAGCATCAAGCGGCGGTGGTGGACGTGGTATGCGTATTGTCTATGAAGAGAAAGATTGCATTACGGCTTATGAACAAGCACGTAGTGAAGCAGCCGTCTCTTTTGGTGATGATAGTGTTTATATGGAAAAGTATCTGGTTAACCCTAAACATGTAGAGGTACAACTACTATGTGACAAACATGGTCATGTACTACACTTGTTTGAAAGAGATTGTTCAATGCAACGACGTAATCAAAAAACTGTGGAAGAGGCACCTTGTGATATTCTATCGCAAGAGGCAAGACAACGCTTATATGATGATGCAATTAAAGCAGCAACCTATGTTGGCTATGATAGTGTAGGAACTATTGAGTTTCTTGTAGATCATAATCAAAACCATTATTTCATGGAAATGAATACGCGAATTCAAGTTGAGCATACCATCAGTGAAATGATTACCGGCATTGATTTAATTCGCCAACAAATCCGTGTAGCAGAAGGAAAACAACTTGAATTTACACAAGAAGATATTACATGCAATGGGCATTCAATTGAATGTCGTATTAATGCTGAAAATGTAAAAGCAAATTTTGCGCCTGTACCAGGAACAGTAAAAACGTTTCATGTACCAGGAGGGCAAGGAATAAGAATTGAAAGTGCAGTCTATGCAGGATATACAATTCCACCTTTCTACGATTCAATGATTCTTAAACTTATCGTTCATGCACCCAATCGCTTAGAAGCGATTAAACGTATGCGAATTGCACTTGAAGAGTTATTGATTGAAGGCGTAGAAACAAACATCGAATTTCAATACTTGTTATTCCATGATCCAATCTTTGTAAGTGGTCGTTATGATACCGCATCACTTGCAAATTTTATTGAAGAGGTAAAAAAGAATGAATTCAATATTTAAGGAAAGAAAGGATCGTTTACAAGTATTTAAAGAATATCGTGAACGACTCACTTCAAAGCCTAAAAATAGAATTGAAAATCCAAGCACATGGCAATGCAATAAATGCCAAAGTGAATTTCCATATCAAGAGATTGAAAAGAATTTTTTCGTATGCCCACATTGTCAACATGTGCATGCTTTAACAGCTATTCAACGTATTGATTATCTCTGTGATAAAGATACGTTTATCGAAACGTTTCATTCGGTAAGAAGAGGTAAGAAAAGTGAATTTCCAGGTTATGAAACCAAAATAAAAAAACTTCAAGAAGCAACTCAACTAAGTGAAGCAGTACTTACCGGAGTCGCAAGAATTGGAAGTTATCGAGCAGCCCTATGTATCATGGACAATCGCTTTATGATGGGCAGCATGGGAGAAGTTGTTGGTGAAAAAATTACGCGTCAAATTGAATATGCAACACGTAAAAGGTTACCGTTGATTATTTTTAGTTGTTCAGGTGGTGCACGTATGCAAGAAGGAATTCTATCCCTTGTCCAAATGGCGAAAACAAGTGCCGCACTTGCAAAACATGATGAAGAAGGTTTGCTATATATTTCATATTTAACACATCCTACAACAGGCGGTGTAAGTGCAAGCTTTGCGATGCTGGGTGATATTCAGTTAAGTGAGCCACAGTGTTTAATTGGATTTGCTGGAAAAAGAGTTATTCAATCAACAGTAAATGAAAAACTACCAGATGACTTTCAAACTGCCGAATTCTTGGAAAAGAAAGGTTTCTTAGATCAAATCATTGAACGTGAAAATATGCGCTCAACTTTAATTCAATTACTGAAGATTCACGAGCGAGGTAAAAAATGAGTTTACAGGCGATAGATGCACAGTTACAAGAGCTTCGCTTACAGTTAGATAACTGTAGTGTGGAAGAAGCACAACTTATAAAAAAAGAAATAGAAAAAATAAAAAAAGAAGCATTCAGTGACTTGAATGCTTGGGATATTGTTTGTCTTGCAAGACATCCACGTAGACCAAAAGCAATGGATCTTGTCGAAAGTTTATTCACTGATTTGTTTGAACAAAAAGGGGATCGTCTCTATGGTGAAGATGCTGCATTATGGGGTGGACTGGGCTCCTTCTTAGGAAAACCAGTGACAATCCTTGCACAACGTAAAGGTAAAACATTACAAGAAAATATGATGTGTAATTTTGGCATGATGAATCCAGAAGGGTATCGTAAGGCATTACGTTTAGCGAAACAAGCAGAGAAGTTCAATCGTCCAATCATTAACATTGTTGATACATCAGGGGCATATCCTGGAAAAGGTGCAGAAGAACGTGGTCAAGCCGAAGCCATTGCGCAATGTTTAAAACAGTTCATGACACTCAATGTACCCGTGATCACAATTGTATTATCAGAAGGTGGTAGTGGTGGTGCACTTGCATTAAGTGTTGCTGATCACATCATGATGTTAGAAAATTCAATTTACTCCATTCTTTCGCCAGAAGGATTCGCAAGTATTTTGTGGAAAGATGAGAGTCGCGTACAAGAGGCTGCGAAAATGATGGAACTAACATCAAACGATTTATTCAGTAAAGGAATTGTCGATGCAATCATCAAAGAACCATTAGGTGGTATGCAAGAAAATCCTAATTTCTGTATTGAACAAATTCGTCAAAATTTATACGAACAATTAAATAAACTACAAGCACAGAACTGTAAAGTGCGATTAAAAAACCGTTACGAAAAATTTCGTAAGTTAGGAGCTTGCCATGAGTAGAATAGTATCGTGTGCATCCTATGCACCATCCAATATTGTCACCAATGATGACTTAAGTAAATTTGTCGAAACAAGTGATGAATGGATTGTACAAAGAACAGGAATTAAAAGAAGACATATTCTAGATAATGAAACAAATGGTGATATGGCTTATCATGCTGCGAAAAAAGCAATTGATAAAGCAGGATTAGACAAAGAAGAAATTGATGCAATTCTCTTCGCAACTATTACACCAGAACAACTATTTCCTTCTATGGCGTGTACATTAAAAAAACGTCTCGGTATTGAAAAAAGTGAAGTGCTTGCCTTTGATTTAAGCGCAGCATGTAGTGGCTTTATCGTTGCCTTAGAATGTGCTCATCATCTTACTTCAAGTTATAAAAATATTCTGATTGTTGCAAGTGAAGCAATGAGCAAAATCATCGATTGGAAAGACCGTTCAACCTGCGTATTATTTGGTGATGGTGCTGGTGCCATTGTACTAACAAGAAGTGATGATGAACGCACATTTCATAGCTATACCGAACATGATGTCAATGATAGTTTAGTAACTAATGTTATATATGATGAAAAAATAAAATTATCAATGAAAGGGAGCGAAGTATTTCGATTTGCAGTACGAGCTTTAGAAAAATGTATTCGTAAAGAATGTGAAGAAGCAAATTGTACAATTGATGACATTGATGTGATTGTAGCTCATCAAGCAAATCAAAGAATACTCCAATTTGTCGCAAGACAATTAGGTATATCAGAAGATAAATTTTATAAAAATTTAGATGAATATGGAAACACATCATCCGCAAGCATTCCACTAGTATTAGGTGAAATGGCAGAGAAGAATTTAATACAACCAAATCAAAAAATATGTATGGTAGCTTTTGGAGCAGGTTTAACGTATAGTAGCTGTCTTTGGAAAGTTGAAGGAGAATGTAAATGAAATTTAAAGAAATGTTTAATGTAAAATATCCAATCTTGCAAGGGGCGATGGCTCATATTGCAACTCCCGAATTTGCAGCAGCAGTTTCTAATGCAGGAGCATTAGGAATACTTGCGACAGGGGCTATGAATCCAGATGAAGTTAAAAGTGCAATTGCGAAATGTAAGGAATTAACAACACAACCGTTTGGTGTAAATCTGATGTTGATGAATCCATATTCTGATGAAATCGTAGAAATTGTAGTAAAAGAAAAAGTTGCTTTTGTAACAACAGGAGCAGGTAATCCTGGTAAATACTGTGCAGCATTAAAAGAAGCAGGAATTAAAATATTTCCAGTTGTAAATAGTGTAGCTCTTGCGAAACGCTTAGAAGCAAGTGGTGTTGATGGTATTATCGCAGAAGGAACAGAATCAGGTGGTCATGTTGGTGAACTTACAACAATGGCACTTGTACCACAAATTGTAAATGCCGTTACTATTCCAGTGATTGCAGCTGGTGGAATTGCCTGTGGACGACAAATAAATGCCGCCCTTGCTCTTGGTGCGGTTGCCGTGCAAATTGGAACACGCTTCTTAGTTAGTGAAGAATGTCCAGTGCATGAAAATTATCGACAAGCAGTTATCAAAGCCAAAGATTTAGATACCATTGTAACTGGTAGAAACCTTGGTGCACCTGTTCGTATTCTAAAGAACCAAATGGCTTTACAATATCGTAAATTGGAACAAGCAAATGCTGAAAAAGAAGAACTTGAAGTGATTACTTTAGGAGCACTTCGTAGAGCAGTATTTGATGGGGATATGAAACATGGCTCAGTAATGATGGGACAGGTTGCAGGACTTTGTAGTAAAATTCAACCACTTAAGGAAATCCTTGATGAGCTTATGAGTGAAGCAACCACAAGCAAAGAGGAGTTACTTCAAGTATGGCAAGATCTATCAATATAAAATTAGAGAAACTTACAACACCAATCATTCAAGGGGGAATGGGCGTTGGGATATCATTAGGATCACTAGCAGGAAGTGTGATGCAAGAGGGTGGCATGGGAGTCATATCCCTTGCTCATCCAGGTTATCGTAAAGCAGATTTCATGAAAGATCCATTCAAAGCAAATGAGGAAGCGATTCATGAAGAAGTAAAAAAAGCAAGAATCTTAAGTCAAGGAAAAGGTCTACTTGCAGTAAATGCAATGTGTGCTATCAATCGCTATGATGAATATGTAAAAGTCGCTTTAGATGCGGGTGTTGATGCAATCATTAGTGGGGCAGGATTACCATTATCTTTACCTGCTATTACAAAAGATTACAATGTGTTAATCGCTCCAATCATTTCAAGTGCAAAGGCATGTGAATTATTATTAAAAAGTTGGGATCGTCATTATAACTGCACAGCTGACTTCATCGTTATTGAAGGACCAGATGCAGGAGGACATTTAGGATTTAAACCCGAAGAATTATTTGAACATCAAGCCAAAGATGTTTATACACTTTTGGAAGAAGTAAAACCAGTTGTACACCATTACGAAGAAAAATACGATTGTGTCATTCCTATCTTCTTAGCAGGGGGAATAAACACAAAAGCGAAAATAGATCAAGCAATTAAACAAGGAGCAACCGGTGCTCAAGTCGCAACCTCTTTTATTCCAACGATTGAATGTGATGCAGACATTGTATTTAAAGAAATGTTTCTCCATCATCCTTCAAAAGAATTAACGTTGATTAAAAGTCCAGTAGGCTATTATGGAAGAGCGCTAGTAAATCCATTAACAAAAAAATTAGAAGAAGGAAGAGTAAAACCTAACTTCTGTTTGAAATGTATAAAACCATGCGACTTTAATACTACCCCTTTTTGTATCAGTGAAGCACTCATTGAGGCAGCAAAAGGAAACGTGATAGATGGTTTAGTCTTTAGCGGAACAACGATAAAGGATGTAGATAAATTACGTACAGTTAAAGAAGTCATTGATGAATTAATGGGAGGTCAACGATGAAAATTGCATTTGTATTTGCTGGCCAAGGTTCACAATACCTCGGTATGGGGCAAGAATTGAGTACAACCAATACAGCGTTCAAATCATGTTTTGATGAAATTAATAAAAACAATGATTTAGCAAACGTATGTTTTGAAGATGAACAACGATTAAATCAAACAAGAGATGCACAATGGGCTATTTATAGTATTTCGATGGCAATTGTAAAACTTCTTGAACAAGAAGGAATAAAACCAGAAGGATGCATTGGATTAAGTTTGGGTGAATATAGTGCCTATGCAAGCGCGGGTGCAATGAGTATTGAAGAAGGTGTAACGCTTACTAAAACAAGAGGTGCCTTAATGCAGGATACAATTGAAGGAACAAACAGTGGCATGGCAGCAATACTAGCCCTTGATCCAGCACTCATTGAAGAAGCTTGTAGAGAAGCAAGTGATGTTGGAAAAGTAAGTGTGGCGAATTATAATGCACCAGATCAAATTGTAATTACAGGTGAAATACCAGCACTAGAAAAAGCAATGGATTTGTGTTGTAAAAAGGGTGCTCGTCGAGCAATTAAATTACAAGTGAGTGGTGCCTTTCATTCAGAATTACTAAGTCCTGCTAAAGCAGATTTAAAAGCAGCATTAGAAAAAGTAAATTGGAAACCTTGTACTGTTCCTGTATATACAAATGTGAGTGGAAAAGTCACAGATTCAATTATAGATAGTTTAACAAATCAACTTGTATCTCCTGTTCACTTTATTGAAGGAATCGAAAACATGATTGATGATGGATTTGATACATTTATTGAAATTGGACCAAAAGCAACATGTTCAAGTTTTATTAAAAAAATTGCATCAAGAAAAGGTGCAACCGTAACACTATGTAATGTTGAAGATGAAAAGAGTTTAGCTAAAACAAAAGAAACGCTAAAGGGAGGTCAAGCATGACAAGAAAAGTAGCACTTATTACTGGAGCAAGTCGTGGCATTGGGGCAGCAATCGCAAAAAGTTTATCAGAAGATTACGATATTATCCTAAACTTTGCAAGTCGTGAGGAACAAGCTCAAAACGTATTAAATGAACTACACCCAGGTCATCATAGACTGTATAAATGTGATGTTCAAGATCATGAAGCAGTAAAACAAATGATGGATGAAGTTGTGAAAGAATATGGGCATATTGATGTTCTTGTGAATAATGCAGGAATTACAAAAGATGGGCTGTTACTAAGAATGAGTGATGAAGATTTTGATAAAGTCTTATCCATTAATACAAAAGGATGTTTTAACTGCATTCAAACTGTAAGTAAAATTATGATGAAACAACGTTGTGGAAAAATCATAAACATGGCAAGCATCATTGGATTAATTGGAAATATTGGACAAGTGAATTATGCAGCAAGTAAAGGGGCTATCATTGCGATGACCAAAGCAGCTGCAAAAGAACTTGGTTCAAGAAATATTCAAGTCAATGCGATTGCGCCAGGATTTATCCAAACAGAAATGACCGATAGTTTGAATGATGATTTGAAAAATCAAATGCTACAAGCAATTCCATTAAAACGCTTTGGACAAGCTGAAGAAGTAGCGAAAGTAACAAAATTCCTAGCGAGTGATGATGCTAGTTATATTACAGGACAAACAATTGTTGTTGATGGCGGGATGGTGATGTAAATGAAAAGAAGAGTTGTAATAACTGGAATGGGAGCTGTGTCTCCAATTGGAAATACAATAGAAGAAGTAAAAAAGGCAATTCATGAAGGAACATGTGGTATTAAAGAAATTACTGCATTTGATACAACGGATTATCGTGTTAAGTTAGCTGCTGAGGTTAGGGACTTAAACACCGAACAATATTACACACCACGCGAATTAAAGTTTAATGATCGCTTTACGCAATTCGCAAGAATATCAGCTAAACAAGCGATGGATAATGCCAATCTTAATGATTGTGATAAGGATCGTGTGGGTATAATTTTAGGATCAGGAATTGGTGGGTTATCATCCATTGAAAATGCGACAAAGACATTGTGTGATCGGGGACCAGCACGTATTTCACCTTATTTTATTCCAATGTCACTCATTAACTTGGCAGCTGGAGAAATTGCTATCGATCATCAAATCCATGGTGAAGTGCAATGTATTGTAACTGCATGCTCATCCGCAACAGATTCAATTGGCCTTGCCTTTCAACGTATCCGTGATGGCTATGAAGATATCATTCTTGCAGGGGGATGTGAAGCAAGTATTACACCCGTTGGTATTGGAGGATTTATGGCAATGCGCGCATTGTGTGAAAGTACAGATCCAAAACGTGCAAGTATTCCATTTGATTCAGAAAGAAATGGATTTGTCATGGGTGAAGGAGCGGGCATTCTTGTCTTAGAAGAACTTGAAAGTGCTAAAAAACGTGGTGCTAAAATAATGGGTGAAGTTGTTGGTTATGGTAACACATGTGATGCAAATCATATTACGGCACCAGCAGCTGATGGTGAATTTGCAACCAAAGCAATGCGTAAAGCAATTGCGGATGCTGGAATTGATGCAAGTGATATCAACTACGTTAATGCGCATGGAACATCAACAAATCTTAATGATAAAACAGAAAGCAAAGCGATGAATACATGCTTTGGTAATCATAAACCCTATGTATCTTCAACAAAATCAATGACAGGTCATTTACTTGGTGCAAGTGGTGCAATCGAAGGAATTATTAGTGTACTAGCACTAGAAGACCAATTCGTACCACCAACAATAAATCATCAAGTAATTGATGAAGAATGTGATGTGAATCTAGTTTTAAACAAAGGAATTGAAGCTAAGCTGAACTATGTTATGTCAAACTCTTTTGGGTTTGGTGGACACAATGCATCAATTATCTTTAAACGTTGGGAGGATTAAAAATGATTTATAACAGTGATGATATTAAAAAAATTATTCCCCATCGTTATCCGTTTTTATTAGTAGATACTATTGAAGAAATTGATGGTGATCGAATTGTTGGGAAAAAATGTGTAAGTGCTAATGAAATGCATTTTATGGGACACTTTCCTGAAAAACAAGTCATGCCAGGAGTTTTAATTCTTGAAGCCTTAGCTCAAGCTGGTGCAGTTCAACTTTTATCAAAAGAAGAGTATAAAGGAAAAATTGCATTATTTGCGGGAATTAATAAAGCGAGATTTAAAAGACAAGTAGTTCCAGGTGATGTCTTGATGTTAGAAGTAGAACTTGTGAAAGTTAGAATGGGAATTGGATTTGCGAACGCTAAAGCAACCGTAAATGGTGAATTAGCGTGTGCTGCAGAACTTATGTTTGCGATTGATAATTCTCAATAGAGGTAAAAAATGATAGTAGGAATTGGATGCGATCTTTGTAAGATAGAGCGAGTTAATGAAGAAATTGCAAGTAAGATTTTAACGGAAAAAGAATTAATTGAATTTCATCAACTAAAAAATGCCAGGCAAAAAGAATGGCTGGCAGGACGCTTTGCAGCAAAGGAAGCCATTATAAAAGCAACCGGAATTAAAATAATGAACAAGATTGAAATTGTGAGCACTAAAGAGGGTAAACCAACATGTGAAGTGAAAGGCTATAATGTTCACTTAACAATAACGCATGATGGTGATTATGCAATGGCAATGGCGGTACTTGAAAATGTTTAGACTATTTAAAGGAGTTATCTATATCCTGTTTACGGGGTCTAAAGCAAAAATCGTAAAGAATGCTTCTTTTGAAGAACGTTATCGCGTTGCAAGAGAATGCTGTCTTAAGTTTTTTGAAACTGTAAAAACACCAGTGGTTTATAATGATATGAAACTTCCTGAAGGACCAATTCTTTTTGTATCAAATCATCAAGGAACAATTGATCCACTTGTTATTGTTGCGGCGCTTGAAAAACCTACTACTTTTATTTCAAAACAAGAAAATAAAAAAATTCCAATTATTAGCACATGGGCATCATTATTGGATTTAATTTATTTTGACCGTGATGAACAAGCGAGTGCAATCAAAATGTTGAGAGAATCAACACGATGGTTGAAATCGGGAAAATCAATTCTTATTTTTCCCGAAGGTACACGTTCAAAATCAAGCAATGTTAATGAATTTCATGAAGCATCATTAAAACCAGCATATCTTTCAAAAGCAACAATAGTTCCCATTACGCTATGTAATGTCTATATGGATTTTGATAACATCAAAACCAAAACTCCATATCAAATAAGAATAGGAACTCCACTATCTTTTGAAGAATACAAAGATATTGATTTGAAAGAATTGTCAGAACAAGTAAGAAATAAAATTATTGATAATATGAATAATGATATTTCTTAATACTATTATTATGAATTAATTAAATCTCATGTAAAGGATTGACTCAAGTTTAAACTGAATCAATCCTTTTAATATGGATGAAAAAAATTAAAAACCCCGTAGAGGAAGGACTAAGGAAATTTAGTTTCTTCATTACGAGGTTGATTAATATTCTTTTTAGAATTAGTTAGATTGAACTAAAACTTCATCATCTTCAACATCAACTTTCTTTTTAGTGAATATTGCAACAACTGTTTGTGCAATTGCAAGACATAACATAACAACTGTATATTTATCTACTAACATCATAGGTAAACGCATATCTTCAGTTATGATAAAGATAATAATTGATAGAATTGAAAGAATGAGTGCAGCAATTTTGAATTTCTTCTTATAGATTACTTCTATATGTTCATCTTCATCTTTCTTATTCTTTTTAATAAATAGAATAATTGCGATGATAGCTGTAAGAATAGTTAAGATTAAATTAATAAGAGCCCAAGATGCTTTGTTTGTAGCAAGTGGTGTTTCTTCGTCAATGATAGTTTGTAATGAAACTTCTTCTTTATTAGCTAATGGAGTTTCTTCATTAACGATTTCTTCATTATTAATTTCATTGTTTGTAGGTTGATTTACAACAGGCACAACTACTACTTCTTCTTCAACAACTGGATTTACAGGAGTTACTTCAGGAGTAGTTACAGTAGGTGTAACTACTGGTGTAGGGTTAGGTGTCGCTTCAGGAGTAACTACTGGAGTTGGATTAGGTGTCGCTTCAGGAGTAGCAACTGGAGTTGGATTAGGTTTAGTTTCAGGAGTAGCCTCAGGCGTAGGAGTTGGCGTATTTGTATTTTCTGATTTCTTTACTTTGATTGTAAAATATTGATTGCATGTGAAATCATTTTGTGATAAGTATTCTAATATTTCTGCTTCATTAAAATATAGAATATTTTTCTTACCAAACACCCATGTGTCGAATTCATAACCTTCTTTGATTACTAAATTTGGAATCTTACCGCCAATTACTGAAAGTCCACTAGCGCTTGTTTCTTCTGATATAAAGTTTAGGTATTGTGAACCATCTTCAAATGATACATAGTCTTTACTATCTTCATCAATAAAGAATTCCATTGTGAATTCAAGACGTGCAAATGAAGCTGTTAAATTAATATTTGTATTTTGAATCTTTGATGCTTCAGCACTTAATGCATCATATGTAGTATAAAGTATTCCGTTTAACTTCCAACCTTTAAAGTAGTAACCAGCTGTTGCTTGAACTTGATTAAATTCATTTGCAGTGAATACGGTATTGAAAGGAATATCTGCTGAATATTGGAAAGTAACATTTCCAGTTAAGATACCTGTATTAAGTGTTTCAACACCAAGTTGAATTGTATATTTAGTAGCTTCTCCAAATACTGGTTTAAAAACTAAATTTTCGTTGATAGTCATATTGTACATTAGGTACATATAAGGGTTAGCATAATTTAGAGGTTGACCATTAAGTGTCCATCCTTTATGCTCTTTTAAATTAGAAGATTGAAAAGTTGGAACTTCTAATAAATTGATTCTTGATCCTTTATTAAGTTCAATATATGTTTTTCCATTAGTATATTGACCATCTGCAGCATTATCTAATACAAATGATACAGATACAGTTTCAGAAATAGGTTCATTTATAGAGAAAGAGGCAACATCATTTTGAATTGAATTTTGTACTTGTGTTTCATCAACGATAGGTTCATTGATTTCTTCATTTTCAGTTGCTTCATCTATATGAGGGATGTCTTGAATAGTTTCATCAATAATTTCTTCTTCGATAATAACGTCTTCAATGACTTCTTCAACAACTTCTGTTTCAGTAACTTCATTTTGAACAGGAGTATCTTGAATAATTTCTAAATCAGTATCTTCTGCATAAATAGGCATTCCCATTGTTGCTATCATACTAACAACTGCAATTATTGTTGTAGTTTTTTTAATACTTTTTAATAAATTTTTTGTTGTTTTCATAATTGGTACTCCTTTATTTACATACTCATTATCTCCTAGTCAAGTTATATGGAGGTTATATTTACAAAATTTTGTATTTTCTTGTGTTTTGTACTAATTTACTTGTTCTTAAGCATAATTTGTTAAAAAAACGTGTTTTTTCTTATTTTTAAAGAAAATTGGCACACTTAGACATTTAATAAAGTCATAAGTACGAGAACTCTTGGTTTTCGTTAATTTTAGAGTGTCCATATAAAAGAGAAAGGATAGACATAATTATGAAAAAAATAAGCAAACTACTATTAATTGCAGGATTACTTATCTCGATGTTTTCGGGAAGTGGATTCAATGTAGTGGCAGAAGATATTATGCCTACACCAGAAATTGTAGAAGGAAGTGAGCCAACGCCACCAACAACTACAGTTGAACCTGGTGAAATAGATCAAGGAACAAATATAGAAACGCCAACACCAGAACCTGAGGTGGAAGGTGCATTAACAGTACCCATGGCAACGGATACACTTTTAGTATCTTCTAGTAAACCAACAGCACCAACGGAATGGGTTTATTATGAAGATACAGATCCAATAACATATACAGTTCGTATTTATCGAGATGATACATTACCTGGTAATACACTTAGAACAATAAAAGTAGATACAAATCCGTTTTTGAATACTGGAACTGGATATTTTTATATTGTTGATTATCCAAGAGATTTAGGATATCAAATAAAAGCAATTCGGTTATCAGCGGATAAACAAAGCGTTGAATATGATATTGCGAATGATGCTTTACCAGATTCAGGGCTATCATTATCAATTGCATTAGCTCATTATGCAAGCAAAACAACCTATGTCAAGTCAGCTGGAACACCTGCAAAAGCGATTGGCTTAATGTTGCTGGCCGAACCAAATGCAAGACTTGGGGTAAGAGTAACGGATAATAAAAATCCAGCGGCAACAAAGGAATTAGAAATTAAGTTTGAAAGAACAGGTCATGATGACTCAGCCTTTTTAACGAATATCGGTATAGTTACAACGAGTGGAGCAACCACTTCTTTTACAGCTGAAAATGATTTGTGGTTAGGAAGTGATGGAACTTTATATGCAGGAACACCAGTCGGAAACAATACTACCTACGCGTTAAGAATGAATTTTAGCAATGTCAAACATACACCAGTAGGAAACATCAGTCTTAAAATTCCAATGCCAGTAGGATTTAAAGAAGGTAATCAAAGTTATGATAGTACAAATGGATATAACTATATTACCTTTTCGGTGAATTCTTCTGGATCATTAAGTGGTAATGATTTAACACTTGGACAAACCTCAGTTTCTACAAGTTATCAACTTTCAACATCTTTAGATTCTTCTAAAGTAGACATGTTGAGCGGAATTGTACCAATCACAAATCAATGGTTTGTGATCCGTATGACTGGAAAATCTACTTGGGCACCTAATGCAGCAAATCCAATCTATACATATACTGCGGGAGATAAAGTTCAAGGTGCACCAATCACAGGAAGTTATCAACAAGTTGTTAGAAACACAGATGGAACTTATAGAGTTGAAAATAGAAATATTGACTTAGGATATATAGCGGTTAACATTCCTACTTTTACATATGAAGATCGTTTTAATACAGTAGTAAGTTCACCATCAAAAGTTAATGAAGATGATGATTTAGATACAAAGTATACATTTTCAATGACAAATAATTTAAATGCTACAGATGTACAAAATAATATCGCACATAAATATTATCGCAATGAACATATAACATTTGAGATACCTGAAGAGTTTTCACCGACAGCACTGAATGTAGACACAAGTGTTCTATCTAATTATCAACTTATTTATGAAGATGGTACAAGCAGTGCTGTTCAACCGATTGCAACAACAATTAATACACCAAAAAATGCAAGCGGAAGTAAGGTAAAGAAAATAATCTTAACCGTATCAGATCGTGGGCTTGTTACCACTAATGTTTCCACAGGGTATTCAAATACATGGAGCTTTACAGGTTCTTTTACAGAACCAAAAACAGGAACAACGATTTCTATGCCAGTTACAATTGGAGATACAACTCCAGTGACAAAGACTTTGAGTTGGGTTTATGAAAGTGGTGTTGATAATTTAGCTATAAAAACAAGCGTTCATGGAAATATAACAAGTACTAATCCATACTTTTTAAATAATGGAACAGGTATCAATGATTCTGCAGGCTTCTATATAAGCCTAATAAGTTCGGGGTCAACAGCATCATCAATCAAATATGAAAACTTTGAAATTGAGATTGATATAGATTCACCAGCAACTGAATTGTTAAGTGGATTTGGTTATTATAATGGAGTTAGCACACTTTTTAAGGTGTATGGTCAATCTTGGTTGGAATATACAACAAACCTAGATTCTACAACAAGACAATTCGTCTTACCTAATGCATCAACAAGTTTTAGAATTCCATTAGTAAGTGGGGAGTATTTAACAAGTGTTAAGTACAAAGCAGATGCTTTCAGATTATATGCATATAATTCTCCAAATTCATATAGGGAATTATTACGGTTTGAGGTTAGAAATGATCGAAATAATCCAAGTGGACGAGTAATAGAGGGACAAGGGTATAATGTTGTCGCGAAAATGAAGGCTTTAGGAAATGCAGATGGAAAAGGTGTGTTTGAAAATGCTACAGCAGCAAAACAAACTTCAAATGCAACCCCATTATATTTTATATACAGTACCAATTTACAAGTTGTTTCTACAGCTTCTAATATTAATTTAGGACCAGATACAGCGACACGAAATAATATTATTCCTACAAGTAATACTCTTTATCTACCTGTATATCGTGGGTCAAGTAATAATGTTGGAACAATAAATGGTGTTTATCCTCAAGGAACTAAAGTTTATATAAAGATTAATGAACCTTTCTTTAAATATGTAGGAAATGTAAGCTATATAGAAATGATTAGTGTCAATGGAAGTACTTGGTTAACGTATGATATTTCGGGAAATGGATTTAATACGTCTTCAAATATGCCAATTACAATACCAGGAAATACCATTATGGCAACAGCACTATGTGAAGATTTAAAACAATACCAAGTATTCACAGAAGCCTATATTGATATGGGTCCTGTTTTTAATGCAGATCTTAATCTTTATCCATATATTAAATATACAAAAGCAAGTACATTTGACAATCGAGCAATTGTAGATACAAATAACATTACAGCAGGAAGTGGAATTAACTATACTGAAAAGAGATTGGTACCACTTAATGTGACTAAACAAACATTAATTGTTGCTTCAACACTAGATAGTATTCATTTATTTCCGGGAAAAGATACTACAAATCCACCAACATCAGTATATGCTGGTGTGCATTACACAGCTGATCAATATCAAAACTTGACATTAGGTTTATCAATTGCTTCAGCAGATAAGACATATAACCAGTACACTATGGCTATTCGATTACCACAAGCTGGTGGAGCATATAGTAATGCAGCAGGGGATTTAGGGACAAGTCAATCAACGATTATGCTGAGAGATTTGACAAACTCTGTAATTATTCCAGCGGATTATGCCAATCCAGTGATCAAGTATTGTTCAGCATTTAACTTCGATGGTTCTACAACAGCTGCTATTCAAGCAAACTGTACGGAATCAACTACACCAGAAACGACAAATTATGTATTGGTTACAATACCTGTTGTTCCAGTAGGTTCAGAAGGAACGATTGAACTTAAATTAAAAGCAATTGAAGCTGATATGTATACATTAGCTAATAATGCAGTTGCGATTGCAAGCGCAGAATCAAAGTTCTATGAACAATTACCTGGGAAACCTGTAAGTACATATGTAACAGGAACAGACTCTAAAAACTTAGGGCGTTTCTATTTTGATTGGTATATGTTATCAGGAAAAATATTTGTAGATAGTCCTTTGAAAAATCCAGATGGTATTTTCAATATGGGTGATGGTGATTTGGTTCCATCTTTAAGCCCGCAATTTAAAGATTTAGAAACAAATAAAATTTTCAACGCTGCATATAGCAGTTCAACAGGTCAGTATACAATCTATATTCAGCCAAAAGGAACTGTTGGAGCTGGTGCAAGAGAAAGATATGACTATATCTTTAACCTAAAAAATGGAAGCACGACAAGTTCAACATATTATTGGAATAAATATCGTATGACTGCTAATACAAGCAATTATGCAGATACAAATATAAATAATAACTTCCCAAGACAGTTTAATGATCAAACAGAAGGTATACAATTTTATGCCGATACAACAGGATTTAACCCAGTCAAGTATGTTACCCAAGATGAGTTAAATCAAAAAAGAGTAAATATTGGATTATATCAAAATCCAGAGTTATCAATTTCAACGAATTCAATAAGAACAAAAGTTGGAGAATCAATTACTTTTAGTGCAATACTAAGCGGCACTGGTAAAATTTCAGATACTACACCATATCAGTTAGTAGATGGTGCAACGTACGCAACAGTTGTTACAAACAAAGAATCAGATAGTAAAGTTAGCATCATATTAACGGGTGTTGCGGAAACATTATCGGGTTATAATTTAACAACAAAAAATGCTACTATTAGTGCGTTTAATTTCTTTAATGAACCATTTGAAACAACATCAGCTTACCAAGTTTACAAAGATACATTTGTGACTTTCATGCGTGATGACTCAAAAACAGTTGTGGGAACAACTATAACTGGAACTTGGACTGATAGTACAAATAGTAAAGAAGTGTTACTACAAGTGGTAACTCCAACGGCTACAACTGGAACAGTTGCGTTAGCTGATGTTCCAACAGTTACAGCACCAACAGGATATGCGTTTGCAGGATGGCGTCGAATAGTTCGTGGAAATTCAACAGGAAGCCTCGCAGATCCAACTGTAGTAACATCAAATAAATACGATACATATTATCCAATTTTTGAAGTAGACGTTGTGGGTGATTATGAACCTGATGGCACGCCTAAAGGTGATGGAATCCCTGATAAATATCAAGTAAGAATTGATATAAAAACATCAGTTGGAGGTTCAATTAGTAAAAACGGTACAACAATTGCAAATACAACAGATGCATTTACAGTTTATAAAACACGTTTAGTGGGCTTAAATACTACAGGATTATATCCAAATCCTGAAATGAATCCAGCAAACTGGACAACAAACACATTAACTCGTGTTTCACTTCTTGAAACTGATATTCCAACTGCGCTGGCTGACCAGTACTATACATTTACAAGCTGGAGATTTGCAGGATATTCATGGAATGATGCAGCTTCTATTGAAGCTGCAGGAAAAGTATTCGCAACAAATACCAATGTAGTAACAGCAACATTTACACGCAATATTACGACAGTTACATTTGAAGAAAATGCAGTAGGACAAAAGAGCAAAGTAACTGAAAATGTAAATGTAAATGAAGGATTATCATTAGCTAGTGCACAATTAAGAGATACTTTAGGCACTATTAGAAGTACACCAGCATATGGTTACAACTTTACAGGATGGAAAGATGTAGACAGTAATAATGTTGTAGCAACAACAGATACAGAATTACAAGCAGTTGTAATTGAAAGTCCACGTCGTTTCCAACCTCAATTTGCCGCAAAAGAATACAATGTTAACTTCAAGATAGGAAATGAAAATGCTGGAACACCAGGATTTGATGCTTACGGAAATTCAATTGGTGCAGTATCAGCTAATCAAAAAGTGAATTACTTAACACAAGGAACAGGATTAACAGTTCCAACTACAATTAAAACAACAAATGTTAAGTGGAAAGATGTCTTTGAATTTGCTTATTGGAGTTATGAAATGGATTGTGAAGCCAATGTTGGTGGATGTCCTGCAACAGGTAAGAAAATTGGACAAGTAAGTGATCCAACAACACTTGTTATTACAGGAAATGTAACATTCTACGCTGAATTTGCAGGTAAACCATACATTAGTGTGATTCAAGATGGTAATGGAACTACAGCAATTAAACACGTTGAAGATGATACACAATTTAATAACTTTGGTGCAGCATCATTTAATGCTGCAGATTATACAGCAACAGGAAAAGTCGTAGAATTTGGTAAAATGTCTCCAAAACCAGGCGTAGGTTACTATGATGTAGGTATTGGATTTAAATCAAATGATAATTATCAAATTGCTACAGTTAAAGCATATGTCTTAAAAAATACAGCAGTAGATGGTAGTGTTGAAACACTAGAAGTATGGAATAGAGGCGTTTCAAATGACACAAATATTAACGCAATTATTGCAGCTACGCCAGTAACAGCATTAACATTTAACTTCAATGGAGATAACCGTGAAGGAACACTCCTTGTTGATAATATTGGTGGTCTAAATGGAGACCCTTGTGGAATTATCTTTGAAGTAGTCTATGAAAGAATTCCACGTACAGTAATTTTCAATAAAGGTACTCAAGGAATAATTAGTACAACAAACACAGAATTTACAACTGCGGGTGGTGTATTAGTGGATACTGATAATGCTACATTTACCGTTCCTCATGGAGATGCGGGTTTAATTTATCCAGCAGTAGAAGCGAATGCAGGATTTGCGTTTGATTATTGGGTAATGGTAGATGGAGCAGGAGTAGAAACACGTGTTAGTCCAGCTGCATTAGCTAATATGCCAATCACAAGTGATATGAACTTTGTAGCAAAATATGATACTGATTTAGGTGGACCTGATGGTGATATTGGCGATGGAATAGCTGATAAATATCAAGTTAAATTTGTTTACGTGAGTCAAGATGATAGTAAGTTAACAGTTTTGGATAGCTTAACAGCCGTACAAAAAGTTGAATATATCACACGCGATTTAAATGGTGATGGTACTTATTCTTCAACAAATACAGCAAGACCAAGTGGTACAAGCATAACAAAAACAATTGCAACGCCATCACTATATGGATTCAAAGGATGGAAATTCTATGATGAGGTAGGAGGAGTGAAAGATTATTACACAAATCTAGATAACTCACATATTGTTATTCAAACGGATGCAAATCTAACAAGTCAAAGCTTTACATCAGATCAACCAGTTTATGTTGAAGCGCAAGTAGGACGTGTTGGATATACGGTTTACTTCAATATCAACCCTTCTGAAGGTTCAATAAATACAGCGGGTGTATATCGTCAACAAACAGATATCGCTATTGGAAGTACAGTGGGGGCAATAGAACCAGCAGTATTACCAACAAGCGGAAAAACACATGTTGGTTGGTACTACACAGGTGATGTTACTAAAACACCAGTTAACACAGCAAATGTGACTGTTGCGAATAATGATATACATTTCAATGCACTAGTTATGGATACAGAAAATGTTGATCAAGAAGGAGATATCATTTTAACGGGTTCAGGATTTACAATTGATTATGCTGATCTTGAAACATTAACAAAAGACGATATCATTATGAATTCAAATGCTACTTCATGGAATCGTGTAACAGGGCAAACATATGCTCCTTATACAACAGACGAAGAATTAGCGAAGATTCAAGCAACTGGTCCTCAAGGAGGCCTTGTCGAAGTAGTGATTCAATCCACAGATGGTACTACAATTGCAAATCGTACGATTATTGTTGTTGTAAAAGGTACTAATACACCTGATCCAACAGGACCTGGTGCTGATGGAAAGCATTTAGGAATTAGTGCTAGTGGATTTGTATTAACAAATGAAGAAGCAAAACTATACGATGCCCTCAATGCAGTAATAAGAGGAAATGCCGTTTCTTATATTATTGAAACAGCTGCAAGTATAGACGTAGATGTAAATACCGATGACATCGATGCAATTAATAATGTAGATGATTTAGGTGGTATTTATAATCAAAGATATTCAGCGACATCAAAAGATTTATATGCAGAAACATCTGCGAAAGTAGTTGTTCTGGGTGTACAAACCGAAGTTACAGATGGAACTTCAGATAGCATTGCACTTACAGCAAAAGGATTCTCACTCACTCATGATGAAGCTGTTGCTTTAGAGAATGATGAAGCAGTAGCTCGTGCACAAGCACTTTCTGTGTTAGTGAAGAGTGGAATTGCGGTTACTTCAATCAGTGCTGATATTGACGAATTAAATGCAATTAAATCAGTAGGATTAGAAGGTGGTATGTTCAACCTTACATTCACTGCAACTGAAAAAGTTGATGGTGTTGATTTAAGTGTAAGTGTTACAGTTCCAGTATTTGTAGAAGGAATTAACACTGAAATTAAGGATGGTCTTGCAATTATTGCGAATGACTTTATTATTCCATATGTAGATGCTTCGCCAATGACAATCGATAAAGCAATTGAATTAGCAAACGTAAAAGCATACTATGTTGTTCATGGATTTGAAATCGATACAATCGAAATTAATGAAGTTGAATTAAATGCGATTAAAGCTGCTGGAACAAATGGAGGTACTTATCCATTAACATTTACAGCTATTGATCCAATGGATGATACTAAAACAGTAACGATTACAATTTCAGTAACTGTTCTTCCAAAAATAGTTGTAATACCTCCAAATCCAGATGGAGAAAGAACTTGCCAAGATGATGGTTATCCAGCTGGATATGTTTGGGATGAAGCGAGTCAATCATGTAAAGCAGGAATTCCAGGTGATAATGAAAATCCAAACACTAAACCAAATGACAAAACCACACCTAAAGTTGAAGATGAGAATGTTGGAAATAAAACACCGACATTAGAAACTACTGAAGGTAGTGAGCAAACAAAACCAACAGTAACGCCAGATTCTTCAACAAAGAGCGTTGGCGACTACTTAAATATTGATGAGAATGCAATGCCTTTCGCAGGAATATTTGGAAATGGTAAAAATTGGGCAATTATAAATCTATTTGCAACAATTATTGCACTTATCTTTGCAATTCTATTAGTTATATCGAAACGTAAAGATGTAGAAGAACTCGATGAGGAAGTACTAAAAGTATATCCAAGTATAAAACCTAGAGAATTTTATCGTAAGAGTATTTATCGCACGCTTAGTATTATTGTAGCGGTAATTATGTTGGTAATATTCTTCTTAACAGAAAACATCTTGTTACGAATGGTGCTAGTAGATGAATACACAGTTCTAATGCTTGGCTTCATGATTATAAATATCGTAATTTACTTCATTGGAAGAAAATGGCATGTAGAACATAAAGAAGAACAAGAAACAAAAAGTAATGAAAAAATGAAGATTTCACAACATTTTTAAAAAAATAAAAGAACTGATGCTGCTAAGTAGTAAAGTATCAGTTCTTTTTTAAGCAATAAAACTATGAAAAATAGTAAAAAAGGTGACTAAAAATCAAAAATATGCAACACTTTAAAGTTTTTTGAGTCATAATATAATTGATAGATAATTTTAGCACAACACTGAATAAATAACTTAAGGTGAGAGGAGGTATCATGTGAAATACAAATCAATAAAGATACTTTTAGTTGGGTTATTAATTTTTATGCTTTTTCCAACTAATGTGTTAAATACAACAGCTAGATCTATTGTTCGCTTAGATGACGAAATAGTAGAAACATCTCCAAATACAGAAAATGTTCCAGATGAGGAAACAAGTGTAGTAGAAGGAAATGTAGAAGAAGTCACTACAACTTCACTAAATACAGTTCATATTTATATGGATGGAGATAGTCAATTCCAAGAGGAAATAGTAATACATGATTTACAAGTAGGAAATATAATCAAAACAATGGATTATATACAACTCAAGGAAGGGTATAGTTTATTAGAAGTTAGTCAAGAACAACTTGAATTGATGGAAACAGATAATACAGTTACTTTTAAGTATGAATATTTACCACCAATAGATGAACCAAAAATTAATGATGAAGCATTACAGGATACAGAAGTCGACTTGCTAGTCAGTGCGTTTTCATCAAATACAGATCCAGGGGCAGTGTTTTATGAAAAAACGGCGACATGGGTAGATGAATCAAAGGGGGAAGCTCGGATTGACTTCTCTGTTTTTGGTAATTCTATTGAAAAACCATCCGATATATTGCTTATCCTAGATACTTCGGGAAGTATAGTTGATAATAATCGTGTCGATTCATTAAAAGAAGCAGTGATTGAATTTTCTGAGAAAATTTATGGATTTAATCCAAATAATCGCATTATGTCTATTCAATTTAATTCTAGTGCTTCTGAAATAGGAACAGGATTTAAATCTGCCGATGCTAATGAAACACTTTATATTGCAGGTGGAGCAACAAGAACTGTGAAAGCTAAGGATTTTTATAGCACAGCTTTATGGGGATCAGACAGCAAAAGCATATCGTTTACTGGAAACACAAATTATAATAATGCAATTGATTTAGCAGTACAAACCATCAATAAAAGAGAATCCAAAACAAATCCAGTGTTCATTGTTTTTATGAGTGATGGGATGCCTGATTCACCAGAAGTGGATGGTAAATCGAAAATTGATGCACTAAGAAATCTAGGTGTGGTGTATACAGTTGGCCTAGAAGTAGGTAGCGAAATTTTCAATAATAATTTGTTACCACTTGCAACAAATAGTAGTAATGATTTTGCATATAATGTTTCTAATAAGAGTGATCTAGCATCGATTTATAATAAAATTGCGAACGAAATTAGTATTGCTGGAACTAATGCTATTATTAAAGATGTAATCAATGATGATGTATTTGAAGTCATGGTTGATGAAGGTGGAAAAGCTCGGCTAGAAGCATCAATAGGAACAGCTGAATATGATCCCTTAACAAGTGAAGTAACTTGGAATGTAGGTAATATTTCAGAAGAACGACAAACATTATCCATTTATATTAAAATCAAAGATGGAAATGTTGTGACAGGAATTGTAGATACAAATAAAGAAGCAACTCTCACTTATGATGATTATAATGGTGATAATCAATCGCGAGCATTCGATAAACCTAAATTAACGATTGGTCAGACAGGGTTAATTCATCTTAATTATTATCTAGTGAATGAGAACGGGAAATTAATAGATCAAGCGAATAATCAAATTCCGGATACAAATTTCCAAAAAAGAGTAAGTTTATTGAGTGATTACTTTACACAAAATGGAAAAGCGGATTTAGGTTATGCTTCATATACAATAACACCACCGGCTACAATTAATGTTGGTGGTAAAACATATGAATATGTGCCAGATGCAGTTGGTGCAACAAGTGCTACTTCAACACTATTTGTGTTAAGTCCAATAAACAAGCAAATCAACTTATTTTATGGATATAAAGAAAGTACTCTCCCAGCGACATTTGTGTTTACAGTTGAATATTATTTACAAAATGCGGATAGTACATATACAAAGCAAACCGCTGAAACTGGAGATACAATTACTAAGAATTATGTTCCCAATGAAGAATACTATGCAAATGATTATATAAAAATATTTGATAATTATACATATGCTCCTTCAACAACGGAATCAATTAATAAAATTAATTCTGAAGGTACTTTGGGTACAACACTAAAGCTTTATTATACTCGTACGATGGAAGAGATTTTGTACACAGTAAATCATAAGGTGAATGATCTAATAGTACCAGAAACATATAAGACTACTATTTGGACAGGAACGACTGAGAAAAAATTACCAATAGTAGTAGGCTCATTGAATCCAAAAATAACAGATGCTTTTATTGGATATGTCATTGACACAATTTCGCCTAATTTTAGTGAAGGCACATTAGTTACAGATAAAACAATAATCACAATTAACTATAAAAAAGATGTAACTGATTTATCTTATACAATTCAAGATTATATTGAAGGCACACATCAAACAGGAAAAGATTATATTGGAACAGAAATGGATGTATGGGTAAATGATCCACAGGTTGTTCAAATTAACCATGAAGAGATTAGAGCGAATCAAACAAATAAATATCCTGGTTATTCACTATCTCATTATGAGTTAGCAGATGGAACAGTTTTTGATTTGGATAATATGGATAAAATTGCTGCTGGTACAATTGTAAAAGCAATTTATGTGCCAAAGAGTCTTCAGTATAAAGTGAACTATTTGTTTAATGATGGAAAAACAGATTTAGTTATTAATGAGCAGTTAATAGGAAATGCAGATTTTAACACAAAGATAAAGACAATAGATGTTCAGAAAGACTTAACAGCAGAAGGTTATAAATTAGACCATTCAGATAAAACTGAAATCACAATTTTAGAAAACGAAAACTTGAATGTTATCAATATCTACTATACAAAGATTCAAGAGATTGCAAGCTATACAATTATTGAACGAGTAGCAGGGATTGATAAAAATACATATGTAGGTGAAGAATCTGTTTGGATAAAAGAAATTAATAAAACTATTTCCGTAAAAAGTGATGCTTTACAAAGAAATAGTTATCAAGGGTATGTATTTGAAAAATATGTTAATGAAAATAATCCAACGGAAGAATATTCCTTAACAGTTGGAAGTCGAGTTCCAAAAGGAACAACACTAATTGCGCTTTATAAAGCAATTGATGTTGGCTATACAGTTCATTATTGGAATAAGGAAACAAATACAGAAATTTTTACTTCTAAATCAGCACAAGCGCCGTATCGTTCAGAAATCGTTGCAGAAAATGAAAAAATTAGTATTCCTGGATATGTGTATGATAGTTCAGATTCTGAATTTATTACAATTGCGCTTGATTCTAAAATGAACATTATTAATTTATACTACTATGTTGATATTGTTGGAGACAAAGATATAGACAATAAAGATATTTCTGACGGAATTGCGGATATCTACCAAGTAAGATTCAATTATGAAGTAAAAGTAAATGGTACTGGATTTGTAACAAATACGAATAAAGTATCAGAATATGAATATGTTACACGCTATGATACTAATAATAAGTACAGTCAAATTGCACAAGTAAGTCCTATGGCGAAGGATATAGTTGGTAAGCCTGCAGCCGGATATAAATTTGTGCAATGGATAGATTTGGATGGAAATGTTTATAATACAACAGATGAAATACGCATCAAAAAATTTGATGGGGAGATGACATTTGTTGCGATGTTTGAAAAATTGAGTATACCAACTCCAACTCCAACTCCAACCCCAACCCCATCTCCACAACCTCCAACAATAAGTCCAGAGGAAATCCCAGAACCAATTCCAACGGTTAAACCAACAGGATCACCACCCCCAAAACCTACTATGACAACAAAACCAACTGCAACTCCTACTGTGGAAGTTGTGACTACACCAGAGCCAACAGCGGAAGCAGTTGTAATTCCAGTAGGACCATCTGATACTCCAAAGCCTCCAGCTAAGAGTATTGGTGAATTTCTTAATATTGATGCAGATGCAGTGCCTCTTGCAGGTATACTTGGAAATGGTAGGAGTTGGGCACTTGTGAATCTTATCGTTACAATTATTGGGCTAATTTTCACAGTTATTCTAGCTTTATCAAAACGCGAAGATGACATAGAACCAACAGAGGAAGAACTAAATCAAAATCCAGAGATGGAAAATAAACTAGTACACCGAAAACGTATTTATCGAGTTTTAGGTATTATTGTTACAGTTATTGCATTAATAGTGTTTTTCCTTACAGAAAATATTTTGTTGCCAATGGTAATTGTTGACAGTTATACGATATTAATGATTTTCTTTATGATCGTAAACATTGTTATATACTTTATTGGAAGAAGATGGCACAAAGTAAAGAACGAAGAACAAGAAATACAAAGTAGTGACGAAATGAAGATTTCACAACATTTTTAAAAAGTAAAAGTAGAAACTAAATGGTTTCTACTTTTTTTTAGGCTCAAAATTCTCAGCGATATAATTTGTAATAAACGAAAGCTTATCAGCATCAGTAATTGGATTGGCACTTGTTAGATAAATTTTATCTTCTGGACTTGTTGCGGAAGTGTTGTTTGTTCCAAATAGTATGAAGTCGGTAGGTATCGATAACACTTTTGATAAAGCAATCAGTGTTTTTAACGACATTCCTTTTTGCCCAAGTTCGATGTCAGATATAAACTTAGAAGTTACATCTAACTCGGTAGCTAGTTGCTCACGTGATAATTTCAATAATTCGCGCTGTTTACGAATTCGAGCACCAATTGAATAGTAGTCTATATTATCCATAATGGCTCCTTTATTAAATATTACCCCTTATAGTTGTATACCAAAATAAACCGAAAGGGTTGAAA